>NZ_DS995298.1 GCF_000155895.1 Candidatus Pelagibacter sp. HTCC7211
CCATATCAATTATTACTTCCCGTCTTATTTTTTAAATTATTTTTAGTAAAGTTATTAGTAAAAATAGAAAGGTTTGACTATTTTATTTTTTAAGAGTAATGGGATTTGACAAAGAATTTGTTTTTCAACCAAACCTAAATCTGAATTTATCCAAGAATTCACTATATCTATTGGATTTCGATGAATATTAATTATTTTTAAATTTTTAATTTTTAGATTTTCCCAGAATTTATAAAACCATATGCCATCATGTGCATCGAGAAGCATATGTGTATTGATTTTTTCATGATGAGCTAAAACATTTGGTCCTCTCCTTAAAAAAATCCTTTTTTTATATAACTTTGGGCTTTTCGATTGATATACACTTGTTTCGTCTTCTTCTCTAAAATTCATATTTCTGCCAATTAACTGCTCATAGTAACTTAAATCTAATATATGCTGACCCATGAATCTTGCACTTTCTGAACTAATTTTATTAAAGTTATATAAAATTGAAAGTTGATCTAAATAATAAATTTTTCTTAACATCTCTACATTTGTGAGACTTGCAATAATTGGAGAAACCATACTCTTGCCTGAGGTATGAGTTCCTGTCACTAAAATTAAATTTTTTAAAAAATTTTTTTTTATAAATTTCATTTTTTTTTATATAATTTTTCCAACTTTATTAATTTTTGTTTATATTTATCGCTGATATTGTGAATGATCTTATCTCTTCTATTTTTGCGAATCGAAAATAGATTATCTCTATTACCATTTTGTTTTTTTATTTCTAGTTGAGTAAAACTACTTTTTTTTAAATTTAAGAATTTCTCAATTTTGTTAATTTCAATATCTGTATCTTGAACTAAAGTTTCAAATTTTAAAAGTAAAAGATTTTTTTTATATTTTTTTTTATATTTTAAATAATTCGTTTTTTGAATATTATATAATTTATCTAATAAAAAAATTGTTTTTTCATATACATTGTTCAATTTAGCGAATTCATTTTCGTGTCCCTTACACCAGAATGGATATGAAAATTTTTTTTTATAGTTAAAGGCTAACGTGCAATTTCTTGGGTTTGAATAAAATTGACCATAATATTTTTTTTCTTTCCATTCAAAAATTAAATCAACTGGATGTCTTTCTATAAAGATAACTTTTGATTTTTCAAAGGATTTAAAAATAAAGTTAGGATTTATCAATATATCATGGAACATTATTGGATAATAATTTTGACTTTTTCTAATATCTTTTATTTTTAAATCACCTTCTATTATAGATTTTTCTCTCTGAAGGTAAATTTTTGAATTTCTATATCTATCTATTGAAGTATAATCGAATTTTCTTCTATTTAAATCTCTTCCAATATTAAGATTATAGATTTTCTCGTTAAAAATGTGCTTAAACAAATAATATGCACTTTCATTACTTAACATTTTTAAATAATTTAAATAATAAATATTTTCAGCAGCTGAATTATAAATAAACATTTCTGTTTTATTAAATGTAGAAACAATTGGGCATAAAAAACTTTTCCCACTTCTTGTAACACCACCTATAAATATTAGTTTGCTAGTTAAAATATTGATTAAAGGGTCATTTTTTTTTTGCATAAATTTCGGCTTCTTTCCAATCTCTATTATTATCAATATCAACTGATTTTGTGCGTGGTAACAGTAATATATTTGAATTTTTTATAAAAACACTACTTTCTTTTTTCCATAATTTTTTTGTTCCCCAATAAAATTGGCCTGCATCAATATATGTATTTGGTAAATCTTGAGTTCTAGTATTTTTGAAATCAGCTTGAATCAAATTAAGCTTTTTTTGTTTAAAATAAAAAGCTCTAAGATTAGATCTTGGAAGTTTATTGCCAGCAAATATAAACCCTTTTAAATTAGATTTTTTTAAAAATTTAAGACCCTCTGATAGATATTTAGCTCTTAAAAATGGTGTTGCAGGAAAAATACAACAAACATTATTAAATTTAAATTTTCTATTTTCTAAATTTTTTATTTCAAATTTTATTACGTCCATAATTGTTGTGTGTGCATCGGATAATTTTGAAGGTCTAGGATATAGAACTTTTGCACCGTATTTAATTGCGTATTGAGCAATTTTTTTGGAGTCAGTTGATACAAAAATATCTTTGAATAGTTTTGATTTTAAAGCTGTTTTTATTGACCAAAAGATAATTGGTTTTCCATTAAATATTTTAATATTTTTATTTTTTATTCTCTGACTATTTTTTCTTGCAGGTATTATAGCTATATTCATCTATAGCTTCTTATTTGGTTTTGATAAAAAAACAAAATTATCTGAAATTTTTATCAAAAAAATAAATATCTTTTTATCTAACAAATACTGTAAAATTTTATTTAAAGTTTTTTTTATTATACTATTTTCATTTTCAGACGCGTACAAAAATGGTCCTCCATAAAACTTGGTTACCCGAAAATCGTTATCTTCGATTGTTCTTTTTAATGTGGAGAAAGAAAAAATTCTTTTATGAATTTTATATTTCCAACTATTAGATTTTTGATTCATAAATTTTGAATTAAAAAATTTATTATTTTCATATTTTAAAAAATATTTTTTTATTTTTGACTCAAAAATTATATCTTTAAAAGATAAAGAATAAGAATAAATATATTGTTCATTTGTAAAATACCAAATTATACATTTGAGCAATTTTCTAAAACTTACTAAATCATTAAGTGTAAACATGTTTCCTTGACCAATAATATAGTGACCATCATGTTTTAAAACTCTCTTAACTTCTAAAAAATTATTTGAAAGTTTTCCAGCATAGTGAATGGCTCCACAAATTATTACTAGATCAAAAAAATTATCCTCAAAATGAAACTTTTCCTCCAAGCTTCCTTGATAAAAATAAGCCTGATCATTTTTAATATAGTAAGAATAATTCTTTTTTGCATTCTCATACAGATGTTCAGAGATATCGACACCATAATATTTAAACCCTCTTTCTAAAATTTTTCCAGCAGTTTCAGCGCCTCCATATCCAAGCTCTAAAATTCTCGAGCTTTTTGGTAAATTAAGTTCATCTAATAATTTGAGAGTCTTTTCTTGTCTAATCCAGTAGTGTAAATGAGTATCAAAATCAGATTTATAAGTTTGTCCATGCCACTTTTGTTTTGTGTGTTCTGAATTCCACCAAGATTTTACTGCTTCTTTATGTTTGCTAAGAGAAGAGGTTTCTAAATCATCCATAGAGTTTGAGAATTAAATTTATTGTTTTAAAATATAATAAATATATATATATTTTAAAATATCATTAATGTTAACTAATTTTTGTTATGAAATCAAAAGGTATAGAAATTATCAAAGTAAATACTGCCTATGATGATAGAGGTGATATTGTATATTGTAACGAATTTAACTTCATAAAAAAAAAAATTAAAAGATTTTACCAGATTACTAATAATAACATAAATTTTATTAGAGCTTGGCATGGTCACAAAAAAGAAGATAAATTTTTATTAGTTCAAAAAGGAGTATTTAAAATTTGTGCTGTAAAAATTGATAATTGGAAAAGTCCTTCAAAAACATTGTCTGTTAAGGAATTTGTAATAAATGCCAACTCGCCTAAAATTTTATACATTCCAGGTGGGTACGCTCATGGTACACAGAATTTAAAAGCTGATTCTAAACTTATGGTATTTTCAACATTTTCATTACAGCAAACCATTGGAGATGATTATAGATTCAAAAGCGATCTTTGGTATGATTGGAATATTCAATTTAGATAAATCTTAGATGGCTAAATTTTCAAGTATTACAGAAAACAATACAATTCGCTTAGCCTTTAAAAGACTACATGGAGAACATGGAAAAATATTGGCCGTAATTGATAAAAAAAAATCTCTTCTTGGAGTGATTTCTACCGGTGATTTACGAAGGGCAATTTTAGATGGTTATAATTTAAATGATAAAATAAAAAAAATATATAATCGTAATGTAACTTATGTTTACAAAGATGAACTGGAAAAAAAGAAATTAAATAAAAGTAATTTTGGCAGTGGCAGTTTAGGAGACTCAACCTTTTATGTGCCTATAGTAAATAATAATAAAAAAGTTTATGACATGATACCAGTTGAAAAGGTCTTGGCAACTCTTGAAAATAGAAAACTAATGCCCAGTAAAAAAAAAAGAACGCTACCAAAAATTTTAATAGTAGGTGGGGGTGGTTTTATTGGTACTGTTTTAGCCTCTAAACTTTTAGAGAAAAACTACCACGTCACAATACTTGATAAATTAATTTATGATCATAAAATAATTAAAAAAAATTTTAACAAAAAAAAAAATTTAAATTTCATATTAGGTGACGTCTGTGATTTAAATACCCAAATTAAAGCAATAAAAGAAATTGATATTGTGGTATATTTAGCAGAGATAGTTGGGGATCCTGCCTGTAGTGCTAAGCCTGAAGATGCTCTTAAGACGAATTATTTATCAGTACTGAGTTTTGCACACCTCTGTTCACATCTTGCTATTGATAAATTTATCTATACGTCTTCCTGTAGTGTTTATGGATTAGATAAAAATAATAAACTTTTAAATGAAAAATCTAATCTAAACCCAGTTTCTCATTATGCACGAATAAAAATCATGTCAGAAAAAGCATTATTATCTAGCTCAAATAATTATTTTAAACCAACAATAGTAAGGCTTGGCACAGTATTTGGTCCTTCAAAAAGAATGAGGTTTGATCTTGTGGTAAATACAATGTCAAAATTTGCTTATTTTAATAATAAAATTGATGTTTTCGGTGGAAATCAGTGGAGACCAAATATACATGTTGAAGATGTAGCTGATGGAATAATTTCAATAATAAAGTCGAAAAAGAAGAAAATAGAAAATCAAATCTTTAACTTATCAAATGATAAATTAAATTTACAAATAATTGATATTGCCGAAAAAGTAAAAACCACATTCAAAAATGCAAAACTTAATGTTATAAAAACTTCTACAGACCCTAGAAATTACAAGGTTACTTCAAGAAAAATCAAAAATAAAACTGGTTTTGTAGCAAAGAAAAGTATTGAAAATTCATTAAAAGAGATAAAAAATATGTTTAGATTAAAAAAAATAAAAAACCCAGATAATAAAATCTACAATAATTTTTTGAGTTTGAAATAGTATGCTAAAAAGATTTTTACCTTATAGCAGACAAAACATAGATAATCGTGATATTAAAAGTGTAATTCAAGTTTTAAAATCAGATTTTATTACACAAGGACCAAATATTAATAAATTCGAAAAAGAATTTGCTAAATATGTAGGGGCTAGATATGCAGTTTCTTGTGCAACTGGTACAGCTGCATTACACTTATCTTGTTTAGCTCTTGGTCTTAATTCTAAATCATCTTTGTTAACCTCAAGTATAACATTTGTAGCCTCTGCTAACTGTGCAGAATTTTTAGGTGCTAAAGTTTATTTAACAGACGTTGATAAAGATACATATTGTATGTGTCCAACATCATTAGAAAAATTACTTAAAAAAAATAAAATAGATGTTGTTGTGCCTGTTCATATGTCTGGTCATAGCTCAGATATGAAAAAAATTTATAGATTAAAAAAAAAATATAATTTTAAAATTATAGAAGACTCATGTCATGCACTAGGAGGCAAATATAACAAATACAAAATTGGCTCTTGTAAATATTCAGATGTATCAACATTTAGCTTTCATCCTGTAAAACCTATCACAACTGGAGAAGGTGGTATGATTACCACAAATAATAAACAAATTTATGAAAAATTGTTAATTTATAGAACCCATGGGATTATAAAAGACCAAAACAAATTTCTTAATAAAAAAAATGCATTTGATAAAAAAATTGTTAACAGATGGTATTATGAAATGATAGATTTAGGATATAATTATAGATTAACTGATATTCAGTCAGCGCTTGGTCTGAGTCAATTAAAAAAATTGGATGAATTTACAGTTAAAAGAAATAAAATTGCAAAAAGATATGATGAAGGGTTTAAAAAAAATAAAAACATTATTACACCTAAAGTCAATAAAAATATAAATCATGCTTATCATCTCTACACTATTTTAATTAACTTTAAAAAGATCGGCAAAACAAGAAATGAAATTATGACAGAATTATTTAACAATAAAATTGGAAGTCAAGTTTTATATATCCCTGTATATGAACAACCTTATTACAATAAAAAATATAAATTTAAGATTAAAAACTTTAAAAATTCACAAAATTATTACAATCAAGCTTTAAGCATTCCAATTTTTCCTGATTTAAAACTTAAAGAACAAGATTATATAATTAATCTTATAAATAAAATTACGAATTAATTATTTTCTATTAATTAATAACATTGTTATAATTCTAAAATTGATAGTTGCTGATAAAATAAAATTTGAATTTTTATAATTAGATAAGATTATTAAATTTTATGAAAATGAACTAAGATTTTTATTACTAGTTATGATTTTATCAAATGATCCTTGATCTATAACTTGACCTTTTTGAAGTTTAAATATCACATCACAATTTTTAACTGTGTTTAGGCGATGGGCAATTAGGATAATCGTAATATCTTTCTTGCCAAGGTTATTAACTGCTTCCATAACTACCTCCTCAGTTTGATTATCTAATGAACTGGTTGCTTCATCTAGAATTAATAATTTTGGATTATGATATAACGCACGTGCTATTCCAATACGTTGTCTTTGACCACCTGATAATCTTACTCCTCTTTCACCAATTGTAGTTTGGTATTGTTTGGGCAATTCTTCTATGACAAAATTATGTAAATTTGCAATTTTAGCAGCCTTTTCTACAGCCTTTTGATCAATACACTTAGTCTCCACTCCAAAAGCAATATTATTAGTCACAGAGTCATCAGAAAGATAAATGAATTGTGGCACATAACCAATAGATTTTTGCCAAGATCTTGAGTTTTGTTTAGTAATTACTTTTCCATCAATTTCTAAAGTTCCCTTTTGAGCTTCAAGTAATCCTAATATAATATCCACTATTGTAGTTTTTCCACTTCCAGTTGCACCAACCAGTCCAACTGTAGATTTTGCAGGAATATTAATACTAATATCATTTAAGGTTATTCTTGATGAATTTGGATAATTATAATGAATATTTTTTAAAGTTATATTTTCATTTAAAGATATAACTCCCTGATCTTGATTTTCATGAGAAGGTTCCAAATTTTTGATATCATAGTATAATTTATCAAGAGCAGGCCCAACAAATGTAAATTGAGCAAAAGAGGAATATAGTACTTGCAATGCAGGTAAGAGGCGATATCCTGCAAAAACATAGAGGCTTATAATAGGTAAAGCATTGTTAAAGTTTCCTGTTTTTGTCATCATATAAAGTATTAATAGGATTATGCCACCAAAACCTATTGCTTCTAAAAAAAATCGAGGTAATTGAGCTATAGTTGATGAAGAAGCCTGAGCTTCTGCAAAACTATGTGCAGGATCAGAAAAACGTTTAATATATACTTGCTCTAAACCTCCAACTTTAACTTCCTTTGCTGCACCAAATGCTTCACTGATAGCTGAAAAACGTAACTGATTTTTTTTAAAACGCACCTTTCCAAGTTTTTTAAGATAGTTACGTATAGAATAAAAAATAATAACATAAGATATACCAAGTGAAGAACCAACTATAAGTGTAAGTTTTGGATCAGCTATAATTAATAAAGATATAATTGCAATTGCGACTAAACCTTTACTAACAAATCCTAAGAATGGATTTATACCATATCCAATTATTGCACCGACTTCTGATAAAATATTTTTTCCAAGCTCGGCACTATTACGACTTAAAAACCAACTATAGGCTTGTTTTAGATATCCTTCTACTAAACGTTTGGCTATACCGTATTCACACATTTGAATAAATCTAATTTGTGCGTAAAATGTAAAAGCTTTAAAGATAAGTGTAATAACTAATGTTACAAATACTAAAACTCCTAATGCAAACAGAAATTGTTGAATATTTTCAACTCCAAAATTGTAGGAAGCTTGATATAAAATATTTAAAGCTAAATTTGTATCAACAATACTGGGATTAGTTAAAACTGCCATGAAAGGTAAGATTGATGCTACTCCAATCATATCTAACAAAGCGCCTATTGTGATCATTATCAATAATAATACTAGGCGTTTACGCTCATTAGAATTAAGTAAAAACAGTAATTTTTTAAATGTTTCCATTAAAGCTTTATGTAATCTTGATATGTTTTTAAAAGTCCGTTCTTTAAACTAATTTTTGGTTTAAAGCCAAAATTATTTATTTTTTTACTATCTAAAAACTTTCTATGACTTCCATCAAGTTTCGAGTGATCAAAATTAATTTTTCCTTTAAATCGAACTACTTCTTTAATGATTTCTGCAAGTTCTTTAATAGTAAGATCTTCACCACTTCCAATATTTATATGACTACACATAGGTAAAACATGCTTATCATAAATTTTTTTATTTATATTCATAAGATGGATACTTGCATTAGCCATATCATCTACATATAAAAACTCACGTTTTGGTTTGCCAGTACCCCAAATAGTTACACTTTGTAAATTATTAACCTTTGCTTCATGAAAACGGTAGATTAGTCCTGGAACTACATGGCTATTTTCAGGGTGATAATTGTCTCCTGGTCCATAGAGATTTGTTGGCATTATACTTCTATAGTCAATATTATGACTTTGGGCGTATTGACGGTTGTAACTTTCACACATTTTAATCCCAGCAATTTTAGAAATAGCGTAAGGCTCATTAGTTGGTTCCAACTTTCCAGTTAATAACTCATCTTCTTTCATAGGTTGGTTAGCATTCTTAGGATAAATACAACTAGATCCCAAAAATAATAGCTTTTTGATCCCACCTAAAAAAGAACCGTGAATTACATTTGTTTGTATCATCAGATTTTCATAAATAAATTCTGCAGGATAAGTATTATTTGCATGAATACCTCCAACTTTTGCAGCTGCTAAATATACTTGATCTATTTTTTGATATTTTAAAAAATTTTGAACATCATCTTGGTTTAATAAATTAAGTTCTTTTTTTTCTTTAGTAATAATTTCTACATTTTGTGTTTTTAAATTACGGATTAAGGCTGATCCAACCATACCATTATGTCCTGCTATAAATATTTTGAGTTTAGACATCTCTAATTCTATTTTTGTAATATATAACCAAGCTTAAAGATTATTAAGTGCATCATTTTTTGCTAACTTTAGATCTTCATCGATCATTTCTTTTACTAGTTGTTCAAATGATATTTTAGGAACCCAGTTTAATTTATCTTTTGCTTTACTGGCATCTCCAAATAAATTTTCAACTTCTGTTGGTCTAAAATATCTTGGATCTACTTTTATGATATCTTCACCATTAAAAGAACCAACTTCATTTAATCCTTTTCCATTCCAATCAATTTTCATATTTAGATTTTTTGAAGCTAAATTGATAAAATCTCGAACTGAAAATTGTGTACCAGTTGCAATAACAAAATCCTCTGGTTTTTGTTGTTGTAACATTAACCATTGCGCTTCAACAAAATCTTTAGCATGTCCCCAGTCTCTCAATGAACTTAGATTTCCTATATATAAATTTTTTTGAATTCCTAATTTTATTCTTGCTAAAGCTCTTGTGATCTTCCTAGTAACAAAAGTTTCGCCCCGAACGGGGCTTTCATGATTAAATAAAATTCCATTACAAGCATAAATACCATAAGCTTCTCTATAATTTACTGTTATCCAGTAAGCATACAATTTAGCAACTCCGTATGGACTTCTTGGATAAAATGGTGTCTGTTCATTTTGAGGAGTTTCTTTTGTAGCTCCATATAATTCAGATGTCGATGCTTGATAGTATTTTATTTTTTTTTCTAATTTTAAAATTCGAATTGCTTCCAAAATTCTAAGGGCTCCTAAAGCATCAGAGTTTGCAGTATATTCAGGTTGCTCAAAGGATACTGCAACATGACTTTGTGCAGCTAAATTATAAATTTCATCAGGCTTAACTTCTTGGATAATTCTAATTAAAGAGGTTCCATCTGTTAAATCGCCATGATGTAAAATAAAGTTTCTATTTTGTTCATGAGGATCTTGATATAAATGATCTATTCTATCTGTATTAATTAAAGAAGTTCTTCTTTTAATGCCATGTACTTCGTAACCTTTATTAAGTAAAAATTCAGCAAGATAAGATCCATCTTGACCCGTTATTCCAGTTATTAAAGCTTTTTTCATATAAACTACTTCTTTATATTAAAGAATTTTCTTAATATCTATCATAGCTTGCTTAAGATCATATCTATATTTCCAATTTAACTCTTTTATTGCTTTATTAGCACTACAAAAAGACTCTGCCACATCTCCTGTTCTTCTTTTTGTAAATTTAAAAGAGATAAGAATTCCAGTATGCTTTTCAAATGACCTTATCACTTCTAAAACGCTTGACCCTTTACCAGTACCAAAATTATAAATCTTTAAACCTTTTTTTAGTCTATTGTTTTTTATCATTGCAACGTGTCCGTCAGCTAAATCCATCACATGAATATAATCTCTTACTCCTGTTCCATCTTTAGTTTTATAATTTTTTCCAAATACTTTTAATATAGGTAATTTTTTTTGAGCAACCTTTATAATGCAAGGAATTAAATTATTTGGAATACCCTTAGGGTTTTCTTTTATTAGCCCAGATGAGTGATTGCTTATTGGATTGAAGTATCTTGCAATTCTAATACTCCATCTATAATCAGATTTTACAAGATCCATTAAAATTCTCTCAATAATATATTTAGTATTACCATATGGGTTTTTAATATTTCCAGTTTTGTTTGTTTCTTTTAAAGGTAGTAGTTGATTGTTATCATAAACGGTAGCTGATGAGCTGAATATTAGTTTGAATACGTTGCTCTTTCTCATACACTCCAACAAAGATAGTGTAGATCCAATATTGTTGTCAAAATAATCAATTGGTCTTCGAATACTTTCAGCAACTGATTTTAAACCTGCACAATGAATTACAGCATAACAAGAAATTTTTTTAAAAATTGAGATTAACTTTTTTTTGTCCCTTATATCAACATCATAAAAAGTTATTTTCTTGTCTGTAATAATTTCTAAATTTTTAATTACACTACTACGGCTATTTGAAAAATTATCAAGAATAATTGGATTATAACCATTTTTAAATAAAGATATAGCGCAATGAGAACCAATATACCCTGCACCACCTGTGATAAAAACATTTTTCACTTTTTAATTTTTTGATTATTTAATTTATTATTACCTAAATTAGCGATCTTCAATATAATAATAAATAATTTGTTTATTATTGATAGCTTAGATGTAACCTAAAACGTATAAGTTCTTATTTAAGTTAAAACTTTGCTTTTGCAATAAAATCTACAATTGAGAGAAGCCAAATATGATGAGTCATTTCTATTATATTATAGTTTTTACTATTTAACCATAAATTTATATTTCCAATTTTTCTTACTTTATTTTTTCCATCAAAACCAGTAAGTGTAATTACTTTACAACCAATTTTTTTTGCAAAATTTGCACCATTTATAATATTTTTAGACTCTCCACTACTACTAATGCAAATTAATAAATCACCTTTATCAGCATAAGAAGATAAAGCTTTTTTAACCCAATTTTCATAACCGTAATCGTTTGAAAAACAGGTTAAAAGATCAGCTTCATTAAAATTAATTGCTCTTATCTTGCACATCTTTGTTAGATCAACAGTGACATGACTTGCTATAGCAGCACTACCACCATTTCCCACTATAATAACTTTTTTTTTATCTTTTTTAATTTTTTTTAAAATTTCAACAATCTTTAAAAAATTTTTATTGTCATAATTTAAATGAATTTTAGAAAACTTATTTAGATAATTTGTAAAATAATTTTTTTTCATAATAGATATATATATAGGTAAAAATTATTTTTATATAATAATTTCAATTAAAATTTAGAGTAAATTATATAATATATAAAAACAAAACTATTCGTTGTTTTAATAAAAAAAAATTGATTAATCAAAAATTGTTTATTATTAACTTAAATATAATTTAATTTTATGAAGTTAAAAACTATCTGTTTTGATATTGATAATATCATTTGTAAAACTAATAATAAAAACGATTACTCAAAATCGTCACCTATAAAAAAAAATATAAAGATTATAAATAAAGCTTATGATAAAGGGCATAACATAATTCTATATACAGCAAGGTATATGGGTAGATGTAATGGAAACTTAAGAAAAGTAAATAAACTAATAAAACCTTTAACATTAAAACAACTAGAAAATTGGAGGGTAAAGTATCATAAAATTTATTTTGGAAAACCAAGTTTTGATTTATTTATTGATGATAAGTCTCTATTTTTTAAAAAAAATTGGGCAAATTTGTTAAAGAAAAAATTAAAGATTTAAATTATTAATTGTGATTTAGATGCTTCATTTAATAAATTTAAATCCTCTCTACTAATAATTTCGTAATTTTTTTTTATTTGAGTTTTTTTATTGTAATTTTTTTCAAAAAATTCATCATATGTGAAACTTTTAAATTCATTTGAACTTATTCCCTTTGGAAATATAGTAATTACCTCCATATCATGTGTTAATTTTTTGATTTTTTTTATATAGGACTCATAAATTGGTTCTCCAATCCGCGGATCGCTATTTGAATAAAAATGGCCCTCGAGCTTAGGCGTGCCTAAATAATCACAGCCAATTAATATTATTCTCTTAAAACCTAAATATTTAGAAATACCGATCATTATCCCCAAAGAACCCTCTGTACAATTGAAATTGTTAGTCAAATCATATTCAAACTCACCATTAGTTGATTTGAGATCTTTAAAAGAATAGAAAAAATTAAGCAATTTGGGTCTCTTAAAAAAACCATAATAATTTGATAAATTTATAAAAAATCTTGTCTGCTTAGCTTTTTTAAAAATATTTTTGTAAATTTTAAGTCTATAATTAATATACAACTTAGATTTATAACGACCACTATAGTTAAATGGATAAAAATCATGTTTTTGAGGAATTACATAAAAATCTGGTTTTAAATTCTCAATTTCTTTGTGGAACATGGCATATGTTGTTCCCATATAAAAGAAACCTTCATGCCTTTTTATATCAAAATATTTTATTGAGCCTCCATTTCCTATAATTACACAAGAATTTCCTTTATATAAATTCTCTAAAGTTTTGTTCTTTTTTAATTTACTTTTATGTAATCTCCAAAAAAAGTTTAAAAAAGATTTTATTAATAGCTTCATATTTTTTTATTATATCATTACTTTTAGAAAAAAAATATGAGTTTAATCTAATTTACTTGTTTCAAAATTATTTAATTTAATTTATTATTCAAAAAAAGAGCCGTTGCTATGAAATTTAAAATTAAAAATAAAACAGCACTTATTATTGGAGCAAGTAAAAATATAGGTAGAAGTATCTCAGTTGCTCTAGCAAAAGAAAAAGTTGCACTGATTATGGTAGCTAGATCAAGAGATAAATTGACTAAATTAAAAAAAGAAGTTGATAAATACTCAAAAAATAACTCTATAATAAAAATAGACCTGAGTATAAAAAGTAACATTAATAAGCTTATTAATAAAGTTAACAAAAATCATAAAAAAATTGATATAATTATTCATAATTTAGGTGGATCACTTAGCATTAAAGATCCATTTGCTTCATCTGTAAAATGGTCAAAAGTTTGGAATATCAATTTGGGTTATGCTATTGATATTAATAATTTTTTTATCCCTAAAATGGCTTTAAATAAATGGGGTCGTGTCATTCATATATCTTCAGCAATAACAACTTCTTTTGATGGATACTCACCATATGCTTCCGCAAAATGTGCCTTAGAGGGATATATTAAATCTGTCAGTAAAGTAGTTTCAAGAAATAATGTTATTATTAGTGGTATAGCACCTGGATTAATTGATAAAGAAGAGGGATATTTTAATTATTTAAAAAATAATAATATTTTAAAATTAAATGAATATTATCAAAATAAATTACCTATTCATAGAATGTGTACGCCAGCTGAAGTAGCAAATACAGTAAAATTTTTATGCTCTGATCTTTCTTCATATCTTCCGGGTGTAATTATTAAACAAGATGGTGTGGGAAATTGAAAAAAAAATGACTAATAAATCAAAACTATCTTTTCATAATGGATTTGAAATCTATGAATCAAATAATATCAAATTATTAACTAAATTAAGAACTGATATTTATTTTGAGATGAAAAAAATCTTTAAGTTAAGTGAAAAAAATCCTGAGAAAGGATTAAATCATTTTCATAAAGCTGTAGGCAACTTATCTAGTAAGGATCTTAATGCAAAAAGAAAAAAATTAATTAATACAGTAACAAAAAAAATTAATTTTGGAGAAATTATTTTTAAAGCATTTGAAAAGTATCTAGTTAATAATTTAGGTCCAGATATAATTGTTCAGAAAAACTGTAATATTGTAATCCAAATGCCAAATGATCCAAATCCATCTGAGATCCATAGAGATGCACCTCTAAACTCGGCATATGAAATTGTAGCATGGATACCTCTTGTAGATTGCTATAAATCTAAAGCAATGTATATTCTGGATTACCCTTCAACCAAAAAAGCATTAAAATTTTTAAAAAAAAATACTAAAGATTGGAAAAAGTTTGAAATTTATAGCAAAAAAATAAAATCAAATCCTGAAGTAAAATTTGGACAGGGACTGTTTTTTTCTTCATGTCTAATTCATGGATCTGACATTAATGTAGAAAAAGAAACAAGAATTAGTTTAAATATAAGATTTAAATCATTATTCTCACCGGCTGGTAAAAAAAATCAGCTTCAATACTTTAAATCTTTAAAACTTAGTAATATTTCAAATATTGGAATAGATTTTGAATCCGGTAACTTATTTGATTAAATCATTTTATTGTTGTATTGACAGTCTTCTTCCGGCAACACAGCCAGAGCAACATATAATCTGTGAAAAAATAGCTAGCTTAAATAATGGAAAAATAATATTTTATGGAGCAGAAGATGTTTTGGTTACTAAGTACCAACCATTTATTTATGAAAAGTTACGCAGGACACCTAAAATTGATGGTGTTATCTTCTTTACAATAGATCAGTTTTGTTATGAAAATTCTTTTAATATCGATTTAATTCGAAAAATAATTGAATTAAAAATAAGTATACACTTTGCTAGAGAAAATATTTCATATTTTAATTTAAAAGAAGTTAAAAACGATTTACCACAAATATATTCTTATTTTTATTCATTTAATAGAGCTAGAAGAAAATATGCAAGTAATATAAAAAAAATATTATAATTTAGTTTAACCACCATTGATTTTTTTTCAAAAAATCACTACCAATTCTTCCTTTAATTTCCCCATGATATAATTTTGAATTAAATATTTTTTTACTTGGAAAAATTTTGATAAATTTTTCATTCAATTTATCACCTTCTTTGTCTTTCCATTCTTTTATATTTCTTTTTGCAGCTTCAATAGCCAATTTTTCTATCTCGTCAGCTGAATTTTGCATTAATTCAATACCTGCATCCTTAAAGTTTTTTGATTTAAGATATACTGCCGACTCACTATTTGTTATTTCTGAAATAGTTAGTCTTCTTGATAATTTTTTACTATAGTAGTGACAGGGTATTGATAACAAACTTGAACATTCCATTCTTAAATCAAATAATGGCGCTATATTAACATAAATGTTTGGTTTTCGAAACATGAGGGTAATGCCATCAAATCCTGTTCCTGTTGTTAAACAGAATTCACATTGTGAGCCTAAATAAATATCCATAAAGTCAGTTCTTAAATTATTATACGCGTAGTCAATTATCATTTTATTATTTGTATCAATTGGTTTTTTTACAACAGCACCCATCCTTATCACGTAATATCCTAGTTTAGTTAATGCCTCACAAGCATTTACAAAATCATTTATATCTGCATCACGATAATCATGAATGCTTATTTTTTTACCGTATAATTTTTCTAGATAAGATGAATCCCTTACGATAAGACAAACAAATTTTGCTTTTTTTGGTAATCCGATTCTTGCTCTTTCTTTTTCTCCATTAATTAAATCATAATTATTTAATTTTATGGTAGCTGGATATTGATCTAATAAATTTAATATATCTCGTTGACCACATAATGTATTTCCACATCTTAAAAACTTTAAAAATTTGAAATAACGAATTTGAAGACATAATGGCCTTAAAATAAATCTTGGAAATATTGTCAATTCCTCTCTCCAAAGTCTTTCAAGCGTTTTATTACATACATTTTTACGTCCTAAATAAAATAGATCTATTGATTTAATTTTCTTTTTTTTTTTTTCTAAAAGATATAACTCTGTATCTAATGTAAAATGCCCAATTCTATCAGACCTTAGAAAGCCAACTTTTATTTTGATAAATGGATAAATAACAATAAGAAAAAATAAAAAAGGTAATGAAAGAGGTAACGTTAAAAAAAGGTCTAATTCATATTTTAATATTCCTATAATTCTTTTATTTATCATTACTTTACTAAATTATAATTTTTAACTGTGCCTATATCTATGAATAGTTTATCAGTTTTGTATGCTGCAATTTTATTTTCCATTGAACCAAGAACTTCTTTACTAAAATCATATGACTCAGGAAATTTTTCAAAAAAAATTTTTAGAAATTCTTTAGATAATATGTAAACAGCACTATTAGCTTCATTTCCATAATTTTTATTCATCTTTTCATAAAATTTTGTGACTATGTTTTTATTATTTTTTTTGATTATTCCACAGGTTGATGGAGTATCTGTTTCAAACGTCATCATACTTAATTGACAGCTCTTAGGTCTATTTATATGAAAATTTATAAAATCTTTTAGATCATCTAAAGTATAGTTATCTGCATGTATAAAAAAACCATCTTGTTCATCAAAAAAAGAAATATTGTTTAATAAAGTTCCAGCTGTTCCTAATAATTCTTTTTCATAAACAACTTTTATTGATTTTTTATATTTTGAAGTATTTATATAATCATTAACTTTTTCACTAAGATAATGAGTATTAATTAGAAAATCACTTATGCCAGCATTTGATAATTTATCTAGCCATATTTCAAGTAATGGTATTCCTTTAATTGGCATAAGACACTTTGGAGTATTATTAGTATATGGCCTTAATCGCATACCTTTGCCAGCACACAATAATATTGCCTTCATATGTTATTGATTTTATTTTGAATTTCTTTTGTTTTTAAAGGTATATTACCCACTCTACTTACTTGAATTCCAGCACCAACAGAACCTAAGTATGCTGCTTCAAAAATATTAGCTCCACAAGAAAGTGCAAGAGCGCTGCATACCAGAAGAGAATCTCCAGCTCCAGCAGGGTCAACTGCATTTGTATTGAATGTATTGAGCTGATCTGTAAATAGTTTATCTTGTACTTTGTTTTTAGAGTGAATTAAAAGACCTTCTTCTCCTAATTTCAGAAGTACATTGTTAGCTTTTGAAATTTCTTTAATCTTATCTGCAAGTACTACTAATCCATCTTCTCGATTTCTCAATGTTATACGGGCCTCATTTTCTGTGGGTGTAATCAAGTCCATATTTCTAAATCTACTAATATCACCAAATTGTGATGACGACTGACTATCTGCAACAATTTTTATTTTTTTAGATATTGCTAATTTAGTTATATGATCAACAACTTTTTGTGGTAACACCCCATAATTAAAATCTGAAAAAATTAATAAATTTGAACTTTCTAATTGTTTTTCAATTTTACTAATAAGAATATTTATAAATTTATCACTTATTGAGTTTTGTTTAAGATGGCTTACTTTAAGTAAGGTCTTATTTTTGTTTCGAAATCTCTTTTTTAATGTTGTTATACGATTATAATCGACAATAATATTGCTATGTACGCCTTGTCTAGATAAAGTTTTTTCAGCAAAATTTTTATTTTCATCATCACCTGACACAGTAAAAATACTGGATGAAGCACCTAGACCAGCTGCATGAGCAGCAACTATACCTGCTCCACCTATATATTTTGAGCTATCTACTGGAGTAACAACAAGAGAAGGGTCTTCTTGAGACATACCAAGTGTTTCACAGTTAATATATTCATCTATTATAAGATCTCCTATCACACTTACTTTAACACTTGAAAAAGTATTCAGTAAATTTGTTAATCTTTCAACCTTAATATTGTGTCTTTTGAGGTAATCATGATGCATTAAAAAGTCCTCGTTTGAGTCATTTTTAATTTCTTTTCTAATCAAATCCATAGAAGATAATAAATTTTCACCTGAGCCAAATAGTAGTTGACCGTTAAACTCTTCTAAAATTTCTTTCTCAACATTAAATTTTTGTTCGTGTTCTTTTCCTTTTACAATAATATCTGGCTTTAATTTTTTGATGAAATCTTCAATTGGCTCATCAATAATCACTGCTTTATCAACTAAGTTATTTGAAGAAATCCCCTCTAGTCTTAAATTTTCATTTATATAAGCAGCCTTCCCAGCATTTCTATCAGATAAAACTCCAACAATAAGTTTTCCGTTCATATCCTTGGCAAATCTAAGAAGTCTTATGTGGCCGGGGTGTAAGACATTAAAAGCACCTGAAATAAAAATTGTTTTATTCACCACTTTAACTCTTTTCCATCATAGTTAAGAAACTTACCATTATGTTTGCGATCGAGTTTAAAAATAAGTTCATAAATTTTTTTTGTTGAATATGCAACGGATAAATCAGCTGCAAATCCTCCTGATTTAGTTCTAACCCATCCTGGGTGTAGAGCAACAATTATCATATTTGTTTTAGATAAGTCATAAGAAATACTTTTTATGGCTGAATTCAAAGCACTTTTTGATATTCTATAAATCATATTCCCACCAACTTTATTATGTGCCATTTGTCCTCTCAAACTTATACTTCCAGCTAAACTCGAAAAAAAAATTGCTCTACATTCTTTTTTTAAAATTTTTTTTTGTAATAAAAGTTCAAAAAGTATAACTGGGTTTATACAATTTATTTTCAAATAAGATTCAAATTGTTTTGAGGACAAACCTTTTAAAAAAACTGTTTTATCTTGTATGTTAGATGATCTATTGTTTGAACCAGTTTGTGCAGCAATTAATAAAATATAATCAATTTTTATTTCTTTTAATGCTAACCATTTCACAAATTTTTTAACTTCTTTTAATCGACTCATATCTAATTTGTAGACGTTTTTATTATTTAATTTTGGTTTAGAGTATCTATAAGTTGCTATTACGTTATGTGTTTTTTTATATATATTAAGAAGTTTTTTACCGATACCCGATCCACCTCCAATAATTAATATATTTTTTTTCATGTATTTTATTCTTTAAATAAATATTAATTGCATATATTTCATATTATTCAGTATATTTAAATATATTATGCATATATCTTTATTTGGCCACACGGGTTTTTTTGGTAGCGAAATATATAAATATCTTAAAACAAAAAAAAAAATTAGTAGTTTGTCTACTTTTTCCTCTCAAGAATTTGATTTATCAAAAAAAAAAGCTGTTAGGAGTCTCTCAAAAAGATACCAAAAAGATTGTACTATTATTTTTTGTTCTGGAATAAAAAAACAATACGGTGATAATTTAAACATTTTTGATTTAAATATAAAAATAATCACTAACTTTGCAAAATCTCTAAATACAAATGTTAAGAAAATAATTTACTTTAGCTCAGCCTCCGTTTACGGAGAAGATAAATTACATAAAAAAAGAATAAATGAAAATACTGAACTAAACCTCAAAAGTTATTATGGTTTGAGTAAATTTATTTCTGAAAGAATTTTAGAAAAAACTGCAAAAGAACTTGGTATTAAATTAATAATTTTTAGAATACCGCTTGTATATGGTGTTGGAGATAGTACAAAAGGATACGGGCCCTCAGATTTTATAAATAGTTTTATTGACAGTAGACCAATCACTCTCTGGGGAAAAGGAGATGAATACAGAGAATTTATATATATTTCAGATATCGTAGAATTAACTTATAAATTTTTAAATAATAAGTCCGAAGGAATATTTAATATAGTCTCTGGCAAAAGTTATACATTTTTTACAATTATTAAAATTTTAAATAAAATATTTTCAAAAAAATATAAGATTAACTATAAAAGAAGATCAAAAAAGAAAGTAGATCATAAATTTGATAATAAAAAAATATTAAAGTTCTCACATGGATACAAATTTCATACATTGGAAGAAGGTATTGTTAAATTTTTAAAATCTTATGAAAAAAAAAATAAATAGATATAACGAAATTATAAATCTTGGATTACAACCTGTTTCTAATAGATATAATAAATCTCCAAATAAAGAATGCTTAAAAACAGATTTGATTTTAGAACAATCAAGTGAAACTGGAATTATTAAACTAAAAAATAGTAGAAATCCTATTATCTACAAACCATTAGTTAAATGGATTAAATATAATGAGCCAGAACCTCATCTTGATCAATTTGTTAACACTATATTAAAGAAATATTTTAATAATAAAAAAATAATTGTAGGTGGCATATCCTCAAAAGATGATTCTACGCTTAATCGATTTTTGAAGCTTGGTCATAAAATTTGGAGAATAGATGAAAAAAAAGATCTTAAAATAAGTTATGGATCTGGGATTGAAACTATTCAGCACTATTTGGCAAAGAATAGACTTATTCATCTCAATAAAAAGTATGACAAGGTAGATTTTTTAGTCGTAAGACATATTTGGGAACATGTTTATAATCAAAAAGAATTCAGCGACGTATTAAAAGGTTTGATCAAAAAAGATGGTATAATATTTATTGAAATTCCTGATTGCCGTAAATTACTAAAAAGTAAAGATATAACAATGATTTGGGAAGAGCATCTCTTTTATTATACTTCACAAACTATCATAACTTCTTTGAGACAAAATGGTTTAAGAGTAATAAGTAAAAAAATAATAAGCTATCCTACTGAAAACAGTATTTTATTATGTGTTAAACCGTATAAAAAAAAGAGAAGCTTAATTTCAAATCTTCATAATTTAAAAAAAGAGATAAGTCTTGGTGTCAATTATGGAAAACAATATCAAAAAAATAAAAAATATTTAAATAAACTCTTTTCAGTAATAACTAAAAAGAAAAAAGAGATTGTGTTATTTGGTGGTGGACATCTTTCATTAGCATTCATCGCATTTTATGATATTTATAAGTATATAAGTTTTATTGTTGATGATGATGTAAACAAGAAAGGAATGTTTATGCCAGGTAGCTCGATTCAAATAAAATCATCGAATGAACTTACCAATAAACAAAATATACTTTTACTACTTACAGTTAACTTAACCAGTGAAAAAAAATTAATAAAATTAATTAAAAAAAAATATGGTAACATTAAAATTAAATCAATATTTCCTCTCAGTACATATTCAATTTTTAAGAAATAAATTTTAAAATGATAAATTTTAAAGAGATCTTGAAAGATAATAAATGTGATATATGTGGTTCAAAATCTATCAAACCGGCATTAAGCTTTAGCCCTTCTCCCTTAGGTGACATTTATCTACCATCAGATAAAAAACACTTATCTAACAAGTTGTATCCATTAGACTTATATAATTGTGCTAAGTGTGGTTATTTATCTTTAATAGATAAAGTAAATCCAAAATTGAGTTACACAAATTATATTTATGAGAGCAAAACAACCGTAGGTCTTTTGACTCACTATGATAAATATGCAAAAGAAATATGTAAAAAATTAAGTCTATCAGAAAAAGACAAAATACTTGATGTTGGAAGTAATGACGGGTCAATGTTAAGTTCATTTAAAAAAGAAGGACTATTTACTTTAGGTGTAGAGCCTGCTTCGGAAATAGCTAAAATTGCAAATAATAGTGGATTTAAAACTATTAATGGATATTTGAACAGTAATACAAGTTCTTATATTTTAAAAAAATATGGGACATTTAATGTAATAACTGCAAATTATGTTTTTGCTAATATACTAGATGTAAATTCTTTTGTAAAAAATATATATAAATTACTCTCAAAAAATGGGAGCTTTGTAATACAGACTGGGTACCATCCAAAACAATTTAAAAAAAATATGTTTGATTACGTGTATCATGAACATTTTTCTTATTTTTCGTTAAATACATTAATATTCTTAATGTCTAAATATAAATTAAAGCTTGTTGATGTTGAAACCAATACTAAAAAAGGTGGTTCAATTAGGGTCATTTTTTCTAAAGATCAAAAAGCAAAAAAAAATAAGAAAAAAATTGATAAAGTCATAAATTATGAAAAAAAATTAAATATAAATAGTGATAAGTATTTTATGAACTTTGAAAAAAGATTGGTTAAACTTAAAACTAAATCACAAAATGAACTTGAAAAAATAAAATTTAAAAAAAAAACAATAGTAGGTTTAGGTGCATCTCATAGTGTTTCTACTCTAACACATCATTTTAAATTAAATAGATTTTTCGATTACTTAGTAGATGATAACAAAAAGAAACATGGGCTTTATTCACCAGGTTCAAATTTAATTGTTCGTCCAGTAAAATTTGGAAAAAAAATACCTAATTACATTTATGTTCTGGCATGGCAACATCAAAAAACAATATTAAAAAAATATCAATATTTAAAAAAAAGAGGGATTAAGTTTATTATTCCATTGCCAAAGTTTAAAATTATATAAATAATTATTCCCAAATTGTATCATTGTCTTTGAAAGGTCCATTATTTACCTCTAGAAAAATGCAATAATCAGATTTACTCTCGACAATTCTAAATTCATTAGGTTTCAATCTATATGATTTTGATAATGTTTCATTTTCAAATGTTTCTGATCCTAGAATAACTTTTTTGTTTTTATCTTTATTTGAAATCTCAAGCAAACCATCAATAATATGATAACTGATTGATTCTTTATTTTGTTTTAGTGGACCAACAGAGGATGGACAGGAATGAAACATGTACATTTCATGCAAATTTGAATCATCATCTTTGTGAAGACATATTCTGCTTACTTTAATATTTCTTATTTGTGATAGAAAAAGAAAAAAATAAAGATGCTTTTTAGAAACATTAAAAATATTATTTTTAGAATAGTATACTCTCTCGTTTTTTTTAACTATATTAAGTTGATTTATTATATTTTTTTCAATTAAATTTTCATATTTTTTATTAAAATCTCTAAATTTTTTTGAAAGATAATTGCTAATTTTGAATAAATTTTCATAAATAGCTGGAACAATATCGAGATGCACTAATTCATCTATACTAAACCAGTTATATTCTATACCTTCATTAAGTTTAAATTTATTATTTTCGTCTTCTTTACTTATAAAAATTGGAAAATAATGAAGATCAATTGATTTCCACTTACTCTGAAAAATTTCGCTTTCAATTAATTTTGGAGAGTATTCAATTTCTTCAATCAATTCTCGTCTGAGAGCTTCATGAAAATTTTCTCCAACTTCAACCTCTCCCCCAAAAAAATTCCAATGAAGAGGGTATGGAATTTCAGGGTTATTATCTCTTTTTTGAAGCAGCAATTTTTTGTCTGATCTATATATTATGGCTTTAACTGCATGGAAAGATTTTTTACTGGTATTATTCAAAGTAGATAAATTCATAATCACCTTTATATCCAAAATGTTCAAATAACCATATCCATGAGTCTTTATTAAAAAAAGATTCACATGTGAGGGCCCAGCATTGTAAATTAAATTGTTCTTTTTCGTTTCTATAACTTTCGACAGCTATATATTTGTTTTTACCTACTCTCTCAATTTCTGTAATAGCAGTTTTTAAGTCAGGTATTTGAAGATTGTGCAAGGCATTTATAGATATGACTAGGTCAAATTCATTATCTTTAAAAGGAAGAGTTTTTTTCAAATTATGAATGAAAAAATTATTCTTAAATATTTCAGGAGCCTCTTTAAGAGCATGCTTAGAAATATCTATTCCAACTATATTTATTGATGGTAATTGTTTTTTTATCTCTAAAAGCAAAAATCCTTTACCACATCCTGCATCTAAAATTCTAGAATTATCTTTTAAGTTATAATCAGTTATTATTTGCTTAGCAAGACTGCTCCATCTTCCTTTTATATATTTATAGCCTCCATAACCATATCTTCTATCACCATCCCAATAATTAAATTCATATTTCTTAGCTTCAATCATACATGAAACCTTATCATCATTCATCCTTTCCAGATATTCACGTTTAGTAGATTTATGAAGTGCAGTTATATAATCTTTTAATCGTCCCATTCCTTTAAAATTTTTCCAAACAGTTAGGTAATACTTCTTTTATACTCCAAATATCTTCAATTATTTGAATATCATCTTTATTATTAAAAATCCTATTTTCTAGAGCAAAGTAAATTTTTTTTTTATTTTTAATGGCAATTTTATAAATTTTTTCTCTTTGACTAGTATCATTTGGTAATTGAAACAAACTATAAAGAATTATATCCTCTTTATTAATTTCATTAATTATTTTAAAAAGAACTTTTGATGAGTTCTTCATTGCATATTCAGTTGCACTCAATAAATACATAATATTGTTTCTTGAACAATAATCTCTAATAGCTAGGTTTTGAATGGATTGAGGAATTCGTTCACCAAGAAATTTCCTACTAAAGATATACCCTCTTGCTTTTTTCATTTAATCTTTGGCAATTTATATTTCATTGCAAATTTTGAAGCTGCTTTAAGTGAAATTGGCTCAAAAAATTCTCCTAACTTTTTGTCACCATATGGAGTAAAAATACCTTTAAATCGACAATTCATCGACCATCTTGTCTCTTTTTCCTCATTTACTAAATTTCCATGTGGTAGACATTGATTGAATATTAAAACCTGACCATAGTTTATTTTAAGCCATTTTATATCATTTTTAATTTTCGGAAAAAGCTCTGAACTATTTTTAAATTTTGAACTTTGAAGCAGATTAGTAATTTTTTTATACTTTGAGGCTGGAAGTATAAACATACTTTTTGTCTTAAAGCAGTTCACGAGAGGTAGCCATACAACTGACTCAAATGGAGAGTCTCCTGACCAGGTATCTGCGTGAACATCTAACAATGAACTTTTATCTTTAGGTAATTGAATACTGAGGTTTACTCGGTTTTGCATAACAAGTTCGTTGCCAACAATTTCATTTAAAAATGGAGAAGCAACATTATAATATTCTTTTCTAAAATTTTTATCTTTATTGACTTCCTGGATTAAACTAAGTCTAAAATTATTAAGATCATTAATTTTTATCAATTTATGAAAGTTATTTAAAATATCTTTATTTGAGTAATCTTGATTAAAATAATTTTTAATAAATTTTAAATAAAAATTTCTTATCCAATCTAAAGACCTTATATTTTGGATATCAACAATGATATATCCATCTTTAAGATATCTTTTAGACAAATAATTTTCAGACTCAGTAATGAATATGTTACTCATATTTTTTTAGAAAATTTAAAGTAGTTTTAATAATTTTTTTATCGCTTAATCCATGACTATCTAAAAGATCATCTTGAGAACCATAATTATTAATAAATTTATCTTTAAGTGAAAAATTTTGAATATTTCCAGAGTATTTATTCTCGTAGGCTAATCCTTTAACAATTTCTGAAAGACCTCCAACAATTGAATGATCTTCAATATTTACAATATATTTATATTCTTTAAAAATTTTTTTTAATCTTTTTTCATCAAATGGTTTTAATGTGCTGCAGCTATAAATTGAGCTCTTAATTCCATATTTTTTTAAAGCATCTACCGCGGTAAATGATTTTCTAATAATATTTCCATAGGTCAGAAAACAAATATCTTTACCTTCAATTATTCTTCTGATTTTACCAAACTGCCATTTTTCTTTGGAAATTTGTGTATAATTTTTTTCTCCAGATTTTCCAATTCTAAGATATGTGGGTGAATTTGACTTGTTGCAGCAATAATCAACTGCTTGTTTTAATTCGAGAGGGTCAGATGGAGCAATGATAGTCATATTTGGTATAGACCTTGCTACAGATATATCCTCCATAGTTATATGTGTACCTCCAAGTGTAGCATAAGTTGTCCCTGAACCCATTCCAACTATTGTAACTGGTAAATTTTGATAACATAAGTCATTCCTAACCATTTCAAATGGTCTATAAAGAGTGAAGTTTGCTATTGTGTATGCAAAAGATCTTTTGCCTTCTAGAGCTAGACCTGCGCACATACCTATCATGGTCATTTCTGAAACACCTACATTGATGAATCTTCGTGGATATTTTTTTTGAAAATTTAACATATTTCCAGCTATTGATATATCAGCTACCACAACGTAAATATTTTTATTTTTTATTGCATTTTGATATAATGTTTCTGCAAATATATTTCTCATAAATTATTTATTTCTTTTATCGCTTGTTTATATTCGTTTTTATTAGGTGATCTGTAATGCCATAATGCAACGTTCTTCATAAAACTGACTGGATAGCCTTTTATAGTTTTAGCAATTAATGCAAAAGGTTTTTTTCCTTTACGTGATTTAATTTTTTTGAAAATTTCCTCTGTAGAATGCCCGTTGCAGTTAGAGGACTCCCATCCAAACTCTTTAAATTTTTTTGATATAGGATATAAATTTGGGTGAGTTTCTGATGACCTTGTTGAGCTTTGAAGATCATTATTATCTATAATTAAAACAATATTTGTTAAATTTAGTGCACCTATAATAAGTGCAGACTCCCACACAGATCCTTCATGTAATTCTCCATCACTTAATAACACGAAATAAGTGCTATCTTTTTTTGCTAAAGCCATACCAGAAACCATTCCTAAACCATGACCTAATGATCCTGTTGATGCATTAATTCCTTTTTTACCAAAATCAGGATGAACACCCAAATAACCACCCCTCTGGCAATATGAATTTAATTCTTTTTTAGATATAATTTTCAAATAATATAGTAATACATATTGAATAATTCCCGCATGACCTTTTGAAAGAATAAATTTATCTCTTTTTTTTAAACAAATATTATAAATACAATCAACAATTTCTACTGATGAAAATGATCCACCTATGTGTAAAGCTTGAACTTTTTGGGATAAATTAAGAATTTCGCGTCTATGAATTTTACATCGTAATTTAGCATCAAAAAATTTTTTCATTTTTGTTATTTAAGTTGATATGACTGCATTCTTTTAATATTGAAATACATTTCATTTTCGAGAGAGTTAACTAATAACTTTTCATCAAAAGCTTTTTTAAGATCTATAACAGCATCTTGAACTGTGAATTGAGTTTTAAAATTAAGTATTTCAGTTATCTTTTTTGAGGAAATATGATAAGATCTATTATCATTTGTAGGAGTAGTTTCCAATACCACATCCTCACCAATAATTTTTTTTGTTACATTTGCTAAATCGATAACTTTTTGATTTTCAAACCCAACATTAAATATTTGATTTGATATCAAATTTTTTTTTGCATTAAGCACCAAGTAATAAGACTCAATCATATCCTTGATATGTAAATTAGGTCTTAATTGTTCACCTCCGAAAACTGTAATTTTACGTTTATGATAGGCTAAGTTTGTTAAAATATTTACAACAACATCCAACCTTTGTCTTGTTGAATAACCACATACAGTTGCAGGACGAATTGTAACAGTTGTAAAATCTTCAGTGTTATATCTTGATAGAATAGACTCACACTCAGCTTTGAATTTTGAATAATCAGTCAAAGGTTCGAGAGCCATATCCTCATGAACGTTTATTTCATTTTTAATTCCATATACAGATGATGAAGAAGCGTAAATAAATCTTTTAACATTTAATTCTCTAGCTATTTTCACCATTGGCTCAAATGCATCCAAATTTATTGATTTTCCAAGATTTGGGTTTAATTCAAAGCTTGGATCATTGGATATACATGCTAAATGAATTACAGCGTCATGACCTTTCATTGATTTTTTAACATTCTCAATATCTCTAATATCGCCTGTAACTTTTTTTATTTTTGAATTATCGGCAATGACATCCTCACCATATATCATTAGATCATAAATGGTTAGTTCATATCCCTTGGAAATCAAGAATGGAGCCAACATAGCACCAACATAACCAGCTCCACCAGTTATAAAAATTTTTTTTATTTCAGTCATACTTTCTATTTATCTCTAAAATAAAACAAAACAAGTAAAAGCTAAATAATTATACTTTTTAACACTCATGTATGGTAAATTGGTAATTTATCATAATTTACAATATAATATGGAAAGTTATTAAAAAGTATGTGGAACAATAAAAAGATTTTATAAATACTAAAATCTTCTCATATCAAATGAAACATAGCGATATTAAAATTTCATCTAATAAAAGTTTTGGAATAGTTTTTTGTGTCTTGTTTTTAATTATTTCATTATTTCCTCTACTAAATGGTGAGGGTATTAGAATTTGGTCTTTAATCATTTCTGTAGTTTTTTTAATTTTAGGTTTATTAAATTCAAAATTTTTAACACCTTTAAATAAACTTTGGTCTAATTTTGGAATTTTTCTAGGAAATTTTATTTCTCCAATTATTATGGCAATAGTTTTTTTTTCAATTGTTACACCCACCTCTATTGTAATGAAAATTTTAGGTAAAAACCTACTTAATTTAAAAAAAAAAAAGAAAAATTCATACTGGATTGAAAGATCTAAAATTAAAAGTAAAATGAAAGATCAATTTTAATTATGGATTTTATAAAAGAATTTTGGCAATTTATAAAAGTACGAAAAAAATATTGGTTATTACCAATTTTAATTGTTTTAGTTATATTTGGAGGTTTAATCGTTTTAAGTCAAGGTTCAGCTATAGCGCCTTTTATTTATACAATTTTTTAGTGAAATCTATTCTTGGTATATCAGCATTTTATCATGACAGCGCTGCGTCTATTCTTATAGATGGAAAAATAATAGCTGCTGCACAAGAAGAGAGATTTACAAGGAAAAAACATGACTCGAGTTACCCATATCATGCAATTGAATTTGTTTTAAGTTTTGCTAAAATTAAACTTAGTGAAGTTGATCAAATTATTTTCTTTGAAAAACCTTTTTTAAAATTTGAAAGATTATTGGAAACATACGTTGCTTTTGCACCAAAAGGTTTTAAATCTTTTTCTACTGCAATGCCAATATGGCTGAAAGATAAATTATTTCAAAAAAAATTACTTTTTACTAAATTAAAAAAACATGACGATAAATTTAATGATAATAAAAAAATTTATTTTTCAGAACATCATTTAAGTCATGCTGCAAGCGCCTTTTTTCCGTCTCCATTCGAAGAGGCGATAGTTTTAACTGCTGATGGTGTTGGTGAGTGGGCAACAACTACAGTTGCTATCGGTAAGGGAAATAGTCTTGAAATTAAAAAAGAAATACATTTCCCTCATTCATTAGGATTACTTTATTCAGCCTTTACTTATTATACTGGATTTAAAGTTAATAGTGGAGAATATAAACTCATGGGTCTGGCTCCTTATGGAGATCCTATTTATGAGCAAGTAATAAAGAGAAATATAATTGACATAAAGGAGGATGGGTCCTTTCATCTTGATCAGTCATATTTTAATTATGCTACTGGTTTAACAATGACGAATGAAAAGTTTAATAATTTATTTGGACGAAAAGCTAGGAACCCTAGGTATGAAGAACTTACACAATTTCATATGGATATAGCATCTTCAATTCAAAAAATAACAGAGGACATAATGATTAAACTCTGCAAATCCTTAAAAAATGAATTTAATATTTCGAACTTATGTTTAGCTGGTGGTGTTGCACTAAATTGTGTTGCTAATGGAAAAATTTTGAAAGAAAAAATTTTTGACAAAATTTGGGTTCAACCAGCTGCGGGGGATGCTGGGGGTTCATTAGGTGCAGCTTTAGCTTTATGGTATATTGAACAAAATAATCCTAGAAAAATTAATATTAAAGATGATATGCAAGGTTCTTATCTTGGACCCGAATACTCACAAAATGAAATTGAAGAGCAACTTACTAAAATTGGAGCAAAATATGAAATTATTTCAGATCAAGAATTAATAGATAAAACTGCTAATGATTTATCTCAAGATAATGCAATTGGTTGGTTTCAAGGAAGAATGGAATTTGGACCACGTGCACTAGGTGCAAGATCTATTTTAGCTAATCCTAAATCAGATCATATGCAAAAAAATTTAAATTTGAAAGTTAAATATAGAGAGAGCTTTAGACCATTTGCACCATCAGTGTTAAAAGAGGATGTATCTGAATGGTTTAATATTGATGTTGATAGTCCTTACATGCTTATGGTTTCAAATATTAATAAAGATAAGACAATTGAAATGACTAATGATCAAAAAAAGTTATTTGGCATAGACAAATTAAATGTAAAAAGATCTGTAATACCTGCAGTTACGCATGTTGATTATTCTGCGAGAATACAAACTGTTCACAGAGAAACAAATAGTAAATATTATGATTTAATTAAAAGATTCAAGGATAAAACAAATTGTCCTATTCTTATAAATACATCTTTTAACGTTAGAGGAGAACCCATTGTAAATACTGTCTTTGATGCTTTTAATTGTTTTATGGGTACGAATTTGGATAAATTAGTTATAGGCAATTGTTATCTAGATAAAAAAAATCAAAATAAAAGTTTGAAAAAAGAGTACAAAAATAAATTTGAATTAGATTAAAATTTTTTATTTATTCCATACACTAATTATTTCCTAAATATTTAAACCAATCTTTAGTTGCAACTTTAATTTTCTTAGGAGTCCACACTGGTGCACTATTCCAATAATTTATTTCATTTAAAAGATTTTTAATTCCTTGTTTGATGCTAATTTTTGGTTTCCAATTAAGTTCTTTTTTAATTTTAGTTATATTAGCACTTGTCAAATCTGGCTCTCCAGGTCTCTTTGGGATATTTATACTTTTACACCCCAGTAACTTTACAATTTCATTAACTGCTACAGGTTTTCCTGTTCCCAAGTTAAAGGTCTGAAAATTTTTTTTGATTTTTATTGCTTTATAAAATGCTTGGATTACGTCACTAATATATGTGAAGTCTCTTTTTTGTTTTCCGTCTCCAACTACTGTAAGAGGTTTATTTTTTAATTTTTGCGCTAGAAAAACACCAAACATTGCTCCATAAGTTCCTGAGGTTCTTGATCTTGTGCCATAAACGTTAAACAATCTTAAGGAAGTAACATTAACACCATATATTTTTGCATAATGTATTAAAATTTGTTCACCTAAATTTTTAGTTAAGGCATATGGATATTGAGGTTCAATACTTGCAGTTTCTAATGTTGGATAATTTTTTGGAATACCATAACAAGATGATGATGCTGAATAAATAACTTTTTTTACTTTATATTTAATACTTGCTGAAGCTATATTTTCAGTTCCAACTACGTTAGATTCAAAATATTTTTTTGGATTTTGAATACTAGGAACAATATCTGCTAGAGCAGCCAGATGGTATACTACTTGTGTATTTTCAAAATTTTCAATCCATTTACCTATTTTGGAAATGTCTGCTTTTACAAATTTTATACTATTTTTAAATGTTTTTATGTTACTTAGTCTGCCAGTACTTAAATTATCAATAATTACAATTTTATGACCTTTTTTAACTAAAAACTCTGCTAAGTGAGAGCCTATAAAACCTGCACCTCCAGTTATAATTATTTTCATATACACTCTTCTTTAATATAGAATTAATAATAAATACAATCTTAATTTAATAAAAATATTATTTTACATTTTATTTATATCGACTCTCTATTTATTTCTATAAAATTTGTAAATTTATTTGTTATTTTAAACCTAATATGTAAAGTAATTTTATATGAATAACTCTGATAAATATTCAAAAGTTTTTGAAAAAAGTTTTTCAATCAAAAAATCAAAGCTAAAAAAACTAAAGTATCAATCAATACCTCAGTGGGATTCGGTAGGACATATGCACATGATTAGTAGTCTAGAAAAAGCTTTTAAAATTTCAATTGATATGGATGATATAATAGACTTAAATTCATTTGAAAATGGTAAAAAAATCCTCAAAAAGTATAAAATTATAATTTAATTTATTAAGAAAAAAAATTATTAAATAACTTTATTTGATATTTAATAATTAACATAACAAAAAAAATTATTTAAGTTAATAAATAAAAAATAAAATTCTTTAAAAATGAGATTATTTAAATTTTTTAACAAATATAAAAACAATGTTGCAATTATTGACAATAAAAATTTAAATTTATCATACAAAGAAATTTTAATTGAAACAAATAAAATTAAAAATAAAGTAAAAAATAATTCTCTCATATTGATTATTTCTGAAAATTCTGTTGGTTCTTTGCTGGCTTATATATTTTGTATTATAAAAAACCATGTAGGTATAATTGTTGACTCAAAAACAACCCAAAAAAATATTCTTAAAATTTTCAAAAATTATCAACCAAATTATGTTTTTTTGTCTAAAGAAAAGAAGAATATGTTTAAAAAAATTTGTTTGGAGAAATATTATTTTTTTGATCAAATTTTAATGAAAAACAAACTAGATAAAAAGAAAAAATTAAATAAAAATTTATCTCTTTTATTATCTACATCAGGATCAATGGGATCAACTAAATTTGTCAAACTATCTAATAGCAACCTAAAATATAATGCAGATTCTATTATTAGTTATTTAAAAATTAATAAAAAAGATTCTACTATAACTAATTTACCTATTAGTTATAGTTATATGCTTTCAATTATAAATACACATTTTGAAGTTGGAGCATCAATTATAGTTTCTAAATATTCATTAATTGAAAAAGAATTTTGGAGAATTGTTGAAAAAAGTAAAATAACATCTTTTAATGGCGTCCCTTATACCTATGAAATGCTTACGAGTGTAGGATTAAAAAATATAAAAGTTAACACTTTAAAATACTTAACACAGGCTGGAGGCAAACTTGAAATAAGTAAATTAAAAAAAATTATACAATTTTGCAAAAAAAATAAATTGAAATTTTTTTCGATGTATGGACAAACAGAAGCCTCACCTAGAATATCTTATTTAAAACCTGAATTTTTAGAAAAAAAAATGGGAAGTATAGGAAAAGGAATACCGGGAAATAAGATCTATATAGTTGATAAATCTGGTAAAAAAATATTTAAACCTTTTAAGGAAGGAGAAGTAGTTTGTAATGGAAAAAATGTATTTATGGGATATTCAAAAAATTATAGTGATTTAAAGAAAGCTAATGAGGAAAATTATAAGTTAAAAACTGGGGATTTAGGATATTTTGACAAAGATGGTTTTTTTTATCTCACAAGTAGAATTAATAGAATTGCTAAAATTTTTGGAAATAGAATTGATTTAGGTACTTTAGAAATTTTAATGAGTCAAAAAGGATATAAGGTTGTATGCATAAGTGATAATAAGAACATATTTGTTTATATTGAAAAAAAATATAATAAAAAAAAAGTGCTTAATTCTATTTCAAAAATAACAAATCTTAATTTGAGCTCTTTTAAATTGATTAAATTAAAATCTTTTCCAAGAACCATAAATAACAAAATAAGTTATAGTAAATTAAAAAAGAAAAATAATCTGTATGAAATTAAATTACACTAAAATCCAGAATTTAGAACCTTTATGAGTTGGATTAAGATTATATTAATCAATTTTATTTTAACATTTGCTTTAATAGGTATGTTTATATTAACTCCTCCAATTCTTTATTCAACATACCAATTAATTAAAGGCGACAAAACTAAAACAAGTCTAGATGAAAGATCTACATTAGATCTATACAAAAACTTTGAATGGTCAGATAAACATTTTGTTGAAGTTGCTGAATTGTCTACAACATATTATGACTTCATTACCTGGAGGAGAAATGATTATGCTGGTGAAACAATTAACATTAATAACGGTTTAAGAGTAACTTCAAAACCAGATAAATTAAATGGTAAAACTCTCAATTATTTTTTCTTTGGCGGCTCGACTACATGGGGTACTGGTGTTGATGATAAAAACACATATCCCTCTATATTTTCAAAATTAACAAGAAGCCATGTAACAAATTTTGGTGAGTCAGGTTATATTGCAAGACAGTCATTAGCGTATCTTAATAATCATGTTATAAATTATTCTCTTCTTGATATGTCAAATGTTAGCGTTGTATTTTACGATGGTGTTAATGATGTTAATTATAGATGTCGAAATGAATTTAATGGAATGGGAACAGGGCGAGAAAATCAAATTCAAAATTTGTTAAAAAGTGAAAAACGCTTTAGTTTTATGAGGACTTTTAATCAGATGAAAGACTTTATAAATTTAATTTTTCAAAAATATATACACAAAGATACATCAAATCTTTACAGTTGCGCTTCTAAAAAAAAACGAGCGCTCACAGTTGCTAAATCTCTTGTTGATACATGGGAAATTACTGCAGATTTTGTTGAGAGTCGTGGAGGTAAATTCACTGCAATTCTACAACCAGTTGCATATTATGGTAATGCTGACACAAGTTACCTTAACTTAACAAGCAATGATGAAAAGAAATCACTAGCTGCCCAGTATCAAGCTGTTTATCCAATAATTATTGAGCTTGCCAATGAGCGAAATTTTAATTTCATAGATCTCACTGGTGTGTATGACGGATGTAATGAGTGTTATATTGATTTTAATCATGTTGGTCCTCAAGGGCATGAAATCTTAGTCTCAAAATTAATCTCATATCTATAAAATGACTTGTTAAAAAAATTATGACAACAAATCAAAAAATTACTATTGTGATGTATCATTATGTCCGTCCAATTTTAAATAGTAAATATCCAGGTTTAAAAGGATTAGAATTAAAAAGTTTTCAACGACAATTAGATTATCTCCAAAAAAATTATTCAATTATTGACCCGGAAGAGATTATTGAAGCATTATTAAAAAAAAAAAACTTACCTAAAAATGCTTGCTGGCTAACCTTTGATGATGGATATAAAGATCACATAACACATGTTATGCCGGAATTAGTTGCTAGAAGACTTCGTGCTACTTTTTTTCCACCAGAAGAAGTCATTACTAAGTCAGTAGTCCTAGATGTTAATTCTATCCATCATATATTGTCTATTATTGATGATATCGATCAACTTATTAAGGAAATACATTTTTTAAGTGATAGAAACGCTATATTTAAAAAAGAAATTAATACTTATAAAAGAAAATATCATAGGTATGACGATGAAAAGACAATTTATGTGAAAAGAATGCTTCAGTATAAATTGCCAGAAAAAACTAGAAGTAAGATCGTGGATCAACTATTTGATAAATACATGGGTACTTCTAAAGAAGAATTTTCAAAAAAATTATATATGAACATAGATGATATTTCAGAGCTTATAAAAAATGGTATGTCCATTGGAAATCATAGTTCTACTCATCCGTGGCTTAATCAACTTAGTTATCAAGAACAAAAAGAAGAGATTAAAAAATCTATCAATTTTTTAAAAAAGGTTGGAGCTTCAACAACAGATTGGATTATGTGTTATCCTTACGGCGCTTATAATGATGATACCATATCAATACTTAAAGAGCTAGGTGCCTCAATTGGAGTAACAACTGAGGTTCGTATGGCTGATTTATTGAATGATAATCCTTTAACTTTGCCTAGGTTTGATACAAATGACTTTCCACAATAAAATAAAAAAAATAAATTAATCAATAAGAAATGAATCTCATTGAAAAAAATTTTCAATTTAGACTAGCGAATAGAAAAGATATAAATCAAATTATGCGATTTATAAAACTTTATTGGAAGAAAAATCATTTATGTGGAACAAATAAAAAAATTTTTGAATATGAATATTGTCATAAAGATAAGGTTAACTTTATGATGGCGATTAACAAAAAAAATAAAAAAATAAATGCAATACAAGGTTTTATTCCATATTCAGAAAATAAAAAAAACTTACATATATGTGGATCAATTATATTAGTAAAGCCAGGTTTGAAATTTCCTTTTCTTGGAATTGAAACAATGAAAAATATGATTAAAAAAACTCAAGCTAAAAGTTATTGTGGAATAGGAACTAATCCGTTGAACATGATACCTTTAGTTGAAAAATTTTTTAATAGATATACTTCTAAAATGACTCATCATTATTTTTTAAACCAAAAAATTAAAAATTTTAAAATTGCAAAAATAAAAAAAAAAACTAAATTTAAGTTAAATTCAAAAAAATTTTTTTATAAAAAAATTTCATCTTTTGACGAAATTAAAAATAAATTAAAATTTAATGAAGTTAAAAATAATTTACCATTTAAAAGTGAATTATATATAAAAAAAAGATATTTTAATAATCCAAATTTTAAATACGAATTTTTTTTAATAAATAAAAAAAATCTTTTAATTGGCAGAGAAATACATTTAAAAAAATATAAGAGAAAAATCTTTTCTTTAGTTGATTTTGTTGGTTCAATAAAAGAACTTGAAAAAATTAATCATCTTATTAGAAATCTAATAGATAAAAAAAATTATGAGTACGTAGATATGCTGTGCACAGGTAATCTTTCTAAAATTTTAATTAGATCAGGATTTAAAATCAAGTTACCCAAAGATAAAAATGTTATTCCAATATATTTCAATCCGTTTATAAAAAAAAATATTGATATTTTTTATCAAACCTCAGATAAAAAATTAGTATTTTTTAAAGCTGATGCAGATCAAGATAGAAGGAATATTTAGAGTAGTAAATTCTTTGAAATTCTTTTATTATTACATATATAACTTGTGTTTCTATAGTAAAAGTTTTTATTAGATTTAATATTAAAATATATGAATTCATCTTACAAATGTAAAAAACCATCTGAAAAAAATAATAAATATATTGAAAATTTTTTTATTAAAAAAGGTTTAAAATTATTAGTCGATATATCAAAAAAGAAAAAACCTTCAGTGAATGAAATGAAAATAAATGAACCTTTTATTCCTGAGTTAAATGATCTTTATAATCTATATCAGTACATATTAATAAATAAGAGAACAACAATACTAGAATTTGGTTCTGGTTGGTCAACCCTTATATTCAGTTTAGCTTTAAAAGAATTAAAAAATAAGTTTTCTAATGAAGTAAAATCATTAAGAAGAAATAATCCATTTGAACTATTTGTTTTGGAAAGTGAAAAAAAATATTTAAAAATAACTAAAAATAGAATTAAAAAATTTTATAAATACCTCAAAATTAAAGATCCAATTAAAATAAACTACTATTATTCCGATGTGGAAATGACAACTTTTAACAATAGAATTTGTACCCAATACAAAAAGTTACCACTTTGTAATCCTGATTTTATTTATTTAGATGGACCAGGTCAATTTATTGTAAAAAAAAATATAAATGGTATTACCACGACTCATAAAGATATGATGCCAATGGTATCAGATATTTTAAAATTTGAGTATTTTTATACACCTGGAACAATAATAGTTTGTGATGGAAGAGCAGCAAATACTAAATTTTTAAAAGATCACTTCAAAAGAAACTGGAAATATATTAGTGATAAAAAAAATGACCAACATATTTTTTGTTTAGTAGACCCATCATTAGGAAAATACAGTAATTTACAAATAAAATTTTATAATAAAAGCAATTAAAAATCTATTTTTTTACTATTTTTAATTTTTTTTAATATTGATAAACCATCTTTTAAAGAACAAAGATTTTCAAAATTATTTTTTAAAATTTCATAATACATATATTTAGTTGTTTTAAATTGAGAATATTTTTCTAACCGAAGTGTTTTATTTTTATTTTTAATTAATAATTTAATCTCAGAATTTAATAAATCTAAGTATAATTGAGTTCCATCTCTTAGACAAATTGTTAAATGTCTTTTGGAAATTTTATTAAAATAAGTTAACTTAATTTTTACTAATGCTTTTTTTTTTATCTTTCCAAATATTAAAGAAATATCTTCAGATAAGATATTTAAATTTGAAATTCTACGTTTATATATTTTTGAAATTTTAAAATCTTTAAATAGCCATAATAAATAATCTAATTCATGGCTCATATCTAACAATACACCGCCACCTTTTTTTGGAAACGCACTATAATTCTTTGAATAATCTGTATTTTTTCTCCATAGAGGTAAGAAACTTGAACATTCTGCCTCTACAAAAAAAACCTTATCTAAATTAATTTTTTTTTTTATGTACTGCAAACATTTGTGAAATCTAAGATTATAAGCTACATAAAATTTATTTTTTTTTGGTTTAAAATCATAGAATTTGTTAAAAAGAGGTTTTTCACAAAGAATTATTTTTTTACTAAATTTATCTTCAAGAAACTTACAAACAGAGTGATGTTTGTATGTTTCATTAGCAATAACAATTATATCTGGATTCAAATTATCTATTTTTTTTATAAAATGAAATTTATCACACGACTGATTTTTTTGATTAGTTTGTATAAAGATCTTTTTAATTATTTTAAATGAATTAAGAATTTCTGCATGTCTTTTTCCTGCTGACCCATAACCAATAATTAAAACTTCCATCAAAATATTAGATGATTTATAAAGTTTAATTTACCTATTATCATATAATTGAATATCCACCATCTATTACAATATTTGATCCTGTAATATATGATGAAGCAGGTGAGGCTAAAAAAATCACAGATGAGGCAATTTCTTGAGGTTTGCCCATTCTTTTTAAAGGAACTTTTTGACAAAATTTTCTTAAAAAAATTTTATCTTGTTTTTTTTTACTCCCTTTAATATGGCCCTTTATACCTCCGATAACCAAATTATTCACTCTTATATTGTATTTACCATAATAAGATGCCATTTGTTTCGTAAAATGTATGGTTGAACTCTTAATTATCCCATAAGTCATATTTTCACTTAAATTTGTTTTTTCATATAGATTGTTATCTTGAGCCACCAAACCATACATTGAGCTTAATTGTATAATACTTCCATGAATATTATTTTTCATCATTTTATCAGCAATACACTTAGCAATCCACACATAACTATTTAAGTGAATTTCAATATTTTTTTTATATGAATTAAAATTAATTTCTTCAAAAGTATTCTTTTTCCAATCTTTTGATACAGGATAAGATGCATTTATGAATACATGCGGACATTCATTTTTTCTCATATAATTAATAAAAAAATTTTTAATACTTTTTTCATTAGCACAATTAAATTTGACATATTTAGTTTTTGAGTTTTTTCTTTTATTTTTTATATTCAAGTCAAATACTGTAACTGATGCATCAAACTCCTCTAATGCTTTTACAATTTGAGATCCAATTAAACCACACCCACCTAGAACATAAATTTCATGGTGTTTTAGGCTAAAAAGATTTTTAAAATTAATTTTCATTTTTTCCAAAAAATTCTACAAGTTTAAAATCAGATAAACTATCTATATCGATAGATCTTCTGTAAGGCATTTCATAAAAAAGTGTTTTTTTACAGAACGGTCCTTTCTGTTTAAAACATGACTCCCTTTTCCAAAAATAAATTGAAGCATTAAGCTCGTAAACTAATGGGGCATCTTGTGTTCTTACATAAAATTTTTTAGGCTTTACGACTAATTCAAGTGAATTTTTTCCATTTTTTTGTACCATATTAAAAAAGGGATTTTTTCTTGCTTTATTTCCAGAAATTAACATATCTTGTTTTGAAACTTTAAATTTTCTAAACGCTTTTATAATGTCACCTATTTTTCTTAGTGGAGAAGTAACATCTAAATCACAAATATAGTCAAATTTACAGTTGAATTTTTTCTCTGCTTCTAAAATTGCATGCCTTATAACAGGCATTTTTGCAGCTTTATCATTTGAAAGTTTTCTAGGTCTTATAAACCAGGATTTGGCACCAAATTTTACTGCCATTCTGCTAAGTTTATCTGAGTCTGTAGAAAATACAACTTTATCAAAAATTTTTGAGGCAATAGCTTGTTTGATAGTGTGATATATCAAAGGTTTACCAAACAAATTTTTTGAATTTTTATTTTTTAATCTTTTTGATCCAGCTCTTGCACATATTATACATAAAACCTTTTCTTTATTCATAAAAAAATTTATCCTTACTCGACAAATACTTCAATTTTCTTATTTAAAATTAAAATTAAATACATGAACTTTTAATTAATGTATATTTACTAAAAAATAAATTTTAAGATTTTGTCATAATAAATTAACACTATCTACCTGTTATTTTTATAATCTATTTTATTGCCAATATCTATCCAATTTTCATAAATTGGATAACAGAATACCTTTTTATTTTTTTTTAATTGCTGTGTAATATATTCATTCATCATTAATTTTTTATTTCTAATAATATTTTTTAAGATTTTTTTATCAATAACATAAACTCCTGCATTAATTAGATGATAAATTTTTGGTTTTTCAACTATTGCATTTACTTTTGTGTAATTTCCTAAGATTTCTCCATATGGCATCTCAAAAAATTTATTTTTGCCACAAATAGTTATATCGGCCTTTTTTTTATTATGATAATCAACAAGATTATTGTAATCAATCTCAGATAGTAAATCTGAATTTGCAACTATCAAAGGAAATTCTGTTTGTTTTAGGTTTATTAATGATAAAGATCCTGCCGTGCCTAAATATTTTTTTTCATTAATGTAATTAATATTAACTTTTAATCTCTTACCGTTACCAAGATATTTTTTTATCTTATGTCCTAAATAGTTAACTGATATAATAAAATTTTTAAAACCTTGCCTCATAAAATTTAATATAATTTTTTCTATAATTGGCACTCCTTTAATTTTTAAGAGTGGTTTTGGAATTTTTTTAGTTAAAGGCATTAATCTAGAACCTTTGCCACCGGCCATTAAAAAAACTGTATTTTTTTTATTATTTAATAAATTTTTACTAAACTCTAAATCGATAATCTCTTTTTTTTTATTTACAACCGGAATACAAATAATATCTTTAAAAGAAGACAAATCATTACCTTTTTTTTTGAAATATCTTGGTTTTTTGAACATAATCTTTTCAACTGATTGCTCTAAATCTATTTTTTTTCTTATTGATCTTCTTAAGTCTCCACTTGATATCGATCCTAAAAGTTTATTTTTTTTATTAACTACAAAAAGTATTTTTATTTTTGATTTTGAAATCTTTTTTATAGCTTCAGAAATATTTTGATCTTTATGAATTATTGGAAATTTTTTCTTTATATTGTACATTTTTTTAATTTTAAATCGTTACTCAAAAATTTTTTTAATATTTCATTTGGAATTTTTTTAAATTTTCTACTTAATTTATATGGATTTTCTTGAGCCTTATAATTATTTAATCCATTATAAATTTTATAAATTATTTGTTTTTTATTGGCTTTTACATCCACAACATTTCTAGGTTTTAATCTCGATTTCTGTCTATTACCTATATTTAAAGTTGGGCAATTAAAAAAAATTGTCTCTTTAATTCCACTTGAAGAATTTCCCATACAAAAACCTTTTTTATTTTTTCCAATATAATAAAGCAATGAATGGTAATTGACACGACCTAAATGTTTTATAACTCTAACTCCTTTAACCTTTTTTTTTAACTTTATAATTTTATTAATTATATATTGATACCCAGGATCAAAATTAGGATAAGTAATTATAACCTGATTATCCTTTGATAAATGCTCAAGGGCTTTGAAAACTTCATCAACATCTTTTCTCTGATCTTTTTCATCTTTCACAACTGGATGAAATGTAAATAATATTAACGACTTTTCATGATTAAGTAAAAATTTCTTCTCTATTTTTTTTTGGTTAAACTTTTGCTTTTGCATTAAGTAAAAAGGCGAATAACCAACATTTAAGCAACGCCATTTCTCCTCTCCCATTTTTAGTATTCTTTTTAAAGAGTCATTATTAGAAGTTAAGTGTATATGTGAAATTTTGGTTATAGCATGTCTTATGTTATCATCTAATGCACCACCCTCTGTTACATCGCCACCTTCATAATGAATAATTGGTATTTTTCTTAAATAGGTAGAAATTGCGAATGCAAATGTTTCAAATCTATCACTTGATAAAAAAACTAAATCTGTTTTTCTTTTTTTTAAAAACAAATTAACTTTATTTTGTAATTTATTAAAATAATCTGATGTATTGCCTAAGGTGTTTGTATTCAGTGGTAAATTTATTTTGAAATATTTTATCTTATCTTTTTTTATTTCCTTTACTGATAATCCAAATTTTTTTGAAAAATGAGATCCCGCAACAACTAGTTCAACATTAAACATTTTGTGTTTTAGAAAAATTTTCAGAAAAGGATAAATAAGTCCATATTCTGCTCTATTTGCAGAAAAAAAAACGATATTTAATTTTTTCATCTGAATTATTTAATATGATTTTTTTTAATTTGAGTATTTTTCTTTATATTTTTTTTTAATTTTTTTCCAATTAATGAAGGATAATCTTCAGCGCTAAAGTCACCTGTTCCTGGTCGTCTTACCCATATATTTCTCTTGCTCAATATTTCCCCAGATTGAATATCTCTATTGCTTACAACAGAAGCAAAAGCAAATTCAGCTGTTTTCTTCTCTTCTTTAACTGGCTTTATTCCTCCTGGTTTTGCTTGGTGTATTAATTCTACACCATGCAAAAGATCTCTCATTTGATTAGAATTTACAGAAGCAGATATATCGGGACCCTTTCTCGAACTTTTATCAATAAAATGTTTTTCTACAATTGATGCGCCCATTGCAACTGCAGCAAAAGACGTATAATTTTCTCCAGTATGATCTGATAAACCATAAACTGTTTTAGGAAAATTTTTTTTAATTTCATTAAGTGCATTTAGTCTAATCAAATTATGTGGTGTGGGATAAAGATTTGTTGTGTGAAGTATTGCACACTTAACTTTATTTTTTTTTAATATTTTTATTGCTTTTTTAATTGATTTTAAATCGTTCATTCCAGTGCTAATAATTACTGGTTTTTTAAATGAAGCTATATAACTAACAAGAGGATAATTGTTACACTCACCACTTCCAATTTTAAATGCCTGCACTTTGAATTTAATCAATCGATTAACTGCTTCTCTTGAAAAAGGTGTGCTTAAAAAAATAGCTCCTTTTTTTTCAATATATTTTTTTAATTCTAATTCATCTTTTTCATTTAAAGCACAATTTTGGATTATTTCGTATATGTTTTTTTTTGTATGAACTGGCACTATTTTCTTTGCCTCTTCACTCATTTCATCATTAGGAATATGAGTCTGATGTTTAATCACCTCTGCCCCACACTTAATTGCCTCATCAACTATTTTTTTTGCAAATTTTAAGTTTCCATTATGATTTATTCCCAACTCAAAGATTACTAGTGGTTTATAATTTGGGCCAATTTTTCTTTTTCCAATTTGGATAATTTCATTTTGGCTCATGATTAAATGTTATATTTCTGAATATTCGTATATTTAGTTAGGTTTTTTTCTTCTTTAAACCATTCATATGTTTCTTTTAAAGCTTTTTTAAAACCTGAATGATTTAAATATTTTGGTTTCCATTTGTTGCTGGTGTATATTTTCTTGTTAGAGCCTCTTAAATTATATACTTCAGCTTTTCTAAATCTTTTTTTTGAAATAATTATCTTTGGATTATGACCAGTAATTTTTTTTAATGACTCAATTACATCATAAATTTTAAATGATTTGCCTGTACAAATATTATAAATCTCACCAGGTTTACATGAAGGCTTAAGAAGACTGATTAATCCAGAAACTGTATCCCTAACATAAACAAAATCTCTACTAGTTTTCAAATTTCCTACCTTAATAGTGTTGTTCTTTTTACTTATTGTTGCAAATTGTGAAATAATGGTCGGTATGACAGCCCTTAAAGACTGCCTTGGTCCAAACGTATTAAATGGCCTTGCAACAACAACTGGCAAGCCTGTTGCTTTGAACATTGATATTGCAAGATTGTCAGCAGCTATTTTTGATGCCGCATATGGTGACTCTGATACAGTGATAGTTTTTTCAGTGAGAACGTTTGAATTTTTAAGTAAATCATTTCCATAAACTTCACTAGAAGATATTTGTATTATCTTTTTTATTTTATTTTTTTTTATTGTAGATGCTCTAAATATATTTAGAGCTCCTAAAATATTCGTGTCAATAAATGTTTGTGGATTTTTAAATGAATATGGCACAGAAATACTAGCTGCTAAATTAAATACATAATCACAATTTAATAAAGCATTATTGACTGAGTCAAAATCAGTAATATCTCCTCTAACTACTTCAAGATTCTTATGTGAAAGATTGTCTAACCAGCCTTGAGACTGTGTTGAATTATATCTTACAAACGCTTTAACTTTATGCTTTTGAGTAAGGAGTGTCTCGCATAAATGAGATCCTATAAATCCGGCAGCACCTGTTACTAAAATTCTCATATAAATAAAATATATTTATTTATACAAAACATAAAAGAATAATATACTTTTTTGTTATCTTAACTTTTAATATCAAATAAAAATTTTTTTCAGTGCATAAATCAAGCCAATTGAGCTATTAGTACTGGTCAGCTGCACGCATTGCTGCGCTTCCACATCCAGCCTATCAACGTGGTGGTCTACCACGGCTCTATAGGAAGAACTAGTTTTGAGGTGAGTTTCCCGCTTAGATGCTTTCAGCAGTTATCTCTTCCATACTTAGCTACCCGGCACTGCAGCTGGCGCTACAACCGGTCCACCAGTGGTATGTTCAACCCGGTCCTCTCGTACTAGGGTCAACTCCTCTCAATTCTTCTACACGCATAGCAGATAGGGACCGAACTGTCTCACGACGTTCTGAACCCAGCTCACGTACCACTTTAATTGGCGAACAGCCAAACCCTTGGGACCTGCTCCAGCCCCAGGATGTGATGAGCCGACATCGAGGTGCCAAACACTGCCGTCGATATGAGCTCTTGGGCAGTATCAGCCTGTTATCCCCGGCGTACCTTTTATCCGTTGAGCGATGGCCCTTCCACTCAGAACCACCGGATCACTATGACCGACTTTCGTCTCTGCTCGACTTGTCAGTCTCACAGTCAGGCAGGCTTATGCCATTGCACTCTACGAACGATTTCTGACCGTTCTGAGCCTACCTTCGCACGCCTCCGTTACTATTTGGGAGGCGACCGCCCCAGTCAAACTACCCACCATACAATGTCTTGATGCCGGATGACGGCAATCAGTTAGATACCAAGAAAAACAAAAGAGGTATTTCACTGGTGACTCCACAAAAGCTGACGCCTTTGCTTCAATGTCTCCCTCCTATACTAAATATGTTTTTCCTAATACCAATGTAAAGTTGCAGTAAAGGTGCACGGGGTCTTTCCGTCTAACTACGCGAACTCCGCATCTTCACGGAGAATTCAATTTCACTGAGTTGATGTTGGAGACAGCGGAGAAATCGTTACGCCATTCATGCAGGTCGGAACTTACCCGACAAGGAATTTCGCTACCTTAGGACCGTTATAGTTACGGCCGCCGTTTACTGGGGCTTCAGAAGTTAGCTTGCACCAACCGCATTAACCTTCCAGCACCGGGCAGGCGTCAGACCCTATACATCCACTTACGTGTTAGCAGAGCCCTGTGTTTTTGATAAACAGTCGCTTCTCCCTGGCTTGTGCCACCCATCTCTAGTTGCCTAAAAACAGGTCTTCCTTATCCCGAAGTTACGGAAGCATTTTGCCGAGTTCCTTCAACATCATTCTCTCAAGCGCCTAAATATACTCTATTAATCCACCTGTGTCGGTTTAGGGTACGGTCTAATGATGGAGCTATTTCTTGGAACCTTTTCGCGGCATACTCAATCCATTAAGAGTACACAACTTACAAGATTCGTCACTACCATCTGGTTAAGGAATATTAACCTTATTTCCATCGACTACGGCTTTCGCCCTCGCCTTAGGTGCCGACTAACTCTGCGCGGATTAACCTTGCGCAGAAACCCTTGGATTTTCGGCGAAAAAGTTTTTCACTTCTTTTATCGTTACTTATGTCAGCATTCGCACTTCTGATACCTCCAGGATCCCTCACAGGTATCCCTTCACAGGCTTACAGAACGTTCCGCTACCGCTTATAAAACTCGAAAGTTTTATAAACCCACAGATTCGGTATATGATTTTAGCCCCGTTACATCTTCGGCGCAGAAACTCTATTAGACCGGTGAGCTGTTACGCTATCTTTAAAGGATGGCTGCTTCTAAGCCAACCTCCCGGCTGTTAAGGAATTTCCACATCCTTTCACACTTAATCATAATTTGGGGACCTTATCTGGTGGTCTGGGCTCTTTCCCTCTCGACCATGGACCTTAGCACCCACAGTCTGTCTGATGAAGAACAATACTTAGTATTCGGAGTTTTATTAGGTTTGGTAAGAATCTCTTCCCCCTAGCCCATTTAGTGCTCTACCTCTAAGCATCTATTTATTCATCGCACTACCTAAATAGTTTTCGCGGAAAACCAGCTATCTACGAATTTGGTTGGCCTTTCACCCCTTACCACAAGTCATCCAAAGACTTTTCAACGTCAACTGGTTCGGTCCTCCGGTTGGTGTTACCCAACTTTCAACCTGCTCATGGTAAGCTCATTCGTTTTCGGGTCTAATTCATAAAACTAATCGCCCTATTAAGACTTGCTTTCGCTGCGCCTACACCTAGATGGCTTAAGCTTGCTTTATAAATTAAGTCACTGACCCATTATACAAAAGGTACGCCGTCACTCTAAAAAGAGCTTCGACTGATTGTAGGCATGCAGTTTCAGGTTCTATTTCACTCCCCTAATAGGGGTTCTTTTCACCTTTCCCTCACGGTACTAGTTCACTATCGGTCACTGAAGAGTATTTAGGCTTAGAGGGTGGTCCCCCTATATTCGAGCAAGATTTCACGTGTCCCGCTTTACTCAAGAATTTTGTTAAACATTACTCATACGGGACTATCACCCTCTATGGTTAGCATTTCCAAACTATTCAAATTTTTTTAACAAAACTACTGGCCTAGTCCGCGTTCGCTCGCCACTACTAACGGAATCTCAATTGATTTCTTTTCCTCTGGTTACTTAGATGTTTCAGTTCTCCAGGTTGTCTCTTTAAACCTATGTGTTCAGTTTAAAGTACCACATAAAGTGGTGGGTTTCCCCATTCGGAAATTTTCGGATCAAAACTTACATACAGCTCCCCGAAACTTATCGCAGTATATCACGTCCTTCATCGGCTTTCAGTGCCAAGGCATCCACTACACGCCCTTAAACGCTTGATTTATGCACAGAAAAAAATTCTGTGTTGAATCAAATTTTTATTTTGAACATTAGCTAATAACATTACTAATGTTCGGATATAGATATTGATATTAATTATTATTTTTATTTACGATTTTTATAACTAAGTGTTTTTTGGTGGAGGATAGCGGGATCGAACCGCTGACCTCCTGAATGCAAATCAGGCGCTCTCCCAGCTGAGCTAATCCCCCATGATCTTATATTGGTGGGCCGAGAAAGACTCGAACTTTCGACCCCACCCTTATCAAGGGTGTGCTCTAACCAACTGAGCTACCGGCCCCCATGCAAGAGAAACACTACTTTAAGAAGAGAAATGAGGACGGTCAACATTACCTATGTATATTATTTAGAATAAAATTTTACTTTCATTCATCCTTAGAAAGGAGGTAATCCAGCCGCAGGTTCCCCTACGGCTACCTTGTTACGACTTCACCCCAGTCGCTGACTATACCGTGGTCAAGGGTTTAAAACCTTGCCTTAAGGTAGAACCAACTCCCATGGTGTGACGGGCGGTGTGTACAAGACCCGGGAACGCATTCACCGTGGCACGCTGATCCACGATTACTAGTAATTCCAGCTTCATGCACTCGAGTTGCAGAGTGCAATCCGAACTGAGGTATCTTTTAGGGATTTGCTTAACTTCGCAGTTTCGCTTCCTGTTGTAGATACCATTGTAGCACGTGTGTAGCCCAACACGTAAGGGCCATGAGGACTTGACGTCATCCCCACCTTCCTCCAGCTTATCACTGGCAGTTCTTTCAGAGTGCCCAACTTAATGATGGCAACTAAAAGTGAGGGTTGCGCTCGTTGCGGGACTTAACCCAACATCTCACGACACGAGCTGACGACAGCCATGCAGCACCTGTGTTTCGTCCGGCCGAACCGAAAACTCTAATCTCTTAGAGTCGCGACGAACATGTCAAGTGTTGGTAAGGTTCTGCGCGTATCTTCGAATTAAACCACATGCTCCACTACTTGTGCGGGTCCCCGTCAATTCATTTGAGTTTTAACCTTGCGGTCGTACTCCCCAGGCGGTGTGTTTATCGGTTTCCCTGCGACACTGAAAATAAATTTCCAACGTCTAACACACATCGTTTACGGCATGGACTACGAGGGTATCTAATCCTCTTCGCTACCCATGCTTTCGTTCCTCAGTGTCAGTAATGATCCAGAAAGCTGCCTTCGCAATTGGTATTCTTTCTAATATCTACGAATTTCACCTCTACACTAGAAATTCTGCTTTCCTCTATCATACTCTAGCTGAAAAGTTTTAATGGCAGTTCCAGAGTTAAGCTCTGGGATTTCACCACTAACTTTTTCAACCACCTACGAACTCTTTAAGCCCAGTAATTCCGAACTACGCTAGGTCCCTTCGTATTACCGCGGCTGCTGGCACGAAGTTAGCCGGACCTTCTTATTCGGGTACAGTCATTTTCTTCCCCGACGAAAGAGCTTTACAACCCAAGGGCCTTCTTCACTCACGCGGCATCGCTGCATCAGAGTTTCCTCCATTGTGCAAGATTCCCCACTGCTGCCTCCCGTAGGAGTTTGGGCCGTGTCTCAGTCCCAATGTGGCTGATCATCCTCTCAAATCAGCTATTGATCACAGTCTTGGTAGGCCATTACCCCACCAACAAACTAATCAAGTGCAGGCTCATCCAATGGTGCATAAAGCTTTCTCCGTAAAGACTTATCCGGTATTAGCACAAGTTTCCTCGTGTTATTCCAGGCCAAAGGGCAGATACCTACATGTTACTCACCCGTCTGCCACTAAGTATTGCTACTTCGTTCGACTTGCATGTGTTAGGCGTGCCGCCAGCGTACGTTCTGAGCCATGATCAAACTCTCAAGTTTAAAAACGGCGCACACTAGCTTCTATATAAATTCTAAGAATAAAATTTATATAATGTTGAAGTGTGTACGACAAATTTTGGTAACCTTAACCGTCCACACTTCTCTTCTTAAATTTTTACTTTTTAAATAGCTAATTGGGCTTAAAAGCCACAATAATCCTAACAAATTTATTGTGTTAACAATAATTTATTAGAGAAAGTGTTGTGCTTATAGGCTAAAATAAAAGGAAATCAAGCAATTATGAATAAAAAAAAGTTAAAAAATCGACGATTTTATTGGGTTTTTTTTGATTTTTTTACATTGCTCAACTAATAATTCCTTACAATACATTTAAAAATGCAAAAAAAAATTATTTTTTTTTTAACAAAAAACTTAAAAATAATAGGGTTAATTTCTCTAGTTATATTTGCAATCACAGTCGCCCTATATTCTAATTATCAAAAAAATTTAGGTTCAAAAAAATACAATAATTTTATTGATAATGTTTATTTGAAAAAAACACTTAATGAAATTATTAATAATTTAGAACCTAGATATAAAAAATATAATCATAAAATTAAGTCTGGCGAAACTTTTGATAAGATACTTAAAGAATATTCAATAAATAAAAAAGAAATTATAGAAATTAAAGAGAGTCTTCTAAAAAAAGTAAATATTAATAAATTAAATACAAATCAAAAAATTCAAATTGTCATAGATCAAACCAATAATAAAATTAAAGAATTTATTTTTCAAATCTCTAACACAGAAAAAATTTATCTATCAAGGGATAATGTAGGAACAAAATTTAATCAAAAAATTTTAACCTTGAAATTAGATAAAAAAGTTATTTTTAAAGAAAATACTATTTTACAAAGTTTGTATAAAGCTGCTACAGATCAAAATATTCCACCAAATACAATAATTGAATTTGCAAGAATTTATGGTTTTCAGGTAGATTTTCAAAGGGATATTAGAAAAGAGGATAAATTTCAAATCATTTATGAAGTTTTCGTTGATAAAAATAAAAAAGTAATTGAAACGGGAGAGATTATTTTTGCAAATCTTAAACTTAGTGGTCAAGATAATTCTCTATATTACTTTGATAAAGAAGATGTAATGGGTCATTATGATAAAAATGGCAAAAGTGTTCAAAAGGCATTGATGAAGACTCCAATTAATGGAGCACGGTTATCTTCATCATTTGGACTTAGAAAACATCCAATAGATGGATTTACTAAAATGCATAGAGGAACTGATTTTGCTGCACCTAAAGGAACTCCAATTATGGCATCTGGGAATGGAATTATAAAAAAAGTAGGTTGGTGTGGGGGTGGAGGTAACTGTATAAAAATAAGACACAACTCAACTTATGAAACTGTTTATGCTCATATGTCTAAATTTGCACGCGGAATGAAAACTGGTGTAAGAGTTAAACAAGGGCAAACAATAGGATTTGTTGGATCAACTGGAAAATCAACTGGCCCTCATTTACATTATGAAGTTATTGTAAATGGAAAAAAAGTTAATTCACAAACATTAAAACTTCCATCAGGTAAAATTTTAAAAGGGAAAAATCGACAATTATTTGAGACTAATAAAATTAAAATAGATGTTTTAAAATCAGAGAAAATTATTGGCTTAAATTAACTAGTTTCAGTACTTTTTTTTATCGTAGGTTTTATCTCAGAAACGTTATTTATTGTTTCAACCTTGTCCTCAACTTTTTCAGATATTTCCTCAGCGTCTAAGTTGCTTTCATCTGACTTGCTTTCAGAAAATCTTGCTCTTCTCTGGTTTTCTTGTTCATTTAAAATTCTAGTAAAATGATCTGCGTGCTGGAAATAATTCTCTGAAAGAATTTTGTCTCCATTTGATGAAGCTTCTCTAGCTAAATCATTGTATTTTTCTATTAATTTTGAAGCATTGTGATTATTTCTACCTGGGGCTTTTCTCTTAAAATTCTCATTGTTTGAATAATTCGACCCAAATTTTGGTCTGTCAGCATTGCTTTTAAAATTTCTGTCATTTCTTCTAAAATTGTTTCTTCTTACATTGTTATTATTTCTAAATGTGACCATAGCTTTATTTATTATATCTTTGTACTAACAATGCATCTATCGTTTAACGCAAGATCTTTTAAAGTACAATTTATATAAAAACCCTTTTCTTTTAATAGTTTAACTACTTTATTTTTTTGATTAAAACCTATCTCTAAAACAAATTTGCCATTTTTTTTTATCAGTTCAGATGATTTTTTTATTACTTTTCTGATTTCTGATAAGCCATCTACTCCACCATCTAATGCTAATTTTGGCTCAAATTTAACAACATCACTTTCCAAATATTTTAGTTCACAACTTTTAATATAAGGAGGATTAGATATGATTAAATCATAATTGGCTTCCACAAATTTGTCAATATCTGATTTATATAGTTTTGCTCTTCCATAAACTTTGAGTCTTTTTGCGTTTATTTTGCATATATCAAGGGCATTTTTACTGATATCTATTCCAGTTCCATAAAAATTTTTTCTTTCTTTTAAAATGCTTAAAAGAATACATCCTGATCCAACACCAATATCCAATATGTTCATCATATTTTTATGTTTAGTTAATTTTAAAACCTGCTCAACAATTGCCTCTGTATCTGGTCGAGGGATAAGAGTATTTTCATTAACGAAAAATTCATTATTCCAAAAAAATTTTTTGTTAATTATTTGCGCTATTGGTTTATAGCTAGCACGTTCTTTTATTAATTTATTAAAATATTTTAAATCTTTACCATCTAAATCCTCTTTGTTATTCAAAATAATGTATTTACGATCTTTCTTAAGTGCTTTAGCCATTAAAATTTCAGCGTCTAATTTTGCGGTATTTATTCTTTTATTTATTAATATATTTGTTCCATGTTGGATTGCTAATTGTATATTCATTTATTTTAAATTGCTCAAGCTATCTTCTTGTGCCTGAAGTGTTAATGACTCAATCATTTCATCAAAAGCTTCACCTTCTAAAAACTCTTCCAGTCTATGTAGCGTGAGATTAATTCTATGATCGGTAACTCTTCCTTGAGGAAAATTATAGGTTCTTATTCTTTCAGATCTATCTCCAGTTCCAATTTTTGTTTTTCTATCTTGTGATCTTTCTTGATCAATTCGAGATCTTTCTAGCTCATATAATCTTGATCTTAAAATTTTCATACCTTTTGCCTTGTTTTTGTGTTGTGATTTTTCATCCTGTTGTGAAACAGTTAAGCCAGTAGGAATATGCGTAATTCTTACCGCACTATCAGTAGTGTTTACTGATTGTCCACCAGGGCCACCAGCTCTAAATACGTCAATTCTTAAATCAGCCTCATTTATTTTAAGATCTACTTCTTCGGCCTCAGGTAGTACTGCTACAGTTGCTGCGGACGTATGAACTCTTCCTTGGGTTTCGGTATCTGGCACTCTTTGAACTCTATGAACTCCACTCTCATACTTTAGAGTAGAATAAATATTTGTACCCTTTATTGAAGCTATTACTTCTTTTAATCCACCGGCATCGCTTCTTGAAATAGATATTAATTCTAGTGCCCATTTTTTTTTGTGACTTACTTTTTCGTACATTTTAAATAAGTCTGAAGCAAATAAACTTGCTTCTAATCCTCCTGTTCCTGCTCTAATTTCTATGATCGCATTTTTTTTATCTGCTTCATCTTTGGGTAGTAAAAATAATTTTAGCTTTTTTTCATTTCTTTCATATTCATCTTTAAGCTCTAATAATTCCGTATCAGCTAATTTTTTCAATTCTTCATCAACAGAATTGTCATTCAAAATATTTTCTAATTCTTTTTTATCTTTTTCATATGATAAATATTTTTTTGCACTTACTATTACTTCACTTATATCAGAATATTCTTTTGATTTTTCTGCAAAAACCTTTTTTTCTAAATCTCTAGATGACAAATCTTTTTCTAGAGTTGAGTGCTTTAATATTAACTCTTCAATTGTTTTTATTGGTATCATGAATTTTTTTCTAATTCAGAAGCTTTTTTTTCAACTTCTGACACAACTTTTTCTATAATATCATTCGTTAAAACTTTTTCGCTTTGAACTCCCGATAAATAAAGCATGTTGTTTCCTTTTCCACCACCAGTTATGCCAATATCTGTCAAGGCAGCCTCTCCTGGACCATTCACAACACATCCTATAATCGATAATGTCACAGGAGTTTTTATATGAGAAAGCTTTTCCTCTAATATTTTTACAGTATCAATTACTTGAAAACCTTGTCTTGCACATGAAGGACATGATATTATCCTAACTCCTCTATTCCTTAAACCTAAAGATTTTAATATTTCATTTCCTACTTTTATTTCTTCAGGTGGATCATCTGACAGAGAAATTCTAATTGTATCACCAATTCCATCCATTAACAAAGATCCAAGGCCTATTGAGGATTTTATACTTCCAGATACAAAACTTCCTGCCTCTGTTATCCCGAGATGTAATGGATAGTCTGTCACTTTAGAAAGTTGACGATAAGCAGCTATTGATAGAAAAACATCTGACGATTTCACACTTACTTTAAAATTAAAAAAATCTTGATCTTCTAAAATTTGAATGTTTCTTAAAGCGCTTTCAACTAATGCCTCTGGGCATGGCTCTTTAAATTTTTCTAATATATCTCTTTCTAAGGATCCAGCATTAACTCCTATTCTAACCGAACAATCATTATTTTTTGCAGCACTAAGCACTTCATGAATTTTTACTTTGTCACCGATATTTCCTGGATTTATTCTTAAACATTTTGCTCCATTTTCTGCAGCTTCTATTGCTCTTTTGTAATGAAAATGAATATCTGCAACAATAGGTACAGTTACATTTTTGACTATTTCTTTAAGTGCTAGAGTGGAATCTTTATCAGGACAAGAAACTCTGACAATATCAGCTCCTTCATTTACAATATCATTAATTTGATTAATCGTGGCTTTCACGTTTGTTGTTAATGTATTTGTCATAGACTGAACTGAAATTGGGTTATCTCCACCAATTTTTACGTTTCCGACATTAATTACTTTTGTTTTTCTTCTTTTTATATCTCTGAAAGGTCTAACACTCATTTTAATCTAATTTAAATTCTTTATGTAAAACTGCTACAGCTTTTTTTACATTTTTAGATGAGACTAAAACTGATATCTTGATTTCTGAAGTTGAAATTACTTGAATATTAATTTTTTGTGACGCTAAAGCTTGGAACATTCTATAAGTTATACCTGGAGTTGTTATCATTCCTACTCCAATAATTGAAACTTTGGAAACTTCTCTGTCAAAAGAAATTTTTTTAAAAGATATTTTTTTATTTTGTTTAATTAATTTTTCAGTTTTTTTTAAATCTTCAGATTTTATTGTAAAAGTTAAATCAGTTTCTTTGCCATTTAATGAGATATTTTGAACAACCATGTCTACATTAATTAAATTGTGAGATAATGGCTTAAAAATACAGGCTGCTACACCTGGCCTATCTTTTACTCCTATAATTGTAATTTTAGCATCATTTTTTGTTGAGGAAATTCCTGTTATAATCTGATCACTAAATGACTTGGAGTATCCAGTTATCAAAGTCCCAGGTTTTTTAACAAAAGAAGATTTAACTTCTATATTTATTTTATTTAATTTGGCATCTTGAACTGAGGTTGGTTGCATTACTTTTGAACCAAGCGACGCCATTTCTAACATTTCATCGTAAAAAATTTTTTTTATTTTTTTTGCATTTTTATAATCTCTAGGGTCAGTTGTGTAAACTCCGTCAACATCTGTATAAATAATACATTCATCTGCATTTAAAAATTTAGCAAACATAATTGCTGTAGCATCTGAACCACTTCTACCAATTGTATTAAGTCTTGATTTGCTGTTGATACCTTGAAAACCAGTAATAATAGGAATACCATTATTTTTGAGATAATTTTTAATCTCTTTTGTAACTATATGAATTATTCTAGCGACAGAGTAAGATCCCTCAGTTAAAATTGGAACTTGCCATGACAGCCAAGATCTAGATTTAAATCCAATATGATTCAACCTCCCAGCTATTAATGCACACGAAACTTGCTCACCAGTAGATACCAGAGCGTCGTACTCAGCTTTATCAAAATTATTACTTATCTGCTTAGATTTATTTATAAGGTCATTAGTAACTCCACTCATAGCAGAGGAAATTACAACAACTTTATTTTTTTTCTTTTTATAGGATGCGATAATTTTACATACTTTTTTTATTCTATCTATGCTTCCTACAGAAGTGCCACCAAATTTTAATACTACGGTTTTCATTTGATTAATTTAATTATTATAACTTAAATAACAATTGATAAAATACATCTTAGTTGTTATGTCAACTAATTAACAAAAATGAGTAGTGTAAATAAAAAAGAGATTGAAAAATTTTCCAAAATGGCTGCTGAATGGTGGGATCCTGAGGGCAAATTTAAACCATTACATAAATTTAATCCAATAAGAATAAAATATATTAAAGATAATATTATTTACAGTTTTAAATTAAAATCTAAGGAGAAGCCTTTACAAAAGATTAATATATTAGATATAGGGTGTGGGGGTGGACTTTTATCTGAACCAATGGCAAGATTAGGAGCAAATGTAACTGGTATAGATGCATCTGATAAGAATATTAAAATTGCCAAACTACATGCAAAAAAAAATAAACTTAATATTAATTATTTTTGTTCATCTCCTGAAAAACTAAAAATCAAAAAAAAATTTGATGTAATATTAAATATGGAAATAATTGAACATGTTGAGGATATAAATTTTTTTATCAAATCTTGCTCAAAACTTTTAAAAAAAAATGGCTTAATGTTTGTTGCTACTTTAAATAAAACTTTAAAATCATATGTTTTTGCAATTATTGGTGCTGAGTATGTATTGAGATGGCTACCAATAGGAACTCATGATTGGGAAAAATTTGTGAAACCTGAAGATCTTAAGAATATTTTAAATAAGAATAATTTAAAAATCGAAAAAATAGATGGAATGAACTTTGATATATTCAAAGATGAGTGGAATATTTCAAAAGATACTTCAATTAATTATATTGCAAAATCTTTAAAAGTTTAATTTTCTTTATCTTCTACCCATGGGATCATTTGTGTTTCAATTCCCTCTTCTTGAAGCTCAATAAGATCTTTCTTTGAGGCACTACCATAAATACCTTTAGAATTTTTTTTTTTCTCATAATGAATAGATCTTGCTTCATAGGCAAAATTTTCACCTACGTATTTAAAATTATCTTTAATAAATTTTTGATAATCTTTTATGGTTTTTTTTATATTTTGAAATTTTGTAAATTCTGAATTATTTTTTTGACTTTTATTTTTATTAATTAATTTTGGTGCCATTAGTGATTTATCTATCTTAAGCGAATTACAATTATGGCAGTTTAATAATTTTTTTCTTTTTAATTTTTCAAATTCTTTTGATGAAGCAAACCAACTATCAAATGTTATTTCACAGTCATTACAGATTAGTTTGTATTTTATCATTACTACTCAATTAATCATTAAAGTATAGTTTTCAATATTACTAACTTCGATAATCTGCATTAATTTCTACATATTTTTTTGTAAAATCCATCGTATAAACTGTAAAATTCTCAGAACCTGTAAAAATTTCAATATTAATCTCAATATTTTCATTTTTCATGTATTCGCTAGTTTTTTTTTCATCATAACTTTGATGTAATTTACCATCTTGTACAATTTTTAAATTACCAAATTTGATTGAAAGTTTTTTCAAATTTATTTTAGATCCTGATTTTCCAATTGCCATTATTATACGACCCCAATTTGGATCTTCACCTGCAATTGCAGTTTTTACTAATGGTGAATTAGCAATTGAGAAAGCAATATTTTTTGCATCTATTTCTGATTCACATTTTTTTACATTCACGGCTACAAACTTTGAAGATCCTTCGCCATCAGAGACTACTCTTTTAGCTAAACTTAATAAAAGTTTGTTTAATGCTAAATCAAAGCTCTTAATTTTTGTATCATTAAAATTTTTTACAACTAGATTATCTGCTTTACCTGTTGCAAAAATTGTTGACATATCATTTGTGCTTGTGTCTCCATCACATGTAATGGCATTAAAAGTTGTGGAAATATTTTTTTTTAATAGTCTGCTTAAAATTTCATTTGATAATTTTGCATCTGTAAATACATAAGCCAATGTAGTTGCCATATTTGGATGTATCATTCCCGAGCCTTTTGCTATTCCATAAATCTTAATCTTTTTATTTCCAATTTTACATTCCTCCATAGCCAACTTAGGTTTAGTGTCTGTTGTCATTATTCCAAGAGCAGCTTTCATCCAAATAAATTTATTTTGGGTATATCTTATTTTGCTAATCAAATTGGGTATCTGATTTAGTATTTTTTGATAAGGAAATGCTTCACCTATAGTTCCCGTGCATCCAAACATAATTTCTTTAGGAGAAATTTTTTTAGGATTATCTTCATCAAGTTCTTGTTTTTTATTTAATTCTTTAGAAATTTCTAAGGAAATTTTGTTTAGACCTTCATATCCTTCTTTGCCAGTAAATGCATTGGCGTTCCTTGTGTTAACTAGTAGTGAATAAACTTTCTTACATTTTTGATTTAAGTTCCATTTGATATTTTCTGAAATTATTTTTGATTGTGTATAAACAGACGCATGATTAGCGCCATCTCTAAAATAAAACATTGCTAGATCATCTCTGTTATCTTTGTAAAGATTTGCACTACCAACAGAAATTGATAAACCATCTACATGCTCTAAGTCTTGAAAATCAATCATTCTGGTGTTTTTTGATTTTGAAGATAAAAAATTTGATAAATTAATTCCCATAATGTTTAAAATAATTATTTAATACATATATTAAACAATATAAGTAAACAATAAATCAAATATACATGTTTAATCCATTAAATTTAATTTCTAAATTCATCAAATCTAGTAATCAAAAAGAGTTAGATAGAATTTCAAATATTGTAACAAAAATTAACTCTTTAGAAGATGAATTCAAAAATTTAGATGATTTAGATTTTCCTAAAAAAACATCTGCTTTTAAAGATCAAATTAAAAATGGAAAAAAATTGGATGAAATTTTACCTGAAGCTTTTGCATTGGTTAGGGAGGCTTCTAGACGAACTCGAAATGAAAGACACTTTGATGTTCAAATAATTGGTGGTGTTGTTTTGCACGAGGGTAAAATTGCAGAAATGAGGACTGGGGAAGGTAAGACTTTAACAATTACATTAGCCGCATATCTTAATGCACTGACTGAAAAAGGAGTTCATATAGTAACTGTAAATGATTATCTCGCAAAAAGAGACTCGATCGATATGGGACAAATATATAATTTTCTTGGCCTAACCTCGGGCTACATCAATAATGACCAAAATGATGAAGATAGAAAGAAAAACTATAGCTGTGACATAACCTATGCAACTAATAGTGAGTTAGGTTTTGATTATTTAAGAGATAATATGAAATTTTCAGAGGCCGAAATGGTTCAGAGAGAGCATGCCTTTTCAATTGTTGATGAAATTGATTCCTGCTTAATTGATGAAGCTAGAACTCCACTTGTTATTTCAGGATCAGCAGATGATAAAACAGCTCAATATCTTGCAATAGATAAACTTGTAAAACAACTAAATGATAAAGATTACGAAATTGATGAAAAAGATAGAGGTATTCTTTTAACCAATGATGGAATTAATAATGTAGAAAAAATTTTTTCTGATGCGGGTATTTTGAAAAATAATAATTTTTATGATCCAGAAAATTTAGGTCTAGTTCATCATGTAAATCAAGCATTACGTGCAAATCATTTATTTGAAAAAGGTAAAGATTATATTGTTAAAGATGAAAGTCTTAAGATAATTGATGAACTTACCGGTAGAATTTTAGAGGGAAGAAGATTTGGTGATGGATTACATCAAGCATTAGAAGCAAAAGAAAAAATTACTATTCAGGCAGAAAATCAAACTTTAGCTTCGATAACCTATCAAAATTATTTTAAACTTTATAAAAAAATGTCAGGATGTACGGGAACAGCCGCAACAGAATCAGAGGAATTTTTTGAAATTTATAATTTGCCAGTAGTAGTGATACCTACAAATAATGAAATGATCAGAAAAGATTACAATGATCAAATTTTTAGAACTGAAGGTGAAAAAAATGATGCAATTATTGAAAGGATTGTTGAGTGTCATAATTTAGGACAACCAATTTTAATATTTACATCAAGTATAAATAAATCAGAAATTTATTCAAAATTACTTAGTAAAAAAAATATTAAACATGTTGTCTTAAATGCAAAAAATCATGCAAATGAAGCAGAAATTATTGCAAATGCTGGTAAGGAAAATTCGGTAATAATTACAACCAGCATTTCTGGAAGAGGCGTAGATATTCAATTAGGAGGCAAGAAAGGATCTATTCAAGATGATCAATTAAAAATTGATAAGGCTAAGATTAAAACATTGGGTGGATTGTTTGTTATTGGTACAGAAAGAATGGAGTCTCGAAGAGTTGATAATCAGGCAAGAGGAAGGGCTGGTCGTCAAGGAGATGAAGGTAGTTCTATTTTTTATGTAAGTTTAGAAGATGATTTAATGAGGATTTTTGGTTCAGAGTCTATGAATAATATGCTCGAAAAATTAGGACTAAAAGATGGAGAGAGTATTGATCATCCATGGATTAATAAAGCATTAGAGAGAGCACAACAAAAAGTTGAAGCTAGAAATTTTGATATAAGAAAAACTCTAATTAAGTTTGATAATGTCTTAAATGATCAAAGACACGTTGTATTTTCACAAAGAAAAAATGCAATGAATAGTAAAAATATTTTTGAATATTCAGACGAATTTTTGAAAGAAATTTCCCAAGATATTGTGAAATTAAAAATTCAAAAATTATCAAATCCTAAAAGTAATGAATTCTCAAATCGATTAAGACAAATTGTTGGAAAAAGTTTTGAAGAAAATGAATTTAAAGAGTTAATTTCATCTAGTGATAATGAAATTAAAGAAAAAATTTTAAATAAATTTAAAGAATCACGAAACGATAGAATAAATTTACTTGGTGAAGATCATGCAAAAGAAATCGAAAAAAGAATATTTCTTCAATCAATAGATCTAAATTGGAAGTCTCACATACAATATTTAGAGCAACTAAGACAAGTAATAGGTCTTAGATCGTATGGGCAAAGAGATCCTTTAATTGAGTATAAAAAAGAGGCTTTTGAACTATTTTCAAATCTTTTAGAAAAATTAAAGTTAGATTTCGTAACCATACTAATGAATTTGAAAGTTTTAACTGAACAAGCACCAGAACAAGAAAATAAAAATAGTATGTTAGACCAAATAAAAAAAGGTAAAAAAATTGGAAGAAATGAACCTTGTTATTGTGGCTCTGGAAAAAAATTCAAACATTGTTGTGGAGCTTTATAAAGTTAATTAAAATAAAGCAAATACTAAAACAAGTAAGATAAAGCCTGAGACAGAAGCTCCAATAAGTATTTTTTTAGATTTTAAAATTTCTACAATATTATTTTCTTTTATTGTAAGCGTACTTATGTCCTCTGAATTACTTATAAATCCTTTATTTCTTCCAATCTTTAAAAATTTATTTTTTCTTTCACTCATGATTTCCTCGGAGGATAAATCTTTAAAATATTCTAAATTTTTAGATATCGAATTTCTTAAATTGTCTAATATTAAATCTCTATCTCTATGGGCTCCCCCTAATGGCTCTTGAATTATTTCATCTATAACCTGAAGTTCTAATAAATCTTTAGCTGATAATTTCATGGCCTTTGCGGCATCTAGCATTTTTTTTGGATCTCTCCATAAAATTGTTGCACATCCTTCTGGTGATATTACAGAATAAATAGCATTTTCTAACATTATTACTTTACTAGATGATGCTAAAGCTATCGCCCCTCCAGATCCGCCTTCACCAATTATAATAGCAAGTGTTGGAACTTTAAGTTCCATACAGCATTCAATTGATTTTGCAATTGCCTCCGCCTGACCTCTTTCTTCAGCACCAACTCCTGGATATGCTCCTGGAGTGTCTATAAAAGAGATTATTGGAATATTAAATTTATTTGCCAAATTCATTAGCCTAATTGTTTTTCGGTAACCTTCTGGTCTCATCATCCCAAAATTTCTTTCAATTCTACTCTCTAAATTTTCACCTTTTTCTTGTCCAATTACCAATACTGATTGTCCATTGAATTTTGCAAAACCAGTTAATACTGATTTATCTTCACCGTAATATCTATCTCCAGATAAAGAGATAAAATCATCAAATAAATTATCTATAAAAAATTTCGATTTAGGCCTATCTTCATGTCTAGCAACCATAGTGGTTTGCCAAGGGTCTAAATTTGAGTAAATATCCTTTAATTTTTTATCTAATTCAGCTTGCGTATTTGATATTTTTTGAGTGTCGACTTCAGATAAACCCTCTTGATTAAAGGGATCTTTTAGTTTTTCAATTTCACTCTCTAAATTTTTAATATCATTTTCAAAATTAAGATAATTTTTCATAATTAATTTATATCGGACAATTAAAATATAAAAAAGGCAATAAAGTGATGATGAATATCCTTTGTAAATGTTATCAATTGACTTAAATTTTTTTTAAAGATAAAATTTGTATATCGGGAGAGACTGATAAGCTTATTAGCGCCGAAGGAGCAACCACCCCGGAAACTCTCAGGCAAAAGGACCGTTAAACGCATAACACTCTGGAAAGAGATTAATTTCCGCCGAAGGAGCAAAACTCTCAGGCAAAAATACAGATGGGGTAAATATTAGTGCTATGCAAGAAAAATATATTAACATTAACAAACTAAAAGTTTCAGAGAGTTTATCTAGATTTGTTAAAGATGAACTATTGAAAGACACAAATATTTCTAGTGATGATTTTTGGCTTGGTTTTGAAAGAACTATTGAGGAGCTTGAACCAAAAAATAAACAATTAATTAATTTTAGAGAAACTTTACAAAAAAAAATTGATGCATGGCATATTAAGAATAAATCTAATGAATTCAATTTAATTGAATACAAAAAATTTTTGGTTGAGATCGGCTACTTAAAAGAAGAAGGCCCAGATTTTTCAATAGACACAAAAAATGTAGACGATGAAATCACAAAAATTGCAGGACCACAATTAGTTGTACCAATTATGAACTCACGTTATGCATTGAACGCAGCTAATGCAAGATGGATGAGTCTCTATGACAGTTTATATGGGACTGATGTGATAGAACAATCTGAAGATAGTGTTTCTGAAAGATATGACCCTTTAAGAGGAGAAATGGTTATTAAATATGGTAGAGACTTTTTAAATAAATATTTTCCTTTGAAGGATATGAGCTGGAATAAAATTACTACTGTAGCAGTCAAAGAAGGAAGTTTTAAAGCATTAAAAGGAGTTGAAACATTTGATTTAGTAGATGAAGAAAAATTTATTGGTCATAGAGGTGAAGCAGATAACCCATCGGCAATTATCTTGAAAAATAATAACTTACATATAGAAATTTTAAGAGATCGAAGAGCTTTTAGTGCTCAACAAGATTATGCGGGTATTAGTGATATAATTTTAGAGTCTGCTGTGTCTACAATATGTGACAACGAAGATAGCGTTGCGGCAGTAGATGCTGCGGATAAAGTTATTTGCTACAGGAACTGGTTGGGTTTAATGAAAGGTAATCTAAAAACTCAATTTGAAAAAGGAGGTAAACTACTTGAAAGAAAATTAAATCCAAACAGAAGCTACATATCAAAAGAAGGTAAAGGCCTTAAACTTCATGGAAGAAGTCTCTTATTGATAAGAAATGTTGGACATTTAATGACAAACCCATCAATAATTCTCAGTAATGGTAATGAAGTCCCAGAAGGTATAATGGATGCCTTTATAACTGTTGCTGCTGCACTTCATGATCTTAAAAATAAAAATAATTCTAGAACTGGATCCATTTATATAGTTAAACCAAAAATGCATGGACCAGAGGAAACTGAATTTACTGATTTGATATTTTCTAAAGTTGAGGAAGTTTTAGGATTAGATAAATACACTTGTAAAATCGGAATTATGGATGAAGAAAGAAGAACTTCATCCAACCTAAAAGAATGCATAAGAACACTAAAAAATAGAGTATTTTTTATCAATACAGGTTTTTTAGATAGAACTGGAGATGAAATGCATACTTCGATGGAAGCAGGACCAATGATTAAAAAAGGAGAAATGAAATCCTCTAAATGGATCTTAGCATACGAAAATAATAACGTTGATGTTGGTTTAAAATGTGGTCTTTCAGGGAAGGCTCAAATTGGTAAAGGAATGTGGGCAATGCCAGATAAAATGAAAGATATGATGGAGCAAAAAACAGGTCACTTAAAAGCAGGTGCAAATTGTGCTTGGGTACCATCTCCTACAGCAGCAGCCCTACATGCATTACACTATCATGAAATAGATATTTTTGATCAACAAAAAAATATAATTAAAAGAGAAAAAGCAAAACTTGATGACCTTTTAACAATTCCAGTTGCAAATAGACCTAACTGGTCGATTGAAGAAATTAATAGTGAAATTTCTAACTCAGCACAAACATTGTTAGGTTATGTGGTAAGATGGATAGATCAAGGTGTAGGTTGTTCAAAAGTTCCAGATATAAATAATATTGGTCTAATGGAAGATAGAGCAACTTTAAGAATATCTTCACAGCATATTGCTAACTGGATACATCATGGAATTACTACTAAATTACAAGTTTTAGGAATAATGAAAGAGATGGCAAAAATTGTTGATAATCAAAATAAAAGTGATGACAAATATGTCAGGATGAGTGACGACTTTGATAGGTCATTAGCTTTTAAAACTGCATGTGATTTAGTTTTTAGTGGTAAAGAACAGCCCTCAGGATATACAGAACCTTTGCTGCATTTAAATAGGCTTAAAAAAAAAATTAATCAGAATTAGAATTTAAATTTGCTCTATTTTTAAAAGCAGAAAATAAAGTTCCATCATCTAAATTTTCAATTTCACCACCAACTGGTAATCCTTGGGCTAATTTAGTAACTTTAGCACTAGTATTTTTTAAACTATCTTGGATATAGTATGCGGTAGTTTGTCCCTCAACAGTTGCACTAGTTGCAAGTATAACTTCCTCTATACCCTCTTTATTAACCCTCTCTACTAATGAGTTAATTAAAAGATCTTCTTTTCTTTGACCTACAGAGGAAATAGTTCCACCCAAAATATGAAAATATCCTTGAAAAATATTCGAATTTTCAATTGACCATTGGTCTGCAATATCTTCTACTACACAAATTTTATTATATTTTTCTTTTGAATTTTCACAATTAATACATCCACTTAAATTTGATTTTAATGATCCACAAAAATTGCATCTTGTTACATTTTTATAAACTTGGTCCAACGTGCTTGCCAATGGCTTAACCAACTCGTCTCTATTGTTAATCAATTTTAAAACAATTCTTTTTGCTGATTTAGGGCCTAGACCAGGAAGCTTTGAAATTAACTTTATTAATTCCTCAATCTCGTTAATATTTTGCATTAATTATAACGGCCATTTAAAACCAGGAATTCCGAAGCCTCCCGTAGCTTTTGAAATCTCTTCTGTGGTCTTTGTTTTCAACTGTGATTTTGCGCTATTATGAGCAGCAACAATTAAATCTTCAATTATTGCCTTATCTTCTTTAATAATTTCATCAGATAATTCAATTTTTTGCATCTCACCCTCACCATCAAGAGTTATTTTAACTGAATTAGAGCCTGAAACTCCCTCAGCTTTAATCTCCTTAATTTTTTCTTGGCTCTCTTTCATTTTTGCCTCTAATTCCTTTGCTTTATCCAAAATCTTTGTAAAATCAGTCATTTTTATCCTCTTCTTTTCCATTTAATTTAACGTCAATAAGTTCTGCATCAGGAAATTTTTCCATTACCATCTGATAAGTCTCTGAACTTTTAACCTCATTAATCAATTTATCTTTTCTATTCTTTTGTTTTTCTTTAATTGACATCTCACCTTTAGATTTACTGAAGGTAATAATCCATCTTTCAGAAGTCCATTCAAAAAGTTTTGAGGAAAGATCTTTTACAAAATCTTTATCTAAGTTATCATTAAAAGAAATTTCAATTCTATTTCTCTCAAATTTTACAAGATTTACATTTTTTTCTAATTCATATTTTAGTTTAATTTCTTTTTTTTGAGTACAGATATCAAGAAGGTCTTCAAATGAATTTATCAAATTTTTATCAATCGCTTCAACTTCTTGTTTCACATCAGGTTTGTGTTTTTCTTCTTGGGCTACATTTTTTATTTGATTTATAACTCTTGAATTATCATCAAATTCATTTTCTTTTTTTTTTTTCTGGATTCGATCATCTATATTGTGGCTTGTTTGCTCTTTTTTAGTATCTTGCTTTAACTTAATTGAACTTAAATGCATCAATCTTATCAAAAACATTTCTATAGACAGATGCTGGTTAGAGACAATGTCTAATTCTTCAAGTGAAGATACAGCAAACTGCCAAAATAAAATTAAAATTTCTGAGTTTACTTGATTAGAAATTTCTTTAATTTTTGAAAACTCTTCATCGTTAAGTGAAAAATTTGTACTTTCTAGAGATAATGAATTTATATTTTTGTAATAATAAAGTATTTCTAAAAAATCATTAATAAATACTTTTGGCTCAACCCCCTGATCATAAATTTTTCTGTAAATATTAATAACTTTTTTCTCTTCTCCTTTAAGTATTAATTCAAATAAATTTATTAATTGAGATTTATCAAAATATCCAAAAATTTTTTGTGCAGCATTTAAATCTAATTCAGTATTTTGCTCTAAACTTAGTAGACCTCTATCCAATAAAGATAGCGCATCTCTTACAGATCCCTCGGATATTTTAACAATTAATTTTAAAGCTTCATCTGATACGTTGCCATTCTCTTTATCTTTAATCTTTTTTATAAATTCAAATAATTCTGTTGATTTAATTCTAGATAAATCAAATCTTTGACATCTTGACACCACAGTAATTGGTATTTTTTTAATTTCTGTAGTTGCAAAAATAAATTTAAGATATGCTGGTGGCTCTTCTAGTGTTTTTAACAAAGCATTAAATGCTTGTTTGCTTAACATGTGCACTTCATCAATTATAAATATCTTATATTTTGCAGAAGTGGGCCCATATCTAGAGAATTCAATTAAATCTCTGACATCATCAACACCAGTTTTGCTAGCTGCATCCATTTCAAGTACATCAATGTGACTTGCATCGGCTATTGATTTACAATTTTCGCATAAATCTTTTTTACATAAATTTTCAATTCCTTTAGAACAGTTAAGCCCCTTAGCAACAATTCTGGCAGTCGTAGTTTTGCCAATTCCTCTTATTCCAGTGAATAAATATGCATTAGGAATTTTATCTGCTTTAATGGAATTAGTTATAGTTTCAGCCACAACTTCTTGGCCAATAAGATCATCAAAAACTTGTGGTCTATATTTTAATGCTAATACTTTTGAGTTATTGTTCATTTTGTTTATTTTAAGGAGACTAGAACCTGAATAACTGTCTCTACGACTGCTTCCGTTAAGATCTGGTCGGGTTCAAGCAGCATCCACCTCTAGCCTCCAAAACTATTATAGCAGTTATAATTTCTATTCCACAAGAAAAGATTAATTATTTTTTTCTCTTAACTTATCTGCTTCAAAAACACCTAGAACGTGAAAATCTTCGCAATGAAGCCCAAGCTCTTCTAAGGATTTTTGAACTTTTGAATCTTCGATATGACCATCTAATTCACATAAGAAAAAGAATGAGTCAAAAGTATTCTTTTCTGGATAGCTCTGTAATTTTGTTAAATTAACTCCATTAATTGCGAAGCCTCCTAATGATTGATAAAGTGCAGCTGGTTTACTTTTTAATTTAAATAAAAAAGAAGTGATGTATTTTTTATCTCCAAATTCTGGTTGTGAAATATTTTTACCCATAATTAAAAATCTTGTTAAGTTGCCATTTTCATTTTCAATATTTTTTTTTATTACGCTTAAACCATAAATTTCAGCACTTAAAGAAGAAGCTATTGCTGCTTGCTTAATATCTTTAGTTTTAGAAATCATTTCTGCAGAGCCTGCAGTATCAGCTCTGATATGCTCTGTTATATTATTATCTTTTATAAATTTTGAGCATTGAGATAATCCTTGAGCATGAGAATATACTTCTTTTATATCACTTAGCTTTGCACCAGGTTGTCCTAATAAATTATGTTCAATTTTTTGAAAATGCTCTTCGTAAATATTGAGTCTATGTTTAAAGATTAAATATTCTATGCCAATATTTCCTGTAATTCTATTAGACTCTGGGATAATTATTTTACACTCAGCTTCTGAACTTGCTTTATTAAAACAATCATCAAAAGTTTTACATGGTAATATTTCTGCATCAGGATCAACTGATAAAGCAGCTAAATGAGAATATGCTCCAAAAGTACCCTGAAAATATATTTTTGACATTAGGCTTTATATTCCATAATTTTTTTTAAGGCTAGATAATCTTCTTCAGTATCAACTCCTATCGGTGATGATTTAGCTAAAGAAACATTTATTTCGATATTATTATCTAATGCTCTTAATTGTTCTAATCTATTTTTAATTTCATTTTGAGATTGTTCTAGTTTTACAAATTTTTCTAATGTTTCGGCTGAATAACAGTAAACTCCTATATGATGATAAATATTATTCTTTTTTGAGGAGTTTCTTAAAAAATTCTCAGCACTAGAAAAATCTTCATCTTTCAGATTTTTTTTAGTAATAACCTTTACTATATTTTCATTTTCTAAATCGTTGTCATTTTTTATATTAGCAGCAAGAGTTCCCATTTGACTTGGATAAACAGTCATTTTCTTATTTAAGCTGATAATATCATCAATGTTAATTGCTGGTTCGTCACCCTGTAAATTCATTATTAAATCTACATCTCTGATATCTAATTTCTTAAATGCTTCATATATTCTGTCAGTACCAGTTTTATGATTATTGCTTGTAATTATAGCTTTACCCCCATTTTTAATAACATCATCTACTATTTCCTGGTCTTCAGTAGCAACAACAACCTCTCCAATATTTGCCTCTTTGGCTTTTCTAAATACATGCGAGATGATGGATAGGCCATTAATTTTAAGCAAAGGTTTACCTGGTAGTCTAGTGGCTGATAATCTTGATGGAATAATTGTCAATGTTTTCATTATATTTACAATTTATTATACATTTTAAATAGTAATAGAGGCAAATTTATACATTAAAATTTAGTAATTTTTTAATTTATCGTGATATACGTTCAAAAATAAAATTACAAAATGGATTCATTTGAAATTAATAAAATAGTAGCAGCAGTTCTAATGGTTGCTCTTTTGGTGATTGGTATTGGAAAACTATCTAACTTAATATTTCATGTGGAAAAACCTAAAACTCCAGGTTACACAGTTGAAGTAGAACAAGCAACGGCTGTATCATCATCTGCTAAAACAGCTGTTGAAGAAAAAATTGATATTGCTGCATTAATGGCAATGGGTGATGTCGCATCAGGTGAAAAAATTTTTAAAAAATGTGCTGCATGTCACTCAATAGTTAAGGGAGGAAAAAATAATATTGGTCCCGCTTTATATAATGTAGTTGGAAGAAAAACTGGCGCTGTTACAGATTATAAATATTCTAAAGCTTTAGCATCGTATGAAAAAGAATGGACTTTTGAAGAGTTAAACGGATATTTAATTAAGCCTGCCAAATGGATTAAGGGAACAAAAATGGCATTTGCTGGATTAAGAAAAGAAAAAGATAGAGCCTCAGTTATTAAATACTTAAATCAAAATTCTGATAGTCCAGTATCACTACCTTAATTTCCCAAAACAATATAATAAGATACTCTTTTGAACGTGAACTCTATTAAGAGCTTGTTGCCAAACATGTGATTTATTTCCTAAAAAAATTTCATCACTCACTTCAGATCCACGAGGTAAACAGTGCAAAAAAATACAATCTCTTTTCGCAAAACTCATCAATTTTTTATCTATTCTAAATTTTTTAAATTGTTGAATTTTTTTCTTTTTATTAACTTTATCATTCAAAGATATAACTTTGTCTGAAAATATAACATCAGAGCCTTTAACTGCTTTTTTAGGATCATTGTAAATAAATATTTTTTTATTATTTTTTTTAACCCATGTCTTAACTTCTTTACCTGGTTCAAATTTTTTAGGACATCCTATGCTGAGTTTAAATGAAAATTTAACTGAAGCTGCTATCAAGCTATCTAGAACATTATTGGAGTCTCCAATCCAACAAATATTTAATTTTGAGATAGGTTTTTTTTTTATTTCTTCTACTGTAAATACGTCTGATAATACTTGGGTTGGATGTGAAGAAGGACTTAAACCATTAATTACTGGTATTGTTAAATGATTTTTGAAACTCTCAACTTTTTCATCACTATCAGTTCTCAACATGAAACCATCACCATAAGTTGAAAGTATTTTTGCAGTATCTGCTATGCTTTCTCCACCTTGTCCAAGATGAAGTTCATTTGATCTAAGTGTTAATGTTCCACCACCAAGCTGCTTAATAGCCAAATAAAAGCTAATTCTTGTTCTCGAGCTCGCCTTTTCAAACATTTGGATAAGCATTTTACCCTTTAATGGAGCTCCTTTATCAACCTCTAAGGTATTTAAATTTTTTCTAAGTTTTTTTCTTTTTTTTGCATCAGTTATAATTTTTTTAAGATCTTTAGCTGGAATATCTTTTAAATTTATAAAATGTTTCATTTTAATTCATTTCCCAACAAACTTTATTAATTATCTTTAAAGCTTGATTTATTTCGCTTTTTTTTACATTTAATGGTGGCAAAACTCTAACTACATTTTCAGCAGCTCTAATAGTCAATAATCTATTGTCCATTAGTTTTTTTATAAATTTTGTTTGATCTGCTTTAAGTTGTATTCCAATTAATAAACCTTTACCTCTGATCTCATTTATAACGTTAGGATACTTTTCCTTGATAAAATTAAGATTAAGTAAAAAATATTTTGAAATTTTTTTTACGTTGTCTAAAAACTTTTTGTTATGAATAATATCTAGCACTGTATTACCAACAGACATAGCAAGTGGGTTTCCTCCAAAAGTAGAACCATGGGTTCCTCCAATCATTCCTGAAGCAACCTTTTTATTCATTAAAACAGCACCTATTGGAAATCCACCTCCAATTCCTTTTGCAATTGGTACAATATCTGGTTTTACTTTAGATTTTTCAAAAGCAAAAAAATCACCTGATCTTCCTATTCCACATTGAACTTCATCTAAAATTAACAATATATTTTTTTTGTCACAAATTTTTCTTAACTCTATTAAACACCAATCAGGTACTACTTTTATGCCGCCCTCTCCCATTATTGTCTCTATCATTATGGCTGCTGTATTTTTTGAAATCTTTTTTTTTAAAGAGGAATGATTGCCAAATTCAAAATGATCAAAGCCACTTACCTTTGGTCCAAAACCTTCAGTCATTTTTTTTGAACCACTTGCATAAATTGCTGCTATGGTTCTTCCATGAAAACTATTTTTAACACATAAAATTCTATTTTTTTTAGGTTTACCAATTGAGTAAAAATATCTTCTTGCAACTTTTATTGCTGCCTCTGTCGCTTCTGCACCACTATTTTGAAACATTACATAATCAGCAAAAGTTTTTTTAGCTAATTTTTTTGCTAATAATTCCCCTTCTGGAATTTGAAATGCATTTGAAACATGCCAAAGTTTTTTTGATTGTTTGTGAACAGTATTTATTAATTTTGGATGTGCGTGACCTAAGGAATTTACAGCTATGCCTTGAACAAAATCTAGATATTTTTTTCCATCAGTTGAATATAGAAAGCTTCCCTTGCCATATTTAAATGAAATTTTTTTTCTATTATAATTTTTTGCTAAATAGCTCATAATTTTAATCAGTTTTTATAAATTTTAATTATTAGATACAAGTTATGATTGAAAATACATTTAATCTAATTTGAAGTAATTTTTGTTGATAACTTTGAGATTTTGCTTGTTTATTTTTTCAATGTATCAGTATATTGTATTACTTATAAACATTAATACAACATATAGATAATGAGCTGGAACGAGGAAAAAGTTAATAAATTAAAAGAACTTTGGGGTAAAGGAAATACTGCAAGCCAAATTGCCGAAATTATTGGTGGTATTAGTAGAAATGCAGTTATCGGAAAAGCTCATAGATTGAATTTGTCTGCTAAAATTAAAACCAGAACAGCTACATCAAATCAAAATTTTGAAAATTCACAAGAACAGAAAGATATCAAATCTAGAAGAGGAAGAAAAAGTAAATTTAAATCTTTGATTATTGAAAAAGATTTTGAGCCTGAAAATCCAAAGCAATTAGAGGAACTTGATGAAAGCTCATGCAAATGGCCCATAGGTCATCCAGATGAGAAAGGTTTTTATTTTTGTGGAAGGTCTTCTTTAAAAGACTTTTCTTATTGTAAGCTTCATCTTCTGTACGCTTATCAACCTAAAGGTAAAAAAGAAGAAATTTCAGATAAAGAAGATGTTCCTGATTTTATTGAGAAAAAGATTCAGTCAGCTTAAAATAATTTAGTTAATTTTATTTTCTAAATCTTTTGAAGTATATTTTTCAGTCGAAAACTGTCCACCTTCTCTCCACATATAACAATATTTTTTTACCTCTTCTTCAAAATATCTAACACTAGGAATTCCAATTTCTGAGTTAGTTTTATATTTCCCAGATGATATATTATCATATTTTAATAATCTTAGCTGATCGCTGGTAAGTAAAGGGTTAGGTAACAACTCAAAAAATCTGGCTGAAAATTTTGCTAAAGGCAAAGGGAAAGGTACTAAAATTCTTTTTTTATTAATCAAATATAATAATTTTTGTAATAATTCCTTAAAAGATATTATCTCAGGTCCTGTGCATTCAATTATTTTTGAATAAATATTTTTAGAAATAATATGATTTATTGTATCAGTCAAATCTGAACAATGAATTGGAGCAAATTTAGTCTTTCCTTCATAGTAAAGTGGAAATATTGGTAATCTATTTAAAAGTGTCATGAAATTAGTTGTAAAATTATCATCCACTGAATAGACAATTGATGGTCTTAAAATTGTTGCTAAAGGAAAGTTTTTTAAAACATTATTTTCACCCTCTAATTTGCTTTTAGCATATTCAGAGTCAACAGCATCATTAATTCCTAGTGCTGATAAATGAATAAAATGTTTTAAATTATATTCTTTACAAAGTTTAGCTAATAAAGATGGAAAAATAGAATGAATGTTTTTGAATGTGTTTCCTTTTTTTTGTTCAAATAATATTCCAATTAAATTAATGCAAATATCTGTTTTCTTAAAAAGAGCTCTAATTTTTTTTTCATCAAATATATTAGCCTCTACAATATCAATATAACCAGCATTTGCTTGGGTTTTGATAATGTAGCTTTTTTGATGAATATTTCTTGTTACAACAGTTACTCTATAATTATTTTTAGTTAATTTTCGGATCAAGTTTCGACCAATCTGGCCACTACCCCCAAAAATTAGACAATGCTTTGAATTCGTCATATATATATTTAAAAATGAGTAATAATATTAAATTACACCAAAAGGATTTACCAGAAGATTTAGATTTAGGCAATGTGTTAGCAGTTGATGGTGAGTTCATGGGTCTTAATGTGAGAAGAGACCCTCTTTGTTTAATACAATTATCCACGGGAAATTCAGATGCTCATATTGTCCAGCTTGATAGAAAAAGCTATGAAGCCCCAAATTTAATAAAAATACTCAAAGATGAAACTATTACAAAAATATTTCATTATGGAAGAGCAGATATGGCTCATATTAAGTATTATTTAAAAACTGAAACAAATAATATTCTAGATACCAAAATTGCCTCTAAATTAGCTAGATCTTATTCTGATAATCATTCTCTAAAAACTTTAATTAAAGAATTTGCAAATGTTGATATAAGTAAACAATTTCAAAGTTCTGATTTTGGAGGCACACTAACACCAGCACAACTAAAATATTGTGCAAATGATGTTATTTATTTGCATCAAATTCATGATGAACTCTTCAAAATACTCGAAAGAGAAAATAGGATAAAACTTTATAAGGATTGTTTAAGTTTTTTAAAAACTAGAGTTGATCTTGATCTAGCTTTATTCAAAGATGATATTTGGTCACATTAATGAACAAAAAAAAATTTACAAAAATTGCTAAAGACGTAATTGAATTAGAAATAAAAAGTTTACAAAAATTAAAAAAAAAAATAGATAATTCATTTAATAAAGCTGTAGTTGAAATAGCAAAATGTCAGTCTAAAGTAATTGTATGTGGGGTTGGTAAAAGTGGATTAATAGCATCTAAGATAGCGGCAACACTTTCTTCAGTAGGAACTCCTGCATTTAAGTTATCAGCAAGCGACTCATCTCATGGCGATTTGGGGTCTATTCAAAAAAAAGATGTATTAATATTGTTAAGCTATTCTGGACAAACTAATGAACTTAAAAACATTATCCAGTATGCTAATAGAAATAAGGTATTATTGATTGGAATAATGTCAAAAAAAGATTCTATTTTGTATAAAGCTGCGGACATAAAATTGTTAATTCCACAGGTGATAGAATCGGGAGGTATAGTTCCTACATCAAGTACTACTGTTCAGCTTGCTCTAGGAGATGCTCTCGCTATAGCTGCTATGCAGTATAAAAATTTTGGAAAATTAGATTTTAAAAAAATTCATCCTGCTGGTAATTTGGGATTGAAACTTAAAACTGTTGAAGATCTAATGGTTACTGGACCTCAAATTCCATTTGTTCAAGATAATATAAATATGAAAAAGGCCTTAGAAATATTAACCAAAAAGAAGTTAGGATTTTTAATTATTCAAGACAAGAATAAAAAAACAATTGGTATTATCACTGACGGTCAAATTAGAAGATTTAAATCTAAAAAAAATAATTTTCATTCATTAAAAGTAAAAAATGTGATGACAAAAAATCCCATAGGTGTTGATAAAGATATGTTGGCTGCTAAAGCATTGGCTCTAATGAATCATAAAAAGATTACTTCCTTAAGTGTTTTTAGTAAAAAAAATAAGTCTAAGACAATTGGAGTAATTCACATACATAATATTCTTGCCTCTAATATTGTGTAGATGAAAAAAAAAAATATTATATTTTTTTTAATTATATTTTTACTAATTTTTTCTTTAATTATATTTCTTAAATACTCAAAAGAGGAGAGTGTTACTAAAATAGAAGAAGAGGTTTTAGAAGAACCCTATAAATCAAATATAATGGAAGACGTTAGTTATTCATCTAAAGATGCTAAAGGAAATGAATACATTGTAAATGCATCTCAAGGTGAAATAGATTTTGATAAACCAAACATAATATATCTTACAAATGTAAGAGCATTCATTAAGTTAACAAATTCAAATAATGTCACAATAACTTCAGATTTTGGAAAATATAATACTAATAATTTTGACACTATTTTCACAAAGAATGTCGAGATTAAATATTTGGATAATAAAATTACCGGTGAATATCTTGACTTTTCTATAGGAAGGAATTCAATGATTATTTCAAAAAAAGTGGTCTATACAAATATTGAAAATATTCTAAAAGCGGATGTTGTTGAAATTAATGTTACTACTAAAGACACAAAAATATTTATGTATAAAGATAATAAAAAAGTGAATATAAAAAGCAAAGATTAAAATGGCTCTTATCAAAAAATTTAGAATTAAATCATTTAAAAAAACAAATTCAGTAATCGAATTTGATAATGTTTCATTGGCTTATGGAAATAGATTAATTTTAGATAACATAAATTTTAAAATTAACGAGGGTCAAATTTTTGGAATGCTCGGACCAAATGGTGTGGGAAAATCTACAATATTTAATCTTATAACAGGATTAATTAGTCCTAAAAGTGGAATAATTAAGATTAATGGAGAAGATGTAACTCAATATCCAATATATCTAAGAAGTAAAAAATTTAAAGTTGGTTATGTTCCTCAGTATGGAGGCTTTTTTAATGAGCTTACTCTTCAAGACAATCTTAGAGCCATAAGTGAAATTGTAATTGATGATAAAAATTTTAGAAACGATAAAATTAATTATTTAATTTCAAAGTTTGAACTTGATAACCTCAAAGATATAAAAGCTAAATTTTTATCTGGAGGTCAAAAAAAAAAATTAGTAATTGCTTTATCGCTTCTAAGTGACCCAAAGGTACTTCTTTTAGATGAATGTTTTGCAGCGCTAGATGTTTTAACTATTAAAATGTTACAAGAAACTATAGTTAATTTACAACAAGAAAATACAATTACAATTTGCATATGTGATCACCAAGCAAGAGATTTACTTGCATGTGTTGATGTTGCAATGATCTTGAATAATGGAAAAGTTATAGCTCAGGACACCCCTTCAGAATTAGTTAATAATATTAATGCTAAAAATGCTTATTTTGGTGAGAGCTTTAGTTTTAAATAGGTATTAATGTCGAGCCCCATAATAATAAAAAAAAAAATAAAAAATTTTGATAAAGAAATATTTGTAAGCGGAGACAAAAGTATTAGTATTAGATGGGTTTTATTTGCATCACTAGCAAATGGAAATTCTAAAGCAAAAAATTTGTTAATTTCAGAGGATGTAAAAGCGGCAATCAAAACAATAAGAAAATTGGGCATTAAAGTCGATTTAAAAAATAATATTTGTAAAATTTACGGAAAAGGGATTGATGGATATAAATATAAAAACAATCTTACTCTGAATGCTGAAAATTCAGGGACACTAGGAAGATTAATTCTTGGATTTTTAATTAATACCACAAAACCAATTAATCTTATTGGTGATAAAAGTTTATCAACAAGAGATTTTAAAAGAATATCCGATCCTTTAAGTAAATTTGGAGGTATTTTTAGATTAAAAAATAAAAAAAACTTACCTTTAACTATTTATAGTCCTAAAAATTTAAGACCAATATCTTACTTAGAAAATAAAGGATCAGCTCAATGCAAAAGTGCTGTAATTTTTGCAGGTATGAGAACTGAAGGAACTACTTTTATCAAAGCAAAAAAATCAAGAAATCATACAGAGCTGATGTGTAAATATCTAAAATTACCAATCACAGTAAAGAATAAAAAGATTTATGACTTAATAAAGGTAAAAAAAGTAAAAGAAATTAAACCATTTGACTATATTATTCCCTCTGATATCAGCTCCAGTGCTTTTTTTATCATTCTGACATCATTATCAAAAAATTCAAAATTACTTATTAAAAATGTAAATATTAATCCTTCAAGAGTAGCTATAATTTCTATTTTAAAAAAGATGGGTGCAAAAATCACTTTTCAAAATCAAAAAATTTATAAAGGTGAAAAAATTGCTGATATTAAAGTTATAGGAGGAAAAAAACTTAAAGCCATCAATTGTCCTACAAGATTTAATAGCGGAGCAATTGATGAATTTTTAATAATTTTTATTCTAGCTGCTAAAGCTAAAGGTATTTCATATTTTAAAGATTTAGCTGAGTTAGATCAAAAAGAAAGTCCAAGACTGCAATGGGGTGCTAAAATTCTTAATTTGATGGGTGTAAAAAATATTGTAACCAAAGACTCTATAAAAATTTTCGGTAACCCTGATTTTGAAGTAAGAAAAAAGATAATAATTAAAGATTATTTAAAAGATCATAGAGTGTTTATGACTTGTGTTGTTGCAGGTCTTTCATTTGGTGGTGAATGGCACATACATGATAAAGACTCAATTAAAACTTCGTTTCCTAGTTTTCTTAAAACTATAAATCAATTAAAAACTTAATGATCAAAAGAAAAAATATTTTAAAAATAGCAATTGACTCTCCAGCAGGAGCTGGGGCTGGAACTTTAGCAAAAGCTATATCAAAACATTACAATTTATTTTATCTCGATACAGGAAAAATATATAGAATGATTGCATATTTAAAATTGAAATATCCAAAAAAATTCAATCGGAAATTTATTAAATCAAAAATTAAATCTTTAAAAGTTAAAGACTTAGCTAAAAAAGCACTATTATCTGATGAAGTGGGTACAGAAGCATCAATTATATCAAAAGTAAAATTAACAAGGAAACTTGTACATTCTTTTCAGTTAAATTTTGCATACAATCCACCAAAAAAATATAATGGTTCATGTTTAGATGGAAGAGACATTACTTACAATATTGTACCAGATGCTGAATTTAAGTTTTTTATTACCGCCAGTGTAAAAACTAGAGCATTAAGGCGATATAAAGAGCTAAAAAGTTTAAAAAAAAAAATTTCTTACGATGAAGTGCTTAAAAGTATCAAAAAACGGGATAAAAGTGACTACAATAGAAGAATTTCACCCCTCAAGAAAACAAAAGATTCGGTATTGATTAACACTACAAATTTATCTAAAAGAGCGTGTTTTTTAAAAATAAAAAAAATTATAGACAGAAAAATTAATATTTAATGGAAATTTATAAAGACCTATCAAATACAGCATCTCAAGAATTCGAAAAACTATTAAACAGCCAGCTTTCAAAAGTCCAAATTGAAGAAGGAAAAATTATTGAAGGAAAGATTAACAAAATTACTGAAAAGTTTGTTTTCTTATTTGTTGAAGGTTTAAAAAGTGAACCTGTTTTAGATATCAATGAACTAAAAAGCATGGGACTTGCTGATAAAATAAAAGTAGGTGAAACAATATCAGTATTGTTAGAAAAAATTGAAGATAAACATGGTGAAGTTTTAGTTTCTGCTAGTAAAGCTCAAAAAATTAAAGGTTGGGACAAACTTGTAGAAGCTTATGAAAAAAATGAACCAATCATGGGTAAAATTACATCTAAATGTAAGGGTGGATGTATTGTTGAACATATAGATACTGGCTCTTTAATGTTTTTACCAGGATCCCAAATAAGCGATAAACCTTTGAAAGATATAAGTCATTTAATGAATGAACCACAAAAGTTTGCATTAATTAAATTAGATAAAATTAGAGGAAACGCGTGTGTTTCTAGAAGAGAAATTATTTCATCGTTTAAAAAAGAAGATAAAGCTAAAATAATAGAAAAATATAAAGTTGGAGATATTATTAAAGGTGCTGAAGTTAAAGGTTACAGCACTTTTGGATGTTTCTTTAATGTTAACGGTGAATTAGATGTATTAGTTCATCTGCAAGAAATTTCTTATTCAAGAGTAAACCATCCTGATGAAGTTTTTAACATTGGTGAAAAACATGATCTTAAAGTTATCACTGTAGATAAAGAAAAACTACAAGTTGGTTGTTCAGTTAAACAATTATCACCTGACCCTTTTGAACATATTGAAAATTACGAATTAAATAAAATTTATAAAGTTAAAGTTTCTAAATTAATGGATTTTGGAGCTTTTTGTGAATTAGAACCAGGACTTACAACATTACTTCACTCAAGTGAACTTAGTTGGACTAAAAAAAACATATCTGCAAAAAAAATGTTCAAAGTTGGTGATGAAATAGATTGTGTTATTACAGAGATTGATAAAGACAAAAGACGTGTTGCAATTTCACATAGATTAACTCAAGAAAATCCATTTGAAACTTTTGAGAAAAAATATCCTGTAGGAACTATTGTTGAAGGCGAAGTTGTTAATAAAAATGAATATTCATTATTTGTAAAAGTAGAAGACTTAGATGTAGATGCTTTTTTACATTGCAATGATTTAACTTACCTAAATAATGGTGAACAAGAATTAGAAAAATATAAAAAAGGTGACAAGATAAAAGTTAAAGTGCTTGAAGTTAAAGTTTCTGAACAAAAAATTAGAGTTGGTTTAAGACAAACACAAGCAGATCCTTTTGAGTGGTTTAAAGACAAAGCTAAAAACCAAACAATCACTGTAAAAGTAATCTCAACTGATAATAAAGGTTTGATGGTTAGACCTGAAGGCTGTGAAATGGATTTCCAAATTAAAAAATCGGCAATTGCAATAAATGCAGCTGATGCAAGACCAAGTAGATGGACAGGTGGTGAAAAACTTGACTGTGCAATAGCTGACCTTGATCTAGATAAAAGAAAAGTTACATTGAGTATTAAATTACTAGAAGAAATTGAGAAAAAAGAAGCTTTAGATAAATATGGATCTGAAGGATCTGGTAAGAACTTACCATTTTCTTCACTTTCTGAAGATTTAAAGAAAAAAGAAGAAGATAAAGAGTAAAAGAAGATTAAAATTGGCTATTGTAAAATCAAAGCTTTTAAAACAACTTTCTGATAATTATCCAAATTTTCTAAAAAAAGACCTTGAAAAATTTACCAATATTATTCTTGGTGAAATTAAAAATGCTCTTAAAAGAGGAGATCGAGTTGAATTAAGGGGTTTTGGTGTTTTTTCAACTAATATCCAAAAAGCAAGAATTTCAAGGAATCCAAAAACAGGAGAGAAAGTTAATACACCTCAAAAAAAAACAATTCACTTTAAAATGTCAAAAGACTTGTTTAAAAAATTAAACGATGAAGAACAATAAAATATTCATAGCTTGTGACAGCACAAATATTCCAAGAATTAAAGAAATAATAAAAAAATCAAAAACTTCCAAATTAAAGATTGGTTATAAATTTGGATTAGAGTTTTTAAATTCCAAAAATGGAAGAAAATTTGTTTTACAATTAAAAAATCAAATAACTTTTGGAGATTACAAATTTTCAGATATCCCAAATACTTGTGCTTCAGCTATAAAGGCAATTAAAGATCTTAAATTTAATTATTGTACTATGCACATTAGTTCAGGACTAGAAGCGCTAAAAGCAGCAAAGAAAGCTTCTGGTAGAACTAAATTAGTAGGAGTTACAATTCTAACATCATTAGACAACAAAGCTCTTAATGAAATTGGTTTTAAAAAAGATGTCAAAAAATTAGTCTACCAACAAGCTAAGTTAGCTAATAAAGCAAAATTAGACGCTATTGTTTGTAGTGCACAAGAAGTTAAAATAGTTAGAAAAATATTTAAAAAAGAAATTATTACACCTGGAATAAGATTTGATTCAAAATTAAATGATCAAAAAAGAGTTTTAACCCCTAAGCAGGCATATAAAAATGGAAGTGATTGGCTTGTTATTGGAAGACCTATTACTAAAGGCAATATTAAAAATAATATTCAAACATTAATCAATCATTTAAACTAATGAAAGGTTCTAAGATTTGTGGGATCTCAGATCTTGATACTCTTAAATTTATAATTGATCATCAATATCCACCTCAATTTATTGGTTTTATTTGTAATTATAAAAAAAGCTCAAGATATGTTGAAGTTGAAAAGCTAAATGAATTATTAAAATTAGATAAAAAAAATTCTTATTTTGTGGCTGTACTTGTTAAACCTGATGGAGAAATTTTGGAGAAAATTAAAAATCTCCCTTTTGATTATTATCAAATATATGACTGCACACCTGAAGAGACTAAAGAAATTAAAAAAAAGTATAATAAAAAAATTATTACTGCTTTAACTATAAAAGATAAAAGTGATGTTCAAAAACATAATTTGTTTTCTGAGGTAGCTGATATTTATTTATTTGATAGCAAAGGCTACGAAAAAAGTATGGCTTTTGACCATGAACTTATTCAAAAAATAAAGATTAACAAACCATTAATGTTAGCTGGTAATATACAAATAAATGATAATCTTGAAAATTATAAAAAAATAGCAGATATTATAGATATATCTGGGGGTCTAGAAACTTCTGGGGTAAAAGATAAATCCAAAATAGATATATTTTTAAATAAGATAAAACAGGTGCAAAATGAAACTTAAAAGAGGAATTCTATTAATTGATCAGCATGATCAACACGGTTTTTGGGGTGGTAAATTTGGAGGTAGTTTTATTCCTGAGACTTTAAAAAAACCTGTAGAAGATTTAACAAACGAATTTAAAAAACTAAGAAAAGATAAAAAATTTCTTAAAAAAAGAGACCATTATTTCAAAAATTATATAGGAGCTCCTACTTCATTTGTAAAACTTGATAATTTAACAAATCAATTAGGTGGTGCTCAAATTTGGGCGAAAATTGTCTCTGAAGCAAACGGAGGTGCACACAAGATATATAATGCAACTGTTCATGCTCTTATTTGTAAAGCGATGGGTAAAAAATACATAGTTGGAGATACTGGGGCTGGTTATGCAGGGAAAATGCTAAGTATGGCAGCTAAAAAATTTGGTCTTAAATGTAAAATATTTATGGGTGCAAAAGATATTAAAAGACAAAAACCTAATTGTGATGCAATGAGAAAGAATGGAGCTGAGATAGTTCCTGTTTACTCTGGAAGTCAAACGCTAGTTGATGCTGTAAGTGAATGTATGAGATACTGGGTATCAAATTGCGATAATACTCACATGTGTGTAGGAAGCACCGTTGGACCTAATATATTTGTTAAAATCTGTGGCTGGAGCACTGCACAAATTTCTAGAGAATTGAAAGTACAATTAAAATCAGAGTTTAAAAAAATACCAAATAAAATAAAATTAATAAACTGTGTTGGGGGTGGAAGTTCAGCATATGGATTTTGGAGTGAGTTTATTGACTATGATAAAAAACAGATTGAACTAATTGGCGTTGAAGCGGGTGGGCCTAAAAATTCAAAACTGCACGCAGCTCCATTAAGCCGTAAAACAAAGATTGGGATATTGCATGGAGCAGCCTCTTATGTATGTCAGAATAAAGAGGGCCAAATAAATGAGACCGAGTCTATAAGTGCTGGACTAGATTATCCTGGAGTAAGTCCTATGCACTGTTTTTTAAAAGATACTAAAAGGGCAAGATATACATATGCAACAGATGAAGAAGCGTTAAATGCACATCAAATGGTAACTAAATTTGAAAATTTAAATCCTAGTCTTGAACCAAGTCACGCATTTGCAGAAGCAATTAAAATTGCTCCTAAATTAAGTAAAGATACAATTATAATTGTAAATTCATGTGGTGATGCAAAAAAGGATAGAGATATTTTAAGAGAAAGATTGGGTAAAAAATAATGAGTTCTTTAATTAATCAGGCTTTTCAAAATGCTAAAAGTGAAAATAGACCAGCTTTACTTACTTACACAGTAGCTGGAGATAATACTAAAAAAAGATCCTTAGAGATATTAAAATCAATTTCTAATTATGCAGACATTTGTGAATTAGGCTTTCCACATAACACACCTATTGCAGACGGTGGCCAAATACAAACCAGTGCTTATCGTGCCATTAAAAATGGAATTAAAATTAATGACGTTTTTTCAATAGCTAAAGATTTTAAAAGTAAGAAAAAAAATAAACCTATTATTCTAATGGGCTACTACAACATGATTTTTCAATGTAATGAAGATAAATTTTTAGAAAAATGCAAAAAATCAAAAGTTGATGGATTAATTGTTGTAGATTTACCTTATCCAGAGAACCAAAGTTTTGCTGCTAAATGTAAAAAAAAAGGAATTAACTTTATTCAATTAGTATCCCCTACTACATCTGAGATAAGATTAAAAAAAATAATCAAAGATTCTCATGATATGATTTATTATATAAGTATGCTTTCAACAACTGGAGGTAAATTAAAAGTTTCACCTAAAAAAATATTGGAAAAATACAGTAAAATTAAAAATCAAAATAAATCTAAAAATGTTGTGATTGGATTTGGAATTACTGAAAAAACAATAAAATCACTTAAAAAAGCTGATGGATTAGTTGTTGGAAGTGCAATTTGTAAGGAAATTTCCAATTCAATTAATAAAAGACAAAATACTGTCACAAATGTTACTAATATCGTCAAGAGACTAAAAAATAAAATTAAATGAACTGGATTACAAAAATAATTAAAGCAGGTGAGAAAATTAAAACTGCTTTTCATGAAAGAGCTTCTAAAGAAGATATAGCCAAAAGTGATTGGACTTCATGTTGTAAAGGACCAATATTAAAAAAAGATTTAGCTAATAATTTATGGGTATGCCAAGACTGTAACAGACATCATCGAATTAAACCAAGTCAAAGATTTGATATCTTATTTGGTAAGAATAATTATGAAATATTCAAAACACCTATACCAAAAGATGATCCATTAAATTGGACTGACTCAAAATCTTACAAAGATAGATTAAAAGCTGCTCGTAAAAAAACTGGTATGGAATGTGGAATGATGGTTGCTAGTGGAACTATTAACAATATTAAAATTACAGCAGTTGCTTCTGATTTTGATTTTCTAGGAGCTTCAATAGCTGCAGCTGAAGGGGAAGCGTTCTTATACGGAATTCAACATGCTATTGAAAACCAAACTCCTTTTTTATGTATCAGCGCTGGTGGTGGAATGAGAATGATGGAAAGTTTAATATCTCTATCTCAAATGACCAGAACAACACTTGCAATCAATGAATTGAAGAAAAATGGTTTACCTTATTTAGTATGTATTACAGATCCAACAGCAGGCGGTATTACAGCATCTTATGCAATGCTTGGTGATATTCATATCGCTGAACCGGGTGCATTAATAGCTTTTGCGGGAGCAAGAGTTATTCAAGGAACGGTTAAAGAGGAATTACCTGAAGGATTTCAAAAGAGTGAGTACGTTGAAAAAACAGGTTTTGTTGATTTAATTGTTGAACGTAAAGATTTAGCATCAAAAATAGGAACTTTATTATCAATATTGTTAAAGCAAAATTCTGTTATAAGTTCTGAGCAAAATGAAACTTCAGAAGATAGTCAGTCGCTTACAAGAGCTGCATCCTAAAGAAATAGATCTAAGTTTAGATCGTATTCAAAATCTCTGTCAAAGATTAGGAAACCCTCAAGATAAACTCAAAGCAATTTCAATTGTAGGAACCAATGGAAAATATTCAACCATCCAAGCAATGTTTGCTTTTTTAAAAGAGGCAAATATCAAATGTAATATCTTCACTAGTCCACATATCAAAAATATTAATGAAAGATTTGTTTTTAACAATGAAGAACTTAATAATGAAGAGTTAGCAAGTTTGTTTGAAGAAATTGAAAGTGCTAATAATAACGAACCTATTACTTTTTTTGAGATACTAACTGCAGCTTATTTTTTAAAAGCCTCTCAATATCCAGATAATATAAATTTAATAGAAACTGGCTTATTTCATAGGTTTGACGCCACAAATATACTTAAAGATAATCTAGCTAGTATTGTAACTTCTATTGGCCTTGATCATTTAGATTGGTTACCTGAAAATGAACAAACTGTTGAAAAAATTATTTATGAGAAAACTTCAACTCTTTTAAATTCAAATATTATAATTGCAAAACAAAGCTCTAAAGAAATTACAGATAGTATTAGAAAAACAATCTCAAATAATATTTCAAAGAAGTTTTTTCATAATGAAAATTATAGTTTTACAATGAAAGAAAATGATTTCTTTTATTATGAGGATCAATTAGGTGGAATTAAATTACCAATGCCAAATGTTAAAGGGCAATTTCAATTAGAAAATATCTCAACAGCTATTGCAACGTTAAGAGCTATAAAAGATTTTGATATAAAAGATGAACATATCAAAAAAGGAATTACAAAAATAAAAAGTATTGCAAGATTGCAAGAAATTAAATCTGGTAGACTAAAAGAACTTACAAAAGAACATCAACTTTTTGTTGATGGCTCTCATAATCCTTTAGGTGCAAAAGTATTAAATGAATATTTAGAAAGTTTAAATTGTAACAAACATATCATCTTAGGAATGATGGCTAATAAAGATCATAATGAGTATATGAGTTACTTTAAGGATGTTAAAACCTTGACCACTATAGATATCCCAAATCAACCAAACTCCATTAAAGGAAAAGAGCTTAAAGATAAGCTAAATAGCTTCAAAAATATCAATTATAAAGAAAGTATAGAGAGTGCTATCAGGTCAATTCCGGTCAAGGAAAACGATATTATCCTAATTACTGGATCTTTATATCTTGCTGGAGAAGTATTAAACGCAAACTAGATATTTTTTTCTAGGAATTCTTTCATGTGACCTTCAGGAACTCCACCAACTTTTCTATCTACTTCAACACCTTTTTTGTAGATTATTACTGTCGGCACACCTCTAATCCCTGCGGCACTTCCAGTATTAATTCCACCATCTTCAATATCTGCATAATAGAAACCAGCTTTTTCTTTGTACTCATCAGCTAGTTTATCCATCACAGGTTTCAAGGCCTTACAAGGTCCGCACCAAGCAGCACTAAACTGGATTACTGAAACGTCTTCATTTTTTATTTTACTATCAAAATCTTCGTCTTTAAAATCTATAAGCATAACATTGATATAATTGATTCAGTTGATTATTCAATGGGCAAAAAATAAAATTTTTAGTTTATTCAATCAAGCGTCAGAATACTTTTGCTCAAGATTCATAACATATTCGTTAATCCCATCTAAGAATTTAAGCTTTTCATCTACTGTTTTAAATGAGAACATCTTATCCTCATTCTCTCTAATTTCATCACATTCAGAGTAAAAAGCAGAAACTGTCCACCATTTCTCCTTGTTTGTGCTTAAAATCCGTGAGGCTATTCTTCTCTTTATTTTTTTATGAATTTCCTTTGGTAGAATTTCCGGTGCTTCATTGAAGATGAGGCCATGCCCAAAAGTAATTAATCTTTCATCTTCAAATTTATCTAATAATGCAAATTTTTCCTTCCAATTGCTATTATGAAATTTTGGAAATAATGCTTGATCTTTAGCTGATGTAAAGCCTCCAGAATAAATAGATTCTTCTGGTTCTATATCTTCTTGTGAAGAGGTTTCTATTTTTTCTTCAGCTGCTTCTCTTAAAATATTTGAAATGTCTTTTGAAAATTTTTCATTTGTTTTTACTAATTCGGCTCTTTTGTTGATTAAACTAGAATCTAATTTTTTATAAGGATCTACTTTTAAAGCAAAGCTTTTATCTAATATTATAGGAGCCTTATTTGATTTTACTGTTCTTAAAAACTTGGGTGATTTTTTCATCTCTTTTTTAAGATCTTCGTAATTAAGTTTTTGAATGGCTTCTATATCAGCTTTTAAATCAACAACTTGCCCCCATTTATAAACTGGATGAGAACAAAAATTAGGGTGTAAAGGTGCACATAAATATAGATAACTTTTTCCATAAAAATATTCATTTAGGGTAATAATATTTTCTTGTTTAATTAAATTTTCAACCACGACCTTGCTGCTTGTCTTTAAGTATTCGGTCCATATATCTGGTTGTTTTTTTTTAATTAAATCTAAAACTTTAACCGTAAGTTCAGTATCAAATAATGCAGAATGAGCTCCAGCTGACTCAAAACCATTTAGTCTTGCAAGAGACTCGAGTTTCATTGATTTATTTCCTTTAGCGTTTAGCTCTGTTTTTAAAATATCATCATCAATAGCAAATGCAGCTTTAACAATATTAAGAGCATCATGTCTGACATTACCCTCTGTGTTTGTTAAATAAGGTTTTCTCAAAGATTTAAAAAATTCTTTCCTAATAACCTCATCATCAAAATTAATACTTGAATATCCCAAAAATGTTGCGGGAGACCACTCTTTAAACTTATTTTCAACTTGGCTGAGCATTTCATAATGACTTAAATTACCTTTAGTCAATAAATCTACATTTGATTTGTTTATGCATAAAGCTGTTGCTGATGGCACTCTATCTTGAGGCATTCTGCATCTTGCTGAAAAACGCTCTAATTCTTTGAAGTTTTCATCTAATAAAATTCCTCCAATTTCAATTATTGTTGCCCAATCTGTTTGAGCAGAGTCTGTTTCAATATCCCATACTACGTATTTCAATTTGCTCTCCTTTGTGCATAAAATTGTTCAACTTTTTCTAAAAATTTCTTTTGAAAATCTTTTAGTCTTTCTCCATCAATTATAAATCTTTGAAATATATTATCTTTAGTACAAAGCAAAATTACAGCCTGAGAAATTTTTGAACCATGAACAGTATCATGAGCCAAAGCATAAGCTGCACATTGTAAATAATAATCCTCAATCCACTCATCTTTTTTAGGCTTATTGCTTTGTTTAAAATCAATTATCGTTTCACGTTTCTCATAAATACCAACACAGTCAGCAGCACCTGCATATTTTCCAGGATAATATAAAGTAGCTTCACACCCCCAAATTTCATCTAATTTATTTCTGAGACCATTTTCAATAATTTGGTCTGCCATCATTCTTTCTCTTGTGTTGTCTCCCAATAAATCTAAATTTAATTTACCAAGTAAAAACTTTTCAATATAATCATGCATAGAGGTTCCTCTGCTACTAGCTTCTCTTTTAATAATTTCAGCTTGTTTATGACCTACTCTGTCCTTCCAAGCTTGTAGAGATGCTTTTTTTTCCTCAGACTCAGTTGCTTTTAAAATTGTTGTAACTGAAGGCAATCTTTCTTCATTAACAGAATAATGCCTAGAACCATCAACAATTGACCTAGTAGACTTTGGATAGATATATTTATTATTCCACTGCATGTGATTTCTTATATTCTTTATTGGAGAAAAATAGAAATTAATTATTTGCTTGTTTTGAACGATCAACAAATTTTTCTACATTTTCTGTTTGGACTGCTTTTTCAAGTTGATCGGGATCTTTAATACTTTCAAGAGTTCTAGTAATTGATCTAGCATCTGTTCCAAACTTATCAACAACTGCCATTGCCTCCTCTAATTTTTTTCTTAGAGAAATTATATTATCAAAGTGTTTTCCAAATCTCGTACTGATTGTTTTCAAATGATTATAAATTTCCGTTGCACCTTTTTGAACTTTTAGTGATTGAAAACCCATGTGCAAAGATTGTAGATAAGCTGAAAGAGTATTTGGGCCACAGATTACAACTTTATGTTTTTTCATTAATTCTTGCGTTAATAACTCTTTAGTGCTTGGATCTTGGTATTCGGTTAATTCTTTATATAAACTTTCAGTTGGAGCATACACAATTGCAAAATCTGTAGTTTTTGGTGGAACGATATATTTTTCATTAACACTTTTAGCTTTAGCTTTAAAGGCGGTAGCCAATTTTGCTCTAGCATCTGCAACAGCCCTTTTATCTTGCGCATCATGGCCATCGGTAATTGCTTTAAATTTTTCTACTGGAAAATGACTGTCTACAGGAACCAAAACATCTCCTTGAAGTTTGATTGCAAATTCTACATTTTCACTGCTATCTTCCTTCATCTTTACGTTAGTCATGAATTGAGAGACAGGTAATAAATCTTTGATTAAAGCATCCAAGCTAAATTCAGCCAGTGTTCCATATTTTTTAACTCCTGCTAAAATTTTGGTTATCCCCTCTTGGCTTTGATTTAATAATTGAACCTGTTGATTAAAGTTTCCAACTTTTTCATCCACCTTAGTTAACGCTTCTGTCATATCTTTGGTAACGCCTGTTGATAGATTGTTAAACGAGGTCGACATCGAGCCTAGTGAGGTATTAATAGTATTGTTAAGAGTATCTTTTAAATTCTGTATTTCAGTCTTTAAGTTAGCTATCTCTTCAGCTTCCTTATTTTCATTTTCATCTTTAGGCTTAGATTTCAGATTTAGATACAAAATTGATGAGACAATCCCTATCAACAAAGCCAATAAAATAATTAAAATTATATCCATGATTCTAATAATTTATTTTATAGTAAAAATGTGATTAATATATTTAATTATTTAAAACTTATCTGATGGAATTATTCTTTATATTAAAAATTGTATTTATTATTGGGGCTGTTGTGGCGCTTTATGCAGTTGCTAGAAACCTTGATATTATTAAGATTATTCTAGTTTATTGGAAAGATCTAATTCTTAGAAAGTAGCTTAACTAATTTTTTAACCTCTGGTTTTTTTACAGATGATTTAGATATCATCATACAAGCCTCTGATTTTAATATTTCTCCATCTTTTAAAATACGAAGATTGTTAGCTTTTAAGGTCTCGCCTGTTGATGTTATATCGGTGATAATTTCACTTGATCCAGTAAAAGGATAAGCCTCAGTTGCACCTAAACTACCAACTAACTTAAATTGAGTAACTCCTTTTGAAAACAAAAACTCTCTGGTTAAATTTGGATATTTGGTTGCAACTCTTAATCTTTTCTTCTTTTTATCTTTAAACTCAAATGCAATTTCCTCTAAATCTGCAACTGTTTGAACATCTATCCATGGATCAGGAATTGCAACAACCAAAGTTGCTTTTCCAAAATGATATCTTTTAGATACATTGATTTTATTTTGAATGTTAACTTCACTCTCTTTAAGTAAATCAAATCCTGAAAAACCAAGATCTAATGAGCCGTCTCCAAGTCTTTCAACTATTTCTCTTGCATGAAGGTATAAAACTTTAACATTTTTTAATTGCTTTATTGAACCTAATAAATCTCTTTCTCCTCTTTCTGAAATTAAATTTAATTTATTTTTTTTAAATATCTTTAAAATATCTTTTCTAAGTCTACCTTTGCTTGGAATACCAATATTAATTATGTTTTTGTTCATTAGTAATTTAAGTTTAAAGCAGCTCCTACTGCAGCTACTTGATTTTTTGAGCCAAGATCAGAAATTAATTTATCATACCTTCCGCCATTAATTATGTTTCTGTTTTTTAATTTAGATTTAATATCAATTTTAAATACCATGCCAGTATAGTATTCTAACTGTCTTCCAAATGAAGTGGAGAAAATAACATTTAATTTTGAAATTTTATTATTTGAGATTGGAAAATATTTTTGATCAACTACTAAATTTATTTTATTCTTTTTAAAAAACTTATTAAGTTCGCTTGCAGCTTTAGTAATTGGGCATTTAATTTTAAGAAAATCTTTTATAATTTTTGATACATTTTTACCCTTACTGGCTCCTCTCGGATCTCTAATTTTATTATCAAATCTTTTTAAAATTTCGTTAATTGATCTTCCTGCAACAACTTTAGATAAATCTTCATTTAACATTTTAAAATATCGTTTTTTATCAATTTCAACGATAGTTGGATCTACGTCTGAATTAGTTTCTAATCTCTTTAAAAGATCATTAAAATATTTTTCTCTCCAAAAATGTCTTGATAATCTTAACTTCCAACGCTTCGGGATATCTAATTTTGAAATTAACAAATTAAAGATTTCAACATTACCAATTGTTAATGTTCCTGATGTATATTTGATATTTTGAAGCGATTTTAAAGAGGTATTGATAATTTCTTTATCATCATTTTTTTCATCTTTTGATCCAATAATTTCAAATCCTACTTGGTCTCTAATTATTGAGTCTTTTTTATTTTGTGATTTTCTATAAGCTTGACCACTATAAAAAATTTTTTCTTTTCCTTTTAAATTATTTTCTAAATATCTAAGACAAGATGCAATAGTTAAGTCAGGTCTAAGGCAAAGCTCACTTCCATTTTGATCAATAAAAGAAAAAATAAATTTTCTAAAATTTTCACCTGATCTTTGAACAATATGATTAGTCTCTATTACAGAGGGTAAATCTATATATTTAAATCCTTTAGATTTGACCGATCTAAGGATTTTTTCAGATAAGTTTTTTGATTTCATTAATTAAGTCAGCTTTTGGAATTGTTTGATTATTTTCACCCTTAACTCCTTTAAGGTTTTTAATAGTGACTGTATTATCATTAAATTCATTTTCTCCACAAATAACAGCAATGGTTAATTGACGTTTATTTGCTAAATCAAGTTGTTTACCTAAGTTTTTCTTAGTATTTAAAAAAACTTCAGCGTTAATATTATTGTCTCTTAATAGATCTGCTAATTCATAATAATTTTTTAGATACTTTTGATCCATGACACAAACTAAAACAGGTTTTTGATCTTCAACTTTAATTTGATCTAATTGCATTAAAGCAAATAACAATCTGTCTACACCAAAGCTTATTCCTGTTCCTGGAATATCAACCCCTCTAAATCTAGATATCAATTTTGCATAAGCACCTCCTGAACATATGCTGCCAATATCTACTTCTTTTCCTTTATTATTAGTAACTTTGAAATTTAAATTAGTTTCTACAATAAAGTCAGAATAGTAAGCTAGCCCTCTTACAATTGTAAAATTAGTCTTAACTTGATTTAAATTTGATCCATAACCAAGTACTTCAAATACATCTTCTAACTCTTTTATTCCTTCTTGAGAAAGTGGGTTTTTTAAAGTTTCTTTTAATTTTTTTAAATCTTTAATTTTTAAAAAATTTAATATTTGTTGAGCTTGATCACCTGATAGATCTGCTCCTTTAGTAATTGCACCACTTTGGTCTTTTCTTTCTTTTTTGAGTAAATCTTCAACTCCTTTTAATCCAAATCCAGGCTTATCTAATTTATCAATTGCTCGAATAACTTTAATTTGTTTTTCTTCAGAAATTTTCAATTCATTAATTAGTCCTTGAACTATTTTTCTATTGCTAACATTTATTGTGAATTGATCTTTGTTTAATCCACAATCTGACAATGTACTTGATATTAAATTACAAAGTTCAGCATTAGCTTGAGCAGGATTAACGTTTCCAACAATATCAAAATCAGCTTGCATAAATTCTCTGTAACGGCCGTTTCCAGCTTTTTCATTTCGAAATACATTTTGAATTGCATATCGTTTATAAATTGAAGGTAGTTCTTGATTATTTTGTGCAACAAATCTTGCTAGTGGACTTGATAGATCATATCGAAGCGTAATACTTTTTTCCCCATCCTGAAATGAGAATATATCAGACATAGGATTACTATCGTCTTCTGCAAGAAAAGATCCTATGTTTTCACTAATTTCAAACGAAGGTGTTTCAAGAGCGTCTGCCCCAAACTTGATAAAATTATTCTCAATCGCTTTTAATAGCTTTTTTTTGAGAAGAAGTTTTTTATCCCAACGATCTTCAAAACCTGAAGGTAATCCAGGTACTAATTTATTTTCTTTATTCATTTTTTGGTACCCGGGCTGAGAATCGAACTCAAACTTAAAGTTCCACAAACTTTCGTGCTAACCGTTACACCACCCAGGCATTCCTTGTTTTTATATTATTTTTGTGTGGATTTAAAATTATATTATAAATAAATAGCCTACAGGCTATGCAAACAAATTCTATGAGTACTTCTTGAAGTCTCTCTATACGTAATATTTATAATCATGAGCAGTCTTTTAGACAATAATTCCGATTATTCAAGACAAAAAATAAAAAAGGACGTTATCTATTTTTCTATAGATAAAACGCCCTTTAAAATATTTTAATAAAAATTAGTCTACTTTTTTTAAGTTAACTGCTGAAGGACCTTTAGGACCATCTTCTAATGTAAATTCAAGTTTATCACCCTCATTTAGATATCTCATACCTGCTGCTTTAACAGCTGATGCATGCACAAAGGCATCTTTTTCTTTGTCATCTCTTTCAATGAAACCATACCCTTTTTTACCATTATACCATTTAATTTTACCCGTTAATGTACTCATCTTATTCTTAGTCCTTATGTTGTTTATTATTCTGTAAAGCTATTTTGATTTTTTTTAAATTTCAAGATTAAAAATGATGGTGGTGCCTCGGGAAGGATTCGCACCTCCGACACAAGCCTTTTCAGGGCTCTGCTCTACTCCTGAGCTACCGAGGCAAAAGATTAACCTCTAAAGATTATTCTGCCTTTTGTAAGGTCATAAGGTGTAATTTCTACTGTCACATTATCCCCTTGCAATACTCTAATTCTATTTTTTCTTAACTTACCAGCTGTGTGTGCAGTAACTGTATGGCCATTTTCTAATTTAACTCTAAACATTGCGTTTGGTAGTAAGTCCGTTACTTTACCCTTAAATTCTAGTAGGTCTTGTTTTGACAAATTTATTTTCTCCTAATTCTTTTCTTTACAGATTCAGCATGTCCTGCTAAGCCTTCGTAATTTGCAAGTGTTATAACGGATGGTCCAAGACTTTCAATACCCTTTTTAGATAAGTTTATGTAGGAAATCCGTTTATAAAATTCGTTTACACTTACTCCACTTGAGTATTTTGCAGATCCGTTTGTTGGAAGTATATGGTTTGATCCTACATTGTAATCTGTCATTGCCATAACCGCATATTTTCCTAAACAAATAGAACCTGAGTTTTTAATTTTTGGAATAAACGATTTATAATTCTTAACATTCAGCTCCAAGTGTTCGGGTGCAATTTTATTTACTACATCAGTAATTTTTTTATCAGAACTAATGTGCATTAAAATTCCATTACTAATTAAACTTTTTTTAGCAACAGATTGTCTTGGAATTTCTTTTAATTGTTTAAAGATTTCAATTTTAACTTTTTCTACAATATTTTTATCTTTAGAAATTAAAATACATTGAGCAAGATTATCATGCTCTGCTTGACCTATTAGATCACTTGCGACCCATCCTGGATTCGAAAATTTATCACAAATTATTGTTACCTCAGATGGTCCTGCAGTCATTCCCTCAATTCCAACATCACCAAAAACTTCTTTCTTAGCGGCTGCAACAAATGCATTGCCAGGACCTACAATTTTATTAACCTTTTTTATTCTTTTTGTTCCATAAGCTGCGGCAGCAATTGCTGATGGCCCTCCTATTGAATAAATCTCTTTTATTTTACATTTACGCGCTGCATATAATACTGCTGGATTTTGCTTTCCTTTATATCCAGGATTGATCATTATTACCCTTTTAACACCAGCAACAATTGCTGGAATAGCGTTCATTAAAACACTTGAAGGGTATGAAGCTGTAGAACCAGGCACATATATTGCAACTGATTCTATTGGAACATATTTGTATTCCAATTTATTTTTTAGTTTATCTGTGTATGAAATATTCTTAAATTTTTGAAGAGAGTGAAATTTATGAATTCTAGTATATGCAAGATCAATTGCATTTTTAACTTTTTTATCTAGAGACTTTATTGATTTAGAAATTTGATTAGCGCTTGGTACAATTACATTATTTTTATTAAATCTTTTTTCATATTTTAAAAGAGCTTTATCGCCATTTTTTTTAACATCTTTTATAATACCTACAATTGAAACTGAATTGGATTGGACTTTATTTTTTCTTTTTAAAAGCAAAGCGTCCAAAACTTTATCAAAATTTTTACTCTTACTATTTAATATTTTCATTACTGTTTAATTTCGTTTTGATCCTCTAGATTTACCTCAATTGTTTCTGTAGTCAAAGCTATGTGAGCATTATTATCAAAAATTAAGTTAATTTCATAATCATCTTTATTTTTTAAATAATCTATAGCTATTAAGTCTAAAACTAATTCTTCATTTTTTTGATCAATATTTTTTGACTTTACTTTATCAACAAAATCAAACCTGCAAATACTGTTAATTATTTTATCTGCTTGATCTGTTTCAATTTTGGTTCGTTCAAGAGATAATAAAAAAACTTTATTTGAAGCAAGATATTTAATGTCTGCTACTTTAACTTTTGCACCAGCAGTACATGCAGAAATCATTTGTAAACCCTCATTATCTGTAGCAATTATTTGAGCTAGATATTTTTTATCCATTAATTAACTCTTCTAATTTTTGCACCAACTTTTTTTAATTTCTTTTCTAAACTCTCATATCCACGATCTAGGTGATATATTCTATTTATAACAGATTTACCTTTTGCAGTTAATGCAGCAAGAATTAATGAAACTGAAGCTCTTAAATCAGTTGCCATCAATTCTGCTGCTGCAAAATTTATATTTCCTTCAACTATAGCTTTATTGCCATTAGTTGAGATATTGGCGCCCATTCGATTTAACTCTGCAACATGCATAAATCTATTTTCAAAAATATCTTCTTTTATTAAAGATTTTTTATTTGCTTTACATAACAAAACCATGATCTGCGCCTGCAGATCTGTTGGAAAGCCTGGATAAGGTGCTGTTTTTATATTTATATTATTGATCTTTTTATTTCCAATAATGTGAATATCACCTTTTTTAATACTAATTTTTGCACCTATCTTTTTAAGGATATCAATTTCAGTTTGAATAATACTTGGTACGACATTTTTAATCGTTAAATTTCCTTCTGTAACAGCTGCTGCAACTAAATAAGTACCAGCCTCAATTCTATCGAACATAATTTTATAATTTGTTTCATTAATTTTGCTTACACCTTGAATTTTAATTGAGCGTTTTGTAATCCATTTTATTTTACATCCAGCTTTATTTAAAAAATTAATCAAATCTTTTATCTCAGGCTCTATTGCACAATTACTTAAAATAGTGGTGCCTTTTGCTAAACTTGCAGCAATAATTAAATTTTCAGTAGCTCCAACTGAAATTTTTGGAAATCGAATTTTAGATCCTTTTAAACCTTTAGGTGCAGTTGCATGTACATAACCTTCAATAATTTTATATTTTACACCAAGTTTTGATAATGCTTTTAAATGAATGTCTACTGGTCTTGTGCCAATTGCACATCCTCCTGGTAGTGAGACTTTTGCGCTACCAAATTTTGCAAGTAGTGGGCCAAGAACCAAAATACCTGCTCGCATAGTTTTCATTAAATTATAGGAGGCAATTTTTTTTTGTTGTTTAGAATTATCAATAATTAATTTTTCATTATCAAATTTTACTTTTGATCCTAATGATTGTATTAAATTAATCATTGTCTCAATATCTTTTACCTTTGGTAAATTATTTAAATAAATTTTTTTACTAGATAACAAAGTTGCCGCTAAAATTGGTAAAGAAGCATTCTTTGAACCAGATATTTTTATTTGTCCTTTGAGCTTATTTGCTCCTAGGACTTCTAGTTTTTGCATGGTTAAACTTTAGGTAATGTTACTCCAGTTTGACCCATGTATTTTCCGTTTCTATCTGCATAAGTCACTTCTGGTTTTTCATTTCCTTTTAAAAAAATGAATTGTGCAACACCTTCATTTGCATAAATTTTAGCAGGCAGTGGTGTGGTGTTTGAAAACTCAAGTGTTACATACCCTTCCCATCCAGGCTCTAAAGGTGTTACGTTAACTATAATTCCGCATCGTGCATAAGTAGATTTACCAAGACAAATAACTAGCACATCATCTGGTATTTTGAACTTTTCGACTGTTCTAGCTAATACAAATGAATTAGGTGGAATAATGCACTCTGAAACATTTTTAGTTACAAAGTTTGTTGGTTTAAAATTTTTAGGATCAACTATTTCAGAATTTACATTTGTAAATATCTTAAATTCTTCAGATACTCTAGCATCGTAACCGAAAGAGGATAAACCATATGAAATACTATTTCCTCTAACTTGTTTTTCTTCAAACGGACTAATCATATCTTCTTCTATAGACATTTTTCTAATCCACTTATCTGAAAGAACTGACATTATTTATTTTTCTTTTTTGTTTTTTTTTGAAAAAGTTTTCTTTTCTTTAAGTTTTTTCTTAGTGCTAAGCTTAAGCGCTCATTTTTATCTTTTGAATTCATTCTTTATCTGGATTAGTAAGGAAGTCTAAGGTTATTGGCTTTGAAGTATCTAGTGTTTTTGGTTTTGCCTCCTCCTCCTTTGGGCCTTCTTTAGCTAAACGTTTAGCTTTTTTTTCTGCAAGCTTCTTTTCTCTCTTAGCTTGCTTTTCCATAAGCTTATTACCTTTAGTAGATTTATAATCGTAATGAATTCCCATAAAATTTCCTCAAGTAGATATAATTCATATTACCTAAAAAATTAAGGCAATATTTTGAAAAAAATGCTTTATTATCAATAAAATATAAATTGTTTATTAGCTCCTATAGATAAATGGTATATCAAGTCATTGGTAATGACTAATTCCCTGGTCAGTACAGGGTGGGAGCACCATAATTAATTTTTATAAAAAATTTTTCTCAAAAAAATTGTAAATAAAATTAATGTAAAAAACGCTAAAATTGGAACGTATATATCTTGGGAAAAAATTACATCTGTAATTTTTGGAACCTCTGAATTTTGATCAATTAATTTCTCTAAACCACTTCCAATTGAAACAGCTAAAAAAATTTGAGGTATAATTCCTATAATCGTTGCAAAGAAAAAATTCTTTATTTTCACATTAAAAAGTGTTGGTAAAAGACAGCTTAATTGCCAAGGTATTCCTCCAATGAATCTATATATCAATAAATAAATAAATTCAGATTTTTTAAATTTCATTTCAAGTCTTTGGTATTTGTTTAAAAAATTTTCTCTAATAAAATTTTTTAAAAAATAATTTCCAAACACATACAAAAGAGTTGCGCCAATGCTTAATCCTAAAACAACAATTAGAGTTCCAATCCATTTTCCAAAAATAAATCCTCCAAACAAAGCTACAGGAGATCCAAAACCTAAAAATGGAAAAACCCATAATATTGTCAGTAATAAAAAAATTATTGATATTAAAAACAAATTAGAGTTTTTAAGTTCAAAGAAATAAGATCTGTTTTGTTTAATGAAATCATATGATGTGAGATCTTGAAGGCTAAATTTTGAAAAGAAAAAGTATAAAAATAAACAAACTAAAATTAGATAGGATAATCCTATAATTGTTTTAATTTTTTTAGTTTTTTCCATCAAATCTAATACAATTTATAAAATCTTCTGTTTGCTATTTATATATTTAATTACTATAAAGGGCGAAATTTAATTAAAAATTAACCACATTTATGAAACGAACATATCAACCATCTAACGTTAAAAGAGCTCGAAAACATGGTTTTAGGTCTAAAATGAAAACTAAAGGTGGACAAAAGCTTTTAGCTAGAAGAAGAGCAAGAGGAAGAAAATCGTTAACTGTATCAGTTTAAATAAATGAAAAGCAAAATACTTGCTCTTTCAAAAAACGAAGAATTCAAAAATCTACTTAAACAAAAAAAAATTTCTAATAAATTCGTTACAATTTTTTTTGGCACTTTAGAAAATAAAGATAATAAAAAACTTAATATAAGTTTTGTGACAAAGAAGAAAATAGGCAATGCAGTAAAAAGAAATAAAATCAAAAGAAGATTAAGAAATATAATTAATGATGCAGTTAAAAAAATATCAATAAAATTCAACTATTCATATCTTGTTATTGCTAAGTCAACTATGTTAAACAGTGATTACAAAAATATAAAAGAAAGCTTATTTCAAGATTTAGAAAAGATTAAATAATGAACATTATCACTGTTATTTTTATTAAAATTATAAAAGGTTATAAATTTTTTATCAGTCCTTTATTTGGTCATTCATGCAGATATTTGCCTACATGCTCAGAATACAGTATTGAAGCTTTGAAAGAATTTGGATTAGCTAAGGGAACTTTTTTAAGTTTAAAAAGAATTTTATCATGTCACCCAATAAAATTTTTAGGCGGTGGTGATGGTTTTGATCCTGTAAAAAAAAATATAAAGGTTAAAAAATAATGGATACTCGAAATGTTATCGCAGCAATTTCTTTATCAGCAGCAGTAATTATACTGTATTCACTTTATTTTGCACCACCTCCGATTACTAAAGAACAACTTGCAGAAAAAAATAAAACTGAACAAACTACTGATGCGCCAAGTTTAGATCAAAAAGAAACTATAACTGAAGTTTCAAGAGAGGAGGCTTTAAGTCAAAGTAAGAGAATTAAATTTGAAAATCAAAGTATAATTGGTTCTATATCTCTTAAAGGTGCAGCAATCGATGACTTAACCTTTAAAGAATATAATGTAGCATTAGAAAGTGATGAAAAAGTTAAACTATTGTCACCTAGAAGTGCCAAAGATGGATACTTAATAGAAAGTGGATTTATAACTACTGATAAAAATATTGATATTCCAAATTCTAATTCAGAGTGGTCTGTATCAGGAAGTAATATATTAACTGATCAATCTCCTGTAAAATTAACATGGACTAATGATCAAGGGATTACTTTTGAAAAAGAGATATCTCTAGATGATAAGTTTTTATTCACTATTAAACAAAAAGTAATTAATTCAACAAATAAAGAGTTTGATTTTTATCCTTATGGTCAAATTATTAGAAAAGAAATTCCTGAAATTTCTAATTTCTATATCCTCCATGAAGGTCTTATTGCAACTTTAGATGAAGAATTGATTGAAGAGGATTACGACGATATTCAAGAAGAAAAATTTTCAAAAACTTCACAAAAGGGATGGCTTGGAATTTCAGACAAATTTTGGATAACATCATTAATTCCACCAAATGGAAAAGAATTTAAAACAACTTTTGATTATAAAGATAAATTTCGTGCCAATTTTGTAGGTACAGAGCCTTTGGAACTAAAAGGAAACTCAAGTATCGAGGATAAATTGCAGGTAATTGTAGCTGCAAAAAGAGTAGATGTTATTGATGGATACGCAGAGTCGTTAAATATTGATAAATTTGATTTAACAATTGATTGGGGTTTTTTATATTTTATTACAAAACCTCTTTTTTACGGAATCGACTATTTCTTTAAATTATTAGGAAATTATGGTCTTGCAATTATTGCTATAACAATTTGTATAAGACTGGCATTTTTTCCACTTGCTAACTTCTCATTCAGAAGCATGGCTAAAATGAAAGCACTTCAGCCAGAGATGGTAAGATTAAAAGATTTACATAAAGAAGATAAAATGAAGCTCCAGCAAGAAATGATGGCACTTTATAAAAAGGAAAAAGTAAATCCTATGTCTGGATGTTTGCCCATATTGGTGCAGATACCAGTATTTTTTGCTTTATATAAAGTTTTATTTGTGACAATTGAAATGAGACAAATGCCTTTTTATGGCTGGATACAAGATTTATCTGAGAGAGATCCAACATCTTTATTTAACTTGTTTGGTCTGCTTCCTTATGACGTTCCATCTTTTTTAATGATTGGAGCATGGCCAATTGCAATGGGTGTTTCTATGTTTATTCAACAAAAATTAAATCCAGCTCCAACAGATCCAATGCAAGCAAAAATATTTATGTTCTTTCCTTTATTCTTAACGATAATTTTAGCACCTTTCCCTGCTGGATTGGTAATTTATTGGACGGTTAATAATATTTTAACTATGGCTCAACAAGTTTTCATAATGAAACGAACTACAGTCAAAACAGCAACTTAATGTTGGAAATCAAAGAAGAAGAATTAAAAAAAATCCTACCCACTGATGGTCCCTCGATTAATGAGGTTAAAAAATATTTAAAAAAATATAATGATGAATACATTGTTATTAAATGTGGTGGTAGTGTTTTAGTAGATAACAAATTATTTGATATTTTCATTAAAGATATATCAGTATTGGATAAGCTTGGATTTATTCCAATTATTGTCCATGGAGGCGGAAAAAGAATTAGCAATAAACTAAATGAATTAGGAATTAAGAGTAATTTTATAAAAGGATTGAGAGTTACAGAAAAAGAAACAATTGAAGTAGTAGAACAAGTGTTAATAGAGTTTAACTCTGAAATTATAGAGGCCTTAAAGGAACAACAATGTACTAGTCAAACTATAAACTCTAGAGAAAATAATATTATGACAGTTGTGCAAGAAAATACTGAGCTAGGATTTGTTGGAACACCAACAGAAATAAATAAGTCGATTATTGATAAAATTGTAGATGAAAAAAAAGTTCCTGTTATAGCTCCTTTGGGTCTAGACGAAAATAATCAAGCTTATAATATTAATGCTGATACAGCTGCTGGATCAATTGCAAAAAAAATTGAAGCTAGACGTTTAATAATAATGAGTGATGTTGATGGTGTTCTTGATAGTAATAAAAAATTAATCCCTGAAATTAATTCTCAATCAATTAAAGATTTAATAAATGATGAGGTAGTTACTGGAGGAATGATTCCTAAAATTAATAATTGTTTAGATGTTGCTTGTAACGGTGTTAAAGGTGTTGTTATTATTGATGGTCGAAAGAACCACTCTATTCTTTTTGAATTATTATCCGACAAAGGTTCAGGAACTTTAATTAGACAATGAAAGAATTAATAGACATAAAATACTGGATATTTGATCTAGATAACACTCTTTATAGCGGTCAAACGCAGGTTTTCTCTGAAGTAGATAAGAAAATGAGCGCATTTATATCAAAAAAAATGAATGTGGATTTAGTCAAAGCAAAAGAAATACAAAAAAAATATTTTTATGAATATGGCACAACACTATCAGGATTAATGAAACAGGATGGTATAGATCCACATGACTTTTTAGAATTTGTTCATGATATTGACATAAGCTGGTTGCCTAAAGATTTAAAATTACGAGAAGAATTAACAAAAATTAAAGAAAAAAAAATTATCTTTACCAATGGTTCACATGCACATGTTGAAAATGTCACCAAGCAATTAGGAATAGATGGCCTATTTGATGGAGCTTTTGATATTGTAGATGCTGATTTTACTCCAAAACCTCATTTAGATCCCTATGAAAAATTAATAAAAAAATTTAATATCAATCCAAATCAGTCAATTTTAATTGAGGATATTGCACACAATTTAGAACAAGCTAAAAATTTAGGAATGAAAACTTGTTGGTTGGAAAATGAGGAGTCATTTGCAAAAAAAGACTCTGACAAATCTTACATAGATTATAAGATTAAGAACTTGCCTTCTTTTTTACAAGAAATTAATATATTAAAGAATAATTAAATTAACTTTCTAAAATTAAAATATGAGCGATATAGAAAAAATTATAAATGATGCGTGGGAAAATAGAGATAATGTAAATCAAGATTCTGACCAAAGTTTAAAGGATACTATCAATCAAATGATTGATGATTTAGATAGTGGTAAAGTTAGGGTCGCAGAAAAAATAGATGGTGAATGGGTCACACATCAACACATTAAAAAAGCTATTATGCTCAGCTTTAGAATATATCCAATGGAAAATTTAAATGGACCATACAGTAGTTGGTATGACAAGGCACATTTGTTAAAGGGTAAAACAGCTGGTTGGACAAAAGAGGATCATGAAAAAGCCGGTTTTAGAATGGTACCTAATTCTCCTGTAAGAAAAGGTTCGTTTGTAGGAAAAAATGCTGTGCTTATGCCATGCTATGTAAATATTGGAGCTTATATAGATGAAGGTACTATGATGGATACTTTTAGTCGTGCTGGTAGTTGTTGCCAAATAGGAAAAAATTGTCATATTTCTGCTGGATCAGGAATTGGGGGTGTCTTGGAACCCGCTCAAGCATTACCAACTATAATTGAAGATAATTGTTTTATTGGAGCAATGTCAGAGGTTGTTGAGGGTGTCATTGTTGGAGAAGGATCTGTTTTGAGTATGGGAATGTATATAGGACAATCAACTAAAATAGTTAATAGAAATACAGGGGAAGTTACTTATGGAAAAATTCCACCATATTCCGTAGTTGTGCCTGGTTCATTGCCTGATAAAAATAATTCTTCCGCACCATCGTTATATTGTGCGGTAATAATCAAACAAGTTGATGAAAAGACTAGATCTAAAACTTCTGTTAATGATCTATTAAGAGAATAGATTTATAATGGCCACTATTAACGAACTTCAATTAGCTAAAGAACTAATTAAATTTCCAACTGTAACACCTATTGACGCTGGAATAATGAAATTCTTAGAAAAAAAACTTAAAACTCTTGGGTTCAAAACAAAAATTTTAGAATTTAAAGAGAAAAACAGTAAGCCTGTAAAAAATCTCTACGCAAGACTGGGAAATAAAGGGCCTAATTTTTGCTATGCTGGTCATCTTGATGTTGTTCCAGCAGGGAATTTAAAAGATTGGACCGTAAATCCTTTTAAGCCCTCTATAAAAAAAGGTTTTTTAATCGGAAGAGGCGCGAATGATATGAAAAGTTCTGTTGCTGCTTTTGTTTCAGCGGTAAGCAATTTCATCTCAAAAGAAAGACAATTTAATGGCTCTATTAGTCTTTTAATTACTGGTGACGAAGAAGGAGTTGCAATAAATGGTACAAAAAAAGTAGTCAAATATTTAAGAAAGAAAAAAGAAAAGATAGATTTTTGTTTAGTTGGAGAGCCAACTAACCCAAATAAATTGGGTGAAATGATTAAAATTGGTCGTAGGGGAAGTATGACTGGAAAATTAACAATCATTGGTATCCAAGGACATGTTGCTTACCCTGACAGAGCAAATAATCCTTCAACGGCATTAATTCAAATACTGAAAGAACTTAAAGAAATTAAATTTGATAATGGTACAAAAGATTTTCAACCCACAAATCTTGAAATTACCAAAATCAATATAGATAATTTTGCAGATAATGTGATACCAGGATCAGCTAATGCAAAATTTAATATCAGATTTAACAACAAACATTCTTCAAATTCAATTAAAAAGAAAATTGATAAAATTATTAAAAGAATATGTAAAAAAAATAAATCAAAGTTTAATATTGATTATAGTGTCTCAGGAGAAGCTTTTCTGACTAAACCAAATGACACTACTTATATGATTAGAGATGAAATTAAAAAAATAACAAAGATTAAACCTAAGTTATCTACAACTGGTGGAACTTCTGATGCGAGATTCATTAGAAAAATAGCACCTTGTTTAGAGTTTGGTTTAGTTGGAAAAACTATGCACAAAGTAGATGAAGCAGTTTCATTGTCAGATTTAAAAAAATTAACATTAATTTATTCTAATATCTTAAAAAACTACTTTAAGTGAAAACTGGTTTAGTAACATCAGATACTTATCAAAACCATAATACAGGTGAAGGTCATCCTGAAAAAATAGATAGAGTTACTGCAGTAATTGATAACTTTAAAAAGTTAGATAATAAAAATTTAATTTGGAAAAAACCAACTAACTTTGATCTAGATCTTTTAATAAAAACTCATTCATTGGATTATATAAACCAAGTACAAAAATCTTTTCCACAAAATGGATTTAATTTTCTTGACGGTGATACAGTTGTTTCACCGGGTAGTAAAGATGCCACTAAAGATGCAGTTGGTTCAATACTTGCTGCAATAGAAGGTGTTCAGAATAAAGATTTCAAAAATGCTTTTTGTGCTGTTAGACCACCCGGGCATCATGCTGAAAAAGAAAAAGCAATGGGATTTTGTATTTATAATAATGTTGCTGTAGGTGCAAATTATCTTATCGAAAAATATAAGTATAATAAAATTGCAATCATTGATTTTGATGTACACCACGGAAATGGAACTCAAGATATTTTTTATGATAATGAAAAAGTCTTATACATATCAACTCATCAGTATCCTTATTATCCCGGATCAGGATCTGAAAAAGAAAAAGGTAAATATAATAATATTTTCAATATTCCTCTTGAAGCAGGTACAACAGCTGTTGAATATCTTAATGCGTACGAGCATGTTTTAAATAAACTTAAAGAATTTAAGCCTGAATTTTTGTTATTTTCTGCGGGTTTTGATGCACATATTGATGATCCTTTGGCTCAATTAAGATTAAGTTCAGAGGATTTTTATACCTTAACAAAAAGAACTTTGGAAATTTCAAAACCATTTTGTAACGGAAATGTGGTTTCAATTCTTGAGGGTGGGTATGATTTAAAAGCACTACAAGATAGTACTCAAAGACATGTAGATGCTTTAATAGAATTTAATTGATAATTTTTAATAACTCTCTAAAAAAATGTAATGAAATTGTATAGAATTAAAAAATCTGACATTGATAAAAAAGGTCGAGGCCTTTACGCAACAAAAGATATAAAAGCTGGAACAAAAATAATTGATTATATCGGAAAACTAATTACTAAAAAAGAAACTGAAGAGTCAGATAAATATGATAATAATAAACCTATTTATTTATTCACAATAAATAAAAGATATGATCTTGATGGGGATTTTTCTTGGAACACTGCTGGTTTAATAAATCACTCCTGTGATAATAATTGTGATTATGATGGTAAAGGACTTAAGATATGGGTTAAGGCCATTAAAGATATTAAAAAAGGTGAAGAATTTACATGTGACTATGGTTTTGGATATGATGAAAATTACAAACAATTTAAATGCAAATGTAAATCAAAAAATTGTTGTGGCTATATAGTCAGAGCAGAGTCTAGATGGCGAATTAATAAAAAATTTGCAATGAGTAATAAAAAAAAATTAATAAATCACTCTCGCTAAAAAAAGTCCCTCTGGAGGTGCTGGTGGTGCACATAATACTCTTTTTTTTGATTTAAATATCTTATCAAAAGTTTTCAAATCCCATTTTTTTTCACCTAAATATTTTAAACAACCTACCATGGATCTTACCTGTTGTTGTAAAAATGATTGAGATTTAAATTCTATTTCTATTTTATTTTTAGACGATTTGATTTTGATAGATTTAATAGTCTTAATTGGACTTTTAGCATGACAGCTAGATGCTCTAAAAGTAGAATAATCATTAGTTCCCTCTAGTTTTTTTGCACCTTTTTTAATTAAACTTAAATCTAAAGTTTTTCTAACATGCCAACCTCTTTTTTTTTCTATTACAGGTTCACTAATTTGATTAAAAATTATGTATTTATAAATTCTTTGTTTTGCAGAAAATCTTGAGTGAAATTTATTGCTTCTTTTTTTTATTTTTTTAATTGCAATACCTTTATCATTTAAAAAAAAGTTAATAGATTTTAAAAATTTTGTTAAATCTTTAATTTCATTTTTACAATCAAAATGAGCAGATTGTTCAATTGCATGAACTCCAGTATCTGTTCTTCCAGAACCATTTAAAATTATTTTTTGTTTTAACAGTTTCGTGAGTTTTTCTTGAATTAGACCTTGAATTGTTGCGCCTTTTTTTTGAATTTGCCATCCTCTAAAATTTGTACCTACATACTCAATAAGCAGTTGATATCTTATCATTTAGACTTTAGACCCTTTTTTTATTTGAGAACCAAGGATAAATTCACCAATATTTTGAGGCTTTTTTCCTTGTCTTTGTATTTCGGTAATCTTTATTGATTGATTTTTTCCACATACAATTTCTAGATAATCAGAAATAACTTCTCCTGGATTTCCAATTCCATTACCAATTTCTGCTTTTAATATCTTATATCTTTCGCCATTATATATAAAAAAAGCACCAGGTGTTGGATACAGACCATTAATTTTGCCAATAATGTTTTTTGCAGACTCTGTCCAATCAATTTCTCCTTCAGACTTTTGAATTTTTGACGCATAAGTTACTTTTGAATGATCTTGTTCAATAAAAGTAGCCTTATCATCTAATATATCATCAATATTATCTAAAATTTTTTCTGCGGCTAATAAAGAAAGTTTCTCTCCAATATCCTGAGCATTTAAATTATTGTCTAAATCTATTTTATAAGTGTTACATACTGGACCCGTATCAAGCTTCTCTGCTATTTTCATAATACTTACACCAGTTTCTTTGTCTAAGTTCATGATTGATCTTTGTATAGGAGCTGCACCTCTCCATCTTGGAAGTATTGATGCATGAATATTTATAAAACCTTTTTTAGATAAACTCAGGAATTCTTTTGGTATAATTTGTCCATAAGCAACAACTACAACAAGATCTGCTTCTATCTTTTTAAAAGACTCATACTCTTCATTGTTATCTTTTAATGATTTTGGTGTTTTAAAATCCAAATTCAAAGTCTCTGCTATTCCCTGTATTGGTGATTTATTTATTCTTTGTCCTCTTTGAGATTTTTGAGGAGGTTGTGTATATACATTTGAGATAGGGTATCCATTTTGATACAAAGATTTTAAAATTGGTACTGCAAACATTGGGGTGCCCATAAAAACAATCTTTTTAGGCATTAATTAAAGTACAGCTGTATTTGATTTCAATTTTGATAACTTTTTAATTATCATTGATTTTTTTAATTTTGATAAATAGTCAATAAAAAGCACACCCTCTAAATGATCCATTTCGTGTTGTATACAGGTTGCTAGTAATCCATCTGCTTTTAATAACTGCTTTTTTCCGTGATAATCTAAATATTCTACCTCACATTTACTTGGTCTATCTATTTCTGCAAACTGGTTAGGAACAGATAAACATCCTTCTTCATATGTTGATTTTATTGAATCTTTATTTTTAATAACAGGATTTACAAAATACCTTGGTTCTTTTTTCCCTTCTTCTTTACTAATATCCATCACTATTATCCTTTTTGGAACACCAACTTGAATTGCTGCGAGCCCTATACCTGGTGCGTCATACATTGTCTCCAACATATCATCCATTAATATTTGTTCCTCTTTGCCTACTTGATCAACAGGTTTAGATACCTGTCTTAACAATGGATTAGGCTCGGTTATGATAGTTTTAATAGTCATAAATAGTATTATTTTATTATAAATTTTAAACTTTTAAAGGAAGAACTTTAAGTAGAAGTTTATTTCTTATTAAATCTACATTTAATTGGTTAAGCGTATTAATTATGAAATAAACTGTGTCATCATCAATATCTTCAATTCTCTCAGAACCAATAACTTCAATAACCCTTAATAATGCTGCACCAACCTCTTTATTATCTATCATTAACTGTATATCTGCTGGCATTTCAGTTGCGCTAATTTTATACAGATCATCATATTTTTTTGAAATTTCAATTCCATCAGATTTTAATGCCTCAATAAAAATTATATCTTTTTTTGATAAAACATATTTTTTATTTTTTTTTATCTTTTTTAGGTATTTGTTCAAATCTTCTTCAATTTTAGATTTAGCGTAATCACCATTAAAATAATTTACTAATTTTGATTGGTGTAAAACTTTATTATTATATTTAATTCTTTTTTTACTTGAAGCACTGCCTTCTATATTTTCACTATAAAAAGTTGTAAAATTTGAAGGAACATCTTCAGGTTTTATTATTTTTAAAAATTTTTTTAGTTCTAAATCAAAAGCATTATCCAATCCTTCTGATATAAATATATCCTTTAAAATTTTCATTAACTCTAGTTTTAACTTTGGTTCCTCAGTTAAAAGTACTCTTTGATAAACTAAAGCTTTTGCTTCAATTGATGAAAGAGATTTATAAGTCTGTTTAGTATTTAGTAATTGATTTATAGTAAATTGAAAATTTTTATAAAATTCAAATAATTCTTCCTCAGAATAATTTTTATCATGAACTGCTTTTTCAATTATTGAAATTTTTTCAATATCAGTAATTTCAATATCTTTAATATTAAATAATAAATTTGAAGCTGATAAATATTTCCAAATTAATTTTGGAGTATCTTTTTTTGGTTCAAATTTAAATTCTGGATTTGTTCTATGAGCTAAATGAAAATCAAGAATAGAATTCTCAGATATATCCTTGTTAGCTTCTTCTAAATATCCAAACAAATAATTAATTTTATTTTCAAAATATTCATCGTTAAAACCTAATTCTTTTTTTAAATCTAATATAAGTTGAGCTTCTTCATTTTTTCCATAATTTATTAAACAATATAAATTAAATTTTGATAAATATTCATTTTCAAGAGGTTCTTTTATCTTAGAGAAAATTTCACAGGATTTTTTTACATCAGATTTAGAAAGGTAGTTATCAACCATATATCTCGTTAATTCTGGATGTAGATTGGTAGCTTGATTTTTAATAAGAAATTCTTCTATTAATTCAAGATTTGAATCTTTAATTAACCAATTAGATTTAAAATTTAAAAATTCATCCTCTGTGATACTTTTATTTGGATAGTAAGTATTAGTGAGTAATGCAATATTAAGAATTTCTGATGCATCACTTGAAAGATCATAATTATCTATATTTTTAAAAAGTTTTTTAAGAGTTACACCATCTGAATTTGACCACATATCAATACTTAGTCCATAGTCTGCAGGATCATATAATCCAACAATCTTAATTTCTTTGGAAGTGAGTTCGTTATCTAGTTTTACAGTTTCTTTTTTATTATCAGCTTGTAAATTATAAATATTACCCTCTTTTTTAACTTCTATATTTTCAATTGTTGAAATTGTTGCTGAAATTGTCTCATTTGATTTTTTTTCTATATTCCAAATATCTATAGGTTGATCTTCTGCTAATGCACAAAATGAAGATAGTAAATATATGACTGTTATTGATAAATATTTTTTATTTAACCACTTTAAAATTCTCATTAGGGATAATTTTCTTTATTTCTTTTTTTGGGGATGGAAAATCAATTGTATTTAGAAAAAAAACCAAACCTAAAATTGCTACTAATCCAAGAATAGATTTAATTACTAATCCTATTACATTAGTTTTGCCTGAACTTGTATTTTTACTAAATTCCATATAACTTTAGATAATTTCAAATTAAGACATATTTGTGTTTTTTCAATAAAGAAACTTATGAAATCAAAAGAAAATCTAATTTTTTTAGGGATGATGGGATCAGGAAAGAGTTCTATTGGCTCTTTAGTTGCAAAAAAATTACAATTAAATTTTATAGATATTGATAATGAAATTGAGACTGAGCTAGGATTGTCGATTAAAAAAATATTTGAAACAAAAGGTGAGAATTATTTCAGAAAATTTGAGGAAAAAATTACATTAAAAAAACTAAAATCAAAGCCTGTGGTTATATCTCTTGGGGGTGGTGCATTTACAAATAGAAATATTAGAAAAGAGGTAATAAAAAATCATTTATCTTTTTGGTTAAATTGGAGTGATAAAATATTGGTGAATAGAATAAAAAATAGTAAAAAAAGACCTTTGGTGTCAAATGCTTCTGAAAATGAAATTATTGATTTAATTAAAAAACGGTCTAACATTTATTCAAAAGCTTTATATAAAATTGAATGTGATAGCTTAACTAAGAAAGAAATTGTTAAAAAAATTTTAAATATTTATGAAGCCCATTAAATTAAAGATAGATACTAAAAGCCAAAAATATCCCATTATAATTGGATCTAATTTAGTTTCAAATTTAGCAAATATTGCAAAAAATAATTCAGTTAATTTTAAAAAATGTCTTCTTATTATAGATGGAAATATATCAAAAAAAATTATTTCTAAAATAAAAAAATCTTTAAGCAAAAAAAAACTCTACATTTTTATTTTCAATGCAAATGAAAAAAATAAAAATCAAAATAGTATTAATAAAATTTTAGATATTCTTTTAAAAGAAAACTTTTCTAGAGAAGATTGCCTAATCTCAATTGGTGGCGGAATTACAGGAGATATTAGTGGCTTTGCTGCTAGTTTGTTCAAAAGAGGACTAAAATTTATAAATGTTCCAACAACCCTTTTATCGCAAGTAGACTCTTCAATTGGAGGAAAAACTGGAGTTAACACTAAATATGGAAAAAATTTAATTGGAAGTTTCTATCAACCTCATTTGGTTGTTTCTGATATTCAATTGTTAAAAACACTTCCGAAAAGAGAAATAATATGTGGATATGGCGAAATTTTAAAACATTCTTTAATTGCTGATAAAAAAATTTTTAATTATTTAAACAGAAATAGTAAAAAAATTTTAAGCCTTACTTCGCCGTTTATAGAAAAAACAATTTACGAAAGTTGTAAAATTAAAAAAAATGTTGTTGAAAAAGATGAAAAAGAAAAAGGACTTAGAAAAACTCTAAATTTTGGGCATACATTTGCACATGCATATGAGGCATCTTTAGGCTACTCAAAAAGGCTAAACCACGGTGAAGCAGTGATACTTGGAATGAAAACTGCTTTAAATTTTAGTTTTAAGAATAATTTGCTTAAAAAAAAAGAGCATAATTTAATTATTAATCATATAAGCAATTCGAATTTACCGTCAAAAATAAATAAGTTTTTTAATTTTAAGGATTTAAGTAAAATTTTATCCTTTATGCTTAAAGACAAGAAAAATAATTCAGATAAAATTAGTTTAGTTTTATTAAAAAAAATTGGCTCCCCCTTAATCAATAAAGAATATACCAAAAAAATGATAGCAAATTTTTTAAAAAGTGAATTAACTAATTAATATTTGTATTGAATGAATAGACATCTTTAGTTCTTCATCTAATATCTTATAAATTTTTTTATTACTTTCTAATCTATTCATTTTTTTTAGTTCAATTGACTTAAGATGAATTTTTAAGTGGAATTTACCTTCTTTATTTCCAGCATGGTTTTTATGAAGGAAAGACTTATCCTCAATTCTTATACTTTCAATATTAATTTTCTCTTCAAGCTTTTTTTTTACAATTGCAATTAATTCATTTATATCCATAAATATTATTATATATCATGAAAAATATTTGTGACTGGAATAATTGTAATGAAATTGGTGAATATAAAGCTCCAGTGGAAAAAGATAATAGCAAAAAATATAGAATGCTTTGTCTTGAACATGTAAAAGAATTTAATAAAAATTGGAATTATTTTTCAGGTATGAATGATGACCAGGTTTTAAATTTCTTAAAATCAGATATGATTTGGCATAAACCCACACAAAGCTTCAGTTCTTCAGATATTTTTTTTAAAGTTCTTTGGAATAACACTTTAAGAGATGAATTAGATAAAGATAAGATTAATGGAGAATATGATCATATGCGTCAATTTAAATTTAATCATAAAGACATTAAAGCCTTTGGAATATTAGGTGTTTCAGTAGGTTTAAAATGGAAAAAAATTCAAGATAAGTTCAAATTACTTGTCAAAAAATTTCACCCAGATATAAATGCCGGAAATAAAAAATATGAAGAAAAACTAAAACTAATCACTTTAGCTTATACACAACTTAAAAATACTTATAGAGAAAAAATTGACACCAAATCTTGACACGCAGCCGGACATAAAAGTTTCATTAAAGCAAACTTTTGGAATCGATTCTGAAATGGAAGTAGATGCATTTTCAAAAAAAAATGAATATGTCCCTGAAATTGATAAGACTTATAAATTCGATAGAGACACTACGCTAGCAATAATTTCTGGTTTTGCTTTTAACAAAAGAGTTTTGGTGCAAGGGTATCATGGAACGGGAAAATCTACACATATAGAACAAATTGCAGCACGATTAAACTGGCCTTGTATCAGGGTAAATTTAGATAGCCATGTAAGTAGAATAGATTTGATAGGAAAAGATGCCATCGTATTAAAAGATGGTAAACAAGTTACTCAATTTAATGAAGGTATTTTACCATGGTCTATTCAAAATCCAGTAGCACTTGTTTTTGATGAGTATGATGCGGGTAGACCAGATGTAATGTTTGTAATTCAAAGAGTTTTAGAGGCTGAAGGAAATTTTACACTTCTTGATAAAAATAAAGTTATTAAACAGAATAAATTTTTTAGATTATTTGCTACATCAAATACTGTTGGTTTAGGTGACACAACAGGTCTTTATCATGGAACACAACAGATCAACCAAGGGCAAATGGATAGATGGAATATTGTTACAACACTTAATTATCTCAGTCTTGATAGAGAGCTAGATATTGTTTTAGCCAAAAATAAAAATCTTAATAACGCTAAAGGTAAGGAAAAAGTTGCCAATATGATAAAGGTAGCATCTTTAACTAGAAAAGGTTTTATTGCAGGAGATATATCAACTGTAATGAGTCCAAGAACAGTTATGCATTGGGCTGAAAATTCTGAGATTTTTAAAGACACTGGTTATGCTTTTAGAGTGACTTTTTTAAATAAATGTGATGAGATTGAAAAAAATACTATCGCAGAGTATTATCAAAGATGTTTTGGAGAAGAATTACCAGAGTCATTGATTAATATTCAAATCTAAATGAGTGATAAAATAACCAGGCTTAAAGAAAAGTTTAGATTAGCATTAACCTCTACTGCAAAAGTAATTTCTGATGATTTTGAGTTAATAAATAAAACTTCAGAAGAAAAAAAAAATAAAGATTTAAATTCAATTGAAATTAATGATTTAACAAATCCTAGTGATTTTATAAGATTAAGAGCTGAAACAGACTCTGCTGCTTTAAAAAAAAAATTTTCTAACGACCAAATTTACAAAAAAAATCTTCCATTAAATAACTCTTCTAGATCACTGTATAATATAGCAGAAAAAATAAGATATGAGGCTTTGGGTGGAAAAATGCTCAAAGGGATTGAAAAAAATTTTCAAGAAAATTACTCATATATAATAAATAGTAAAAGAAAAGATCAATTAAAAACTAAAGAAGATGTACCTGTGACAGAAGCATTTGAGCTATATATGCTTAAAAATTTTCACGAAATAAAGTTAAGTCCTTTAACAACAAAAATACTAAATTTTTGGGAACATGATTTTGACCAATCAGTAGGTAAACATAAGAAATTTTTGCAAGATAATCTTGAAGATCAAAATAACTATAGTTCCAGATTTTCTCAAATCTTAAATGAAATGGATATTTTTCAAAATGATGAAAACGATGAAAAAAGAGAGGAAAATCAAGATCAAGGACAAGATAATCCTTCAAATGATGATCAAGATAAAGAAACTGAAGACAATAAAGATGAAAATAATGAAAATGAAACACAAGCCTCATTAGATGCAGACTATAACGTTGATGAATTTAATCTTGATGAACAACTTTCAGATGTTGAGTCTGATGAACAAAGCTCAGAGCAAATAGTTCAAAAGAATATTGAAAATTTAAACTTAGATTATAAAATTTTTACAACACAATACGATGAAGTAATAAAAGCTGAAAATTTAGAAAATGCAGACGAAGCAGTTAAACTTCGTAGAACTTTAGACCAGCAATTAATTGGTTTTCAAGATGTAATTACTAAACTTGCAAATAAACTTCAAAGGCAACTTTTAGCTAAACAAAATAGAGCGTGGGAATTTGATTTAGAGGAAGGTTTGCTTGATAGTTCGAAATTACCAAGAATTATAATGGATCCATATAATTCCCTTTCTTTTAAAAAAGAAAAAGATTTAGATTTTAAAGATACAATTGTGACTCTACTTATTGATAATTCTGGTTCAATGAGAGGAAGACCAATTACAATAGCAGCAATATGTGCTGACATACTTTCTAGAACCTTGGAAAGATGTTCGGTTAAAGTAGAAATATTAGGTTTTACTACTAAAAACTGGAAAGGTGGACAAAGTAGAGAGCATTGGAACAAAAACTCAAAACCTAAGACACCTGGAAGATTAAATGATTTAAGACATATAATTTACAAAGGCGCAGATACTCACTGGAGACAAGCTAAAAATAATCTAGGTCTGATGCTAAAAGAAGGGTTACTTAAAGAAAATATTGACGGAGAAGCAATTTCCTGGGCATACAACAGGTTAAAAAAGAGAAAAGAAGAAAGAAAAATATTAATGGTCATATCTGATGGGGCACCAGTTGATGACTCTACTCTTTCTGTAAACTCAGGTGATTTTTTAGAAAAGCACTTAAAAAAAATGGTAAAATTTATCGAAAATAAAACAGAAATAGAAGTTTTAGCAATCGGAATCGGCCACGATGTTTCAAGATATTACAACAGAGCAATTAAAATTACTGATGTTAATGAATTAGGTGATGTGATGATATCTCAATTAAGTTCTTTATTTGACACAAAAAAAAAGTTTCACTAAATTTTAAATAAATCTCTGTTACTCCATTTAATAATCACTTCAGCTCCACTTCTAGTTTTTGAATTTCTACAAAGAATCGATGCAAAATTTTTTTCTAAAAGAGTTTTTCCAATAAATAATCCAAGTCCTAACCCTTTTTTAGATTTTTCTTGTGAACTTGAGCTTAAATAGGGTTCCCCAATTTTCGGCAAAACATCTTTAGGATACCCATTTCCATCGTCTTCAATTGTGATTTCTGTTATTTCACTATCACTTTTTAGGTTTATATAAACTGAACCTTTAGAGAACTTATTAGCATTTCCAACAAAATTTCTTAAACCATAAACTATTTCTATAGATTTAGTTATTTTTTTAACATTTGAGTCTTGATCGTAATTAAAGATAAATTGTTTTTTACTAATTTCTCTAAATGATGAGATAATTTCTGACAAATATTCTCTCATGGTAAGATCTTTATCGATAAAATCATCTTCTTCAACAGGATCAATAGTTAAACGCTTTAAGATTTCATTACATCTTTCAACTTGGCTAGATAATAACTCAATATCTTTTTCAACCTCTTTTTGTCCTTTAAACTGTCTTAACAAATCTTGAGTGATTATCTTAATTGTAGAAAGTGGTGTGCCTAACGAGTGAGCGGCAGCTGCAGCTTGTCCTCCTAATGACAAAAGCTCATGTTCTGTTGCCATTACTTCTTCCATTTTTGCAAGCGCCTCTTTTCTTAGGCGAGATTGAGAGCCAAATGTCATCGCAAAGAAATTTAAAAAAAATAGAGCTATTATTAACGATGCTGGGATAGCGTAATAATAATATGGGCTTACATGAAAATGACCACTGATTGGGCCAGGTAAATTATTTGAGTAAAATGTAAGAAAAATAATTACTATAGTAGTTAAAGATACAAGCAAAGAATTGGTTACAAAACTTAAGTTGGATGATGAAAAAACACTTGGAATTAACAAAAATATTACAAAAGGATTAGAAACTCCTCCCGTCAGATAAATCAAAATACCTAATTGAAAAATATCAATAACTAAAAATATAAATGCTGATCTATCTGATAATTGTGTTTTTTTATAAATAAAGATTAAATATAAATTGCTTAGGATACCAAAAAATATTGTTAAGTTTGAAACAAGTACATTAAAATCAAAATTTAAAATAAAAAATACAAAGTTAACTGCAATAAATTGTCCTGCTATTCCTATCCACCTTAAACTTATATATGTAGATTTTTTAAAAGAATGATATTTTGAAGTTTCAAAAAACTTCATTTTTAGATATCAAGATTTTGTACATTTATTGCATTAGAGATTATAAAATCTTTTCTTAAAGCTACGTCATTACCCATTAAAGTATGAATTAAACTTTGATCTTTTTTTAAATCTTTAGAATATTGAACTTGAAGTAAATTTCGATTTTCAGGGTCAAGGGTTGTACTCCATAATTCTTCCGGATTCATTTCACCCAGTCCTTTAAATCTTTGAATATTCATTTTTGATTTTTCTAGTTCTAATTCTTTGATATATTCTTTTGATCCCTTTTTAATTTTTTTCAGCTCTTTACTATTTTTCACTATGTAGTTTTCCAATTCCAATTCGTCTTTGATATAAATTCCTTTAGTGCCTTTGTTAATTTTAAATAGTGGCGGTTGTGCCAAATAAACATGCCCATTTTCTATTAATTTATTAAAAGGTTTGTTATTAAAGAAAGTTAATAGCAAAGCTCTAATATGTGAACCATCAACGTCGGCATCGGTCATGATAATAATTTTTCCATATCTTAGATCTTTTAAGTCTATCTCTTGAGTTTTTGGATCCAAACCTAGCGCATTGATTAAAGTTACTATTTCGTTTGAGGAGATCATTTTTGATAAAGCTTTTGTTCTTTGTTGTTCAGATGCATCTCCGTTTCCATTCTTTTTTACACTTAGATCTTCAACATAAGTGTTCAAAATTTTACCTCTAAGAGGTAAAACTGCTTGATTAGCTCTATTTCTTCCTTGTTTTGCTGATCCACCCGCTGAATCTCCCTCAACAATAAACAATTCAGTGCCTTCTTGTTTGCCTATCTGACAATCAGCTAATTTTCCAGGTAATCCACTTAATTCAAGGGCACCTTTACGTCTTACATTTTCTCTTGCCTTTCTAGCAACATCTCTTGCCATTGCAGCTTGAATAACTTTTGCTAAAATAATTTTTGCTACCGACGGATTTTGATCAAACCATATAGATAATTTTTCATTGACGACTGTTTCTACAATCATTCTAACTTCAGATGAAACTAATTTATCTTTTGTTTGAGATGAAAATTTTGGATCTGGTATTTTAGTGGATAATACACAAGTAAGTCCTTCTTTTATATCATCTCCAGATATTGCCAATTTATTCTTTTTTAAGAGGTTATGCTCGTTAGCATATTTATTAACAACTCTTGTCAGCGCACTTCTAAAACCTAATAAGTGTGTTCCACCATCTTTCTGAAATATATTATTTGTATAAGGAAATATATCTTCTGCATAACTTGCATTCCACTTTAGCGAACATTCTAACTCTATATTATCTTTTTTTCCCTCTATATAAATCGGTTTCTTGAATAAATCGTTACCATTTTTATTTTGTAATTTTTCTCTTTTTTCATCTAAAAAATTTACAAATTCAAGTACACCACCATCAAACTTAAATTCTGAGACTTTTTCTTTTTTTAAACTTGCATCTGTAAAAATAATTTTAATTCCTTTATTTAAAAAAGCTAATTCTCTCATTCTCTTAATCAAAATATTTGCACTAAACTTTATTGAAGAGAATATTTCTTTAGATGGTAAGAAAGTTATTTGAGTGCCTGAGTTCTTTGATTTTCCAACTATTTTTAATGGAGCAATTGCTTCTCCATTTTTGAATTCGATAAAATGTTTTTTTCCATCTCTATTAATTTCTAATTTTAATTTTTCTGACAATGCATTTACAACTGAAACACCTACGCCATGTAATCCACCTGAAACTTTGTAAGAATCATGGTCAAATTTTCCTCCTGCATGAAGTTGGGTCATAATAACCTCGGCTGCAGATTTCTTTTCTCCTTTATGCATGTCGACTGGTATACCTCTTCCATCATCATTTACTGTTATTGTTCCATCAGAATTAATTCTTACATTTATATTTTTACAATGGCCTGCTAGTGCTTCGTCAATGGAATTATCTACTACCTCGTAAACCATATGATGCAAACCTGTTCCATCATCTGTATCACCGATATACATTCCTGGTCTCTTTCTAACTGCTTCAAGACCTTTTAGAACTTTTATGGAATCTGCTTGATATGTATTTTTGTTTGTCATTTTTTTAATTTTAGGAAAAAAAAATTATAACATTTTTATAGAAAAATGCTTAATTATCTTTAACAAAGTTTGCTAAAATAGTTAAATAAAGCTCTAAAAATAAAGTTTATTTGATGGCGGAGAGAATGGGATTCGAACCCATGAAAGGATTGCTCCTTTACACGCTTTCCAAGCGTGCGCCTTCAACCACTCGGCCACCTCTCCTATTTAAAAGTTTTGATAATTCATCCAAAACCTTTTCAATTTTTATTGTGTGTATTGATGTAGGTGAACGATTAACATTTGACTCAATATCTACGTGTTTCAATAATTTTGAGTAAGATTGAGGTGGACAATCACCCTGAATAACTAGCGTTTCTACATCTAAATTAACAGATAAGTGGGAAAATCCAGTGTCATTACCTATGCAGAATTTACATTTTTTTAAATACGGAATCACATCGCTAATCTTTTTATCTGATGTAAAAATTATATCTGTATTTTGTATAAACTTTTCTTTTATTAAATTCTCATCTTTTGATTGATCTAATCCACTTATAATTAAAAATTTTTTATAATTTTTTTCTTTCAAAAATTTTAAGATTTTCAAATAATTACTTATAGCCCATCTTTTTTCATTTCCAGAAGCTGCAATGATTATTCCAACAGTGTCTCTTAAATTATTTTCTGTACTAGATAGTGGTTGAAAGTCAATTTTTTGAGAATTGGTAATTTTTTTTACTGCCTCTAAGGCTTCATCATCACTTTTGGTTTTTGAAAAAAAACTTGAATAAAATCTTTTATTCTTTTTTAAAAAAAAATTTTGAAATTTAAATCCTAATCCCCAAATCTCTTTAATATTTGAAAGATACGCTATTAATAAATATCTTAAAGAAGGGTGAAAAACATAACATTGCTCAATTTGAAACTGATTTATTTTTTTAATATTTTTAATTATTGATTTAATATTACTAAAAATATATTTAATTCCTTTTTTTGGCTCATCTATATATAGGACATCTTCACAAAAAGAGAGTGATTTTAAATAGTGTTCAGCTTGTGTTGACTTTTTTGTAAAAAAAATTATTTTTGAGTTTAAGTGATTAGCTAATTTTTGATAGCAATACATTTTAGAAACAAACTGGCCCCAGCCTTTTCCAGGATCAATTATTAAAATTTTATTCATTAATTTCATCTGTCAAAATTAAATTTTGGTCTATACCAAGAAGTTCTGCCTAATAAAGAATTCAGTGCACCAGAGAATCTCATTGATTTATTTATGACTTCTTTTTTATTAAGTAAAGCAATATAGAAAATAATCTTCAATAGTTGTATGAATAATAAAGAAGAAAATTTTAAATAAACTAAAAAAATATTAAAATATTTTTTTTCAAAATAGACTTTTGACCAACCCCAATGCCAATTTCGACATTTATCAAATTCAAAACCAATATTTGTTGATTTTGCTCCTAAATGAAAAACTTTAGCAGTTTTATTTATAAAAATTTTTTCATTATTTAATCTGAGCCTTTTGCATAAATCTAATTCCTCAGCATATAAAAAAATGTTCTCATCAAACATGCCGTAATGCATTATTTTTTTTTTATTTACTAACATTGCAAAACCTTGAACACCTTCAGTTTCATTTATATCGCTGTCTAGATAACCATAATGTTTATATTGTGAAATAGGTGATATAATTGAAAAATTATTCTTTAATTTATTGATACTTTTTAACATATTCTTCTCACAATCTTTTTTTAAAGCTACGTCTGGACTCAATATGAATACAAAAGGAGTTTTTGATTTTCTAATAATTTTATTATTTGCGGCTCCATAACCTAGATTTTTTTTTGATAGTATAATTTTTATTTTTGGATATTTTTTTTTAATTTTTTTTTTTAAAATTTCATCATTTGAATTGTCTAAAATGATTATATTTTCAATTTTTTTAATACTTTTAAGACAGTTAAAAATAACATTTTCACTTCTAAAAGTAACAATACCAACAGTAATTTGATTATAATTCATTTACAATGTCTAATATATTGCGATACTTAAAAAATGAAAGAAAATTTAATTGTCACTGGCGGTTTAGGTTTTATCGGAAGTAATTTAATAAAGTTACTTTTAAAAAAAAAATTTTCAATCATCAATATTGATAACGTTTCATATTCATCTAATTTTTTTAATTTAAAAGATCTTCCAAAAAAAAATTACAAATTCATTAAATGTGACATTAATAATAAAAAAAAACTTGTTAATATCTTTAAAGTATACAAGCCCCTCGCTATCTTTAATCTTGCAGCAGAAACACATGTGGATAGATCGATAGACTCACCAAAATCATTTATAGAAAGCAATATAGTGGGTGTATTTAATTTACTAGAGGCTTTCAGGGAACATTATAAAAAATATAAAAAAATTAAATTAATACATATTTCTACCGATGAAGTATTTGGTGATATTATAAAAGGAAGATCCAATGAAGATTATCCTTATAAACCTAGCTCACCTTATGCAGCAAGTAAAGCATCATCAAATCATCTTGTTTCTTCTTATGTAAGAACATTTAAAATACCAGCAATTATAACAAATTGTTCAAATAATTATGGTCCCTGTCAACATCCTGAAAAATTAATTCCAAAACTAATTTACAACATTCTTAATAACATACCTTTACCAATTTATGGTGATGGTAAAAATTCAAGAGAATGGATATTTGTTGAAGACCACTGCGATGCATTATTTCAAGTATTCAAAAAAGGTAAGATAGGAGAGTTCTACAATATAGGTTCTAATAAAAATTATAACAATCTTGAAATTACAAAAAAACTTATAAATATCTCATCACAACATATTAAACCTGGCAACCATGTCAAAATTAAGTATGTCAAAGATCGACCAGGGCATGATAAAAGATATGCTTTGAATAGTGATAAAATTAATAAGAAACTTTTATGGAAATCCTCAACAGGAATTAATAAAGGACTTAAAAAAACTTTTTTATGGTATCTAAATAATCAGAAATATTTTAAATCAATAAAAAAAATTCATATAACAAAAAGGCTCGGTACAATATGATAAAAAAAGGTATAATACTTGCTGGTGGAAAAGGAACAAGAATGAGTCCATTAACCAAAGCAGTAAATAAACAATTACTACCTATTTATGATAAACCTCTAATTTTTTATCCATTGTCAATTTTGATGCTCTCTAAAATTAAAGATATTCTAATTATTGTAAATAAAGGGCAACTAGATCAATACAAAAAATTATTACCAGATGGTAAAAATCTTGGAATTAAAATAACATACATAGAACAAGATAAACCAAGGGGATTACCAGATGCATTTATACTAGGTGAAAAATTTATTGGTTCAGATAACGTCTCCATGATATTGGGTGATAATTTTTTTTATGGTCAAAGTTTATCAGATACTCTTAAAAGGTGTGCTAATCTTAAAATCGGAGCAAAAGTTTTATTATATAAAGTTAATAATCCAGAACTATTTGGGGTTGCAAAAATTGACAGAAAAAGCAAAAAAATTAAAGCTTTAAAAGAAAAACCAAAAAAGTTTATTTCAAATCAAGCTGTAACTGGATTATATTTTTTTGATAATAAAGTAATTAAGTATGCAAAGAATTTAAAACCTTCAAAAAGAAAAGAGTTGGAAATAGTTGATTTGCTTAATAAGTACAAAACTAAAAAAAAACTCTCTGCGGAATTTCTTGGTAGAGGTGGGGCTTGGCTTGATACTGGATCTATAGAAGATTATTATAAAACTTCAGCATTTGTTCAGGCAATTGAAAATCGTCAAGGTTTAAAAATAGCTTGTCTTGAAGAAATTGCTTTATTAAATAAATGGATATCAAAATCTCAAATAATGAAACAAGTAAAATTTTATGGAAATTGTGAATACTCGAATTACTTAAAAAAAATTATAAAAAAAAGTGCCTAATATATTATTAACAGGAGCAACTGGATTTATCGGCTCTAATATTTTAAAAGCAATAAAATTAAATAATAAAGTATTTGTACTTCAAAGATTTAACTCAAAAATAATAATTAATAAATCCAATAATATAAAAATCTTAAAATTTAAAGATTATAATTCCCTTTCGAATAAACTTAAAAAAATTAAAGTAAATACGATTATACATTGTGCAACTCATTATAAAAAAAAACATTCCTATAAAGATATTTTTAAGTTTGCAGAGTCTAATATCATGTTGGGAAATATAATATTGGAAAATATAAAAATTTTAAATGCAAAACAATTTATTAATTTTTCAACAACATGGGAAGATATTGATAATAAAGAAAACAATCCAAAAAATTTATACGCTGCTTATAAAAAAAGTTTTAACTGTATTATACAATACTACAAAAAAAACTTTCCCAATATTAATTTTATTGACCTGATGGTAGTAGATACTTTTGGAGAAAATGATAAAAGACAAAAATTAATAAATACTTTAAGGAAAAATTATAATCAAAAGAAAATAACAAAAATAATATCAAAAAAACTATATCTTAATTTGATCAATGTTGAAGACATTGTGAGCGCCGTAAAAATTATTTTAAAAAATAAAATTCGACCAGGAAAATATATTCTAAAAAATACAAATTATCTAAATATTTTTAATTTAGTTGAATATATTAACAAAAGTAATAGCAATAAGATAAAAGTTAAATGGCTATCAAGCTCTTTAATAAAAGATAAAATATTAAAATATAAAAAATTAAATTATTGGAATCCTAAAAAAAGTAATATAGAGAATATAAAGAATTTAATTTTAAATTAACTTTACTTACAATTATTTATGAAAAAAGTTTATTACGGTAAGGCTGTTTACGATAATAAAGAGATTAATGCAGTTCTTAAAGTTCTCAAAAATGACAGTTTATCTCTAGTGGATGGTAAAAATGTTAAAATCTTAGAAAAAATAGTTTCATCTTTATTTGGAAAAAAATATGGTTTAATGGTCAATTCAGGATCATCTGCAAATCTACTTGCTATTGCATCATTAAACTTTAAAAAAAATTCAGAGATAATTACTCCAAATTTGACTTTTTCAACTACTGTGGCTCCAATTTATCAATTAGGTTTGATACCTCATTTTATAGGCGTAGAAGAAAATAAGTTTTTAGCCGACCCATCTCATATAGAAAAATGCATCAATAAAAAAACTGTTGCAATAATGATTCCAAATTTACTAGGCAATATAGCTGATTGGAAAAAAATTCATTCGATAGCTAAAAAACATAAACTTAAAGTTATCGAAGATTCAGCCGATACTATTGGTTATACTATTGACAAAAAAAATGCTGGGAAATATTCAGATATAACAACAAATAGTTTTTATGCATCACATATTATCAATGGAGCAGGAACAGGAGGAATAGTTTGCTTCAACGATTTTAAATTATACCAAAGAGCTAAACTTCTCAGGGGGTGGGGTAGATCTTCAGCTCATTTTAACGAGTCAGAAAGTATTAAAGATAGATTTAATGTTAAAATATCTGGATTTGATTATGATGCAAAATATATATTTTCAGATCTTGGTTATAACTTTTTACCTTCAGAGATATCAGCTACATTTGCTATCGAACAAATTAAAAAGCTAAAAAATAACATAAATATAAGAAATAAAAATTTTGATTATTTGAAAAATTTTTTTGGAGATTATGATGATTTATTTAATCTACCTGAACAATATAAAAATGTAAAAACACCATGGCTAGCTTTTCCTCTAGTAATAAAAGAAAATAAATATTTTAATAGAAAAGAAATGCAAATTTTCTTTGAAAAAAATAACATTCAGACGAGAACAATTTTTACTGGTAATATATTAAAACAACCTGTTATGAGAAATAAGACATATAAAAAACATCCTCAATGTGACGCAATTGCAAATAATGTTATGAAGAATGGAATTTTGCTTGGGTGCCATCAAGGAATGAAGAAAAATGAATTAGATTATATTTGTCAAACATTTTTAAAATTTCTAAAAAATTGTCAATAATAAAAACTAAATTTCCTGGATTAGTAATTTATAAAAGAGAAACTTTCGATGATAAACGAGGATATTTTAGAGAATTATTTTTAAAAAAAGATTTAAATAAAAAATTTGTATTTGATTATTATTCTTTATCAAAAAAAAATGTACTAAGAGGATTGCACCTACAACTCAAAAAACCTCAAGGAAAACTAATAACTGTACTATCTGGAAAAATTTTCGATGTTGCTCTTGATTGTAGACCAAAATCAAAAACTTTTAGACAATTTTATACTGTAGAATTATCTGAAAATGAAAATATTTCTTTATATATTCCAGAGGGGTTTGCTCACGGATTTTGCAGTTTAGCTAATAATACTCTTTTGCATTATAGATGCACAAATTATAGAGATAAAAATTCAGAGACTGGTATTTATTGGAAAGATAAAGATTTGGCCATTAATTGGCCAAAAAAAAAATTTTTTGTGTCTTCTAAGGATAAAAAAAATATCTTATTTAAAAATTTTTTAGAGTCTAAAATATTTAAAAAAATTAAGTTTTAGGAATAAAAAATTAATTCTTTTATTTTTCTTTGCTTATTTTAAGAACACCTATAAATGCTTCTTGAGGTATTTCTACTCTGCCAAATTGCTTCGATCTAGCTTTACCTTTTTTTTGTTTTTCCAAAAGTTTTCTTTTTCTATCGGTAGCTCCACCACCATGAATTTTAGTTAATACATCTTTTTTGAAGCCTTTTATAGTTTCTCTTGCTATGATTTTTCCACCAATTGCTGCTTGAACTGGTATCATAAAATTATGTCTTGGAATTAAATCTTTGAGCTTTTCACAAACTTCTCTTCCTGTTCTTTGGGCAAAATCTTTATGTATCATCATAGCCAAAGCATCAACTGGTTCAGCATTTACTAAAATTCCAAGTTTGACTAAATCTCCTTCTCTATGTTCAATAATTTCATAATCAAAACTAGCGTAACCACTTGTCATTGATTTTAAACGATCATTAAAATCAAAAACAACTTCGTTAAGAGGTAGTTCATAATTAACAACTGCTCTATTACCTGAATAACTCAAATTGGTCTGCACACCTCTTTTATCTTGGCACATCTTAATTATTGATCCTAAATATTGATCAGGTGTAATAATTGTTGCCTTTATCCAGGGCTCTTCAATTGTTTTTATTAATGTTGAGTCAGGCAAACTTGATGGATTGTGTAAATCTATAGTACTCCCATTATTCATATAAACTTTGTAAACAACACCTGGTGTCGTAGTTAATAAATTGACATCAAATTCTCTTTCTAATCTTTCTGTTACAATTTCCAAATGAAGTAATCCTAAAAAACCACATCTAAAACCTAATCCCAATGCTGAAGAAGACTCAGGTTCAAATGAAAAACTTGCATCATTCAATTGTAATTTTGCTAACCCATCTTTTAATTTTTGATATTCAGAACTATCTACTGGAAATAGTCCACAAAAAACTACTGGCTTACTTGGTTTAAAACCAGGCAAAACCTCCTTCAATGGTTTTGCTGCATCACAAATAGTGTCACCAACTTTTGTTTCGGATAAAACTTTTATTCCAGTTGTTATAAATCCTATTTCACCAGCATTTAATTGATTAATATCTGTAGCTTTAGGTGTAAATACCCCAACTTTTTCAACGATATATTCTTGATTAGTAGACATCATTTTAATTTTCATATTTTTTGAAATCTTTCCATCAATTACTCTAACTAAGATAACAACTCCTAAATAAGTGTCATACCAGCTATCAACTAGTAAACATTTTAAATCTCCAGAAACTTCGCCTTTGGGACCAGGTAGAACAGTTATAATTTGTTCTAAAATATCATTAATACCTTCTCCTGTTTTTCCAGAACAAGGAACAGCTCCTTCCGTATCTATGCCTATTACTTCTTCAATCTGTGTTTTCGTTTTTTCCAAATCTGATGCAGGTAAATCAACTTTATTTAGTACTGGTACAATTTCATGATTTATGTCTAATGCCTGATAAACATTTGCAAGTGTTTGTGCCTCTACACCTTGAGTACTATCCACAATTAAAATTGATCCTTCGCATGCATATAGAGATCTACTTACTTCATAACTAAAATCAACATGGCCCGGTGTATCAATAATATTTAGAATATAATTTTTACCATCTTTTGCTTTATAATTAAGTTTTACAGTTTGTGCTTTGATGGTAATCCCTCTCTCACGCTCAATATCCATTGAGTCTAGTACCTGTGCCTTCATTTCTCTTTCAGTAAGTCCGCCACAACTATGAATTATTCTATCTGCTATCGTAGATTTACCATGGTCAATATGCGCAATTATTGCAAAATTTCTTATATTATCAATGTTTGCCATTACTATGATCTTATCTTAGCGTCTAGTTTGGACTCTACGGCAGTGATAATTGTTTGGTTTATTTTGTTCAAATCATCTTCATTTAGTGTTTTTTCAGATGATTGAATTGTTACGTTTAGTGCGATAGATTTTTTGTTATCTGGTATATTTTTACCTTCATATACATCAAAAACTTTAACCGACTTAATTAAATTTTTATCAACATTTGCTATTATTTCAATTAACTCTTGAACTTGAAAATCTTTGTCTAAGATAAAAGCAAAATCTCTTTCTGATTTTTGAAAGTCAGAAAATTTATTTTTAGTTTTTTGATCTTTAAGAGATTTTTTTGGTTGTTTAATATTATCTAAAAAAATTTCAAATCCTACTAGAGCCTCTATTTTAATATCTAATTTTTTTAAAACATTAGGATGAATATCTCCAAAATAAGCTACTACTTTTTCTTTACCTTTGTTTAAAAAAACTCTTCCAGATTTTCCTGGGTGATAATAACTTGGTGTTTCTATATCAAAATATAGATTTTCCTTAGAATATCCTGCCTCTACTAGGCTTTTAATCACATCACTTTTGACATCAAATAAATCAACTAATCTCTCTTTTTCTAACCAACTCTGTCTGAAAATCTTTCCAGATTTTAATCCACCTACAACTGTTTGTTGCTCACCTGGTTTTTTTCCAAGGAATGTAGGTCCTATTTCAAATATTGATAAATCTTTAAATCCTCTATCTAAGTTTTTATTTAAATGAATTATTAAGTTAGAAAATATCGAGCTTCTTAAAACATCTAAATCTGAGCTTATTGGGTTAACAATTTTAATTTCTTTATTTTTTTCAAGAAATAATTGATTAATTCTACTATCAGTAAATGACCAAGTAATTGCCTCTAAATAACCTTTTGAAGCAACAGCTCTTTGTAAAAAATGAAATAATTTTTGCTTTTTATTTAAAGTTTCTTTTTGTCGAACTTTTTGAGGTTCTATTAATTCAATATGTTCATAACCTTTAATTCTTATTAGTTCTTCAACTACATCGATTTCTTGGGAAATATCTGGTCTCCAAGAAGGAATCTTGAGCTGTAAGTTTTTTTGATTTTCTTTAATGACAAACCCTAAATCATTCAAAATCTTCATCATTTCATCTTTTTCGATTTTTATTCCAGTTACTTTTTCAAAAATCTTAGGATTAAATTCTAAAGATTTATTTTCATATTTTTTAATGTTTTGGATATCAATATCACTTACTTTACCACCACAAATTTCTTGAATTAAATTAGATGCTTTTTTTAAACCTTGTTCGATTGATAATGGATCAATGCCTCTTTCAAATCTAAATTTTGCATCAGTATCGATATTGCAAATTTTTGAAGATTTTCTAATAGATCTAGGCAAAAAATAAGCAGACTCAATTAATACATTTTTTGTATCAAGTTCTGTTCCAGATCTAGTACCTCCAATTATTCCACCTAAGCCCAATACACCTGAGGCATCTGAAATTACGCACATTCCCTCATCAAGTTTATATTCCTTATTATCTAATGCTGTAAAAGTTTCATTTTTTTTTGAATTTCTGACTATTATTCCCTTGTCAATTTTATCAACATCATAAGCATGGAGAGGTCTATTTAAATCAAACATTATGTAGTTGGTAATATCAACAATGGCTGAAATTGGTTTTTGCCCTATAGAAATTATTTTTTCTTTTAGCCAATCTGGACTTTCAATATTTTTTACTCCAGTAATTAAACAGCTTCCAAATATTGTGCACGCTTGATTTTCTTCATTTTCAATTTTTACACTAACCGTTTGTTTTCCATCTTTTTTTAATTCATTTTCTTTAAAGTCTTTTAATTTACCTGAGCCTGCTGCAGCCAGATCTCTGGCAATTCCTCTAACACCTAAACAGTCTGCTCTATTTGGTGTAATAGATATATCAATTACGTTTGAATTTTTTTTTGGAAAATAATTATCTCCAATCTTATTTTTAAAATCATTCGATGAAAGCTCAGTAATACCATCACTTTCATCTGATAAATTTAATTCAGACTCTGAACATAACATCCCATAAGAGCTAACTCCTCTAATTTTACTGACTACTAATTTCATTTGATTTTTAGGAATAACCGAACCTGGTGGGGCATAGATTGTAAACAAACCTTCTTTCGCATTTGGAGCACCACAAACAACTTTGACAGGATTTTCTTTACCTATATCCACATCACAAACTCTAAGCTTATCAGCATTTGGATGCTTTTCTACTTTTAAAATTTTTGCAACAATGAACTCATCTAATTCGCCACCTTGTTTTTCAACACTTTCAACTTCTAAACCAACATCTGTAAGTTTTTCTATTATCTTATTTTCATCTAATTTTGTATCTAGATGTTCTTTTAACCAGTCAGATGTAATTTTCATCTACTTAAACCTCTATAACTTGAAGGTACATCAATTGGATCGAATCCAAATTGATTTAACCATCTGTAATCACAATCAAAGAATGCCCTTAAGTCATTGATTCCATACTTAAGCATCGCCAATCTATCTATTCCAATTCCAAAAGCATATCCTTGAAATTTGCCTGGATCCACATTAACATTTTTAAGAACATTAGGATGAACCATTCCACAGCCTAAAATTTCAAGCCATTTGTCTCCCTCACCAATTATTATTTTTCCATCTTTAATTTCGTAACCTATATCTACTTCAGCCGAAGGTTCCGTGAATGGAAAATGGCTTGGTCTAAATCTCATTTTTATCTTATCAACCTCAAAAAATTCTTTAATAAAATAATTTAAACAGCCTTTTAAGTGACCCATATTAATATCTTTATCAATATGTAAGCCTTCTACTTGATGAAACATTGGTGCATGTGTTTGATCACTATCAGATCTATAAGTCCTTCCAGGTGCAATAATCTTAAAAGGTGGTTTATCATTTAACATGGTTCGAATTTGAACAGGAGAAGTATGTGTTCTTAAGAGTAATTCTTTTTTTTCATCTAGATAAAAAGTATCATGCATATCTCTGGCTGGATGATTATCTGGAGTATTTAAAGCTGTGAAATTATTATATTCATTTTCAACATCAGGACCTTCCTCAACACTAAAACCAATTTCAGAGAAGATAGAGGAAATTTCATCAATTACTTGAGATACTGGATGAATTTTACCCTCTGCAAATGGTCTCCCTGGTAATGTAATATCTACTTTTTCTTTTTCTAGTTTTTGATTTATTTCTTTAATTTCAATTTCTTCTATTTTTGAAACAATTAAATTTTGTAATTCATCTTTTATATCATTTAATTCTGACGCAAATTTTTTTCTTTCATCCTCTGGAATTTTACCAAGTTGTTTAAATTGAGAACTTACTAATCCATTTTTGCCAAATAAATCTGTTTTAATTTCATTAATTTGATTTACATCTAAGTCTTTGCTTAGCTTAAGAAGATATTCGTCTTTAATATTTTTAATATCTGACATTTTAAGAGATTATTTCTTCACCGGCGAAAAACAATAGTGAAGATTAATTTAGAGCAGATTGAGCTTTTTGAACAATAGTTTTAAAGGCTTCTGGGCTATCGTATGCTATTTCTGCTAATATTTTTCTATCGATAGTTACTCCACATTTACTAAGTCCATTAATAAACTTTGAATAAGTCAATCCCTCGGCTCTTACTCCGGCATTAATTCTTTGGATCCATAATGCTTTAAAGTCTCTTTTTTTATTTCTTCTATCTCGATAAGCATATTGCATAGCCTTTTCCATGGCTTGTTTTGCAACTCTAATAGTATTCTTTCTTCTGCCCCACTGGCCTTTTACTGCCTTTAAAACTTTTTTATGTTTAGCTTTACTTGTGACACCTCTTTTAACTCTTGCCATTTTAACCTCTTAAACTGTAAGGCATATACGACTTAACAATTTTTCCGTCTTGTTTTGACATCGTTGTTGTACCTCTTAATTTTCTAATTTGAGAATTTGTTCTTTTAATCATGCCATGTCTTTTACCAGCCTGGGCAGTCATGACTTTACCTTTTGCAGATATCTTAAATCTTTTTTTTGCTGAGCTTTTTGTTTTTAATTTTGGCATAATTCTGCGGTGTTATACAAAGATTGCTATAAATTTACAACCTATATTAAGGCCTATAAAGGCTGAATAACCATGATCATTTGCTTGCCATCAAACTTAGGGTGCAATTCGACCTTACCAATATCCTTCATGTCTTCTTTGATCTTGCCCATTAATTCATTTCCTAGGTGTGAATGTTGAAGCTCTCGACCCTTAAATCTGATTGTAAATTTAACTTTATCTCCTTTTGCTATAAATTTTTTTGCATTTTTTACTTTAAATTCATAATCATGTGTTTCTGTTACCGGCCTCATTTTAATTTCTTTTAGTAAGACAATTTTTTGTTTCTTCTTCGCGAGATTTGCTTTTTTTTGGGCATCATACTTATATTTACCCATATCCATAATCTTACAAACTGGAGGATTAGCATTAGCAGCTATTTCGATTAAATCCAATCCTTGATTTTTCGCCATTGAGATAGCGTCATTTGTGTTCATCACACCAAGATTTTCCCCGTCACTTGCTATTACCTGAACATCAGGAGATGAAATTCTGTTATTAGATCTTGGTCCACGATCTTTCGTTCTTCGTTGAAAATAATTTTGTTTTAAATCTGCCACTTAGTTTGAGGATGCTTTATTTAAAGCAGAGAATGTTTTTAAGAATTGTTCTGTATCCATATTTTCTTGTTTATTAGAGTCTAATCTTCTAATCGTTACTGAATTGGAGTCAACTTCTTTTTTACCACAAATTAATAAAACTGGTATTTTTGCTAAAGAATGATCTCTAATCTTGTAATTTAAATTATTGTTTTTTAAATCTACTGCAGAACTAATCCCTACTTTTTTTATTTTTTTAGACACTTCAACTGCGTAGTCGTTGAATTCTTCTGAAATAGGTATTACCATAGTTTGTAAAGGGGATATCCAAAAAGGAAATTTTCCAGCATAGTTTTCAATTAAAATACCAATAAATCTCTCTAGAGATCCAAATAATGCTCTATGCAACATGACGGGAACTTTTTTAGTTCCATCTTTATCTACATAAGAAGCATCTAATCTACCCGGTAGATTTAAATCGACTTGTAAAGTTCCACACTGCCAATCTCTACCAATTGCATCTCTTAAAACAAATTCAATCTTAGGTCCATAGAATGCACCTTCACCTTTATTAATACTATACTCAAGTTTTGAAGCTTTAACTGCTTCGAGCAATGATGCTTCCGCTTTATCCCAAATCTCATCATCACCTACTCTTACTTCAGGTCTATCTGCATATTTTAATATTACATTTTCAAAACCAAGGTCTTTATAAATATCTAAAATCAAATTAGTTACCTCTAAACACTCACTTGTGATTTGATCTTCTGAACAAAATATATGAGCATCATCTTGTGTAAATGCTCTTACTCTCAGCAAACCATGTAAAGCACCAGATGGTTCATATCGATGAACTTTTCCAAATTCAGCTATTCGTATTGGTAAATCTCTATAACTTTTTAATCCTTGGTTAAATACTTGAATATGACCTGGACAATTCATCGGTTTAATCGCGAATACTTTTTCATCTGGTGTTTCCGAAGTGTACATATTTTCTCCATATTTTTCCCAATGACCAGATTTTTCCCAAAGTTGTCTATCTAATATTTCTGGTGTGTTCACCTCTCTATAGCCAGCAGCATCTTGCCTACTTCTCATATAATTTATTAATTTTTGAAATAAAGCCCATCCTTTTTCATGCCAAAATACTGATCCTGGACTTTCTTCTCTAAAATGGAACAAATCCATTTCTTTTCCAAGTTTTCTATGATCTCTTTTTTCAGCTTCTTCAATTCTTTTTAAATATTCATCTAATTCTTTTTGGCTTGCCCAACTAGTTCCGTAAATTCTTTGTAACATCTCATTTTTTGAGTCACCTCTCCAGTAAGCACCAGATACCTTAGTCAGTTTAAAATACTTTCCAATCTTGCCTGTAGAAGAAAGATGTGGACCTCTACAAAGATCATGCCAGTCACCATGAAAGTATATTGATACATCTTCATTTTCAGGAATAGCCTCTATTAATTCTGCTTTATAAACTTCACCTTTTTTCTTAAAATGAGCAATGGCTTTATTTCTTTCCCAAACTTCTCTTTTAGTAATTTCGTCTCTATCAACAATTTCTTTCATCTTATTTTCAATTTTAATTAAATCGTCTTCTGTAAAAGACTCTTTTCTTGCAAAATCATAATAAAAACCATTTTCTATAACAGGCCCAATAGTTACCTGAGTTCCTGGGAATAATTCTTGAACTGCCATTGCTAATATATGAGCTGTATCATGTCTTATAGTTTCTAATCCTTCTGGATTTTTTGATGTGAATATTTTAATAGAACAATCATTTTCAATTATATGATCTAAGTCTTTTAATTCACCATTGACACTAATAACCATTGCTTGTTTGGCAAGTGATTTACTAATTTTTTCAGCTACATCTAAACCCGTAACTTTGTTTGGGAAATTCAAATTATTTCCATCTGGTAATGTAATTATTGGCATTTAATTAATTCATTATTTTTTTATACTCTGAATAAGTAGAAAAGCACATTTTTTCAACATTAAATTTTTTAATAACATTCTTTCTTCCCTCAGTTCCAATCAATTTTAAAGAAGTTTCATCTAAATAGAGTAATTTTAAAATTTTTTGACTTAGTGATTTTGAATTTCCTGAATCAAATAAAAAACCAGTCTTTTCATCAATTATAGTTTCATTTGAACCGCCAATATTGCTTGCTATTATTGGTTTTTCCATAGATTGAGCTTCTACAGCAACTCTACCAAAAGCTTCGGGTTCCGTTGATGCTGAAACAATTATATCTGAAATTTTATAAGCAAGAGCCATATCTTTACAGTGATCAATAAATCTTACCTGATTATTCATTCTAAACTGTTCTGATAGTCTGATAAGTTTTTTTTTATATAAATCTCTACCTTGATCACTTCCAAGAATAACAACATAAAAAGCTTCATATCCAAGTTCTATATTTACTAAATTAATAGCTTCAATAAAAAGCTCTTGTCCTTTCCATGAAGTAAGTCTTCCAGGTAATAAAATTATTTTTTTATCTTTTTCAATTTCCCATTGTTTTAATAACTTTTTTTCATCACTCTCTATCTTTGTGGTTGGATCAAAATAATCAACATTTATGCCCCTAAAAATTACACGAAGTCTTTTATTCACATCAAAATATTTCGAATAATTTTCTTTTATATGTGAAAAAATAAAATTAGATCCAGCAATTATTAAGTCAGATTTAACCATTACTGAATTATAAAATTTTTTTAATTTACTTTCAAAATTATATGTTCCGTGGAAAGTCGTAACAAATTTTCTACCTGTTAGGATAGTAGCTAAATAACAAGACCATGCTGGTGCTCTGCTCCTAGCATGTACAATTGAAATATTATTGTACAAGATTATCCAAATCAAAGCTAAAGAATTAAAAAATATTAATAATGGATTTTTACTGTTAACTGGCAGTTTAATAACTTTAACTTTTTTTTTATCAACAAATTTTAAAAGCTCACCCCCACTAGTAACAATAAAAGACTCACAATTATTTTCAGGTAAATAATGAGCAATATCATAACATCCAGTTTCAGCTCCACCATATCCTAATTTTGGGATTACTTGTAAAACTTTTAAATTCAATGACATTAAAATTATTATATATTAATACTGAAAACATATAAATAATAATGACTAATTTTAAATATTACAAAATCTCAAAAACAAAAAAAATTAGATATTTATGTAATTATTATGAGAAAAATCTCTATATAGTTTTTCTTCATGGTTTTATGTCTGATCTGGAAGGAGAAAAACCAAAAGTATTTCTCAAATATGCAAAAAAAAATAAACTTGGTTTTCTAGCCATTGAATATTCGGGACATGGAAAATCTTCAGGCGAATTTACTAAAGGAAATATTAGTAAATGGACCTCAGATACAAAAACTGTCATCAAGAAGATTATAAAAAAAAACAATTTTATCTTAATAGGATCTAGTATGGGATCATGGATTTCACTTAATCAATTTAAATATTTTCAAAAACAAATTAAAGGTTTTTTGGGTATTGGTTCGGCTCCTGAATTTTTAGATCGAATAATGTGGAAAAAATTTACAAAAAAAATGAAAATGGAAACCAAAAATAAAGGGGTTTATAATTTAAAACATGGTGGCTATGAATATCCAATAACTTATCAATTAATTAAGGATGGTAGAAAAAATAAAATTTTAAATAAAAAGATTAAACTTGAAATTCCTGTAACGATGATACATGGCAGTAATGATACCACAGTGCCTACTTCCTTATCCAGGAAAGTACTAAAGTTATTTGATAATGCTAAAAAAAAATTACTAATAATTAAGAATGGAGATCACAGTCTATTCAGTAAAAAACTTCAAAAGAAAATAGTAAGAGAGCTTGATTTTTTCTTCTAACTTACTTCTTTAATATTTGACTTTAGGCTAATCGGATTACTTAATTTATCTAACATTTCTTTAGGGCAGACTTGAACAAAGTTATTTAATTCTTCATCGAAATTTTCAATAATTTGTTTTGATAAATCAGATCCTGTTTCGTTTACATGCTCTATTACTAAACTTTTTAAAAAATTTTTCCAATAATCAGTCTCTAAGTTTTGCCAAACAACTGACTCTGGATTAACCTTTTTTTCAAATTCTTTATTTCTATCATAAACAAATGCCATTCCACCTGTCATACCAGCTGCAAAATTATCTCCAACTTCTCCTAAAATTACAACTGTTCCTCCAGTCATATATTCACAACCATTAGAATCACATCCCTCTACCACGGCAGTAGCTCCTGAATTTCTCACAGCAAATCTATCACCTGCTTGGCCTGCTGCAAAAAGTTTACCTGATGTTGCTCCATAAAGAACCGTATTCCCTATTATTGTATTTTCATTTGATACTAAATTACTTTCGTCTGAAAGTTTTATTGATATGGTTGAACCCGACAGACCTTTACCAACATAATCGTTTGCATCACCCTTAAGTGTAAGTTTTAGACCTTTTGAAGTAAAAGCACCAAAAGATTGACCTGCTGAACCTTTAAATTTTAACTCTAAAAAATTTTCTTCTAATTTTTCATATCCATACTTCACATACAAATGATGTGAAATTCTCGTACCAACAGCTCTATTAGTATTTTTAATTAGAAATTCTTTTTCTATTTTTTCTGAATTATCTAAAGATCTTTCAATCTCTGGCCAAATTTCTTGGTCAAGTGTATCTGGAACTTTATTAATCGAAGAGTTCTCACAATATCTTTTATTATTACCCGGATCTGCTTGAACAAAAAGTGGGTTTAAATCTAAATCATCTAAATTTGGAGATGCTTTATTAACTTGCATTAATAAATCTGTCCTTCCAATAATTTCATTTAGAGATTTAAAGCCAAGTTCAGCTAAAATTTCTCTTACTTCCGATGCAATAAAAGTAAACAAATTAACAATTTTATCTGGTGTGCCTGTAAACTTTTCTCTTAACTTGTCATCTTGTGTACAAACTCCTACTGGACAAGTATTTGAATGACATTGTCTTACCATTATGCATCCCATAGCAACTAAAGCAGTTGTTGCTACCCCATATTCTTCTGCACCCATCATTGCAGCAATAACAACATCTCTTCCTGTTTTAATTCCTCCGTCTGTTCTTAAAGTAACTTTGTGTCTAAGATTATTTAAAGTTAGTACTTGATTAGCCTCAGTAAGACCCATTTCCCATGGAATGCCAACATATTTTACACTAGTTTGTGGAGTTGCTCCAGTTCCACCATTGTGACCTGAAATTAATATTATATCTGCCTCAGCTTTTGCTACTCCTGCCGCAATAGTTCCAACACCTGAAGACGCAACTAACTTAACACCTATTCGAGCCTTAGGGTTTATTTGCTTTAGGTCATAAATTAATTGGGCTAAATCTTCTATTGAATAAATATCGTGATGAGGCGGTGGAGAAATAAGAGTAACTCCTGGTGTAGAGTGTCTTAATTTTGCAATTTCTTCAGTTACTTTAAACCCAGGTAATTGACCTCCTTCACCAGGCTTAGCACCTTGTGCAATTTTAATTTCAATTTCATTACAATTATTTAAATAATTTATAGTTACACCAAATCTTGCAGATGCAATTTGTTTAACTCTTGAGTTAGCGCTATCTCCACCATCTAAAACTTTAAACCTTTTTTCATCTTCCCCACCTTCACCACTGCATGAAGCTCCTTTAATTCTGTTCATTCCAATTGCTAATGTTTCGTGAGCTTCTTTTGACAGCGCACCATGAGACATACTTCCACTACCAAATCTTTTTAGAATTTTCTCAATTGGCTCTACTTCAGAAAGGTCAATCGAAGGTCCTAATTTTTTCTTTCTAAAATTAATTAAATCTCTCAAATTAATAGGTGGTAAATTATAAATACCCTCAGCATATCTTTTATAAGCTTCATAAGAATTTGATCCAACAGCACTTTGCAATAAATGTATTAATTTCCCTTGGTATTGATGAGTTTCTCCATTTTTCCTATATCTATAAATTCCTCCAATAGGCAGCACAGTTTCTGTACTATCAAATGCTTCTTTATGTATTTCACGAATTTTTTTTTCAATTCCTGTTAAACCTATACCTGAAATTTTAGAGGTAATTCCTGGAAAATAATCATCAACTACTGTTCTACTTAAACCTACAGTCTCAAAGTTACACCCTCCTCTATATGAGCTTAATACTGATATACCCATTTTTGACATTATTTTTAGAAGGCCAGCATTAACTGAATTAATATACCTTTTAACACAGTCATCAAAACTGAACTGACCAAATAATTTCTTGGTATGTCTTTGATACAAGCTATCAAAAGCTAAATATGGATTAACTGTAGTTGCGCCAACACCTAATAACGTTGCAAATGAGTGTGTATCCATTGCCTCACCAGATTGAACATTTATTGAAACATAGCCTCTAAGTTTTTTGGTGATTAAATAAGTATTAATTGCTCCAACACTTAAAAGCATTGGGATAGGTAAATTCTCATTAGATAAATTTTTATCACTAAGTATTAATTGCGTTACACCTTGTCTAACAGCTATTTCTGACTCTTTTTGAATTCTCTCTAGAGCAACTGATAAATTCTCATCTTTAGAAAAAGTACAATCTAAAATTTTTGAATTTTTTCCAAAAAAATTTATAAATTTATTAAATTGTGAATTAGATAAGATAGGACTATTTAAAACATATATATTCTCTTTTGTAAGAGTATCAAAATCTAAGATATTTCCTAAATTTCCAAATCTTGTTTTCAAACTCATTACTTTATTCTCTCTTAGAGAGTCGATTGGTGGATTAGTTACTTGGCTAAAATTTTGTCTAAAGAAATGATATAAGGGTCTATATTTATCAGATAAAACAGCAAGAGGTGTGTCATCACCCATTGAACCTATGGCTTCTTTTGCATCTTCAGCCATAGGATGCAATATCAATTCAAGATCCTCTAAACTAATTCCAAATGTATATTGTCTTCTTCTGAGATCTTCGCCCTCAAAGTTATTCTTCTCATTAGAAATTGTTAATTTTTCATCTAAATCTACGATTTGAGAATTAAACTGTTTAAACTCTTTAGCTAAATAATCTTTAATATCATCATTGAAAAAAACTTTTCCTTTTTCAATCCTAACCCCTATAATTTCGCCAGGTCCCAATCTTCCTTTAGTTAATATTTTTTTTTCATTAAGTTCAATCATTCCTGTCTCAGATCCAGCAAAAAGTAATTTGTCTTTTGTTATTGCATATCTAAGAGGTCTTAATCCATTTCTATCGTTAGCAGCTATAATCCATTCATTGTCTGTGGCGGCGATAGCGGCAGGACCATCCCATGGTTCCATTGTACTATTTAAAAAATTAAATAATTGTTGATGACTTTTGGGTAGTGTTTTATTTTTTTTTGACCAAGCATCTGGCACTAACATTAGCTTAGCTAATGGAGCTGTTTGTCCAGATTTATTTAATAGTTCAAAGACATTATCAAGTGCAGCTGAGTCTGAAACACCTTTTTGTATAACTGGTTTTAAATTCTCTACGTTGTCAAAAAGGGGACTACTCATTTCTTGTTCATGAACCTTCATCCAATTTTTATTACCTTTGTAAGTATTTATTTCACCATTATGCGCTATGGCTCTAAACGGTTGTGCTAAACTCCAACTTGGTGCTGTGTTAGTAGAAAACCTTTGATGAAATATTGCATATCTTGAAACAAATCTTTCATCTTTTAAGTCTAGATAAAAATCTGAGATTGCTTCAGCCAAATATAGCCCTTTGTAAATTATTGATTTAGAACTAATTGAACAAACATAAAAATTATTTAAAGATAATTGGAAAGCTTTATTTTCAATTCGTTTTCTAGTTTCATAAATTTTTCTTTCTAATTTTTTATCAACTAAATTAGTATCATTTGATTTAAAAAGAACTTGGATAATTTCCGGCATAGTTTGCAAAGCTTTATCACCCAAAACTTTTGGGTTAACTGGTACTTGCCTCCAACCATAAATACTAAAATTGTTTTTAGTTAACTCACTTTCAACAATTGTTTTACAGCTTTCATGGGCTGCGTAATCGTTTCTTGGTAGAAAAATCATTCCAACACAAATTTCTGCATTATCATAATCGTGTCCAGTAACCTCAATTTTCTCTATGAAAAAATCCTTTGGAATTTCTACATGAATTCCAGCTCCATCACCTGTTTTTCCATCTGCATCTACTGCTCCTCTATGCCAGACAGCCTTAAGAGCCTCTATGCCATATTCAACTATTTGCCTTGATTTTTTTCCTTCAGTTGAAGCTATTACACCCACACCACAAGCATCATGCTCCATTTCTGTTGAATAAACATGATTCTTTTCGAGTAATTTTAAGTTTTTTTTATAATTTTCCATTAAGCAACTTTTGAATTTTTAATTTCATTATTTTCAAGATGAGTTTTTATTGCTGATGCTGCATCTCTTCCGTCTTTAATTGCCCAAACAACTAGTGATGCACCTCTCACAATATCACCTGCAGCAAATACACCTTTTAAATTTGTCTCCATTGTATCAAAATCTGCCTTTATAGTTCCCCACTTGGTAACTTGCAATTCGTTGGCATCAAATAATTTTGGTAGATCCTCTGGATCAAAACCTAAAGCTTTAATTACCATATCGGCTTTAATTTCATAATCTGAACCATCTTGTACTTCTGGTCGTCTTCTACCACTTTCATCAGGTTCACATAATTTAATTTGATCAACTAATAACTTTTCGACTTTGTTTGTTCCTCTAAATTCTTTTGGGCTAGATAACCAAACAAATTCAACTCCTTCTTCTTCTGCATTAGCAACTTCTCTCGCAGATCCAGGCATATTTTCTTTATCTCTTCTATATAAACATTTTACTGATTTTGCTTTTTGTCTTATTGAAGTTCTTACGCAGTCCATAGCTGTATCGCCACCTCCAATAACAACTACATCTTTACCTTCAGCATTTAAAATGCCTTTATCAAACATTTCTACTTCATCACCCAAACCTTTTCTATTTGATGCAGTTAAAAAATCCATTGCTGGAAAAATATTATTTAAGTCATTTCCTGGTAATTCAACTTCTCTTGCTTTGTAAACACCTGTGGCTATTAATATAGCATCATGTTTTTTTCTTAGTTGTTCTAAAGTAGCATCTTTTCCAACTTCAAAATTTTGAACAAATTCTATTCCACCATCTTTTAAAAGCTTAGTTCTTCTTTCAACAACTTCTTTTTCTAATTTAAAATTAGGAATTCCATAAATTAATAATCCACCAGCTCTATCGTATCTGTCATAAATCGTAATTTTATAACCATTTTTTCTTAACTGTTCTGCTGCTGCTAATCCTGCTGGCCCAGCACCTATTATTCCAACACTCTGATTTTTTTCATTCAAAACATTTATTGGTTTTACCCATCCTTTTTCCCAAGCATTATCGGTGATGTACTTCTCCATTGAACCGATGGTTACAGTTCCATGGCCTGATTGTTCTATTACACAATTGCCTTCACATAATCTGTCTTGTGGGCAAATTCTTCCACAAACTTCAGGCATATTATTTGTGCTTTGAGATAGCTCATATGCCTCTTTAAGTCTTCCCTCGGCCGTCAATTTTAGCCAATCAGGAATATTATTGCTCAAAGGACAATGAACTTGGCAAAAGGGAACTCCACATTGGGAGCATCTACTTGATTGCTCTTTTGCTTTATCGGTAATAAATTCATCATATATTTCATTAAAATCGTTTTTACGCTTATCTACTCCTCTTTTAGGTGGAGTTTGTTGACCTATTTTTACGAATTGAAGCATTTTGTCAGACATAATTTTTAAAAATTTTATGCAAATTATATATTGTTTTTAATTAATAAAGTAAAAAATAGGTCATATACTATGACCTTAATATACAATAATAGTGTTTAAAAAGTGTGATTTTTAACAAATGCATACCTAATATGCAGAAATCGAATTGTTTTAAATAAATATTTTTTAAGTTACGAAGTCTAAATGTTTCAAAATATTATAGAAATTTTAATTCTATCAGCAATCCAAGGCATATCCGAATTTCTACCAATAAGCTCATCGGCACATTTAATATTAGTTTCTAGCTTATATGAGTTTAAATCAAGCTCTTTATTAATAGATATTAGTCTTCATTTAGGTTCTTTATTTGCAATAATTTATTTTTTTCGAAAAGAATTACTAGATATTAAAAATAATCAGAAAATCTTGGTTTTAATTACTTTGGGATCAGTTCCTCTTATAATTGTTGGATATTTTTTATACACAACAGGTATTATTTATAGTTTAAGGAATATTGAAGTGATTGCTTGGACAACTTTAATATTTGGAATTATTTTATACATTGCTGACAAAAGTCGTTTTGATAAAAAAATTTCAGCTAATTTAAATTTTCAATCAATTTTAATTATTGGATTATTTCAAATATTTTCATTAATTCCTGGTGTTAGTAGAGCGGGGATTACAATGACAGCAGCAAGGATTTTGAAATTTAATAGAGTAGACTCAAGTAAAATTTCATTCTTACTTTCAATTCCTGCGCTAAGTGGTGCAAGCTTTCTTGGATTGAAAGATTTATTTGATCAATCAGTAGAGTTTAATTATCTAGTTATAATCGCAATTGTATCATCGTTCATTTTTTCTTTTGTTACGGTTAAATTTTTTTTAGAATATATTAATAAATTCTCAATGAACGCTTTTGTAATTTACAGAATTATAATAGCTTTATTTCTATTCTTTATAATTTATTTTTAATCTCTGGAGCTAATTGAGAAAATATAACAGCTACTAATATTAATATACATCCAATAATATTATCAATATCTAATATTTGATTTAGAATTATCCATGCTGCAATTACTGCAAAAACTCCTTCAAGAGAATATATAATTGCAGCAGGGGCTTCATCTATATTTTTTTGTGCAAACATTTGAAGGGTAAATGCAATACCACCGGATAAAACTCCAGCATAAATTATGGATGAACTTTCTAGAAGAATATTTGATAAAACAACATCTTCAAAAGTGTAAGCTGTAATTAATGATAGTGTAGCAACAAATACTGCCTGTAAAGCAGCATAAAACATTGGGATATCAAATATTTTCATAAATTTACCTGCAAAAATTATGTGAAATGCCCAAAATAAAGAACATAAAATTACAAGCGCATCCCCTTTCATAATTTCTGAGTCAGAAAAATTACTTAAAAGATAAACTCCATATACACAAAGGGCAATTGAAGGCCAAATACTCCAATGAACTTTTTGAGAATATAAAAAAAATAATAGTATTGGTACTAAAGGTACATAAAACACAGTAAAAAAAGCAGCATTTGCAACATTTGTATATTGAAGGGAAGCTTGTTGTAACGAAGTACCTAAAAATAAAGAAAAACCCATGAACACAAGATATTTAATGAATCTTTTTCTATCTAAATTTATTTGGCTAATAATTTTTTTTTTTTCAAATATCAATGCAAAAGGTAATATGGCTACAAAACCAACAAGAAATCTAGCTGCATTAAAAGTTAAAGGACCAATATTGTCCATACCCGTATCTTGAGCGATAAAAGCAGTTCCCCAAATAAATGTTGTAACTAAAGCGCAAATTAATGATAAAGATTTTGTCATACTTGATTAATTGATTAGAAAATAATTTAAAATATGTTGTTGATTTTACAGATACTTTCAAAATCTTCCATATTTATGTAGCAGCCAGCCATTTTTCTTTTCCCCTGAAATGAACCTCGCCCATGTAAAACTCTCCAGTTATTAAAAATTAAAAGCTCACCAGGTTTTAGAATATGTCTCCATTGATATTCAATATTGTTTGCCAAATTGTCAAATTGAGTAATTGCTTCATAAAATTTTAACATAAGATCATTTTCCATTCTAAATTCAGCACGATCATAGTTATTAAAGCTTACTTGAGTTAATTCTTTTTTAGAATTGTGTCGGAAAATTGGTCTTCTTGCTTCAAGTATAACACCATCACCAACATATTTTCCTGGGACCTCAACGTTTGAAAGTATTTCGAATACCTCTTTTTGTTCTTTTAAAGTTTCAGCAATTTTGAAACCGTCTACCATAATTGACTCTCCACCTGTCGCATCAAGTTCACAGCATAATAATAATTGAAGCCCTGGTGCATCTTTACTATAGGTAGAGTCTGTATGAGGTCTTAGTTCTTCTTGAGTATAAGCACTATCAGCCATCCCTGCATTAGACTCGAATTCCCACAATCCTCCAAAAATAGATTGTCTTACATAACCTATCTTATTTGCAATTGTATCTACAGTTTCCATATTAGTTTTACAATTTTTTATTACACAGAAACCATATTCATGTAAATTTTTAAGAAAAAATTTAAATCCATCATCAGAGACTACATCATCAAAATTTAGATAAACTTGATCATTAATATCTTTACTTCTCCATAAGGAATATTTCTGATGTGTAGTGTCTTTTTTAATTAAATTTTTTTGTAAAAATTCCGTTGAATACTTGATCATTTTTTCTGAATCTGACCATAAAATATTAACATAATTGCCATTTTCACTTACTGATGCCTCTTTAATGAATAAGTTTGTATCTAACTTAGCAGTAAAAGTTTTTCTTTGGTGGCTTCTTTGATCCCAATTTTCATCATCTTTTGCATGATCTCTAAGCCAAATATTGGGAAAATTATCATCTATATTATTTTTAAATTTTACATGAAGACTATTTGGTAAAATTTTAATATTTTGTATCATTTATTAAATCTAAGATATTTTTTGTAAAAATTAAATTGCTAATTTATAAGCAAAATTCCTACCTAAATTTTCTTTTAAATCGTTGTTAAATCTTGCTGCCTCCGCACCATCTATAATTCTATGATCATAAGATAGAGATAAGGGTAACATTGTTCTTATTTGAAATTTTCCATCTATCAATATTTGTTTTTTTTGAGACTTGCCTACTCCTAAAATTGCAACTTCTGGAAAATTAATAATTGGAGTGAAAAATGATCCTCCTATTCCACCCAAACTTGTGATCGTCATAGAGCCACCAAATAATTCTTTTTTATCAATTTTAAGATTTCTGCAAAGTTCACTAACTTCTTTTAATTCTTTACTAAGTAGTGAAATTTTCTTGTTATTTGCATTTCTGATTTTAGGAACCATTAAACCATTAGGTGTATCAACAGCAATCCCGATATGAAAATATTTTTTTAATGTCATTTTTCCAGTTTCAATTTCATCAATAGAAGAATTAAAACTTGGGAATTTTTTTAAGGAGGCTACTAGTGCTTTAATTATAAATGCCAAAGGAGTAATTTTAATTCTTTCTCCTGTGTACATGTCTTTTAGAGAACTTCTGAAATTATCCATTTCTGTTATATCTGCCTCATCATGGTTTGTTACATGTGGTATTGTTGTCCAAGAATTAGTTAAATAAACTGAAGATAATTTTTTTACTCTTGGAATTTCTTTAACTTCAATTTCTCCAAAATCAGAATGTTCAAATTCATTTTTAATTTTATTTGTCTTATCTTTTTTTATTTCAACAATATTTTTTGGTTTAGATGAAACAAATTTTTTAATATCTTCCTCAATAACTCTTCCATCTTTTTCACTTCCTAAAACTTGATTAATATCCACTCCAAGTTCTCTTGCAAATTTTCGAGCTTTCGGACTTGCATAAGATATTTCTTTGGATAAAGTTTTAATTTGATTATTCGTAGCTTGTTCTATTTCTGGCTTAATAACTTTAATTTTTTTAAACTCTTTTTCAATATTAGGTTTTTCCTCATCTATTTTATTTGTTTGTGGCTCTTTTTCTAAAATTAATATTAAATCACCTTCTGAAACTTTATCTCCTACTTTTAATTTTAATGATTTAATTTTACCCTCAAAATTAGAAGGGATTTCTACACTAGATTTATCACTTTCAATTGTTATCAGTGGATCATTTGTTTTTATTGTTTGCCCTTCAGAGACTAAAACTTCAATAACCTCAACATCTTTAAAATCTCCAATATTTGGTACTTTAATTTCAGTATCTGACATTATAATTTAGTAGGCATTGGTCTTTCACCATCAATATTATATTTTTTTATAGCCTCTTTCGCATATTTTGAAGTTATTAACTGCTCTTTAGCTAAGACACTTAAACTATAAGCAACCAAGTGTTCTTTATCCACTTCAAAAAATTTTCTAAGTTTTTTTCTCGTATCACTTCTGCCAAATCCATCTGTTCCTAAAGAATAAAAACTTTTATTGGTATACGGTCTTATTTGATCTGAATGCATCCTCATATAATCTGAAGCTGCCATGATAGGTCCCTCTGTTTTACCTAAACATTGCTCTACATATGATATTTTTTGATCTTTATCTGGATTTAATAAATTATATCTTTCAACTTCCATTCCATCTTTTCTTAGCTCATTAAAACTTGTAACACTCCAAATTTCACTATCTATTTGATAATCATTTTGTAGAATTTCAGCAGCTGATATCATTTCACGTAAAATTGTACCTGAACCTAAAAGTTGAATTTTTGTTTTTTTAAATTTATCAAATTCTCTAATCTTATACATGCCTTTAAGAATTCCTTCTTCACAGTTCTTTTCTTTTGGCATCTCAGGGTGAGAATAGTTTTCATTCATTGTCGTAATATAATAAAAGACATTTTCTTTTTTTTCATGCATTCGCCTCATACCTTCTCTGAAAATAACTGCTAATTCATAATGAAAGGTGGGATCATAAGTTACACAATTGGGTATCGTAGATGCTATTAAATGACTATGTCCATCTTGGTGTTGTAGACCTTCACCTGCTAGTGTTGTTCTACCTGCGGTAGCTCCAATCAAAAAACCCCTTGCTTGGCTATCACCTGCTGCCCATGCTAGATCTCCTACTCTTTGAAACCCAAACATTGAGTAAAAAATGTAGATTGGTATCATTTCTATATCGTGATTTGTGTATGCTGTAGCAGCTGCAATCCACGATGACATTGCACCAGCTTCGTTAATCCCTTCCTCTAATACCTGTCCACTTTTATCTTCACGGTAAGAGCTTAATTGAGCTGCATCTTCAGGTTCATATTTCTGACCTTCGTGTGCGTAAATACCTATTTTTTGAAAAAATCCCTCCATACCAAAAGTTCTTGCTTCATCAGGGATAATTGGAACAAGCCGTGGTGAAATATTTTTATCTCTTAATAAATTTGTCAACATTCTTACCAAAGCCATGGTGGTAGACATTTCTTTTTCACCAGTTGAAAGTTTCATAAAATCAAAAATATCTTTTGATGGCGTTTTAATTGGCTTAGCGTAAGTTGTTCTTTCTGGCAAAAAACCACCTAAGTTTAATCTTCGCTCTTTTAAATACTTAATCTCAGGTGATTTATCATCAGGTTTAAAATATTCGATATTTCTCACTTGTTCATCTGTTAAAGGTACATCAAATCGATCTCTGTAATACATCAAATCATCAATATCTAATTTTTTTGTTTGGTGAGTTGTATTAACACTTTCACCCGTCTTTCCCATTCCATAGCCTTTTATGGTTTTGGCTATAATGACTGTAGGACTTCCTTGGTTTTTAGAGGCTTTATCATATGCGGCAAAAACTTTATGTGGATCATGACCGCCTCTATTTAGTCTCCAAATATCTTTATCTGACAAACTAGAAACTAATTCACTTGTTTCAGAATACTTTCCAAAAAATTTCTCTCTAACGTATGCTCCATCTCTTGCTTTCATTGCTTGATATTCACCATCAACTGTTTCATCCATTATTTTTACTAAATGACCAGTTTTATCATTAGCTATTAATGCGTCCCAATAAGAGCCCCAAATTACTTTTATTACATTCCATCCAGCTCCTCGAAAACTACCTTCCAATTCTTGAATAATTTTTCCATTTCCTCTTACGGGACCATCTAACCTTTGAAGATTGCAGTTAATAACAAAGATTAAGTTATCTAGATTTTCTCTTGCAGCTAAACCGATAGCACCCATGGACTCGGGCTCGTCCATTTCGCCATCACCTAAAAATGCCCAAACTTTTCGACCTTCATCTTTTATAAGTCCTCTGTTAATTAGATATTTCATGTATCTTGCCTGATATATTGCAAGCATAGGTCCTAACCCCATTGAAACAGTTGGAAACTGCCAAAATTTTGGCATTAACCAAGGGTGAGGATATGAGGAAAGCCCATCTGTATTAACCTCTTGCCTAAAACTATCTAATTGTTTTTCACTCAATCTTCCTTCTAAGAAAGCTCTTGCGTACATGCCAGGTGCACTATGTCCTTGAAAATAAACTAAATCTCCACCAAATTTATTATTTTTTGCTCTCCAAAAATGATTCATTCCTACATCATATAATGTTGCTGCTGATGCAAATGTACCTATATGTCCACCAAGTTCAGGAAATTTTTTGTTTGCCCTGACTACCATTGCAGCTGCATTCCATCTAATTAAAGATCTAATTTTTCTTTCAATATTTTGATCTCCATTTGATTTTACCTCAGCCTCTGGGGGGATTGTGTTGATATAAGGAGTATTTTGAGTATATGGAATATTAGCACCTTCTCTATATGCTTTATTTATTAGCTCTTTAATTAAAAAGTGCGCTCTCTGATTACCATCTTTAGAAATTACAGCAGATAAAGACTCTAACCAATCTTGTGTTTCTAAAGGATCAATGTCACCACTTTTAGTTACTTGAATAATTGACTGCTCTTTTTTTCTAACTGGTTCTTGAGAAATTATAGTTTCTTCTTTTTGTTGTGCCATTGCGGCTTCTGCTTGTTTGATAATACTCTCTGTATCTTTTGGAATTGACTTATCGTCTAAAATTTTACCAGAGGAAGAAACGTTTAAAAGCAAATCATCTTTGGAAACTTTATCACCTACCTTTACTACTATATTCTCTATTTTTCCTGAAACAGTAGAGGGGATTTCAACGCTAGATTTATCACTCTCAATGGTAACTACTGGATCATTTACTTTTATCTGATCACCTTCCTTAACAAGTACTTCGATAACTTCAACGTCCTCAAATTCTCCAATATCAGGGACAACTAATTTTTCTGTCATTTTTAAAACGGTTTATATACCTAAAAAAAAGTATATTTAATGTTATTTTAGCACATTAATTAGGATTTTTATGCAAAGCTGTATTTTTATTTCACAAAAATTGTTAATAAAATTAAAAAATACAGTAACTTTATAATATTTTTATAAAATAAATTAATTAAGGACCGCTGGCCAAATTGGATAAGGCGCTCGGCTACGAACCGGGAGATTCCAGATTCGAGTTCTGGGCGGTCCACCAAAAAGGAAATTGAATGTTAAATTGGCTATTAAAAACATCATTACAAAAATCAGTAATATATTTTTTTATAATTATTTTTATAATTTTATTATTTTTAACTTTTGTATTATAAAAAAAATATGAGTGATAAATTTGAACAAATAAGTATTAAGCCTGGATTTATGAAACATAACGGAGGTGTTTTATTTAGAACAATTTCTGAGACAGAATATGAATTTAAATCTACAATCAATGAAAATCATTTAAATGCTGCAGGGATAACTCATGGTGGTTATTTATCAGCTTTAATTGATGCAGGGGCAGGAACCTCAGCTCATAGAGCAGCTAATGGATCGCCATGTGTAACTATTTCTTTAGATTTAAAATTTATTGGTGCCTCAAAAGTTGGTGATGAGATAACTGGATTTACAAAAATATTAAAAAAGACAAACACTCTAATATTTTTGTTTTGTGAATTAAAGTGTAATGACAAAATTATAACTTCTGGATCTGGAGTTTGGAAGATATTAAAAATAAAATAAGCGAATTAGCGAAGGCCAAATTATTGTTTTCTTTTTGAATTTAAATAACCAAAAATAAATAATAATAAAATTGCTATTGGATATATTTTAGTTTTGTTTGGTCTATTAGAATTTTCTATTTTAAATTCACTAATTAAATCACCCATCTCAAAACCACTTTTCTTAGCTTCTCCATTCCATTTTAAATTATCAACAACAATTTTATCTTTCTCTCTAACAAGGCTAATTCCATATTGTTCAATATTATATTCTGTTTCAAAAGTATTTTTATTAATAACAAAAAGTTTATATCTTTCTCCGTATGGACTTGGTCTTGTAATTTTGAATCTAACTTCTTTTGTAGGATCTAATTTTACTGAATTAATTTTATAAATATCTTGATAATTATATTTTGGATAAAATTTATTTAATACAAATTCAGGTGACAACAAGGAAATAGAAATAATTAAAAAAATAACAATCTCATACCATCTTAATTTATTAATAAACCAACCTTGTGTAGCAGAAGTAAAAACTAATATTCCTATTAGAGAGGTTGCAATTACAACTAGTCCATGCCAAATATTCTCTATTCCTATTAATAATAGTTCGTGATTAAATAAAAATACAATTGGAAGAATTCCTGTTCTTAAACTGTACCAAAATGCTTGTAGGCCAGTTTTTAAAGGATCACCTCCCGATATAGCTGCAGCAGCGTATGAAGCTAAACCTACAGGTGGAGTAACATCAGCCATTAAACCAAAATAAAATACAAACAAATGAACTGCTATAAGTGGAAAAATAAAACCAGATGCATTTCCTACATCTACCAGAACAGTTGCCATTAATGAGGCTACGACTACATAATTTGCTGTAGTAGGCAATCCCATTCCTAAAAGTAGGCATAAAATAATTGTTAAAAATAATAAAATAGTAACATTATCTTTTGCAATAGACTCTATAACAATAATAAGATTTGTGCTTAAACCTGTGGACCCAACTGCTCCAACAATAATACCTGCTGTTGCGATTGCTATTCCAACACCAACCATATTTAACGCACCTTTTTCAAAGCCCACTATTGTTTGATTAAACCACTCTTTAAGAGCTTCCTTAAAATTTGAGTTTTTAAATAATAAATAAATTAAATTTACAAATATAAGCGATACAGTTGCATAAAATATTGAATAAGAAGCTGTAAATCTTAGGTAGACCAACATATAAATTAAAACAAAGATTGGTATTAAAAAATGAATTCCTGATAAAAATGTTTTTTTTAAATTTGGTACATCTGCATCATCCATCCCTTTTAAATTTAATTTTAGAGCCTCAAGATGTGAAATATAAAATAATGCAATGTAAGAAATTATTGCTGGTAAAAATGCATGTTTAACAACTTCAAAATATGTAACACCAATAAAACTTGCCATAACAAACGCTGCAGCACCCATAACTGGTGGCATAATTTGACCATTTACTGAAGATGAAACTTCTATTGCACCAGCTTTTTCCTCAGAAAAACCAGTTTTTTTCATAATAGGAATTGTAAATGTTCCAGTTGTTACTGTGTTTGCAATGGAAGATCCTGAGATTAATCCTGTCATTCCAGAGCCTAAAATTGCGGCTTTTGCGGGTCCACCTCTCATTTTTCCAACCATAGCAAATGCCAAGTCTAAAAAATATTTACCTCCTCCAGCGGTTTCTAATAATGCACCGAATAGGACAAACAAAAATATAAAATCAACCGAAACACCAATAGGAATTCCAAATATAGCCTCTTGATCAAGCCATTGAAATCCAACAAGTCTATTTAATGAAAGACCTCCATGAGAAATTATTTCTGGTGCATATCTTCCAAAGTAAGAGAATAATAAAAAACAAATTGCAATAATAACTAATGGCAAACCAATTGCGCGTCTTGTTGCCTCCAATAAAATCAATATACCACAACTACCAATGATTAATTCAACGGGTAAATTATAATTTTCATTAATTGAAATATTTAAAAGAACTCCTCCACGATCAACAAGTTGATCATAGAAAAAATATATATAAAGACATGAAAAAGCTCCAACGAAGCTTATTATTACATCAATTATGGAAATTTTTTTTCCTTTAGATATTGGATAAATTAAAAAAGCTAAAGTTAGAGCAAAACCTAAATGTATAGCTCTAGCTGGAAGTCCTTTAAACATTCCAATATTAAACATAAAAGGAAATGGTGAAGCATACCAAAGCTGAAATAAAGACCAAATAATTGCTATTAAAGCTACAATTTTAAGATGAAGTCCTGTTAAATTTCTTGTTGGAGATAGGTCTTCATTTATCTTACTTTTTACTTTTTCATTAATGCTTTGACTCATTATAAAAAGATACCTTATTATAAAAAAAAGGCCCGATAAAAATCAGGCCTTTTAATTTAATTAAGTAATTGGATTACATTAATCCAGCTTCTTTGTAATATCTAACTGCACCTTCGTGAAGTGGAGCTGATAAACCATCTGCAATCATATCTTCTTTTTTAAGTGAAGAGAAAGCAGGATGTTGTTTTCTGAAATCATCAAAGTTTTCGAATACTGCTTTAACAACTAAATAAACAAGATCAGACTCAACCATATTACTAGTTACTACAGTAGCTTTAACACCAAAAGTAGTAGCATCTTTTTTTTGTCCTGTATAAGTTCCAGCAGGTATTACTGCTTTAGCATAATAATCTGCACCATCAATTAAACCCTGAACTTCTGATCCAGTTAAGTTAATTGGAGAAGCTTTTGCTGCACAAGTTGCTGCTTGTTCCATAGCTCCATTTGGAAATCCTACAGAATAACCAAAAGCATCTATCTTACCATCGCACAATGCTTTAACTTGCTCAGATGAAGTTAATTCAGTTGTTGATTTAAAGAAACTATTATCAACACCTTTTGCTTTCATAAGCTCTTCCATAGTTCCTCTTTGTCCTGAACCAGGGTTACCAATATTTACAACTTTTCCTTTTAAGCCAGCAAAATCTTTGATTTTAGCTTTTTTTCTTGCCCAAATTTGAAATGGTTCATTGTGAACAGAAAATACAGCTCGTAAGCCTTTATATTGTTTACCTTCCCATTTACTTGATCCATTTACTGCATGATATTGCCAGTCAGATTGAGCAACACCAAATTGAAACTCACCGGCAGCGATTTGACCAATATTATAATTTGATCCACCTGTTGAGGGTGCTGTACATCTGTAAGCTTTATCAATACCCTTTTTTCTTCCATGTTCTTTAGCAATTGCAGATTTATGTAACATTTTACAGATTGCGTTACCTGTTTGGAAATAAACTCCAGTAGGTCCGCCTGTTCCTATCGTAAAAAACTCTGCTGATTTTGCAACACCAGTTAATGATAAAGATGCGGCTAATATCAGTAAAGCACTAGATAGAGATGTAATTATTTTTTTCATTTTTTCTCCCCATGTATCGTTATTTTTTATATTGTAATTCTAACAGCAATTAATTGGGTATGTATAGTCAGATTTTATATTGATTCTGACCACTTTTTCAACTTATCAACACCTTCGACTATCTTAGGAGCTAACTCATTAATCAAAGTATCATCAATTTTTGTGTTGTCTTCAATTTCTTCCATAAATTTTTTTCCATCAAAATCAGTAAAACTTAATCTTGCTAACATTCGATTTTGATCAAAGCCAAAATCAGATCCAGGTAATAAAGCAACACCTGTCTTATTTAAGATATCGTCACACATTTCAGTTGAAGAATTAAACTTTTTATTTAAAAACTCAGGCATTAAATAAAATCCACCTTGAGGTTTATTAATTAAAACTTTATTTGATTTTAAATTTTCATAAACGTAATTACCAACTGTTTTTAAAATATTTCTTGATTTATTAATGTAATCTGAGTGGTCGTTTTCGTAAGCTTTAATTGCTGCATATTGAATGGGAGCACTGACAGCAGAAAAAGTTTCACTTGCCAAAACATTAATCATATCTTTAAACTTATTTAAGGAGTTTGGTACTATAAAATAGCCCAATCGCCATCCACCAGCTCCACACCATTTACTTAAACCTGTACTAACAATTGTTTTTTCAGGACAATAATTTGAAATAGATTTATAATTTTTTTCAAAACTTAGTTCAGAATAAATTTCATCAGATAAAATAATTAGATTATATTTATTAGCAACTGCAGCTATTTCTTCTAAGTTTTCACAAATTTGGCCAGATGGATTATTTGGTGAATTAATAAATAATAAATAGTTTTTATTTTTTTCTTTTAGAATAAGTTCCTCAATTTCTTTTGCCGTTGGGAACCAGTTATTTTCTGCTTTTGTTTGTAAAATTTTTATTTTATTTCTTCCAAGCATTGCCTGAGGTGCATAAGAAACCCAGCTTGGAGCAGGTAAAATAATTTCTCCATCAAAAATTATATGTAGTAAAAACATTAATTCTTTAGATCCAGGTCCTATAATTACATTTTCAGATTTATAATTAAAATTTTTTTTACTGGAAGTATACTTTGCTACTGCATCTCTCAACTTGGATAAACCTTGCATGGGTAAATATTGATTTTGATGAGCATTATTTTTTAATTCCTCTACAACATCAAATGGAACTTTAAATGGAGATTGTCCAAAACCAAATTTAAATATTTTTTTTCCTTGCTCCTCTAATTTTCTAGAAGTCTCATTTATTGCTAATGTTGAAGATGGTTTAAGGCTTTTAACTAAATCTTTTAACATTTAATTACTAAGCTCTTTTAAATTCATAAAATATTTTAAAGAATCAGGATTTGCTAAAGCTTCTTTATTTTTTATTTTGTTTCGCTCAATTGTATTTTTAACTGCTAATTCTACAATTTTCCCACTTTTAGTTCTTGGAATATCATTAACTACAATTACTTTACTAGGAACATGTCTTGGAGAAGCATTTTTTCTGATTTGCATTTTTATTCTTTTTAATAAATCTTCAGTAAGATAAAATTTTGAATTCATAATTAAAAATAAAACAATTCTAACATCATTATCCCAAGATTGCCCCACAACAATTGACTCTTTTACTTCCTTAAATTTTTCAACCTCAGAATAAATTTCTGCAGTTCCAAGCCTGACACCACCAGGATTTAAAGTTGTATCTGATCGGCCATGAATGACGAAACCATTATTTGTTTTTATTTCTGCAAAATCACCATGATGCCAAACATTAGAGAAACGATTGAAATATGCATTTTTATACTTTTTATCATTTTTATCATTCCAAAACTTCAATGGCATTGAAGGGAAAGGATTTTTACAAATTAATTCTCCTTTTTTATTTTTTATAGATTTCCCTTTGTCATTAAAAATATCAACATCTAAAGCTAGTCCTTTATTTTGAATCTCTCCCACGTGCACTGGTTGATATAAATTTCCCAAAACAAAACATGAAACAATATCAGTTCCACCTGAAATTGACGCTAAATGAACATTCTTTTTTATATTTTGATATACATATTTAAACCCTTCATTTGATAAAGGTGATCCAGTTGAACAAATAGTTTTTAACTTTTCTAGATTATACTTATATTTTAGTTTTGGTTTTAATTTACGTAATGCATCTGCATATTTTGCGCTTATTCCTAAAAATGTAATATTTTCTTTCTCTGCAATTTTTAGCAATAAGTCATCTTTCTTAAACATTGGCGAACCATCAAATAATACTATTGAGGCTTTAGAAGCTAAAACACTTACTAACCAATTCCACATCATCCATCCACAAGTAGTAAAGTAAAAAACATTATCTCCTTCTTTAATATCACAATGTAATTGATGTTCTTTTTTATGTTGAATTAATACTCCTCCAGTCCTATGACAAATACATTTAGGTTTTCCTGTTGTACCACTTGAATAAAGTATGGCAAGTTCATGATTAAAATCATATTTAGTGAAATTTATATTCCTAGAACTAATTTTCATTAATTCATTCCATCTAAAAATATTTTTTCTAAATGGTAATTTATAATTTATAAATTTTTTTCCAGGATAACTAACAACTACAATATTTTTAATTGAAGGTATTTTTTTTAATATTTCTGAAAGTCTCACTAAAACATTAATATTTTTTCCATTATAAAAATATTGATCAGTAATAAATAATAACTTTGGATTTATTTGAGAAAATCTTTCGATTACTCCCTTTACTCCAAAATCTGGTGAACAAGAAGACCATATTGCTCCTATTGAAGATGTGGCCAAAAAAGCTTCTACTGTTTCAATAGTATTTGGCATGTATGCAGCTATTCTATCTTTTTTTTTAATCTTTTTGTCTTTAAGGAACTGTATCAACTTACTTGTGTTTTCATTTAATTTAACCCAACTTCTCTCTTCTCTATAATTATTTTCACTTATAAAAGTTATAGCCTTTTCATTATTATTTTTAGTTAATAAATTCTCAGCAAAATTTAATTTACTATTTGGTAGAAATTTATTTTTATAAAATATTTTAGATTTTTTAATCTTTTTATTCCCTTTTATGCCTTTGATTTTGCTAAAACTCCAGAAAGCACTCCAAAATTCTGGGGAATTTTTAATGCTCCAATTAAGTATCTTTTGATAATCACCATTAAAATTTTTATTAAATTTTTCAGAAATATATTTTTCAAAATTATTGAGAATTGAATTTCTTTTTTGATTTAAGGATGCTTGCCAAATTTTTTTGGTCATATTTTTAAATTACCATTATAGAATTAATCTTATTTATGATAATCTAACTGAACTATATAAGTAAAATGAGAACTTTTTACCCTACGATTCGGTCATGTTTTAGTCTATTTTTGTTCTTTAACAGCAACAATATCTGGTAGGTAAAGAAAAAGATATACCAAAGATAGAAATGACTAAACACAAAATCACAGCTATTCTTGGGCCGACTAATACAGGCAAAACCCATCTAGCTATAGAGACTATGCTGTCTTTTGATACTGGTATGATTGGATTTCCATTAAGATTATTAGCTAGAGAAGTTTATGACAAAGTAATTAAAAAAATTAGTATTGATAAAGTAGCTTTGATCACTGGCGAAGAAAAAATAATCCCTCAAAATGCAAAATATTTCTTATGTACTGTTGAGTCTATGCCCATAGATAAACATTTAGAATTTGTTGGAGTGGATGAAATACAAATGTGTGCTGATCATGAAAGAGGTCATATTTTTACAGATAGACTTTTAAATATGAGAGGAGAAAAACTCACAATGCTCATGGGTTCTAATACCATTAAAAATATAATTTCTAAACTTGATGCAGATGTAAAGTTTATAAACAGAAACCGTTTATCAAAACTAACATATACAGGTCATAAAAAAATTTCTAGAATAAATAGAAAAACAGCAATAATAGCTTTTTCTGCAGAAGAAGTTTATGCCATAGCAGAACTTATAAGAAGACAAAAGGGTGGTGCTGCAATAGTAATGGGATCATTAAGCCCTAAAACAAGAAATGCCCAAGTAGAATTGTATCAGTCAGGCGATGTTGATTTTTTAGTGGCAACTGATGCTATAGGAATGGGAATTAATATGGATTTAGACCATGTTTTTTTTTCAAATCTCAAAAAATTTGATGGCAAAAAATTGAGAAAATTAAATCTCTCTGAAATTGGTCAAATTGCAGGTAGGGCTGGTAGATATCTTAATGATGGTAATTTTGGAATCACTGGTGATTGTAAAGAAATTACATCCGAAGATGTTGAGCTGTTAGAAAATCATAAATTTGAAGAAATTAGAAATCTTTTTTGGAGAAATTCAAATCTTAACTTTAATAATCCATTGAGTTTAATTAAATCTCTTGAGGAAAAACCTCATACAGATTGGTTAAGAAAAATACACGAATGTGAAGACGAAAAAGCCTTAAAATATTTTTTAAGAGAAAAAAGTTTAATTAATTTAGAATTTAATAAGAAATCGTTAAGCCTATTATGGGAATGTTGCCAAATACCCGATTTTGTTAAGAAAACTTATGGAAATCACTATGAAGTTATTGGCAATGTATTTTCATTTCTAAACAGTGAAAAAGGACAAATTAGTGATGAATTTATGAGATTACAGCTTATAAAACTTGATAAATTAGAAGGAAATGTAGATTCTTTATCAAATAGAATTGCAAATGTTAGAACTTGGTCTTATGTTTCTAATAAAAATAACTGGATTGAAAATCAAGACTATTGGATAGAAAAAACAAAACACTTAGAAGATAGACTTTCAGATAGACTTCATGAAGAACTTACAAAAACTTTCATTGATAAAAGAGCCAGTGTTCTTGCAAGAGGTTTAAAACAAGATATGGAATTTAAGACAGAAATTTTTGAAAATAACGATGTGATAATTGATGATCAATTCATAGGAAAAATAATAGGTCTTAAACTAGAGTTAGATTTTAAAAAAGGAGCGTTAGAAACTGACATTAAATCATTAAAAAAAGCAGCTAGACAATCTATTGGGCCTGAGCTTGAAAAAAGAATTCAAATAATTATTGATACAGGGCTTATTGAGTTGAATGATGATTTTAAAATTTATTGGAATAATTTTCCTATAGCAAAACTATCTGTTGGAAATGACTACTTAAATCCTAATTTTGAACTTATTATTGATGACACAATAGAACAAAACCCAAAACAAAAATTAGTTGACTTTATTCACAAGTGGATACAGACAAAAATTAACTCAGTACTAAAAAGTCTTATTGATTTAAAAAATCTTAAAGAAAAAAACTCCTCAATTAAAGCATTAGCTTATCAACTTTATGAAAATAACGGAGTGCTAAAACGAGAACAAGTTTCAGAATATTTAAAATCATTAGGTCAAAATGAAAGAAAAATTTTAAGGGATCTTGGTGTAAAATTTGGAAGATATCATGTTTTTTTATATCAATTAATTAAGCCTGAGGCAGTATCTCTCAGAACTTTATTGTGGAAAAATTTTCATCAAAAATATTATAAATTAAAACCTCCTACTTTTGGTCTTAATTTTTTAGATGATCAAGAGTCTAGAAATAGAAATTTTATGCTACTTTGTGGTTTTGAAAAATTTGATAATTTATTTGTTAGAATTGATATTTTGGAAAGACTTTTCATGCAAATAATTAATTCTAACTCAAAAGAAAATAAAGAGATAAAAATGGTACCTGAAATGTTAAATCTTCTGGGTTGTAGTAAAGACAATTTTAAAAAACTTTTAAAGAAAATGGGTTATAAAATTTTTGATAAAGAAGAAGAAACATTTTTCAAATACAGCCCTTTAAAACAGTTTAAAAAAAATCCAGTTAAAGAAGTTTCTAGTGAAAATCCTTTCAAAGTATTAAAAAATTTAAATCTTGGATAATTTTTATGTTTTTTAAAAAAAATGAAAATAAAACAGAAAGTAATTTTTTAGTAAAAATTTGTGCATTATTAATCCATACAGCTAAGATTGATGAAAATTATACAAATAGTGAGGAAGAAATAATAAAAAAAACTTTACTAGAACTAGGCTCTGATGAAAATGAATTGGATAAAATAATTAAAGAAGCAAAATTTATCGAAGAAAATTCAAATCAAATTTTAGAATTTACAAGAGAATTCAAAAACCTAGCTGAGGAAGATAAAATTAAAATAATAGAAGCATTATGGTCTATAATCTACTCAAATGAAGATGCTGATATATATGAGACAAATTTAATGCGACGCCTTGCTGGCCTCTTATATATTGACAGTAAAACTATGGGAGATATTAAGAATAGAATTCAAAATCGAAAATCTTAAATGACTTATATAGTAAATGACAAATGTATTAAATGTAAATTAACTGATTGTGTTGATGTATGCCCGGTAGATTGTTTCTATGAAGGTAAAAATATGCTTGTAATTAAACCGGATGAGTGTATAGATTGTGGCGTTTGCGAGCCGGAGTGTCCTGTTGATGCCATAACTGCAGATACAGAACCTGGAAGTGAAAAATGGTTGGAAATCAATACAAAATATTCTGAGATCTGGCCGAATATAAGTGAAAAAAAAGATCCACCAACGGATCATGAAAAATTTAAGGATGAGCAAAATAAGTACGAAAAATATTTTAAAGAAAATCTTTAAAAGTAAGACTGAAAAAAAAGTGAAAAAAAAAGTAGCCAAAAAAGTAATCAAAAAAGTCGTAAAACCAAAAAAAGTTAAAAAAGTTAAAAAAGTTGCAAAGAAAGTTGCGCCAAAAAAAATTTTAAAAAAAACTTCCTCTAAGACAACTAAGGTCAAAAAAATATCAAAAAAAAGTGAAATAAAGGAGGAAACAAAAGTAGATAATTTAAGAATTTCTAAAAGTAATGAGGTTAAGCCTGAAATAAAAAAAGTAAAAAAACAAGAAACTGAAAAAAGAGAATACAAAATTAAAGATCACGTTGTTTATCCTAAACATGGCGTTGGTCAAATTTCAGAATTTAAAAAAATTAACATAGGTGGAATAGATGTTGAGACCTATGTAATAAAATTTGAAAAGGATAAAGCAAATGGTATGGTTCCAGTTAATAAACAATCACATTTGAGACCTTTAGCTACCATCAATCAAGTAAATAAATGTATCTCTATTCTTAAGAGTAAACCAAAAATAAAAAGGTCAATGTGGAGTAGAAGAGCACAAGAATACGAAGCTAAAATCTCTTCGGGTAAAATTTATGAATTGGCAGAAGTTGTGAGAGATTTAAATAAAGGTGATGATCTTATGGTCGATCAATCTTATAGTGAAAGACAACTATTTGAAAAAGCTTATGAAAGAATATTATCTGAATTTCAGATAGTACTAAATATGTCACTAGAAGACACTCAAAAGAAGCTTGATAAAGCTTTGAAGAGAAATTTAGGTGGGCAAACTCAACCTGTTGCTTCTCCACCCAAAGCTTCTACTACAGAATTACCTGAGGAAGAACCTATCTCAGATACTGATGAAGATTTAGACGAATAAAAAAAACGCCTCTCATACAGATTGTAATGAGAAGCGTTTTTAGTAAAGATTAGTAAATTACTATCTTTTTCTTCTTTTAGCTTTTTTAGCCTTTTTTGCTTTTTTCTTAGTTTTCTTTGCTGCTTTTTTCTTAGTTTTTTTTGCAGCTTTTTTTCTTTTCTTAGGCATCTTTAGCTCCCTGTTTAAGTTTAACGAATCAAATTGATTCGCTGTTACTATATTTTTATTTTTTTATACAAGTTATGTCAATTCTTTAATTAAAACATAAATTTTAAAAAAATTTTTTTTTATTTTTATTTTTTTAAAAATTTTTTTTAATTAATTTTGTTAATGTTTATGCGGTTAATAATCAGATTTTAAATGTAATTTAATAAAGTTTTTCTAATTGATTTTTATATTTTTCAGTAACTTTTTTTCTTTTTACTTTCATTGTTGGTGTCATTAAACCATTTTCTATTGAGAAATTTTCATCTATTAATTGAATTTTTTTTATTTTTTCTAATAAAGTTAATTTTTTATTTATTTTTTCAATTACATTATTAATTTTATCTTTTTCTCTTAAAAAATCTTTACTAGGCACTATTAATGCAACTAAATAATTTTTTTTATCGCCATAAACCATACATTGATCTATTTCTGGTTCATTTGTAATCATATTTTCAATTTTGGCTGGTGAAATGTTGTCTCCTCCTGCACTTACAATAATATCTTTTTTTCTATCTGTTATTTTTAAATACCCATCTTCAGGATCTATTTCTCCTATATCACCTGTATGAAGCCATCCATCAATTATAACTTCATCTGTCTCTTCTTTTTTATTCCAATACCCCAACATTACATTTTCCCCTTTAACTAAGATTTCCCCATCATCAGCAATTTTTACTTGGTTTCCTTGAAAAGGTGGTCCGACAGTTTCGACTTTTATCTTATCTATGGGGTTACAACTTACTACTGGTGATGTTTCTGTTAGACCATAACCTTGTAGTGTAGGCAGTCCTATGGAATTCAAAAATTCTCCTATTTCTTTATCTAGAGCACCTCCGCCTGAAACAAAAGCTTTTAGGTTTCCACCAAACTGTTTTTTTATTTTTTTTCTAACTAAAGCTTCAGTTATAATATTTACAAATTTTTCTAAAATAGTCATTTTTTGGTTTAATAATTTTTTCTTACCCAATCGAATAGTTGCATCAATTAATTTAGCTTTAAAACCTGATTGTTTTTTTAAATTAATATTTATTTTGTTGTAAAGATTTTGATAGAATCTTGGAACTGCTGTCATTATTGTGGGTTTTGCCACAGATATATTTTCTAGAAGTTTTTCTATTTTTTCTGCATAAAATACTTTTGCTCCTACAGCGATCTGGACAAATTGGACACTATGCTCGTAAGAATGAGAGAGTGGAAGCCAAGTTAAAAATACTGGCCTTGAATCTATAAGTGGTTTTAAAATCTCAGATGCTCCCACAAGATTATTCAAAATTCCACCATGACTTAAGATTACACCTTTTGGGTTACCCCCAGTTCCTGATGTATAAATTATACAGGCTGGTGAAGTTCTTTGTAATTTATTATTCTGTATTTTATCTTCATCTAATAAATTATTTTTTATTATAGAATTAAAATTTAAATATTTTTCTTTATCTATTATGTTTAAGTCATTAGTTACTTTATTAACTTCATCTAATGTTATTATTTTCTTTATAAATTTTTTTTCATTAATTGTATTATTCAATTTTTTAAGCATTTCATTGTTTGAAACAATTACTAAGCTAGGTTCACAATCTTCAATTAAATATTTATAATCATCTTCTGTGTATGTTGTGTACGCAGGTACCGTAATTCCTCCTGACAACATAATTGCCATATCAGAAATAAACCATTCTGGTCTATTTTCAGAGACTAAAAGGCATCTATCATCTTCTTTTATATTTTCTCTAATTATTTTTGATAATTTTAAAATATTATTTTGTGTTTCTTCCCATGTATATGTTTTTTTATTTAATGGATTTAGCCATTCTAAAAAAATATCTTTTTTATTTTGTTTGTCTACTTGAAGAGAAAATAGTTCAATTAAGTTATTTAAGTTATCTAAATTCATTATTTCTGGTGGGCGAAGAGAGAATCGAACTCTCACTTCTTACGAAACACGATTTTGAGTCGTGCGCGTCTACCAGTTCCGCCATTCGCCCTTAATATTTATTAAATTATATTTAAATAGTATAAGAACTAAATTTATATTAAAACCAAAAAATGTTTCAAAGACTTTATAAAAAATGTTTGAATTTAGCTGGACATAAAAATTCAAACTTTTATTTAGGTCTTGTATCTTTTATTGAAAGTTCATTTTTTCCTATACCTCCAGATGTAATGATTATTCCAATGGTAATTGCTAAAAAAAAAGCATTTATAAAAATATTTTTAATAGCTTCCATATTTTCAGTTTTAGGAGGTATTTTAGGATATCTAATTGGTTACCTATTTTTTGATTTGGCAATGTATGTTATCGAGTTTTATAATTATGAAGATAAAGTTGAAAATTTAAAATCAAGCATGTCTAAAGGAAGTGGTTTCCTTGCATGGTTGAGTATACTTTTTTTAGCAGGCTTTACACCTTTGCCATATAAAGCTTTTACAATCTCGAGTGGCTTAATTGCATTTAATTTACCTATTTTTATAATTGTCAGTCTAGTTTCAAGGTCACTTAGATTTTTTATTGTTGCATTTCTATCCTATAAATTTGGCGAATTATTTACTGAATATATGAATAAACATGGATCAAAATGGTTTACTGTTATTGGAATTTTAATAGTTATAATCTTTGTATTTATATATTTATTTTTAAAACCTAATGGCTAAAAACAGTAAAAATTTATTAATAAAACTTATCTTTTTAATCAGTATTGTTGCTTTAGCATCTGCGTTCTTTATTGAATATAAATTGGGTCATCAGCCTTGTAATCTTTGTATTTTAGAAAGAATACCATATCTGATAGCAATTATATTAATTTTATTAAATTATAAATTTAATCATTTTGAAAAATATTTTTTAATACTGCTTACAATTGTATTTTTTATTGCAACTATTCTATCTTTATATCATTTAGGTATTGAGCAAGGTTTTATTCAAGAATCAATGGTTTGTGATCTTAAAAGTGGGTCAAATTTGTTATCAAAAGAAGACATTTTAAAGCAATTACAAGAAAAAAGCGTTTCTTGCAAAGATGTAACATTTAAAATCTTTGGATTATCACTTACAACTTATAATATTTTAATATCTTTATTAATTACAATATACACAGCAAAAATTTATTTAGATTATGACAAAAATTAATAATAAAAGAGTTGAAGAATTCATTAGAGTTGATCATGCAGGGGAAAGAGGTGCAATCAAAATTTATGAAGGTCAATTACTTGCTTTAAATACATTTATTAAAGACGATAGTTTAAAAAAAACTATTGAAGAAATGAAAGAACACGAAAAAGAACATTGTGAATTTTTTGAAAATGAAATAAAGAAAAGAAATATTCAACCAACAAAATTTTTACCTCTATGGGATTTATTGGGAGTGGGGTTAGGATTTGGATCAACTTTATTGGGAAAAAAAGCTGCGATGCTTTGCACTGCCTCCGTGGAAGAAGTTATTGATAAACATTATCTCGACCAAATAAACCAACTTGGTAATTATGAAAAAAATCTTAAAAAAAAGATTATTAAATTTAGAGAAGATGAAATACATCACAAGGATATTGCTTATGACGAGGGTGCAACAAAAAAAGGTGCCTACTCAATATTAGATAAAATAATTAAAACTGGCTCTAAAATTGCAATAAATATCTCTGAAAAAATTTAAGATTCTAACTCGACATCCCAATATAAATAATCCATCCAACTTTTATGTAAAAAATTTGGAGGAAAGTTTTTGCCATTCTTATGTAAATCTTCAGTAGAGGGTCTGTATGGACTCTGGTTGAGTTTCATTCCTGAAAATTTTAATAATTTTCCACCCTTTTTAACATTACAAGATGAACAAGCGGTTACTACATTATCCCAATTTGTTTCACCTCCTTTTGATCTTGGTAATAAATGATCAAAAGTTAACTCTTCACTACTTCCACAATATTGACATGAAAATTTATCTCTTAAAAAAACATTAAATCTTGTAAAACTAGGTTTGGTCTGTGGAATGATATAATCTTTCAGTGCAATAACACTAGGTAATTGCATATTAAATGAAGGACTTCTTATTATTCTGTCATAGTTGCTGACAATTATAACTCTATCTAAAAAAACAGATTTAACAGTATCTTGCCATGACCATAAAGACAATGGGTAATAACTTAATGGCCTATAGTCAGCATTAAGAACTAAAGCTGGACATTTTTCTAATGAAACATTTTGTTCAATAAAATTATTCATTAAGTGCTTTTAACTTAGTTGAACTATTTTATCAATATCAATAGATATTAAGTTTTTTTTAAAATAAAATTAAGAGCTGTACTTGAGGCTTCTATAGGAATATGATGATCACAATTTTTTATTAAAAGTGTTTGAACTTCAACACTGTTTCTAATTAAAAAATCTTTTGTCTCCAATAAATGTGTTGAAGGTACAATTTGATCAGCGTCACCATGAATTAATAAAGTTTCAGTATGGTTTTTAATTCTTAACTTTAAATTATTTTGATCTATTATTTTTCCAGAAAAACCTACAATGCATAAAAATTTTTCTTCTGAAGTTAAACCAATATTAAGTGACATCATGCAGCCCTGGCTAAATCCTGATAAGCATATCTTGTCATTTGTTAAATTAAATTCTTTTTTAATTTCATCGATAAAAAGTTTAATTTTTTCCTCAGCTATCAATGATTGCTCAAGTATATAACTTGAATCTTCTTTGGTGAGATCAAACCATTGGTATCCCGATGGATTTATAGAACAAGTTTCATGCCCATTCGGACAAATAAAAACTGTGTTTGGCAAATGTCTCTTCCAGTTTAAGGTCAACATACTAATATCATTGCCGTCCCCTCCATATCCATGAAGTAAAATAATTGCGTTTTTAATTTCAGTTCCTTCTTCCGGCTTTATTATTATTGAATCTAGGCAAAATGTCATAGTTGATTAATTATGTTTTTTATTTTTTAAAACAATCTACAATATTTATATGTTTTCAGGAATATTTGTTAAAATACTATCTATAGTACTTTTAATAGCTGTAGGAATAGTTTTAATTTTAGGAATTGGAACTCTCTTTAAAGGAGGTGAAACCAGCAAAAAATATTCAAATAAATTGATGCAACTTAGAGTTCTTCTTCAATTTATAGCAATACTTGTTCTTGTAGGGTTTGCTTATTTTTTTAAAAACTAATTGTAGGCTTTTAGCCAACCTATAAAATTTTCATCATCAAAATCTATTGATCCAATTATTCTTGCAAATTCATTTCCATCTTTATCAATAAGGATTGATGTTGGAACTCCACGCAAACCAAATGTTTTTGCAAGTGTGGTTGGAGCATCAAAATATGGTTCAAGATTTTTAATATTTAAATCATCAAAAAAACTATCAATCTTATTAATACTTTCTTTGGATATATTGATTAAAAAAATTTTTAAATTACTCAAATCTTTATTAATTTGTAGCCTATCTAAAGATGGCATTTCTTCTTTGCATGGCTCACACCAGGTAGCCCAAAAATTTAATAAGATTAAATTCCCATTGAATTCATTTAAATTAATCCTTTTGTCCTTTTTGTCTAAAAAAATAACATTATCATAGAGTTTTGGTTCTTTATGAATGACAACATTTTTTATTTCAGATAAATCATTGGCAATGACATTAGTTGTCAAAAAAATAAATATTATTAAAAATCTCATGTTAAATAGATATAATTAAATACCATGGCAAAAAATAAAAACAACCAGGCAATATGGGGCACGCGTATCAAGAAGAGTGCATCAAGCTTATTTCAAAAAGTTGGTAATTCAATTGATATTGATAAGCGACTATATAAAGAAGATATTAAAGGGTCAATTGCCCATGTTGAGATGTTATTTAAACAAAAAATTATTTCTTTTAAAATCAAAAATAAAATTATCTATGGACTTACTAAAATAGAGAAAGAAATTTCTAAAAAAAAATTTGAGTTCAGTAAAAAATATGAAGATATTCATATGAATATAGAAAAAAGACTTTTTCAAATAATAGGAGAAGAAGCAGGTTACATTCACACAGCAAGATCAAGAAATGATCAGGTAATCACTGACTTTAAAATTTGGATAAGATCCTCAACCAAGGAGATAAATATTGCAATAGATAAAGTAATTAAAAGTACGTTAAAATTAGCAGAGAAAAATATAGATACTATTATGCCTGGCTTTACTCATCTTAAAAATGCACAGGCTATATCTTTTGCGCACTACCTTATGGCTTATGTCGAAATGTTTAACAGAGATAAAAAAAGGTTCACTAATAATTTAGAAAGTTTAGATGAAAATCCTTTAGGTGTTGCCGCACTAACAGGAACCTCTTTTAACATTGACAGAAATTATACAAGTAAAAAATTAGGATTTAAAAGACCAACAAATAATTCCATTGACACCGTATCAGATAGAGATTTTGTTTTAGATTTTTTATATAGTGTTTCTGTATGTTCAATGCATATTTCAAGAATAGCTGAAGAGCTTATTATTTGGAGTTCAGATGGTTTTAATCTAATTCACCTTTCAGATAAAGTTGTGACAGGTTCATCAATAATGCCTCAAAAGAAAAATCCAGATCTACTAGAATATTTAAGAGGAAAATCTGGAAGTAGTTATGGTAATTTATTTTCAATGCTTACTATTCTAAAAGGCCTTCCGCTATCTTACTTTAAGGATCTTCAAGATGATAAAGAGATTGTTTTTAAATCAAATGATACTTTGATTAACTGTCTTAAAATCTTTGATGAAATACTTAAAAATACCAGTGCTAATAAAAAAAAGATGCTTGAACTAGCGAGCTCTGGGTACATCACAGCAACTGACTTGGCAGATTATCTTGTAAGAAATCATTCAATGTCTTTTAGAAAAGCTTATCAAAAAACAGCAGCTATAGTTAATTTGGCTGAAAAAAAGAAAAAGAAACTTGATGAATTAAGTATAGAGGAATTAAAAAAGATTGAACCAAAGTTAACAAATGATGTTTTAAAAGTGTTTGATTTGAAGAATTCCGTTAATTCGAAAAAATCTTATGGAGGAACATCTTTTGATAATATTAAAAAAATGATAATAAAATATAAAAAACATTAATGATAAAAAAAATAAGCTTAATTATTTTGTGTTACTGCCTAATTGTTTCTTGTGGAAAAAAAGGGGATCCTGAATACAAAGAACCAGAAAAAAAGGCTGAATTTAAAACTATCCTTATTAATAAGGTTTAATGAAATACATTGATAACAAACTTATAATTGAGAAAATTAATGTCCAGTATATTGCAAAAAAATATGGCACACCAACCTATTGCTATTCTCATGCAAGATTGAAAAAAAATATTAATAATTTTCAAAAAAATTTTAGATCTTTTTCTCCGTTAATTTGTTTTGCGGTTAAATCTAACACTAATGTTAACCTTATAAGAGAAATAAAAAAATTTGGACTTGGGGCAGATGTGGTATCAAAGGGAGAGCTCATGATGGCTTTAAAAGCTGGTGTGAGCCCAAAAAAAATTGTTTTTTCAGGAGTTGGTAAAACATCTGAAGAAATAAATTTTGCAGTAGAAAAAAAAATATTATTAATTAATGCTGAATCTGAAAGTGAAATAAGAGAAATTGATAGAGTCGCTAAAATAAAAAAAAGAAAAGTAAAAATTGGTATCAGGTTAAATCCAAATACAGATGCAAAAACCTTAAGTCAAATTTCAACTGGAAAAAAAGATAATAAATTTGGGGTAAATGAAAAAACATTTTTTAAATTAGTTAACTTTTGTAAAAGTTCAAAAAATATCGACCTTAAATGTCTTAGTGTTCATATTGGAAGTCAAATTTTAGATTACAAGCCTTATGAAAAAATGCTTAAAGTAATCGATAGAATAATACATAAAATTAATCATAAGTTTGAATTCATTGATCTTGGTGGTGGTATGGGAATTTCATACAAATACGAAGATAAAAAACTTAATTATTCAAAATACAGTGAAATAATAAAAAAATTTTTAAAAAAACATAAATCAAAAATTATATTTGAACCAGGGAGATCAATAATAGGAGATACTGGAATTCTTATTTCTAAAATAATTTACATTAAAAAAAATGATTCAAAAAATTTTATAATTTTAGATGCAGCTATGAATGATTTAATGAGACCAGCATTATACGGAGCACATCATAAAATTCTACCATCTATAAAAAGTAAAAAAAAATCCAATAAAACTTACGAATTTGTTGGACCAATATGTGAAAGTACAGATAAATTTAATACTTTAAAAAATTTTCAAGAATTAGAAGAGAAAGATTTAATCGTAATATGCGATGTTGGGGCTTATGGAATGTCCCTTAGCTCTAATTACAATGTTAGATTAAAACCATCAGAAATATTAATTAAAGGATCAAAAATTAAAATTATAAGAAAAAAACAAAAGTACAAAGACTTGATGTAACTTTTGATTATAATGATTAGAAACTTTATATTCTCAATTTTTTTCTTTTTAGGAATAATTTTAATTTCAATAATTTTCTTACCTGCATTTTTTTTACCTCAAAAAGTTGTTTTATTAGGTGGAAGATTAATGGGATATTGGACTGAATTATGTTTAAAAATTTTTTTATCAATAAAAATTGTAATCAAAGGTAAGGAAAATATTATTAATAATGGAAAGTTTTTTATTGGTGCATCTCATCAATCAATGTTTGAAACGTTTTATCTTCAAACAATTTTCAATTCTCCGGTCTTTATATTAAAAAAAGAATTATTATTAATTCCTATTTTTGGCTGGTATTTAAAAAAAATTGGATCTATTTCGATTAAAAGAAATAAAATTACTAAAGATAATTTAGGATTCTTTGAGGATATAGCTAAAATTATTTCTAGCTCAAAAAGACCACTAATAATATTTCCTCAAGGCACAAGAGTTTTACCTCAAGAAAGACCACCTTTTAAAAAAGGTGCTTCCAGAATTTATGAAAAATTAAAGATTCCATGTCAACCTGTTGCTATTAACTCTGGATATGTTTGGCCAAAAAAAGGTCCAAAATCAAACTGTAAAACAATTACTATTTCAATTTTAAAACCTATAGCTGCTGGACTTCCAAAAGAAGAATTTCTAAATAATTTGGAAAAGAATATATACGAAGAACTAGATTTACTTAACTAACCCTTCATTGGCATTACAACAAATATACTGTCAAAATCACCTGGATCTTTAATTAACGCTGGTGAGCCAGTATCATTAAAAAATATCTCAACTCTTTCTCCATCTAGTTGTGATGCTACATCAATTAAATATCTTGAGTTAAAACTTATCTCTAAATCATGATCAAACTTTACATTTAAAGTTTCCTTACCGTCTCCACTATTTGTATTATTAACTGAGAGATCCAAAATATCTTTTGATAAATTAAATTTTACTCCATCTTTTTTATCTAAGGAAACAGATGCAACTCTATCAACTGAATTAAGAAATAATTTAAGATCTATTTCTAATTTTTTTTGGTTATTTTTTGGTATCACTTGAATATAGTTTGGAAATTTTCCATCAATCAATTTAGAAATCAAAATACTGTTATTTAATTCGAACTTAATTTTCGATTTAAGATTAGAAACTTTTACATCTCCGTCATAACTATCCAATAATGAACATAACTGAAAGATTGTTTTTTTTGGAAGTATAATAGGTTCAAAATCAATTTTTTGACCTAGTCTAATTTTTGAAATTGACATTCGATGACTATCGGTAGCAACAGCAGTCAAATAGTTTTTATCTTCAACTTCAGTTTGGTGGAAATATATGCCACTTAAATAATGTCTAGTTTCATCATTAGAAACGGAAAATTTACATTTATTTAATAATTTTAAAAGTTGTTTTGATTTTATAACAAATTCATTTTCATTAAAATTTTCATCAGTCAATGGAAATTCTGTGGCGCTGATACAATTTAAATTAAAAATAGATTTTTCTGACTCTACTTGTAATTTACTTATATCTGTTAATGAAAGATTAATTTTTTTTCCTGAAGAAAACTTTCTAACAATGTCATACATAATTGAAGAAGTAGTGGTAGTTTTTCCTTCTTCTAATACTTCAATATTGTTTAACTGATGAACAAATATTAAATCTAAATCTGTTGCTGTAATTGTTAATTTTGAATTACTAACATCTAATAAAATATTTGATAAAATTGGAAGAGTACTTCTTTTTTCAATAACTCCCTGGCAGTAATTTAAAGCTTGTTGAAGATCTTGTTGATTAACGTTAAATTTCATTATCTTTATTATTATATAGTATCTGATTTTTTAGCTTATTGATATTATCAACCATCTCGGGGTCCTTTTCCTTAATCTTTTCAATAGTTTTTACCGAATGGATTATTGTTGTATGGTCTCTATTAGAAAATTCTCTACCTATTTCAGGTAAAGATTTTGATGTTAAAATTTTTGTCAAATATATAGCTGTTTGCCTTGGTCTAACTAAGTATCTTGATCTCCTTGATGACAACATCTCATTTTTACTAATCTTAAAAAACTTACAAACTATTGTCTGTATTAAATCAATTGTAACTTTATTTTCAGCTAGGTTTAATAAGTCTTTTAAAATGACCTTTGTTTCAGACAAATTAGGAGCCTTATTATATATTCTTGAAAACGAAACTACTCTATTTATTGCACCAACAAGCTCTCTAATGCTTGCTGTAATTTCTCTACTGATAAAATCTTGTATATCTTTAGAAACTTGTAGCTGATCTGCATACAAACTATTTAATTCTTCAGTTTTCTTTTCAACAATTTTTTTTCTTAGTTCAAGGTCAGGTTTTTGAATATCAACCACCAAACCACCCGAAAATCTAGATTTAATTCTATCTTGAATTCTTGAGAGTTTATTTGGAGCTCTGTCAGCTGACACAATTATTTGTGACCCTTTATCTAACAATGCGTTAAATGTATGAAAAAATTCCTCCTGCATAGCTTCCTTACCACTAATAAATTGAATATCATCAATTAACAAAATATCTGTATTTCTAAAATATTCTTTAAACTTAACCATATCATTTGCTTTTATTGATTTTACAAATTGATACATAAAACGTTCTGCAGAAATGAACATTACTTTATTATTATCTTTTAGCTCTAAACCAATGGAGTTTAAAAGATGAGTTTTTCCCATACCAACTCCTCCATAGATATAAAGTGGATTATAATGCGATGTGTTTTCAGAAACTTTTAAAGATGCTTCGTAAGCAAGTTTATTGCTAGTACCTATTATAAAATTATCAAATCTTTTATTAGGATCAATTCTATTATATTGGAGATACGAGTCTTTTATAAAAGAAACATTCTCATTTCTTTCTATAGGTTTTTTAATATCTTCATTTATGTTTTGTGATTTATCTTGATCATCTATTTTAAATTCAATTCTGATAATATCTTTTTTATATAATCGAATAATTTGTAAAATTTGATCCAAGTATCTAGAAGTGATCCAGTCACGAATAAATCTTGTTGGAACTGATAACAAAAGATAATTATTAAATTCGTCTACAAATGTAATTTTTTTTAGCCAGCTTTCATAAATGTCTAAACCCAATTTATTTTTCATCTCGTTTTGAACTAACTTCCAGTCAAAACTTTCAGGATTTAAATTGTTAATATTTGTAGATTTATTCATAACTTATTGGAAAATCTCAGTTAGAACTAATTAAAAAAATTTGCAACAATTTAATAAAAAAATTAAAAAAAAAATAAAATCTATGATTGTAGTTTTTTAATTTTAAAAAAATTAAATTTAAAAAAAATAATTTTTAAATCTTTAAAAAATTATATTCACAATTGAATCGAATGTAGATTGAATCAAACATAGATTGAATATAATCTATTAATAATTTACTAAGTCTAAATGTAGTGATGGAAAAATAATTTTTGAGTATATGCAGTGGATACTAAAAGTTGTCTTTTAAAAAGATAAATTAAAAAAAAAATTAGATTGCAGATATCTTTTTAGTAATTCTAGAAACATTTCTTGATGCATTTTGCTTTTTAATGATCCCAGTTTTAGCAATCTTCATTAATTCAGAATTCAATTTAGGCAAGAATTTTAAAGCTTCGTCTTTCTTTTTATCTTCAATCAGAAGGTTCATTTTCTTTAAAGCATTTCTAAATCTGCTTTTTCTTACTTTATTTACAGCTGTTTGTTTAGAAATTCTTCTAATTCTCTTAATTGCTGATTTTGTGTTTGCCATATCCGCAGGGGTATAGCTTGAGAATTTAAAGTGGTCAATAAAATAATTGGCTATTTTTGACAAGATTCACAAAAAAAAGTTGATCTATTTGAGCTTATTTTTTTTTTTATAAGATCGGTGCATCTAAAATTTTTACACTTCATGCCTTGTTGCTGATAAACTTTAAATTCATTTTGAAATCCTCCCTTTGAACCTGACGTATTTTTAAAATCCCTTATGCTGGAACCTCCTTTACTTATAGCTTTTAAAAGAATTTTTTTTGAATTTAATATAATTTTTTTACATTCTTCTTTACTCAAAAAACATACTTTTCTATAAGGGTGTATTTTACTTTTAAATAGTATCTCGCTTGCATAAATATTTCCTACCCCTGATATAAATTTTTGATCAAGCAAAAGATTTTTAATATCTCTATTTTTATACTTAAAGTAATTATAAACATAATTTAAATCAAAATTTAAATCGAATGGTTCTGGACCAAGATGATTAAATCTTTCTTTTAAATTTTTTTTATTTTTTATAATCTGAAAAAAACCAAATCTTCTTGGGTCATTATAAACAACCTTAAATTTTTCAAAAATAATCTCTACATGATTATGTTTTTTTGGAAGGGTTGGAGAATTATAAAAACTTGTATTCGTAATTATATTATTCATCTTATTTTCAATGATATGAATAGTACCCGACATGCCTAAATGAATTAAACAATAGATACTTTTTGAAAGATATAAAATTAAGTATTTAGAAAATCTTTCCACTTTAATTATTTTCTTATTTTCAAAATAGCTGCTAAAATTCAATGGGATTTTAAATCTTAAATTTCTATTTCTAACTATTACCTTTTTTACCTTTTTTTGTTTAATTTTTTTATTTAATGACTGTCTTACAATTTCTACTTCTGGTAATTCTGGCATTTGATACTATATTGAATATAATTTTTTTTTTATGCAACAATATCTTCAAAATAAAAAAGGGCTAGTAGATGGTGTTTTTGATCAGGTATACAATAAATATGACTTGATGAACGACTTTATGTCTTTGGGTGTTCATAGATTTTGGAAAAAAAGTCTAATTAATATGATGAACCCCTCTTTAAATAAAAATTTAATAGATGTTGCGTGTGGTACCGGTGACATTGGTAAGCTTTTTTTAGATAGTACTGATAAAGATATGAGGGTCACTTGTGTTGATCCAAATAGAGGAATGCTGGAACAAGGTAAAAAAAAATTGTCAAAGTATAAAAATATAAAATGGATAATTTCACCAGCAGAAAAACTACCGTTGCCAGATAATACTTTTGACTTTTATACTATAAGTTTTGGTCTTAGAAATACCAAAAACTTAAATAAAGCTCTGTCGGAGGCTTACAGGGTTTTAAAACCAGGTGGACGTTATCTGTGCCTTGAATTTTCTAAAATTCAGAATTCAAATTTAGATTTTATCTATAAAAATTATTCAAAATTAATTCCAATTATTGGTGAATTTGTTGTTGGTGAAAAAGAGCCGTATGAATATTTGGTGAAGAGTATTGAACAATTTATTAATCAAGAGGAGTTGATTGATTTAATGAAAAAAAATAATTTTCATAAATGCGCATATAGAAATTTTTCTGGAGGAATTGTTTCAATTCATACTGGATGGAAGTTATAATGATCAGAAAGCTAATAACTCTTTTTAAATTAGGAAGGAAAATTGCTAAATCTGACATTTTAAATATAACTTCGAAATTTAAAAAACCACCTTTAGCTGTAAAAATTATTTTTCAAATTTTGTCTTTTTCATTTTCTAAAAAAGAACAAAATAATTTTAACAAAAATGAAGGGGAAAGACTTTCAAGCTCATTAGAGTCAATGGGAACTACTTTTATTAAACTTGGACAATTTTTAGCGACAAGGCCGGACATAATAGGAGAAGAATTATCGACCAAGCTTGAAAATTTACAAGATCGACTTCCTCCTTTTCCTATTAATTATGCAAAAGAAATAATAAAAAATGATTTAGGTAATGACACGTATAATTCAATTATAGATTTAAGTGAACCTGTAGCGGCTGCTTCTATTGCGCAAGTACACAAAGCAAAAATTAATGACAACGGAACGATTAAAGATGTGGCTATTAAAATTTTAAGACCAGATATTAAAAAAATATTTAATGAAGAAATCGATGCTATGATGTTATTTGCTTTCATCATCGAGTCGTTTATAAAAAAAACAAAAAGATTAAAACTTGTTGAGGTTGTTTTTTTATTAAAAGAAATAACTAATCTTGAGATGGATTTAAGGTTTGAGGCAGCAGCAGCAAATGAATATGCTGAAAATACGAAAAATGATGTTGGGTTTCAAGTACCACAAATATACTGGAATTTTACCAGTGAAAATGTGATGACTTTAGATTGGATAGATGGTGTTTCAATAAGAGAGACTGAAGAACTAAAAAAAAGAAATCTGGATACAAATAAAATTGCTGAAGATATAATCCAACATTTCTTAAGACATGCTGTAAGAGATGGTTTCTTTCACGCTGATATGCACCAAGGAAACATTTTTATTGATAACAATGGTCAAATAGCACCTATTGATTTTGGTATCATGGGAAGATTAGATAAAGTTAGTAAAAGGTTTTTGGCTGAAATCCTATTCGGTTTTATACAGAGAGATTATAAAAAAGTAGCTGAAGTCCATTTAGTTGCGGGATTAGTGCCAAATAACGTGCCAATTGATGATTTAGCACAAGCATTACGATCAATAGGAGAGCCTATTTTTGGACAAGCCGTAAAAGATATTTCGGGTGGCAAATTACTCAAACAATTATTTGATGTGACTGAGAAATTTAATATGCAAACACAACCTCAACTTTTGATGTTACAAAAAACAATGGTTGTAGTTGAAGGTGTTGCAAGAAAATTAAATCCTAACACTAATATCTGGACAACATCAAAACCAGTCCTTGAAAGTTGGTTAAGAGAAACAAAGGATCCTATTAATAATTTAAATGAAACATTAAAAAATACATCCGAAGTTATTAAAAGATTGCCTGAATTTCCTGAAATTATGGATAAAGCCAATCAAGCCTTAACATTTTTAGCAAATGGCCAAATTCCTCAAAATTCAAACTCTTTTACTGCATTAAATGATAAGAAATCTGAAATGATTGCATTTAGAAATCAAACTATTATTGGCTTATTAGGTCTTGTAATTATTGGACTATTAGTATTTTAATTCTTCAAAATGAAAAATGTGTTAAATAAAAAAATTCTATTAATTATATGTGGAGGAATTTCTGCTTACAAGAGTCTTGAAACAATAAGACTTTTTAAAAAAAATGGAGCAGTAATTAAAACTATACTTACTAGTAGTGCTAAAGAATTCATTACTCCTCTTTCTGTTGCCTCTCTTTCACAAGGAAAAGTTTACAGTGAACTGTTCAATGTTGAAAATGAAACAGAAATGGATCATATCGCTCTATCGAGATGGGCAGATATAATTTTAATAGCTCCAGCAACAGCCAACACTATTTCTAAATTAGCGCAGGGTACAACTGATGATCTTGCTTCAACCGTAGTATTAGCATCAGATAAAGATATTTATTTAGCTCCAGCGATGAATGTTAGGATGTGGGAACATCAATCTACAAAACAAAATTTAAAAAAACTTAAAAGCTTTGGTTATAAAACAATTGGACCAGAAATTGGGGAAATGGCTTGTGGAGAATATGGAGAGGGCAAAATGTCAGATCCACTTACTATTTCTACGGAAATAGATAATTATTTTTTAAAACAAAAAAACAATAAAAAACTTAAAGCAATAGTCACTGCAGGCCCAACAAATGAATATATAGATCCTGTTAGATTTCTAACTAATAAATCAAGTGGTAAGCAAGGATATGAGATTGCTAAATCTTTATTTAAAAAAGGTTTTGATACAACTCTAATTTCTGGACCAACAAATTTAAATATTGATGAAGATATTAAGTTAATTAAAGTAGAAACAGCTAACCAAATGTTGGTTGCTACACAAGAAAATTTACCAGCTGATGTAGCAATATTTTCAGCTGCAGTTGCTGATTTTAAAGTCAATAAAAAATTTAAAAGCAAAATTAAAAAACAAGATTTTTTAAAATTAAATTTGGAAAAAAATGTAGACATTTTGAGTTATGTTTCTAATCACAACTCAATGAGACCAAATCTTGTAATAGGTTTTGCAGCTGAAACTGATGAAATTGAATTAAATGCAAAAGAGAAATTGAATAATAAAAATTGTGATTGGATTATTTCTAATGACGTATCTAATAGAAAAATTGGTTTTGATTCTGATTATAATGAAGTAACAATTCATTACAGAAATAAAGATATAAAACCAGAAAACCTTTCATATAAAAAAAAATCTGAAATATCTGATGAAATAGTTGATAGAATAATTTATCAATTAAATTAATGGTAAAAGTTCTTTTAAAGAAATTAGATTCATCTGTAGAGCTACCTTCGTATAAAACTGATGGAGCATCAGGTATGGATTTAATGGCATTTATTAAAGAGCCTATAAATTTAAAACCTTATACATCTTGCATGGTTCCAACAGGCATTTCTTTAGCATTCTCTGGTGAATTTGAAATTCAAATAAGACCTAGATCTGGCTTAGCTGCTAAAAGTAGTATTAGTGTTTTAAACACACCGGGCACAATTGACAGTGATTATAGGGGTGAAATTAAAGTAATTTTATATAACCATGGGAGTAATGATTTTTTAATAAATAATAAAGATAGAATTGCCCAAATGGTTTTAACACCGGTTGTTAAAATAGATCTTGAGGAAACTGATGATCTTCCTAATACAGTAAGAGGCAAAGGTGGTTTTGGTTCAACAGGGAAATGACTTTAAAACTAAGTAAAAAAGAAATTGAAAAGTTTTCAAGACAAATAATTCTAAAAAATATTGGAGCTTTAGGCCAAAAAAAAATTCTAAATTCCAAAGTTCTTATAATTGGTATGGGAGGGTTAGGCTGCCCAGTTGCAGAATTTTTAACTAGATCTGGAATTGGTACATTAGGAATTATAGATCATGATATTGTTGGTGCATCTAACATTCATAGACAAAGCTTATATGATGAAAGAGATTTGAATAAGCTAAAAGTTAAAGTAGCCCAGGAAAAATTAAAGAATATTAATCCAAAAACCAAAGTTAATGCTTTCGCTGTTAAATTAAACAATATAAATGCAGATAAAATAATCAAAAATTATGATTATATTGTTGACGGTACAGACAATTTTAAAAGTAAGTTTTTAATTAATGATTTAAGCCTTAAAAATAAAAAATTTCTTGTTACTGGAGCTATTAGTAAATTTGATGGTCATATTTTCACTTTTAACTTTAAAAACAAAAAAGATCCTTGTTTAAGGTGTTTTTATCAGGAAGAAAGTATTTCGGACGATATTTTAAACTGTGAATATGAAGGAATTTTAGGAACTGTAGCTGGTATAATAGGAACAATGCAGGCCAATGAGATATTAAAAAAGGTACTTAATATTGGTCAAAATTTAGAACGCTCAATATTAATTATAGACTTATTAAATTTGAATTTTAGAAAAGTAAAAATAAATAAAAGAAAAAAATGTGAATGCAGATAATGAAAAAACAAATTTATACTTTATTTTTTTTAATATTTTTTGTTTCTTGTAACGCTACGGCTGAAACTTTTTTGTCTTTGAAAAAAAATAAAGTTAATGTTCGGTATGGTCCTAGTTTTGACTCTGATGTTAAATATGTTTATAAAAAAATTAATCTTCCACTTAAACAGATAGATAAAAAAGAAAATTTTAGAAGAATAATTGACATGAAAAATAACAGTGGTTGGATTCATGTTTCTCAATTAAAAAATAATAATTCTGTCATCTCAACTGATTTAAAAATTTTATTTAAAAAACCATCATCATTTGCAAAACCAATTGCTCAATTAAAAAAGGGTAGGTTGCTTATTGTAAAAGAATGTAAAAAAAAATGGTGTAGTGTAGAAACTGGAAAATTTACTGGTTGGGTGGATAAAGAAAATCTTTGGGGAATATCTAAGTAATTAGTTTTTAAAAGGATTGTCAAGAACACAAGCTACAAGATGAACGCGTGCTTGTTCACCACCATTAAAAAAATTATGGTATTTAGTGTTATTTGTAATCCATACACTTCCATCTGCTGGCAAATGTTTTGCAACATTTTCTATAACCATTGAGCATCCAGCATTAGTTACGATTGGTATATGTAATCTACATTCAGGATCTTTGTGCCAACTTAAAGTTGATCTTGGTTCCTTTAATAAAAGTCTTACCCTTCCAAGCTTAAACCTTTTGCTTAATACCTCATAAACTTCGCTAAAGTACGTGTTGTTAAATTCTGGCACTAATTGTGTATATTTAGACTCGTCAATATCAATATCTCTTGATACTTCCTTGCCAGTTTCATCTGCTATGGTCCAATATTTTCCTCGTATATTGTTTCCTTTAATAGAGCTCTCATCATTAGGAATTTGATTTAAAGAAATAGCACCAAAGTGGGTGACACCTGGAGAATTAAACTTTTTATTTTCAAGAATTGAATCTAAATCATTTCTTAATTTTGAAATATCAAATTTTAATTCAGGGACCTTATAAAAGTCTTCAAAACTTACTTGAGCCATAATGTCTTATTTTGTTAATTTAGATCAAAACGATCTGCATTCATAACTTTTGTCCATGCAGATATAAAATCATTAACAAATTTGTCAAGTGAATCATCTGTTGCATAGACTTCAGCTAAAGCTCTTAGTTGAGAATTTGATCCAAAAATCAAATCAGCTCTAGTTCCAGTCCATTTAACTTTATTTGTTTTACGATCTTTGCCTTTAAAGATATCTTCTTTGCTTGAAGTTTCTTTCCATTTTATGTTCATGTCTAAAAGATTAACAAAAAAGTCATTGGTAAGTTTTCCTGGTTTTTTAGTAAACACTCCATGACTAGAACCATCAAAATTAGCTCCCATAACTCTCATACCTCCAACCAAAACTGTCATCTCTGCACCAGTTAATTGTAATAGTTGAGCTTTATCTACTAGTAATTCTTCAGCTATTGTTGAGTTCTCTCCCTTAGCATAATTTCTAAAACCATCAGCAACAGGTTGAAGTAAACCAAATGAATGAATATCTGTTTGATCTTGAGTAGCATCACCTCTTCCTGGTCTAAAAGGAACTTTTACTTTTTTACCAGCTGCTTTAGCCGCTTGTTCAATTCCAACAGATCCACCTAGAACAATCAAATCTGCTATAGATACTGATTTGGACTTGGTATTAAACGATTTTTGTATTTTCTCATAAACCTTAATTACTTTTGATAATACGGTTGGATTATTAACTTTCCAATTTTTCATTGGAGCTAATCTTATTCTGGCGCCATTTGCTCCACCTCTTTTATCAGAAGATCTATAAGTTGATGCTGAAGACCATGCAACTGAAACAAGTTTTGATACTGATAATCCTGAGCTTGCAATTTTTCTCTTCAAAGATTCAACTTCACTATTTTTTAGTTTATAATTATTTTTAGGAACTGGATCCTGCCAAATTAAATTTTCTTTTGGCACTTCAGGTCCTAGATAATTTACTTTAGGTCCCATATCTCTGTGAGTTAACTTGAACCAAGCTCTTGCAAAAGCATCAGCAAACTCGTCTGGGTTATTATGGAAATGTCTTGAAATTCTTCCAAAGCCTGGGTCCATTCTCATTGATAAGTCAGTTGTTTGCATCATTGGCATATTCTTCTTGCCTTTAATGTGTGCATCAGGCGTCATCTCAATTGCTTTACCATTTCTTTTTGGTTTCCATTGATATGCTCCTGCAGGACTTTTGGTCAACTGCCAATTATACCCAAATAAATTGTCAAAATAACCCATATCCCATTTAATTGGATTAGAAGTCCATGCTCCTTCAATACCACTACTTATTGTGTCTGCTCCAATTCCACTTTTGTAACTACTGTTATAACCAGTTCCTTGTTCTTGAATTTTTGATCCTTCTGGCTCTGGACCTTTATAAGATTCAGATGCAGCTCCATGAGACTTACCAAAAGTATGACCGCCAGCTACCAATGCAACTATTTCGTAATCATTCATAGCCATTCTTCCAAAAGTTTCTCTTATATCTCTTGCAGCTTTAAGTGGGTCTGGATTCCCATCTGGTCCTTGAGGATTTACATAAATTAATCCCATTTGAACAGCACCTAATGGATTTTCAAGTTCTCTTTTTTTATTATAACGATTATTCCCTAACCATTCTTTTTCTGAACCCCAATAAATATCATCTTCAGGTTCCCAAATATCTTCTCGACCACCACCAAATCCAAAAGTTTTTAATCCCATAGACTCGATTGCAACGTTGCCAACTAATACAAATAAATCAGCCCAAGAAATTCTTTTTCCATATTTTTTCTTAATAGGCCAAAGTAGTAATCTTGCTTTATCTAAGTTAACATTATCCGGCCAACTGTTTAATGGTGCAAATCTTTGATTTCCGGTTCCAGCTCCACCTCTACCATCTCCAGTTCTGTAAGTTCCAGCTGCATGCCATGCAAGTCGAACCATTAGAGGACCGTAATGACCATAATCAGCAGGCCACCAACTTTGAGAGTTGGTCATAAGCTTTTTAAGATCATTTTTTAAAGCTTTATAATTAAGTTTTTTAAATTCTTTTTTGTAATCAAATTTTTTATCAAAAGGGTTTACTAGTTCTGAGTGTTGACTTAAGACTTTTAGATTTAAGCTATTTGGCCACCAGTCTCTATTAGTTTGACCTTTGCCAGTTGGATGTTTTTGAGGAATTCCTTCTCCGTGATATGGACATTTGCTTATTTCGTTTCTTATTTCACTGCTCATTTGATTACCTTTTTTTATTAATTACCATTTTTATTGTGATTTAGTTTATAATGATTCTAAATAGGTAGTCAAGTAATTCAGACTATTTTGTCTTTAATTGTGACAATTATTCATTATCAACTTTAACAAGAATTTCAACTGAACTAATTTTCTTCCCTGGCAAAATTTTATTTATTTGAATTTTTTCCACATCCTCATCGTTTAAATCGATCAACTCTTTAGTAGTCTTGTCATAAAAATGATGGTGATGAGAAGTATTTGTGTCAAAATAAGTGCTGTCATTATTTAAAGTAATCTCTTTTAAATAACCTTTTTTCTTGAAAGCATGAACAGTGTTGTAAACTGTAGCTAAAGATATTTTTTCATTATTTTCTTCAGAAATTTTTTTTACCAATTCATTAATTGTAAAGTGAAAAGTTTTCTCTCTTTTGAATAAAACCTCACAAATTTTAACTCTTTGCTTAGTAGGTCTTAGTCCCGTTTCTCTTAATTTTTCAATGAAATTACAGTTTTTTGCCATAGTTTTTTATAATAATTCTAAACTAAGAATAAAAATTATATTGTTTTATTATATTATATTATCATTAAATCAAGTACTAAGGGAACTCAAAAATTATGAAAAAAAATTCTTACTCCTATGATGATCTCATAACATGTGGAAATGGTGATCTTTTTGGGCCTGGAAATGCTAAATTACCACTTCCTCCAATGCTGATGTTTGATAGAATAACAGAAATTAATGAGAATAATGGAGAATTTAACAAAGGTTCTCTAAAAGCTGAGTTAGATATTAAAAATGATCTATGGTTTTTTGACTGTCATTTTAAAGCTGACCCTGTAATGCCAGGCTGTTTAGGATTGGACGCTATGTGGCAGTTAGTTGGGTTTTATTTAGGTTGGTTAGGAAATCCTGGAAAAGGAAGAGCTTTAGGAGTCAGTACTGTAAAATTTACAGGTGAAGTTTTACAAAGTGTAAAGAATGTAAGATACGAAATAGATATGAAAAAAATTATGTCTCCAGGAGGAACAACAGTCGGTCTTGCAAATGGTTTAGTATTTGCAGACGATAAAAAAATTTATTCAGCAGAAAGCTTAAAAGTGGGGTTATTTAAATAATGAGAAGGGTAGTTATAACAGGTTTAGGAGTTGTATCTTGCTTAGGTAATAATCAAGAAGAAGTCCATAAATCACTATTAAATTCGAAGTCAGGAATTTCTTATGCTGAAGAGTATAAAGAACATAATCTTAAAAGTCATGTTCATGGCAAACCAAATATAAAGCTTGAAGATCATATAGATAGAAAAACAATTAGATTTATGGGTTCAGGTTCAGCTTATAATTACATTGCAATGAAAGAAGCAATTGAAGACTCAGGATTAGAAGAAACTGAAGTAAGCAATTTTAAAACTGGAATTATTATGGGCTCAGGAGGACCTTCAATCGAAAACGTCATATTGGCAGCAGATAAAACTAGAGCTAAAACTCCAAAATTAATGGGACCATTTATTGTTCCAAGAACAATGGCAAGTACAGCTTCAGCAACTCTTGCTGTCCCTTTTAAAATAAAAGGTACCAACTACACAATGAGTTCGGCTTGTGCAACGAGTGGTCACTGTATCGGTAATTCAATGGAATTAATTCAAATGGGCAAACAAGACGTTGTTTTTTCAGGGGGTAGTGAAGAAGTTCACTGGGCAATGACTGCAATGTTTGATGCAATGACTGCTTTATCATCAAAATATAATGATGCTCCTGAAACAGCATCTAGAGCATATGATAAAACAAGAGATGGTTTTGTAATAGCTGGTGGTGCAGGTGTTTTAGTGCTTGAAGAATACGAACATGCTAAAGCAAGAGGTGCTAAAATATACGCGGAATTAACTGGTTATGGAGCGACTTCAGATGGATACGATATGGTGGCTCCATCTGGTGAAGGAGCTGTAAGATGTATGCAAATGGCAATGTCTACGGCTAAAAATAAAATTGATTATATCAATACCCATGGAACTTCTACTCCAGTTGGAGATATTACAGAACTAAATGCAGTTAAAAATACTTTTGGAGACAATATTCCAAAGATTAGTTCGACAAAATCTTTATCTGGACATCCACTTGGTGCTGCCTCTGTTCATGAAGCAATCTATTGTTTAATAATGATGAAAAATAATTTCATTGCTGGCTCAGCAAATATTAATGAGATGGATGAAGAAGCTAAAAAATTTCCAATAGTTGCAAAAACTGAAACTAATGCAACATTAAATACTGTAATGTCTAATAGTTTTGGTTTTGGTGGAACTAATGCTGCATTAATTTTTGAGAAGATTTAATTTATGAATTTGATGAAAGGTAAAAAAGGATTAATCATGGGCGTTGCCAATGAAAGATCTATTGCCTGGGGTATTTCACAAAAACTTGCAGAAGCAGGAGCTGAACTAGCATTTACATATTTAGGCGATGCTTTGAAAAAAAGAGTAGTTCCTTTAGCAGAAAAATTAAATTCAAAAACTACGTTTAGCTGTGATGTTGAAAAAAAAGAAGACGTAATAAAATTATTTGAAGATGTAAAATCTCAATGGGGAGAAATTGATTTTGTAGTTCATGCGATTGCTTTCTCAGACAAATCAGAATTATCAGGTGAATATTTAGATACAACTAGAGAAAATTTTTTACGAAGTATGTTGATTTCATGTTTTTCATTTACTGAAGTTGCAAAAGAAGCTTCTAAAATTATGAAAGAAGGTGGAAGTTTAATCACCTTAAGTTATGAAGCAAACAAAGCTATTCCAAATTATAACGTAATGGGTGTGTGTAAGGCAGCATTAGAATCTAGTGTTAAATATCTAGCCAGAGATTTGGGTGCAAAAGGCATGAGAGTAAATGCTATAAGCGCAGGACCTATTAAAACATTAGCTGCTTCTGCTATTGGAGATGCAAAATTCCTGTATAAATGGAATGAAGACCATTCTTTGCTTAAAAGAAACGTAGATATTCATGATGTTGGAAATTCAGCATTATACCTTCTAAGTGACCTTGCAAACGGTGTAACCGGTGAAATTCACTACGTAGATGCTGGGTATAACAAGGTTGGAATGCCAGATCCTAAGAATATCACCTAAAATATAGTTAAATTTAGTTAAAAATATTAGGGGGGACTCTATTACCAGGTGCCCTATAAAAAAAACCCCAGAATTCTCATTCCAGGGGTTAAATTTTAATTTAAATTATTTATTATTCAGCAGCTTGTTTCATAGAAAGTTTAACTTTACCTCTATCGAAACCAATAACTTTGACTTTTACCTCATCGCCTTCTTTAACAACATCAGTTACTTTAGCAACTCTTTTATCTGCTAGTTCTGAAATATGAACAAGTCCATCTTGTTTTCCTAAGAAATTAACAAATGCACCAAACTCCATAATCTTCATAACTTTACCTGAATAAATTTTATTCAGTTCAGCTTTTGCAGTGATGTCTTTAATCATTTGCATTGCAATGTTTCTAGACTCTTCATCAGGAGCAGCAACTGTCACAACTCCTTCATCATTTACATCAACTTTAGCACCTGATTTTTCAACGATCTCTCTGATTGTTGCTCCACCTTTTCCAATTACAGCAGCAATATCTTTTTTATCAACATTTACTTGTTCCATTTTTGGAGTGTGTTTTCCAACATCTTCTCTTGAGGCAGATAATGCTTTATTCATTTCACCTAAGATATGAACTCTTCCATCTTTGGCTTGGCTTAATGCCTGCTCCATGATTTCAAATGTAATACCTGTAATTTTGATATCCATTTGAAGAGAAGTTATTCCATCTTTAGTTCCAGCAACTTTAAAGTCCATATCTCCTAAATGATCCTCATCACCTAAAATGTCTGATAAAACACTAAAATCATCACCTTCTTTAATTAATCCCATTGCAATACCTGCAACTGGCTCTTTAATTGGAACACCAGCATCCATTAATGCAAGAGATGTTCCACAAACAGTAGCCATTGAAGATGAACCATTTGATTCTGTAATCTCCGATACTATTCTAAAAGTGTATGGAAACGCCTCTTTTGAAGGTAGTGAAGAGTTAATTGCTCTCCACGCTAATTTACCATGACCAATTTCTCGTCTTCCAGTCCCAATTCTTCCAGTTTCTCCCACTGAAAAAGGAGGGAAATTGTAGTGAAGCATAAATCGTTCCCTTTGAAGACCGTCTAAACTTTCAATTCTTTGCTCATCATCAGATGTACCTAAAGTAGCAACGACAATCGCTTGTGTTTCTCCTCTAGTAAACAAAGCAGAACCGTGAGTTCTTGGCAAAACACCAACTTCACATTCAATAGGTCTCACATCAGATAATCCTCTACCGTCAATTCTGTTTTTGTTTTTAAGAATGTCAGTTCTTACAATTTTCTTCTCTAAGTTTTTAAGCTCTGAGTTAACATCAAGATCAGAATAATTTTCATTTTCTTCAAAAAGCTTTTTAGCTTTATCTGTGATTTCTGAAATTTGATTTGATCTATCTTGCTTATCTCTGGTAGCAAAAGCTTTTGTTAAATCTTTAGTAAAGGTTTCCTCAAGTTTTTGTTTAACTTCAGATAAATCTTTTTTCTCAACAGTCCACTCAGGTTTTCTGCATTCTTTTGCAAGTTCCTCTACCATCTCGATAACTGGAACAAAACCTTCGTGTCCAAATTTAACTGCGTTTAACATTTCTTCTTCTGTTAAACCGTTAGCTTCAGACTCAACCATAAGCACAGCATCTTTCGTACCTGCTACTACTAAATCTAAACTCGAGTTTTCTAATTCAGCTTTTGATGGGTTTAAAATATATTTACCATCAACAAAACCCACTCTAGATGCTCCTACAGGACCCATAAATGGCATTCCTGAGATGGCTAATGCTGCTGAAGAAGCAGTGATTGCTAGAATATCTGGTTGGTTTTCTTTATCATATGAAATTACTGTTGGTAATAACTGTACTTCATTTTTAAATGCATCTGGAAACAAAGGTCTGATTGGTCTATCAATTAATCTTGAGATTAAAGTTTCGCTTTCAGTTGGTCTTGCTTCTCTTTTAAAATATCCACCAGGTATTTTTCCACCTGCATAATATTTTTCTTGGTAATTTACTGATAGAGGAAAATAATCCATATCTGGATTAACTTTTTTTGCTCCTACTACTGTTGCTAAAATAACTGTTTCACCACATGAAGCAATGATTGCTCCGTCTGCCTGTCTTGCTACTTTACCTGTTTCTAAACTTATTTTCTTTCCTGCTACTTCTATTTCCTTCTTGTATACTTTAAACATTTCATTTCCATTTCGTTTCGTTCGTTTCGTTCCATTCCGTTCTATCTATCTTGATCTTTATTTTCTTAATCCCAATTTCGACAGTACATTTTTGTAAGAATTCATTTTTGTATTTTTTAAGTATTCTAACAATTTCTTTCTTCTATTTACCGCTCTCAACAATCCAACAGATGAATGTTTATCTTTCTTGAATTGTTTAATATGTTTAGAGAGAGTTTCAATTTTCTCTGTTAGCAAAGCAATCTGTATCTCTGAAGATCCAGTGTCTTTATCGTGCATTGCTAATTCTTGTGCCTTTTTATTCATGCCTCGTTTTTCCTATTTATTTGTTTGTTTTATTAAGTTTTCTATTTTTTCCGCATACTCAAAAGACTCGTCTTTTCTAAAAAGTAATTTTGGTAAAAATTTCATAACCACCTTTTGTGATAAAATTTTTCTAATTAAAAATGAGTATTCTTTTAATACTTTAATCACCTCATCTGCATCCTTTCCACCAAGTGGAAGCACGTAGGCTTTAGCAATTTTCAAATCTTGGCTCATTCTTACCTCAGTAACCGTTATAGTGTTGGTTTCTAAATTCGGCACCTTAGCCTCATTTCTTATAAAAATCATACTTAAAGACTGCTTAATCATCTCCCCAACTCTAAGCTGCCTTTGTGAAATCGGTTTTCCAATTCTATCTGCCATTAAATCATCCTATCTGTAGATGTAACACTAAAAGCCTCTATTGTGTCGTTTTTTTGAAAGTCCATATAGTCCTTAACTGTTATTCCACACTCTTGACCATTACTGACCTGTTTTACCTGGTTTTTTTCTCTAAATAGGGTTCCAACTTTACCAGTGTAAATAATTGCTCCATCTCTAATTATTCTAACATCTGAGGCACTAGTAATTTCACCTTCCATTACTTTTGAGCCTGCAACTTTTCCTGCACCCGAAACCTTAAAGATTTCTAAAATTTGAGCTGTACCTGTAACTGTTTCTTGAATATCAGGAGATAATAAGCCTGACATTTTTTGTTTAACAAAATCCAAAACCTCATAAATTATATTGTAAGATGAAATTTTGATTTTTTCATTTTCAGCAAGTTTTTTTGCTTCTTTGCTTGGCTTAACATTAAAAGCTATCAAAACTGCATTAGAAGCTTTTGCAAGAGTAACATCTGTTTCTGTTACCATTCCAATATCTGCAAGAATTATTTTTGGTTTAACTTCATCATGTTTGATCTGACTGATTGCATTTTTAATTGCTTCAGATGAACCATGTACATCAGATTTGATTATCAGATTTAATTCTTCTGTAGATTTATCTGAAAATGCTGAGTCTTGTGATGCAAAAGTTAAAGGATTTTTTCCATCTTTACTTTCTTGAGCCCTATTTTCACTTAAAGTTTTCGCTTTTTTTTCGTTATCTACAACAATAAAATCATCTCCTGCTTTTGCAGCGCCATTAATTCCTAAAATTTCAACAGGTGTAGATGGTGGTGCTTCATTAATATTTTTTCCTTTGTCATCAATTATTGCCCTAACTTTTCCCCATCTCAAGCCACTTACAAAAAAGTTGCCCTTTTTGAGAGTTCCCGTTGTTACAATGATAGTTGCAACTGGTCCTCTACCAACATCAATTTTAGACTCAATTACAATACCTGTGGCTTTAGACTCAAAATCTGTTTTTAAATCTAATATTTCTGCTTGTAAAATTATTGCTTCAACTAATTTATCTAAATTCATTTTTGTAGTAGCTGATATTTCAACCATTAAAGTATCACCTGATAAATCCTCAGCTATTAACTCATGTTCTAGTAATTGGTTTTTTATTTTTTGAGGGTCTGCATCTGGCAAATCACATTTATTAATTGCAACTACAATAGGAACATTGGCAGCTTTTGCATGTTTAATTGATTCAACTGTTTGAGGTTTCACTCCGTCATCTGCAGCTACAACCAACACAACTACATCAGTTAATTTTGATCCTCTTGCTCTCATTTCTGTAAAAGCAGCGTGACCAGGGGTGTCAATAAAGGTTAATTTATTTGACTGGCTCTCTATTTGATAAGCGCCAATATGTTGAGTAATTCCACCAAATTCTCCTGACACTACATTTGCACTTCTTAAAACATCTAGCACAGAAGTTTTACCATGATCAACATGCCCCATCACTGTTACAATTGGTGGTCTGTTCTTTAAATTTTCTACTCTTGTCGCTTTAATTTTTTCTATAATCTCTTCAGCTTTTTCTTCTCTAATTGGATTGTGGCCAAATTCTTTGACTAAAAACTCAGCAGTATCAGCCGCTAACGTTTGGTTAATGGTTACAGTTACACCCATTCCTAACAAATATTTAATAACATTGCTTGATTGCTCTGCCATTCTATTTGCAAGCTCCCTAACAGTGATTGCTTCAGGAATATTTACATCTCTTTTAACGGGCTTTAAACTTTCTTGAGCTTCTCCTTTGGCCAAATTTTTATTTTCTTTTAACCTTGCTCTTTTAACAGAAGCTAAACTTCTTTCTCTTGCCTCTATTTCATCACTTAAAGCTCTTGAAACTGTTAATTTTAATTCTCTTTTTTTTGTTCCAGTTTTTAAAGTTTTTCTGTCTTTACTTTCATTATCACCCTTAAGTCTTTTTGTTGCTCTTTGTTCAGCTAATTTTCGTCTTTCAAAATCATTTGTTATCGGGGGTGATTTAGGAGCAAAAGTTGGTTTTAGCGGAGCGCCTCTATTAAATGTAGATCCAGTTTTAGGTTTAAAACTACCAGGTCTAGATGAACCACTTCTATTCGGAAATTTATTTGATTGCTTATCGATTACTACTGAATTTTTATTTTGAGTTTTGGCAATCTCAATATTTTTGAATGATTTTTTGGCAGTGCCAGATATTGTTAATTTTGTTTTTTTTTCCATAGCTCATCACTCAATCTTTATAAACAATTTTTCTTGCAGACATAATTAATTCATCAGCTTCTTCTTTTGATAAAGCAAAATCCTCAAGATAACCTTGAATTTTAACTCTTTCACCTTTTACTACATCATATCCACCTGTTAGTTCATCAGATGCTAAGTCAGCAAAATCCTCTAAAGTTAAAATTTTTTGCTCACCTAATGTAACTAGCATTCCAGGAGTTAATCCTTTTAGATTTATTAAGCTATCCTGAAGACCTAATTCTTTAATTCTTTCTGAAATATCTTCTTGATCTTTTTGATGAAATTCTTTTGCTCTTTCTATTAAAGCTATTGCAGTATCTTCTTCAATTCCTTCTATCTTCATTAAATTTTCTGCAGTGGTATCTTTAATATCATCAATTGAAGAGAAGCCTTCAGCAACCAATAATTGACCTAATGTTTCATCTAATTCCAAGTTCTTAACAAAATTTTCTGTTTTTTCTTTAAACTCTACTTGTCTTCTTTCAGAGTCTTCTGCATCAGTCATGATATTAATTTCATAATTCAATAACTTAGTTGCTAGCCGAACGTTTTGACCTCTTCTTCCTATTGCTTTACTTAGATTTTCTTCAGTAAGTATTACATCTAATTTTTTCCTTTCAATATCTACATTTACTCTTTGAACTTCCGCTGGTGATAGAGCGTTAGATACTAATATTGCAGGATCCTCAGACCAATTTACAATATCAATTTTTTCTCCCTGTAATTCATTTACAACAGCTTGAACTCTTGAACCTCTCATTCCAACACAAGCTCCAACGGGATCTAAAGAAGTATCTACTGCTTTAACACAAATTTTTGCTCTGCTACCTGGATCTCTTGAAGAAGATTTAATTTCAATTAAACCATCATATATCTCTGGAACTTCTTGAACAAAAAGCTTTTCCATAAATTTTGGATGTGCTCTTGATAAAAATATCTGCTGTCCTCTTGGTTCTCTTCTTACATCATAGCAATAAGCTTTAATTCTATCACCAGCTTTAATATTTTCTCTTGGTATCATTTCATTTTTTTGGATAATTGCTTCAGTTCTTCCAAGGTCAGCTATTACATTTCCAAATTCTAATCTCTTTACAATACCACTTAATATTGTATCTTTTTTGTCGATAAAGTCATTGTACTGTCTTTCTCTTTCAGCCTCTCTAACATTAAAACTTATTACTTGTTTTGCTGTCTGTGCAGCTATTCTTCCAAAATCAAATGATGGTAATGGTTGTAAAACTTCATCCCCAACAGCTTTATCTTTGTTAATTTCATTTAGAATAATTGCATCTTCTAATTTAATTTCTGTATTTGAATTTTCTGGATTTTCTGCAACAATTAATTTTCTAAATATCTCTATATCACCACTGTCTCTATCAATAGAAACTTTAATTTCGTTGTCTTGACCAAATTTTGACTTTGCAGCTTTTGCAATGCCTGTTTCCATCGAACTAATGATAAGCTCTTTATCAATAGACTTTTCTAATGCTACAGCTTCTGCAATTCTTAATAATTCAAGTTTATCTGCTCTTTTATTTAACATATTTTTGTTAGCTCCAAAAAAAAATGGGCTAAAGCCCATTTTGTAAATTCAATAATGTAAGGGGAATATAGTAAAAAAAAATTTTAATTCAACAGAAACTATTTAGAAAAAACATTAGTTTTATCTGTTTTTTCCCATGAAAATGAGCCGTCATTTTCTGGAACTCTACCAAAATGGCCATAAGCAGCTGTTTTTTCATATATTGGCTTATTTAAATTTAACATTTCTCTTATTCCTCTAGGGCTTAGATCAAAATTTTCATTTATCTTTTCTACTACAAATTTATTTTTTTCTAAATCGTTATCAAATAAATCTACATAAATTGATAAAGGCTTTGAAACTCCAATTGCATAAGCTAGTTGAATTAAACATTTATCAGATATTTTTGAAGCAACAACATTTTTTGCAATATATCTAGCTGCGTAAGCTGCTGATCTATCCACCTTAGTTGGATCTTTTCCTGAGAAAGCTCCTCCTCCATGAGGGGCTGCACCACCATAAGTATCAACTATAATTTTTCTTCCAGTTAAACCACAGTCTCCATCTGGACCACCAATTACAAAATTTCCTGTCGGATTAACATAGAATTCATCCTCATTAAAACCATCAATAAAATTTCCTGGAATAGAATTTAACATATATGGTCTTAATAAATCTCTAACTTGTGCTTGATTTATATCAGCTGAATGTTGAGAAGATATTACTACTGATTTAACTTTAGTAGGTTTTCCATCTACATATTCAAATGTAACCTGACTTTTACTATCCGGTTCTATATTTTTTAACTTTCCAGATTTTCTATCTTCAGCCATTAGCCTCAAAATTTTATGAGAGTAATGAATTGGGGCTGGCATTAAAACATCTGTTTCATTGCAAGCATATCCAAACATAATTCCTTGGTCTCCAGCTCCTTCATCCTTATTCCCTGATGAATCTACACCCATAGCAATATCTGAAGATTGTGAGTGAAGATGACATTCAATTTTTGTAGCATCTTTCCAAGTGAATCCATCTTGATCATAACCAATATCTTTTATACAGCTTCTTACTTTTTCAATTAAATCTTCTTTTTTAATTTCAGGCCCTCTTACTTCACCAGCTAGCACAACTTTATTAGTCGTTGTAAGAGTTTCACATGCAACTCTAGAAAACGGATCTCCAGATATATAACTATCTACCACCATATCTGAAATTCTATCGCTTACTTTATCTGGATGTCCTTCAGAAACCGACTCACTAGTGAATAGATAATTTTTTAAATTACTCATTTTTATTTCTATTAAATGAAATTATCAAAAAAATATACATTAAAATTAATATTCCAAAAATTTTATTACCATGTTGTGAGAATATCGTTGGTTGTATTTTTCTACTTTCATAAAAGTCTATATATCCTGATTTTCCAAAATCAATCTTTTGTTCTATATCACCCAAAGGATTAATTATTGCTGCTATTCCATTATTTGCTGAACGTAATATATATTTACCACTTTCTATGCTTCGAAATATACTGTGAGCAAAGTGTTGTTTCGGTCCTACTGATTTACCAAACCATCCATCTTCAGAAATATTAATGATAAAATCAAAATTATTATCGTTAAATATTTTACCAGAATAAATAATTTCGTAACAAATTAGAGGTAAAAATTTTAATGAAAAATTTTTATTATTAATTTTTATGATATCTCTACTGTCTCCTTTAGAAAATGATTGATAATTGTTAGTAATTGACTTTAAACCAATTTTTTTAAGAACATTTTCAAAAGGTAAAAATTCTCCAAAAGGAACTAAATTAATTTTATTATAAAATTTAATTAATTTAAGATTATGATCGTAAATTGATAATGTATTATAAAAATTAATAACTTCTTGATCTTTAGATTTACTATTTATACCTATGACTAAAAGGTGATTATCATTAAATCTTTCTTTAAATAGCCAATTATATGTAACTAATTCCTTTTGTAATATGTCTGGAAGAATTCCTTCTGGCCAAACAAAAATTGTTTTTTCCTCTTTTTTTGGATCACTTATTTCAATTAAATCCTTAATGACTGATGCTGAGTCAATGTCTTTATAAAATCTATCTAGGCTTATATTAGATCCAATTATTCTTATCTTAAAAAAATTAGTGTCAATATCTGATGCTTTAAATTTATTTTCATAAGAAGAGCCATAAATATAAAAAATTGAAATCATAATAATAAAAACTCCACTTACCAAAATATCTTTTTTTGTTTCTCTTAGAAAAAAAATTGCAGGACTTATGAACAAGGAAATACAAAATAAATTAAATCCATAGGTTCCTATTATTGAGGTTATACTTATGATTTTTAATTGATTAGAAAAACTATAAGCGATTAAATTCCAAGGAAAACCAGTAAGAATAAAGCCTCTTATGAATTCTATAATTCCAAAAATTAATGAAAAAAATAAGAATGAACTTATTAATTTCTTTTGTTTAAAAATGATAAAAAGATAGGTAATTACGCCATAAAAAATTGCTAAGAAGGCAGGAATCACAATTAACGCTATAGGAATTAAATATTTAAAACTTTCGTCAAAAGTGAGAGAAATAGTTACCCAGTAAATGTTAGAAATGAAATATCCAAAGCCAAATAACCAGCCATATAAAAAGAAAAGTTTTTTATTATGGGTCGTTTTAGATCTTTTAATTAAAAAAATAAAAAAAAAACTAAGTGTAAAAAAATTTATAATTACATAATTGTAAGGAGGTAAACTAAGAGAAGTTACGATACCTAGTAAAATTAAAAATATTAACTCAATATAAAATTTTTTATTCAATTTAATTTTTTTTAGAAATTATCGATTTATATATTCTATTTTCTTCTCTTAACATATTTTTATAATCTTTATTTTTAATATGATCAAAGTTAAGCAGGTGTAAAAAACCATGAATAAATATTTTTATTACTTTATCTTGAAAACTTTTTAAGTTTTGAGTTCTTGGTTTATTCATAAAATTATAACTTATGATGATGTCTCCAAGATAAGTTTTTTTACTAATTTTAATTTTATTATTGAATGGAAAAGACAAAATATCAGTGGATTTATTTTTATTTCTAAAATCTTTATTTAATTTTTTAATACCTTTGTTGTTTGAAAGTAACAAAGTAAGACTAACTTCTTTATTTAAATATTGATATTTCTTTGGAAAAAGCTTGCAAAGATTATTAAAAAAAAACTTTTTTTTTCTTATTTTTTTTGACCACGCCCTCTCATCTGAGAGAACATCAATTTTAATCATTATTTGAGTAAGCTTTGACTATTTTTGAAACTAGAGGATGTCTAACTACATCAGAATGATCAAAATCGACTACTGAGATTTCATTTAAATGACCCAGTAATTCTTTTGATCTAACTAAGCCAGACATATTTTTATTTGGTAAATCTATTTGTGTTGGGTCACCATTTACAACTATTTTTGAATTTTCTCCAATTCGAGTTAAGAACATTTTGATTTGAGTCTCAGTTGCATTTTGAGACTCATCTAAAATAGCAAATGAATTTTTTAATGTTCTTCCTCTCATAAATGCCAAAGGTGCAATTTCAATATCACCAATTTCAATCATCCTTTGTATCTTTTCAAAATCAAATAAATCGTAAAGAGAGTCGTATAAAGGCCTTAAATAAGGATCTACTTTTTCCTTCATATCTCCAGGTAAAAAACCTAATCTCTCTCCAGCTTCAACTGCTGGTCTAGATAAAATTATTCTTTCGATTTTCTTTTCTAACAACATAGTAAGGCCCACAGCCACAGCTAAAAAAGTTTTTCCAGTTCCGGCTGGTCCAGCTGATATTATAATATCACTCTGTCTTAGTGCTCTAACATACTCTTTTTGCTTCTCAGATCTTGGTATAATAGATTTTTTTGGAGTTTTAATTATATCTGTTACATTATTATTTTTAACTTTTTCATTAATCATGAATTTATCTACAGATGAAACTATATCTTTATTTTCAATACTACCATTATTAACATATTGATTAGCTAGAAATTGAATAGCATTTTTAACAATTTCATTTTTTTGAGGGTTAGATTTTATCAAAATAGAATTTCCTCTTGAATATAAGCTAGAGCCAGTGATATTTTCTAATTCTTTTAGATTTTTGTTAAATTCTCCAACAACACCCATCAATAAATCATTGTCATGAAAGATAACACTAAGTGAGTTATTGTCTGAATAAACAAATTTTAAAGAAGTTTCGATATTCTTTTTACTTAAACCGCTCAATTTTTATGCCACCTTTTGATTAGAGTTATTAATAATTTCTCCAAATAATGTACTTCTGTTACTTTTAATAATTCTGACTGGCAAAATTTTTCCAATATCTTCTTTCTTACCATTAAAAATAACTGATGTCATATATTCTGACCTTCCAAAAACTTGTGTTTTATCATCGGTTAAATTTTCTACTAGAACATTAATTGTTTTATTTTCTAGGGATTTATTCATGTTAATTTGATTTTCAAATAATTGATTTTGAATTATTTCTAATCTTTCCATAGATATTTTTTTATCAATTAATTCTAAATCTGCAGCTACTGTTCCAGGTCTTGGACTAAAAATAAATGAAAAAGAATTGATAAATTTAATTTTATTAATCAATTCAAAAGTTGCTTGAAAATCCTCTTCTTCTTCTCCTGGATAACCAATTATGAAATCACTTGAGAACTCTATATTGGGGTTAATATCTTTCAGTTTATCAAATATTTTGTGGTACTCACTTATGGTGTGTTTTCTATTCATGCGCTCTAAAATTTTATTTGATCCACTTTGTACTGGTAAGTGAACAAGAGGCATTAATTTTTTTGAACTTTTGTAAACTTTTATTAAATCATCAGACATATCCTTTGGATGTGAAGTGGTATATCTAATTCTTTTTATTTGTGGGATTTTTTCTATTTCAAAAATTAGATTTGATAATTTATTTTGCTCATAACTATAAGCATTTACATTTTGTCCAAGCAAAACAATTTCTTGTGCACCATTATCAGCTAAGTATTTTGCCTCATCTAATATTTGTTCAAGTGGTCTGGAATATTCTGGACCCCTAGTGTATGGCACTACACAAAAATGACAAAATTTATCGCATCCCTCTTGTATAGTTAAAAATGATGAGATTTTTCCTGAGTCATTATTTATTTTATTCAGATAATCAAATTTAGATATCGCATCAAATTCTGTTTCTTCTATTTTTTTCTTTTTTTCAATATGGTTTAAAATTGTATCATTTATTTTATGATAAGATTGAGGCCCTATAACTAAATCAATATAAGGTTCCCTTTTAAGCATTTCTTGATTTTCTGCTTGAGCAACACAACCAGCTATAATTACAAGTGGTTTTTGTTTTGATCTAAAAATTTTTTTTACTCTTCCAATTTCATGATAAACTTTTTCTTTTGCCTTATCTCTTATATGGCACGTATTTAATAAATAACAATTTGCTTCTTCGTATTTTTCAGTTTTTTGAAAACCAATTTTTTTAACAGAGTCATAAATTCTATTAGAGTCGTACTCATTCATTTGACAACCAAATGTTTTAATAAATATTTTTTGATTCATTTTATTGGGATTTTTTTTTTATCCCATATAATTCAAGCTTATGATCAACTAAAGTATAACCATGTTTTTCTGCAACTTTTTTTTGAAGTTTTTCAATTTCATCGTCCACAAATTCTATTATTTCTCCAGTCTTGACGTCTATTAAATGATCATGATGACTTTCTATCATTGCTTCGTATCTAGCTTTACCACCTTTAAAATCGTGTTTTGCTAATATTCCAGCTTCTTCAAATATCTTTACTGTCCTATAGACAGTGGCAATACTAATCTTTGGATCAATTTTTGAAACTCTATTATACAATTCATCTACATCTGGATGATCAGATTCACCATAAGCCTCTTTTGACTCTGATATGACTTGAGCTATTACTTTCCTTTGATCAGTTAATTTCACTCCTTTTGACAAACACTTTTGTTCAATTGTTTCAGACATATTTAATTTTAACTTATATAAATGGGATTAATCAAATTTTTTTTTATTTTAAATTTATCACATAAATTAGGGATGTTTTCATAACTAATATTCTTTTCACCTTTAAAATCTTCAAAACTATAACAATAATAATCTATCTTTTTTGCAATATTGAAAGCTTTTACCACTGATAAGGAGTTTCTTATGCCTGCAAAGCTTCCTGGCCCTATATTGATGTAAATCTTACTAATATCATCTATTTTTAAACTTTTGGTTTTTAAGAAATCATCAATAATCATGGTTAATTTTTCAAAATTAATTTTAGTATTATCGTAAGTAATATTATAAATATTCTTATTAGTAATGAGCATCAAAAATATTTTTTCATTAACAACATCAATTATAAGTTTATTCATTTTTATTTTATTTTCTAATCTAAGTTCTAATTCAGATGAAAATAATATCAAATATTATTCAAATGATGAGGGTATTTTATCAATAATGTATCATCGTTTTAATGAGTCTAAGTATCCTTCAACAAATATTCAGATGGATATTTTTAAACAACAAATAGAGATAATCGAAGATTCTAATTATAAATTTAATAACCCTAGCGAATTTGAAAAAATGTTTAGTACTCCAAAAATAAAAAAAGAAATACTTATAACTATTGATGACGCATTTCTTTCTTTTTATCAAGAAGCCTGGCCTTTTCTTAAAAAAAATAAAATTCCATTTATCTTATTCGTTTCAACCGAACCAGTTGGTAAAAGAGGATATATGACTTGGAGTCAAATAAGAGAGGTTGAGTCTGAAGATTTTGCTTTTATTGGTCATCATTCTCACACTCATGATTATTTAATTAATGAAACTAACGATCAATTTATTTCAGATATTGAGAAAGCTAACAAAATATTTTTAAAAGAATTGGGTTATATTCCAAATTTATTTTCCTACCCATTTGGTGAATATTCAAAATTTATGAGAAATTATATCTCTAAAAACTTTAAATTTGCTTTTGGACAACATTCAGGAGTAATAGATCTTAACAAAGACAAGTTCGAATTACCAAGGTTTCCAATTAACGAAAAATATGGAGAGCTAAAAAGATTTAAATCAATAATAAATTATTTTCCGTTAGAGTATAAAGAAATTTTTCCAAAGGAAAAATATTTATCTCAAGAAAATAATCCACCTAAATTTGAAGTAAAATTTTTTAAAGAACAAAAAAAATTAGATAATATTAATTGTTACTCTAATGAAGGAAACAAATGGGAAAAATCAAAGACTAATTTTTCTAATTATACTTTAACTATTAAATTTAGAGAACCTTTTGTGCCAAGAAGAGGAAGAATAAATTGCTCTTTAAACGATAATGGTAAATGGAGATGGTTTGGTATTCAATTTCCAATTAAAGAAAATTAAATAAGACTTTCAAGATCACCACTTGATGGTAACAATCTGGCATCATCAAAATCTTTTAAATTATTTTGCTTTATGATTTTTTGTAATACTTCAACGTATTGATTGCCTGTTTCAGCATATTTATTTAAATATTTTGAAAGCTCCATACTATCTAGTGGTTTATTGAGATCTCTTAGTTCTGCTCTTGCTTTTCTAAATTCTTTGTAAGTTCTATGTGTGTTTAAATTTCTTTGATACGCTCTAACAGAAGCCTGCAGAACGTTAAATTTCATTACTTTATGTCCTTTATCTGCGTCAGCATCTTTAGGTTTCAACCCTTCTCCAGACCATGTCCATTGTCCAAATAGAGCATTACCCTCTTGAGCAAATCTTGATGTACCCCATCCAGTTTCTTTTGCAGCTTGAGCTATAGCCAATGAAACAGGTATTTCATCCATTCTAACCTTTAATGATGATAAATCTCCTGATTTTACTCCATATTGTTTGTATTTTTTTTCAAGCCACTGTTTCTCAGCAACACTATTATTACTTTTGTTAATTACCCTGAAAAGAGTTTTTCTATCTATTCTAATATTGTTATTTTCTTTAACTATCAAAGGTAAAACGATTTGAATAAAAAATTCTTTTCTTTTTTTGGTATTTTCAATCATTTTAATTTCTTGAGGTAATAAAGTTAAGGCTACAGGTTTTACCAGTTTATTTTTTCTAACATCTTTCAGACTATAATTGGTGTCCTCAAATAATTGTTTTATCGTAGCAGCACTAAGTCTTACTGAATCTGTTTCTAAATCATTTAAACTAAAAATATCAAATAATAAATCTTCCTCTGTTAAATTTTCATTATCTTTTGTTTTTTGGTTTTTGTTATTTAAAGTGTAGGCTAAAATTTTTTTCGAATTATTTGTAAATTCTTTTTTATTAAAATTTTTATCAGCAAAATTAATAAATATTGGTGTGATGTAGAAAAAAGAAATTATTACAAAGCTACTTAAAAATATTCTAGAAATAGCATTAAAACTTTTATTATATTCACTATTAGTATTTTTTTTATTTTTTATGTTTTCTCTAAACTTTAATTCCAATTGATTAATATTTTTAGATTTTGTTTTTGATGTTATTTTTTTGGTTGATTTTACTTTCATAAACAAACTTTAAATTGCTATTACTTCTTTAACTTCAGGCAGATAATGACAAAGAAGATTTTGAACACCTTGTTTCAATGTCATTGTAGAGCTAGGACATCCTGAGCAGCTTCCTTGTAGCTGAACTTTTACTACACCATCTTTAAATTCTTTAAACTTAATATCTCCTCCGTCTCTAGCTACAGCTGGTCTTATCTTTTGATCTAAAATTTTGACTATTTTTTGCTCAATTTCATCTAAATTATCATCTGACTGTTCTGCATCTTCATCTATTACAAATTCTTTTCCATCAGAATAAAAGTCATTAATTAATGAAATTACTATATGTTTTATTTCATCCCAATTTATTTCATCATTTTTATTAACCGAAATAAAATCTTCTCCCAAGAAAATTCCCTCAACACCATTAATTGAAAGGATATTCCTTACTAAATCATTTTTAATACCATCTTTTTTTGTAATTTCGAATGGACCACTATTTGAAACCTTTTTTCCCGGTAAAAATTTCAAAGAATTTGGGTTAGGAGTAACTTCAGTTTGAACGAACATAAGAATGTTTATAGTTAATATTTGAAAAATTTAAACTTGATAATAGAATTTACTAAAAACCTACTATTTCCTTGATTTTTTGTATTTTTTTTGAAGCAATTAAATTTGCTTTTTCAACTCCTTCTAGAAGAATTTGATCTAAATATTTTTGATCCGCTAACAATTTTTTAATTTCAATTGATATTGGTTCAATTTTATTTACTAAGATTTCAGATAAACTCTCTTTAAATTCAGAAAAATTTTTTCCATAAAAATTTTCTATAGATTTTTCTAAAGTAGTATTAGTAAGACTTGCATAGATTCCCAATAAATTTTTAGCTTCCGGTCTTTCATCTAGCTCTTGCAAACCATTGGGCATTGGCATTGGATCTGTTTTAGCTTTCTTAATTTTATTAATTATTTGATCTTTACTATCTGTTAAATTTATTCTGCTCAAATCAGATAGTTCAGATTTACTCATTTTTTTTGATCCATCTTTTAAACTCATAATTCTAGAAAACTCTTTTTGTATTAAAGGTTCTGGGACTTGTAAAAAATTATCTACTTCAAAGTCATTATTAAATTTTTGTGCAATATCTCTACATAATTCTAGATGTTGTTTTTGGTCATCTCCAACAGGTACATGGGTTGCATCATATAATAAAATATCAGATGCCATAAGGACAGGATATGAATATAGGCCTATACTAGCTTTTTCTTTATCTTTGCCAGCTTTTTCTTTAAATTGTGTCATTCTATTTAACCAACCCATTCTTGCAACACAACTTAAAATCCAAGCACCTTCTGCATGGGCTGAGACTTGCGATTGGTTAAAAATTATACTTTTTTTAGGATTTATTCCACTTGCAATAAAAGTAGCAACAGTTTCTCTAATATTATTTCTTAATTCTTTTGAATCTTGTTTAACAGTAATAGCATGAAGATCAACAACACAAAAAATACATTCATTTTCAGTATCATTATTTAGTGTTACAAAATTTTTAATAGCCCCTAAATAGTTTCCTAAATGTAAGTTTCCTGTAGGCTGTACACCTGAAAAAATTTTTTTACCCATGTCGCTAATACTTTAATTTAAAATCATTCATTTTAAAAGCTTTGATCAAATATGAAATTATTAAGTAAAATAAAAGACTTAATACAACAGTTAAGATTAGATAAAATGATTTTATATTTTGATCAAATGCTAGTTCTTTTTGAAAATATGAAATTAAAAAATTAAAAAATAAAGCCATTAATATAGATGCTCCAGATATTTTAATTAGATTAATTAAAAATATATTATTAAAAGAAAATAGATTCTTATTTTTTAGAAAAATAAACAGTAAAAACGCATTTAGCCATGATGAAATTGTTGTGGCAATTGGAATGATGATGAAACCGATTTCATTAAAATAAGAAATACTAATTACAATATTAACTAAAACAGAAATAAGAGAAATATAAAATGGTATTTTAGTATCATGATTAGCAAAAAAGAAGCTTGAAAAAACTTTGATTAAAGAAAAAGCAGGCAAGCCTAATGCAAAATAATATAAAGCTTTACTAGAGTTGAATACTGACAACTCATCAAATGAACCATATCCAAATAAAGCTGAAATGATTTCCTCAGAACCAATCAACAAAGCAGCGGCTGCTGGCAGACTAAGAAGTAAGCTTAATTCTAAAGCTTTGTTTTGAATTAATGAAATTTTATCTTTTCTTTTTGCTTTAACATGCTTTGAGAGCTGAGGAAGAATAACAACACCTATTGCAATTCCAGCTATAGCTAAGTTTATTTGATATATTCTATCTGCATAATAAAGATAAGAAACTGCACTTGCTTGAAAAGAAGCAATAATAGTTCCAACCAAAATATTAATTTGAGTAACACCTGATGAAAAAACACTGGGCAAAAGTTTTTTAAAAAAAAATTTTACTTTTTCATTTACTTTAATCTTAAAGTTAAATTTAAAACTATAATATTTTCTTACAAATCTACTTAAAAAAATTAATTGAAAAAAACCTGATAATGAAACACCATAGGATAAATAATAAACAAGCTCATCTCCTAGTGTTTTAGAAAACAACAAAATACCAATTAAAACTATATTTAAAATCATTGGAGCCACTGATGCTACTCCAAATTTGTTATGTGAGTTTAAAATCGCTGAAAAAAATGAAGCTAAGCAGATAAAAAATAAAAATGGAAATGTTATTCTTGTTAAATTTATTGCTAACTCCATCTTTTCATTGTCATCAACAAAACCAGGGGCAATAATTGATACAAATGCTGGCATAAAAATTTGCACAACAAGTAATAAAAAAAATAAACCTAAAAATAATAAATTAAAAATATCATTAGCAAATTTATTAGATGATTTTTTCCCCTTTACAATTTCAGAAGTGTAACTAGGAACAAACGCTGCATTAAAAGTTCCCTCTGAAAATAATCTTCTAAAAGTATTAGGAATTCTAAAAGCAACAAAAAAAGCATCTGCTAAAACTCCAGTACCAAGAAAAATTGCAATAAGAATATCTCTTAAGTATCCAAGTATTCTGCTTATTAAGGTAAAAAATCCAAATGTGCCTGTTGACTTAAGTAAGTTCATAAATCATATTAGTCTTAATTATACCTTAATTGTATACCTAATTAACCCAAATGAAAAAAACAAAGATTGATCACTACACGGATAAAGAGGCTTTAGATTTTCACAAATATAAAAAGCCTGGAAAGATAGAAGTTATCTCCTCTAAAAACATGACTACTAAGAGAGATCTAGCTTTAGCTTATTCTCCGGGTGTTGCGGCTCCTGTAAGAAAGATTAGTGAAAACCCAGACCATGCTTATGATTATACTAGTAAAGGGAACCTGGTAGCTGTCATTAGCAATGGATCTGCAATTCTTGGAATGGGAAATTTAGGAGCACTTGCTTCAAAACCAGTTATGGAAGGTAAAGCTGTATTATTCAAAAGATTTGCAGATATCGACTCGATAGATCTTGAAATAGACTGCTCAGATGCAAATGAAATTATTAATTCAATTAAAAATTTTGCTACCAGCTTTGGTGGAATTAACTTGGAAGACATCGCAGCACCAGATTGTTTTATAATTGAAGAAAAATTAAAAGAAATTTTAGATATACCCGTTTTTCACGACGATCAACATGGGACTGCAATAATTACAACTGCTGCATTAATAAATGCATTGGATATTAGTGGTAAATCAATAAAAGAAATAAAAGTCGTAGTTAATGGAGCGGGAGCTTCTGCTCAAGCCTGTGCTGATTTATTTAAAAATTCAGGAGTGCCTAATGAAAATTTGATTATGATTGATAGAAAAGGTGTAATTTATAAAGGAAGATCTGAAGGTGTAAATCAATGGAAGTCTAAACATGCAAATGAAACAAAACTTAGAACTCTAGATGAAGCAATAGTTGGTGCAGATGTATTTATAGGCTTGTCTGCAAAAGGAGCTTTAAATAAAGAACAGGTAAAAAAGATGGCAAAAAATCCTATAATTTTTGCCTGTGCTAATCCTGATCCAGAGATCACTCCTGAAGAAATTTATGATGTAAGGGATGATGCTATTATTGCAACAGGAAGATCTGATTATCCTAATCAAGTAAATAATTTAATTGGTTTTCCATATATCTTTAGAGGAGCTCTAGATGTTAGATCAAAAACAATTAATGAGGAAATGAAAGTTGCTGCTGCTCAAGCAATTGCTAAACTTGCAAGAGAGGATGTTCCTGATGAAGTTGTTGCTGCTATGGGTGGAGAAAGACCACATTATGGGAAGGATTACATAATACCTTCTACATTTGATCCAAGATTAATAAGCATAATCCCAGCAGCTGTTGCAAAAGCTGCAATGGATAGTGGGGTTGCAAGAAAAAATATTGATGACTTTGATTTATATAAAGAACAACTCAAACAAAGATTAGATCCTACAGTTACTATTATGCAGGGTATTAATTCTTATATTAAAAAAAATCAAAAAAGAATTGTATTTGCTGATGGAGAAGATGAAAATACACTTAAAGCTGCAATTGCATTTAAAAATTCTAAATTGGGTATTCCTATATTAATCGGTAAGGAAGAAAAAATTAAAGAGCAAATTAAAAATATTGGTTACAGTGAAAACTTTAACATTGAAATTGTTAACTCTAAAGATGAAGAAAAAAGAAAAAAATATGTAAACTACCTTTTTCAAAAATTACAAAGAGAGCAGGGTTTATTAGAAAGAGATTGTGATAGAATGGTTCGAAATGATAGAGTTGTATGGGCTGCTAGCATGGTTGCTTGTGGTGATGCTGATGGTGCAGTTACTGGTAATACAAGACGATTTGGTGCTTCTTTTGATAAAATAAAACAAGTCGTAGATGTAAGGGAAGGGGAAATCATGTTTGGACTAAACATGGTAGTTCATAAAGGTAAAACAATTTTTGTAGGTGATACTAGCGTTCATGAATATCCCACTTCTGAGCAAATGGCTGAGATAGCAATTTCTACTGCTAGAGTGGTTAGATTATTTGGATTTGAGCCAAAGGTGGCATTTGTATCTCACTCTACATTTGGCCAACCTTTAACAAGTCGAACAAAACATATAAGAAAAGCAGTAGAAATTTTGAAAGAACAGAATGTAGATTTTGAATTTGATGGAGATATGCAGCCTGACGTTGCTTTAGATGCTGAATACGAAGAACTTTATCCTTTCTCAAAAATTGTTGGTAAAGCAAATATATTAATTATGCCTGGACAACATAGTGCAGCAATATCCTACAAAATGATGAAGACATTAGGAGATACAAAAGTTATTGGGCCTTTGTTAATTGGACTCGGTCTGCCTATAGAAATTGCTCCTCTAAGATCTTCAACTTCAGAACTTATTAATCTAGCATCGATAGCTGCTTATTCTGCAGATGTTATTGATTACAAAAAATAGTTATTCTTTTTGAATTCTTAAATCTTCAACAAGCATAATGCTTGCAATTACATCTTCAACATCAAGTATTTCATTTGCCTCGCTTATGACCAAATCTTTTTCTTCGGATGTAAGTGCGATCCCATAAACATAAATTTTCTTCTTATATGTGTCGATTTGGTAATTCGTAGCTTTAATATTTTTATTAAAAATTAGAGCTGTTCTTAATTGAGAAGTGATTAAAATATCTTTTGCAGATCTTTGAAAGTTAAATTCTTCTTTTATTTTTATATCATTACGCACTGATCTAACACCTTTAATTTCCCATGCTAACTTTGTTAACTGTAATTTTTCTTCAGGATTATCAACCTTACCAGTTAAAAAAATTCTACCATCAAGCACTTTAGATTTCACTGAAAGAAGATATTTTTTATCTTTAACAATCATTTTTCCAGTTAAATTTTTATGCATTATTGAGTCATCGATTTGAGTTCCTACTGTACGGGGATCGAGAGCAATAGACACTCCTGTTCCAAAAATACCCTGTGAGGATACACCTACACAACCTGATAAAATTATACCAATTAAAATAACTATTATTAATTTAATTTTCATTTTTTAATTTTAAACAATAATTATAAATTGTTTTTTTTGAAATTTTTTTATACTGACTAATTATATCAATTATTTCTTTTATGCTTAATTTTTTAATCATTTTATTAATAAGATTCTTATCTGATTCACTCAGATCTTGTGAGGAATTTTTATCATCATTTTTTTCAGAAATTACTATTGTAAGCTCTCCTTTTGGTTCTTTTTTAAAAGGCTCTAAATCATTAATATTTTCTCTTATATATTCTTCATATAATTTTGAAATTTCTCTACAGAAAACAATTTTTCTATCACTAAAAAAATTCTTTAACTCAGGTATTATTCTATTAATTTTTTTAGCTGAAACAAAAAAAACAACAGATTGATCTAATACAGACAATTTTTTTAACTCATTAATAATGGATTGCTTTTTATCAGGTAAAAATCCATTAAAAAAAAATTTTTCTGAAAAACCACTTATTGATACTGCTGTTGAAACTGCTGATGCTCCGGGTATAGGAATAATTTTTATATTATTTTTAACACACTCATTGACTAAAATTGATCCTGGATCTGAAATACTAGGTGTACCAGCGTCAGAAATTAAAGAAATAATTTCTCCTGATTTTAAAAGATTAATAATTTTATCTAAGTTTTTAGTTTCATTAAATTTATGATTTGGAATCAATTTTGATTTTATTTCATATCTATCTAATAAATTTTTTGAAACTCTTGTATCCTCACAAAGAATAAAAGATGATTTTTTTAATGTTTCAATAGCTCTTAGAGTTATATCTTTTAAATTTCCAATTGGTGTCGAAACTATATAAAGACCATTTTCATTATCTTTTTTTTGAGATTGCAATTTTATGATCATATTTATGCTTAAAAAGCATTATACTAACATTAAAATGAATAAACTTACCAAAATTATTTTTATAACTTTTATAAGTTTAGTTTTACTATTTTTCAAAACAGTTACAGCGTCAGAAAAAATTAAAATTGGTCTGCTTGTGCCAATGACTGGTAAAAATAAAGATTTAGGCCAATCAATTATTAAAGCGGTATCATTGGCTGTAAAAGATATAGATAGTGATTTAATTGAAATCATTCCAAAAGATACAGCGACTAAACCAAATCAAACTTTAAGATCTGCATTTGAATTAAAAGAAATGGGGGTAAAAGTTGTAATTGGCCCAATATTTTATGAAAGCATTACATACCTTGACGAAATGAAGGATCTTACATTTTTATCTTTAACTAATAAAACTTTAGACCTTCCAAAAAATGTAATTTCTGCAGGAATTAATTCTACCTCACAATTAAATACAATAAAAAAATTTTTAGAAAAAAATAATATTCAAAGAACTATTTTTTTAACACCAATACAAGATTTTGAATTTGAAGTAAAAAGAGGTATTAAAAATTCTAAAATTAAAATTTTTAAAGATTATGTATACAATTCAGATCCAACTAAATTAACTAGCCAGATAGAAGAAATCACTAATTATAAGATAAGAAAACAAAATTTAGAAGATGAAATTTATAGAATCAAAAAATCAAATGAAACAAATAAAGAAAAAAAAATCAAAAAATTGGAAAAGAGATATTCATTAGGTGGATTAAATTTTGATGCAGTTATAATTGCTGATTTTGATGAAAGCTTAAAAAGTGTAGCAACTTCTCTTCTTTACACCGATGTATCACCAAAAAATAAATATTTTATAACTTTAAATCAATGGTTTGACCAAAGCTTATTGAATGAAACTGATATTCAACCAGTATATTATCCATCAATTAACAAAAATAATTTTAATAATTATAAAGATAAGTTTTATAAAGAGTTTAAGGAATATCCTTCACACTTAACTTTGCTAAGTTACGACCTTGTTGGTCTAGTCTATTATTTGTCTTTGAAGACAAACTTATCTAATTTGAATAAATTATTTAAAAAGAAAAACTCATTCAAAGGTAAAATTGGAATTTTTGATATTAAAAATAATAAAATTAATCATCGGCTAAATTTTTATAAAATTGAAGATAAAAAAATTATAGAAATTTTTTAATTTTTTTAAAAGCATCAAAACGATGATCTATTTTATATTTTTCTAAAGATTTCATTTCACCAAAAGTTTCTTTTTTATTTTTTGGTAAAAATATTGGATCATATCCAAAACCATTATTTCCCTTTGGCTCATTTGAAATAAAGCCTTCAACCTTACCTTGAACAGAAGCAATTTTTTTATCTAAATTATAAATTGATAAAGCACAAATAAATCTTGCTTTAATTTTTTTACTTTGCCAATTTTTATCAATTCTAAAAAGATTTCTGTAAACTCTATTTATAGCTTTTTTAAAATCACCGTTTTTTCCACCCCATCTTGCGGAATAAATCCCTGGAGCTTTATTCAAAAGATCTATTTCAAGTCCTGAATCATCTGCAAGACATATTAAATTTGTTTTTTTTGAGAAATATTTTGATTTAATTATGGAATTTTCCTTAAATGTTAGCCCATCCTCTTTAGGGCTTTTAAGTTTAAATTCCTTAGTTGAATAAGTTTTAATATGTTTTGGTAATAAATCCTTAATTTCCTTATATTTACCCTTATTATTAGTTCCTATAAGTAATTTTGAGATTTTTTTCATAAATACCTAGCAATTTTTGGATTTCTTACCATATATGCTCTCATGGAAAAAGAGGAAAACCTAAACCAAGAAAACGCATTAAAAGAATCTTTAGAAGAAATAAATAAGCCTGAAGATCAAACTGAAAAAGTTGAAAAAAGTTCCGGCACTGAAGAAAAAAAAGAAATTTCTCCAGAAGAAAAAATTAGTGAGTTAGAGGATAAGCTTGCGCGAACTTTTGCAGAGATGGAAAATCAAAGAAGAAGGTTTGAAAAAGAAAAAAATGATGCCTTTGATTATGGTGGTTTTGCATTCGCTAAGGAAGCTTTAAATTTAATTGATAATCTTACAAGATCAAAATTAATTTTAGAGAATGACGAAACTTTAAAAAATACTGAAGCCTTAAAAAAAACATTAGAGCATTTTGATATTATTGAAAAAGATCTTATTTCAACTTTTAATAAAAATAACATTAAACCAATTGATTGCCTTAATAAAAAATTAGATCCAAATTTACATCAGGCAATGATGGAGATTGAAGATGATCAAAAAGAACCAGGTACAATTATTCAAGAAGTGCAAAAAGGTTTTATGATTAAAGACAGGTTGTTAAGACCATCGCTAGTTGGGGTATCAAAAAAATCAGAAAAAAAAGATGAAAAAGTTGAGGAAAATAAGGAAAATTCAGAAAAATAATTGCATTTGATGAACTTGTAGAAACAAATTTAACACATATATGAAAGAGGGTAATTAAATTATGAGCAAAATTATAGGAATAGATCTTGGTACTACAAATTCTTGTGTATCAATTATGGAAGGAAGCCAGCCTAAAGTTTTAGAAAACGCTGAAGGCGCAAGAACAACTCCTTCTGTTGTAGCGTTTACTGATGATGGAGAAAAATTAGTTGGTCAACCAGCTAAGAGACAAGCTGTAACTAATCCTGAAAATACAATATTTGCTGTAAAAAGATTAATTGGAAGAAATTTCGAAGACCCTACTGTAAAGAAAGATATTGCTGCAGCTCCATTTAAAATTATTAATTCCGAAAAAGGTGATGCTTGGATTGAAGCCAAAGGAGAGAAATACTCACCTTCTCAGATATCAGCATTTATTCTCCAAAAAATGAAAGAGACAGCTGAAAAATATTTAGGTCAAGAAGTTACCAAAGCTGTAATTACAGTTCCTGCATACTTTAATGATGCACAAAGACAAGCAACAAAAGATGCTGGTAAAATAGCAGGTTTAGAAGTTTTAAGAATTATTAATGAACCGACTGCTGCTTCATTAGCATATGGTTTAGACAAAAAACAAAATAAGAAAATTGCAGTATACGATTTAGGTGGAGGAACATTTGATGTCTCTATTCTTGAATTAGGTGATGGTGTATTTGAAGTTAAATCAACTAACGGAGATACTTTTTTAGGTGGTGAAGACTTCGATAATGCAATTGTTGATTATCTAATTGCAGAATTTAAAAAAGATAATGGAATTGATCTTACGTCAGATAAACTTGCTCTTCAGAGATTGAAAGAAGCTGCTGAAAAAGCCAAAATTGAACTATCTTCAGCAGAACAGACTGATATTAATTTACCATTTATAACAGCTGATAAAACTGGCCCAAAACATATTAATCTTAAAATGACTAGAGCTAAACTTGAAGCTTTAGTAGAAGATTTAATATCAAAAACTCTACCACCATGTAAAACAGCTTTAAAAGATGCTGGTATTACTGCAAGTGAGATTGATGAGATAGTAATGGTTGGTGGAATGACTAGAATGCCAAAAGTTATTGCTGAAGTTAAGAACTTTTTTGGAAAAGACCCAAATAAAAGTGTTAATCCAGATGAAGTTGTTGCTATGGGTGCAGCCATCCAAGCAGGAGTTCTTCAAGGAGATGTAAAAGATGTATTGCTTCTTGATGTAACACCACTTTCTTTAGGGATTGAAACTTTAGGCGGTGTATCAACAAAATTAATTGAAAAAAATACAACAATACCAACAAAAAAAAGCCAAGTATTCTCTACTGCTGAAGATAATCAACCAGCAGTTTCTATTAGAGTTCTTCAAGGTGAAAGAGAAATGGCGACTGATAACAAAATGTTAGGTAATTTTGAATTAGTTGGAATTGCGCCTGCTCCAAGAGGAGTTCCACAAATCGAAGTTACTTTTGATATAGATGCTAATGGGATAGTTAGTGTTTCTGCAAAAGATAAAGGAACGGGTAAAGAACAAAAAATTCAAATTCAAGCATCTGGTGGACTAAGTGAGGAAGAGATTGAAAAAATGGTTAAAGATGCTGAAGCTAATAAAGAAGAGGATAAAAAGAAGAGAGAGTCTGTAGATATAAGAAATCAAGCAGATACTCTAATTCACTCAACTGATAAAAATCTAAAAGAACATGGATCTAAAATCTCTGATGCTGAAAAGAAAGCAATTGAAGATGCATCTTCAAGCTTAAAAGAAGCATTAAAAGGAACTGATAATGAGGATATCAAGAAAAAAACAGAAGCTTTAGTTCAAGCCTCAATGAAGTTGGGTGAGGCTATCTATAAGTCTCAAGAAAAAAAACCAGATTCATCTAACGATGGTGATAAAAATGATGAAGGGAAAAAAGACGATAATGTAGTTGATGCAGATTTTGAGGAAGTAAAAGAGGAAAATAAAGACCAAGATAAAGAAGAAGAAAAAGAAAAAAGCGCTTAAGACACTCAACAACTATCATCTTAGGGTAACCAATGGCTAAAAGAGATTTCTATGACGTCTTAGGTGTTAGCAAAAGTGCAAGTCCCGATGAACTAAAATCAGCATACAGGAAACTCGCTGTCAAATATCATCCTGATAAAAATCCAGGTGATAAGAATGCTGAAGATAAGTTTAAAGAAGCAAGTGAAGCTTATGGCATTCTTTCTGATAAAGAAAAAAAACAAAACTACGATAATTTTGGACATGCTGCTTTTGAAGGTGGAGGTGGAAGACAAAGTGGTGGCTTTGGTGGTTTTAGTGGAGCTGACTTTTCAGATATTTTTGAAGATTTTTTTGGAGACTTTGGAGGTGGAGGAAGATCAAGAGGTAATAGAAACTCAAATAATAGAGGGTCAGATTTAAGGTATGATTTATCAATTTCCCTTGAAGAAGCTTACCAAGGAAAAAAACAAGATATAAAGTTTTCTACAACTGAAAAATGTAATACATGTAATGGGAATGGGTCTAAACCTGGTCATTCTCCTGACAGATGTTCATACTGTGGTGGTAATGGGAAAATAAGATCTAATCAGGGCTTTTTCACGGTTCAACAAACTTGTCCTCAATGTAATGGAAATGGAGAAGAAATTACAAACCCATGTAATGATTGTAATGGTCAAGGTAAAAAACAAGCTTCAAAAAAAATATCAGTTACAATTCCAAAGGGTGTTGATGATGGAACTAGAATTAGATTGGCTGGAAAAGGTGAGGCAGGTACAAGAGGTGGAGCAACAGGTGATTTATACTTATTTATTAATGTTAACTCTCATGAACTTTTTAAAAGATCTGATGAAAATTTGTTTTTTGAATTTCCAATTTCTATAGCAGATGCAGCTCTTGGTACAGTAATTGAAATACCAACAATTGATGGTGGTAAAGCAAAATTAAAAATACCAGATGGAACTCAAAGTGGAAAACAATTTAGATTGAAAGGCAAAGGAATGCCATTCATGAGAAGAGGTGATTTTGGTGATTTATACGTGCAGGTTAATACAGAGGTTCCTATTTATTTAAATAAACAGCAGAAAGAATTGCTTGAAAAGTTTAGAGAAATTGAAAATGAAAAATCAAATCCAAGTATTAAAAAATTCTTTCAAAAAGCTAAAAGTTTCTGGAAAAATTAATGATGAAATTTTTAATTTTTAATTTTTGGAAAAACTGGAACTGTAATTTATTCATCAAAACAATATATAGTAACGATAAGTAAATCTCTTCTTAAAGTCTAAAATAAAAATAATTTTAAATTTAAGGAGTTTTTATGAGTAAAAAAATGCTTTTTTACAAAGCAATTATTTGGCAAATCGTTGGGATTGTATGGATAACGGTATTTTCCTATATGTGGTTTGGTAATTGGAACAAATCTTTTTTATTTAGTTTTATAGTAATGATCGTAAGTATTTTTGTTTATGTAATTTATGAAATAATTTGGGCTAAATTAACTGCAAATATTAAAAAATAACTTATCTTTGATTAAATTCTCGCTATAATATAAATTTAATGAATAATTTGATAAAAAAGATTTTCTTACTATTAATATTGGTAATCTTTACTCAAAGTTGCTCAACTGCTGTAACGGTAGTTGATACTACTGCTTCAGTTGCTATTAATACTGTAAAAGGTGTTGTACACTACAGCACTTGCCCATTTACAAAAAAAGAATGTTTTTAGATTAATATGAAAAAAATAAATTTAGCTGTCACTGGATGCATGGGAAGAATGGGTCGACAGCTTATTAAATCATCAAAATCTAATAGTAATTTCAAATTAGTTAGTCTTACTGAGAACATAAAGATAAATAAAAAATTTAATGGGATTAAGCCTGAGCCTAATACTGAAGTCGCATTTAAAAAATCAGATATAATTATCGATTTTACAATACCAAAATGCACTATGGAAGTTCTTAAAATTGCATCAAAACTCAAAAAAAGGGTAGTAATTGGAACAACTGGTTTTACTCAAAAAGAGGATAAAATAATAAAAAACTATTCAAAAAAAATACCAATACTTAAAGCTGGAAATATGAGTCTTGGAGTTAATTTATTAATGTATTTAACTGAGATCGCTTCAAAATCTTTAGGTGATAATTATTTGAGTAAAATATTTGAAATTCACCACAAACATAAAAAAGATTACCCATCAGGGACTGCATTAATGTTGGGTAAAGGTATTGCCGTTGGAAAAAACAAAGATCTCTACAATTTAATAGGAAAAAAATTTCTAAATAAAAAAAATATTCCATATGGAAAAAAAATTAATTTTAATTCAATAAGAAAAGGTGAAATTATTGGAGAACATGAGGTTAAATTTTCAAGTGGTAAAGAAATAATCACTTTAAATCATGAAGCATTTGATAGAAGACTTTATTCAGATGGCGCCTTAACGGCAGCAAAATGGCTAATGAAAAAAAAACCAGGCCTTTATTCTATGAGAGATTTATTGAACTTCTCATAATGAATGAAAAAGAAAAAGCCAAAAATATATTAAAAATTTTAAATAAAATTTACCCTGCGGCACCAGTTCCATTAAAACATAGAAATATATTTACACTTTTGGTTTCTGTTCTTTTGTCGGCACAATGTACTGATTTAAATGTAAACAATGTTACAAAAAATATATATCCAAAATATAATAAACCAGAACATTTTGTAAAATTAGGAAGAAAAAAAATAGAAAATTTAATAAAAAAAATCGGTATTTTTAGAATTAAAGCTAAGAGCATTTACTTAATGTCTAAACAACTTTTGGAAAAGCATAACGGTAAAGTACCAAAGACTTTTGAAGAACTTGAAAAATTACCTGGAGTTGGACATAAAACTGCAAGTGTTGTTATGTCTCAAGGGTTTGGGTATCCAGCATTTGCTGTTGATACTCATATACATAGACTAGCACAGAGATGGGGATTAACTAATGGTAAAAATGTAGTTCAAACAGAAAAAGATTTGAAAAGAATATTTCCAAAAAATACTTGGTCCAAACTTCACTTACAAATTATTTATTATGGAAGAGAATATTGTAAAGCAAGAGAATGCTATGGTTTAACTTGTAAAATTTGCAACACTTGTTATCCTAATCGAAAAAAACCTGTAATAACCAAAAAAGCATAATATGAAAATTTTAGGAATTGGAAATGCAATTGTAGATGTTCTGTGTAAAGTGGATGATGATTTTTTAATTAAAAATTCATTAACAAAAAGTACTATGAAGCTTATAGATGAGGATGAATTTAAAACTCTTTTATCCCTTATAAATATTGAAGAAACTGTATCAGGTGGATCAGTTGCTAACTCTATAGTTGGATTATCTCAATTAGGAAATGATGTTGGTTTTATTGGTAAAGTTAGTGATGATAATTTGGGTCAAAAATATGAAGAAGGATTAAAAAAAGAGAAAGTAAATTATTTTTATAAAAAAAAAAAAGAAACTATTCCTACAGGAAGTTGTTTAATTTTAATTACACCAGACTCGGAACGTACAATGTGTACTTTCTTAGGTACAGCAGGTAAAATAAATGACACAGATATAGATGAATCAATTGTAAAAAATAGTGAGATAACTTTTTTAGAAGGATATCTTTGGGATGAAGGGGAGCCCAAAAAAGCTTTTGATAAAGCAATAGTTAATTCAAATAAAGTTGCAATGTCATTATCTGATTTATTTTGCGTTGAAAGACACAAAGAGCATTTTTTAGAACTAGCTAAAAATAAACTAGATATTATTTTTGCCAATGAACAAGAAATTACTTCACTAATTAATGCTAATTCTTTTGAAGAAATAGTAAATTTTTCAAAACAAATTAAAAAAAATGTTGTCATTACAAGAGGTGAAAAAGGTGCTTTATCTATACTAAATGATGAACTAATTGAGTGTGATGCTCAAAAAAATCTCAACATCAAAGATTTAACTGGTGCTGGTGACTTATTTGCTGCTGGATATCTCCATGGAATAATCAATAACTTATCAATTAAAGAGTGCTTAATTAAAGGCACAGAATTATCGTCTAAAATTATACAAAAAATTGGTGCTAGAATTTAATTTATAAAATAACCATCTTGATCATGTTTAATAAAATTATGATCTTCAAAATTTTTAATCATTTTTTTTCTAAGCCTATAAATATGTGTTTCTACTGTGTGTGTTTCTAAATCATTAGAATGACCCCAAACTGTTTTTTGTATTGTTTTAAGATCTGCCCTTTTATGAGAATTAATAAATAGAATTAAATCACTCTCTTTTTCGGTTAAATTTAAACTTTTATTTTCAAAAGATATTTTCCTTGAATTCAAATCTAAAGTATATTTTGTAATTTTATGCTCTGATTGAGCTTGAAATTGTTTTTTTAGAAAATTTAAATTGATTATTTCAACTAATTTTGAAATTTTTATAGGTAAATTGTCAATTATGGTACAGTTTTTAATTTTTTCATCAAATCTGGTACTGATAATTAAATAGTTTTTATATTTTTCAAAATTAATTTTTTTATGACTTTTTGTATCAATATATTCCAATTCGAAATAAAAATTTTCCTTAATTTCATTTATTATATTAAATAGATTTAACGAATTATATACAAATAGAGTTTTTTTAATCATAATGTTTATATGAAAATTATAATTATAAAGAAAGATACACTTTTATATGACGAATTTAAATTTAAATGTTCGATAGGTAAAAATGGAAGAACTACAAAAAAAATTGAAGGTGATAATAAAACACCTAAGGGTCTTTATGCATTGGGCCCATTATATTTTAGAAAAGATAGAGTTTCCCAAATATCTACCAAACTTAGAAAAATAGAAATAAAGAAAAATTTTGGGTGGTGTGATGATGTAAAAAGCAAATTTTACAACAAACCTATCATAACAAATAATAAAATTAGGCACGAGAAACTTTATAGAAATGATAAAAAATACGATCTTTTAATTCCAATTAAATATAATACAAAAAAACCTAAAAAAAATAAAGGTAGTGCAATTTTTATACACTTAACAACTAACTATAAAAAAACACAAGGCTGTGTGGCAATTAAGGAAAAGGATATGTTAATATTGCTGAAGTTAATTAATAAAAAAACTAAAATTAAAATTATTTAAGATCTGTCACCGAATATCTTAGAGCCAATTCGTATATAAGTGGCACCACAACCAACAGCCTCTAGATAATCCTCTGACATTCCCATGCTTAAATCTTCAACATTAAGTATTTTTTTTAATTCTACCATTTCATTAAAATAGTTTTTTACTGATCCATGTTGAGGGGGTAGACACATCAATCCTATGATATTAAGATTTAACTCTCGAGTACATTTTTCATAAAAATTTTTTAATTCAGTAATATTTATTCCAGATTTTTGAGACTCGTTTCCTATATTCACCTGAATAAAAATTTTTAAATTTTTATTTTTTTTTATTTGTTCTGACGCTATTTTTTCTGCTAATTTAATATTATCTAGAGAATGAATATAATCGAACAAAGGAACTACATACTTTACTTTATTTGTTTGAAGTTTTCCTATCATATGAAGTTTCAAACTTTTTTTTAATTTTTTAATATCAGACCATTTATCAACAGCCTCCTGAACTTTATTTTCACCAAAATGTAAATGACCATTTTCAATTAATGGATTAATTTCAGACATTGGAAACGTTTTGCTTACCGCTATAATTTTAAGATTTTTTACTAAACCAAATTTTGACTTTATCTGGTCGTTTATTAGAGCTAAGTTATCGATACTTTTATGCAAAAAAATTCCTTTAAAATTTACAGTTTTGTTAATGAATTTAATTTATCAGATTTGCATCAATTAAGTAAAGATATATGCATAATTTATAGAAATTATGACGATATTAATCACCTAGAAAATATTTTGAAGCTCAAGGATTATTGTAAGAATATAAGAACTAAATTTTATCTTTCAAATGATATTAAACTTTCAATAAAATTAAGATTAGATGGTGTTTATATTCCTTCATTTAATAATAAAGCCAATTATGTTCAAAATTACAGTTTACCTAAAAATTTTGATATAATTGGGTCTGCACACAATATACCTGAAATAAATACAAAGCTTAAACAAAAGTGTAGTGAAATTTTTTTATCACCATTATTTAAAGTAAATAAATCAAGAAAATTTTTAGGTATAAATAGATTTAATTTGATGTCCTTAAATAAAAAAGCTTATTTTATTGCACTTGGAGGCATTAATGAAAGAAATTATAAAATGATAAAATTATTAAGAACAAATGGATTTGCCTCTATTAGTTGGGCAAAAAAAAACGGCCTAAGAAAACTTAGGCCGTTTTAAAATTTAAATTAACTATTAATTAAAACGCAAAAGTTAATTGGAACTCAGTCATTTCTTGTTCTCCAGCAGTTCCACCAGCATTGTCCTTAGTATTATTAATTATACCAAGTTTCATACCACCTGAAGTATAAGCAATACCAATACCTGTGTTTTCTTCATCTGGAGTAAACTCTTCAAATTCAGTATCTGAAATACCATAACCAACACTTAGGTTATCGTTTACAGCAAAACTGATTCCGTAAGCAGTTCTCTCGATATCTGAGTTTGCAGCTGTTCTTTCAACATCTGTAACTTGATAACCAACAGATATTCCACCCATAGAGTATTTTACATACATAGTTTCGATATCTTGTTCTGTAGTTGCAGAGTCTTGGTCAGTTGCAATACCAGCACCAATTTCTAAACCTTCCATAAGTGGCATAGAAACTGCTAATGATGTAGTAGGACTATTTTGTTGATAATCCATTGATGCTGAAACAGTTGCACCACCAAATGTATTTTTATAACCAAGTCTGTTTCCAGCGTGAGGTGCAGCTATACCTTGTTCCGGCGCACCGTGAGTCCCTAAATCATCCCATGGTTGTTCACCACCGTTTGGAACCTTATCTTGAATAATACCGATACCACCAAAGTTATAGTTAGTAATAGCTACTGAACCCATATCACCCATATCAAGTGTTACACCTTGAGATGTTAGAACATTTGATCCAGCTTGAGCTTGTAAGTAACTTACAGTCATTCCATTATCTAATTCACCTGAACCAGTAAATGAAATTGTCGTGTTTTGAGCAAAAGCGTCTGATTTAGCAGTTGCTGATGCTTGAGTAGATTGGTATTCCATTCTAGCTGTACCACTTACTGAAAGAGCACCTGCTTGCGCATATGCTGTTGCAGCCAGTGTTCCTGCTAAAGCAGTCAAACCGATTTTTTTAAAGTTTGTCATTATTACTCCTTTTGTTTTTGTTGTAATTACAAACAGTGTGTTTTTAACAAAATGTTAGTTTTTTAGTTAAATTAATGCTTTTTATTGAATATTAGTTAGATAGTGTTGCATAATTACAACACTAATATAGTGATATCTTTAAAATATCAATTATGTAATTTAGAAAAAAACCTGTAAACCTTTTTAAAATTATATCAAATTATTATGCGATTCATAAAAATATTATTGCTGTTGCAACTTTTTATTTCATTAAATTCATGTGGGCCATTAGCTTATAAAAAAGTTGATTCTAAACAAATATCCACTGATCCAGATGAAAGAGTAAGAAAAAATATCGAGGAGGGTAAATCATTTAGACTTTTTGATACCGAAAAAGGATTTGGCGTAGGAGGAACTACTAATTATGAGTTTGCTAGTTCCAACGAACTTTGGCGTGCAACTTTAGATACAATTGATTTTATGCCATTAACAACCGCTAACTATAGTGGAGGTATAATTGTAACAGACTGGTATTCTGATAATCAAAATTTAAATGAAAATATAAAAATCACAGTTAGATTTTTAACTAATGAAATTAGATCTGATGCTTTGGATTTAAAAATATTCTATAGAAATTGCGACTCTTCAAATAAATGTAAAATTATAGAAAAAGAAGGTAATTTATCTAAAGAGTTGAAAAAAGAAATTTTAAAAAAAGCAACCATCTATAAACAACAAGCTAAAGCTAAAAAAGACAAAAAAGATTAACCTATAAATTATTTTTAAAATTTGTGGAAAGATATAATTTTAAAACTGTTGAAGAAAACTGGCAAAAATATTGGGAAAAAAATAAAACCTTTTCTACAAAACTAGATAAAAGCAAAAAAAAATTTTATTGTTTAGAAATGTTTCCATATCCATCCGGAAAAATTCATATGGGACACGTAAGAAATTATACTATAGGTGATGTTCTAGCTAGATACAAATCTCTTCAAGGGTATAATGTTTTACACCCCATGGGCTGGGACTCATTTGGTATGCCTGCAGAAAATGCTGCTAGACAAAATAATTTAAGTCCTAAGGATTGGACTGAGTCAAATATTTCAAACATGAAATCTCAACTTAAAAGGCTCGGTCTTTCAATAGACTGGGATCGAGAAATATCAACCTGTTCAGTAGATTACTATAAACATCAACAAGAATTTTTTTTAGAGTTATATGATAAGGGTCTTGTATATAGAAAAGAACAAGATGTAAATTGGGATCCAGTAGATCAAACTGTTCTTGCCAATGAGCAAGTAATTGACGGCAAAGGTTGGCGATCAGGTGCTCAAGTTGAAAGAAAAAAGTTAAATCAATGGTTTTTTAATATAACTAAATTTTCAAATGAATTACTTGAAAGTTTAGATACTCTCGATCAATGGCCTAATAAAGTTAAGATAATGCAAAAGAATTGGATTGGAAAATCTTTTGGTTGTGAAGTAAAATTTCCAATATCTTCATCAAAAGATGTTAGAGAAATTAAATGTTTTACAACTAGACCAGATACATTGTTTGGCCTATCTTTTTTAGCATTATCAGTTGACCATCCATTATCTAAATTTTATGAACACGATAAAGAGTTTATAAAATTTAAGGAGAAATGTTCTGAAACTGGTACAACTGAAGAGTCAATTGCAAATGCAGAAAAAATAGGGTTCAAGACTGACCTTACTGCAATTAATCCTTTAGATGAAAGTATAAAAGTTCCAGTATACTTTGCCAATTTTGTCTTAATGGATTATGGACTAGGTGCCGTCTTTGGCTGTCCTGCACATGATCAAAGAGATCTAGATTTTGCAAATAAATATAAACTTAATGTTAAAACTGTAGTTACTCCAAAAAAAGATGATTTAAAATTTAAAGTTGCTAATGAAGCTTATACTGGTCCTGGATATATATTTAATTCTAGTTTCTTGGATGGTCTTAAATGTCCAGAGGACTCTATTATTAAAACCATCGAACATCTTGAAAAAAATGGACTTGGTGAAAAAAAAATTAATTTTAGATTAAAAGATTGGGGTATTTCAAGACAGAGATATTGGGGTTGTCCTATTCCTATAATATACGATGAAAATAAAAATCCACATAAACTCCCTAAAGAAATGTTGCCTGCTGAGCTTCCTCAAATAGATAAGTTGCAAGCAACTGGTAATCCTCTTGATAATGAAAATGAATGGAAAAATTTAAAAATTAATGGAAAAAAATATACCAGAGAAACAGACACACTTGATACTTTTGTAGACTCTTCTTGGTATTTTTTAAGATTTTGTTCTCCAAAAAACAGTCAGTATGGATTTTCTTATGAAGATATCAACTATTGGATGCCAGTTGATCAATATATTGGAGGTGTTGAACATGCTATTTTGCATTTATTATATTCAAGATTTTTCATGCAAGCTATTACACACAAGAATGATAAGTTCAATATTACAGAACCATTTAAAGGACTATTTACTCAAGGAATGGTTTGTCATGAAACATACAAAGACTCAGAAAACAATTGGGTAAGTCCAGATGAGATAATTTCAAAAGATGGAAAAAAATATCTTAAAAATAATCCATCGCAAGAGGTGAAGGTTGGACCATCAGAGTCAATGTCAAAATCAAAAAAAAATACTATAGATCCAGAAAATATAATTAACAATTATGGAGCAGATTCTGTCAGATTATTTATTTTATCAGATAGTCCACCAGAAAAAGATGTTCAGTGGTCAGAGGAAGGTATTGCTGCATCACATAAGTTTATTCAAAAATTATGGACTTTGCATAGAAAAATTATTGAAGAAATTAGTAAAGATTATTCAGAAGATGCAAGTGATGAATTGATAAAATTCACCAACAAATTTATTAAAAAAATTAGCAATAATTTAGAGAACTTTAGCTACAATATAATTGTAGCAAATCTTCACGAAATGTATTCCTTTTTAATAAATGAAATTGGTAAGGGTTACAAAAAGTCAACAATTCTTGATAATTATAAAAAAATTCTAATAACAATGAACCCAATAATACCTCATCTTTCTAATGAGTGTCTAAAAATCATTGAAAATACTGATAAAGTTGAATGGCCAAGTTATGATGAAAAACAAATTAAGGAAGATTCCAGTATCATTGTTATTCAAATAAATGGAAAAAAAAGAGGATTAATATCAACGGACTCTGGATCATCTGAAACTGAAATAATGAAACTAGTTTATGAAGATCAAAAAATAGCTAAGTACCTTGTAAATAATAAAATAAAAAAACAGATTTATATTGAAAATAAACTTATAAATATAATTATATAAATTGATTATGAAAAATATAACATTAATTTTTTTATTATTATTTTTAACTGCCTGTGGTTATTCATCTATTTACAAAAATCAAAAATCTATTGATTTTAAAATTAATTTCCAATCAGAAGAAGGTAATGACGAAATGAATAATCTTATTAAAAATGAAATTAGACTATATTCAAATAAAGATTCAAAAAATATTTATAATTTGAAGATAAACACTGCATATGAAAAAAAAATTCTTACAAAGAATTCGACTGGAGTCATTACAGATTATAATCTTTCTGCTATCTCAGAATTTTCAATAGATATAAAAGATCAAACTAAAATATTCAAATTTGAAGAAAGTATTAATATTAAAAATCAATCAGATACTTTTGAACAAAATACATATGAAAAAAATATTAAAAGAAATTTTGCATCTTCTATTAGGGAAAAACTAATTTCTGCTATCTTGAGTTTAAATGATAATTAAATCTTATGAGTTAAATAAAATAAATTTTGATCAAAATAAATTGATTTTATTTTACGGTAAAAATGAGGGTTTAAAAAATGACTCAACTAATAATTTACTAAAAAATAAAGAAAATATTTCAAAATATGAAGAAAAAGAAATTTTAGAGAATACAAATATTTTTTTAGAAAATGTATTTTGTAAATCTCTTTTTGAAAATGAAAAAATAATAATAATTAAAAGAGTTACAGACAAAATATTAAAAATTATTGAAGAAATTGAAGAAAAAAAAATTGAAGATCTCAAAATTATTATTAATGCTGATATTCTAGAAAAAAAATCAAAATTAAGATCGTTTTTTGAAAAAAGTAGAGAACATGTTTGTGTTGCTTTTTATCCAGATACAAATCAAGTACTTTCAAAGTTAACTTATAATTTTTTTAATCAAAAGAAAATTTCTATATCACCTGCAAATATTAACTTGATAGTTAATAAGTGTAATGGAGATAGAGAAACCTTATTTAACGAACTAGATAAAATAGAATATTTCAGCAAAAGTGGAAAAAAAATTACAGAGGAAAGTATAATAAAATTAACTAATTTAATTGAAAATCACAGTATATCAGACCTTATTGATAATTGTTTGGCAAAAAATAAAAAGAAAATTATTAACATCTTAAATGAAAATAATTTTGGAAATGAAGACTGCATTATAATCACAAGGACTTTTTTATTAAAATCAAAGAAAATACTTAAACTTTGTAGTGAATTTAAATCAAATAAAAATATAGATTTAACAATATCATCCGCAAAACCTCCAATTTTTTGGAAGGATAAAGAAATAACAAAACAACAAATTTACAAATGGACACCTGAGAATATTAAAAAATTAATATATAAATTAAATGAAATAGAGCTGTTAATTAAAAAAAATATAAATAATTCGATTAATTTAATTACAGATTTTATTTTAGATCAATCTTCTTCAAATACTAATAGTTAGACTTAATAATATCTATTATTTTATTCAATTGATCCAGGTCTTTATATTCAAAAGAAATTTTTCCTTTATTTCTATTGTTATTTTTAATTTCTACATTTAATCCAATTTTATTTAATACTGAAAGTTCGAGAGCAATAATATTTGCATCTTTTGTGATCTTTGATTTTTGTCTTTTCTTTTTAAATAATTGAACAAAATTTTCTGCCTGTCTTACTGAAAGTTTATTTTCTATAATTTTATTAGCAACAAAACTTGCATTATCTAGGCCTACTAAAATCTTAGCATGTCCTGTCGACAATTTATTTGTTTCTATTAATTTTATAACTTCGTTTGGTAGAGTTAAAATTCTTAATGAATTAGTTATATAACTTCTGCTTTTACCTATAAATTTTGATACTTTTTCTTGATCATAAGAAAATTCATCAATCAACCTTTTATAACCTTGTGCTTCTTCCAACGGATTTAAATCATGTCTTTGAACATTTTCAACTATTGCAAATTCTAAAGATTTTAAATCATCTGCCTCCGTGATCACTACAGGAACTTTATAAATCCCTGCCTTCTGCGCTGCCAGCCACCTTCTCTCACCTGCAATAATTTCAAATTTTGAGTTTTTATTATTTGATTTTCTAACTATGATCGGCTGTATCATTCCTCTTTCTTTTATAGAATTAGTTAAATCCTCAAGGTTTGCCTCATCAAAATTCTTTCTTGGTTGATACTTGTTTGGAACCAAGTCACTTACTGGTAGTAAATTTTTTTGAACTTCTACTCTGGTTTCACCAATTAGTGATGATAAACCTCTTCCAAGACCTTTTTTAATTTTATCCATTAAGCAGCGCTCCCGATTGTCGACTCTTGATTTATAAATTCATCCGTAAAATTAAAATAAGACTTACTACCAGGACAAGATTTGTCATAAATTAAAACTGGCACTCCATGAGAGGGTGCCTCTGATAATCTTACATTTCTCGGAATTACTGTTGAGTAAACTTTTTCATTGAAATAGTCTCTAGCTTCCTTTTCAACTTGCGAAGAAAGCTTATTTCTTTTGTCATACATAGTTAAAAGGATCCCTCTAATTTTTAAATCTGGATTTAAGCTTACTTTTATCCTCTCAATAGTTTTCATGAGTTGGGTTAGACCCTCAAGAGCAAAGAATTCTGTCTGTAAAGGTACCAGAAGTGAGTTTGAGCAGACAAGTGCCATAACTGTAAGAAGGCTCAAGGAAGGAGGACAATCAATTAGAACATAGTCGTATAATCCTCTAGAATTGTTTAAATAAGAGGTTAATTTAGCCTTTAATATGAAAGCTCTATTACTATCGTCAGCTGTTTCGACCTCAAGTCCTGATAGATCTACATTAGAGGTGATAATATCTAAATTTTCAAACTGTGTCCTTTTGATTATCTCATTAATCTGTCTAGTTCCATTCAGTACACCATAAATTGTATCACTTGAGTTGTCCACGTTTGATAATCCAAGCCCTGTAGTGGCATTTCCTTGAGGATCTAAATCAATAATTAAAATTTTTTTATTTAGTTGAGTTAAACCAGCAGCTAAATTTATAACGGTTGTTGTTTTTCCTACCCCACCCTTTTGATTTATTACTGAAATAATTTGCATTTAGTTTTTCTTATATCTTTTTTTATTTTTCTTACTAATTTTTTTTATGTTTAATAAAAATGAGTCTTCACTCGTTACACTTTTTCTTTCTTTGTACTCTAAGTTCCAATCATCTTTAGATTTTTCAAATATTTTTTTTCCGCTCTTGCCCATAAAAAAAATTAAATTTTTATATTTAGAAAAATTTTCATAAACTAAATCTAGAACCACAGGCATTGGCTTAAAAGCTCTCGACATAATCGTACCTGTTTCTAAATTTTTTATTTCAAAAATATTTTTTTGAAAAACTTTTGTATTTAAATTTAGTTTTTTTGAAACTTCCTCTAAAAAATGGCTTTTATGGTAGCTTTTTTCGTAAAGATGCACATCCATTTTATTTTTCATGTTTTTGAGTAAAATTGCTACTACAATTCCGGGTAAGCCACCCCCAGATCCTAAATCTGTAGTTCTATTGCAATTAAAATCAACAAAATCAATTATTTGCGCTGAATCAATAATATGACGCTCAATTATAGTTTTTTTTGATGATGTATTTTGGCTAATTATGTTAATTTTTTTATTTTTTTCAATAATCATAGATATATAGTTTTCAAAGTCTAAAAATGTTTCACGTGAAACATTTAGGTCATTTAATTTTGAATATGATTTTAAAATTTCTTGATCCATTAAGCTATATGCTTAATAGACTTTCTTTTAACGTGTGACAACAAAATATATACGGCAGCTGGAGTAATTCCATCAATTCTTAGTGCTTGACCCATTGTTTTTGGTCTTATTTCCTTAAATTTAGCTTTTACCTCATTTGAAAGACCTGAAAGTCCGTCATAATTTATTTTATCAGGAATTATAAGGTTTTCATCTCTTTTAAATGCTAAAATATCAGCTTTTTGCTTCTTCAAATAACCCCTATAATGAGCATTAATTTCAACCTGTTCATCAATTTCTTTGCTAAAATAAGGTATATCAGGCCATATTTCTCTAATTTTATTCATATCAACCCCTTTTTGGGTTAATATTTCATTAGAAGATCTTAAAATACCGTCTTTTGCTATTTTTATACCAAATTGATCTGCTTTATTAGGTGAGATAGTTGATTGACCCATTTTTACATTAATTTGGTTAATTTTGTCGAATTTATCTAGATAAAGTGTCTTTCTTACATCGCCAATTAATCCAATTTCCATTCCTTTTGCAGTTAATCTTTGATCTGCATTGTCAGATCTCAGACTTAATCTATATTCGGCTCTTGATGTAAACATTCTGTATGGTTCAGCCACTCCTTTAGTCACTAAATCATCAATCATTACCCCTATGTAAGCATCAGATCTATCTAATATAAAGGGTTCTAATTTTTTATGAGATAGAGCAGCATTTATCCCTGCTATAAGGCCCTGAGCTGCTGCTTCTTCATAACCTGTTGTTCCATTAATCTGACCTGCAAGGTAAAGGTTGCTAATTTTCTTGGCCTCAAGCGTTAAAAACAGTTCTCGCGGATCTATATAGTCATATTCTATGGCATATCCTGGTCTTATAATAGATACATTTTCTAAACCATTGATATTATTACATATTTCTTGTTGAACATCAGCTGGAAGTGATGTAGAGATGCCATTTGGGTAAATTGTATGGTCATTTAGCCCTTCAGGCTCTAAAAATATCTGATGTCGACCCTTATCAGCAAATTTTACTATCTTGTCTTCTATAGATGGGCAGTATCTGGGTCCTACACCTTGAATGCTACCAGAGTACATTGCACTCTTAGATAAATTTTTTTCAATAATTTTATGAACCTTATCGTTAGTATAAGTCATACGACATGAAACTTGTTTATTGATATTTTTTTTTGTTAGGAAAGAGAAAAAATAAGGATTATCATCCGCAAACTGTTCTTCTAAATTTTCATAATTAATTGTTCTTGAGTCAAGTCGGGGAGGGGTACCTGTTTTTAGTCTACCTATTTTAAAATTGTATTTTTCTAATTGTTCACTTAATCCTGTTGAGGGTTTTTCATCATACCTTCCAGCTGGTGTTCTTTCATCACCTATATGTATCAAACCATTTAAAAAAGTGCCCGTTGTTAGTATTAACTTAGAACATAAAACTTTCTTACCCTTTTTAGTCATAAAGCCAGTTATTGTATTTTTATCAAAAATAAACTTTATTACAGGATCAGAAAAAATGTTTAAATTACAGTAGTTTGCAAGTTTTTCTTGCATATATTTGCGGTATAATGATCTATCTGATTGAGTTCTTGGTCCTCTTACTGCTGGACCTCTACTTCTATTTAATAATCTAAATTGTATACCCGATTTATCTGCAACCTCACCCATAACACCATCAAGGGCATCTATCTCTCGTACTAAATGTCCTTTACCCAAACCACCAATTGCTGGGTTACAAGACATCTCTCCAATAGTTTCTTTCTTATGAGTGAATAGGGCAGTGTTAACTCCTAGTCGTGCAGAAGCTGCAGCTGCCTCACATCCTGCATGGCCACCACCTATTATTACAACATCAAATGATAAATCATTTTTCATAAGCTAAATTTATAACTGATTATGAGATTTACAAGGAGCGTATATTTTTTGTCCAAATAAGCTCAAATTTTAAACGTTTTTTAATAAAAGTGAGCTTAAAGTAATTAAAATAGAGTATTATTTACCTATACAGAAATCGTTAAAAATACTACCTAATATCTCTTCGACATCTACTTTTCCAACAATCATACCGAGATGCCTAGTGGCCAACCTTAAATCTTCTGCAGCTTTATCAAAGTCCTCAACTTCATTTTTTTTATTAAAATTATTTAGATGCTCTAAACACTGTTCAAGATGTTGTCTATGACGTTCTCTGGTAATTAAAATATCATCGCTTGTTATAAATTTATTTTTTAAATTTTTTTTTATTTTTGAAATTAATTCATCAATATTTAAATTTTCTTTAATTGAAATTAATATATGATTAAATTTTTTTATTTCAGGATCGATATCTCCCTTTAAAAGATCTGATTTATTTATTACCAAAATTGAATTTTGGTCTAACAATCCCATCAAAACATCAGTAAAATCAAGGTTTTTAACATCAACAACTACCAACTTTAGATCAGCTTCATCAGCTCTATTTAAAGATAATTTGATACCTTTTTTTTCAATTTCGTTTTTAGAATCTCTTATCCCGGCAGTATCAGAAACGATTACTGGATAACCATCTATGTTTAGGTGTGTTTCAATTACATCTCTTGTTGTTCCCGCAATCTCTGAAACTATTGCAACATCTCTGTTTGATAGATGATTAAGGAGACTTGATTTACCTGCATTGGTTGGTCCAAGAATTGCTATCTTAAAACCTTCTCTTATTCTTTCTCCAACTTTTTGATCATCTAAAATTTTCTTAATATTTATTAAAACTTCATCTGAACTTTTTTTAATTTCTTTTAAAATATCATTGGGCAGATCTTCGTCTGGGAAATCTATTTTAGCCTCAACATGTGATAATATTTTCAAAAGCTTTTCTCTTAAAAAATTAAATTGATCAGCAGATTTTCCATTCATAATTTTAATTGCTTGCTTTCTTTGAATTTCAGTTTCAGCTGAAATTAAATCAGCTATGCTCTCTGCTTTAAGTAAATTTATTTTTCCATTTTGAAATGCAAGCTTCGTAAACTCACCAGGTTCTGCTAAGCGACAATTTTCAACTTTAGAAATAGAGGAATGAATAGCGTCTATTACTGCCTTGCTTCCATGTACCTGTATTTCAGCCATATCTTCACCTGTGTAGCTCTCAGGCGCAGGAAACCACAATAATATACCCTCATCAATTAGTTCAGAAGTATTGATTTTATTGATCTTTCTTAATGTTGCTACTCGTGGTTTAGGCAAACTTTTATTGGTTAATAGTTTTAAAACATTTGAAGTATCTGGTCCTGAAACCCTTATAATCGCAATACCAGAAATACCTGGACCACTTGATAGAGAATAAATTGTCATTATAATTTAATTATAAGTTAACTAAGGCTAAACTTAAATTAAATTTTCAAACATTTCCTTTAAATGATCTTGGTAATTATCACTAGAACGTACTGAAGAACTATAAACAGGTTCACGGGCTTGAGATATACTAACTGTTTTAATTGGTGTTTTGTTATTTTTATGATGATTAAAACAATTATCATCTAATTCTAGTTCGCAAAACTCTAATAATTTTTCTATTTCATTTTTTTTGTCAGATACAAGTTTTTCATATTCAATGGTATGAATAAATTCTGGTATTTTTGAATACCAAAATTTCATTAAAGAACTATAATTATTGTGATAATTAGAGATGTCTTTTTGGTTAAAAGCCCAGTTCATTTTGGGTGATGAAAAGTTATTTTTATATATAGATAAGCAATTATCTTTTGGATCTCTTTTACAATGAATAATTTTACAATTAGGAAAAAAAATCTTAATAAAACCTATCCATTTAAAATTTAATGGAGCTTTATCTGTTAATACATTTTCATCGAAATTGAATAAAGAAATGTTTTCAAAATACTGATCATTAACTAAATTTTTTGAAGAATTCTGAAGTTCAGCAATTTTTCGTTTATCTAGTTTACTGTCGTTAAAAAAATTATTATGAACAACACTTGATAAGAATGGAAGTTCACCTGCTCCATAAACTTTTTTATGTGAAGAGATAATTTGTTCAACTAAAGTTGTGCCAGACCTTGGCATTCCACAAATAAATATGATTTTTTTATTTGAAAAACTTTTATGTTTAATGCTTAAATCAATATTTTCAAATGCGTTTTTCATATCATTTATAGTATTAATTTCTTCAGCAATATTTGAATTTCTTATTTTGTGCATCATTTTATTTCCTATGGAAAGAAATTTTATAGCCTCATCTGAATCTTTTAAATCATCATATGCCTTACCAAGTGCAAAAGAAATTATTCCTTTTTGATCGTCACCAAAATTTTCTTCTGATAAAATTTTTTTCATTTGAGATATATGGTTCATTGTTTCTTCGTTTGTTAAAGAATACTTTTTAATTGAGCTCAGAATTTGATGGGCATTAACATTATTTGGGTCTATTTTTAAAATTTTGTTAACAGTCTCAATTGTCTCTGTTAATTTATTAAGGCTTTGAAATGCTACTGCTAAGTGATTTAAAAAAACTAAAGAATTAATATTTTTTTCTTTAGCAATATTTATTCCTTGATTGTACAAATTTATAGCTTTCTCAATATCATTAATGGATGATTTTAAATTACCGTAATTATTATAAACATTTATGTAGCTTGGGTTTAATTTTATAATTTTTTTATAAACTTGTTCTGCTTTAAAATATTGTTCTGTATTTTTAAGAGAGTTAGCCAGGTTATTCATTGCTGATATATTGTTATTATCTGCTTTCAAGGCTAACTCGAAAAAATTAATAGCTCTCTGATCTCTATTAAGTCTTTGATATGCCATCCCGGATAAATTTAAAATGAATGAGTTATCTGGGAATTTTTTATTTAATATTTCACAACCCTCGATTACTCTTTTAAAATTACCATCAGCAAAATAGTTTTGAAGTTTTTTTACTTTTTCAACAAAGTTCATGACTTTAATTTGAAATTAAGCTGGTTTATTCATTGAGTTAAAAAACTCTGCATTGTTTTTTGTATCTTTTAGTTTTGAACTTATAAATTCAATAGCATCCATAGTTCCCATAGGAGCAATTATTCTTCGAAGTACATTCATTTTTTGAAGGTCATTTTTTTCAAAAAGTAGCTCTTCTCTTCTCGTTCCCGACTTAGTAATATCAATTGCTGGATAAATTCTTTTATCAGCAATTTTTCTATCTAAAACTGTTTCACTGTTACCCGTTCCTTTAAATTCTTCGAAAATAACTTCGTCCATTCTGCTACCAGTGTCAATTAAGGCCGTTGAAATAATTGTTAAAGATCCACCTTCTTCAATATTTCTCGCAGCACCAAAAAATCTTTTTGGTCTTTGAAGGGCATTAGCATCTACACCACCAGTTAAAACTTTTCCTGAACTTGGTATAACTGCATTGTAAGCTCTTCCTAATCTCGTGATAGAATCTAATAATATAACTACATCTTTTTTATGTTCGGTTAATCTTTTTGCTTTTTCAATAACCATTTCTGCAACAGCTACGTGTCTTTGTGCTGGTTCATCGAACGTAGAACTAATAACTTCACCATTCACTGTTCTTTGCATATCAGTTACTTCTTCCGGGCGTTCATCAATTAAAAGAACGATTAGGTAACACTCTGGATAATTTTTAGCTATAGAATTTGCTATACTTTGTAAAATCATTGTTTTACCAGCTTTAGGGGGTGAAATAATAATTGATCTTTGACCTTTGCCAATCGGACTAACAAGATCAATTAACCTTGGTGTCAAATCTGGTTTTTTTTCAACTTTTGTTGTTTCAACTTCCATTACCAACTGTTTATCTGGATATAAAGGCGTTAAGTTATCAAATGCAATTTTATGTCTTGCTTTCTCTGGTTCTTCAAAATTAATTTTACTAACCTGAAGTAACGCAAAATATCTTTCACCTTCCTTAGGAGCTCTAACAGGTCCTTCAACAGTATCGCCCGTTCTTAAACCAAATTTTCTAATTTGACTTGGGCTAACATAAATATCGTCAGGCCCTGGAAGATAATTAGATTCCATCGCTCTTAAAAAACCAAATCCATCTTGTAATAGTTGAAGAACACCAGCGCCTGTTATTTCCTCTTTCTCTGCAACTTTTTTTAGGATAGCAAAAAGAATTTCTTGTTTTCTTAATGTACTGGCGTTTTCAATTCCAAGCTCCTCAGCTTGCGCAATAAGTTGTTCAGATGATTTTAATTTTAATTCTTGGATATTCATGATTAAATTTTGTAAGGACTAAATAGATAGAGCTAATATATATACTCAAAATGTTATTTCAACCCTAGATTGGCTTAAAAATAACAAGAAATATAACAAAAATAAGTGTTGCTGTCGGTATTTCGTTAATAATTCTAAAATATTTTGCTGACTTTTTATTAGTATTATTTTTTAGAGAAATCATACATTTACCCAAATGTTCATGAAAGATTGATAATAAAATTACTAAAAAAAGTTTTAATTGCATCCACATTTGAGAAAAAATCTCCAATCCATTTAAATAGATCAGGACAATACCAAATAACCAGGTTAGTATCATTGCTGGTCTCATGATATAATTATATAATTTTCTTTCCATCACCTCAAAAATATCTGTGGCTTGTTTTTTTTCTATATTTTCTACGTGATAAACAAAAATTCTTGGCAAATACAAAAGTCCTGCCATCCATGAAACTACTGAGATTAAATGAAGTGATTTAAAAAGTAGATAAGTATTCATGATTAAATACTTCTTTCAATTAAAGATTTTAGTAAAAGAATATGATCATCGCTATCATTTAAGCAAGGTATCATATCAAAATTTTTGCCACCAGAATTAATGAAACTTTCTTTGCCTTGTATTAATATTTCTTCTAAAGTTTCAACACAATCTGAAGAAAAACCAGGACATATTGTAAGAATGTTTTTTTTACCTTCTTTGGGTAAATTTTCTAAAGTTTTGTCTGTATAAGGCTGTAGCCACTCTTGTGGTCCAAACCTAGATTGAAACGTTGTTTTTATTTCTATAGAATTAAACTTTTCTGAAATGAGTCTAGTCGTTTTATGACAATAACAATGATAAGGATCACCTTTATCAAAATATTTTTTTGGAATACCGTGATAAGAAGCAATTATTAAATCTGGTTTCCAATTTATCTCTCTAATTTTTTTGTTAATAGAATTTACAAGTGCATCGATATATAAAGAATCAGACTCATAATGAGGAATTATTTTAAGAGATGGTTGCCACCTCATTTTCATTAACACTCTATACACTTCGTCACAAACAGTTGCTGTAGTTGCAGCAGCATATTGAGGATATAACGGTAAAATAACTAAATTTTCACAACCTTGTTCGTGTAATTTTGAGATTTTACTTTTAATACTTGGGTTTCCATATCTCATTGCAAAATCAATTACTGTATTTTCTTTTTTTATATAAGAGGAAAGTTTTTCTGCTTGTTTTTTTGTATAATATAACAATGGAGAAATATTTTCTTTTTTCATCCAAATTTCTTTATAAGCTTTTGCAGTTTTTGATGGTCTAAAAGTTAAAATAAATAAGTTAAGTATAATTTGCCAAATAATAGGGTTTACTTCTATCACGCGACTATCAGATAAAAATTCTTTAAGATATTTTCTTATATCCAGCCAACTAGTTGAGTCGGGTGTGCCCAAATTTACAATTAAGACTCCTGTTTTACCAAATTTTATCGAGGGATGATCTAGTTTATTTTTCACTTAATAATCTTTTACTATTTTAACCAAGTGGTCCATCATATTCGGGTCTGTTTCAGGTAAAACTCCGTGCCCTAAATTAAAAATATAAGGGTGATCTTTGAAAATATCTAGATATTTAATTGTTTCTTTTTTAAGATTCTCTTTATCTGATAGTAATACTTTGGGATCTAAACCACCTTGAATTGGAATTTGTATATCTTTTAGAATTTGTTTTGGATCAACGTTATAATCAATACTAACCGCATCGGGCTTTACAACTTCACAAAATTTTTTATAATTTTTTATTTCTCTTGGAAAACAGATAACAGGAACATTTAAAGATTTAACATAATTAACTAAATTAAGAGTTGGGAAATAAATATAATTTTCTAAATCTTTGCCTTGCAATAAACCGGCCCAACTATCAAAAATTTGTATTACGTTAGCACCATTTTTTACTTGGTTTTTGATATGTATCATTAGAAATTTTTCCAAAATCGATAAAATTTTTTTAATTAAGTTTTTGTCTTCAAAAAAATCATGTTTTAAATCTTTTTTTGGGGATTGTTGATTAATCATATAAACCAATAGAGTCCAAGGTGCACCGACAAATCCAATAGTGTTTTTGTTGCTAGTAATTTGATTGTTGCTGACTTTATCTAAGGCTTTATAAACAGGAAAAATTTTTTCAACAAAATCTGTTTCACTTATTTTAGAAATCTCGTTGATATTGATTTGACCAAGTATTGGTCCAAAATTTTTTTTAAATTCAACCTTTTGATTTAATCCATATGGTAACATTAAAATATCTGAAAATATTATGGCAGCATCAAGATCAAATCTTTTTAAAGGTTGTAAGGTTATTTCTGACGACAAATCCTCATTAAGACACAATTTTATAAAATCTGGATTTAATTTCCTAATTTCTCTAAACTCAGGCAGGTATCTTCCTGCTTGTCTCATTATCCAGATGGGCTTTATTTTTGTATTTTTATTTTTTATTACTTGATGAAGAGGTGTCATATTAAAGTTATATATATTTATTTTATTAGTATTATGTCTTGTGAATATTGATGATAAGTATTTATTAACATTTTATTAACAACTTAATCACATTTAAAATTAAGATAAATCATTCAAATTGAAGCTTTTTAAGTTTTTATAAAATTTAATGTATAATATTATCTTTAAGAATATAAATGTTAATAAAACCCTTAATTTACAACAATAATTAATCAATATTTAAATTGTGTAATTTAATTAAAATATTACAAATTTATCAACAATTTATTAATGAGTAATACATATCAAATTTATCTTATTTCAGACTCAACAGGAGAAACTCTTGATAGAATTTTTTTAGCCTTAAAGGCACAATTCACTAACATTCTATATAATGTTCATTCCTATTCTTTCACGAGAACAGAAAATCAAATTTTAAAAATATTAGAGGATGCAGAAAAGAATAAAAATTCAGTTATTCTTTATACAATTGTTGACACCAACCTAGCAAAACATTTGGCAAATTTAAGCAATGAAAAAAAAATTCCTTGTTTCGGTGTTTTAGGAAATCTAATTGTAAACTTTTCTAAAATTTTAAATCAAGAAGCATCTCATGAGCCAAGCGGACAATATATTTTAAACGAAGAATATTATAAAAAGATAGAGGCTATTCAGTTTACAATGAATCATGATGATGGAAACATGATTAATGATATAGAAAAATCCGATATTATATTAGTCGGTGTTAGTAGAACAAGCAAAACACCAACATCAATTTATTTAGCAAACAAAGGATTTAAAACATCTAATATTCCCTTGGTAAATGAAAATTCATTGCCAAAAAAGCTTAAAGACAATCCGGGATTAACTTGTGTCGTTGGGTTAAATACAGAACCCGATAGGTTAGTTGACCTTAGAAAAAATCGTATGAGCTCTCTTAGAGAAAACGAAAACAAAACATATACAAGTATTGAGAATATTAAAAAAGAAATTATAGACGCAAAAAAAACATTTCAAAAATATAAATGGCCATCAATAGATGTTACAAGAAAATCTGTTGAAGAAACAGCTGCTTCTATAATTAAAATACATGAGATATATCTAAATAATGCAAAATAAAATTATTCTTGCTTCTAAAAGCAAAGTTAGAAAAGAAATATTAGATAAAAATAACATAAATTGTGAGGTCAAACCTTCAAATGTTGATGAAGATGTAGTTAAAGATAGCCTTATTAAAGAAAAGGCTTCGCCAGAAATTATATCGAAAAATTTAGCTGAGCTTAAAGCCAATAAAGTCAGTTTAAATCAAAGCGACCAGCTTGTGTTAGGAGCCGATAGTGTTATCGATTTAGATGGTGAATTAATTTCAAAACCAGTGAATAGAGAACAAGCATTGGTAATTCTTAAAAAACTTAATGGAAAGAAACATCATCTAATAAGCTCAGTTTGTATTTCAAAAAATGGATCAATGATCTGGAATTATACTGATAAAGCTGAGCTCGCGATGAAAAATTTTACAGAAGAAGATTTAAAAATATATTTGTCAAAAATATCTGATGAAGCCCTGTATGCTTATAATGTTTATCAAATAGAAGGAGAGGGAAGAAGTTTGTTTGTTAGTATTAATGGAGATGAAGACACAATAATGGGTTTACCAGTTAAAAAAATTAGAGAATATTTAAAAACAAATCAATGAAAAAATATTTAGTTATAGGAAATCCAATTGAACATTCCCTGTCGCCGAAACTTCAGAATTATTGGATAAAAAATCATAATATTGATGCTATTTATGAAAAAGAAAAATTTAATGAAGATAAGCTAGAAAAATTATTCTTAAATATAAGAGATAAAAAAATTAATGGAGCAAATGTTACAGTTCCTTTTAAAAAAGCTGTAATTCCTTTTTTAGACAAACTTAGTGCAGAAGCAGAAAGCACTCAATCCGTCAATACTATTTATTTGGAAAACGATAAGATAATTGGACACAATACAGATATCGATGGATTTGAACTAGGAATAAATAAGATAAATTATAATATTTCTGATAAAAAAATTTTTATCCTTGGAGCTGGAGGGGTGGTGCCATCTATTGTTTATGCTTTAAATAAAATGAAGGTTTCAGAAATCACGATTGCAAATAGAACTAGAGAAAAAGCTGAAAATTTAAAAAACTTATTTGATGAATTAAAAATAGTTGAATGGGGAGAGATCCCAGACTTTGATATGATTATTAATGCAACAAGCATAGGACTTAGAAAAAATGATGAAATAAATCTGAATTTTTCATCAATTGGTAAAAATAAATTTTTTTATGATGTTATTTATAATCCGAAAGAAACTAATTTTTTAAAGGCAGGAAGAAAACTAGGTAATATGACTGAAAATGGCAAATTAATGTTTATTTATCAAGCTATCTCAGCCTTTAATATTTGGCATGGAGTTAGACCAACAGTAAATGATGAGGTTATTAAATTTTTAGACTAATGATTAAAATTGGAATTCTAGGTGAAATTGGTTCAGGCAAAAGTTATGTGGCAATAAATTTTGGTTATCCAGTTTTTAATGCAGATTATGAAGTAGCAGAACTATATAAGAAAGATAAAAAAATATTTTACAAATTAAGAAAAATTTTACCAACATATATATCCAAATTTCCTATTGATAAAAAAGAAATATCAACTGCAATTTTAGATCATAAAAATAATTTAAAAAAGATTGTTAAAATAGTTCATTCAGAAGTAAGAAAAAAAATGTTACTTTTTTTAAAAAAAAACAATAAAGCCAAAATTGTCATATTAGATATTCCTCTTTTGTTAGAAAATAAGATAAATGATAAAAATGATATTTTAGTTTTTGTAGAATCAAAGAAATCTGAAATTTTAAAAAGATTAAAAAAACGAAAAAATTTTAATTTAAAGATTTTTAAAAAGTTCAAAGATATTCAGCTATCTTCTAATTACAAAAAAAAGAAATCTCATTTTATTATTAAAAATGATTTTAGAAAAAAATCTGTTAAAACTGGAATAAACAATGTTCTTGAGAGAATAACATAAATGAAAGAAGTAGTATTAGATACAGAAACGACAGGTATATCGGTTAAAGAAGGTCATAGAATAGTTGAAATTGGATGTATTGAACTAGATAATTTAATACCAACAAAAAATAGGTTTCATTGTTATTTAAACCCAGAGAGAAAAGTTTCTGAAAAAGCTTTAGAAGTACATGGTTATACTGATGAATTTTTGTCTGAACAAAAAAAATTTAGCGATATTGGTGAACAGTTTCTTGCTTTTATTAAAGATAAAAGATTAATAATTCATAATGCAGAGTTTGATTTGGGTCACTTAAATAATGAACTGTCTATATTTGGAAAAAAAAAGATAAATAATGAGATAGTAGATACATTAATTTTAGCTAGAGATAAGTTTCCAGGCTCTCCTGTAAGCTTAGATGCTCTTTGTAAAAGATATAGAATTGACAATTCAATTAGAACACAACACACAGCATTAATTGACTGTGATTTATTATCTAAAGTTTATATCAATTTAATCGATCAAAAAGAACCAACTTTAAATTTTCAAAATCTTGATACGGAAACAGATAATTCAAATAGTTCTAAAGTTTCATATTTTAAAAAAGTAGTAAAACCAAGCGAAGATGAAATTTTTAAACACAATGAATATTTAAAAAATCATTTAAAAAAAAATTATTTTTAATTGAATCTTTGATTATAAAGTTCTTCAAAATTGATTTTTTTTTCAAATTTAACACCCGGATAACCAGAATTATTTATAAGATTTAAAAATGATTTTTCGAGATCTGGATATATTTCAACCTGAACATCACATAATATAATTTTCTCTAATTCTTTTTTTTGTTTTACTTCATCATCTACTTTTATAATTGTTGCAAAATTGATTTCAAAATAAGATTTTTTTTTATTTTCTTCTTTATCTTCAAATTTAAATATTGTGTTTATTTCAACCATTTTATTTTTTAATGCTTTTGATTTTATATCTATGTTAAGTTGATATTTAGAAATATAGTCTTTGACAAAAATATAGGTTTCTACATCTGGCGTTTCACTAGACATGTCTTTAATAAATTTTCCTAGAATTTTATAATTTTTTGTCATTTTCATCCTCTATATCTTCAAAGTCTCCATCTATAAAATTATTTTTTTCTTTCTTATGATTAAATCTTTTTGCAAACTTGCTAAAAAAAAATTTTCTACTAATTGGAAAAATTAATAGGAATCCAAAAATATCAGTCGCAAAACCAGGGATAATTAACAATATTGCTGCAAATGCAATTGCAGCACCTGAAATTATCTCATATGCAGGGGCTTCGTTTCTACTTAATTGTAAAAATCCGGCTTTGAGAGTATTTAGACCCTCGTATTTTGCGTAATAAACACCTACTACAGCTGTTATAAAAATTAACAAAATTGTGGTTATCGCACCAATTTGTGATCCAATTTTAATAAAAAGGTAAATCTCAATAATAGGTATTAGTATTATAGATAATAAAATTGGGTTCATTTGTCCGTAATCTAAATTGCCAGTTGAAATTAATCAACATAGTAATTACTATAAGGTCATGAGTTACAGCTTTGAATACATAGATATAATTCTTTTAGCAATGATTGCTGGGTTTATTTTTTTAAGATTAAGAGGAATACTTGGAAAAAGAACTGGTTTTGAGGGAAAAGCCGCTCCACAATTTGATAAAATTTTAAAAGAAGCTGTTGCGAAACAAGCTCCAGTTAATAATGAAACTTTTGATGAAAATGCTCAGAAAGAATTTATTAAAGGCGCAAAAATAGCTTATGAAACTATAATCACCGATTTTAGTGACAATGATAATAAGTTAACAACAAGCAAACCTCTTTTAAATAAAGAAATTTACGATCAATTTAATGATGCACTGAAAGAAAGAAGTGAAAGAGGGCATTATGCTGAAATAACTTTTATAGGTATTAATTCAGCAACTATTAAAGAACATAAAAAGATTGATAAAATTTTAAATGTTACGGTGGATTTTATTGCAGAAGTAATTACCTGCATTAAAGATAAAGATAAAAAAATTATTTCAGGTGATCCAGAAAAAATTAAAAAAATATATGATACCTGGGTCTTTTCAAGAGATGTAACTTCGCCAAATCCAAACTGGCAACTTGTAAATACTTTAACTTAATTGACAGATAATATCTCAGACAAGGATAAAAAAGCCTGGGAAAAATTTATATCTGGTGATGAAAGATTACCCAATAAAGATAATAAATTTAAAAGAAAAACAATTTTAAAAACAAAATCTATAGACCTACATGGATATACACTTGAAGAAGCAAATAGATCTATTGAAAATTTTATAACTAAATCGTACGAGGATGGAATAAATAAGCTAATAGTTGTCACTGGCAAAGGTCTTCACTCACAAAATGAAAAAGATCCTTATGTTTCTAAAAATCTTAGTATTCTCAAGTATTCAGTTCCTGAATTTATTTCAAATAATCAAAGTTTGATGAAAATCATTTATGAAATGAAAGATGCAAAAATTGAGGATGGTGGTGAGGGGGCTTTTTATATTTTATTAAAAAAACATAAATCTATAAAATAAATTTTGAAAGGTCGGTATCTTTAATTAAATTATCTAAGTTTTTATCAATATATTCTTTATTGATAATAATTTTTTCACCAGACCTGTCAGTAGCTGTAAAACTAATCTCATCTAAAATTTTTTCAATAATGGTGTGAAGTCTTCTAGCTCCAATATTTTCAACAGTAGTGTTAACTTCTGATGCAATATTAGCAATTGCATCAATTCCATCATCTGAAAATTCAAGTTCTACATTTTCTGTTTTTAAAAGAGCAACATATTGTTTAATTAGACTGAAATCAGGTTCTCTTAAAATTCTTTTAAAATCCTCACTGGTCAATGCTTCTAGCTCAACTCTTATAGGTAACCTTCCTTGAAGTTCAGGAAGTAGATCAGATGGTTTTGCAAGCTGGAATGCTCCAGATGCTATAAACAAAATATGATCTGTTTTAATAGGACCATGTTTGGTATTTACTGTGGTTCCTTCAATTAAAGGCAATAAATCTCTTTGCACACCTTCACGGGATACATCGCCACCAACACGATCTGTTCTGGCTGAAATTTTATCTACTTCATCTAAGAAAACTATTCCATTATTTTCAGTTGATAACTTTGCAGCTTTAACAATTTTATCTTGTTCTATTAATTTATCAGACTCATCATTTATTAAAATTTCATGAGATTCTTTTACTGTCATTTTCTTCTTTTTTTCTTTATTACCCATTGATTTTCCAATCATTTCACCAATGTTAATCATCCCAACATTTGCCCCAGGCATTCCTGGTATTTCAAAAGAAGTGTTACCAGATCCAGTATCACTAACAGCTATTTCAATTTCATTATCATCTAGATCACCATTTCGAAGTCTTTTTCTAAAGCTTTCTCGAGTTGCAAGGCTTGCTTTTTTACCAACTAATGCATCTAAAACTTTTTCCTCAGCTGCTTTTTGAGCTTGGGCATGAACCCCTTTTCTCATTTTTACCTTTTCCATTGAGATGGCAATTTCAATTAGGTCTCTTACTATTTGTTCTACATCTCTTCCAACATAGCCAACTTCAGTAAATCTTGTAGCCTCAACTTTTACAAATGGTGCTTCAGCTAATTTAGATAGTCTTCTTGAAATTTCTGTTTTACCAACTCCTGTTGGTCCAATCATAAGAATATTTTTTGGCAAAACCTCATTTTTCATTTCACCTGTAAGCGCTTGTCTTCGCCATCTATTTCTTAAAGCAACAGCAACTGCTTTTTTTGCTTTATTTTGACCTACAACAAATCTATCTAATTCTGATACGATTTCTCTTGGAGATAATGAGCTCACTAAAGAGCTCTCTTCTTTAGCATTTTTATCTTTTGGAACTAGAGGTGTTACGTTTGAATTTTCCATTATATTTTTAAAACTTTAATATTATCATTTGTAAAAACACAAATTTCTGATGCAACTTTGATAGCTTTTTTTGCAACTTCTTCTGCACTCATATCAGTTTCTATTAAAACTTTTCCAGCTGCTAAAGCATAGTTCCCACCTGATCCTATCCCTATGACATCCCCTTCAGGTTCTAAAACATCTCCAGTTCCAGAAATAATATAACTATTTTCTTTATCTCCAATCGCCATAAGGGCCTCTAATCTTCTCAAATATTTATCAGTTCGCCAATCTTTTGCTAATTCAACAGCTGCTCTTGATAAATTTCCTGCATGTTTTTCTATTTTAGCCTCTAATCTTTCGAATAATGTTAATGCATCTGCTGTTGATCCTGCAAATCCTGCAACCACATCTCTTTTTTCAATTTTTCTAACCTTTGAAGCTGTGCTTTTAACTACAGTATTTCCCATACTTACTTGTCCATCTCCAGCCACAACTACTTCATTATTTTTTCTAACTAAAACAATCGTTGTCATATTCAATAAATGGTAACTATTTTTGATACTTCAAGTGTTCATAGGGATATTGATATACTAAGATTATATATGTATACCTCTTAAAATATATGGCTAGAAAAGGAAAAGTATCTCGTAAAACTAAAGAAACCAGCATCAATGTTGAGGTTAATATTGATGGAAAAGGTAAATACCAAATTGACACTGGTATAGGTTTTTTAGATCACATGCTTGAACAGTTATCAAAGCATTCTTTAATTGATTTAAAAGTTAAAGCTAAAGGAGATACTCACATTGATCTTCATCACACTACAGAAGATACAGGAATTGCGATTGGAGAAGCTTTAAAAAAAGCAGCTAAAAAATTTGTTGGCATCAAACGTTATGCACATAGAGTAATTCCAATGGATGAAACTTTAACTAGAGTGGCAATTGATGTTTCAAACAGACCTTATTTGATTTGGAAAGTAAAATTAAAAGTTGAAAAACTTGGTGAGATGGACACAGAATTATTTAAAGAATGGTTTCAAGCTTTTTCACAATCTGCTGGTATTACTTTACACGTTGAAAATATTTATGGGGATAACAGTCATCATATTATTGAGTCTTGTTATAAAGGTTTAGCGAGATCTCTAAGAGATGCTTTAGAGATGGATCCTAGAAATAAAAAAAGCATTCCATCAACTAAAGGCTCACTATAAGTTTAATGAATGTCACAATTGTTGATTATAATTCGGGCAATATAAGCTCGGTAATAAACTCTTTTCAAGAAGTTGCTAAAGATAAAGTTAATTTAGAGGTAACTTCAGATTTAAACAAAATTAAATCTAGCGATAAAATAGTTTTACCAGGTCAGGGCTCATTCAAAAGTTGTGTTGATGCACTTAATAGTATCGACGGTTTAGTTGATACATTAAATAATTTTGTAATTAGCGAAAAAAAACCCTTATTTGGAATTTGTGTTGGATTGCAAATGTTTGCAGACATTGGTTATGAAGAAAAAGAAACTAGAGGTTTGGGTTGGATTTCAGGAAAAGTCTTAAAAATAGATAATCAAAATGGAAAATACAAACTTCCTCATATTGGTTGGAATGAAATAAATATTGTTAAGGAAAGTAAAATTTTTAAAGATATAGAAAATAATTCTCATATGTACTTTGTACATAGTTATGAATTTATACCTGAAGATAAAAGTGTAATTTCAGCAACAACAGATTATTCATCAAATATTGTTTGCTCTGTTGAAAAAGAAAATATATTTGGAACACAATTTCACCCAGAGAAGAGTGATAAAATTGGATTAAAAATAATTGATAACTTTATAAAATTATAAATGAAAATATTTCCAGCTATAGATATTAAAGATAAAAAATGTGTGAGGTTGGTCAAAGGAGATTTTGAAAATAAAACTGAATATGAAATGTCTCCAGTTGAGCAAGCAAGCAAATATAAAGATCATGGTTTTAAAAACCTGCATATAGTTGATTTAGATGGTGCTTTAACTGGAAAGACAGTGAATTTAGATATTATTGAAGAAATAGTGGCTAAATTTGATCTTAAAATTGAAATAGGTGGAGGTATCAGAAACTTTGAAAGTATTCAAAAATACACTGATACTGGCGTAGAAAAAGTTATTTTAGGAAGTGCAGCCATTAAGGATAAAAACTTTTTAAAAAAAGCGTGTGAGAAATTTCAAAATAAAATTGCTTTGGGTTTAGATGCTAAAGATGGTTACTTATCCGTATCTGGTTGGAAGGAAAATTCTAATCAATTAACTTTAGACTACTTAAAAGAAGTGAACCAATATGGAGCAAGTAGATTGATTTACACTGATATTAATAGAGATGGGATGAAGCAAAGTCCTAATTTTGAAGAAACTACTAAGGTTGCTGATACATCTAATTGTCCAGTGATAATATCAGGTGGCGTATCTTCAATAGATGACATTAAAAAAGCTAGAGAATTAAACAATAATAACATTGAGGGTATTATAGTTGGAAAAGCTATATATGATGGAGATATTAAATTAGATGAATTAGCTAAGGAATTAGATGCTTAAAAATAGAATAATACCGTGTTTGGACGTTAAAAATGGAAGAGTTGTAAAAGGAATAAACTTTGTCGATTTAAAGGACGCCGGAGATCCTGTTGAGCAAGCTAAGATTTATTCTGATGGAGGGGCTGATGAAATTTGTTTTTTAGATATTACAGCTTCAAATGAAAACAGAAATACTATCTATAATGTAGTAGAGAAAACTTCAAAGAAATGTTTTGTTCCGTTAACAGTAGGAGGTGGAGTTAGAAGCATTGATGACATTAATAAATTATTAAACTGTGGGGCTGATAAAGTATCAATTAATACAGCGGCGGTTCAAAATTCAGAGGTAGTAGTAGAAAGCTCAAAAAAATTTGGTTCACAATGCATAGTTGTTGCTATAGATGCAAAAAAAAATGGAGATAGATGGGAAATCTTTACTCATGGTGGAAGAAATAATTCAGGGATTAACGCCATAGAATTTGCAAAAAAAATGGAAGATAGTGGGGCAGGTGAGCTTTTAGTTACTTCTATGGATAGAGATGGCACACAAGTTGGATATGATATTGAACTTATGTCTAAAATATCATTAGAAGTAAACATTCCGGTAATTGCATCTGGAGGAGTTGGTAATTTAGATCATTTGGTTGACGGAATTAAATTTGGAAATGCTAGCGCAGTTCTAGCAGCATCGATATTTCATTATGGCAAACATTCTGTAAAAGAGGCTAAGGAGTATTTGGATTCAAAAGGAATTCCTGTTAGAATTTAATATGCTTAATACATTAGAAAACTTAATTAAACTTGCAAGAGACAGAAAATCTTCTCCTGTTGAAGGTTCTTATACTAATAAGTTGCTTACAGACAAATCGTTAAGTAAGGCAAAAGTTTTAGAAGAAGTTAATGAATTGATCGAAGCAGTAGAGGAAAATTCTAATAAAATACATGAAGCTGCAGATGTATTTTACCATTTACTAATGTATCTGGAAGCTAACGATGTGAAAATTGAAGAAGTAATGCAAGAATTAGAAAATAGAAAAAAATGAGTTACGACGATAATAATATTTTTGCAAAAATTTTACGTGGAGAAATTCCTTGCAATAAAATTTACGAAGATGATTTTGTTTTAGCATTTCATGATATTAATCCTCAAAAGAAAATACATGCATTAGTTATTCCAAAAGGGAAATATATTGATCTTGATGATTTTACTTTAAAAGCCTCATCAGAGGAGATGGTTGGATTGCTAAAGGGCATCAATATAGTGGCAAAAAAGCTAGGTATTTCAACAGAAGTAGGCAAAGGATATAGAGCTTTAGCCAATATAAGCGATCATGGTGGTCAAGAGGTTCCTCATTTACACTTTCATTTGTTTGGTGGTGAAAAAGTTGGAAAAATGGTCGAGTGACAGAAGAAGTTGAAAGAAATTATTTAGAAATACATTCAATCAGAGATCTGAATGAGGTTGTAAAACCTAACAAAGATTGTTCTTTAAATTTATTGGAACCAATTAATTTTCAGTTAAATAAATTTTTTTACAAAAACATAGGAAAGAAACATAAATGGACTGACCGATTGGTATGGACAGAAGCTCAATGGATAGATTATGTTTCAAGTAAAAAAGTAAAAACCTATATCTTGAAATATCAAAATGATCTAGCAGGTTATTTTGAATTAATATTTCATAGTGATGAAAAAGAAGTAGAGATTGCTTATTTTGGATTATTAGAAGAGTTTCAGAACAAAAAACTAGGTTCATATTTGCTATCACAAGCAATTAGAAAATCTTTTGATATTAAAATAAATAGAGTGTGGGTTCATACTTGTTCTTTAGATCATAAAAATGCTTTAAAAAATTATATTGCAAGAGGCATGAAAATTTTTAAATCTGAAACTATATTAATTTAGTTTTGACTAGGAATTTTAAATAAATTTTTTGTAATTTCTTTGTTTGTTTCTATTGAGGAAAGGTAAGTAATATTAGTATTTTGATAAATATCTCTTGTTTTCCATCCGACTAAATTAAATGTTTTGATATCGAAAAATACATCAATTTCATTATCATTTTCTACAATAGTATAGTTTATCAAATTTTTATCTATTATATTTTCTTTTAAAAAATTTATTTTCTTAATTAAAAAATTTTTATCTAATATTAAATTTAATGGTGTCTTCTTAAGAGAATACCTATAAAAACTTGTTTCAGTTTTAATTACCAAAGATTTTCCATTAGAAACTAAAATTTTGTTATTTTTTGAATATTTACAATAAATTTTTTTTGGATATTTAATTGTACAAATTCCATTTTCTATTTTTCCATTAATATTTTGTTCAAATTTAAATTTTAAATTTTCAACATTTTGTAAATTTTCAATGATTTTTTCTTTTATTTCTGCTTTAGAATTTGAAATTAAAACAAAAAAAATTAAAATTAAAATGTACTTAAACATTAAAGTACATCTCTTTTACCGACATGATTTGCTTTACTAACAATTCCATCAGCTTCCATCATGTCAATAATTCTCGCAGCTCTGTTATATCCAATTTGAAGCTTTCTTTGTAGAAACGAGGTAGATGCCTTACCTTCTGATCGAATAATTTCCAATGCTTGCTGATAAAGTTCATCTTTATCACCTTGGCTATGACTATCACCAATTTCTTTCTCATCAGCAAAGTTTAAAATTTCATCCACATAATCAGGTTCTGCTTGAGATCTAAGGGAGGCGTTTATTTTTTCTATTTCATTGTCTGATACGAACGGGGCATGGATTCTTACGATACGATTTGCAGAAGACATATATAACATATCTCCTTTACCAAGTAATTGTTCCGCTCCTTGTTCTCCAAGAATTGTTCTACTATCTATTTTAGATGTAACCTGAAATGAAATTCTTGTTGGAAAATTAGCTTTAATAGTACCAGTAATTACATCAACACTTGGTCTTTGAGTTGCCATTATAATATGTATTCCAGCCGCTCTTGCCATTTGTGATAGTTTTTGAATATAGTTTTCTATTTCTTTTCCAGCAACTAACATTAAGTCTGACATTTCATCAACAACCACTACAATATAGGGCATAGGTAGTTTGTGTTTAGTATTATAACCGTCTATATTTCTGACACTTTCTTTTGTCATTAAACGATACCTACTCTCCATTTCTTTAACTACCCAACCAAGTACAGATGCTGCTTTTTTAGCTTCAGTAATTACCGGACATAACAAATGAGGAATTCCTTCATAAGTAGAAAGTTCAAGCATCTTTGGATCTATTAAAATAAATTTACATTTTTCTGGTGTGTGTCGATAGAGTAGAGATAAAATAATAGTATTAATACAAACAGACTTTCCTGAACCAGTCGTACCAGCAATAAGAAGATGGGGCATAGATGCTAAATCTCCAACTATTGGCTTACCTGAAATACTTTTTCCAAGAGCGATGGGTAATTTAATTTCTCTTTTTTTAAAATCAGGATTATTTAAAATCTCACTTAGATAAACATTTTCTCTAGAGTTATTTGGAAGCTCAATCCCGACTGTATTGCTTCCAGGTATCGTTGCTATTCTTGCTGACTCTGAACTAGTGTTCCTAGCTATATCATCAGACAAATTTATAATTTTAGAAACCTTTACCCCAGCAGCGGGTTCAAATTCGTTTAAAGTAACGACAGGCCCATGACTAACCTTTTTGATATTACCACTAACACCAAAATCCATTAATATTTTTTCTAGAAATTCTGGATCATGAGTTTCGTTTTTACTTGAATTGTCTCTTTCTTTTTTTGAAGGCTCTTTGAGCAAACTTATTCCTGGTAGCTTAAATTTAATCTTATTTTCACTTTTATTTTCAGCTCTAATAAATGGCAGATCTTCTTGGATTAAATTTTTAATTTCATCTTGTGGTATATATTCATTAATTATTTCGCTTTTATCAGTATAGTTTTTAATTTTACTTTTAGTTAAAAAACTTATGATTTTTTTAATATTATTATAAAAAATTATAGGTCTAAAATTTATACTTATTAAAAATAAAAATATGACTAACAAAATTAAAATATAATAAAAAATATTCTCATTAATTTGAATTAATGAATTTAAGAACGTTTGATTAAAGTAATTACCAACAAATCCACCATTACCATTAATATAAAAAGCAAAATCTTTTGAATAAAAAAAAGATAAAAAAAGTGTACCAAAAATAGAATAAAGAATTCCAAAAAAAATATTTTCGATCATTAAAAAAAATTCTTTTTTAATAAATATATTTATGCCAGTAAAAATTAGAGTAAATGATAGTAAATATGCTATTAGCCCTACAGACTGAAAAAATAAATCAGAAACAAAACTACCGTGAAAACCTAACAAATTTTTTATTTCAGTGTTTTCTGGAAAAATAAAGTTAGGATCTTCAGGTGAATAACTTACTAAAGCAACTAACAACAGCACTCCTGAAATGAAAATAATAATCCCAAGAATCTCCGCTAGTCTATTAATAGTGAAATTAATCACTAAATCTGCTGTTTTTTTTATATTCATATAAATGAATCGATTTAATCACTTTGTATCATCTAATTTTTATTGTTAAAATTAAAAATAATATGAGAGTTTGTATACTTGGACATGGTCTTTCAAGCTTAACTTTAGCTAAAGCTTTAGTTAATCAAAATATTTATGTTGAACTTATATGTCAAAAAAAAAATCAAAAAATAAGTCTTTCAAGAACTCTAGGAATTTCAAAAAGTAACATTAATTTTTTCAATAAAAATATCATTAATATCAATAAGCTTCTTTGGAAGTTAAAAAAGATTGAAATATATTCAGATAATTTGAAAAACGAAAAATTATTAAATTTTGAAAAAAATAATGATCAAATTTTTTCCATTATTAAAAATCATGAATTAAATCTAATAATAGAAAAAGATTTACTAAAAAGTAAATATTTTAAAAAAAGATACTTTAAGAATGTTAATTCATTTATTTTAAAAGATTATAATATAATTATTAATTGTAATTATTTTAATAATTTTACAAATAAATATTTTGGTAAAAAAATTATAAAAGAATATGACAGTACTGCTTATACGACTATTATTAGTCATGAGAAAATTTTAAATAATACAGCTATACAAATATTTACTAAAAGAGGACCTATAGCATTTTTACCAATATCAAATAAAGAAACTTCGATTGTATATTCTATCCATAACTCAGTTAAAAAATTAAATGATATAAATGAATTAATTAAACAATATAATTTTAAATATAAAATAAACAAAATTGATAAAATCGAAAATTTTGAATTAAAGTCTCTCAACTTGAGATCTTATTATTACAAAAATATCTTAGCATTTGGTGATTTAATTCATAAAATTCACCCTCTTGCAGGACAAGGTTTTAATATGACAATGAGAGATATAAAGATGCTTTTAAACATAATTAAAAATAAATTAGATCTAGGATTAGAATTGGATAGTTCTGTAAATAAAGAATTTGAAAAAAAAGTAAAATATAAAAATTTTATTTTTTCTAATGGGGTTGATCTAATTCATGAATTTTTTAATTATGAAAGGAAAACTAAAAATTCAGTTTTAAGTAAATCAATTCAAATTTTGGGAAAAAATTCTTCTGCAAATAAAGCGTTCATAAAAATTGCAGATGAAGGAATATTTTTTTAAATTATTGTAAGGTAGTATTATTAAATAAGTCGTATGTATAAGTACTTAAAATTTCAGCTATTTTATTTTTTCTAATATCAAGATTTTTAGCCTCTAATAAAACTTGCTTTTCCTCCAAAGAAAAAGGAGAAGCCATAGCTAAAGCGTTTATGGTCTCATCTAAACTTTGTTTTTCAAGTTCTTTCCAATTAATTATAAAACCCCTTTTTTCAAATAGTAATTTTAAATCCTTAAAAATTAATTCTAAATCTGTAAATTTAAGTTCTTCTTTTTTTACATCTAAATCATTTTCAAATTTTTCAAAAGTTATCTCAAATTCTCGATATTTTTTATCTGTTTTTAATTCATTAATAGTTTCAAACCTAATCAATCCTTTTAGCTCGATTAAATATCGACCATCCTCAGTTTCCTTGAAACTAGTTATTTTTCCTAAGCAACCGATTTTATATACATCTGGTTTTATGTTATCAGAACTAACTGAGCTCATAGGCTGAATCATACCAATTAATTTGTTTGATTTCATGCTATCGTTGATCATATCAATATACCTTGGCTCAAAAATATTTAACGGAACGCTTGTTCTGGGAAATATAATAAAATTACTTAACGGGAAAATAGGTATTTTTTTTGGTAGTTCATTTTTTTTCATAATTTTAAAAAATATATCATATCTATGTTAATTTGTATTGATTGAATAAAAAAAAACGTCTAACAATAGCTTTAAATATGCGGGCATAGCTCAGTGGTAGAGCGTCTCGTTGCCAACGAGAAGGTCGAGGGTTCGACCCCCTTTGCCCGCTCCACTAAATTATAGATTATGATAATATGGATATCCTCATACCCCAAAAGTGGAAATACCTACTTGAGATCATTTTTATCATCTTATTATTATTCTAAAGATGGTAAATTTGATTTTGATCTTTTATTAAACATTAATCAATTTCCAGCATTGAGATACTCTGATAATAAATCTTATACTTATGTTGAAGCGGCAAAAAATTGGATAATCGATCAAAAGAAATTTTTTAATAAAGAAAAAATTTTTTTTTTAAAAACTCATAATTCCTTACAGGAATACTTTGGTTATAGATTTACTAAATCTTCAGAAACCCTAGGAGCAATTTACATTGTAAGAGACCCAAGAAATGTTCTTTCTTCAATGTGCAACCATTATACGATGAATTTTAATGAGATGTACGGTAAAATGATAGATGAAAATGCTTCTTTATCTATAAAAAACCCTGATGGCAATTTAAGTAATTTTTCATTTTTGGGAAGTTGGTCTAATCACTATAAATCATGGAAAAATAATTTTGAATTTAAAACTTTATTTATTAGATATGAAGATCTTGAAGAAGACGTACATAATCAATTTTGGAAAATACTTACATTTATAGAGGAGCTAACTGGTAAAAATGAGCCAATAAATAAAAAAAAATTTGAGAATTCAATTAATTCAACGAATTTTTCTAATCTCAAACAAAAAGAGAAATTGCATGGATTTAAAGAAAGTCCTATATTTAAAAAGGATAATAAAACAAATTTTTTTAATTTAGGTTTTAAAAATAAATGGCAACAAAATTTACCTGAGGAAATTTCAAATAAAATTAAGAATAAATTTTTTAATGAACTTAAAGAGCTAAAATATGAGTAATTTGAAAGATAAGAAGTGTGTTCCGTGTGAAGGAGGCGTTATTCCTTTCGATATATCGGAAATTCACAAATATCAAAAGAAAGTAGATGGGTGGGATGTTTCAAAAGATAATAAGCAAAATTTTTTTTTAAATAAAAGGTTTAATTTTAATAACTTTATAGAAAGTCAAGAATTTATTAATAAAGTAGGAGAAATCTCAGAGAATGAGGGGCATCATCCCGATATATCATTTGGATGGGGATATGCAGAAATTAAAATAACTACTCACGCAATAGAAGGTTTATCTGAAAACGATTTTATTTTAGCTGCAAAAATTGATCAGTTAACTAATGCCTAAAGTGTCTAGTTTTTGAAAAAACTAATATGGTATTGGTTTCATTTGCAAATTTAATAATTTCTTTATCCCTTATAGATCCAGAGGGTTGAATGACTGCAGTTACACCTGATTGTACTAATTTTTCTATACCATCTACAAAAGGGAAAAAAGCATCAGATGCAGCAACCATTTCGTCCTTTATTTTTACAAACTTATTCATTTTATCAATTGCAATTTGACAGCTATCCAATCTACTTGGTTGACCAGAACCAATCCCAGCTGTTGTTTCATTAGTTACTAAAACAATTGCATTTGATTTGACATATCTGCAAATATTAAAAGCAAAAATAAGATTTATCCATTGATTTTGACTCGGCTTTCTTTTGGATACAACTTTAAAATCTTTAATATTAAATCTATTTGCGTCTTCAGATTGAACTAATATTTCATCATTTTTAGATGTAAATTTTAGCTCATCTTTTAATGTATAGTTTGATGCATCTATTAGCCTTATATTTTTTTTTCTTTTAAGAATTTTAATTGCATCAGCATCAAAATCATTTGCAATTACCACTTCAAGAAAAAGCTTACTTAATTCTTTTGCGATAGTCTTATTGACTTTATAATTACAAGATACTATTCCACCGAAAGCACTTACAGGATCACATTTTAAAGCTGAAATATAGCTTTCAAGATGATTTTTTTTGATAGATACCCCACATGGATTTGCATGTTTAACAATTACAGTACCTTTGTTTTTTGGTAATGATTTAGAAATTGTTAATGCCGCAAAAATATCATTATAATTATTGTAGCTTAATTGTTTTCCATGGATTTGTTTAATATTTAGGATGGAGTCTTTCGAATAGACAGCACTTTTTTGGTGAGGATTTTCACCATACCTTGGTATTTCAATTAAGTTTGCGTGAAAAGTTTTTTTTTCAGGAAAAGTTATATTGGATATTTTATTCAAATAATTTGAAATAATTGAGTCATAATAAGCAGTTTCTGTAAACGCAATTCTTGATAATTTTTTTCTAAACTCTAGTGTTGTAGATCCATTATTTTTTTTTAATTCTTCAATTAATTCTTCGTATTGATTTGAAGATGTAACAACTGCTACATCCATATAATTTTTAGCAGCAGATCTGACCATTGTTGGTCCACCAACATCTATATTTTTAATTATTTTATTATGATTTTTGGTACTTTTTAAAGTGTTTTCAAATGGATAAAAATTTACAATAACTAAATCTATATTTTCAAAATTATTATTACTTAAATCTTTTAAGTGATTTTTGTTATTTCTTTTATTTAAAATTCCAGCATGAATTTTAGGATGAAGTGTTTTAACTCTCCCATCTAAAATTTCTGGTGAACCTGTAAATTCAGAAACTTCTAAGCATTTATATTTTAATCTTCTTATTTCTTTATAGGTACCACCAGAACTAATTATTTTTATCTTATTTTTTTTTAAAATATTGAGAAGTGGTTTTAAATTTTTTTTATCCGAAACTGATATTAAAGCTGTTTTAATTTTTTTCATTACAACCGTGTAATCTCCCACTTGATAACCTGCTCTGTTTCATGAGTTATTCCTGATATAAAAATATTATGGTTTTCTTTATATGAATTTTTATTACCGAAATATAATCCATTATCAATATTTATATTAAATTTATCGCAGCTAAATTTCCAACCTTCATTTTCTAATTCAACTAGTATTGACTTATTATCTTGTGTTTTCATCACTTTTGAGTCAGGATTTAAATGAAATCTAATATCAAATTTTACATCTTTATCTTTATTTTTTCTTACTATTTTATCGGTACCGATAAATTTTGTTTGTTCGGGATAAAATTCTATTTCTCTATTATGAATAGAACCAAATTTTTTAAGATAACCATCATGTGAAGCTGAAATTTTCCAATAATTATCTTCAAACACAATATTTTTATTCATAATTTTTAAACCTTGATCAACTAAATAGCCTAGTGATTTTAATTTTTTAAAACTACAGGAAGAATAATCTTCGATTATTAAAGTGTTCTGTAATGCGGTGCTTTTTGAGAGTTTATTAAGTTTATTTTGTTTATTGGAAAAGTAGCCTGAATTACTAATTAATTTTTTACCACTTGATATTATCTCGAATGATAAAGCACCAGATTGATAATCATTTGATTGAGGTCCAATTGGACTTGGTCCTATATCCATTGCTAATATAATTTTTTTATTTTTAAGAATTGCATAACCAGCAGTCTCTTTATTCTCATTTTTAAATGTATAATTAAATCTTTTTAAATATTGATCAAATTCATCGTTGTTAGATATATAATTTCCATTAAATAAAATATCATGTTTGATATTTTGCCATATAGAGGCATAGTTTATACCAAGATAATAAATTGTTTCATCTATGAATTCTGGAATTGTATTTTGTGATTCCTTAAACCATTCTCTAATTAAAATAAAATACTTTAAATAATAAATCAGCTGCTTAATGTTTCTTGATTTTGGAAATCCATTATTATCAATTGAAGTTTTTATAATTTTTCTTAAAAACGATAAACCATTATCAAGGTAAATTTTATTATTTTGGTAAGCTAAACCTGTTAAAATAATTGCTGAGCATCCAATCATTTTATTTTCAAACACCTTTGAATTTTTTATTTCATTTAAAAGGTGGTTTGTTTGTTTTTGAATACTAGAGTCAAATTTTATTTTAAATTCTTTATCATCATCGTCATATGTTAACTCATGATTTGATAACCAGGATATCACTCTTTTTGAAGTAAGATCAAAGTCCCAACTTTTATTATTATATTTATTGTTATTATTTATCCAATTAACAATTAAGGATTGTACAGCTTTTTTTGAAGATTTTAAATCTAAGCTAAAAAACCAAAAAAAATTATTTAATTTCTCATAATCTTTTAAATTAATATTGTTGGTCCAAATAGATTCTAGTGAAAAGTCTTCAATTTTATATTTTTTTTTTTGATATTTAACTATTGATGATAATAGATGCGGACTTGGCTTATAATTGAAAGTATTATTGTAAGTTTTAGAAATTTTTTTGTCATATAAATTAGAATTTTGATAAATTCTATTTATATAATTTTTAAGGTTAAAATAGATTTGAACAAAGCTATCTAAGAATTTTTTGACAATCATTAACTTATTTTAATTTTAATAAATTAATATTCTTTTTTATATCTCCATTATTACTTTTAAATATTGTTGTTCCTGAAACAAGAATATTTGCACCCGCTTCAATTGCATCTTTACAATTGTCAAAATTAATTCCACCATCAATCTCAATATCAAAATCAAGATTATTGTTATTTTGAATTTTTTTAAGTTCTTTAATTTTTTCTAAAACTTCAGGCATAAATTTTTGACCACCAAATCCAGGATTGACACTCATTATTAAAATTAAATCAATTTTATCAAGAAAGCCTTTAATTAAATCAATTTTAGACTCAGGGTTCAAGGAAACACCAACTTTTTTATTTAACTCTCTAATTTTTAAAATTGAAGCTTCTAGATTATCAGTTGCTTCTGGATGAATGGTTATAATATCAGCTCCAGCATCAGCATAAGACTCAATATATTTATGGACTGGAGAAATCATTAAATGGACATCAAACTTGAGATCACATTGTTTTCTTAGAGCTTTAATAACCGGTGGTCCAATTGTAAGATTTGGAACAAAGTGACCATCCATAACATCAACATGGATCATATCAGCACCACCTTCTTCAAGTCTTTTAATTTCAACACCTAATTGACTAAAATCAGCAGATAGTATTGAAGGTGAAATTTGTATTTTTTTCATTGATTAATAAATTTATTATTATCAATTTTTAAAATCTAATTGAATTAAATAATTGATAAATTTGTCTAGAAATTTCACTTTCAAGAGGAAATGACAACATACCCATCACAGAATATCCTAAAACCCAGGGCATAAAGTAAAATCTTATCATATAGAAGAACCAGGCAACGTATAGAGGTACCAATGGTCTGATAATAAAAGATGGAGTAATTGGATTAAATAATTTTATTAAAGGGTTTGTGTATCTGACGAATATTTTCATAAAAAAAAACTCAGAGTCTTCTTTTTGAAAAATATTCATTGCAACTCTTCCTATTAGGGTCCACATAATTATTCCAAGAAAATAATCTATAAAATAAATAATAGGATGAAAATTTGCTGACATTAAGAAATTTATATTGGAATAAATGTCAAATTAAAAGGGGCGAAATTAATCGCCCCTAGAATTAAGATTTATTAGTGTTGTTTACCAAGTATTGATTTACCACTTGGTATACGAACTTCATCAACCATTTTCTGAGTTGCAGCATCTGGTGCAGATGTAATTAAACTTACAACCACCATAGATACTAAACTCACACCAGCTCCGAAGATACCGAATGTTAACTGAGTAAGACCTAAGAATCCACTTCCACCACTTCGCACCCAAACTAGGTACCAAATAGAAGATGCAAGACCTAAAGCCATACCAGCAATAGCACCCTGTCTGTTAGCTCTTTTCCACCATACACCTAGTACAAGTGGGAAGAACAATCCAGACATCGCAAAGTCAAAAGCCCAAATAACTGAACCTAAGATACCTTGGATCTCCATTGCTGCAATAGTTGCTCCAGCAAAACCAATTACAACAAGTAATGCTCTTGCTACAAGTAGTCTTTTTGCAGTCTCTGCTTTTGGATCTATCATTTTGTAATAAACGTCATGAGAGATCGCATTAGCAATTGCTAAGATCAAACCATCAGCAGTTGACATGGCAGCAGCCATACCTCCAGCAGCAACCAGACCCGAGATTACATATGGTAATCCAGCTATTTCTGGAGTCGCTAACACAACTGCTTTACCGCCCATAAAGAACTCATTTAATTCAAGAGTTCCATTGCCGTTAAAGTCACTGATGAACATCAAGTTTGCTTGATTCCAATTTTGGAACCAGTCTATTGATTGAACTTCAGCAAATGATTTACCAATAATACCAGTAGATAATGTTGGATCAATCAGTGATAGTTTAGATAGAGTTGCTAACATCGGCGCAGAAGAATACAGAAGGAAGATAAAGAATAATGACCAACCTACTGATTTTCTAGCTGCTTTTACACTTGGGGTAGTAAAGTATCTCATCATAACGTGAGGCAATGAAGCTGTTCCCATCATCATCGCTAATGCTAATGAAATAAATGCCCAAGGTGTAGCGTTTACTGCAGAGTGCGCTTTAGTTATTCCAGCTAACCCTTTAGGTACTGTTGCAAGATCAGCAGCAGAGTTTTTAACAAACCCAAACTGTTGTTCTAACTCGCCAATTCTAGCCACTTCATCAGCTAACATAAAGTGAGGGAAGAAACCTGCACCCATTTTGTTACTGATCCAGAATACTGGAAGTAAGTAAGCTATGATTAGTACGATATATTGTGCAACCTGTGTCCAAGTTACCGCTCTCATACCACCCAACATTGAACAAAGTAAAATACTTATTAGTCCAACATATACAGCGTATTTAAAGTCGATATCTAGGGCAACAGATGCAATAGTACCTGTAGCGTTAATTTGTGCAGTCACGTAAGTGAATGAAGCAACTGTTAAAACTACTACAGCAAGTAATCTTGCTAAATTACCACCGTATCTTGTACCAATAAAATCTGGAACTGTGTAACAGCCAAATTTTCTTAAGTATGGTGCTAATAAAGTTGCAACTAATATATAACCACCAGTCCAACCAACAAGTAGAGCCATATAACCATAACCCTTAAAGTAAATTCCACCTGCCATTGCAACGAATGATGCACCAGACATCCAGTCTGCTGCTGTTGCCATACCATTAAATACTGTTGGAACTTGCCTTCCAGCTACGTAATAAGCATCTGCTTGTGCCGTTCTTGATAGATAACCGATTAATGCATAGATGAATATTGTGAAAGCTACAAAAGCGATACCTATTGCTTTAGCAGTCATACCCATCTGCTCACCAATTGCCATTAAGATTATAAAACCTATAAATCCACCGGTATAGATTCCATAAACCTTAGGCAAATTGTCTATAAATTTACCTTTAATCATTAATCATCTCCTCTCTCAGTAAAGCCGAACTCTTCATCGATCTTTTCTTGTCTATTTGCAAACCAGAAAATTAGAATTACAAATATTCCAAGAGAACCCTGACATGTAAACCAGTATGTCCATGGGTAACCGAAAGGTCCAGTGACCTCATTCATTTCAGCTCCGAAAAGGAAGATGCCCATTGAGAAAACAGCCCAGATAATCAGTGTTATAAATAACAATGACCTGGATTTTTCCCAGTGTTTTTGTGCGTTTGACATTTAAACCTCTCTTTTTAGTTATAACTAATCAAAACCATAACCATTATGAAGCTTTTGGGAAGTGTAAAAATTGTTCATAATAGTGAATTATTTAGGCATTTTTTGGAGTATAATGGAATTTTTATAAAATCTTTATGCAAAAATATAAATTATCATTAAAAGACTTGTCTTTTAAAGATTTTAAAGTTTATTTGTTTGCTTTATTTAAAGCGTTTATTCCAAAAAAAAAAATTAAAAATTTAGATGATCTTGAGCATTTCATACAAACTAAATCCGCCTGGGTTACACAAGTAACACTATATAATTATTTAAAAACTAGAATGGGAACTAGATATGTTCTGCATTTTGATAATGATGTATTTATGTCTTCCGTTAATCTTGCTAAATGGAATATCTATTATGTTGCATTACAAGATCTTACTTTTTTTACATTTTCATATTTAAGAGTTAATTTTAATTATAACGATACTAATCAAGCAAAAGAAATTTTTTACAAAATTTTAGATGACGAAACATCTAACAATATGCCTCTTGATATAATTTATGAAGCAAAAAAATCTTTTGACGAAAGATTACAAAAAATTAATTTTGAAAATTATTATAAAGATTTGCCATTTAACCCAAGTGCTTTATCATTGTATAAATGGGCACCTATTGCTGAAGAGCTTAAAAGTTTAGATAGAAAGATTGTTCTTAATTCGATGATATTAAAATGGGATATTATTAAAGATGAATTTAAAAATTTAATACAGTTCTAAATATTTTTTCTATTATCAACCAAACTTTCAACAACACTTGGGTCTGCTAAAGTTGTTGTGTCGCCCAACTGTTCATGTTCGTTTGCAGCTATTTTTCTTAAAATTCTTCTCATTATTTTGCCCGACCTAGTTTTAGGAAGTCCTGGCGTAAAATGAATCAAATCAGGAGTAGCTAAAGGTCCAATTTGTTTTCTGACCCAAAGCTTAAGATCTCTTTCAAGATCACCTGTCTCTCTTTCTCCAGCATTTAAAGTTACGTAGCAATATAAACCGTTTCCTTTTATATCGTGTGGATATCCAACCACAGCAGCTTCAGCTACTTTTGGATGAGCAACAAAAGCACTCTCAATTTCAGCAGTACCCAAATTGTGTCCTGAAACTATGATTACATCATCAACTCTTCCAGTAATCCAATAGTAGCCATCTTTATCTCTTCTGCATCCATCACCTGTAAAGTATTTTCCATCAAATTGAGAAAAATATGTATCAATAAATCTTTGATGGTCTCCGTACACGGTTCTCATTTGGCCTGGCCATGATTGAGCAATGCAAAGTCTTCCTTCACCTGCACCTTTAATTTCTTTACCATTTTTATCAACTAACACTGGTTTAATTCCATAAAATGGTTTTGTAGCCGAACCCGGCTTTAAAGGAATTGCGCCGGTTTGTGGAGAAATCATTATTCCACCTGTTTCTGTTTGCCACCAAGTATCAACAATTGGGCATTTTGAATTTCCAACTGTTTTGTAGTACCACATCCAAGCCTCAGGATTAATTGGTTCTCCAACTGTTCCTAATAATTTTAGAGATTTTCGAGATGTTTTCTTAACTGGTTTGTCTCCTTCTCTCATTAAAGCTCTGATGGCAGTGGGAGCTGTGTAAAAAGTATTAACTTTAAATTTATCTATTATTTGCCACCATCTTGAGGTGTCAGGATAATTTGGAATACCTTCAAACATTATTGTGGTTGCACCGTTAGCAAGTGGACCATAAATAATATAACTATGTCCAGTTACCCAACCAATATCAGCTGTACACCAATAGATATCTTTAGGTTTATAATTAAAAATATATTGATGTGTCATTGAAGCGTAAACCATATACCCACCCGTAGTATGTAAAACACCTTTAGGTTTTCCTGTAGAGCCAGAAGTATATAAAATGAATAAAGGATCTTCAGCGTTCATTTCTTCTGGTTCACAATTATTTGATACATCTTTAATTAATTCATGATACCAAACGTCTCTTTTATTATCCCAATTTATGTAATTTCCAGTTCGTTTTACAACAATACATTTTTTAACTTTGGGGCAACTCATTAACGCTTCATCAGTTGTATCTTTTAGAGGAATAGTCTTTCCACCTCTAACACCTTCGTCAGCTGTGATGATGTATTCTGATTTACAATCATTAACTCTACCAGAAATCGACTCTGCAGAAAATCCTCCAAAAATAATAGAATGCACTGCTCCGATTCGAACACAAGCAAGCATCAATATTGCTAACTCAGGAATCATTGTTAAATAGATTGTAACTCGATCACCTTTTTTAATACCTAATTTTTTAAGTCCATTTGCGGCTCTCGATACTTTTTGATGTAATTCTTTGTATGAAATTTTTTGACTATCTTTTGGATTATCTCCTACCCAAATAATTGCCGTTTTATCTTTTTTATCTTTTAGATGTCTATCAATACAGTTTGCTGAAGCATTTAAAGTTCCATCTTGAAACCAATTAATTTTAACTTCTTTTTTACTATATTTTACATCTTTAATTTTTTTGTATGGTTTAATCCAAGTAATTCTTTTTCCTTCTTTTCTCCAAAAATCATCATTATTTTTAATCGATTTAGAGTATTTATCTTGATATTGTTTTTTGTTTGCTAAGCTATTTTTTACCCATTCACTTTTTGTCTTGATAACTAATTCTGGGCTTGATTTTTTTTTAGTTATTTTTTTTTTTACTTTAGTTTTTTTTGTTACTTTTTTTGTAACTTTCTTTTTAGCTTTAGTTTTTTTCTTTTTTTTTGTTGGCATGAGATAATTTTATAATCAAATTTTACTCATGTTATTTAAAATTTTCCAGCTTTTAGAGTCTATAGGCATTACAGATAGTCTGCTTTGCTTTATTAGTGATAAATGGCTTAATTCCTTGTTTTTTTTAATATCTTCGAGAGTCACAGGATTAGATAATTTTTTTTTAAATCGTACCGTTACAGCAACAAAACGACCAGATTTATCTGTTTTATCTAAATACGCTTCTTTAATTACCTCTACAATCCCTACAATTTCTTTACCAATATTTGAATGATAAAAAAAACAAAGATCACCTTTCTTCATACTTTTTAAATTTTTAGCTGCTTGATAATTTCTTACTCCATCCCAAGGTGCACCTTTTAAACCAGCCTTTATTTGTTGGTTAATTGACCAAACATCGGGCTCAGATTTCATTAGCCAATATTGCATTACAACTGAACTCCCGCACCTTTTAGAAATGCTGCCTTTTCGTCAAGTGGCCATCTTGGTTTTGCTGGGTGATCCAAAGCACTAAACTGTTTTAACTTAAACTTTTCTAATCCAACCATAGCAATCATTGCAGCATTATCACCACATAATTCAATTGGTGGAAATATACCTTTATAATTGTTCTCATTACATAAATTAATTAACATAGTTCTAATTTTCTTATTAGCTGCAACACCGCCCGCTACAACAAATATTTTATCTTTTAACTTATTTTGTTTTTCAAACTCATTAAAGGCAATTTTAGTTTTTTTATATAATATTTCTTCAACTGTTTTTTGAAAAGAAGCTGCAAGGTCAAATTTTTCTTGGTCGGTTTTAATATTTTTTGTTATTTTTAAAATTGCAGTTTTAAGTCCTGCAAAAGATAAGTTGCAACCTCCTTTATTAAAAATTGGTTTTGGTAAGTCATATTTATTTGAGTCACCTTTTTCAGCCATGATTTCTATTTGTGGTCCACCTGGAAATTCAACTCCTAAAAGTTTTGCAGTTTTATCAAATGCTTCACCAAGAGCATCATCAATAGTTGTCCCTAATCTTTTGTACTTTCCAAGATCTTGAACATTTAAAAATTGTGAATGACCACCAGAAATTAATAAAACCAAATATGGATAGTTTAATTTTGAATTAAGTTTTGGACTTAATGCATGACCTTCTAGATGATTGACAGCAATGAAGGGTTTATTTAATGCGCTAGCAAAAGCTTTTCCAAAACTTAAACCAACTGATAAACAAACTATTAGCCCTGGACCAGCTGTTGAAGCTACAGCATCAATTTCTTCAATCTTTCTTCCACTATCATTAATTGCTTTTTCAACAATCCAATCTATTTTTTCCATATGTGATCGAGCCGCAAGTTCTGGGACCACGCCACCAAATTCTTTATGAACCTCAACTTGGCTAGAAATAATATTTGATAAAACTATTGGAATTCCTTGTTCATTTTCAGTAATTAAAGATGCAGCCGTTTCATCACAACTCGACTCTATTCCTAAAATTAAGGGTTTTTTACTCATTCAAATAGTTTTTATTAATTGTACAATCTCAATACAAGTAAGAAATAAATTTATTTATGAATAAAAAAATAACCATTGGTTCAAGAGGAAGTAAGTTGGCTTTAATTTATGCCCAAAAAGCTAAAGATAAAATTATACAAAACACAAATATAAAAGACGAAGATATTATTATTAAAGAAATAACCACAAAAGGTGATCAAGTTCAGGATATGAGATTATCTGAAGTGGGTGGAAAAGGTCTATTTTCAACAAATATAGAAAAAGAACTGCAAGATAAAAAAATTGATATTGCTGTTCATGCACTTAAAGATATGCCGGCAATTGAGACAGTTGGTTTAAGAACCAATACGTTTCTAAAAAGAAACGATCCAAGAGAAATTTTAATTGCGCAAAGTGGAAAAAAACTTAATGAATTAAAAATTAATTCAATAATAGGAACTTCATCTTATAGAAGAGAATTTCAAATAAAAAAAATTAGATCAGATATTAATTGCAAACTCATTAGAGGCAATGTGGATACGAGAATTAAAAAACTTAATGATGGTTTGTATGATGCAATAATATTGTCTTATGCAGGAATTAAGTCTTTAGAAATTGAGGATAAAATTACAGAAATATTTTCGATAGAGGAAATAATTCCAAGTGCAGGACAAGGTATTATCGCTCTCCAGTGTCGTAATAACGATATCGAAATTATCTCGGTTTTAGATGAGATTAATGATAAAGAGACTTCTTCAATGGCTCATGCTGAGAGAAATGTTTTAAAAGTTTTAGAGGGTGATTGTGAAACAGCTATTGGAACACATGCTATTATTGAAGAAGATAAAATTATTCTTCAGGCCGAACTTTTTTCTTTAGATGGAAAACAAAGATTCTTTGAAAAAAAATCATCAAAAATAAATGACGCAAGGGAACTTGGTAAAGAACTTGGTGAAATATTGAAAACAAAATCAAATAATTCTTATAAAAGATAATATGCATATTTTATTAACAAGACCGTTAGAAGATTGTTCAGAAATGATATTAAAATTTAAATCGTTAGGTCATCAAGTATCACATCTACCTTTGTTAGTGGTTGAAAAAGTAAATTATGATTCAGTAAACTTCCCAAGTTTTGGCGGTATTATATTTACAAGTGCTAATGCTATTAAATTTTTAGATCTAAAAGGTATTGATAAAAAAATTTTATGTTTTTGTGTAGGAGAAGCTACCGAAAAAACAGCTAGAAATAATGGATTTCAGAATGTGATTGCTGCCGAAGGTAACGTTGAAAATTTAAAAGAATTAATTTTACAAAATTTTGACAAAAAAGATGGAAGCTTGATTTATATAAGTGGTGAAACAGTTTCTACAGATCTTGATCAACAATTGTTGAAAGTAGGGTATAATGTAAAAAGAATTGTTAATTATAGAACTTCGCATAATAAAAATTTTAATGAGGAATTTGTTAAGGAATTAAAGCTAAAAATGCCTGATATTGTTTATGTTTATTCTCAAAATAGTGCCGCAAGCTTCTTAAATTATATTAAGTTACAACAATTAGAAAGCCTGTGGATGAATACAAATTTAATGTGTATTGGGGAAAAAACCTCATCAATATTGAATGAAATTAAATGGAAGAAGATTTTTCTTTTTAATCCTGGAGAAGAGGAGTTTTTGTTATATAAAATTTAGCTATGGGAATAATAAATAATTTTTCAGATATATTTTTATCAGTTTGGAATAAAGGAATTCTGGGTCTTGACTTTTTTCAAATACTAATTGGAATTGGAATTTTTTTTATTTTCTTAATTTTCAGAGGGTTAATAAGTAAGCTTATTATAAAAAAATTAGAGATAATTTCTAAGAGAACTACTAATAAATTAGACGATACTTTTGTTCGTGCTTTAGAAGGTCCAGCAAGATTTTTACCAATAGTTCTTGGTTTTTTTATTGCAAGTTATTATATGACATTTTCTATCGAAAGTCGTGAATTTATAGATACCATAAATAGAACTTTAATCACAATTTTAATTTTTTGGGTAATTCATCAAATCATTGAACCAATTTCCTACATTTTAAGTGGACTAGATAAACTTTTAACAAGAGAGTTAATTGGGTGGATTATTAAATCTCTAAAAATTCTAATTTTCATTTTGGGGCTTGCTGCTGTACTTGAATTGTGGGGAATAAAAATTGGTCCAATTATTGCCGGACTTGGATTGTTTGGTGTTGCTGTTGCGTTGGGTGCACAAGATTTATTTAAAAATTTAATCTCTGGAATTTTAGTACTAGTTGAAAAAAGATTTAAAATAGGTGATTGGATTGCTGTAGAAGGAATTATAGAGGGTATTGTTGAGAAAATCGGTTTTAGATCAACCACAATAAGAAAATTTGATAAATCACTTGCAATTATTCCAAATTTTCAATTTGCTGAAAATGCTGTTGTTAATGTAAGCGAAACTTCTAATTGGTTAATCAGTTGGATAATTACCCTTCAGTACGACACAACAGTTGATCAATTAAAAACTGTAAGAAATGAAATTGAAGAATATATCAATAAAAGTGAGGACTTTGATACAAAAATTGGTGTAGCAGTTAGAATTGATAAATTTTCTGATAGCTCTATTGATATGTATGTGCGTAGCTTTACAAAAACTGATAGTTGGAATGAAATGCTTGCTGTAAAAGAAAGACTTGCGATTGAAATTAAACAAATTGTAGAAAATAACAATGCATCTTTTGCATTTCCAAGTCAGTCGATTTACGTCGAAAAAAAATGATCGCAATTTTTTATTTAGTTTTACAAATTTTGAAACTTTATTCTTATGTTGTAATTGCAAACGTTTTAATAAGCTGGTTAATAGCTTTTAACGTTTTGAATACTCAAAATAGATTTGTTTACTCAATTTTAGAATTTACTTATCGGTTTACTGACCCAATTTTATACAGAATCAGACGTTTCTTACCTAATTTAGGTTCACTTGATATATCACCAATTATCCTTCTTTTATTGATTTGGTTTATTGAAATGTGTATGAAGCTGTACATTGCACCAATGATTTTTTAAAAAAAGAGATATGATTTTAATAGATGGAAAAAAAATAGCAGCAGAACTTAGAGAAGAATTAAAACTAGAAGTATCTGAGTTAAAAAATAAATATAATAAAGTTCCTGGACTGACAGTAATTTTAATTGGAGATATGGCTCCTAGTCAAATTTATGTTCGTAACAAAGAAAAATCAGCTAACGAAGTTGGTTTAAAATCAGAGGTGATAAAATATCCTGATACAGTTGAAGAAAAAACTATTTTAGAAAAAATTGAAGAACTAAACAACGATGAGAGTATTTCTGGAATCTTAGTTCAGCTTCCATTACCAAAACACATAGATAAACAAAAAGTTATTGAAACTATAATTCCTTCAAAAGATGTGGATGGTTTTCATCCAATGAATGTTGGAAATTTATCATCAGGTTATGAAAGTTCAGTTCCTTGTACTCCACTTGGATGTTATTTAATGATTAAAAAAATTGAACCAAACTTAAGTGGTAAAAAAGCAGTTGTAGTTGGAAGATCAAATTTGAACGGTAAACCAATGACTCAACTTCTACTTAAAGAGAATTGTACTGTAACTATTACTCATTCAAGAACAAAAGATTTAAAAGCTGAATGTTTAGAGGCAGATATAATTGTTGCAGCTGTAGGTATTCCAGAACTTGTCAAAGGTGACTGGGTTAAAAAAGATGCAATAGTAATCGATGTTGGAATTAATAAAACAGAAAATGGCTTAGTAGGAGATGTTGCATTTGACGAAGTTTCAAAAAATGCTAAAGCCTTAACTCCAGTTCCAGGAGGTGTAGGTCCAATGACAATTGCTTGTTTGCTGAAAAATACTATTGACTGTTTCAAAAGAGCGCAAATTTAATAATTAAATCTACTGATTAAATCTGTTAACTTAGGTTATGAAAAAACCTAAATATCCATACAGAATCGGTTTAATATTTTTGCTTCTTACTATACCACCAATTGGTGCAACCCAACTAGGTTGGTATTTGTATGATATGCAAACTGGATTTGATTATGGTATGATAGTAGGAGTAGTGTCAGTAATATATGCCGCCTATCTGATGTATGAAAAAAAGTGGAGAGAGGAAGACGAAGATTAATTTATGGAAAAAATAATTTTTTTTGTATTAGTTATTCCTATTATGGCCTTTGTTTTATATTTGGGTGGTATGGCTATTATGAATGGTTTTAAATCAAAAGAAGCTAATAGAGCTGAAAAAGAAGCTGAACAATCCAAAGATAATGAAAATTTAACATCACAAGATAATAATTTAAGTGACGAATTAACTAAACTTAATGACCTTCGTCAAAGTGGAGTACTGACACAAGAAGAATTTGATAAAGCTAAAAATAAATTATTAAATGATTAATTTTTTAAGCATGTTTAAGGAACTTAAAATCAATTTTTAAGAATTGATTTTAAAGAGTTAATTTCACCAATTTTAAATGTAATTGCATCTTCTTTTTTAAACCCAAATTTTTCAGCATTTTCTTTAAATCGAATAGGAGGCTCCATTATAGGTTCAAGAGATAAAACAAAAGTTCCCCAATGCATTCCCAATACTTTTTTGCTTTTTAAATCTTGTGCAACATTAAGAGCTTCTTCAGGAGTTGTGTGATAAATAGATTTATCAAACATTGGTCTAAAATCGTAAGCGCCAATATTAATCATTGTAATATCAATTGGACCATATTTTTCACCAATTTCTCTATAAATATTTCCATAACCCGTGTCACATGCAAATAAAATTTTCATATTCTTATATTGTATTAAAAAATTACCCCATAAAGTTTTGTTGGTATCAGTTAGAGTTCTTTTTGACCAATGTACTGCAGGTAAGAAGGTTACTTTTAAATGATCGTTAATTTTAATTTCCTCATACCAATCCATTTCATTGACATCTTTGTATTTTTTAAAATACTTTCCTAGCTTTAAAGGAACTAATACTTTTGCATCCTTGAAAGGAAATCTTCTGATTGTAGACATATCTTGATGATCATAGTGATTATGGGTTAATAGAAATACATCTGTTTTTGGAATTTCATTAAGATTTAAAGCTGGTTCAGTAAATCTCTTAGGACCAAAAATTAATGGTCCTGCATTTTTTGAAAATACAGGATCTGTTATAAATGTCGTATTGCCTAATTTAATTAAATAGGTAGCATGACCAATCCAAGCAATATAATCATCATTTTTAAATTTTTCTAAATTATTTAAAACTTCTTGTTTATTTATTATATGTTCTTTTGGTACTGTCATATCAAGCTTCTTTTTTTCTTTATTAAAATCTCTATAAGAAAACTTTCCAGAACTTGATCTTGAGATTGGAGATCCCTCAGGGTTTCTGAAAGTTCCATTTGGAAGGTGATGATAAGGTTTTTTTTCCATATCTTTAACTAATTATTAAATGATTAATCTACTTTAGTAATTAACATTAAAATAACTCCGCTAACAAATATTATAATTCCCAAAATCTCACTAAATGTTGGTTTTTCTTTAAATAAATATTTTGAGGATAAATAACTAAAAAAAATTTCAATTTGACCTAAAGCTCTTATAAAAGAGGCTTGCATTAAAGTAAAAGCATAGAACCACGACATCGTAGCCATAAATCCTGCAAATCCTGCTAAACAACTCTCTAATTTGTTATTATATAATTTTTTAAATTCTGATCTTTCAAAAATTAAAAGATATACCGTTATGATAAAAGTTTGAATTACTAAACCTAAAAACAAAGTGCTTAATGCTTTTTCAAAATTAGATGAAAAGTTCTCTAGAGATAATGCGGCCGCTCTAAAATAAACTACGCTCAGACCTAAAAATAAACCTGATATTAACCCTATAAGAGTTGTCTTAGAAAAAAAATTATTAAAAAATAATTTTAGATCTTTAATTGTAATTATAATCACTCCCAGGGTAGCAATTATAATTCCAGTTATACCTAAAATATTTAATTTATCTTTTAGAATAATATACTCGAATATGGCAACTTGTATTACTTCGGTTTTACTTAAAGAGGTTCCAACTACAAAATTTGAAAATTTAAAAAGATATAGTAAGACGAAGGTAAATATAATTTGAAATATAGACGCTAAAATTACATAATAAAGAAAATTTGTCTGGGATAAGATCTCATTAATTATTTCAAAATTTTTAAAATAAATAAAAAATAATAATGAAGCAAAAGGTAAAGCAAATACAAATCTTACATAGGTTGATGCAACTGTAGAAAGATCTTTATTTAATTTTTTTTGTAAAGACGATCTAAGGTTCTGAAAAAAAGCCCCAAATATAGTAACAATTATCCAATTCATAGATAATTATTATTATTGTATTTATTTTTAAAGTCGACTTTAATAGTCAGAATTAACAATCGATGAGGAGATAAATATGAAAATATTAAAAAAAATAATGTTTTCTTTAATTTTTGTATCTATAGCAAGCGTAAGTTTTGCTGAAACAAAAATGAGAATAACGCTTCAGTTACCTTTAAAAGCACACTTAGGTCAAAATTTATTAGTGTTTAAAAAAGAGTTAGAAGCTAGATCAGACATAACGGTAGAAATTTATGACTCTGCACAACTTTACAAAGATAAAGAAGTTCCACAAGCTGTGGGATCAGGAGCAATTGAAGCAGGTGTTGCATCTATAACAAGATTTGCTGGAACTAATCCTGAAGTAGATATTTTTTATTTACCGTTCTTGTTCGACTCTGAAGCTAAAATTAGAAAAGCAACTAGTGCAGGATCAGACATAAGAAAAATTTTAGATCCAGCAATAGCTAATACAGGGGCTGTGCCTTTATATTATCAAGCATATGGATCTGCGATTATGCTTTCTAATGGAGGACCAATGAAATCGCCTGCAGATTTTAAAGATAAAAAAATTAGAGTTTTTGGTAAAACGCTTGGTGCTTTCGTAAGCTCTCTAGGTGGAAAACCTGCTTTAATATCTGGATCAGAGCAATATTTAGCGTATCAAAGAAATACGGTTGATGCAGGTATGACTGGTGTATCTGGTGTTAAATCTAGAAAACTTTATCAGGTGATGGATACTTTAACAGTTACTAATCATGGTGATATTGAGTTCATAGTAGTTGCAAATGATAAGTGGTTAAAATCTTTAACTCAAAAACAAAGAGATGCGATTGCAGCGGCATCAAAGGTAGCTGAAAAAGCAGTAAGAGATGATATGGCAAATATCGAAGCTGGCGCTTACAAAGAAGCTAAAGCTAATGGTATGAACATTGTTGAATTATCTAGCTCAGAAGTATCAGCACTTAAGAAAGCTTCATCATCAGTAATACAAGACTATATTTCAAGAACTGGTGGTTCTGGAGGTGTAGGAGATAAGCTTGTAAAAGCAGCAAATAAACTTTAATTCAAAATTAAACCCCACATATTTCTTATGTGGGGTTTTTTAATATGGAAATTTACGACAAAATTATAAAATATTCCGGTTACTTAGCTTCTGCTTTGTTCATAACTATTGGCTTCATAGTTTCATACGAAGTAATAATGAGATATATTTTTAATTCACCAACTGTTTGGGTAAATGAAATTTCAAGATTTCTTCAAATATGGGCAACATATTTAGCATTAACATATACATTTCATAAAAAGGATTTTATTAGAATAACGGTTTTGTATGATAGGCTTAATGAGAAAGGTCAAAAAGTTTTAGATTTTATAAGTGCTATTTTTGTTTTAATATTTAGTTTATTTGTTTTGTACTTTGGGTGGTTAATTGCATACGATTCTTTTAAAGTAGGAAGAACTAGCTCAACAATTTTAGATGTGCCATCTTTTTTAACTGAATTTGCAATACCTTTATGTTTTGGTTTTTTGGTTATCCGAGTGATTGTGGAAATATATTTGTTCTTAAAGGACTTATTTAAATGACTGTAGCATTAATTTTATTTTTGCTATTTTTTATTCTTTTTTTGGGAGTTCCAATTGCATTTGGATTAGGAACTATCGGTCTAGGATTAATGATTTTTGGAGACATTTCTCCCTTAATGGTCCCACAAACTTTTTATAGTGTTGCTGATAATTTCATCTTGTTAGCAGTTCCAATGTTTTTAATGATGTCAAATATCTTATTAAAAGCAGGTGTTGGTGAAGATTTATTCAAATTTGCTCAAAGTTGGGTAGGAAATTTTCCTGGAGGATTAGCCATTGCAACAATTGTTTCTTGCAGTATTTTTGCTGCAATTTCAGGATCATCTGTTGCAACCGCTGCCACAATTTCAACAGTTGCTTTTCCAGCAATGATAAGTCGTGGTTATCATAGAAATTTCACCTTAGGCATATTGGCAGCTGGCGGTACACTTGGGATATTAATTCCGCCTTCTATACCAATGATTGTTTATGCTTTTGTCGTAGAAGAGTCAGTTTTAAGCATGTTTCTTGCAGGAATTGGACCTGGAATTGTTCTGGCATTATTCTTTATTATATTTTCAATAATTTATGTAAAATTTTTTAATAAAGAAGTTGTTAATGTAAAAAGTACTCTTGAAGAAAAAATAAAATATACAAAAAAGGGCTTACCAATTTTATTAATGGCATTCATAATGCTTGGTGGTATTTATGCTGGTATTTACACCCCAACTGAGGCTGGTGGTATAGGTTTTTTGATATCATTTATTTATGTGGTTGCGAAAAAAAGATTAAGTTTTAAAGGATTTATTGAGGCTGGTCTTGAAACAATGAAAACAACTGTAACTATTTTCATAATTATAGCTGGCGCTAAAATATTTGGAAAAGCAATTTCACTTTATAGAATTCCTCAAGAGTTATCTTCATTTATAGTTACAAATATAAATGAACAAGGCTTGTTTATACTTGTAGTTTGCATAACACTTTTAATTCTTGGATTTATAATGGAAACTTTATCGTTAATATTAATTATGATGCCGATTTTTTCTATTTCAATAGCGGCGATGAATATAGATTTAATTTGGTTTGGAATAATTTTTACTTTAATGATTGAATGTGCTTTAATTACTCCACCAGTTGGTTTAAATATTTATGTTTTACAAGCAATTGGAAAAGCTAAAATGTCTGAAATTGCAAAAGGAGTGATACCATTTGTAATAATAATGTTGTTCACCGTTTTTGTTATTTACTTATTTCCTGATTTAGCTTTATATATACCTTTTAAATTATAGTTATGTTTTCTAAAATTAAATCAAAAGATAAGGCATCTAAATTAAGAGAGAAACTTAACGCAAAAGGCGTGATTGTAATGCCTGGATGCTTCGACTCTTTATCTGCAAAACTAATTGAAAAAGAGGGTTTAGATGTTGGTTTTATGTCAGGTTTTTGTGTTTCTTCAACTAGATTAGGTATGCCTGACACTGGTTTAATCTCTTTTTCTGAAATGGTAGATCAAGTAAGAAATATTTGTAACTCAACATCCATTCCAATTATTTTTGATGGCGATACGGGTTATGGTAATTCAGTAAACGTATTTAGAACTGTTAGAGGTTACGCAGACGCTGGTGCAGCTGGAGTAATGATAGAGGATCAAAAATGGCCAAAAAAATGTGGACACACTAAAGGAAAAGATGTTGTGGATTTAGATGAAGCAAAATCGCGTATTAAAGCTGCTGTAGATGCAAGAAATTATGGCGATAATGACATTTTAATTATGGCTAGAACAGATGCTATTGCAACAAGAGGACTGGATGATGCAATTAACAGAATGAAGATATTTTCTGAAATTGGAGCTGATATTTTATTTATTGAAGCTGTAAAATCTAAAGATGATATGAAGAGAATTATAAAAGAAGTTCCTGGACATCACATGATAAATTTAATTGAAGATGGAGATACACCGTTATTAGAAATAAATGAACTAGAGCAAATTGGTTACAAGATTGCAGTAATGCCTTTAACGCTGATGAGCGCTTCAGTAAAAACAATGCAAGAATGTTTAAAGAATATGAAAAATAAAGTTTATAATACAAATGTAACTAAATTTTCTGAATTAAGAGATATTGTAGGATTTAATGAGTATTATAAAATTGAGGATAAATATAAGTAATTAATATCAATATTATCCAACATTATTTTTTTTCCATTAACCATAGATAGTTCCCAGCTAAAAAATAAATTTTTCCATTTTTTGGATGAACTTGTATATCTCTTATTCTTCCAATTTCATTTTTAAAAATAATTTTCTCTTTTACGTTTTCGATGTCACCTATAATTAATTTTCTTAAAGATTTATCTTTAAGTGATGTTACCAAAGCATGACCATTCCAATCACTAAACTCTTTACCTTTATAAATTGTAATTGCACTAGCAGCAATTGAAGGTACCCAATATTGAATTGCTTTAGTAAAACCTGGTTTCCATTTTGGTCCAATTTTGGTTCCAGAATAATTTGTTCCACCCCATCCTAAAATTTTCCATCCATAATTTTCTCCTTTTTTTGCTTCACCGAACCAATCTCCACCTTTTGCCCCATGATTGCTTATGTAAATTTTTTCATCATAAGGTGATATAGTTAAACCTTGTGGATTTCTAACGCCTATTTGATAAATTTCAGGTAACCATTTAGATTTACCTTCAAACTTTGGATTGTCTATTGGTATACTACCATCTGTGTGAATTCTAATTATACTCCCAGGATGTTTGGTTCCATCTTGAGCAATCATACCTTGTCCTCTTTCACCAGTTGTTGCGAAAAGATAATCATCTTTAATAGCTAATCTTGAGCCAAAATGGTAACCAGAGTCTATAGGTGGATTTGATTGAAATATATTTTCAAAAATTAATTCCTTTTTATGGAATTTTGCTTTTGCAATTGAAGTACTTGTTTTCCAATTTCCTCTATCCTCAGTATATGAAATCCAAAGTTTATTTTCTTTATAGATAATATCTAATAGCCCACCTTGTCCGTATTCAAGAAAATTAAGATTATGTTTTATTTCTATTATTTTTTTTGAGACAACATTTACTAATTTTATCTTTCCACTTTTTTCAGTGATTATTATTTCTTCATTATTAATAAAAGAGGATCCCCAAGGATTATTAAGATTGACAATTTTTTTAAAATTAAAATCATCAGATAGACCAAAAGATTGAAAGTTAATAATAAAAAAAACTAATATGAAAAAAATTTTCATAAAAGTTAAAAGATAACTTTGAAACCCTCAAAGTCTGGAGGACCAAGATATAAGTCCCTATGTTGTGCAGCATTCTTATGTGCTAAGCGAAATGCTTCAGATTTAGTCCAATTTATAAAATCTTCTTTAGAGTCCCAAGTGCTGTGCGAAGAATACAATGAATAATTTTCATTGGTATCTCCTTTAATCAAATTAAAATTTTTAAAACCTTTCACACCATCTAGATGAGTGTCTCTATTTTTCCAAACATTTTCAAAATCATTTTCTTTACCCAAAACAATTTTAAATCTATTCATTGCAATATACATTTTCTTTTAAGATAATTTTGATCTTCCTCCATCTACAGCGATAATTTGGCCAGTTACCCATGAACTATCTTCAGTAATTAAAAATTTTGCAAGTGCCGCTGAATCTTTTCCTTCTCCCAATCTTTTTAATGGATGGGCTTTGGCTATTCCTTCTGCAATAGTTGTATTTTTTAACATTGGTTCTGCGATTTTTGATTTTGTCAAACTTGGAGCTACACAATTTACTCTAATATTAGGAGCAAATTCTGCAGCTAATGACACTGTTAATCCCTCAACAGCAGCTTTAGCTGAGGCAATTATTGCGTGATTTGTAAATCCCCTTTGAGCAGCTACCGTTGAAAATAGAACGATTGAACCTTTATTCTTTTTCAAACTTTCTTGATAACCTTTTATAGCTTCTACAGCGGAATAAAGATTTAATTTCATACATTTGTTAAAATCTTGCTCGGTCACCATCCTTAATGGTTTTAAATCAATTGAACCAACACAATATGCTATTCCTTTTATTTCAGCGACATCTGCTTTAACTTTTTCAATAAAACTTTCTTCCAAAACATCAGCAACTGTAAATGTGCATCCTAATTTTTCTGCAATAGAACTTACTTCACTTTCATTTCTTGCAATTAAGTGAATATCATTTCCAGAATTTTTTAATTGTTCAGCTAGACTTGAACCAATAGAACCTGTCGCACCAAAGATTAGATATTTTTCTGACATAAATTATTTAATTAGCTATATTTAATTATGAAATTATTTTTTATACTTGGTAATCAATTATTTCCATTAAAATACATAGACCGCTTCAAAAAGGATCATGTGTTTTTTATGGCGGAAGATAACGGATTATGTACTTATGAAAAACATCATAAGCAAAAAATCTTATTATTTTTGTCCTCTATGCGCTCTTATGCTGATAATTTAAAGAAAAATAACTTTAAATTAGATTATCTTAAAATTGAAGATAAGGATTTTAAGGATGATTATTTAAAAAAATTAAAAAAAAAAATTACTCAAAAAAAAATAACTGAAATTTCAAGTTTTGAAGTAGAAGACAAATTTTTTGAAAAAAAAATTACACAATTTTTAAAAAAAGAAAAAATCAATTGGAATATTGTTCAAACACCCATGTTTTTAAATTCTAGAGATGAGTTTAAAAATTATTTAGGAAAATCTAAAAAACCTTTTATGGCAACATTTTATAAAGAAGTCAGACGAAAATCTGGAATACTAATGGGTGCAGATGGAAACCCAATTGGGGGTAAGTGGAGTTTTGATGAAGATAACAGAAATAAACTTCCTAAAGATATTTCAATTCCAAAATTTCCAAAAATAAACGAGACTACCCATACAAAAAAATTAAAACCCATAATTGAAAAAATATTTAAAGATCATCCTGGAAGTACAGATAATTTTTGGTTAGCAACAGAATATGATGATGTTGTTAAACTTTTAAATTTTTTTATAAAAGAAAAATCTAATTTATTTGGCGATTATGAAGATGCAGTTAACCAAAAAGATAATATTTTATTTCATAGCGCTCTTAGTCCTTATATTAACTTGGGTTTGATCACTCCTGAATTAATTATTCAAAAAATTTTAGATTTTCATAAAAAGAATAAAATTAGAATGAACTCGCTTGAAGGATATATTCGTCAGGTCATTGGGTGGCGAGAATTTATGAGAGGTATTTACCAAGGATATTCTGAAAAAATGGAAACTGGAAATTTTTTCAAACAAAATAGAAAAATGAAAAATTCTTGGTATGTAGGAACTACAGGTCTACCACCATTAGATTATGCAATTAAAAATGCAGTTAATCACGGTTGGTCTCATCATATTGAAAGGTTAATGATTTTATCTAACATAATGAACCTTTGTGAGATTAAGCCCACAATTGTTTACAAATGGTTTATGGAAATGTTTGTTGACTCATCTGACTGGGTAATGGTTCCAAATGTTTATGGAATGGGATTATTTAGCGATGGAGGTATTTTTGCGACAAAGCCATATATCTGTGGTTCAAGTTATTTTATGAAGATGATGGATTTTAAAAAGGGTGAGTGGTGCAACATTATGGATGGATTGTATTGGAGATTTATAGATCGAAATAGAAAATTTTTTTTAACAAATCCAAGATTATCCATGATGGTTCGTATTTTTGATAAAATGAAAAATGACAGAAAAAAAATGATTTTATCTGAAGCTGATAAATTTATTAAACATAATACAATTTAGTGAAAAAAGAACATTTGCCATCAAAAATTTGTTTAGTATGTCATAGGCCATTTAAATGGAGAAAAAAATGGAAAATCAATTGGGATAAAGTTAAATATTGCTCAAAAAGATGCTCAAATAAAAAATGAAAAGTTTTTTTAAAAAAATAATAATTTTGTCGATTTTATCATTGCCCAATACTGTTAATGCTGATTTTTTTGAAGATATAACTTATAAAATTGAGAATAATTCTAAAAGACTTAGTTATGGAGTCTCGGTCACAGATATGGATCAAGATGGCAAATACGAATTTTTAGTTACTGGATTTGGTTATGCTAATTTAGCTTTATCTTATGATAATGGAAAATTAATTAATATCGCAAACAAAAATGTATTTTCTGATAAATTTAGAAAAACTATTGGTGTTGCTGCATGTGACGTTGATAGAGATGGATATGAAGAAATATATTTTCTTAATACTGATACCTACAGCGGAAAAAAAAAATATTCTGATAGACTGATTGATTTTGAAGAAAATAAGTTTTTAGATATGTTTGAAATTGAAAAAAATAAGGAAGATTTAAATTTAACAGCAGGAAGATCAGTGGCTTGCGTAGATAGAGAAGGTAATGGAAGATATGGTCTTTATGTATCAAATTATGGTGGACCAACAAGATTCTATGAAATTGAAGATGGAAAGATAAAAGATAAAGCAGAAAATTTAAATTTAAATAATGTTACGGGTGGAAGGGCAGTTGTTTCAGGTCATATTTTAACAGACAAATCTGATATTTTTGCAGCAAATGAGCGGGGTGCAAATTATCTTTTAAAAAATAATGATGGTGTATTTGAAGATGTAGCATTTGATTTTCGTGTAGATGATGTGATTCAGAATGGTAGAGGAACTGTACTTTCAGATATTTTATACAGAGGTAGGTTAGATATAATAAGTGGAAACTGGAAGGGATATCACAGAGCTTATGTTTTAGAAAATAATCAATTCAAAGATGTAGGGAGCAGTAAATTTGATAAACCCTCTAGAATTCGAACAATTATTTCTGCTGATTTTGATAATGATGGTTATGATGAAATTTTTATGAATAATATAGCTGAGCCCAACAAGTTATTTAGGATAAAAGAGAATGGAATATTTGAAGAAATTAAACTTGAAGTAGCTCTTGAAGCTGATGGATATGGAACAGGTGCTGCAGTTGCTGACATCGATAATGATGGAATTCTAGAATTGATAGTGTCTCGTGGTGAAAGTAAAGAACAACCTTTAACTTTATATAAAGCAAAAGTTGATAAACAAAGCAAATATTTGAGAATAAAACCGATTAATCTATTTGGTGCTCCAGCAAGAGGAGCAACTGTTACGTTGATTAGTAATCAAAGAAAACATTCAAAAACTATAGATGCTGGATCAGGTTATCTGTGCCAAATGGAGCCTGTGGCACATTATGGAATTAGAAAAAATGAAAATAATTTTAAAGTAGAAGTAAAATGGACAAATGGTACTAAAGATTTAATTAAAATAACTTCGTTAAATCAAACAATCACTATTAAGCAAAAATGAAAAAAACTTTGTTTAAATTTACTATAATTATTTTTGCATTAATTCAATTTGAAACATTCGCAAATGAAAAAAATTATTATAAAGAATTAATAACTGACTGGTCAAGAATATTTCCAGATCAAAATAGAAATGCTGCTGGGCCGAAGTTTTTTAAATATATCATAGACAAAGAAATTACTTTTAAGGATTTTACTGAATTTAATAAGTTATATTGTGCAGTTTCAGGATCATTAATTGATCCTGACAGTGAACCTGATTTTTTATTTGCCAAAGAAAGCAAAACTAACAAAAAAATTTGTGGCGATTACTACAAATGTTGTATTCCTTGTTCATGTGATGTCATGAAATATTCTGAAGTTGAAAAAATGAAATATAAATTTTTAGATGGTTTTAAAGAATTTTACGTATTCACAATTAAAAATCCTTGTAACAAGAAAAATTTTCCAGATAAAGTAAATAAGAATTATTTTTGTGATGGAGAAAAAATAAACAATGATCAAGTTTATAATCTTAATGGTCGAATAGTTATAGGTTTATTACATAAAGGCAGAGATTGTAACAAAGAGGAGATAGATTTTGTCAAAAGTCATCAAGTCACAGGAAAATTTTGCGAATTAAGAAACAACACTCCTTTAGAAAGTCTAAAAGGAGGTATGGGCGATATTTTTATAAAGCTCGCAAGATAATATTATTTAATTTGTTTAGAGAATTGATCTGAGCTAAGCTGATTTTCGTGAATATAATTGTATTGCAACACATTAAAATTGAAGATCCTGGCTACATTAAAGATTTGATGTTAACAGATAGGGTCAACTTAACCACCATAGAATTAGACGAAGGTGAAAAAATTCCAAACGATCTTAGTAAGTTTGACGGGATGTTTTGCATGGGAGGTCCAATGGATACTTTTATGGAGAAAGAATATCCTTGGTTAATTGAAGAAAAAAAAACAATTAAAGATTTTGTGATAAATTTAAAAAAACCTTATCTTGGTTTTTGTTTAGGTTGCCAGTTATTAGGTGAAGTTGTCGGAGGCAAGGTAGTGAAATCAACTCCAGCAGAGATCGGTATTATGGACATTCATTTCTCACAACAAAAAGATGAAGATAGATTATTTTCACAATTTCCAAATCAGATTAAAAGTTTGCAATGGCATTCCTATGAGGTTCAGGGTATTGAAAATAATAAGGATGTAACTTTACTGGCTTCATCACCTATAACTAAATATCAAATTTTTAAATATCAAGATCACGCATATGGAATTCAATTTCATATAGAAATTAAAGATACTACAGTCAATGAATGGGGATGTGTTCCAGAATATAAAAAAGCTCTTGAGGATCAGTTGGGAGATGGTGCTCTAGAAAAATTTGATAACGCAGCAAAAGATAATATGTCCGATATGAATAGCTATTCTAAGATCTTGTATCAAAATTTTAAAAAAATATTATGAAGAATAAATTTTTTGAATGGGCAGGAGTTGTTACTGCTATTTTATATTCATTATTTGTTGCACTAAATATTGGAATAGAATTTTTAGGTTTCTGCTTATTACTTTTATCAGCAATTTTAATTGGTATTTGGGCTTATAGGGGTGGTCACAAAGGAATATTATTATTACAATTTTTTTATGCAACAGCAGGAATTGTTGGAATGATTAGATGGTTTTAGATATGGACATGATAAAATTAAAAATTAAATTATAAAATATTTTTTTTATGGAAAATTTAAATTTAGAAAATGTAAAATCTTATGTAGATACCTTATGGGTTATTGATTGCGCTATATTAGTTTTTATTATGCAAGCAGGTTTTATGTGCATGGAAACTGGACTTTCTAGACATAAAAACAGTATTAATGTTGCATTAAAAAATGCAGCCGATTTTGGAGTTTCAGTCGTTATTTTTTGGATTTTCGGTTTCGGTCTGATGTTTGGTTCAAGTTATAATGGTTTGTTTGGAACTGATTTGTTCTTTTTTAAAACAACCAACGCTGAATATATGACTTATTTTGTTTTCCAAGCAATGTTTGTTGCAACGGCAGCTACAATTATTTCAGGAGCTGTTGCAGAGAGAATGAAATTTAATGGCTATTTAATAATTACAATTTTAGCAACTGGAATTATTTATCCAATTGTAGGTCATTGGGCTTGGTCTTCGAGCTATTTAAGTAATATTGATAGTGCTAAAGAATTATTGAATGAAGTAGATCAGGTTACGTCGACAGGTTGGTTAACTAATTTAGGATTTGTAGATTTTGCAGGTAGCACAATAGTTCACTCAGTTGGTGGATGGATTGCTCTTTCAGCGGTAATAATTATTGGTCCTAGGATTGGCAAATATTCTGAGTCAAATAAAGGAAAATTTACTGGCTCAAGTTTTCCTTTAGCCGTTCTTGGTACTTTAATTTTATGGTTTGGATGGTTTGGATTTAATGGTGGTAGTAATGGTGCAATGGATGAGGCTGTTCCATTAATTTTAATAAATACTTTTCTTGCTGCAGCGTTTGGCTTGTTAACAGGTTTAGGAACTTCATTTATAATTTATAAAAAACCAGACCCTTTTTATGTTGTTCTAGGTCCTTTAGCGGGATTAGTAGCTATAACCGCAGGGTGTAATTCAATGACAACCGTAGTTGCAATTTTTGTTGGAATAATTGGAGCACTAGTAGCAGTGCTAATTACAGAGATTTTAAATAAATATGAAATTGACGATGTAGTAGGAGCAGTACCAGTTCATTTAGGAGCAGGTGTTTGGGGAACTCTAGCGGTAGGTTTTTTTAGTGATTTAAATATTTTAGGAACAGATCTAACAAGACTAGAACAAATAAAAGCACAATTTATTGGAGTTTTAACAATAGGAGCTTTTTCTTTTTTCGGATCATATATAATTTTAAGAATTTTAAATTATTTTTATCCATTGAGAGTTACTCCTCTACAAGAAGAGTTAGGATTGAATATAGCTGAGCATAATGCGGTTTCAGTAGAACATGATTTAATTTCAATTTTAGAAAAACAATCTCAAAGTGGAGATCTTGCTATTAGAGGGCCTCAAGATCCATTTACAGCAGGAGGTGTAATTGGACTTTATTATAATAAATTGATGAATAAGCTTGAGATTAGTGAAAAAGAAAAAGAAAAATGGCGAAGTAGAATATCTAAAGAAGTAAATTTAGCAGTAAAAGTTCAAGAAAATTTCTTACCAAAAAGAGATTTACAAAATTACCCTGTACATGGAATTAATATTGCTGCTAGAGAAGTTTCAGGAGACTTCTTTAGCTTTTATCCTCACAATGACAGTATTTATTTTATTATAGCCGATGTTGCTGGTAAAGGTGTTCATGCAGGGATGGTAATGGCAAAAGCTTCAACTTTATTTGAAGTAATGTCAAGAGACCAGGTTGATCCAGATGAAATGATGTTTCATATGAACAATGATTTATTTATCACTAAAACTTCTGGTATGTTTGTTACCTGTGTGCTTGGAAAATATGATCTAATTTCAGATGAAATCACATGGGTAAATGGTGGACATCAACCAGCTATAATTAGGAATGAGAAGGGTGAATACCAAAGTTTTGGTAGTGACGCACCACCAATGGGGGTTATTTCTCAAAAAGATAAATCAATTTATAAAATCAATAAACAAGTTTTAAATGGAAATAAATTTTATGTTTTCACAGATGGGTTATCAGAGAGTTTAGATGAAGAAGGAAAAGAAATAGGCATAGATGGTTCAATTAAGATTATTGAGGATAATTATACAAAGGACTCGAAAAGACACTTATCAGATATTACTAAAAAAATAATTAAAATTTCTGGGCCTGGAAAATTAAGTGATGATCTTACTTTAATATCAATTGGATAGTAGAAAACTTTTGAACAATATATTTTCGTTTTAATTAAAGCTCGAAATTATTTTTGGAATATAATTTTTGAAATTAAAAAAACCTTTGTTGCAAAATTGCCAAGCAAGTTGGTCAAGATCTCTGTACAAAAAATTTAACTTTAAATTATTTGAACTTAGATAATCTAAATTTTCACCAACAGTTGGATATAAACAATAATAATTTTCAATATTTTTAATTTCACTTATATCGATAACTTCACAATTAATAGATCTATCTTTTAACCTTTGTTTTTGATCCTCTATTAAAAGGGATTTAAATTTTACTAATTTTTCACTGAGTTTTATGCATCTATTTTCATTTTTGTTTGAAATTATATAAATTTTTTCAAATTTATTTTCCTTAAAGTCAGTGATTTCAAAAGATAGATTGTTTTCAAAAACTAACAGATTTTTTTCATCTATATTTCGTGGGTTATTAAATTCTTTTTTAACTAAAGAATAAGATTTCTCAGATATCTTAGGAAAAGCATTTTCATTTAACTTAATATTTTTAAATCTATTATTAGTAAATTTTTTAATATTCCACTCACTTGCCAAATAATGTTTACCTTGAGTTTGAATTCCAGCCACCCATCTCCATCCAAGAGTATTTGATGCAGCATCCCCATCGTAAAGATGTTTCATAAAAAATTCAGCACCTAATTGCCAGGGTAATTCCAGAGTAAATATCCAAATACTTGCAAACCACATTCTAGTGTGATTATGAAGATAGTTGTTTTCTTTAAGCTCATTTACCCACTGATTAAAGCATTCTAAGTCAGTTTTTCCTTCAATTGCATCTAGATAATTTTGTTTATCTTTAAATTCATTTCTAAGATTATTTAGTTCCATTAAAAAATCTGACCAAACATTTGGTCTTAATTCTAGCCAACCTTTCCAATAAACACGCCACAAAACTTCTTGAATAAATTTTTCATTTTTTGTAAATGAAAATTTTTTAAGTGATTTATCGATAACTTCTAATTCACTTATAATCCCGTGAGTAATGTAGGGAGATAAACATGAAATATTTGATCTATTATCAGGACCAAAATCAAAATTTCTTAATTTAGAATATTGAGAAAGATTACTTTCAACAAAATGATTTAATTTATCAAGGGCCTTAGCCCTCGAAGCTTCAAATATCATACTATTTTATCTTGATTTTTTTTTTTTAAGACCTAATTTATCACTATGTCTTAGTCTTAATATGACGATTGCAGCTGCAATAAGAACTATAGCTACAGCCTCATACACCAATGCAGTTGGATCCATCTCTTTGCCTTGAAGTATTATAAATCGAGCAAGAGCAGTGATCGCAATTAAAAGGGGTAGAGTAATACTAATTGATTGTTGATCCCAAAATACTCTGACCATTGCAAGAACCTCTAAATATAGAAACATTAAAAGCAAATCAGCTAGTGTTACCGATTGATTAAGAAACATATTTTTAATTTCGATACCAACTGCAATTACAGTGCTTATTAAAATAATACACATTAAAATTAGCTGTAAATTTTTTGCTATTTTTTCCATTACTTATCTTTACTAAATGGTAGCCACTTTTCAAATACTGATTTTGATGGTCCATCATAAGGTATTGAGTATGAGCTAGGATTAGGACTTGTTAAAACTTCAATTCCCTTAGAGAAAACAAAAATAAAAACTATTACGAAGACAATTACCATTATTTTAAATGGGTCAAAATTTTTTGTTTTAAAAACACTATTCGATTGTGCCTCAGCTTTGTGGAAATTTTTAAAAGTCATGTAAACTGCAAATATTAAACCAATATGTGCAATATAAAGACCTGCCCAGCCGAATGCAAAAGTTGTGTATGAAAAAACATATAAACTAAAAACTGTTGTCCAAATAAAACTTAAAACTAATAGAATTTGGAGTCTTACAGTTTTAGGAAGAGACCTAAGGTCATTCTTGCTGTCATCAAATAATATATTTGCAGCATCTATCATCCAGTTTTTTAATGATTTCATCATTTATAACTATAATATTTGATATTATGGACAAATGTCAAATTGTCCTAAGTTTAATAATTACAGTTTTTTCTTGTTAAAATTTATGAATCTTTCAACATTTGATTTGTTAAATGTTTTGTTTTCTTCAAAAGACACTTTTTTCATTGAGTAAGCCGAACTTTTAGTTTGTCTCGACTCAATGATAATATTTCCTTTATAAAGTTTCAGTTTAACTGACCCATTAACTTTATTTTTATTAAGATCTACAATTTTTTGAAGTTTAAATCTTTCTTTAGAGTACCAAAAACCATTATAGATAAGTTCTGCATATCTTGGCATTACTTGATCTTTTTTATGCATCGTATCTTTATCAAGAGTTACAGATTCAATTGCTCTATGTGCATGAATTAATAATGTTCCTCCAGGTGTTTCATATACGCCTCTAGACTTAATTCCAATAAATCTATTCTCAACTAAATCAACTCTTCCAATTCCATTTTTACCTGCAAGCTGATTAAGTTTTTCTAATAGTTTTGATGCAGATAATTTTTTCCCATTTATTCCAAGTGGGTCACCATTTTTAAAATTGATAGTTACATAGCTTGGTCTATTAGGTGCTTTTTCTGGTGAAGTAGTTCTTTGAAATATAAATTCAGGCGCAGAATTTTTTGGGTTTTCTAAAACTTTTCCCTCAGTCGATGTGTGAAACAGATTGTCATCAACTGAAAATGGAGGAGCTCCTTTTTTATCTTTAGGGATAGCTATCCCATGTTTTTTCGCATAATTAATTAGGTCTGTTCTTGATTTTAATTTCCAAATTCTCCAAGGCGCAATAATTTTTATTTTTGGTCCAAAATAATGATAACCTAACTCAAATCTAACTTGGTCATTACCTTTTCCAGTTGCTCCATGTGCAACAGCATAAGCTTTATATTTTTTTGCAACTTTTATTTGGTCTTTTGCGATTAGTGGTCTTGCAATTGATGTTCCAAGTAAATAAACACCTTCATAAATTGCGTGGCCTCTAATCATTGGATAAACATAATCTTTTACAAATATATCTTTTAAATCTTTAATAATAATATTTTTAACACCAAATTTTTTTGCATTTTTGATAATTTTTTTTCTGTTAATTTCTTGGCCAACATCTGCGGTATAACAAATAACTTCCGCATCATAATTTTCTTGAAGCCATTTTAAAATTATAGAGGTATCTAGCCCCCCAGAATAGGCTAACACTATTTTCTTTTTTGATTTCATTAATTAACTACAAGCTTTTTTTGTAGCGTTATAAGCTTTTGTAAAACCTAATAAAGAATAATGATCTATTGTTTGAGAACCTTTTTGATTGTAGCCGGTAATCATAATTCTAGATCCTTTTTTCATTCTTTTGATCATTCTATTTTCAATCTTGGTGTCTGCAATCCATGCGAAACCTTGCTCCTTAATATCAAACTTAAATTTATTTTTACCAGAAGCAGCTGTTATCGAGTTGTTTTTGTTAAATTCATAACCAGCGGTTACACTAACTTCATTAATTATTTTTTCTGCAGGTCTAAAAGCAATAAATAATTTAGCATCTCTTTTATTTGATTTCGGTGCTTGTAAGATGGGTGATGATTGTGCAAAACAAACTTTTCCAGTTGCCTCAGTAACAACCATTGCTTCCCAATCTTTAAATTTACCGATTTTCTTTATTTCATCTGCAGATGATTGTGCGAGTAAGCTAAGAAAAAATATTGGTAAAATAATAATAATTTTTTTAATTATGGACATGGGTTTGGATATATTGTTTGTACATTATTAATTTCTTTAATGATATCATCAGACAAATTAACATTTACACTTTCTATGTTAGTTTTCAACTGCTCCATTGTAGTTGCACCAATGATAACTGAAGTTACAAATGGTTGGATTTCTAAAAATTTGAGCGACATTTGTGCTAAATTAACATCGTACTTATTAGCTATTTCATAGTAAGCATCTACAGCTTTTTCAGTATTAGGCTTTGCATATCTTGTCCAAAAATTTGGATCTCGCTCTATTCTTGAATTCTTTGGTATTTGATTATTTCTGTATTTTCCTGATAAGTATCCACTTGCTAGAGGAGAGTAGGCCAACAGGCCAATTTCTTCTCTAATTGATATTTCAGCTAATCCAACTTCATAAGTTCTATTGAGTAAACTATAAGGATTTTGTACAGACATCATTCTTGGCAAATTTTTATCTTTTGAGAGCTCCAAATATTTTGAAACACCCCATGGAGTTTCATTTGATAATCCAACTTCTCTGATTTTGCCGTCATCTACAAACCTTTTTAGGTTTCCAAGAACATCCTCAAATTTATTCCAATTTCCATTTTCTTTATGTTCATAACCTAATCTTCCAAACATATTAGTATTTCTCTCCGGCCAGTGAAGTTGATAGAGATCAATATAATCTGTTTGTAGTCTTTTAAGGCTATCATTTACTGCTTCGGTCATTTTATCTAAACCGTAATTATTTCCGCCACCTCTCAAATAAGCTCTCATAGGTCCTGCAACTTTTGATGCTAAAATTACTTGATCTCTCTTTTTCGTTTTTTTAAACCAGTTACCAATTATAATTTCTGTGTGACCAAATGTTTCTGCTTTAGGTGGAACAGCATAAAGTTCTGCAGTATCCCAAAAATTTACTCCTTGATCTAAAGCATAATCCATTTGCTCAAAACCTTCTTCTTGAGTGTTCTGTTCTCCCCATGTCATTGTACCGAGACAAATTGTACTTACATCAAGATTAGTATTCCCTAGTTTTTTGTAATTCATAAAGCTTTTTGCATAATTCAGATATTTTTAATCTTCTAAGGCATCTTGAATAATTAGTAAAAGACTATTATATATTACTCATTATGAAATTTGATAAAAACGGAATATTAAACAGAGCAAAAGCAGCTCAACAAACAGCAGTTGTAATGGATGAAGGCTTAAGAGCCTACATGCTTAAAGTATATAATTACATGGCAACTGGGATCTTATTAACAGGAATAGTTGCGCTTCTTACATTTAAAATGTCAGTAGTAACAAATGATGCGGGATCTATTGTGGGCCTAACATCAGTTGGTAATGCAATTTATATGTCGGGATTAAAATGGTTAGTGATGTTAGCTCCTTTAGGAATTGTGTTTTATATGAGTTTTGGAATTAATAAAATGAGTGCATCAAAAGCTCAAACAACTTTTTGGGTTTTTGCAGCATTAATGGGTTTATCCTTATCATCCATTTTATTAATTTACACAGGAATGAGTGTTACAAGAGTTTTCTTTATTTGTTCAGCAACTTTCGGTGCAATGAGCATTTATGGTTATACAACTAAAAGAGATCTTACGAAACTAGGCTCTTTTTTAATGATGGGATTAATTGGAATTATAATTGCATCTATAGTTAATATTTTTATGAAATCTTCAATGATGTACTTTGTAATATCTATTTTAGGTGTTTTGATTTTTGTAGGCTTAACCGCTTATGACACTCAAAAGATAAAAAATATGTATGCAGTAAGTGATACGGGTGAGATTATGGGTAAAAAAGCCGTAATGGGAGCCTTAACTCTATACTTAGACTTTATTAATTTATTTATAATGTTATTGAGATTATTTGGTCAAAGAAGATAATTTTATTTTGGTAATTTTTTCCAGTTAGTATTTTTTAATAATATTTTAAGATCAAAAGAATTTTTTAAAATTTTACCACTTGTATCTGTAATTAAATATTTAAGATTTTTATTTTTTGGCCTAAAATTTTTACAAATTTTATATAAAGCATTCTCTGCTGCATTCCTAAACACACTAAAACTCACCTGTTTGCTTGAAATGCTTAAACCATAATCTTTCCATGATCCTTCAGATACCATTTTGGCGTATAAATCTAAAATAATTTTAAGCTCATTTTTTTCAAAAAATTGTTTTTCTTCAGTCTGATTGTGAGGGTTATTTACTACTAATTTTAAATTACTACGCATCGATTTTATATTTATTAATTAAAGGTATTTGAAAACCTGTAAAAATAATAGTTATTGGCAACATTCCCCACACTTTAAAGTTAACCCAAAATTCTTCAGTTTGAGTACGCCAAATGCACTCATTTAAAATTGCAAGACCAAAGAAAAAAAACATCCATCTTCTATTTAAAAGTTCCCATCCTAAATCTGATAGAGGAATTGATTTACCCATTATCTTTTTTAAGACTGGTTCTTTGGTAAAATATTTTCCAAAAAATAACGCTAAAGCAAATAAAATATTTATAATCGTAGGTTTTACATAAATAAAAACTGGATCATTAAAGTAAATAGTAAGCCCACCAAAAAAAGTTATTAATATTCCACTGACTAACGGCATAGTTGGAATTTTTTTTTCAAAAAACCAAACAACGGCTAGAGCGATTAAAGTTGCAACTATAAGTGGAGGAATTGCAACTGACAAATTTTTATCACTATTATAATAGTAGAAAAAAAATATAGCCAAAGGTCCAAAATCAGTAACAAATTTTAAAAAAGATTTATTCACTTTAAAAATACTAACATATTGCCACATCACAAAACATTAATATTTTTAGCATTGATTTTTATATTTAAATACCCATACTAATATCAATGCCAATTCAAAAAGCAAAATTCTCAATAGGAGATATCGTTAAGCACAAACACTTTGAGTTTAGAGGTGTCATATATGATGTAGATTTCGAATTTAATAATTCTGAGGAATGGTATCAGTCTATACCAAAAAATGTTAGGCCTAGAAAAGATCAACCTTTTTATCATTTGCTTGCTGAAAATGATGAAATTACTTATGAAGCGTATGTTTCAGAGCAAAATTTGTTAATGGATGACTCTGATGAACCAATAAAACACCCTTTAATTGAAGAGATTTTTTCTGGCAAAAAAGGCTCAACTTATTTCAAGCTTTCAAATTAAGCAAATCACTATTCAACCACATTTAGTTCAAATCTAGGCCACACAAATTAGTTAAATTTAATCCATATTCTGATCAAGAGTGTTAAAAGTTAATTTCAATTCATTATATCCCTCTGCATTCTTGATCGGAAATCCTTTTCATAATAGATATCTCTCAAATAATATTAAAAAAAAATATGTTTAAATTTTTTGAACCTAATAAGATTTTTAAGATAACATCTAAAGCACCAAAATATGTTTTACTTTTATTTATAATTGTTCTTTCTATTGGATTAACTGAGGCATTATTTTTATCTCCAGAAGATTATAAACAAAGTGATGCAGTTAGAATTATGTATGTGCATGTTCCCTCTGCATGGATTTCTCTTGGAATTTTTTCATCTATTACTTTGCTCTCAATTGGTGGTTTTATTTTTAAAAATAAGAATTTTTTTTTAATAGCAAAAAGTTTAGCTCCTTCTGGATTTGTTTTTAATATCATAGCACTGGTTACAGGAGCAATTTGGGGTAAACCAACATGGGGAACTTGGTGGGCTTGGGATGCCAGAATTACTTCTATGTTAATCTTGGCATTATTTTATGCAATGTATTTAATTTCATGGAGAATTTATGAAACTGAGGAAAAGGTTTTTAAGATTACAACTTTTATTACAATATTAGGTATAATTAATGTTCCAATTATAAAATATTCTGTAGATTGGTGGAACACACTTCATCAACCAGCATCAATCAATATTTTGTCAAAAAGTACAATTCATACATCAATGCTTTTTCCTCTATTGATAATGACTGCGGCATTTGCTCTTTTTTCATTGCTAATTTTCTTAATGAAATATAATACAGAACTGATAAAAATTAAAAATAAAGGCCTAGATAGACTATGATAAATGAATTACTTTTTATGAATGGATACGGAGTTTATGTGCTATCAGCATTCAGTTTTACTCTTTTAAGTTTTTCAGCTTTATATTTAATTACAAAAATTCAGTTTGTTAAGGAACAAAATAAATTTGTAGCTAAATTTGGATCTTTAAACTCTAAAAAAGCTAAATCTGCAAAAACTCAAAGAATAAACAAAGAAATTTTAGCTGGCGCAATTAAGAATTAACTTTTAAACCATGTATGGTCGAAAAGTTAAATTAAGGTTCTTGTTTATATTTCTTATTTTAATTACTTTAATATTAACGGTATTTCTTATTTTAAAATCTTTAGAAGAAAATGTAGTTTATTTTCAATCACCTTCGGAGATAAAAGTATTATCTGAATTGGAAAATAAAAAAATTAGAGTTGGAGGAATGGTAAAAAAAAGCTCTATTCTAATCAAAGCTGATGAGGTTAAATTTATTATTACAGACTTTAAAAATGAAATAAATGTATCTTATTCAGGTGCAATACCAAATCTATTTGAAGAGGGTAAAGGTGTTGTTGCTGAAGGGTTTTTAAAAGACAGAAATTTTTTTTCTGCTACTAAAATTTTAGCAAAACATGATGAAAATTATATGCCTCCAGAAGTAAAAGAAGCGCTAGGAAATTAATAAATGTTATTAAGTGTTATTGGTCATTATTCTTTAGTTGCAGGATTATGTGTTGGTTTAATTATAATTTTTTTTTCTATAAAAAATTTTCAAATTTCTGAACACTTAGATGCAAAAATTTTATCATTTACTTTCTTACAATTTATTTTAGTTTCTTTAAGCTTTTTATGTCTGGTTTTTTCATTTGTATTTTCTGATTTTAGTAACGAAACAGTATTTAATAATTCGCATACAACGAAACCACTTTTTTATAAAATATCAGGTACATGGGGAAATCATGAAGGCAGTCTATTACTCTGGTTACTTGTTTTAACTTTATTTATATTTTTATTTTTAGTTAAAACAAAAAAACAACCAGTAAAATATAAGATTTTAACTTTATTATTTCAGCAAATCATAATTATTGGTTTTTTTATTTTTTTAATACAAACATCAAATCCATTTAATTATATATACCCAACACCAGAAGAAGGCTTAGGGTTAAATCCTATTTTACAAGATCCAGCTTTAGCAATTCATCCACCAATTTTGTATTTAGGATATGTCGGTTCATCAATTATTTTTTCTTCAGCCTTAGCTGCTACCTGCCTAAATATTGTATCTAAGAAATGGGCATCACATATAAAAAAATGGGTTCTTATTTCTTGGATTTTTCTGACATTAGGAATTTTGTTAGGATCAATTTGGGCTTATTATGAATTAGGTTGGGGAGGTTTCTGGTTCTGGGATCCAGTTGAAAACGTATCATTAATGCCTTGGTTAGCATTAACAACACTTTTACACTGTATCTTGGTATTAGAAAAAAAACAAATCTTAACATCATGGGTAATAATTTTATCTATCTCGACATTCACATTAAGTATGTGTGGCACATTCTTAGTGAGATCAGGGATTTTAAATTCTGTTCATACATTTGCAAATGATCCAGGAAGAGGATTATTTATCTTAGTTTTTCTATTCTCTTTAATCTTGATTTCACTTTTTGTTTTTTTCTTTTTTCATAAATCTACACAAAATGAATTAAATAATTTTTCATGGCTTAGCAAGGAAACATCAATAATAATTAATAATTGGTTTATGATGTATTTTTTATCTGTGGTTTTAATTGGTACGGTTTATCCAATTTTTCTTGATGTTTTATCATCTCAAAAAATATCTGTTGGACCGCCATTTTACCATAAGTTAATAGTACCTTTTCTAATACCATTCTTATTGGCAATGGCCATTGGGCCTAAATTGAAATGGGTAAAGTCAAATTTAGAGGATAAATTTTCTTTGATATTGTTACTTATAATTTCAGTTTTAATATCTTTTTTTATCTTAAAAATTTTTGAGGCAAACTTTCTTATCAATACAATTTTAATTTCTAGTGCCGCCTATCTATTTTTCACTACTTTTAGAGATTTTTTTATAAAGAAATTTAATAATATTTCTCAAAATATTGCTCATTTTGGATTTAGTTTATTAATTTTAAGTATTTTATTTAACAGCTTATTTTCAAGTGAAATCATTACAAACTTAAAAGTTGGTGAAACTTTTGAAGATTTAAACACAAAAATAATTTTGAAAAGCATCGAGCAAAAAGAGGAAAAAAATTTTAAATCTATTATTGCAAATTTTAATATAGAAAATTCAAAGGGTATTATAGAAAATTTATCTCCTGAATTAAGAATTTATAATCAGCCCAATATTGTAACTAGTGAAGCAGATATTAAAACAACAATGATGTCAGATAAATTTATAGTGATTAATATCGTTCAAAATCAAGATTATTTTAATGTTAGATATCAAGTTAAACCATTTATGCTATGGATATGGCTTTCAGTTTTGCTAATTAGTTTTGGTGGATTGTTAAGCTTATTTAAAAAAAATTATGAATAATAAAATATTAAAAATAACTACAACAGCAATATTTATAATTATTTTTGTAGTTTTTTATAAAGCTTTACAGGATACAAATATTTATACTCCAAAAAAAAAATCTAATAACGAAATTCCATTATTTTCTGCAAACTTATTTTATTCGAACAAACAAATTAATTCATCTGAACTTTTTAAATTAGATAAATTTTATTTATTGAATATTTGGTCATCATGGTGTGTTCCATGTAGAACTGAGCATCCTTTGTTAATGGATTTAACTAAAAATAAAAAGATAGAAATAATTGGATTAAATTATAAAGATAAAAAGAAGAATGCTGAGAATTTTTTGAATGAACTTGGAAATCCATACCAAGAAATAATTTTTGATAAAGAGGGAATTAACGCAATAGAGTGGGGCGCTTTTGGAGTACCTGAATCATTCTTAATCAACAATGGAATAGTAATTAAAAAATATATTGGACCTCTTAACAAAGAACTAGTTGAAGAAATTAATTTATTAATAAAATGAAGATATTAAAATTATTTTTTATCATTTTTTTAATTTTTTCTTTTAATCATTTTGGAGCAAATACAGATGATATGAAAATTAAAATTACAAAAAATTTACGTTGTTTAATTTGTCAGGGTCAGTCTGTTTATGACTCAGATTCTGAATTTGCGAATAGCATGAAAGTTTTAGTAGATAAAAAATTAAATGATGGTTTCTCTGAAAAACAAATATATGACTTTTTTAAAGAAAAATATGGAGAATGGATTTTGTATGATCCTGAACTTAATAAAAATACTTATATTTTGTGGTTATTACCAATATTGATATTTTTAATTGGGGGTGCAATAGTTGTTAAAAATTTTAAAATTAGAAAATAATTTAAATGTTATGATGTTTAAAAGAATTTGTTTAAGTATTTGTATTTTATTTTTTGTTTCTTCGATAAGTGCTGAAGAAATGAAAAATAATATTCAAAATAATCAGTATAATGTTTATACAGGCATGTTTGATTTTAGTGACGATGGTAAGCAATCAACATTAGTTGGTTTCCAGCATCAAAACGAAAATCTAAATAGAGATACATTTTTAGGAAATCTTTCGCCTATCACGGGTATATTAATTACAGAAGATAGTGCAGGTTACGTTTATACCGGTGTACAAGCTCAATATAAAATTGGGGCATTAAATATCACACCAAGTTTTACGCCAGGTTTATACCATGAAGGAGAAGGTAAAGATCTTGGACATATGCTTGAATTTAAAAGTGAAGTCCAACTATCTCTTAATTTATCAGATAGCTCTAAATTTGGTTTTTCTTATAATCATTTGTCTAATGCAAGTTTAGGAGATAAAAACCCTGGGGCAAATAGTTATATGTTTAATTTTTTGAAAAACTTCTAATAGAAATTTATGAATCTTAATGACTGCCATAATTTTAGTGATTTTCGAAAATTAGCTAAAAAAAAATTACCATCACCCATATTTCATTATATTGATGGTGCTGCAGATGATGAGATAACTTATGCACGAAATACGAGTGCATTTGATGATGTTGACTTAGTTCCAAATGTTTTAAGAGGTGTGGAAAACGTTGATTTATCAACAACAATATTTGGAAAAAAATTAGATTTGCCATTTTATTTAGCACCTACTGCTTTGCAAAGATTATTTCACTATGATGGTGAGAGAGCAGTTGGTAAAGCTGCAAAAAAATTTAATACTATGTTTGGAGTATCAGCTTTAGCCACAGTTAGTGTTGAAGAAATATCTTCCATGATTGATACACCAAAGATGTTTCAGTTTTATTTTCATAAAGATAGAGGTTTAAACGACTCTTGTTTAGAAAGAGCTAAAGCAGCTAAATTTGATGTTATGGCATTAACGGTGGATACTATAACAGGAGGAAATCGAGAAAGAGATTTAAGAACTGGATTTACATCACCACCTAAGCTTACATTATCTAGCTTATTTAGTTTTGCCACAAAGCCAATGTGGGGGATAAATTATTTAACAAAAGGAAAATTTGAATTACCTCATCTTCAAGATTATGTAAAAGAAGGTACCGACACTAACACTTCTATTGGAAATTATTTTTCTACAATGTTGGACCAATCTATGAACTGGAAAGATGCAGAAAAACTCTGCTCTCAGTGGGGAGGTCATTTTGCTTTAAAAGGTGTTATGAGTGTTGAAGATGCAAAAAGAGCAGTTGATATAGGTTGCACAGGTATAATGGTCTCAAATCATGGTGGAAGACAACTTGATGGATCAAGGTCACCTTTTGACCAACTTGCTGAAATTGTTGATGCTGTAGGTGATAAACTCGATGTAATTTGCGAAGGTGGAATACATAGAGGAACACACATGCTTAAAGCCTTATCATTAGGGGCCAAGGCTTGTTCTGGTGGTAGATTATATCTTTATGCATTAGCTGCTGGAGGACAAGCAGGTGTTGAAAGAGCTATTGAAAAGTACAAAACTGAATTAGTAAGAGACATGAAATTAATGGGTTGTACAAAGATTAGTGATCTAAACAGAAACAATCTAAGATTTAGAAGATAGTAATGAATTTAAAAGATTGTCACAATTTTAGCGATTTTAGAAAATTAGCTAAAAAAAAATTACCTTCTCCAATTTTTCATTATATTGATGGTGGTGCAGATGACGAGTCGACATTAAGAAGAAATACAGACTCATTTAATGACTGTGATTTAGTTCCAAATATTTTGGCTAGTGTTGGAAAACCTGATTTATCTACAACTTTATTTGGAAGAAAAATAGATATGCCAATTTTTCTTTCGCCTGCAGCCATGCAAAGACTTTATCATCCAGATGGAGACCAAGCATCAGCAAGAGCTGCAGAAAAGTTTAATACATTTTATAGTATGTCATCTATGGGAAATAATACTATTGAGGAGGTTTCAAATATTTCTAGTGGTCCAAAATTATTTCAACTTTATGTTCATAAAGATAGATCAATTTCTGACGATTTAATTGATAGATCTAGAAGATCTGGTTTTGATGCTATGTGTTTAACAGTAGATACTTTAGTTGCAGGTAATAGAGAAAAAGATCATAGAACAGGATTTACTACTCCACCAAAACTTACACTTCAGAGCTTAATGAGCTTTGCTATGCGACCAAAATGGGTTTTTAATTATTTAACCGGAAAAAAATTTGAATTATCTAATGTTAAAAAAAAGACAGATAAAGGAACTAATATTGCAAAGTCCGTAATTGAATACATAAATGAGCAATATGATCCTGCAATGGGCTGGAAAGATGCAGAGTATTGTGCAAAAAAATGGAATGGACCTTTTGCTTTAAAAGGTGTGATGTCAGTTGAGGATGCAAAAAAAGCAATAGATATTGGGTGTACAGCAATAATGATATCAAATCATGGTGGAAGACAACTTGATGGATCTAGATCACCTTTTGATCAAGTAAAAGCTATTTCTGATGCTGTGGGAGATAAATTGGAAATAATATTAGATGGAGGGGTTAGGAGAGGGACCCATGTTTTAAAGGCCTTAGCTGCTGGTGCTACAGCATGTAGTTTTGGTAAAATGTTTCTGTTCTCTTTGGCCGCAGGAGGGCAGCAAGGAGTTGAACATTTATTGCAAAACATGCATGATGAAATTAATAGAAATATGGTATTGATGGGCTGTAAAAATTTAAAAGAATTAAACAGTTCAAAATTAATTTATAGAAAGTAAAGGAGGTACACTAAAATGAAATTAGCTAAAAATTTAGAAAACTTAGGAACAGAGTCTGCGTTTAGTGTATTAGCTGAAGCAAAAGCATTAGAGGCCAAAGGTAATCCAATGATACATTTGGGTCTTGGTCAACCAGACTTCAAAACACCCAAACATGTTGTTGAAGCAGCAAAAAAAGCGTTAGATGATGGACATCACGGGTATGTAATGTCTAATGGTATTCCTGAATGTAGGCAAGCAGTAACAAGATGGATTAAAAAAAGATATAACGCTGATATTGACGCTGAAAGAATTTTAATTATGCCAGGTGGAAAACCAACTATGAGTTATGCAATTCAATGTTTTGGAGAGCCAGGTGCTGAAATAATTCATCCTACGCCAGCTTTTCCAATTTATGAATCAATGATTAATTATACTGGCTCAACACCGGTTCCATATGATCTTACTGAAGATAAAGATCTTAAGTTTGATCCAGACAAAATATTATCTCTTATTACTGATAAAACTAGATTGTTAATTTTAATTAACCCAAACAATCCAACAGGAAGTTTTGTTGAGAAACCTGTAGTAGATTATTTTGCAAAAGAATTAGAAAAACATCCACATGTTACTATTTTAAGTGATGAAATTTATAGTAGACAAATTTTTGATTATAAAGAAATGCCATCATTTTTTCATTATGAAGCATTAAAGGATAGGTTAATAGTTTTAGAAGGATGGAGTAAAGCTTACTCAATGACTGGTTGGAGATTAGGATGGAGTTATTGGCCTAAAGAAATGGTTGCACATGTAAATAAATTATTAATTAATAGCGTATCTTGCGTAAATGCAGCTGCACAATTTGCAGGAATAGCAGCACTAGATGGTCCAGATGACTCTATTAATGATATGTTAGATAAATTCACCTTAAGAAGAAATTTAATTCATAAAGGCTTAAATGACCTACCCGGCATAGAGTGTAGCTTACCAGGTGGTGCTTTTTATGCATTTCCAAAAGTAAAAGGTACAGGTATGACTGGTGCTGAATTTTGTAAAAAAGCTATGCATGAAGCTGGAGTTGCTATAGTTCCAGGAACAGCATTTGGTAAAACTTGCCAAGATTATGTAAGATTTAGTTTTGCTGCATCTAGAGAAAACATACAGCAGGCCTTAGAAAATATAGGCAAGATGCTTTCTAAATAAGCTGTATTTTTTAATTATATTTATTAATATTAAAAAATTATGAATGAACAGGTTCAATTAGAGTTAAAAAAATTACTTCATGAAAGAATCTCAACTTCTGAGTCAACTAGAACTACTTATGCGCGAGGAGAAGATACCTATGACCCAATTTTATCTAAGGCAGTAGTTTTCCCAGAAAGTAACGAGGAAGTTTCAAAGATATTAAGTTTATGTAATGAAAATAAAATTCCGGTAGTACCATTTGGTACTGGAACCTCACTTGAGGGAAATGTTGTTGGTAATGATAAAGGGATCACTATTAGTTTAGAAAAGATGAACAAAATTTTAAGTGTACACGTAGAAGATTTTGATTGTAGGGTACAAGCATGTGTAACAAGAGAACAATTAAATGATTATTTGAGAGAAGACGGAGTTTTTTTCCCAATAGATCCTGGAGCAAATGCAGCGCTTGGAGGTATGGCAGCAACTTCTGCCTCAGGAACCATGGCAGTTAAGTATGGCACTATGAAAACAGTCATAAGTGGACTTACAGTTGTACTTGCAAATGGTGATATTATAAATACTGGAACTAGGACTAAAAAAACCTCTGCAGGTTATAATCTTACAAATTTATTTATTGGTTCAGAAGGTACATTGGGTATAATTACTGAAGTTCAATTAAGATTATCTCCTATACCAGAAAGTATAATGGCTGCAGTATGTCATTTTCCAACTTTAGAAAATGCTGTTCAAACTGCTCAACAAGTTATTCAATATGGTGTTCCAATAGCAAGGATTGAGATGCTTAATAAGGAACAAATGGGTATAAGTATTAATTATTCAAACTTAAAAGGTGTTGAAGAAGTACCAACATTATTTTTTGAATTTCATGGTTCAGAACTTTCAAATCAAGAGAATATTAAAATTGTAGAAGAAATTTCAAAAGATAATCGTGGAAGTTCGTTCAAGTGGGCTAAAGATTTAGAGGAAAGAAATAAACTTTGGAAAGCGAGATGGGACGTATATTATTCCGTTAAAGCTCTGATTAAAAATGGAAGAGTTTATTCGACAGATATATGTGTTCCTATTTCAAATATAACAGAATGTGTGAATTTTGCGGAAGAACAAGCTGAAAAATTTGGGCTTAGAGCTCCAATGGTAGGTCATTTAGGTGATGGTAACTTTCATGTAATTTTACCTTACGATCCAGCAAAAAAAGAGATGTACGATAAAATAAGAGAATTTAATGATTTGTTGATTAAGAAAGGGCTAGAATTAAATGGAACTATTACGGGTGAACATGGAGTTGGACTTCATAAAAAAAAATATTTACTAGAACAACATGCAGATAATATCCCTGTTATGAAATCTATAAAACGAACCTTGGATGCTAACAACATCATGAATCCAGGTAAGATTTTTGATTTAAATTAATCTTAAATTTATGAAAAAAATTCTAATAACTAGAAAATTATTAAGAACTTGTGAAGATAAAGCCAAAGAAACATTTGAGGCTAATTTTAATTTAAATGATGAATTATATTCTCAAAAAAAATTAATTGAGTTAAGCGCAGGTCAGGATGGAATATTGTCATCTTTAACAGACAAATTAGACAGCGATACAATTAAAAAACTTCCAGACACTATTAAGATCATTTCGAATTTTGCGGTTGGATTTGGAAATATAGATTTAGAGGCAGCAAAAAATAGAGGTATTGCAGTAACAAATACTCCAGATGTGCTTACTGATGCTACAGCAGAGATTGGTGTATTATTAATATTGGGTGCTTGTAGAAGAGCTGCAGAGGGAATTGATAGTGCAAAAGAAGGTGGATGGAAATGGTCAGCAGATTACTTAATAGGAAAACAATTAACTGGCGCGAGACTTGGAATACTAGGTATGGGTAGAATTGGTCAAAAAATTGCAAAAGTTGCAAAATCTTTAGGAATGGTAATTCATTATCACAATCGATCTAAGCTTAGTGCGGATAAAGAAGATGGTGCAACTTATCATGACAATTTGAAAGATCTTCTTTCCGTGTCGGATGTTCTATCAGTTTGTTGTCCAGCTTCTAAGGAAACTGTTGATATGATTAATAAGGATACTATTGAATATCTACCTAAAGGTGCAGTAGTAACGAACGTCGCAAGAGGCGATATAATTGAAGATGAAGCATTAATTGACGCTCTCAATAGGAGAAAAGTTTATGCAGTTGGGTTAGATGTTTATAAAAATGAGCCAAATTTAAATCCTGGATATTTGAAACACAAAAGTGCATTTATTCTTCCACATTTAGGTAGCGCAACTAAAGAAACTCGAACAGCAATGGCCAATCTAGCAATAGATAATATTGATGAGTTTTTTAAAACTGGAAATTGTAAAAATAAAGTAAACAGATAGTTTATTTCAACCCTAAATTGTATAAAAGTTTATATGTGGTCAATGTGACCAACTTTTTAGAGGGACTCTATTTAAAATCTATGTTTTATTCTCGAAGTTAATTAACTATTAAAGAGGAGAGAACAAATGATTAAAAGTAAAAAATCATTAAAAGGTGCAAAAACACCTTCAAGACGTAAGTTCTTTAAAGCAGCAGCAGCAACAGGTGCAGCAGCAGCAACAGCTGTAGCAATGCCAAATGTGGCTTTTGGTGCTCCATTAACTTTAAAGATGCAAGCAGCTTGGCCTTCAGGCGCAAACATCTTTTTTGAAATGGCAGGAGACTACGCAAAAATGGTTAGCGACATGTCAGGAGGAGAATTAAAAATTGATCTTCAACCTGTTGGAGCAATTGTAAAAACTTCAGAAATTGGACAAGCAGTAAGTTCAGGTGTAGTTGATATGGGTCACTGGGTGACTGCATATTGGTACGGTAAGAATGCTGCAGCTTCACTTTTTGGAACTGGTCCTTCATACGGAATGTCATCTCAAGAAGTTATGGGATGGATGGAGTATGGTGGAGGAAGAGCATTATACGAAGAAGCAGTTAAAAGTGTAGGATTTAACTATACTGGTTTCTTCCATATGCCGATGCCAGCACAACCATTTGGTTGGTTTAAAAAGAATGTAACAAAAGTATCTGATGTTAAAGGCATGAAGTATAGAACTGTTGGTCTAGCGACTAACGTTTTAACTGCTATGGGAATGGTCGTAAGACAATTACCTGGTGGTGAAATCCAGCCGGCTATGAAAACTGGTTTGATTGATGCTGCAGAGTTTAACAACCCAACATCAGACTCACAGTTTGGAATGCAAGACGTCTCTAAACATTATCACTTAGGAAGTTTCCACCAATCTCAGGAAATGTTTGAAATTCCTATGAATACTAAGAGACTAAACAGCCTTGATCCTAAACATCAAGCTATCTTGAAAAATGCTGCTTATGCCGCAAACTCAGATAACTACTTTAAGGCACTAGTTAGATATTCTACTGACTTAGGTAAATTGATGAATGAGCATAAGGTAAATGTTTACCAAACATCTGATGCTATCCTAGCAGAACAATTAAAAGGTTGGGATAAAATCATTGCTGAGTTCTCAGGTAAAGATGCTTTCTTTAAGAAGGTAGTAGACTCGCAAAAAGCATACGCTAAGAGAACTATGAAGTATCTGTTGATGAATCAACCGAACTACAAATTAGCTTATGAAAATGAGTTTGGTCCAATTGCAAAAGTTAAAATTTAATTAACTTTTAAATATTTAGAAAAGGGGGTTGAAAACCCCCTTTTTTTTTAGCTTAACTTAATATACTTTCCTATGATGAAATCTTTCATTAAATTTTCAGATACATTAAGCACCTCGATGGGAAAAGCTTTTTCGTGGTGTATTGTAATTTTGATGGGAGGAACAGTTTATGAAGTAGTTATGGCTTATGCTTTTAATAAGCCAACTTTGTGGAATTTTGATTTTAGCATGCAAATGTATGGTGCAATTCTTATGATGTCTGGTGCATATTGTTTAGCAACAGAAGCTCATGTAAGGGGTGATGTTATTTATAGGTTGTTTAGTCAAAGAACCCAAGCATGGATAGATCTAGTTCTTTATTTCATATTTTTTTTCCCAGGTGTTGTTGCTTTAGCATTTTATGGATACGAGTACGCGGCGCTTGCATGGAAAATCAAAGAAACTAGCTGGAGTAGCCCAGCACAAATTCAAATTTACATGGTTAAATCCATGATACCAGCTGCAGGTACTTTATTAATTATTCAAGGCATTAGTGAAGTGTGCAGATCAATAATATGTATTCAAGAAGGTCAATGGCCAGCAAGGATGGTTGTTGCAGAAGAAACTGAGCAAGTACTGATGAGAGCAGCTCAAGATGAGGATAAAAACAATGTTAATTAGTCTAACCAATCCAGAAGTAGCAATTTTAATGATGGGAATATTCCTGTTTGCTGTGCTTTTAGGATTCCCGATTGCTTTTACTTTAATGGCAATGGGAATTGGTTTTGGTTATTACGCTTATTACGATGCTACCATGATGGAGCACATATTTGATAATAGAATTTTCCAATTATTTGTTCAAAACACTTACACGGTAATGGATAACAACGTGCTCACAGCGGTACCTCTATTTTTATTTATGGGTTATCTTGTTGAAAGAGCCGGAATAGTTGCAAAATTATTCTTTGCAATAAGATTAGCAGCTCACAGACTTCCAGCATCAATGGCAGTTGCTGCATTAATTACGTGTACATTATTTTCAACAGCAACAGGAATTATTGGCGCGGTAGTTACCTTAATGGGGCTACTTGCATGGCCAGCAATGGTTAAAGCTGGTTATGATAAAAAGTTTGCTTCAGGAATAATTTGTGCTGGTGGATGTTTAGGCATCTTAATTCCACCGAGTATTATGTTAATTGTTTATTCAGTAATCGCACAATTATCTCCATTAAGATTATTTGCTGCAGCAATTTTTCCAGGCCTTATGTTGGCAGGTCTTTATATAGCTTATGCTGTTACAAGGGCATGGTTAAATCCATCACTAGCTCCTAGGCCGCCTGCAGAAGATATTCCACCAAGATCAGAAATTTTGAAGGAAGTATTAGTTTCATTTGTTCCATTATTTGGGTTAATAATGTTGGTTTTAGGTACTATTTTAGCTGGAATTGCTACACCTGCAGAAGCAGCAGCAGCAGGGGCTTTTGGCGCAATACTTTTGTCTTGGTTTTATAAAACACTTAAGTGGCAAAATTTTAAAGAGTCAGTTTTTTTAACTGCTAAAACTACCGCAATGATTATGTGGTTATTTATTGGATCTTGGACATTCTCATCTGTGTTTTCTTATTTAGGTGGTCACGAAGTATTTGAACATTTTTTTACTTCAATTAATATTACAACTTGGCAATTTTTGGTTATCACTCAAATAATAATTTTTCTTTTAGGTTGGCCACTAGAATGGACTGAGATTTTAATTATCTTTGTTCCAATATTTTTACCTCTATTAGAAGTATTTAATGTAAATCCATATTTTTTCGCAATGTTAATTGCTCTAAATTTACAGACATCTTTTTTAACTCCACCGATGGCTATGTCAGCCTATTACTTAAAAGGTGTGCAAAAAACTAATGTTGAGTTGATGGAAATATTTAGAGGAATTATGCCATTTTTAGGAATTGTAATTTTTGCAATGTTTTTAATGTATATGTTTCCAGGTATAGCTTTATGGCTACCAGAAACATTATTTGCTGATTAAAAATGACAGACATATTTTCGTTAAAAGTTGAAGAAATTGTATCTAAGATTAAAGATGCTCAACTTACTTCTGTAGAAATTTGTGAAAAGTATATTGAAAGAATAAATAAGTTTGAAAAAGATGTAAAAGCTTGGGTTTACTTCGATAAAAAGCTTTTATTAGAAAAAGCACAAGAGGCAGACGATCATAGAAGAGCTGGAAAACCAACAGGTCCATTGCATGGAATACCTATAGCTCTAAAAGATATAATCGGCACAATAGATATGCCAACAGAGTGTGGTACACCAATTAGAAAAGGTAAATCTTATTCTCAAAATGCTGAAATAATAGATTTACTTTTATCAGCGGGGGCAATTGTTATGGGTAAAACAGCAACGTCAGAGCTTGCTTTTTTAGGCCCTTCAAAAACTACCAATCCTCATGATTACACTAGAACTCCCGGAGGTTCATCGAGTGGATCTGCAGCTTCTGTTGCATCTTTTATGGCACCATTATCAATTGGTTCTCAAACTGGAGGCTCAGTTATTAGACCTGCATCTTATTGTGGCGTTGTTGGATATAAACCAACATATGGATTAATTTCTAGAAATGGTGTTTTAAAAACGTCTGAAAAATTAGATCACATAGGAGTTTTTGGAAGATCAGTAGAAGATGTTGCCTTGCTTGCAAAAGTTCTAATCAAAAAAGATAATCAGGATAAAGCCACAATTCATTATTCAAGTGAAGATATGTTGATTGAAACTAAAAAAGGACCATTGTTTGAACCAAAATTTATTTTTTATAAAACTGATAATTGGAAGTTGATAGAAAAAAAATCTAGAGACGCTTTTGAATATTTCATAAAATCATTTAAAAAGAATATAGAAGTTTTTGATACACCATCTTATTTTAAAGATATCCATAAATATCATCAAATAATTCATGAAACGGATTTAGCAAATAATTTTGGTCTCTATTATAAAAAATATAAAAAAAAATTATCTAAGTATATGCAGGATGCAATTGTAAAAGGAAATAAACATTCCGCTAAAGATTATGCTGAAGCAATAGATTTTATGAAAAGAAGCTACGATTCTTATGAAGAAGTATTCGAAGATTATCACGGTGTTTTAACACCTTCTAGTCCAGGTGTTGCCCCAAAAGGTTTAAAAAGTACTGGCACGGCAGAATTTAATAAGGTTTGGTCGTATCTTGGCACTCCTTGTATTTCTTTACCACTGCTTCAAGGCGAAAATAATATGCCTTTAGGAGTACAACTTGTTGGAGCCCGTTACGATGATCATAGATTTTTAGGTGTTGCTAATTGGCTAGAAAAGGAATGTAATAAATAAAATGCAAAAATTTACAACATTATTAGGCACTATACTTGCAGCATCTTTTCTAATTGGTTTAGCAACAACTTTAACTAGATCTTCAATGATAGGTTTCTTTGATGTATTGCCTGTTTATATATTAATGGCTATTGCAATCTTTATGATGGTCTATGAAGCTTTCTTTGACAGAAAATAGTTCTTAATTGATAAAAAGTTGCTTAATAAAAAAAATAATTTTTTAGCTTTTTCACTTTTACTTATTCAACCTATATTTATGGCATCTAATTTAATAGTTGCTAGAGGAGGAGTTGAATATGTGCCTCCTATCTCATTAGCTTTCTGGAGGTGGGCTGTCGTTGTTTTAATACTTCTGCCTTTTACTTTTTCACTTCTGATAAATAATTTTAAGATAATTAAAAAAGAATTTAAAAAATTATTCTTCTTAGGTTCTATGGGTTGTGGTGTGTGTGGTGCATTTCCATTTTTAGCAGGAGAAACAACAACAGTTACAAACATGGGAATTATTTATACCTCTTCACCTATATTCATCATTTTAATTTCAGCAATATTTTTTAATGAAAAAATTAATTTTATGAAAATTATTGGATTGATATCATGTTTGATAGGTGTTTTTGCAATCATTATAAAAGGTGACTTAAATTTATTATTAAATCTGAATTTTACTATTGGTGATTTATGGATGTTGGCTGCTGCTATTGGTTGGGCTCTTTATTCAATATATCTATTTTACTGGAAATCAGAGCTACCGATATTTCAAAGATTTACATTAGTGGCTTTTTTTGGAGCAATTAGTTTGCTTCCTTTTTACATAATTGAAGAAGTAGTTGTTCAGAGAACTTCATTTAATTTACAGTTTTTTTTATGGGTTGTTTTTGCAGCAATATCTCCGGGAATAATTGCTTTTACTCTTTATACTCAAGCACAAAAAAGTCTCGGAGCATCATTAACCGGTTTCACCCTTTACGTTTTTACAATTTACGCTGCAATTTATGGTTTTATATTTTTTGATGAAAAACTAGAAACCTTTCATTATATAGGTACAGTATTAGTGTTCATTGGTGTTTATCTAGCTAAAAAAAATTATGAAACTAAAACGTAGGAACTTTTTTTTGGAATTAATTATTGGAATTATTGTTATTTACGCTTCTGTATTAATTTTACTTTTTATTTTTCAGCGAAGTTTAATGTATCACCCCCAAGAAAATAATTATTTTGGCGATAAGTTGGAAGTAGAAATAGAAAAAGTTAAGATCAAAACTTCAGACGATATAGATTTACTAGGTTGGTTTCATAAAAAAGATCTGAAGAACTTTAAAACAATTGTTTATTTTCATGGCAATGCGGGGAATCTTAAAAATAGAATTTATAAATTAAATCATTTTAAAGATATGGATGTTAATTTTTTAATAATAGCCTGGAGAGGTTTTAGTGGTAATTCAGGAAAACCTACTGAAAAAGGGCTTTATAATGATGCTAAAAGTGCAATTATATGGCTTAAGAAATTAGGCTTAACTGAAAAAGATATTGTGATTTATGGAGAGTCACTTGGCTCTGGAGTTGCAACAGAGATAGCTCAAAATAGTAACTTTGCGGGTTTAGTTCTTGAGACACCCTTTACCTCAATGATTGATGCAGCAAAAAATTTTTATCCATATATTCCAGTGTCTCTTTTATTGAAAGATAAATATGATAATCAAAATAAAATTAAAAACATAAATATTCCAGTACTAGTAATGCATGGTGAAGCTGATCAGATAGTACCTTTTTGGATGGGTAAAAGAATTTTTGAAATAGCTAATGAACCTAAATATTCTTATTTCACAAAATTTGATGATCATATGATGGAATATGATGAAAAGCTTGTATTAGCTTTAAAGGTATTTTTTAAGAGTTTAAATTAAGCCACATTCTAAACAAATATAACACAAAATCTTTTTTAATGTTTAAGTGTGAAAAAATTACTTTTAATTTCAGTTATTTTATTTTTGTTTAAAAATTCTCTATTTGCTCAAGATAATAAACTTATGGTTGATAATTTATTTCATATCGACCAAATGAATTCACATGATGAAAATTTCGCTTTGTATTTTAAATCAAGAGAAAAAGCAATTTTAGCAAGAGGTGAAAATAGTAACTATATAAATGATTTTCCTAAAGACTTATTTATATATGATTATAAAACAAAAAGCTCTTCTCCTTTAATTTCTTACGAATGGTTTCCGGCTAGAGCAAAATATTTTTTAAAAGAATATAGTTTTCCAGTTTTTCCTGATGATTTTGCCTATTATCTTTTAGAGGATAATAGGACATTGGTAATGATTAGTGCAGTAAAAAGTTTAAATAAAAACTTTAAGTTTGATATTAGTAAAAAAAAATTAGAACTTTATCCAAAAAATGGAAAATTTAATTTTATAATTTCGTCTATTGCTAAAAGTTGTGGTCACAACAATTTTAATGATAATTACAAGTGTAGCTTCTATAAACCTTTAATTTCAAGCACTTTGATTAAGTAATTTGTGTAAATGCTTCAGCAAATTTTTCAGCCTCGAAAATTTGAAGATCATCTTCTTTTTCTCCTAAACCTAAAGCTATAATTGGAAGTTTAAATTTTTTAGCAACAGCCAAAAGAATTCCTCCTTTTGCTGTGCCATCTAATTTTGTCATTATGAGACCAGTAATTGGAATAATTTTATTAAACTCTTCAACTTGATTAATCACATTTTGGCCGGAAGTTGCATCTAAAACTAAAATTACATCATGAGGTGCCTCAGGGTCCATTTTTTTTGTAACATTCGCAATTTTTTTATATTCCTCCATTAAATTTTTTTTATTTTGCAATCGTCCTGCTGTATCAATTAAAACTTGATCAAAATTATTAGCAATTGCTTCCTCTATAGCTTTAAAAGCAACTGAAGCAGGGTCTGCACCTTGTGAAGATTTTGTTATTTCAACATCTACTTTGTTTGCCCAATTTTCTAATTGTTCGATAGCTGCGGCTCTAAAAGTATCCGATGCAGCAAGCATAACTTTATTCCCATTTGCTTTTAATATTTTGCTGATTTTTCCAATAGTCGTAGTTTTTCCTACGCCATTTACACCTGAAATTAATGTGGCAGAAATTTTTTCTTTCTTGTTAAAAAAATTATTATTTTCAAGAGGTTTCATCAATGAAATTATATAATCTTTTAAGATAGTCCTAATTTCGTCAGCAATATCTTTGTTTGGATCAATTTTACTATCTGTAATTATTTCTTTAATTTCGGATGCTGCAACAACACCAACATCAGATTGAATTAAATACTCTTCTATTCTATCTAAAGTTTTGTCATCAATTTCTTTTTTTACAACTATATCTCTTAAACCGGATGTAAAAGCTGATGCACTTTTTTTAAAACCAGATTTGAAGTTATCAAAAATTCCCATTAAATTTTAATCTCAATATTTTTAATGTCTGAGACTGGCCCTTTCATATGGATACTATTATCTTTATCAATAGAAATTGTTAGTTTGCCCAATGCAAATTCAACATCAGCTTGTTTATCTGTTAATCCATTTATATTTGCAGCTACAACTGTAGCACACGCTGCAGTACCACAAGCTTTTGTAAGTCCTGCTCCTCTCTCCCAAACTTTCACTTTAATCAAATTTCTATTAATAACTTTTGCAAGAGTTACATTACATTTTTCTGGAAAATAATTGTGATTTTCTATTTCAGGACCAATTTTTTTTAAATCATAATCTTCGATATCATCTATAAAAAAAACAACATGAGGGTTTCCAACATTAATTGAAGTTCCCCCAATATGCTCATTATTATTTTTACTAATAATTTTAATATTCAAATTTTTTGTGTTTAAATCTTTTTTAAGCGGAATTTCATCCCAGTTAGTTTTTGCAACACCAATTTCAGTTTCTACTAAATTATTGCCTAAAATTTTTGATTTAAGTGTTCCAGAAGATGTCCAAAGTATAATTTCTTTATCATCGCTTTCTTTTGACAACAATTCAGCAACACATCTTGTGCCATTCCCACAAGCACCAGAAATACTACCATCTGAATTGTAAAATTCTAATTCAGCATCTTTTTTGCCACTATTTTTAATGAAAATTAACTGATCACATCCAATGAAATCTCGACCACATATTTTAATTATTTGATCTTTACTTAGATTATAATTTTGACTTCTTTGGTCTATGATCACAAAATCATTACCTAAACCGTCCATTTTAAAAGCTTTAATATCCATATATAGATATTTAACTTATTTATTGACTTTTTGAACCTCTATTATAGGTTGTCGTCGTTTCCGCAAAAACATTAACTTTGCGGTGTCTTTGGAAACAAAGAGATCGACACTAGTCAGCGAGGCTTCGCCCACTAGTGCGATTACTGCTGTGCGTAATAAATATGTTTGAAAATTTAACAAATAAATTCGAAGAAATTTTTTCTTCTTTAAAAAAGGCTCCTTCACTTAATGAGGCACAAGTAGATGAGGGTTTGAGAAGTATTAGACAGGCTTTGTTGGAGGCCGATGTTACTCTTGAGGTGGCTAAAGAATTTATTGAGAATGTAAAACCAAAGGTTCTAGGACAAGAAATCATTAGATCAACTTCTCCTGGAGATATGGTTGTTAAAATTGTCTATGACGAGTTGGTAAATTTATTAGGTGAAACTAATAATGAAATAAACCTTAATGCGGTACCACCTGTACCTATGATGCTTGTCGGGCTTCAAGGATCAGGAAAAACAACAACTACTGCTAAATTAGCAAAATATTTAGAAACAAATAAAAAGAAAAAAGTAATGATGGTTAGTCTTGATATTTACAGACCAGCCGCACAAGAACAGCTTAGATCACTTGGAGAACAAAATAATATTTTAACTCTTCCTATAATAGAAGGTCAACAACCAACCGACATTTGTCAAAGAGCAATAAGTGCAGCAAATCTTAATGGAGCTGAAATAATTTTATTTGATACAGCTGGCAGAACTCAAATTGATCTACAAATGATGAGTGAAATAAAACAAATTGAAAGCGTTATAAAACCCACAGAAACGTTTTTAGTTGCTGACTCGCTAACAGGACAAGTGGCAGCAGCAGTTGCAAAAGAATTTAAAAATACAGTTAGTCTTTCTGGAATAATTTTGACTAGAGCAGATGGTGATGCAAGAGGTGGAGCAGCTGTAAGTATGAAATATGTTTCAAATGTTCCAATAAAATTTTTAGGTATTGGAGAGAAAATAGATAATCTTGAAGTGTTTCACCCAGATAGAATAGCAAATAGAATTCTTGGAATGGGAGATATAGTGTCTCTTGTTGAAAAAGCTGCTCAAGATCTAGGTGAAGAAAACATAAAAAAAGCAGAGGAGAATTTAAAAAAAGGTCAATTTTCTATGCAAGATTATTTAACACAGCTTAGACAAATGAAAAAAATGGGTGGTATCGAGGGTATAATGTCTTTTATGCCAGGAGTTTCTAAGATGAAATCTCAAATGGACTCAGCAGGAATTGATGAAAGTATTATTACAAAAAATGAAGCTATAATTTTATCAATGACTAAAAAAGAGAGAGAGAACCCAAAAATTATAGGAGGTTCTAGAAAAAAAAGAATTGCTAATGGCTCTGGCACAGATCCAGCCACTATCAATAAATTGCTTAAGCAATTTAAAATGATGTCTGAAATGATGAAAAAGATGTCAAAAGGAAATCTGAAAGGTATGTCTGACAAAGGAATACCGCCAGAGCTATTTAACCAATTAAAATAATATAAAGGAGAACAAATGTTAAAATTAAGATTATCAAGAGGGGGAACAAAAAAACGTCCTGTTTACAAAGTAGTTGTAGCAGACAGTCGGTTTGCAAGAGACGGAAGATTCATAGAGAAAGTAGGCTTCTTTAACCCACTTTTGCCTAAAGATAAAAAAGAAAGAGTAGGTCTTGAGGCTGAAAGAATAAAGTATTGGTTAGGTCAAGGTGCTCAACCAACTACAAGAGTTGCAAGAATTCTAGGTGAAAATGAATTAATGCCTATGCCTGCTAATGGTAACAATCCAAAAAAAGCAGTTCCAAAAAAAGAAAGAAAAAAAGAAGGTGAAGAAGCACCAGCAGCTGCTCCAAAAACAGAAGCTTCAGCAGCAGAAGCTCCTAAAGAAGAAGCTCCAGCAGCAGAAGCAGCACCAGCAGCAGAAGCAGCACCAACAGCAGAAGCAGCACCAGCAGCAGAAGCAGCACCAGCACCAGCAGCAGCACCAGCAGCAGAAGCTCCTAAAGAGGAACAAAAATAATTTAAACTTTATTTATGTGGCAAGCTCAAGTATTTACACTTTACCCAGAAGTTTTTCCTGGACCTTTATCAAAAGGACTTTATGGAAAAGCTTTATCTAAAAAATTGTGGAACTTGAATATTGTAAACATTAGAGACGCAGCTGAGGATAAACATAAAACGGTTGATGATACTCCTTACGGCGGTGGTTCTGGTATGCTTTTAAAACCTGATGTCTTAGCAAAATCACTAGATCAAAATGAAATTAAAGGTGGAAGAATAATTTATTTATCACCAAGAGGTAAAAAGTTTGATCAAAATTATGCTCGAGAATTGTCTGATGAAAAATCAATATCTCTAATTTGTGGGCATTTTGAGGGAGTTGATGAAAGAGTGCTTGCTACTAGAAATATTGAAGAGATAAGTATTGGAGATTATGTTTTGTCAGGCGGTGAAACAGCTGCATTTGTTGTAATAGATAGTGTACTTAGACTTTTGCCTGGCATTTTGGGTAATGAAAATTCTAAGGTTGATGAAAGTTTTGAAAACGGGTTATTAGAGTATCCACAGTACACAAAACCTCAAATTTGGGAGGAAAAAGCTGTGCCAGAGGTCCTATTATCAGGTGATCACAGCAAAATTAAAGACTGGCGTTTATCTCAATCTGAGGCTATAACACGCGTCCGAAGACCAGATTTATGGGAAAAATATAAGAAGAATTAATTTGATAAATATAGCTATGAAAACAATTGAAGAAATAAATCAGCACAATGTTAAGAAAATACTTTCTGAGAAAAAAATTCCAGATTTTTATCCAGGGGATGTTGTAAAAGTTGGAGTTAGAATAACAGAGGGTAAAAAAGAAAGAATTCAATATTTTGAAGGTGTTTGTATTGCTAAAAAAAGTAGAGATTTAAACTCTTCTTTTACGGTCAGAAAAATTTCTTTTGGGGAAGGTGTTGAGAGAACTTTTCCTTTATATGGAACATTAATAGATTCAATTAAAGTTATTAGATCAGGTAAAGTTAGAAGAGCTAAATTATATTACTTAAGGGATAGAACAGGTAAATCAGCAAGAATTGCAGAAAAGATTAGAAAAAAAATCGGGATTGATGTTGACGTAAAACCAGAAACTGTCACAGAGGAGAATGTAGCTCCAGCAGTAGAAGCAGCACCAACAGCAGAAGCTCCAGCAGCAGAAGCTACTAAAGAAGAACAACAATCAGAAAGCACTTCAGAAAAAAAATAATTTTTTTTCAATGTCCACTACTCTTTACGATAAAATTTGGAATGATCACTTAGTAGATCAACAAGATGATGGAACAGCATTACTTTTTGTTGATAGGCATTTAGTGCATGAAGTAACTAGTCCACAAGCTTTTGAAGGTTTAAGAAATACAAACAGAAAAGTAAGAAGACCTAATTTAACTTTAGCTGTAGCTGATCACAATGTACCCACAACAAATAGAACAAAAGGAATAGCTGATGAAGAGTCAAAAATACAAGTAGATACTTTAGAGGCTAACTGTAAAGAATTTGGTATTCAACTTTTTGGAATGGATGATAAAAGGCAAGGGATAGTACATATCATAGGACCTGAGCAAGGTTTCACACAACCAGGAACAGTGATTGTTTGTGGAGACAGTCATACAGCAACACATGGTGCTTTTGGTTCTTTAGCATTCGGTATTGGTACATCTGAGGTTGAACATGTTTTAGCTACACAAACATTAGTTCAAAAAAAAGCAAAAAATTTTAGAATAAATGTTAATGGTCAATTACCTCTTGGAGTTACATCCAAAGACGTAATTCTTCAAATTATTGGTAAAATAGGAACAGCCGGAGGAACAGGTTCTGTAATAGAATATTCAGGTGATTTAATAAGGTCTTTAAGTGTTGAACAAAGAATGACAATTTGCAATATGACAATTGAAGGTGGTGCAAGGGCAGGGTTAATAGCACCTGATGAAAAGATATTTGATTATTTAAAAGGAAAACCAATGTCACCAAAAGGAGATAATTGGGAAAAGGCTGTTGGCTATTGGAATACTCTTAAAACTGACACTGATGCAAGCTTTGATCAAGAAATAAACTTAAACGCCAATGAAATTTTACCAATGATTACTTGGGGAACTTCTCCTCAAGATGTGATTACAATCGATGGTAAGGTTCCTAATCCACAGAGCGAAAACGACGAAGATAAAAAAAATTCTATCGAGAGAGCTTTAAAATATATGGGTTTAAAACCTGATATGGCAGCTAAAGATATTAAAATTGATAAAGTATTTATAGGAAGTTGTACAAATGGAAGAATAGAAGACCTAAGAGAAGCTGCTAAAATTTTAAAAGATAAAAAAATATCATCACATGTAAATGCAATGGTTGTTCCAGGTTCTGGATTAGTTAAAGAACAAGCAGAACAAGAAGGTTTAGATAAAATATTTTTAGCCTCTGGATTTGAGTGGAGAGAGCCTGGATGCTCAATGTGTTTAGCAATGAACGCCGACAAATTGAAACCTGAGGAAAGATGTGCTTCTACTTCAAATAGAAATTTTGAAGGTAGACAAGGTAGAGGCGGAAGAACTCATCTAGTAAGTCCTGGAATGGCGGCTGCCGCAGCAATTTCTGGAAGCTTAGACGATGTTAGAAAGTATCAAAATTAAATGAAAAAATTTAATTCATTAAAAGGCATACCTGCGTATTTACCAATAGTAAATATCGATACAGATATGATTATTCCAAAACAATTTTTAAAAACTATCAAAAGAACGGGGCTTGGAAAAAATTTATTTTTTGAAATGAGATATGACAACCAAGGTAAAGAAATTAGTGATTTTGTATTAAACCAAAGTCCATACAATGATTCAAAAATCTTAATTACTGGTAAAAATTTTGGATGTGGTTCTTCAAGAGAACATGCGCCATGGGCATTATTAGATTTTGGAATAACTTGTGTTATTAGTTCTAGCTACGCAGACATTTTTTTTAGCAATTGTTTTAAAAATGGAATTTTACCTATTATTTTAGAGGAAGAAAAAATTAAAGAATTGTCAGAATACGCAAATAGAAAAGAAGAAATTTCTGTTGATTTAAATGAAGAAAAAATAGTTTATGGAAATAATGAAATTAAATTTCAAGTAGATCCATTTAAAAAAAAATGTTTATTAGAAGGTCTTGATGATATTGCTCTTTCTTTAAAGAAATCAGATAAAATTGAAAATTTTGAATCAAACTTAAAAAATAAGAAACCATGGATTTTTAATGATTAAAGTAAGAAAAAGAAAAATACTTTTATTGCCAGGTGACGGAATAGGTCCTGAGGTTATTAATGAAGTTAAAAAAATCATTAATTGGTTTAATGATAAAAAATCTTTAGATTTTGAAATAGATGAGGCTCTTGTTGGCGGTTGTTCGTATGACAAACATGGAACGCCGATTACTGATGAGGTTTTTTATAAAGCTCTTGAAAGTGAAGTGGTAATGCTAGGAGCTGTTGGAGGCCCCAAATGGGATGATATTGAATTTTCAAAAAAACCTGAAAGAGCACTATTAAAGCTTAGAAAAGAATTAAAATTATTCGCAAATTTAAGACCAGCAATATGTTTTGAACAATTAGTTGATGCATCAACTCTCAAACCTGAAATTGTATCAGGCTTAGATATAATGATAGTTAGAGAGCTGACAGGTGGAATTTATTTTGGTGAACCAAGGGGAATTAAACCAATAGACAATGGTGAAAGAAAAGGAATAAACACACATACTTATACGACTAGTGAGATTACTAGAGTAGCTAGAATTGCTTTTGATTTAGCAAAAAAAAGATCTAATAAAGTAACCTCATGTGAAAAATCAAATGTAATGGAAGCAGGTCAACTTTGGAAAGAAGAAGTCCAAGAACTTCACGATAAAGAATATAAAGATGTAGAGCTAAGTCATATGCTTGCAGATAATTGCGCAATGCAGCTTTTAAGAAATCCAAAACAATTTGATGTTATTGTAACTGATAATTTGTTTGGTGACATGCTTTCAGATCAAGCTTCAATGCTAACGGGATCTTTAGGGCTGTTACCTTCTGCATCTTTAGGTGCAAAAAACAAGGACGGAGAAATGAGAGCGATGTATGAGCCTATTCATGGTTCAGCACCAGATATTGCCGGTAAAGGAATTGCTAATCCAATTGCATCAATATTAAGTTTTGCAATGGCACTAAGATACTCATTAGACCTTGATAACGAAGCTGATAGTCTGGAAAAAGCCGTTCAAGCAGTACTTAATGAAGGTCTAAGAACTAAAGATATTTTGTCAGAAGGAATGAAAGAGACATCTACATCAGCGATGGGTGATGCGATAATTTCAAAATTGCAATAATTCTAGAATTATTCTAAGGTCCCGGAATGCCAAATTATACTGCTCCAGTAGAAGACATGTTATTTCTCTATGAAAAATTAAGAGATAACAAGAACTATAATGAACTGGAAAAATACAACGAAGTTAGTCTAGATTTAGTTAAAGATATTTTAGAGGAAGCAGCTAAAATAAATCAAAATCTTATATTACCATTAGCAGTAGCTGGAGATGAAAATCCAGCTAAATTAGAAAATGGAGTTGTTAGAACTCCTCCAGGATACAAAGAGGCATATAACAAATATATTGAAGATGGATGGGTATCTTTATCATGTGATCCTAAATATGGTGGACAAGGCATGCCTAAAACAGTTAGCGCATTTTTTGATGAAATGTTGTCTGCAACTTCTCTTTCTTTTAAACTTTATAGTGAACTAACTATAGGTGCTTACAATTGTATTTTAAGACATGCAGCCGAAGACATGAAAGATAAATATCTTCCAAAAATGGTTGAGGGTAAATGGAGCGGAACAATGTGTTTAACGGAACCAGTCTGTGGGACAGATTTAGGAATGTTAAAAACAAAAGCAGTAGAACAATCTGATGGTACTTATAAGATTAGTGGACAAAAAATATTTATTACTTCAGGTGATCAAGATCTTACCGAAAATATTATTCATTTAGTTATTGCTAGAGCTTCGGACTCACCCCCTGGAACTAAGGGGATTAGTTTGTTTCTTGTTCCTAAATTTATAGTAAATGAAGATGGCACTATTGGACCTAGAAATGGGGTAAGCACTGGATCTGTGGAGCACAAAATGGGAATTAAAGGTTCTGCAACATGCGTTTTAAATTTTGATGAAGCTGTGGGCTATATGATTGGACCTAAAAATAAGGGTCTAAGCCAAATGTTTACTATGATGAACTTAGAAAGAATAATAGTTGGAGTTCAAGGATTAGGAATTTCAGAAATAGCATATCAAAATTCACTTAGTTATGCCAAAGAAAGAAAACAAGGAAAGACAAATAATTCAAAATCAACTAATGGTGCAGACTTTATTATTGAGCATGCAGATATAAGAAGATCTCTATTAAATATGAAATCTATCATTGAAGGTGAAAGAGCTTTATGTTTTTGGCTCTCTCAGCAAACAGAAGTCAGCCTTAATCATCCAGATGAAAAAATTAAACAAGAAGCTTCTGATTATGTTTCGTTAATGACACCAGTAGTGAAATCTTTATTTACTGACCTAGCGACTGAAATTACAAGTGATGCGATGCAAATTCATGGTGGATATGGTTTTACAAAAGATCAAGGTATTGAACAACTATATCGTGATAATAGAATTACTCCAATTTATGAGGGAACAAATTCAGTTCAAGCAGCGGATTTGGTATTTAGAAAACTATCAAATAAAAACGGTAACATAATTGGTAATTTTTTAAATATGATTAAGATGGAGTGTGAAAGTAAAAATGAAAAGGTCAAAATCTTTACAAAAGAATTAAACTATTATTTAGATATTTTATCAAAATTTACTGATTGGATTAATGATAAGAGCAAAGAAGAAAAAGATGATGTTAGTGCAGCAGCAAATGATTATCTAAAAACGCTTGGTTTTGTTTCATTAGCTTATTCTTGGATTAAAATCTTAGAAGTCAGTTTTAATGATTATGATACAAACAAAGATTTCTATGAAGATAAAATCAATACTGCAAAATTCTTTTTTGATAAGGTTTTGCCCAGAGCTGAACATCACTATAAAACTGCAATATCTGGAAGTTCAAATATAATGAATTTCAAATTTAATTAGTTATGAGTAGTTACGATACAAACTTAGATAAAAATTCTGCAAATTATGTGCCTCTTACTCCTTTAACATTTTTAGAGAGAGCTAAAGATGTTTATCCTAATTATGAGGCTATAGTTTATGAAGATAGAAGTTATACTTGGAGCGAAGTTTGTAAAAGAGCCACTAAGTTTGCTAGTGCCTTGGAAAAAATTGGCATTAAAAAAGGAGATACTGTTTCTTTTTTAGCTTTTAATACGCCAGAAATTTTTGAAGCACATTACTCAGTTCCGATGACTGGTGGTGTATTGAATACAATAAATATTAGATTAGACGCTAATACAATTGCTTATATTTTAGAACATAGTGAGGCAAAAGTTTTAGTCGTAGATAGACAACTGCATGTGGAAGTAAAAAAAGCATTAAAGATTTTAGACAAAAAAATTATTGTAATAGATATAAATGATAAACATGCGGATCAGTCTAAATTAGAAAAAATAGGTGATTTAGAGTATGAAAGTTTTTTGAACACTGGTGATGAAAATTATCTTTATAAAATGCCAGATGATGAATGGCAGGCAATATCGTTAAGTTATACTTCAGGAACTACAGGAAATCCTAAAGGAGTTGTTTATCATCATAGGGGCTCGTATTTAATGTCAACAGGTAGTGCAGTTGCTTGGAATATGCCCAACAGATTAAATTTTCTAACTATAGTTCCAATGTTTCATTGTAATGGTTGGTGTTATCCTTGGACAATTGCAATGCTAAATGGAAGAACTATTTGTTTAAGGAATATAGACGTTAAAAAAATTTTTGAATTAATCGACAAATATAACGTTACGCATTTTGGTGGAGCACCGATCGTACTAAATATGATTACGGGCGCACCTGAGAGTGATAGAAAAAAATTAAAACAAAAAGTTCATGTTTTGACCGCTGGGGCTCCTCCACCAAGTATAATTTTTAAAAAAATGAAAGATCTTGGATTTGAAGTAATGCATGTTTATGGTTTAACAGAAACTTATGGTCATGTTACTCAATGCGCATGGAATGAAGAGTGGAATGCATATGATGAGGATAAACAAAATGAAATTAAGGCAAGACAAGGCGTGAGATATCCAAATACAGAAGGTGTAACAGTTATGGATCCTGAAACTATGAAAGAAGTTCCAAGTGATGGCAAAACCATCGGTGAAATTATGATAAGAGGAAACGTTGTTATGAAAGGATATTTTAAGGACAAAGAAGCTACTGACAAAGCGATGGCTGGTGGCTGGTTTCACTCAGGAGACCTAGCAGTTATGCATCCAGATGGGTACGTTAAAATACAAGATAGGTCAAAAGATATAATTATTTCAGGAGGTGAAAATATATCTTCAATTGAGATAGAAAATACACTCTCAAAACACCCATCCGTTTCTATTGCAGCAGTAGTTGCTAAACCTGATGAAAAATGGGGAGAAGTACCATGTGCTTTTATTGAAATGGTCACTGATAAGCCTACTACCGAAAAAGAATTAATTGATTTTTGTAAAGAAACTTTGGCTGGTTTCAAAGTACCTAAACAAGTAATTTTTTGTGAGTTACCAAAGACATCCACAGGAAAAATTCAAAAATTTGAATTAAGAAAACAATTCTAGGTAATTACTTGATATTTCAGATAGAAAATAAAAATGTTCATGCATCAGATGCTGGGCAAGGTATTGATAGTAAAAAGGATACTATAATATTTCTTCATGGAAGTGGTCTTTCGCATATTGTGTGGTCTTTAGCTGAACAATTTTTTTCAAATAAAAATTTTAATGTTTTATCACTTGATTTACCTGGTCATGGTAATTCAGACGGCCCTTGTTTAGATACAATTGAAAAAATTGCTGATTGGATAGAAAATGTACTTAAAAAACTAGATTTAAAAAAAGTAATACTTATTGGCCACTCCCAAGGATGTTTAGAAATATTAGAATATGCTCATAAATACAAAAATAGGCTTAAAAAGTTAGTTTTTATCGGAGGGTCATATCGAATGCCAGTTAATCAAGATCTTATAGATCTTGCAAAAAATGGTGATTCAGAATCTGTTAAACTAATGATGAAATGGGGATTTAAAGACTCTAAAAAATTCATAGGAGGTAATCCAGTCGAAAAAATAATTCAGTCTCCTAGAGACATAAGTGAAATTTTAGCAGTCGATCTTGTTGCATGCAATAATTATTCAAATGGTTCAATTGCAGCAAAGGAAATAGATTGTCCCTCAATGTTAGTCTTTGGATCTGATGATAAAATGGTTAATTTTGAGGTAGGAAAAAAATTTGCGAATTTAATTAATAATTCAATTACCTGTGTGATAGATGATTGTGGTCATATGATAATGATTGAAAAAGCTTTTGAAATGAGAGAGAAGATCCTAGAATTTTTAAAAAAATGAAAAAATTTCCAATAGCTAAATCTCGAAGACTTAGAAGTACTCCTTATACAGATAGAATAGAAAGACAAGGGGTAAGCTCTTACACTGTATACAATCATATGTTACTGCCTGCTTCATTTGTTTCGGTAGAGGCAGATTATCATCATTTAAAAGAATTTGTTCAAGTTTGGGATGTTGCCGCTGAAAGGCAAGTTGAGATATCAGGAAAAGACTCCGCTCAGTTAGTTCAATTGATGACATGTAGAGATCTTTCAAAATCAAAGGTTGGTAAATGTTACTATGCTCCCATAATTGATGGACAAGGAAATTTAGTTAATGATCCTATTATTAACAAATTAGCTGAAAATAGATGGTGGTTATCTATTGCTGACTCTGATGTTATTTTTTTTGCAAAAGGACTTGCTTCAGGTAATAAATTTGATGTTGATATAAAAGAACCTGATGTAAATATTTTAGCTGTTCAAGGTCCTCTTTCAGATAAATTAATGTCAAAAGTTTTTGGAGAAAAAATATCTCAGTTAAAATTTTTTAATTTTGATTATTTTGAATTTAAAGGTATGAAACATTTTATCGCTCGATCAGGATGGTCAAAGCAAGGTGGTTTTGAAATTTATGTTGAAAATGCTGAAGCAGGAAAAGAGCTTTATGATTATTTGTTTGAAGCTGGTTTGGAATTTAATGTAAAACCAGGATGTCCAAATCTGATTGAAAGGATTGAAGGAGCACTTCTTTCATATGGAAATGATTTTGATAATAGAGACAATCCTCTTGAAGCAAATTTTGAAAAATACACTAATTTAGATAGTGAAGTAGAATTTTTGGGAAAAGATAGATTAAAAAAAATTAGAGATAAAGGTGTCAAAAGAAAACTAATGGGAGTTAAAATTGATCATGATCAAATTGATATGTATTGTGAAAAAACTCTTTTTGATGACAATAATAATATCATTGGCTTTGTTAGATCGGCCACTTATTCTCCAACATTTAAAAAAGTTATTGGCATAGCAATGATCAATAAACCTTATTGGAATTCAAAGAATTCATTTAAAATAGAGATAAATGAAAAAATTCATTTAGGAAATATTTGCGATTTACCCTTCATTTAGTATAAGTTTTAACATAATCATGAATATAGCGATCGTTGGTGCCACTGGTAATGTGGGTAGAAAAATACTTGAAGTTCTTGAAAAGAAAGAGCTTTCAATTGATAATTTATACTTGTTAGCATCTTCTAGAAGCGCGGGATCAAAGATAAATTTTCTTGGTGATGAACATGAAGTTTTAAATCTTGAAACTTTTGATTTTTCTAGAGCAAAAATAACTTTTTTTGCGGCGGGAGGAAAAATTTCAGAAAAATTTGCTGAAAAAGCTGCCAAACATTCTTTAGTAATAGATAATTCCAGTTTTTATAGAATGGATCCAGATGTTCCTTTAATTGTACCTCAAGTTAATTCGGATCATTTAAATAATATAAAAAAAAATATTATTGCAAACCCAAACTGTTCAACTGCACAATTAGTAATTGCGCTCAAACCGTTACATGACTTATTTACAATTAAAAGGATAGTTGTGTCGACTTATCAATCAGTTTCAGGTGGTGGTAAAGCACAAATGGATGAACTTATTGATCAGACAAAATTAATTTTAGAAAAAAAAAAAGTTGAGTCTAAAAACTTTACAAAGCAAATTGCATTTAATGCAATTCCCCAAATTGATGTTTTTGCAGACGATGGTTATACAAAAGAAGAGCTTAAAATGACTAATGAGATAAAAAAAATTTTAGGCAGCAAAATAGAGTTAACAGCTACCTGCGTTAGACTTCCTGTTTTAGTTTCTCATTCAGAGTCAGTTAATATTGAATTTGAAAAGCTTTTTACTTTAGAAAAAGTGAGAGAGGCTCTTGATAACTTTAAGGGTTGTAGAGTAGTAGATGAAAGATCAGACGGAGGCTATATAACTCCATTAGAAGCCGAAGGAAGAGATGAAACTTTTATTTCAAGAATAAGAGAAGATAAAACTGTAAATAATGGATTAAATATGTGGATTGTTTCAGACAATCTTTTAAGAGGCGCAGCTTTAAATGCAGTTGAGATAGCAGAAAATTTAATTAAAAATAACTTCTATGGAAAATAAAAGCCCATTATCTCCTCATATACAAATATATAGATGGCACATTTCATCTTTAGTTTCTATCTCTCATAGAATAACTGGTATAATCAATATTATAGCAATAACTTTAATTTGTATCTGGGCATCAATGTTAATTTTAGGAGATTCAAGTTACAGTACTATAAATTTATTTTTTAATTCTTTATTAGGAAAGTTTTTTGCTATTGGTTTAGCTTGGTCATTTAGTTTTCAAATTCTAAGTGAAATAAGACATTTAATAATGGACATGGGTTATGGATTTGAATTAAAAACAACTCGAATAACAGGAATAGCTGTTATTTTTGGCTCTGTTGCCTTGACTATTTTAATTTATTTAATAGGTAAAAATTTTATTTAAATGAATTTAGCTACAAAAAAATGGATTTTCTTAAAAATCTCATCAATCATTTTGTTACCTTTAATGATTTGGTTTATTTTGAATTTTATAGCAATTTATAATCAAAATTATTTAGAAGTTTTAAAATTTTTTACAAATTCAACTAGTAAATTTTTATTTAGCTTATTTATAATTTTTGCATATTTTTTTTCGGCACTTAGTATAAGTGAGGTATTTGAAGACTATATTGGTGATGATAAAATCAAAAATGTCGCAAACAGACTATTATTTTTATCTGCTATAGTTATCCCATTATTAACAATTATATTTTTATTTAATCTAAATTAATGAGTACTTATAAAATTATAGATCACGAATATGACGTTGTAGTATTAGGTGCTGGAGGATCAGGCCTAAGGGCTGCTGTTGGCTTGAGTGAGGCAGGTTTAAAAACTGCGTGTATCTCAAAAGTTTTTCCAACAAGAAGCCATACATCTGCAGCTCAAGGAGGTATTTCAGCTGCCCTTGGAAACATGGGAGAAGATGATTGGCGATGGCACATGTATGATACCGTAAAAGGTGCAGACTGGTTAGGTGATCAAGATAGCATTGAGTATTTATGTAAAGAAGCACCGCAAGCAGTAATTGAGTTAGAAAAATATGGTGTGCCTTTTAGTCGAACAGAGGAAGGAAAGATTTATCAAAGACCATTTGGAGGAATGACAAAAAATTATGGTAATGGGATAGTTCAAAGAACTTGTGCTGCCGCTGATAGAACAGGTCATGCAATTCTACATACTCTTTATGGACAAGCTTTAAAACACAATACAGAGTTTTTTATAGAATATTTTGCATTGGATTTATTAATGAAAGATGGTGAGTGCAAAGGATTAATAGCTTGGAATTTAAATGATGGAACAATTCATAGATTTAGGGCGCATACAGTAATTATTGCTACTGGTGGGTATGGAAAAGTTTATTACTCAGCAACTTCTGCACATACGTGCACAGGTGATGGTAATGCTATGGTTTTAAGAGCTGGACTTCCATTACAAGATATGGAGTTTGTACAATTTCATCCAACAGGAATATATGGTCACGGTACTTTAATTACTGAAGGGGCTAGAGGCGAAGGAGGTTACCTTACAAATTCAAAAGGTGAGAGGTTCATGGAAAGATATGCCCCAAGTGCAAAAGATCTAGCGTCAAGAGATGTGGTAAGTAGATCAATGTCAATTGAAATCAATGAGGGAAGAGGAGTTGGTAAAGATCAAGATCATGTTCATTTGAACTTAAGTCATTTGGATAAAGAAATTATTGAAAGTAGATTGCCAGGAATTACTGATGCTGCAAGATTATTTGCAAATGTGGATGTTACTAAAGAGCCAATTCCAGTAGTACCTACTGTTCACTACAATATGGGTGGTATTCCAACAAATTATAAAGGAGAAGTTATGACAGTAAATGGTTCTGAAAAAACTGTTCCTGGATTGATGGCAATTGGAGAAGCTGCGTGTGTTTCCGTTCACGGAGCCAATAGATTAGGATCTAATTCTTTAATTGACTTAGTTGTATTTGGAAGAGCAGCAGCTAAAAGGGCCGCAGAATTAATTAAACCAGGAACTCCCCATGAAGAAATTGGAGAAACTGAAACTCAAAAATGTTTGGATAGGTTTGATAAACTTAGAAATGCAAATGGTGAAAATAGTACAGCAGATCTAAGACTTGCTATGCAAAAAACAATGCAATCAAAATGTGCAGTTTTTAGAACTGAAAAAAATCTTAAAGAAGGTGTTGATGAAATCAGAAAAACTTATGATGGAATGGACTCTATTTCAGTTAAAGATAGATCGTTAGTATTTAACACAGATTTAGTAGAAACTTTAGAGTTTGACAATTTAATTAGACAAGCTGTAGCTACAGTTGATTCTGCCTACCACAGAAAAGAAAGTAGAGGAGCTCATGCAAGAGATGATTATCCAAAAAGAGATGATGAAAAATTTATGCAACATACACTAGCTTGGTGTGATGGCAAGAATACAAAAATAAGTTATAGAGAAGTACACAAATCTACGTTAACTAATGAAGTACAATACTTTCCACCACAAGAAAGAGTGTATTAATGGTTCAAATAAATTTACCTAAAAATTCTGAAGTAATTAAAGGTAAATACTATCAAGACAAAACTGGATCAAAAAACATAAGAAAAGTAAATGTTTATAGATGGGATCCTTCTACAGAAGAAAATCCTAGAATTGATACATATGAAGTTGATATGGATAATTGTCCATCAAAAGTTTTAGATATTTTAAATAAAATTAAAAATGAAATTGATCCAACATTAGCCTATAGAAGATCTTGTGCACATGGAGTTTGTGGATCTTGTGCGATGAATATGGGGGGTAAAAATGGTCTTGCTTGCACAACACCACATGCTGAAATAGATGGTGATATAGATATTTATCCATTACCACACTTAAAGGTTAAAAGAGATTTAATTGGAGATCTTGATGGTCTTTATAAACAATATCAGTCAATCGAACCTTGGTTAAAAAATAATTCAACAAAAGATACAACTGAAATTTTCCAATCAAAGGAAGAAAGAGCAAAACTTGATGGTGCATATGAATGTATAATGTGCGCATGCTGTTCAACATCTTGTCCAAGTTATTGGTGGAATGGAGATAAATATTTAGGTCCCGCAGTTTTGCTTCAAGCATATAGATGGATTATTGATAGTAGAGACGAGGAAAGAAAAGCTAGGTTAAAGAAGGTTGCTGATGAATTAAAACTTTATAGATGTCATACTATTCTCAACTGCACAAGTGCTTGTCCAAAAGGCTTGAATCCAGCAAAAGCAATTGCAGAAATTAAAAAAATGATTGCTACAGCCAATGTTTAAATAGACTAACAAGAATTTTTGATTTAAAAGACCGTATTCATGAGATTAATAGAACACTTTGTAGGTGGAAAAATTATTCCTGGTTCATCAGATCAAAAAGGTAAAGTCTATAACCCAGCAACTGGTGAGCAAGAATCCGAAGTAAGACTTGCTTCAAAATCTGATCTAGATCAAGCAGTTGAAGTTGCAAAAAAAGCTTTTGAAACTTGGTCATCGAAACCGTCTCTTCAGAGAGCAAGAGTAATGTTTAAATTTAAAGAATTAATTGAAAAAAACTCTGATGAGCTCACAAGATTAATTGTTTCTGAACATGGTAAAGTTTATGAAGATGCCCAAGGTTCATTAACAAGAGGACTAGAGGTCGTTGAGTTTGCGTGTGGCATTCCTCATTTATTAAAGGGTGAATTTTCAGAAAATGTTGGAACAAATGTGGATAGCTGGTCAATGAGACAGCCACTAGGTGTTGTTGCTGGAATAACACCTTTTAACTTTCCTGCAATGGTACCAATGTGGATGTTCCCACTTGCTATAGCATGTGGAAATACATTCATACTTAAACCATCAGAAAAAGATCCTTCATGCGCTATTAAGTTAGCAGAACTCTTAAAAGAAGCAGGACTTCCAGATGGAGTGTTTAATGTTGTTAATGGTGATAAAGAGTCTGTTGATGCGATTTTAGAAAATAAAGATATAACAGCATTAAGTTTTGTGGGATCAACACCTATTGCTAAATATATTTACGAAAATTCAGCTAAAAATGAAAAAAGAGTCCAAGCTTTAGGTGGAGCTAAAAATCATTTAGTAGTTATGCCTGACTGTGATTTAGATGGTGCTGTAAATGGTTTGATGGGTGCAGCATATGGTTCTGCTGGTGAAAGATGTATGGCTCAATCAGTTGCTGTCGCGGTTGGAGATATAGGTGATGAATTAGTATCAAGATTATCAAAAAAAGCTGAAGCTTTAAAAGTTGGCCCAGGAATGGATAAAACATCTGAAATGGGACCTTTGATTACTAAGGAACATTTAGAAAAAGTGAAAAGTTATGTGGACCTTGGTGTTGAAGAGGGAGCAAAACTAGTTGTAGATGGAAGAAATTTAAAACTTCAAGGTTATGAAAATGGATTCTATATCGGTGGATGTTTATTTGATCATGTTTCAAAAGATATGAGAGTTTACAAAGAAGAAATATTTGGTCCTGTTTTATCAGTAGTTAGAGTAAAAACTTTTGAGGAAGCAGCTAAATTGATTAATGATCATGAGTATGGAAATGGTGTAAGTATTTATACTAGAGATGGAGATGCAGGCAGAACTTTTGCAAGCAAAATTCAAGTAGGTATGGTTGGTATTAATGTTCCAATTCCAGTTCCAATGGCGTTTCATAGCTTTGGAGGATGGAAAAGGTCTTTATTTGGAGATAGTGCAATGCATGGTATGGAAGGAATTAAATTTTATACAAAATTAAAAACAGTAACCTCAAGATGGCCATCAGGTATCCGTTCAAATGCGGAATTTGTAATGCCAACAATGAAATAAGGAAAAAAATGAGCAAAATATCTTTGATTGGTGCAGGTCAAATAGGAGGAACTCTAGCCCACTTAATTGGAACAAAAGAATTGGTAGATGAAGTAGTTTTATTTGATGTTGCAAGCGGAATAGCGAAAGGAAAAGCGCTTGATATTGCGCAATCTTCATCAGTAGATGGCTTTAATGTGAAATTTTCAGGTACTGATGACTATAAAGATATCAAAGATTCTGATGTGATCATTATAACCGCTGGTGTTCCTAGAAAACCAGGTATGAGCAGAGATGATTTATTAGGGATAAATCTAAAAATAATTAAACAGGTAGCAGAAGGAATTAAGCAAAATGCTCCTAATGCTTTTGTTATATGTATTACCAATCCATTAGATGTAATGGTAATGGCTTTTCAGAAATTTTCTGGTTTATCAGCAAATAAAGTTGTTGGGATGGCTGGAATTTTAGATAGCTCAAGATTTAAATTATTTCTTTCTTTAGAATTAAACGTTCCAGTAAAAGAAATAGACGCAATGGTGATGGGCGGACACGGAGATACAATGGTACCAATGCCTAGATTTACAAAAGTTTCGGGAAAACCTTTGCTTGACTTAGTAAAAGAGGGAAAAATTTCTCAAGAAAGATTAGAAGAAATAAATCAGAGAACTAGAGATGGTGGTGCTGAGATAGTCAAATATCTTGAAAAAGGATCTGCTTTTTACGCACCTGCAGCTTCAGGAGTTCAGATGGCAGAGGCATACTTAAAAGATGAAAAAAAATTACTTCCATGCGCAGTTCAATTAAATGGAGAGTATGGTGTGAGTAACGTTTATGCAGGCGTTCCAGTCATAATTGGAAAAGATGGTGTAGAAAAGATAGAAGAAATTGACTTAGACGATAGAGAAAAAAAAGAGTTTATGCATTCAATAGATGCAGTTAAAGCTCTTTGGGAAGCAGCATCTAAAATTGATCCTGATCTTTCTAAGTAATAATGAATATTCACGAACATCAAGCAAAACAAATCTTAAAAAAATATGGGGCAGTTGTACCAGAAGGAGTATTTAGTCTTACAGTTGAAGATCTTGTTGAAAAAGCAAAATCACTAAATACAAAAAAATATGTTTTAAAAGCTCAAATCCATGCAGGTGGAAGAGGAAAAGCAGGGGGAGTAAAAATATTAGATACTATTGAAGATTTAAGTGAGGCAGCAAAAGAGATGATGGGAAAAATCTTAGTTACTCATCAAACAGGTCCTGAAGGAAGAGAAGTAAAAAGACTATATGTCGAAGAGTCATCAAATATTGATAAAGAGTTTTATTTGTCTTGTTTAGTCGATAGAGCTAGTTCTAAAATAGCTTTCATATCTAGTGACCAGGGTGGAATGGACATTGAAGAAGTAGCAAGTAACTTGCCTGAGAAAATCATAACAACTAAAGTTGATATTGGTAATGAAATTTCCGACAAAGATTGTGAAGAGATAATTAAAATTTTTAACTTAAATGATAGTGCAAAAATACAAGCAATTTCGCTAATTAAATCAATTTATCAAATGTTTATAAGCACAGATGCAAATATGGTTGAGGTTAATCCATTAATCTTAACCAAGGAAGAAAAAGTAATTTGTTTAGATGCAAAAGTAAACTTTGATTCAAATGCTTTATTTAGACATCCTGAGATTGTTGAGTTAAGAGATTTAAATGAAGAAGATCCAACAGAAATAGAGGCCAGCAAACACGATCTAGCTTATATAAAATTGGATGGAAGTATTGGTTGTATGGTTAATGGGGCAGGTTTAGCTATGGCAACTATGGACATAATTAAATTATATGGAAAAGAGCCAGCTAATTTTTTAGATGTTGGCGGCGGTGCCTCAAAAGAAAAAGTTTCAGCAGCCTTGAAGATAATTCTATCAGACAAAAATGTTAAAGGAATTTTAATTAATATTTTTGGAGGGATAATGAGATGCGATGTACTTGCTCAAGGAGTGGTAGATGCCGCTAAAGAAATAAATATTAGTGTTCCATTAGTTGTTAGACTTGCTGGGACAAATTTCAAAGAAGGTAAAGAAATATTAGATAACTCAGGATTAAAGTTAATTTCAGCTGAGAACTTAGATGATGCAGCGAAAAAAATTGTAGAGGCAATTAAATAAAATGTCTATTTTAGTAAACAAGAATACAAAAGTAATCTGTCAAGGCTTTACAGGTGCACATGGCACCTTTCACTCTGAACAAGCAATTAAATATGGAACTAATTTAGTTGGTGGTGTAACTCCAAAAAAAGGTGGTCAAAAACACTTATATAGACCTGTTTTTAATAGCGTTATCGAAGCAAAAGATAGCGTTGGTGCAGATGCAACAATGATTTATGTACCTGCTAAATTTGCTGCAGCTGCAATTATAGAAGCGATTGATGCATCAATAGAATTAATTGTTTGTATTACTGAAGGTATCCCAGTTCAGGATATGCTTAAAGTAAGACAAAAATTAAATGGTTCTAAAAGTAGATTGATTGGACCAAATTGCCCAGGAATAATTACTCCAGACGAATGTAAAATTGGAATTATGCCAGGAAATATTCACAAAAGAGGATCGGTTGGAATTGTATCAAGATCAGGAACTCTTACTTACGAGGCGGTAGCGCAAACAACTGAGAATGGTTTAGGTCAATCAACCTGTATTGGTATCGGTGGCGATCCAGTTAATGGAACAAATTTTATTGATTGTTTAGATTTGTTTTTAAACGACGAAGAGACCAAATCTATTTTAATGATAGGAGAAATTGGAGGTACTGCAGAAGAAGAAGCTGCAGAATTTGTAAAAAATCATAAAATCAAAAAACCAATAGTTGGGTTTATTGCTGGAATTACAGCCCCTCCAGGACGTAGAATGGGACATGCAGGAGCCATTATCTCAGGAGGAAAGGGTGGCGCTGAAGATAAGATTAAAAAAATGGAGGAATCTGGCATAACAGTTGCAAAATCGCCTTCAATAATTGGAAAAACTTTATTTAATAAATTGTCAAATTGAAAATTAATATTAGAGGATTATATTAAATAAACAGATGTCAGCATCAAAAAACCTTGAATACGAAAAAACTTCATTTTTAAACAAATCTAATAGTGCATTTATTGAGCGAATGTATCTTAAGTTTGTAAACAAGGAGGCTGATTTACCAGATAGTTGGAAAGATTATTTTGAAGGTATTGGAGATGAGTTAAATATTATTGCAAAAGAAATTAATGGTCCTTCATGGGGCCCCAAAAAAAATACAGTAGATATTGATGAACTTCAAAAAAAAATTGACCAAGAAGAACAAAATTCTAATGATATTGCTGCAAATAATAATGGCATAAGTTCAAGTTCTTCAAAATCTAATGAAGACTCCATTAAAGCAGTTTCAATGATCAGATCATACAGACAACGTGGACATCTTATAGCCAAACTAGATCCACTTGAATTGATGAAATCAGACTATTTAGATGAGCTTCACCCAGAGTCTTTTGGTTTTAAAAAAAAAGATTATCAAAAAAATATTTATTTAGGTGGAGTAACTAATAGACAAAACTCAAACATTAAAGAATTGTTAGCCTTTTTAAAAAAAACTTATTGTGGACCAGTTGGTTATGAATATATGCATATTTCTAATCCAACAGAGAGAAAATGGTTTAGAGATAGAATTGAAAAATCAGATGATAATTTAAATTTTACTAAAAATGGTAAAGAAGCTATTTTAAATAAATTGATTCAAGCAGAGGGCTTTGAAAAATTTCTTCATACAAAATATGTTGGAACTAAAAGATTTGGATTAGATGGAGGAGAAAGTCTAATACCTGCTTTAGAGCAAATAATTAAAATTAGTGGTCAGTCTCAAGTTAAAGAAGTTAAGATTGGCATGTCTCACAGAGGAAGATTGAATGTTTTAGCTAACGTATTACAAAAATCTTACAAAAGAATATTTAATGAGTTTGCTGGTGAGTTTGGAACTTCATCAGACGAGGGGGCAGGAGACGTTAAGTATCATTTAGGTGCCTCATCTAATAGAGAGTTTGATGGAAATTCGGTTCATGTAAGTTTAACTGATAACCCATCACATTTAGAAGCAGTTAATCCTGTTGTGCTTGGTCAAACTAGAGCAAAACAATATTTCCATAAAGATAAAGAGAGAAATAAGGTAATACCAATTTTAATTCACGGTGATGCAGCGTTTGCTGGTCAAGGTGTTGTGGCTGAATGTTTTGCGATGTCTGGACTACCAGGACATAACACTGGTGGCACAATTCATATAATAGTAAATAATCAGATAGGGTTTACTACTAGCCCAAGATTTGCTAGGTCTTCTCCATATCCTTCTGATATAGCAAAGATGGTCGATGCTCCAATAATCCATGCTAATGGAGATGATCCAGAAGCAGTTGTTTATGCGGCTAGAATAGCAACAGAGTTTAGATTAAAATTCAATAGAGATGTAGTAGTAGATCTAATTTGTTATAGAAGATTTGGTCATAACGAAGGAGATGAACCATCTTTTACTCAACCTTTGATGTATGAAAAAATTAGATCACATCCCTCAACAACTAAAGTTTATGGAAAAAAACTTATTGAAGAAAATGTTATATCAAGCGAAAGCCTAGACAATTCAATTAAGATTTTTAAAAACTTACTTGATGATCAGTTTAAAAATGCAAAAGATTATAAACCAAAAATTGCTTGGTTTGAAGGTACGTGGTCAGCTTACAAACCAGAAAAAGGGAAAGATAAAAGAGGTGTAACAGGTGCGGATACCAAAAAGCTATTAGAGATTTCAGAAAAAATAAATTCATCTTTTGATGAATTAAATTTACACAAGACTATAGTAAAAATATTAAATAATAGAAAAGAAGCTGTTAAAAGTGGATCTAATATTGATTGGTCAACAGCTGAAGCTTTAGCGTTTGGATCTCTATTAGAAGAAGGCTATCCAGTAAGATTAGTTGGACAAGATTCTGGAAGAGGAACTTTCAGTCAAAGACATTCAGTTTTAAGAAATCAAAAGGATAACACTCGATATGTCCCTTTAAATAATATTTCTAATAATCAAAAACAATTTGAAGTTGTAGATAGCTTTTTATCTGAATTGGCTGTTCTAGGGTTTGAGTATGGTTATAGTTTAGTTGAGCCTAACACACTTACTTTATGGGAAGCACAGTTTGGAGATTTTGCAAATGGTGCTCAGGTTGTGATAGATCAATTTATTGCTTCAGGAGAAAGAAAATGGAGAAGAGCTTCTGGATTAGTAATGTTATTGCCACATGGATATGAAGGTCAAGGACCGGAGCATTCATCAGCTCGATTAGAAAGATTTTTACAATTGTGCTCAAACGATAATATGCAAGTGATGAATTGCACATCTCCCGCAAATTACTTTCATGCTCTTAGAAGACAAATGCATAGAGATTTTAGAAAACCTTTAATTATGATGACTCCAAAATCTTTACTTAGAAACAAATATTGTGTTTCAAATTTAGAAGACTTAAGCAAATCAAATACTTTTCACAGAATACTTTGGGACCATGCAATAGATCCACAAACTCAAGGTTTTATAAAATTAAAAGAAAGTTCTGAAATCAAAAAAGTAATTTTATGTTCAGGAAAAGTTTATTTTGATTTATTAGAAGCTAGAGAAAAATTAAAAAAAGATGATGTAATTTTGTTTAGAATAGAGCAACTTTACCCATTTCCTGCAAAAACACTTGTTAAAGAGTTAAAACCATACGCAGAAAATGCTAAATTTTTTTGGTGCCAAGAAGAGCCTAAAAATATGGGTGCATGGTTCTCAGTAAGGGATTATATCCAATGGACATTAGACACTATTAAGGCTAAAAATAACGAAATTTCTTATATAGGAAGAAGCCCTGATGCAACTCCAGCGACTGGATATGCAAAGAGGCATAATTCTCAACAACAAGAAATAATTGATAAGGTATTTGAATAATTATAAATGAGTGAAAAAATTGTAGTTCCTGCTCTTGGAGAAAGTATTACTGAGGCAACAGTAGCAAAATGGCTTAAAAATACTGGTGATACTGTTGAAGCAGATGAGCCGATAGTAGAGCTTGAAACAGATAAAGTTAATCTTGAAGTGCCATCTCCAGTTAAAGGAGTATTAACAGAAATAAATTCAAAAGATGGTTCAGTGGTGGAAGTTGGAGCATTGCTTGGCTTGGTGTCTGAAAATGGATCGGTGGGTTCGGTTAAAAAAGAGGAAATTAAAAAAATAGAACCCAATCAAAAAGAAGACAACGTAATAAAATTAGATCCATCTAAAAAAGAGCCAAAAATTTTTGAGGAAAAAAAGACAGAAAATACAGAGGATGAACCTTTAATCTTAACTGAAGAAATTACAGAGGAAGAAGTTCCAAAGCCTAAAATAGAAAAATCAGAACCTAAAACTAATACGGAAAGCCAAACACTTTCACCAGCAGTTAGAAAGATTGTTATAGAAAACAAAATAGATATTAATTCAGTTCAAGGCTCAGGAAAAGATGGAAGAGTTTTAAAGGGTGATCTTATAAGTTTAATGGGAGCTAATCCTCAGCCTGCAGAAAGAAAAGTTAAGTATGGTCAAGAAGAAAGAATTAAGATGACCAGACTAAGACAAACAATAGCTAAAAGATTAAAACAAGCTCAAGAAAATGCAGCCTTATTAACAACTTTTAATGAAGTTGATATGACCAATATCATGGAAATGAGAAAAGAGAACCAACAAGATTTTCAAAGTCGATATGGAATAAAGTTAGGATTCATGTCATTTTTTGTAAAAGCATGTGTTGTAGCATTAAAAAACTTCCCAGCAGTTAATGCTGAAATAGACGGTGATGAAATAATTTATAAAAATTATTACAACCTTAGTTTTGCGGTTGGAACAGAAAAGGGTTTAGTTGTACCAGTATTGAGAAATGCAGATGAGCTATCGTTTGCTGATATTGAAAAAAATATTAAAAATATTTCAGAAAAAGCAAGAGATGGTAAATTAACAATCGAAGATCTTCAAGGTGGAACATTTACTATTAGTAATGGTGGAGTTTACGGATCGATGTTATCAACTCCAATATTAAACCTTCCTCAATCAGGTGTACTTGGAATGCATAATATTGTCGACAGACCTATAGTTGTTGATGGTGAAATTAAAATTAGACCAATAATGTATTTGGCTTTGTCATATGATCATAGAATAATTGATGGTAAAGAATCAGTTTCATTTTTAAAAATGGTAAAAGAAAATTTAGAGGACCCTAGAAGGTTATTTTTGGATATTTAAATGTCGGAAAAATTTCAAGCAGTTGTAATTGGTGGGGGGCCTGGCGGATATGTTTGTGCTATTAGACTTGCTCAGCTTGGATTAAAAACAGCATGCATTGAGTCTAGAGGATCTCTTGGAGGAACATGTTTAAATGTAGGATGTATACCTTCAAAAAGTTTACTAAACTTGTCTGAAGAATTTCATAAAGTTCAAAATTTATCTAATAAAGGAATTGAAGTTGGAGAAGTTAGGCTAAATCTTGAAAAAATGATGAAAAGTAAAGATAAAGCGGTAACTATACTTACTAAGGGAGTCGAGTTTTTGCTTAAGAAAAACAAGGTAACTTATTACAAAGGAACTGGAAGCTTCAAATCTCAAAATGAGATCATAATTAAAGATGATCAAAATAAAGAGACTATTATTGAAGCTGAAAAAACTGTGATAGCAACAGGTTCTGTACCAGTATCTTTGCCTGGTATAGAAATTGATGAGAAAGTAATTGTATCTTCAACAGGTGCATTGAAATTGGACAAAGTTCCAAAAAAGATGGTTGTAGTAGGGGGTGGCTACATTGGATTAGAAATGGGATCAGTTTGGTCAAGATTGGGATCTGAAGTGCAGGTGGTAGAATTTTTAGATCATATTACTCCTGGCATGGACAAAGAAATTTCATTGGAATTTATGAAGATTTTAAAGAAACAAGGTATCAAATTTAATATGCAAAATAAAGTTGAAGCTATTAAAAATAATAAATCAGGCGCTGTTGTCTCAACAGTTGACAAAGATGGAAATAAAAATAATTTTGATTGTGATGTTGTTCTTATTTCAGTTGGTCGAAAAGCAAATACGAATGGTTTAAACCTAGAAGCTGCTGGAGTTAAACTGGATGAAAGAAAAAGAATTAAAACAGATAATACATTTAAAACTAATATTAATAATATTTATGCAATTGGCGATGTGATAAGCGGTCCAATGCTTGCTCATAAAGCAGAAGATGAAGGAATTGCTGTTGCAGAAAATATTGCAGGCCAATCAGGCCATGTTAATTATGATACAATTCCTGGAGTTGTTTATACAACACCTGAAGTTGCATCAATTGGTAAGACAGAGGAACAATTAAAAGAATTAAATATAAAGTATAAAATTGGTAAGTTTTCATTCATGGCAAACTCTAGAGCAAAAGCTATAGATGATGCAGAAGGGTTTGTTAAAATTTTAGCAGACGAAACTACAGATAAAGTTTTAGGTGCACACATTATTGGCCCTCATGCAGGAGAACTAATTGCTGAAATAGGTGTTGCAATGGAGTTTGGTGCTAGCTCTGAAGATATTGCAAGAACTTGTCATGCTCACCCAACATTTTCAGAAGCTGTTAAAGAAGCAGCATTATCAGTAGATAAAAGAGCGATACACTCTTAGTTTTTTTTCATATTATTAAAATATGAAAGTACCGATTCTTTTACCAAATATATTTAACCATCCTTTTACCTATGAAAGTAATCTTGATTTAAAAATAGGTGATTATGTGGTTGTCCCTTTTGGTAAATCTAAAATTACAGGTGTTGTTTGGGATGAATTTGAAAAAAAAAATAATAGACATTTCAAAATCAAAAGTGTTTTAAAAAAATTAGATGTAGTTCCATTAAAAAAAACAACTATTAAATTTCTTAACTGGTTTTCTGAATACAATATAATTCCAAAAGGAATGGCGCTAAAGTTAGTTTTGTTAAGTAGTAATGCTATAGAGAAAATTCAAAAAGATGCATACAAAATTTTTGAGTCTAATATTAAAACAAATGCAATTGAGCTTTCTGAGGAACAAAAAAAATCTCTTAGAAAAATGAATGTTTCCAATCAAAAATTTAGAGTTCATGTTCTTCAAGGAACAACTGGTTCAGGGAAAACAATGGTTTATTTTGAGGCCCTAAAAGCCATTATAAATAAAGGATTTCAGGGATTAATTTTATTACCTGAGATTGGCTTAACAGGTCAATTTGAAAAAAAATTCAAAGAATTCTTTGGTTTCACTCCAGCAGTTTGGCACTCAGGTATTACTAAGAAAAAGAAAGAAATTATTTGGAGTGGAATTACAAATGGAGAAATTAAAGTTGTCATAGGTGCTAGATCATCATTATTTTTACCATTTAAAAAATTAGGATTAATCATTGTTGATGAGGAACATGATCAATCTTACAAACAAGATGAAGGTGTTACCTATAATGCAAGAGATATGGCAATCTCAAGAGCATCATTTGAAAATATCCCTATCAATTTAATAACAGCAGTTCCGTCAATTGAAACTTATGAAAATATTAAAAAGGGTAAATTTACTATCTCAAAATTAGAAAAGCGATATAAAAATGCATCACTACCTAATTATGAAATTATAAATCTCAATGAAACAAAATTAGAAAAACAATCATGGTTATCAAAAAAAATTATTGAAAAAGTAAATTTTCATCTTGATAAAAACGATCAAGTATTATTTTTTTTGAATAGACGAGGATTTTCTCCACACGTACTTTGTAACAAATGCTTCAATAGTTACTCATGTCCCAATTGTTCAATTAATTTAGTTTATCATAAAAAAAAGAATAATTTGTTGTGCCATTATTGTGGTTTTAAATCATCTTTAAAAAGAACTTGCGTAAAAGAGGGTGATTGTGAATTTATTTTTAGCGGTCCTGGTGTTGAAAGAATATCTGAAGAAGTTAAAAAAAATTTTCCATCAAAAAAAATTGAAATTTTTTCTAGTGATACAATGAATAAAAAAAGTTCTAGTGATAAATTAGAAAAAATAATTGATAATGAAGTTCAAATTTTAGTTGGAACTCAGTTAATTTCAAAAGGTTTTCATTTTCCTAGCCTTAATTGTATTGTTGTAGTTGATATTGATCTTTCTTCACAAGGACATGATCTAAGAGGAGCTGAAAAAAATTTACAGTTATACCATCAACTTTCTGGTCGAGCAGGAAGAACAGGAAAACCTGCAACTGTGTATTTTCAAACTTATAATACAAATACTAAAATGATCTCTGATTTGACCAATAGTAATCCTGATATTTTTCTTGATAGAGAATTAGATATTAGAAGACAAAACAATCTTCCTCCATTTCAAAGATTTATTTCATTAATCTTAACAGGAGACAATGAAGCAAGATTAGAAAAAGAAGCTTTTTATTTTAAAAACTTTATTGAAAAAAAAATTAAGGGAAGAGTTTTAGGACCAGTTAGTGCACCAATTTTTAGACTTAAAAAAAAATTTAGAATAAGAATGCTAATTAGGGGTTCAAAATCCCTTAATTTACAGAACTCAATCGCTAAAATTATCGCAAATTACAAATTTTCATCAGGAATAAAACTTTCAGTTGATGTCGACCCAATAAACTTCAATTAACCTTATAAAAAATAGTGTTTTAAACAAATGTGTTACTTGAAGACATTATACTCATATGCTAATTAGAGCGTGATTTTAAAATAATCTTCTACATAACAAAGGTAATAAGTTGAGCAAAAATAAAGGATTTTCGATAACTTCAAGCGAAAGATATTCTTTAGCTTTATACGAGCTTTCAAGTGAAAATAATGTGCTTGAAAAAGTAGAAGAACAATCATTATCTATTTTGGATTTAATTTCAGCAAGTAAAGATTTCTCAGATTTAATTAAAGATCCAACAAATAACCAAGAAGATCTTTTAAAATTCATAAATAATTTTTCTGACAATAATAAATTTGAAAACTTACTAAAAAATTTTTTAAGTTTTCTAGTTATTAAAAGACGTTTTTTTTATGTGGAACAAATATTAAAGAGTTTTTTAGAAACATGTTCTAAAAAAAGAGGTGAACTTAAAGCAGAATTAAAATCTGCAAAAGAATTAACTAGTGAAGAAATTACAAAAATTACAGATGAGCTTACAGAAAATTTTAGCTCTAAAATAAAATTAAACTACAAACATGACGAAAGTTTAATAGGAGGTTTAATAGTACAGGTAGGTAGTACTATGGTGGACACCTCAATTAAAAATAAATTACAACAAATCGAAAATAGAATGATAGAGGCATAAATGGAAATAAATCCTTCAGAAGTTACAAAAATATTAAAAGAACAAATCAAAAATTTTGGTGATAAAGCAGAAGTGACCGAAGTTGGCCAAGTACTTTCTGTTGGAGATGGTATTGCAAGAATTTATGGTCTTGACAATGTTCAAGCGGGTGAGATGGTTGAGTTTGTAGATGGTTCTAAGGGTATGGCATTAAACTTGGAAAGCGAAAATGTTGGGGTTGTAATTTTTGGTGACGATAGAAATATTAAAGAAGGAGATGTTGTTAAGAGAACTGGAAATATTGTAGACACTCCAGTTGGAAAAGAATTATTAGGAAGGGTTGTGGATGGTCTAGGTAATCCTATTGATGGTAAAGGAGCACTTGATAAAAGTGTTCAAAAAAGTAGAGTTGAAGTTAAAGCTCCAGGAATTATTCCAAGACAATCAGTAAGTGAACCAATGCAAACGGGTTTAAAATCAATCGACAGCTTAGTTCCAGTTGGAAGAGGGCAACGTGAATTAATTATTGGTGATAGACAAACAGGTAAAACTGCAGTTGCAATTGATGCAATCATTAATCAGAAAAAAATTAATGAGTCAGGAGATGAAAAACAAAAACTTTATTGTGTTTATGTTGCTATTGGTCAGAAAAGATCAACTGTAAGACAAATTCAAAAAACTTTAGAGGAAGCTGGAGCAATGGAATATACAACAATTGTTGCTGCTACAGCCTCAGATTCCGCGCCATTACAATTTTTAGCTCCTTACACAGGTTGCGCAATGGGTGAATATTTTAGAGACAACGGTATGCATGCTTTAATAATTTATGATGATTTATCTAAGCAGGCAGTTGCTTACAGACAAATGTCCCTTCTTTTAAGAAGACCTCCAGGACGTGAGGCTTATCCTGGTGATGTATTTTATCTGCATAGCCGACTACTGGAAAGAGCGGCTAAATTAAGTGATGAGCACGGCGGAGGTTCTTTAACTGCACTTCCGATTATTGAAACACAAGGTGGAGATGTATCTGCATTTATTCCTACTAATGTAATTTCAATTACTGATGGTCAAATTTTCTTAGAAACAGAACTTTTTAACCAAGGTATTAGACCTGCAATTAACGTTGGATTATCTGTATCAAGAGTAGGTTCTTCAGCGCAAACTAAAGCCATGAAAAAAGTATCAGGATCTATGAAGTTAGAGCTAGCTCAATATAGAGAAATGGCAGCATTTGCTCAATTTGGTTCTGATTTAGATGCATCAACTCAACAACTATTAAATAGAGGTTCTAAATTAACAGAGCTTCTTAAACAAAAACAATACTCTCCAATGACAGTAGCTGAACAAGTTATTTCAGTTTTTTGTGGAGTAAAAGGTTACTTAGACGATATTGAACTTAAAGATATTGCTGAGTTTGAAAATAAAATAATTGAGAAATGTAAGTCTGATAAACCTGAAATTATAGATTCTATTTTAGCTTCAGGAAAACTTGAGGACGATATGGAAAATTTACTTGTAGAAGTAATTACTCAATTAAAGGAAAATTTTAAATCTTAATAAACTATGGCAAGTCTAGACGACCTCAAAAAAAGAATAGCTAGTGTAAAATCTACACAAAAAATTACAAAAGCTATGAAAATGGTGGCAGCAGCGAAACTTAGAAGAGCCCAAGAAAGTGCTGAAAAAGGAAGACCATATTCTGAAAAAATGAATAATATAATTTTAAACTTGTCTAGTGGAATTTCAGATAAAGAAAATGCTCCAAAATTACTATCAGGGTCTGGTAAAGACCAAATACATCTTTGTGTTGTTATGACATCAGATAGAGGTTTATGCGGTGGTTTCAACTCAAATATAATTAAAAAAGCTAAAAGTTATTTTGCTAAATTATCTGAAGAGGGAAAAGAATTAAAAATTATAACAGTAGGTTCCAAAGGTAATGATCAGCTAAAAAGAGCTTATGGTGATAAAATAATCTCTCATATATCTTTTAAAGAGTCTAAAAATGCTAATTATTTTGATGCAGAGAAAGTTGGAAAAATTGTTATTGAAAAATTTGAAGATGAGGAATTTGATGTATGTACTATTTTTTATAACCAATTTAAAAATGTGATAACCCAAATTCCACAGGCACAACAGATAATACCACTAAATACAGAAACTTCAGAAGAAGACAAGTCTGAGGATAGTTACGAATTTGAACCAGACGAGGATGAGATTTTAAGCAATTTATTACCTAAAAATATTTCAACACAAATATTTAAGGCAATGTTAGAGAATTCAGCTAGCGAACAGGGCTCTAGAATGAGTGCAATGGATAATGCAACCCGTAACGCAGGTGAAATGGTTGACAAGTTGACAATTGAGTATAATAGAAGCCGTCAAGCAGCAATTACTAAAGAACTAATAGAAATCATATCAGGAGCAGAGAGTTTATAATTATGAGCAAAGGAATAATTACACAGGTTATTGGAGCAGTAGTAGACGTAAAATTCGATGGAGATCTTCCAGAAATTTTAACAGCATTAGAATGTAAAAATGGTGACAACAGACTTGTTTTAGAAGTTGCTCAACATTTAGGAGAGTCTACAGTTAGAACTATTGCAATGGATGCAACTGAAGGATTAAAAAGAGGAGATGAGGTTACTAATACCAACGCACCAATTCAAGTACCAGTTGGTCCTGAAACTTTGGGAAGAATTATAAATGTAATTGGAGAGCCGATTGATGAAAAAGGAGAAGTTAAAACAAAAGAAACTTGGCCTATTCACAGATCTGCACCGGAATTTAATGATCAATCTACTGAAACTGAAATATTAGTTACAGGTATCAAAGTCATTGATCTACTGGCACCTTATGCAAAAGGTGGAAAAATTGGATTATTTGGTGGAGCTGGTGTTGGAAAAACAGTTTTAATTATGGAGTTAATTAACAACGTCGCAAAAGCACATGGTGGATTTTCAGTTTTTGCTGGTGTTGGTGAAAGAACAAGAGAAGGAAATGATCTTTACCATGAAATGATAGACTCTGGAGTTATAAAAACTGATGGAGAGGGATCAAAAGCAGCATTAGTTTATGGACAAATGAATGAGCCTCCAGGAGCTAGAGCTAGAGTTGCTTTAACTGGACTGACTGTAGCTGAATATTTTAGAGATCAAGAAGGTCAAGACGTACTCTTCTTCGTTGATAACATTTTCAGATTTACTCAAGCAGGTTCTGAGGTATCAGCACTTCTAGGAAGAATACCTTCAGCTGTTGGTTATCAGCCTACATTAGCAACCGATATGGGTAACCTTCAAGAAAGAATTACTACAACAAACAAAGGATCAATCACATCAGTACAAGCAATTTATGTACCAGCCGATGACTTGACTGATCCTGCACCAGCAACTTCATTTGCTCACTTGGATGCGACTACCGTTCTTTCAAGACAGATTGCAGAGATTGGTATTTACCCAGCTGTTGACCCACTTGACTCTACTTCAAGAATTTTGGACCCAAGAATAGTAGGAGATGAGCATTATAGAGTCGCTAGAGAGGTACAAAAAGTATTACAAACTTACAAGTCTTTACAAGATATTATCGCTATTCTTGGTATGGATGAACTTTCAGAGGAAGATAAGCTTGTAGTAGCAAGAGCTAGAAAAATCCAAAGATTTTTATCTCAACCATTTTTTGTAGCAGAGGTATTTACAGGATCACCAGGAAAATTAGTTGATTTAGACTCAACTATAAAAGGTTTTGCTGCAATCTGTAAAGGAGATTACGATCACTTACCAGAGGCCGCTTTTTATATGGTAGGAACTATTGAGGAAGCGATAGAAAAAGCTGAAAAAATGGAGAAAGAAGCAGCTGCTTAATGAGCGAAGAGTTTAAAGTTGAGATAGTAAATCCGGAAAAATCTTTTTTAGTTAAAGAAGATGTGATGGAAGTAGTTGTACCTGCTTTTGAAGGTGAAATGGGAATACTTAAGGATCATATTTCAATAATCTCATTTTTAAAACCAGGCATAATTAAAATTTTATCTAAATCGGGTGATGAAAATTATTATGTAGAAGATGGGATAGTTGAATTCAAAAATAATAATTTATCTATTTTAACAAGCTCAATATTTAATCTTAATGATTTAGATAAATCTAAACAGCAAGATCTTCTTAAACAAGCAGAAGAAGAGGCTAGCAAGTCTGAAATTAATGACCAATCTAAATATTTAGTTGATCAAAAAATTGAAGTATTAAAATCTCTTAATTAATAATTTTTTTAACTTGTTCCTTTACTTCTTTGTAAACGTGTAATTTAAAATCAACTACAACTTCGGTTAGCTGATCAATCTCAATCCATTTCCAATCCAAAAATTCTGGATTTTTAGTTTTGATATTTATTTCATTATCTTCACCATTAAATCTCATCAGAAACCATTTTTGTTTTTGACCTCTATACTTACCTTTCCAAATAATACCTAATAAACGATCAGGAAGTTCGTAAGTTATAGTTCCTTCTAATTCTTGAATTAGATTTACTTTCTTTATACTAGTTTCTTCCTCTAGCTCTCTGTAAGCAGCATTTAAAAAATTTTCACCTTCATCTACACCTCCTTGAGGCATTTGCCAAAAATTTTTTGGATTATCTATTCTCTTAGCAACAAATACTTTATTTTGTTTATTTAGAACTACAATTCCTACACCACTTCTAAGCGGTAATTCGCTTAATTTTTTTTTCATATTATCCGTTTAATAACTTTATTGCGTAATTAAGTTGATTATCGGTTTCAGTTTTAATTCTAAAATTATCACCTTCTTCATTAACCTCAATATCAGGTCTTACTCCAACTTCAGAAATAGAGTCTCCAGAAGGAAGGTAATATTTTGCAACAGTCAATCTAATAGCCCCCTTGTTTTTAAGAGGAATTATCGATTGCACAGATCCTTTTCCATAGCTACTTTCTCCAAGTATAATAGCTCTTTTATGGTCTTTCAGAGCTCCAGCAACAATTTCAGATGCAGATGCAGAACCATAATTAATCAATACCAATAAAGTTTTGCCATCTGTAATGTCACCTTTTTTTGCAAACCATCTTTTGTTCTCTGATTTTTTTCTACTTTTTGTTGATACAATTTCTCCATTTTCAAGAAAAAAATCTGAAATTTTAATAGCTTGAGATAAAAGTCCACCGGGATTATTTCTTAAATCAAGAATGAATGCTTTTAGGTTTTCATTTTTTTTTAATTTTTTAATTTGTTTCTTAATTTGCTGACTACTATTGTCATTAAAAGAAGTTAATCTAATATATCCGATATTATTGTCTAATAGATCAGACTTAACAGACTGCACTTCAATTATTTCTCTTGTTATATTAAATGTTAGGGCTTTTTTAACTCCTCTTCGTCTAACAGTAAGTTCAATTGCAGAACCCACTGGACCTCTCATTAAATCAACAGCTTCACTTAAAGATTTTCCTTGAACCTGAATGTTGTTAATTTTAACAATATAGTCTCCAGCTTTTATACCAGCTTTTGATGCAGGAGTATCATCTATAGGCGATATAACTTTTACAACACCTGCCTCCATACTAACTTCAATTCCCAGCCCACCAAACTCTCCACTAGTTTCTGTTTGCATTTCCTGAAAAATTTCTGGTGACATGTAAGCTGAATAAGGATCAAGTGACTGAAGAAGTCCATTAATTGCAGAGTCCATACTTTCTGACTGATTTATTTCATCAACATATTCTTTGTTTATTTTTTCTAAAACCTCGCCAAATAAATCTATTTTTTTATAAATATCAATTTCAGCTGAATTTATTTGTTTTAAAAAAAGAAACTGAGTAAGAAAAATAATTAAATAAAATTGAATAGTTTTCATATACTAACTTTTTCTTTTGGTATTAGTTCAGACCAAATTTTTTCAAGCTCATAAAACTTTCTTTTTTCAGGATGAAAAATGTGAACAATTAAGTCAATTCCATCAACTAATTTCCATTCATTACTTTCTTTACCTTCTATTTTAGAATTCTTAACACCACTATCTTTTAATTTTTCTAAAACTTGTTCTGACAAAGATTGAATGTGTCTTGAAGATGTTCCGCTAGCAATAATCATATAATCAGCCATTGAGCTTTTATCTTTAAGATCAATCGTCACAATATCTTCAGCTTTATTTATATCTAGTGTATTGATTACGATTGTTTTTAAATCTGAAATTTTATCCATTAATTGAGTTCAGACTATCAAATTTTTCTTAATTGAGAAGATGAAATGTTGACTTTTTTAAATTCAACAAATGTAAGGCTGTCTTTGTTTAAACTTTTAAATGTCTTTGATTTTAAAGAATTTTTTTTATATCCATGACGATCAAAAACTATAATATTACAATTTTGTAAAATTGATTTTGATTTATGCCATTTATGAAAATTTATCAAATTATCAGCTCCCATCAAAAAATAAATTTCAATACCGTCATTTTTTTTAAGATAGTTGATAAGATCAATAGTTTTATTTGATTTAATTATATCTTCATAAAATTTAACTTTAATAAATGGATTTAGTCTAATAATTTTTTTACAATCTTTTATTCGTTTTGAGAGATTTGTTTTACTTTCGTCTTTGAAAGGGTTCTTTTTAGTTATCGCCCAAATAATCTTTTCTAAATCAAATCTTCTTTTTGCTTCTTTAGAGATTGCTAAATGCCCCTTATGTGCTGGATCAAAAGATCCACCTAAAATTCCAATTTTAACTTTTTTTTTCAACCTAATCTCTTATCTTTCCTTGACTTGAAATTTCATATTTATAAGAAACTAATTGTTCTAGGCCGACAGGACCTCTTGGTGGCAAAGTATTTGTTGATATACCAACTTCACCTCCAAAACCAAATTCACCGCCATCAGCAAATTGAGTAGAAGTATTATGCATTGCAATAGAACTTTTAATATTTGTCATAAATTGTGCAGCAGTTTTTTTATTTTTTGTAACAATAGAATCTGTGTGCATAGTCCCATATCGATTTATGTGGTTAATTGCTTGTTTTAAATTTTTTACAACTTTAACAGATACGGCTGCAGTTAAATATTCAGTAGACCAGTCTTTTTCTTTAGCTGGATATAATGTTCCTGAGTAATTTTTTTTTATAAAATTATCTCCATAAATTTTACAATTGTTATCCTCTAGCTTTTTTAATATTGGATTACAAAATTTTTTAACAATCTTTTCATGCATTAGAATTGTTTCTGTTGCACCACAAATACTTGTATTTCTTAATTTCGCATTATAAACGATATTTGTAGCCATTTTTAATTCTGCTTCTTTATCAATGTATGTATGACACAAACCTTCCAAATGACCGATAATAGGAACTTTAGAAAAATCTTGAACTCTTTTAACTAAATTTTTTCCTCCCCTAGGAATTATCACATCAATAAATTTATCCATTTTAGAAAGCATTATGTCGACCATTTTTCTATCTTTGGAGTCAATAAATTGAATATAATTTTCATTTACTTTATTTTTCTTTAGAGCTTTACGAAATAGATTTGCCAAAATTCTATTAGTATTAATAGCCTCAGATCCACCTTTAAGAATTACTGGATTTCCAGATTTAAAACATAAGCTAGCTATATCTGACGTAACATTTGGTCTACTTTCATATATAACTCCAATGACACCTATTGGAACTGATACTCTTTTAATATTTAGTCCATTAGGTCTTCTCCATTTTTCTAAAGTTACATTGACAGGATCTTTTAATTTTACAATTTTTTTAATAGAGACTTGAATTCCCTTCAGCTTTATTGGATTGATGCTCAACCTATTTATCAAATTTTCTTTAATCTTATTTTTCTTTGCAAGATTAACATCTTTTTTGTTTTGAATTAGAATATTTTTTTTTTCTTTATCAAGTAACAAAGCATAGTCGTTTAAAACTTTATTCTTAATTTTAGTATCTATTTTTATCTTCAAAGCATTTCTAGCTTTAACTCCAATTAAATTCATAAATTTATTCATTTTAAATCTCAACCATATCATCCTTATGAATGACTTCTGATTTTGAAACATACCCTAATAATTTTTCAATTTCATTAGAGTGATGACCCATAATTTTTATGACTTCATCAGATGTGAAGGAACTCAAACCTCTGGCACATTCAGAATTTTTTTTATCTAAAACCTTAATATGGTCACCCTTCTTAAATTTTCCTGATACTTTTTTAATACCTGCTGCTAATAAACTCTTTCCAGATTTTAAAGCTCGTTTAGCACCATCGTCAATTATGATAGCTCCTTTTGGGGCGATCGAACTAATTATCCATTTTTTTCTGGCATCAAGTTTTGAAACTTTAGGTTTAAACATAGTAAAATTATTTTTTTCAATTATTCTTGAGATTGGATTTAGATATAATCCGTTAGCTATAATCATACTACATCCAGATAATTGACATATCTTTGCTGCCTCAATTTTTGTTTGCATACCACCACTTCCATACTCATTTACACCCTTAATATAGATTTCTTTTAAGTCTTTTTTTATATTATTTATTTTCCTTATTAATTTTGCATCTTTAAAAATTTTTGGGTTTTTTGTGTATAATCCATCTACATCAGAAAGAAGTATTAAAGTATCAGCATCAGTTATTTGAGCAACTCTTGATGCTAGTCGATCATTATCACCATATTTTATTTCAGTCGTAGCTATTGTATCATTTTCATTAACGATTGGAATAAAATCTAAATCAAATAAATTTTCAAAAGTTCTTTTTGCATTTAAAGATCTTCTTCTTTCTTCTGTATCTTCAAGAGTTAGTAAAATTTGTGAGATATTCAATTTAAACTTAGTAAATGTTTCAGAAAAAAGATTCATTAACTCAATTTGTCCTATAGAGGCTATGGCTTGACTTTTATCAAGTTTAATAGTTTTTTTATTAAAGTTCATTTTCTTACAACCAAGCGCTATAGCTCCTGAGCTTACAATGACAATTTTTTGATTTTTATTTTTTAATTTTTTAATATCGCTAGCAAAGCTAGAAAGCCATTTTTTTCTTATTCTCTTGTTACTATCAACAAGAAGCGAAGAACCAATTTTAATAACAATTATTTTTGAATTTTTAAGATACATATGACAATAATTTTGCTTTAATCTTCGATACAGATTCTTTGTCTAAAGTTGTCATTGTCATTACCTCACAATTTTTGTCTTTAGAAAAATGATCAATAACAACTTTCACTGTATCTTCATCTATTAGATCTATTTTATTCAGCACTACAAGCTCTTTTTTTTCCATTAATTTTGAGCTGTAATTCTTCAATTCATTTTTTACTTGTTTATAAGACTCATTTAAATCTAAATTGGTAATATCTATTAAATGTAATAGTGATTTACATCTTTCAATATGTTTTAAAAACTGAATTCCAAGACCGACACCCTCATGAGCCCCCTCTACTAGGCCAGGAATATCAGCTATAGTTATTTCTTTATCATCATAAGATGCTACACCTAAATTAGGATTAAGGGTTGTAAATCGATAATTTGCAATTTTAGGATTTGCATTTGTTATAACAGATAACAAACTTGATTTTCCAGCATTTGGTAATCCAATTATACCAATATCAGCTATAGTTTTTAATTGTAGCCAAATTGTAAACTCTTCACCAATAGTTCCTTTTGTAAATTTTCTAGGAGCTCTATTTGTTGAACTTTTAAATCTTGTATTTCCAAGTCCACCTTTACCTCCAATAGCAGCAACAAATTCTTCTCCTTTTTTATTAAAATCATATATTAGAGTTTTATTATCTTCCTCAAATACTTGAGTACCAAGAGGTACTTTTAGTATTAAATCGTTTCCTCCTTTACCTGTACGATTTTGACCAGCTCCATTTTCTCCTCGTTGAGCTTTATGATGTTGTTGATATCTATAATCTATTAATGTGTTGAGATTTTCTTCAGCTTTCAAAATTATGGATCCACCCTTACCACCGTCTCCACCATCAGGTCCACCGTATTCGACATATTTTTCTCTTCTGAAACTTGGCGAACCATCACCACCGTCTCCGGCTTTAACATAAATTTTAACTTGATCTAGGAATTTCATAATACAACATCTATTTAAGTTGTACTATTAATTGGGTTTTACTGATACGAAAGTTCTATCTGCTTTAGATTTTTTAAATACAACTTTGCCTTTTACAACTGAAAAAATTGAATGATCTTTTCCCATTCCTACATTTTCACCAGGAAAAATTTTAGTTCCTCTTTGTCTTACAATTATATTTCCAGGTATTACTGTTTCTCCACCGTACTTTTTAACACCAAGTCTTCGACCTGCACTATCTCGTCCGTTTCTCGATGATCCACCTGCTTTTTTTGTTGCCATAATTTACCTAATTTATTTACTTGTAGCCTCAGTTTTTGGTTTAACTTCAGCCTCAACCTTTTTAGTTGGTTTAACTATTTTTTCTGCTTCAGATAAAACTTTACCATCTTTAGAAAAAATTTTATTAATTCTAATCATTGTATGTTCTTGTCTATGACCATTTTTTCTTCTTGAATTATGTCTTCTTCTTTTTTTGAAGATTAATATAGTTCTATCTTTACCATTTTTAATTAAATCAGCTTCTACTTTTGCACCTTCAACATTTGGAGAACCTATTTCTATAGTTTTATCATCTCCATATGCAAGTATCTCATTAAATTCTATTTTAGAATCAGGTTTTGAATCTGGTAATTTCTCAATTTTTAAAATTTCACCAGCTTTAACTTTGTACTGTTTTCCACCTGTTTTTATTACTGCGTAAGACATAGTATGAATTTATATTTAAGTTATCGCAATATAGTTCTGGCAAGTTTTTAGTCAAGTCGAATTAACTAAAAATTATCCTTTAAATCGCGCAATTTTGAGAAAGATTCTAGGTTTTTTGCTCTTAAAAATATGTTGCAATCTAATTCCTCTTTTATTGTAGTTGGGATTGTGGGGAGCCCATTCGAGGTCAATTTTTTTATTTGTTCAATTTTTTTTTGTAAATTTTGGTTATCAGGATCATTTTCCATACAAAATTTTGAATTGCTGAGAGTGTATTCATGACCACAATAAATTTTAGTTTCTTTAGGCAAAGATTTAATCTTATTAAGAGACTCATACATTTGTTCATAAGTTCCTTCAAATATCCTGCCACAACCAAGAGAAAAAAGAGTGTCCCCTGTAAAAGCTAACTTTTCTTGAAAAAAATTAAAACATATATGACCTGTGGTATGTCCTGGAACATGAATTATTTTAGCTTTAAAATTATCAGCTTCCCATATTTGGCCATCTTCTAAAAAAATATCTATACCAGGAATTCTTTCTGAATCTTTTTTAAAACCAACTACAATAGAACTAAATTCTTTTTTTAAATCTTCATTACCACCAATATGATCAAAATGATGATGTGTGTTTAGAATATATTTTAAATTAATGTCTTTGTTTTTTAAATAATTTATAATTGGCTCAGCTTCACTTGGATCCACTACACAGGCAGATTTGTTGCTATCATCAATAATTAAATAACTATAATTGTCTTTTAGACACGGTATGATTTCAACTCGCATATTATTTTTCTATTAAAAATATTCCTAGATCTGCAGATAAATTTTTAATTTCTAAGTTTCTTTCGTTTATTAATGACGCATTTAGTTTATTTAGTGCTATTGACCTAAAAATTTTTATATTTCTAGATTTAACAAAATGAACAAAATCTTTAATGGTGCACATATGTAAGTTTGGTGTGTTGTACCATTCATCAGGCAATGTTTTGGTAATTGGCATTGTACCTTTAAGCAGCAAGTGAAGTCTCACTTTCCAGTAACCAAAATTAGGAATTGTAATAATTGCTTTTTTACCAACTCTTAAAAGTTCATTTAAAACTAACTCAGGATTTAAAAAAGCTTGAAGTGTCTGGCTTAAAATAACATAATCAAATGACTTATCTGGAAATTGCTTTAAGTCTTTTTCAGCATTTCCTTCTATTACAGTTAAACCCTTAGCAATACATTCTTGAACCTTTTCTTTTGAGATCTCCAATCCTCTTATATTTGCATTTTTGTTATCTTTTAGAAATTTCATCAGAATTCCATCAGCACAACCAACATCTAAAACTTTTTTGTCTTTTTCAATTAAATCAGCAATTACTTTAAATTCATTTTTCATATTTAATTTTCTTCATATGACTTATCCAAAAAGTTTTTAAGTGCATTTAAAAAATCTGGGACATCTAACAAGAATGAATCATGTCCTTTATCCGACTCTATTTCAACAAATCCCACATCAGCCCCGATAGAATTTAGAGCTATAACAATATCTTTATTTTCTTGAGTTGGGTAAAGCCAATCTGAGGTAAAAGAAATTATAAAAAATTTAGCTTTTGTTAATTTAAATGCATCAGACAGATTCCCATTAAATTGTTTAGCTAGGTCAAAATAATCCATAGCTCTAGTTATATAAAGATAACTATTTGCATCAAATCTATCAACAAAGACTGAGCCTTGATATCTTAGATAGCTTTCAATCTGAAAGTCTGCATCAAAACCAAATTTTAAATCTTCTCTTTCTTGTAATTTTCTGCCAAATTTTTCCTGCAAACCTTTTTTTGATAAATATGTAATATGTGCTGCCATTCTCGCAACAGCTAACCCTTTACCTGGATTTGAATTATTAGAACCATAATCTCCTTCTTTCCAATTGCTGTCAGCCATGATTGCTTGTCTTCCTAATTCATTAAAAGCTATATTTTGAGCTGAGTGACTTGAAGTTGTTGCAATCGGTATTACTGTTTTCGATTTATCTGGAAAGTTACTTATAAATTGCAAAACTTGCATTCCACCCATAGAGCCACCTGCTACAGAAAATAATTTATCAATCCCAAAATGATCAAGTAAATTGTACTGAGCGTTAACCATATCGTTAATAGTAATGACAGGAAAATTCGTTCCTATGATATTACCATTTTCAGGATCTAAATCACTAGGCCCAAAGGAACCCATACATCCTCCAATTACGTTTGAACAAATAACAAAATATCTATTTGTATCTATAGCTTTATCAGGGCCTACAGCATAGCTCCACCAACCATCTTTTTTAGTTACTGGGTTTGTGCCAGATACATATTGATCACCTGTTAATGCATGAAATACTAATATTGCATTATCTTTTTGTGAATTTAGAGAACCATAAGTTTCGTAAGCTACTGGGAAATCTTTAATAGTTTTTCCACAATCTAATTTAAGTGGATTTTTAACAATTAATGTTTTTAAATTTTTTTTAATGTTCATAATAAAGACTTATTTGAATTGAGAGAAAAAAAACTATTTTAGCGGTTTTTTTTAAGCGCTCGCAATTCAGTTAAATCAGCGCATAATTTTTTTACAAGAACTTGATAATTATGTCAATTTTTTAAAATATTCTCTTATTCTCTATAAAAATTTGTAATTTTATCTATAAAGAGCTCATAAAATAAAAAAATGAGCACTCTAAAGTTTAAAAAATTTAATATTGAAGCTTATAAGCCTGGTAAATCAAAAATTAAAAAACTTAAAAAAGTAATAAAATTATCAGCAAATGAATCTGCTTTAGGTATGAGTCCTAGAGCTAAAAAATTAATATCAAATAAGAAATTTACTTTAGATAAATATCCAGATGGAAAATCTGAAAGTTTAAAAGAAGCAATATCTAAATCTTATAAGTGCAATAAAGACAAAATTATTTGTGGAGCAGGATCGGATGAGGTTATCCAGATGATTTGTCAGTTATTTTTAAATCCAAAAGATGAGGTAGTGCTTCCAGAATTTAGTTTTTTAATGTACAGGATTTACACTAAAATAGTTGGCGCAAAAGTTGTATTTGCTAAAGAAAAAAATTTCAAAATTTCAATTGAAGAAATCTTAAAAAAAATTACAAAAAAAACGAAGGTAGTCTTTATTGCCAATCCAAATAATCCAACAGGAACTTATCTGACAAAAAAAGAAGTCTTAGAATTACGAAAAAAGCTAAATAAAAGGATATTATTAGTAATTGACGATGCTTACGCTGAATATATGAAGAATTCTGATTATGTTTCAGGTTTAGATTTATTTAAAAATAAAGAAAATGTTTTCATTCTTAGAACTTTTTCAAAAATGTTTGGGTTAGCTTCTTTAAGAGTAGGATGGGGATATGGTTCAAAAAAAATAATTAATGCTTTAAATGTGATTAAACCACCTTTCAATATTAATGGAGTTGCTCAATTAGCTGCAGCCGAGTCATTAAAGGATAAAAAATTTATCAATAGATCAATTAAGCATAATTTATTATATGCTAAAAAGATTAAAAAATTTTTAGAGGATTATAAAATTTATTCAAATCCTGTTTCTGCAAATTTTTTGTTTCTTGATTTTGAAAAGTGTAAATATTCGGCAAAATTTTTATATGAAAAATTAAAAAATAAAGGAATAATTTTAAGGTCAACCAAAGATGGATATCATATTAATAATAAATTAAGATTAACTATTGGGTCTAAAAAAGAAAATTTAAAGTTTTTAAGTGCTGTAAAAGAGGTTTTAAATTAAATGAAAAATATTTTGATTATTGGGTGTGGATTATTAGGCTCTTCATTATTAAGACGTATTCATAAAAAAAAATTAGCAAAAAAAATATTTGTTTATGAAAAATCGATATCAAATATTGCTAAAATAAAAAGATTGAAGCTACCAGGAGCAATTGTAAAAACATTAAAAGAAGGGGTAATTAAATCAGATCTTATAATTTTTTGTACTCCAATGAGTGAATATAAGAGACTTATAATTAAGATTAATAAATTTATAAAACCAACCACATTAATTACAGATGTTGGTTCCTCTAAAATTGAAACTACAAAAATTATTAAAAAATTTTTGAAGAAAGATTTGAATTGGATACAAAGTCACCCAATAGCAGGTTCTGAAGTGAGTGGTCCAGAACACGGTAAAGAAAATATTTTTGTCGATAAATGGTGTGTATTAATAAAAGAACAAAATACTAGAAAAAATCATTTAAATATTTTAAGTAAATTTTGGAAAAAAATTGGCTCAAAAGTTGTAGTGATGACAACTGAAAAACATGATAAAATATTTTCAATAACTAGCCATCTTCCTCACTTGATTGCATATAATTTAGTTAAGTCAGCGCAAGATTTTGAAAAAGAACAAAATTTTGAACTAATCAAATATAGTGCTGGAGGATTGAGAGATTTTTCCAGAATAGCAGCTTCAAATGAAATTATGTGGAGAGATATATTTTTTAATAATCAGAAGAATATTTCAAAAGCAATTGATTTATTTATAAAAAATTTGAGTGCATTTAAGATAGATATAAATACTAAAAATGATAAGTCTATTTTAAAAAAACTTGTTCAAACTAAAAAAGTTAGATCAAAAATTATTAAATTAAAACAAGATATTGATAAACCAGACTTTGGTAGAAATTAAAAATTAATTCTAGCTATTTTTTTTACTTCTAAATTTGCTGTTTCTCTAATTCTATTTATTGTCTTTATTATTGGCATCATAAGAACTTTTTTCTCAGGACCATAAGCATGAATAAGTTTTTTTGAATTCAAGCATATCGCAACATGTCCTTTCCAAAATATAATATCACCTTTTTTAAATGTTCTTTTTTTTAGTTTTCCTCTCGAATACTTTATTTGATCTTTGGTGTCTCTTGGATAAAATAAGTTATTATAATAAAAAAATATTTGTAATAAAGCTGAACAATCAATACCTTTATATGATTTACCTCCCCAAACATATTTAACCTGTAAAAACTTTTTAAAAATTTTTATAAAATTTTTCTCTTTATGATTTATTTTTTTAACATCTGTTTTTTTTATCCATTTATTTTTTTGAATTTTGATATAATTTTTATTTTCATCTAAAGCTGATACTTTTGATCCAAATGTAAGATAACTTTTTGTTCTTATATTAGGTTTTTTAAAAATTTTTGCTTTGAGATTACTTACTTTATAATTGAGATTAGTTTTTTGAATGAATTGTTTATTTTGAATATATCCAACATAATTATCAAATAGTAATTTAATTTTAATCCAATTTTTATTTTTTGATAAAATTTTAAATTCTTCACCACATATTATTTGAGATGTAACTTCAGATAATTTTGAAGGTTTTTTATAGATATTAGAATAATTACCTATGAAATAAAAATTACTTTGCACCAATTTTAATTTTATCTTTAATGAGCCATAAACAAACTAGAGATGGAATGACCATTATTGTTGTTAAAATAAAGAATGTACCCCAGTTTCCATTCAACCAATCGACCAATGCGCCTGATGAAGATGCTAAAGTAGTTCTTCCAGCAGTACCTATTGATGCTAGAAGTGCATATTGCGTTGCTGTATAAGTCCTATCTACTAGTAATGAAATAAATGCAACAAAAGCTACTGTTGCAAATGCAGCTGTTATATCATCAGCAATTACTGCAATTGCAAACAAAATTTCTGATTTTCCTGTCCAAGCTAAAACTGCAAATAAAATATTTGTTATTGCCATTAATCCTCCAGCAAAGAACATCGTTTTTATCGTTCCAGCTCTCATAGCCATCAAACCTCCCAATAATGTAAAAACTACTGTCGTAATCCAACCAAGTCCTTTAGAATAAAGTGCAATTTGCCCTTTAGAGAAACCAATTTCCTTATAAAATACAATAGACATTCTTCCCATGAATGCTTCACCAATTTTGAATAAAAAAACAAAACCTAGGATTGCTGCAGCTATAGCAAAACCATTTTTTCTAAAGAAACTTATAATCGGACCACCAATAGTTCCAGTAATATAAGCAATAAAGTTAGTAATAACATTACTTGAACCAAGTTTTCTGCCAATTAACTCATCAGTTTCTTTTTGCTTTGCCTGTCTATCTGTTTCAATTGGTTCATGCACAAACATCAAACCAATATTCATTAAAATAATTAAAACACCTAAAATTAAAAAAGTAGCCTGCCAATAATCTATGATACCTAAATTTTCAAAATACTCAGCTGTGAATAATGCAACAACTCCACCTAACTTATAACCTGTCCACCAACCGACAACTGCCATTGCAGCTCCTGCCGCCATAGATTTTCCTTCATTTTCATTAATTTGTTCAATTCTTAATGCATCAACTGTTATATCCTGAGTTGCTGAGGCAATTGCAATGATTAATCCAACACTTATTAATAACGCTAAATTTTCCGTAGGATTAATTACACTCCAAACTATCAAGCTTAGTAAAATAATGATTTGCATTAAAACTATCCATCCTCTTCTATGACCTAGTTTCTTTGTTAGTAATGGTATTTGAATTCTATCTATAATCGGAGCCCATAAATAATTAAAAGCATAAACACCAAATATTAATCCTGCCCATCCTATTGTAGATCTACTTAGTCCTTCTTCTTTTAACCAAAGACTCAAACTACTTGCAATTAGAACCCAAGGAAAACCACTAATAGAGCCTAGAAGTAAAATTCTAAGCATTCGAATGTCTTTATAAACAGAAAGAGAGTCAACCCATGATATTGTTTTAGACATATTCAATTTCTCCAAAATGAGGGTAAAAACAACACTAATATTGCAAACAACTCAAGTCTACCTAAAATCATTCCTACCGTTAAAACCCATTTAGAGATATCTGGTAATGATGAAAAATCTCCATTAGGACCAATTATAGGCCCTAAACCAGGACCAACATTTGAAATTGAAGTAGCTGCTCCAGAAATTGCTGTGATAAAATCAAGCCCTGTTAATGACAATATAGCAGCAAGTATAAAGAAAATTACGAAATAAAAATATATAAATGAAATTATGGATGCAATAAATTTATCATCAACTGAATTTTGATCATACTTAATCACAAAAACTCCTTTGGGATAAATAATTTTTTTTAATTGATTAGTTATGAATAAATATAAAATTTGAACTCTAAAAATTTTAACTCCGCAGGTAGTTGATCCTGCACACCCACCTATAAACATTAAAGCAAAAAATAATGTCAAAGGAAAGCTTCCCCATCCATCAAATTCAGCACTTACATAACCTGTTCCAGTTAAAATTGAAATTGTATTAAAAGAAATTGATCTTAAACTAAATTCATTGCCATTAGTTAGTAATAGGTAAATTGAAAGTATAATAATAGTTGTAATGATAATTTTAATAAAAGTTTTTATTTGAATATCTCTTAAAAAAATTTTTTTATCACCACTTATAAATTTAATATAGGCAATAAAAGGTAAACTTCCTAAAATGATAAATATCATTGATGATATTTCTATTGGGACACTATTAAAATAACCTATAGATTGATTGTAATTAGAAAAACCGCCAGTTGCTATTGTAGTCATAGAGTGGGTTAAACTATCAAATTTTCCCATTCCAAATATCCAATAGGTAAATGCACAAAGTACAGTTAGACCAAAATAGATATAAATTAATCTTAATGCTATTTCTTTAGACTTTGGAAGTATCTTTTCAGATGAATCATTACTTGATATTTTAAATAATTGCATACCTCCAACGTTCATTATTGGCATAAGTGTAATTGCCATTACAATTATTCCAATGCCGCCTAGCCATTGAAGGATAGCTCTCCATAATAAAATTCCTTTAGGTGTATTTTCTAAATTAGAGATAATTGTAGAACCAGTGGTAGTAATACCAGACATACTCTCAAAAAAAGCATCAGTAATTGTAAGTTCAATAGTTGAAAATATAAAAGGAAGAGATCCAAAAATTGCTATGTTTAGCCATGATAGAGCTGTTAATAAAAAAGCCTGTTGTAAATTTAATTTTTTATCATGATCTAGATTTGATAAAAAAAATAAAGTTCCAAAGACAATTGTTACTATTGAGGCACCAAAGAATGAGGAGTCCACTTCAGAATAAACAAACTGAGCTATTATAGGTATGAACATTGATACACCTAGAATTATTTGCAAAATTCCAAGTGTAAAAAAAACAGTTTTATAATTAGACATTTTGAAAGAACATTATTTTATGGTAAATAAATTTCAACTCTATAAGAATTAATAAAATCGCTAATTTAAGATTTTTTATAAGAATTATTCATGATTAAAAAAGAAAATTTAGACAAAACAAGTGCATGGCCTTTTGTGGAAGCAAAAAAAATGCTTCGTGAAAGAAAGTCTTTTATTGAAAAAAAAGGTAAGATCACACTCCAAACAGGTTATGGTCCAAGCGGACTTCCTCACATAGGGACATTTGGAGAGGTAGCGCGTACATCAATGATGGTTAATGCCTTAAATCAATTAATAGATTTACCAACTGAAATAATAACATTTTCAGATGATATGGATGGATTAAGAAAAGTTCCAGAAAACGTTCCTAATCAAAAACTACTAAATGATAATCTTCATAAACCATTAACGCAGGTCCCAGATCCTTTTGAAAAATTTAATAGTTTTGGAGAGCATAATAATGAAATGTTAAAAAATTTTTTAGATAGTTTTAAATTTAAATATAATTTTCAAAGTTCTACAGATCTCTATAATAGTGGTTTCTTTAATCCAACATTAAAAATTATTTTAGATAATTATGAAGGAATTATGAATATTATAATTCCCACTTTAGGCAAAGAACGTCAGCAAACTTATTGCCCATTTCTACCAATATGTCCTGATACAGGGCATGTTTTAGAAATACCTCTATTAGAAATCGATAAAGAAAAATCTAGAATTATTTTTGATAATAAAGGAAAAAAATTAGAAGCTAGTATCTTAGATGGAAATTGTAAACTACAATGGAAAGTCGATTGGGCAATGAGATGGTATGCACTCGATATAGATTTTGAAATGTATGGTAAAGATTTAATTGAGAGTGCAATTTTATCGACAAAAATTATTAATTTAATCGGTAAGAAAAATCCATCTGGATTTGCTTATGAGTTATTTTTAGATGAAAAAGGCGAGAAAATTTCTAAATCAAAAGGTAATGGTATTACCATTGATCAATGGTTAAATTATGCTTCTCCAGAGAGTTTGTCTTTATATATGTATCAAAATCCAAAGAGAGCTAAAAAACTATATAATGAAATAGTACCCAAGGCTGTTGATGATTATTTAGACTGTATTGAAAAATCAAAAAAACAAAATGAACTGCAGTTATTAATGAATCCCGTATGGCACGTGCATAATGGAAATATTCCAAATGAAGATATAATTATGACATTTTCAATGCTACTCAACTTAGTTGAAACCAGTAATGCTGATAGCAAAGAATTATTATGGAAATTTGTTAAAAAATACAAGTCAGATATTGATGAAAAAAAATTTCCAATTTTTGATGGACTTGTTGGACATGCAATTAAGTATTTTAATGACGTTATTAAAGCTCAAAAAAAATACAAATCACCAAGTGAAAATGAAAAATTGGCTTTGCAGGCTTTAGTAAAAACTTTAGAAAAATGTACAGATGAAATGTCTCCAGAAGATATACAAACTCTGATTTATTCAACTGGTAAAGAAAATGGTTATGCTGAAAATTTAAGAGATTGGTTTAAATTGATTTATGAGGTGGTTTTTGGAGATGAAAATGGACCTCGAATGGGATTTTTTATTAGTTTTTTTGGTGTTAAAGAAACTAAAGAGCTGTTAATAAATAAACTTAAATAATGTTCTCAAAGATTAGATCTTTAATATTTAAAATAGATCCTGAAAAAGCACACACTTTAGCAATTAAATCATTAAAATTAAATTTAGTTTCAAATATATTTGATGACCATAAAAATGATCCACTTTTTAAAACTAAAATATTTAATAAAGAGATAGATAATCCAATAGGAATGGCAGCTGGTTTTGATAAAAATGCTGAAGTTTATAATGCTTTATTTAGACTGGGTTTTGGTTTTGTAGAAGTCGGCACTATCACTCCCTTAAAACAGTATGGAAATCCTAAACCGAGAGTTTTTAGACTTGTAGAAGATGAAGCTTTAATTAATAGATTAGGATTTAATAATCATGGAGCAAAAATTATTTATGATCGTATAAAATCAAAAGATAAATTGGGATTAGTTGGTGTTAATATAGGACCCAACAAAGACTCAAATGATAGGTTGAATGACTATCTAATTGGTTTAAAAACTTTTCATGAAGTTGCAGATTATGTAACAGTAAATATTTCGTCTCCAAATACAGAAAATTTGCGAACTTTTCACGAAGAAAATAAATTACAGGAATTATTAAAATCAATTCTAAAAGAAAAAAATGATTTAAATTCAGATATTCCAGTAGCAGTAAAAATTTCACCAGATATAGATGAAAGCCAAATTAACTTAATTTCAGAAATTCTTTTGGAAAATAAAATAGATGCTATTATTATTTCTAATACTTCGGAAGCTTCAAGAGATATACTAATTGATATTCAAAGACATCAAAAGGGAGGATTATCTGGAAAACCCATTGAGACAAAATCAAATATTTTAATTAATAAATTTTACAAATTATTGAAAGGTAAAATAAAAATTATAGGAGTAGGTGGTGTTGACTCTGGACAGGCAGCATACGATAAATTTATTGCTGGTGCAGATCTTATTCAGCTGTACACCGGAATGGTTTTTAAAGGTCCAAATGTTGCTGGTATTATAAAAAAAGATCTAAAAGATTTGTTATTGAGAGATGGAGTTAAGAATTTCACAGAAATTATAGGAAATAAAACCTTATCTTAAATCTATTAAACTTGACGCATTCAAGATCTCACCTTATATAGGCACTGTTATTATGTCAAAAAAATGCGAATTAACGGGAAAAATCCCAATGAAGGGTCATAATGTTAGTCATGCTAACAATAAGACTAAAAGAAGATTTTTGCCTAATCTAAAAAAAGTAAAATTTACAAGTGAGCTAATGAAAAGAAGCTTAAAGCTAACTGTCAGCAACGCAGGTGTAAGATCAGTTGATAAAAAAGGTAGTTTTGATGAGTATCTTAAAGTTGTTAAAAATAAAAACTTATCGCCAAGACTTAAAAAATTAAAAAAAGGGATTTTAATTAAATCACCATTTAAGAAAAAACCGGTAGCTAAAACTGCATAATGAATAAACTGTTTTTATTACTCTCATTTTTTATGGGAGTAGTTGTTTTATCTTCTAATTATTTAGTTCAGTTCCCAATTAAATATTATGGTCTTGAAGAAATACTAACTTATGGTGCTTTCACTTATCCAATTGCATTTTTAATTACTGATCTAGCAAATAGATCTTATGGAAAATTTATAGCTAGAAAAATTGTTTATATTGGTTTTGCGATAGGTGTTAGTTTTACTCTTCTATTTTCAACTAATTTTACAGATTTAATTTCTGTAAGAATTGCAATTGGATCTGGAACAGCTTTTTTAGTTGCACAATTAATAGATGTACAAATTTTTGATAAACTAAGAAAAAAAAGTTGGTTTGTTGCACCACTCACTTCATCATTTATTGGATCAACAGTTGATACTTTTTTATTTTTTTCTATATCTTTTTATGGAACAGGAATTCCATGGATCACATTATCTCTAGGTGATTTAATGGTAAAAATATTTGTAGCTTTAATAATGCTAATACCTTTTAGATTATTATTGGGTACTCTTAAAACTGTTAAAGCTTAAAGTAAAAATTTATACGATAAGATTTTATAAGCTAATTTTGCTACAAGAAAGTTATATGAATTGAATCCTTTTATAGGAGCTAGTTCATTAATATCTGCTCCAACAATTTTTGAATTTTTAGCGGCTATTTTAATAATATTTAAAGTTTCATCCCATAGTAATCCACCTGGTTCAGGAGTACCAGTTGCGGGCATAATACTCGAATCTAATCCATCAACATCAAAAGTAAGATAAACTGTTTTATTTTTAATTAATTTTTTAAATTTATTTAAATTCCATTTACTTTTATCCTTTGCCCAAAATATATCTATTCTAGAGGAATTTTTTTTTAAAAAAGGAATTTCACTTTGTGAAATATTTCTTATTCCAAATGAAATTACTGAAACATTTGAATAATCCAAACACCTTCTAATAGCGGAAGCGTGTGAAAATTTTTCCTCATTATAACTTTCACGCAAATCTGCATGAGCATCAAAGTGTAAAAGACAAATATCTTTAAATTTTTTAGTAAAAGGATCAATACATCCTGGGGTAATTGAGTGTTCACCACCAAAAGTAATTGGAAAAAGATTTTTATCCAAAATCTCTTGATTAATTTTGGACATTTTATTTAGAGCTTTTTTGATATTTTTATCAATTTTAAATGGTTTTAAAGTTTTAATTCCAATTTTTTTGTAAGGTTCACAATTTAGCTCTTCATCATAAAGCTCAACTTGATGTGATGCTTTAATAATTTCTTTTGGTCCATTTTTAGTTCCACCACCATAACTGACAGTTTTTTCAAGGCCAAATGGAACAACAACTACTTTCTCTTTAAAATTGACCTTGTTATCAATTCCTAGAAATCCATTTTTATTAGAAAGATATTTCAATTTTATCTAAATATTTTTGTAAAGTTTTTTCTATCTCTGTTTTTCCATTCACCTTTGTGGTAAGCGTCACTAGCTATTAATGGCAAAACACTTGTTGCTTCAGCAAATACCATTTGTTCTTTAGTAATATCTACTTTACCCCAAGAACTTGCTTCTTTTAAAGTTGAACTGCTACACGCACCATCTCTGCTATCAGCAACTGTAATTTGAACGGCATATTTATGCATATCAACTTCTTTACCTAAAAGTTCAGCACATATTACAGTGTCTTGAATAAAATTTTTTGGAACACCTCCTCCAATCATAAATAATCCTGAGCCTTTAGATTGAATTTTGATTTCTGTAAGTTCTCTAAATTCTCTAATAGAATCGATTGTCATATGTTTTTTAGGGTTTTTTTCTTGATGTATTACTAAACCAAATCCAGCACTAGAGTCTGTAAAAGCAGGACAAAAAATTGGGACATTATTGTCGTAAGCTATTTCAATTAAAGAGTCTTTCTTCTTAGAATTTTTTTTTAAATATTTGCCCATTTCAAATATAAATTCTCTTGATGTGTAACTTTTTGGTTCTAATGTATCTGCAATCTCACAAATAATTTTATCACACATTTGTAACTCTTCTTCATCAATATAAGTGTCATAAATCCTATCAATATAATTATTTCTTAATTCGGTATCATCCTGAAATTGAGAACCTTGATAATGTTTAAATCCAAGTGCTTCAAAAAAATCCATATCAACAATAGAAGCTCCAGTTGCAACTATTGCATCTACCATATTGTATTTAACTAAATCTTTATAAATATTCATACAGCCCGCAGCAGATGTAGATCCCGCTAATGTTAAAAATATAGTGCAATCTTTATCTTTTAGCATTTCGTTATAAATATTTGCAGCATTGGCCGTTTCTCTTGAAACAAAAGACATTTTTTCCATTGAGGAAATTATCTTCCTAGCATCGAATGAAGTAATATCAATATGTTCAACTGGATTTTTTAAAAAGTCTTTTTTACTGTTATGACCTAGGTTTTTGTTATCAGACATTAAGCAACCAAAGTAGCTTTGTTACTGTCTTTATCGTACATTGTTAAAATAGGTTGATCTTCCACTTCATATATTTCATCAGAATAATAACCATTGAACTGAGTTCTAAATGTTAATCCATAAGCACCAAGTTGACCAAGTTCGATATAATCATTTTCTTTTATATTGTTAGGTAACAAAAAAGGACCCTTCATATAATCCATGCTATCACATGTTGGTCCAAAGAAATCAAAAGCTGTAAGCTTTTTAGAAATTATTTTGTTTGTATTCTCTTTAATCATCTTAGATGGAAATACAATATTCGGAGTACCAGCATCAAACAATGTCCCATAAGTTCCATCATTTATATATAGTTTTTGTTTTTTTCTTAAATTTACTTTTATAATAGTAGAACCACTTTCAGCCACTAAAGCTCTTCCTGGTTCACAAATAATTTCTGGTAAATTTTCAAGTTTTAAATTATCTAAACTTTTTTTAATTTCATTAAAATAGTTTTCCATAGTTTGAGGTATTAAGTCTGGATAAATAGTTGGAAATCCACCACCAACATTAATATAGTCTGGTATAATCTTTGTTTTTTTTATTATATTTCCTATATCACTAATTCCTTTAGCGTAAGAAATTGGATGCATGCATTGAGATCCGACATGAAAACTTAAACCAATCTTTTTAGAATATTGTTTAACAAGCCTCAACAAACCTGCAGCTTCAGAACTCAAAGCACCAAATTTCTTAGATAAATCTATTTCGGCATGTTCATTGGAAACTGCTACTCTTACAAATAACTCTAAGTCTTTAGCATTATTTGTACTTTCAATAATTTTTATTAATTCATCTTTAGTGTCTAGTGAAAAAGTTTTAATTTCATATTTAAAGTAAGCTTCTTTAATACTTTCTCTACTTTTAACAGTATGCATGTAGGAGCATTTGGCAGTTTGACTATATTTTCTGATAGCTTTGATTTCTTCAATAGATGCGACATCAAATTGATCTACCCCACTTTCAATTATTTGCTTGATAACTACTGGATGAGGATTAGTTTTTACCGCATACAATATTTTACCTGGGAATTTATTTTTGAAAAATTTAGTTGCAGATTGAATAGAATTCTTTCTGATACAGTATACAGGTTTTTCAGGTTTCAGTTGATTTACTAACTCTTCAACTGATTTAAATTTTTGCATTATTAATGCCTCCAAAAAAAATTTAACAAAAAAAAGTCTTTTATTAGAAAAAACTTTAAAATTTCCCCCTATTAAGCCTATAGGTAAATAAAGTAAAGCAAATAATAGGTATTGTATTTTAGAAGTTAGTAGCCATATAGAAGGTATGAAAGAACAAATTGCCCTTAAAAACCTTAGTGATTTTGATAATAAATCTCTTCTTATAGTTGATGATGATAATCCTTTTAGAGAAAGATTAGCTAGAGCTATGGAAAAAAAGGGATTTGAGGTTTTTCAAGCTGAAAGTGTACAAAAAGGTGTGGATTCAGTTAAAGCTAAGAAACCAGGTTTTGCAGTAGTAGACCTAAGATTGGGCGATGGTAATGGATTAGAGGTAGTGAAACAAATCCAGATGACGAATAATGACAGTAGAATAATTATGTTAACTGGATATGGAAATATTCCAACAGCAGTTGCTGCAATTAAAGAAGGTGCAATAGACTATCTTGCTAAACCAGCTGATGCTGAAGATGTTGAAAGAGCCTTATTAGCAGATCCTGATAAGAAAGCTGCTCCACCAGAAAATCCAATGTCTGCAGATAGAGTAAAGTGGGAACACATTCACAGAGTGTTTGAACTATGTAACAGAAATGTTTCAGAGACAGCAAGAAGACTAAAAATGCACAGAAGAACTCTTCAAAGAATTCTATCTAAAAGATCACCTAGATAATAAAATTTCTAATTTTTACTATTTGTTTTGTAATTAGGGCTAAAAGTACAATTTTAAATACTTCAGCTAATAAAAAGGGTTTAGCTCCCAGTTCAAAGATTGGTTTATCCCAACCAATAAGCATTCCAAGCCATAACAATCCAAAAAGATAAATAGTAGAAGTTGCAATTATAAGCTTTCCTAAAACTAATAAAAAACTATCTTTATTATTTATTTTTGAGGCTAAAAAGCCAGCACTTAGAAAACCAATCAAATATCCCATTGTAGGTCCAGTAAAGTAAATTAATCCCACACCTTTTTCTGGAGAATTTGAAAAAACTGGTAGTCCAATTATTCCCTCGAACAAATATAATCCAATACTAGCTAATCCAATTTTGTATCCTAAACTTATTCCTAAAAACAATACAACAAATGTTTGCATAGTCATTGGCACTGGATAAAAAGGTATCTTAATTTTTGCTGATATGGTCAAAGCAATTGAGCCAAGTATTATAGCTAATAAAGATTTTATTATTGATATTTGTGAGATATTTTTAGTTAATTGCATATCAAATAATACTCTTAATACTAATAATAATCTAGCAATAAAAAATACTCTAAATTAAAATCAATTTTTTTATATACAGATTTTTTTACCACTGTAATATTTAATTAAATTAATGAATAAAATTCAAAAAACTGATCATTTTTATTTAATAGATGGTTCAGGATATATTTTTAGAGCATATTATGCATTACCACCTTTAACTAGAAAGAGTGATGGACTTCCAACTGGTGCAGTTAGTGGTTTTTGTAGTATGTTGTTCAAACTTCTTGAAGATTCCAAATCAGATCAAAATTTACAAAAACCAACACATTTTGCAGTAATTTTTGACTCAGCTAGAAAAACATTTAGAAATGAAATTTACAGTGATTACAAGGCAAATAGATCTGAAGCACCAGATGATCTTGCTCCTCAATTTGAATATATTAGAAAATCAGTATTAGCTTTTAATTTACCTTCAGTTGATCTCCCTAATTATGAAGCAGATGATCTAATAGCCACTTATGCTGAAAAAATATTAAAAAAAGGAGCTAAAGTTACTATTGTTTCATCAGATAAAGATTTGATGCAATTGTATAAAAAAGATGTTCGTATATTTGATCCGATGAAAAATAAATTTATTTCTGAGGAAGATATAATTAATAAATTTGGAGTTGATGCATCAAAAGTAATAGATGTCCAGTCTCTTGCAGGTGATAGTAGTGATAACGTCCCAGGAGTTCCCGGTATAGGAGTAAAAACTGCTGCCGAGTTAATTAATAAATATGGAACTTTAGAAAAACTCTTAAAGTCTGCTAATGAGATAAAGCAAAATAAAAGAAGAGAAACTCTTATTGAAAATAAAGACAAGGCTATAATTAGCAAACAACTTGTAACATTAAAACAAGACTCTCCTGTTAATAGAGACCTAAGTGAATTTAAATTAAAAAAAATAGATAAGGATAAACTATATAAATTTTTAAGAGAAATGGAGTTTAATAGATTATTGAGCTCCGCGATATCAGCTTATGGTGAGCCAAAATTATCAAGTGAAACTGTTGAAGACAAGTTAATAGAAAAGCAAAAACCAATTAGTAACAAAAATTATTTTTTAATCACTGATATAAAACAAATAGATGAATGGATTAAAGAAGCAGAGGAAACAGGTGAGTTAGCAGTGGATACAGAAACAAATTCACTAGATCCTCATCAAGCAGATTTAGTAGGAATTTCTTTGTCATCAAAAGTTGGTAAGGCTTGCTATATTCCAATTGGTCACAAGTCCTCAAAATGTATTAATAAAAATGATGTAATTAAAAAATTAAAACCTTTATTGGAAGATCCAAGTGTAAAAAAGATTGGTCAAAATATAAAATTTGATTTCATTGTTTTATTTAAACAAGGCATAGAGATGACATCAATGGAAGATACTATGTTGATGTCATATGTCTTAGATGCTGGCAAAAACCGACATAATATGGATACGCTATCTGAAATTCATTTAGGTCATAAAACAATTTCTTTTAAAGAAATAGTAGGTACTGGAAAAAAGGAGATAAATTTCAGTGATGTAGAAATTGAAAGGGCTAAAGATTATGCAGCAGAGGATGCTGATATCACTTTTCGGTTGTATAAAAAATTTTCAAAAAATTTGAAATTAGAAAAAATGATTAATATTTATGAAATTTTTGAAAAGCCATTAATAAAAATTCTTGCTTTTATGGAGATGGAAGGAGTTGAAGTAGATAATAAATTTTTAAAAACACTTTCTTCTAAATTTGAAAAAAAAATTAAAAATTTAGAAAAAGAAATTTTTAAAATATCAAAAAAGGATTTTAATATTGCATCACCCAAACAATTAGGTGAAATAATCTATAATGATCTTAAAATCGCAGAGTTAAAAAAAACTAAAAAAGGAAGTTTTGCAACAAGTGCAAGTGTTCTAGAAGATCTGGCATTTAAAGGCCATAAATTTCCTAAATTAGTATTAGATTGGAGACAAGTTTCAAAACTGAAAAATACGTATTCAGACTCACTTCCAGAACACATAAATCCAAATACTAAAAGAGTTCATACTTCATTTTTATTGGCAGCAACAACAACGGGTAGGCTTGCATCCAGTGATCCTAATTTACAAAATATTCCGATTAAATCAGAAGATGGTAGAGATATTCGAAAAGCTTTCACGTCACGAAAAAATCATTTGTTAATTTCAGCAGATTACAATCAAATAGAGATGAGAATTTTAGCTGATTTAGCTGATGTTAAAGAATTAAAAAAAGCTTTTAAGAATGATGAAGATATTCATTCTTTGACGGCTAGTCAGATTTTTAATGTTGATATTAAAAAAGTAGATCAGGACCAAAGGAGAAAAGCCAAAGCTATAAATTTTGGAATTATTTATGGGATTTCACAATATGGTTTAGCAAAGCAAATTAATGTTTCTAATTATGAGGCTGAAGAATTTTTAGATGCCTATTTTGCGAAATTTCCTGAGATTAAAATTTATATGAATGACACTATTAAATTTTGTAGAAAAAGTGGATATGTAAATAACATTTTTGGTCGTAGATCTCATTTTAATGGAATTAATGATAAAAATTTTAATGTGCGAAATTTTCAGGAACGAGCAGCAATTAATGCTCCAATACAAGGTTCTGCCTCAGAAATTATGCGTCTAGCGATGATTAGATTGAATAAAAAATTATCTGATAAAAAAAATATTCAATCTAAAATGTTATTACAGATACATGATGAATTAATATTTGAGGTTCCAAAAAATAATGAGAAAACAATGATCAAACTAATTAAAGATGAAATGGCTAGCGTTGTAAAAAGCGATCATCATTCTTTCTCAATACCATTAACTGTTGATATAAATGTTGGTGATAATTGGGGTATGCTTCATTAATTTTATAAGTTTGCCCAAATTAGAACAATTTAGTATTTTTATATTAATAAATAATGAATAAACAAACCATAGCTTTAATTGATGATGATAGAAATATTTTAACAAGTTTAAGTATTGCTCTTGAAAAAGAAGGCTTTAAAGTTCAAACGTATATAGATGGTGAAAGTGCTTTGATTGGTCTTACTAGAACCCCTCCTGATTTAGCTGTAATTGATATTAAGATGCCTAAAATGGACGGAGAGGAACTTTTAAAAAAACTTAGAAAAAAAACTTCATTACCAGTGATCTTTTTAACATCAAAAGATGATGAAATTGATGAATTATTAGGTTTAAAATTAGGAGCTGACGATTTTGTAAAAAAATCTGGAGGTTTTTCGATTAAAGTTTTGATCGAAAGAATTAGAGTTCAGTTAAGAAAAAATGATACCAATAATACATTAGAAGAAAATAAAAGTTTGATAGCACATGGACGATTAAAATTGGATCCTTCTCAACTTGAATGTGAATGGAATGATAAACAATTACCTGATAAATTAACCACTACTGAATTTTTAATTGTTAAAGAATTAGCTAAAAGACCTGGTATTATTAAAGAAAGAGCTCAGTTAATGGATATTGCTTATAGAGAAGACGTTGATATTGAGGATAGAACTATAGATAGTCACGTTAAAAGAATAAGAAAAAAATTTAAAAAAGTTGACCCTGATTTTTCAGCTATTGAAACTAGATATGGTAGTGGATATAGATGGAATGTTAGCTAATGTTTAGTATATACTTAAAAAGTTTATCAATTTTAAAAAAATTTTTATTCATAAATTTTATCATTTTTACAATTATTGGATTATTTACAATTATATATTTAAATAATATTCAGCCAAATTTAATTAAAAAAAAATCAATTAATCATATAAATATTATTAACAATACTGTCGATAATTTACTTAGATTAGAGGTAAAGTTTGTCACTGAAGATATTAGAAAATTTTTATTTTCTACAAGATTTATTTTTCAAAACTTAGATAGAGTAATTTTTTTTGATAATGACCTTAATTTAATTGGAGACACAGATACATTAGATCTTGATCCAAGAGCATTTTCAACAAGATTAAATGATATTGAATTTGAAAGTTTGAATGAAAAAAAAATTAATAAAGAAAATAAAGATAAAAGTAAAAATGTTGATGAGAAAAAATTTATTTCTTTTGAATTAATTTTAAAAAAATATGTAAGTTCAGACGAATATGGAGATCCTTTTACTTTTGCAAAAGAAGATTTTAATCAGTTTAAATTAACAACTATAAAAAATGTAACAAAGGAAGATTTAAATATTGGTTATATTTTAATCACTGAAAATGCTAATGATATTAAAGTTGCAATAGATGAACGAAAAGCATTTGTTATTAGGACGGCGATTTCAGTGGGTTTTGTAATCTTAATATTTTCTTTTGTTTTAAGTAGATATTTTATTAAACCAATACAAAATTTAGTAAGTTATACAAAAAATATTAAAGAAAAAAGCCATGAAAAATTAAGTATTGATAACTTAAAAAATAGAAATGATGAATTAGGACTTCTATCTAATTCTTTGGAAGATATGACAACTGAACTTCAAAAAAGAGTAGCTCATGCAGAAAATTTTTCAACAGATCTTGTGCATGAAATTAGAAATCCTTTAGCGTCATTGAAAAGTGCTTCTGAAATTTTAAAAGATACCAATAGTTCAGATCAAAGATTAAAATTATTAAATATACTTAGTCATGATGTTCTTAGAATTGAAAGGTTAATTACAGATTATTCTCAAATGCTAAAAGATGAAGTAGCTTTAAGTAATGAAAAGATTGAGAAAATTAATGTTGAACCAATAATTGAGTCGGTCGTAGACGACTTCAATAGTATTTATAATGTCAAGAAAGGTATTAATATAAAATATAAAAATGATGGTAAAAAAGAGTATTTCATTAATGGTATAGAAAATAGAATTGAGCAAATAATTGCGAATTTATTAGATAATTCTATCTCTTTTACCAAAAAAGGTGGAGAGATTTTAGTGGATGTCTCTTTATCGACTGATAATAAAATCATAATTAAAATTATTGATGAAGGTCAAGGTTTTAAAGAGAAAGATACGTCAAAAATATTTAATAGATTTTACAGTAATAGACCAGAAAAATTTGGAGAACACTCAGGCCTGGGTTTAAATATTGTGAAAAATTTAGTTGATTTGCATGATGGTAAAATTGTAGCATCAAACCGTCTTGATGGTGATGGTGCAATTATGGAAATTAGTTTTCCAACCTCGTAATCTCTTATTGATTAATTAACACTTAGTTATATAAGTTCTCTCATGGAAGATTTTAAAGTAAAAGACATATCGTCTGCTGAATTTGGTAGAAAAGAAATTTCAATTGCAGAAAGTGAAATGCCAGGTTTAATGGCATTACGAGAGGAATATTCAGAGTCTAAACCTTTAAATGGAGCAAGAATTATTGGATGCTTGCACATGACAATCCAAACTGCGGTACTAATAGAAACACTAGTTGCTCTAGGAGCTGACGTTAGATGGTCTTCTTGTAATATATTTTCAACACAAGACCATGCAGCTGCAGCAATTGCTAAAGCAGGTATACCAGTTTTTGCTTGGAAAGGTGAAACTGAAGAAGAATATTTATGGTGTATTAAGCAAACTATAATTGGAAAGCCAGATTGGAAACCAAATATGCTCTTAGATGACGGTGGTGATTTAACTGCAATCATGCATAACGAGTATCAAGATTTGATGAAAGATATTAAAGGTGTTTCTGAAGAAACCACAACTGGAATCAAAGCTTTAAATAAAATGGAAAAAGATAACTCACTTTTAGTGCCAGCAATCAATGTAAATGATTCTGTAACAAAATCAAAATTTGATAATTTGTATGGTTGTAGAGAAAGTTTAGTTGATGGAATTAGAAGAGCTACAGATGTTATGATGTCAGGAAAAATTGCAATTGTTGCAGGTTTTGGAGACGTAGGTAAGGGAAGTGCTGCATCATTAAGACAAAGTGGAGCAAGAGTTTTAGTAACAGAGGCTGATCCAATTTGTGCTCTTCAAGCTGCAATGGAAGGTTATGAAGTTGTTTTAATGGAAGAAGCTATTAGTCGAGCAGATATTGTTGTAACTGCAACTGGCAATAAAGACATAGTTACAGCTGATCATATGAGAGATATGAAAGATAGAGCAATTTTATGTAACATTGGTCATTTTGATAACGAAATACAAGTTGAGGCATTGAAAAATTATAAATGGACAGAGGTTAAACCACAAGTTCACGAAATAGAATTGCCAAGTAAAAAAAGAATTATTCTATTAGCAGAGGGAAGATTAGTAAATTTGGGTTGTGCTACTGGTCACCCAAGTTTTGTAATGAGTGCTTCATTTACAAATCAAGTAATTGCACAAATAGAGCTTTGGAATAATCATAAAAACTATGAAAACAAAGTTTATGTTCTTCCTAAACATTTGGATGAAAAAGTTGCAACCCTTCATTTAAAAAAAGTTGGGGCTAAACTTACTAAATTATCTAAAGAACAAGCGGACTATATAAGTGTCGGGACAGAAGGTCCTTTCAAACCAGATGCCTATCGCTATTAAAAATAGCTTAATAGATATATCATCAGAAGAGACGACCAAAGAATTAGCGAAAAATTTTTCTAATTATCTTAAAGGTGGAGAAGTAATTTTTTTATATGGAGAAATGGGGGTGGGCAAAACTACTTTTGTAAAATATTTAATTAATCAATTTCAAATGAAAAAAAGATTACAAGCAACAGAAGTAACAAGCCCAACTTTTAACATACTTAATGAATATGAGGCAGATGATTTAATTATTAAACATTATGATTTATTTAGATTAAAAGATGAATCTGAGGTTAAAAATTTAGATCTATTTGATAAAAATCAAAATACAATAACACTTATTGAATGGCCTGAGTTAATTAGTAAAGGAAATTTTGATAAGACTATAGATTTAATATTTAACTATGAAAATGAATTAAATAATAGATCTGTAAAAATCGATGGTTTAGACTGATTTTTTAATATGAAACTTTCAAAAGATTTTAAGGAAATTAAAGGAGATGCTTCTTTTAGAAAATTTTACAGAAACACCAAAAAAAATTCAATTATAGTATTTGCAAATAGAGAAAAAATTAAAAATTTATTAATTTATGACTCAATTAATAAAATCTTAATCAAAAATAACATAATAGCTCCTAAACTAATAAGTCAAAATTATAAAAAAAATTATATTGAAATACAGGATTTAGGAAAAAAAACTGTTTATCAAATATTTTCAAAAAATAAAAAAAATCAATATATAATATTTAAAAAAGCAATTAATGCTTTAAATAAAATTCAATTAATTAAAGATAAAAAAATTAAAAATTTCAGAAATAAATTTTACCTAATCAAAGATTATAAAAATAAGATTTTATTTGATGAAACAAAGTTATTTAGTTATTGGTATGTACCAAAAAGATTAAATAAAAAAAAAATCAACTCATTTAAATACAAATTTAATAAAGAAATTAAGCAATTATTATCAAATTTAAATTTTAAAAATAATACTTTTGTTCATAGAGATTTTCATGTTTCAAACCTAATCATAAACTTCAAAAATCAAATTGGATTAATTGATAATCAAGATGCTCTTTTTGGTAACAAAGCCTACGATTTAGCCTCTTTAATTGATGATGTTAGATATAAAACACCCAATTCATTAAAAGACAAAGTGTACAAATATTATTTAAAAACTAATAAACAAATTGATGCAGATAAATTCAAGAACGATTTTGATATTTTGTCAGTTCTTAGAAATCTAAAGATTATTGGAATATTTATGAGGTTGGCTGAAAGAGATAAAAAAAGAAAATATTTAAAACTTATTCCATATGCTTGGAAGATGATTGATAACAGGTTAAGTAAAAACAAAGACTTAAATAATTTGAAGTTGTTATTAGCATCACATTTTCCTAAATTTATTGCTAAGTAAAATGAGAATTAATACGGCTTTAATTTTATGTGCAGGATTTGGGAAAAGATTAAATCCGTTAACACTAGAAACTCCTAAGCCTTTAATCAAATTAAACAATATTGCAGTGCTTGAAATTTGTATTAATCTAATTGAAAATTTAGGTATACAACAAATTATTCTTAATACTTTTTATTTAAAAGATCAAATTCATGACTTTATAAATCATAAAAAGTTTAATCCTAAAATCACAATTATTGATGATGGAGAGAATATTCTTGATACAGGAGGTGGCATAAGCAATATGATGAAACATACAAATGAAGAAAATGTTTTAATATTTAATCCTGACACAATATGGGGAAAAAATTATGCCAATGAAATTATTGAAATGGAAGATATATATTTTTCAAAAAAACTTAAAAATATACTTTTATTAGTAAAAAAAGAATTAAGTTTTGATAAAAATTTAAAGGGTGATTTTGATCTAAAAGAAAATTTGATTATAAAAAATAATGAGAGTAAATTTATTTATACAGGATGCCAAATTATGAATAAAAAACTTCTTTCTAAATATAAAGATAAAAAATTTTCCATAACAAATGTATGGAATGATCTAATTGAAAAAAAAGAATTATTTGGATTTGAGACTAATAATAATTTTTATCATTTAACTGATCTTGAAACTTTTAGAAAACTACAAGGTCTTTAGCTCTTTCTTTGTCTAAGTATTTGCAATCAGTAATATTATTCTTTTTATCTAAATTTATTAATAGTGGATTTCCAGTTGGAATCTCTAATTTAGAGATTTGATTTTCATCTAATTTAAATAAGTATTTGCATAATGCTCTAATTGAATTTCCATGCGCAGAAATTAAAATATTATTTTTTGAAATTTCATTTTCAATTTCTTGTGTATAAAACTCTAATACTCTTTCATAAGTATCTTTAAGAGACTCTGTGTCTGGAATTTTATCAATTGGTATTTCTTTGTAGGCATCAATATTGATAGGATGGTGAGGATTTTTTTTATCTAATGGGTCTGGTCGTAAATCCCACGAACGTCTAAATTGATGAACTTTTTCTTCACCAAGTTTTAATTTCATTTCATCTTTATTTAAACCTGTCAGGGATCCATAGTGTCGTTCATTTAATTGCCAAGCCTCTTTTGAAACTTTTGTATCTTGCAGTGTTTGTTTTATTAATTTTAAGGTGTTTTTTGCTCTTAATTGGTAAGATGAATAATAAATATCAATATTTATATTTTTCGTTTTTATTAGTTCACCAGCTTTTATAGCTTCAGATTTACCATTTTCGGTCAAGTCTACATCAACCCAACCTGTGAATTTTTTTTCAAGATTCCATATACTTTGGCCATGTCTTACTAAAATTAAATAACTCATTTGTTAATCTTTTAATTTAATTTATAAAATATAACTACTAATAAAATTATATGAAAATTTTTAGAATTAATTTATTATTTATAGTATTGTTTTTTATTTCAGCTTGCTCTTCAGTACCGTCAAACACATCAAATAGTTGTTCAATATTTAATGAAAGGTATTTATGGTTTAAACATGCTAATAAATCAGAAAAAAAATGGGGAACCCCAGTTTATTTGCAGCTTGCTTTTATTAAAATGGAGTCAGATTTTGATTGGCTTGCCAAACCTCCTAGACAAAAACTTTTTAAAGTAATTCCATACAAAAGACCCTCAAGTTCATTTGGATACTCTCAGGCAGTTAATGGTACATGGGAACAATATAAAAAAGAGACAGGAAATAAGCTTGCAGTAAGAGCTAGGTTCAAAGATAGCGTTGATTTCATAGGATGGTACACCAGTAAATCTAGTTCTATTTTAAAAATATCTAAAACTGATGCTTTTAAACAGTATGTTGCTTATCATGAAGGATGGGGAAATTATAAACATTATAAAAAGAATAAAAAAATAATTAATTTAGCAAAAAGAGTTGAGAAACAATCTAATATTTATAAAAATCAACTTAAAGAGTGCAGTGGTTCACTAAGTAAAAATAAATATATTATTTTTTAGATAATTCTTTTTTTAACTCTAAATCAACGGAGTCTATTCTTTTTGTATTTTGAGCAAGTGTTAAATACATTGTAGGAGTTACATATAGTGTAAAGAAAGTAGAAATTATCATCCCTCCAAGTATAGTTGCTCCAACGGCTAACCTTGAGGCTTCTCCAGCACCTGGTCCAATATTTCCAATTACCAAAGGAATCATTGCTATCATGGTACTTATAGATGTCATCATAATAGGTCGAAATCTTAATTCACAAGCTTCTTTAACCGAATCTTCTATTTTCTTTCCTGTGGTTCTTATTTGATTTGCATAATCAACAATCAAAATACTATTTTTCGTTGATATACCAATCAGAATTACTAAAGCAATTTGAGAAAAAATATTTATTGAACTATTTAAAAATAAAATAAATACCAGTCCTCCAAAAACAGCTAGTGGTACAGTTAACATAATTATAAACGGATGAATAAAAGAATTAAATGTAGCAGCCATTACCAAATAAGCAGTCAGTAAACCAAGTGCAAAAATTATATAAAGTTCATTTGTTGTCTCTTTAACTTCTTCAGACTCACCTTTCCAAGTAATTTGATTAGTGGGCGCCACATCTGCCATTATATTTTCCAGATATTCAATTGCTTCAAATAAAGAATAATTTTCATTTATATTTGCAGAAATTGTTACAGCTCTTTGTCGGTCATATCTTGCTAATACTTTTGCTGATCCTTCTTCTCTTAGGTCAACTAGGTTAGACAATGAGATTAATTCTCCAGTTGTACCAGATCTTACAAACAATTTACTTAAACTATCTTTATCTTTTCTATCAATGAGATATTGCTGAAGAATAATTGGATATTCTTTACCCAATTTATTAAATGTGGTAACTCTTTTGCCACCATATAATGTCTCTAATGTTTGGCCAATTGATCTAGTCGATATTCCTAAATCTTTAGCTTTATTTTTATTGATAACTAATTTTACCTCTGGTTTATTTCTATTAAAGTCTGACTCAATTCTTGATAATCCTCTATTTCTTCTAAGTTTACTAATTACGTCATTTTGAATACTTTCTAGTTCTTCATAAGTACTTCCCAAAATTACCATTTGGACTGGTTTATTGTAATTAGATACCCTTATGGCTTGAGGTGAAATTGGAAATGCTAAAGTTTGAGGGACAGTTACTATTTTACCTATAGCTTGTCTCATTATTATCATTGTATCTTTATCTCGTTTTTTCCAGTCTTCAAGTAAAGCAATAATAATAAAACTATTAAATGAATTTGCAGAGCTTCCAAATCCTGGAACTCTCATTATAAATTTTTCATAAGGACTATTCTCAGCTTGAAGCAATGGTAGCAATCTCTTTTCTACTACCTGGGCTTTTTCTTGTGTGTAATCGAAAGAACTTCCTTCATCGGTAAATCCAATAACCAAATAAACGCCCCTGTCTTCTTTTGGAAGAAGTTCTTTGGTTGTGAACATGAATAAAGCAACAGATCCTGCAATAATTAAAATAATGAAGGTTATTATCGTTTTCTTTTTATTTAACCAATAATCTAATGTTTCTCTATAAAAATTAGAAAAACCTTGAAAAAAAACATTAAATTTTCTAACAAAAAAACCAGAGCTTGTTTTTTTATTTAGAAACTTACTTCCTAGCATTGGTGAAAGCGTTAATGCAACAAATGATGAGACAACTATAGAAAAAGATAAAGCTATAGCTGTTTCTCTAAATAAAGTTCCAGATATTCCTTTAATAAAAATTAATGGAATGAAAACAGCAAGTAAAATTAAAGTTGTTGCAATTATCGCAAAGGTAATTTGTTTAGATCCATTATATGCAGCAATCAATGGACTTTCTCCATTTTCTATTCTTCTATATATTGCATCAGTCATAATAACAGAGTCATCAGTGATAATTCCAATTGCAAGTATAAAACTAAGAAGTACAAAAATATTTATTGATAAATCAAATAGATAGATACCTAAAAATGATGCTATTAAGCTCACCGGAAGCGCTACAGCAGGAACAATCACTGCTTTTATATTTCCCAAAAATAAATAAATTATTATTACAACTAAAACAAATGCAATCGCTAAAGTTTTATAAACTTCATCTATAGCTGCTTTAACGTATGTCGCTCTATTAAATGAAACATCTAGCTTTAAACTATCAGGTAAAGTTTTTTTAACTTCTTTAATTTTTTTTTGAATTTCATTTGATAGTTCAACTGTTGATGCACCACTTTTTGCGTAAATTCCTATTCCAACTGTCTTTTGATTTAATTTATTTTTGCTTTGAGATTTAAATAATGTTTTTTCTGAGACAGGACCTAATTCCACATTTGCTACATCTGACAATCTTACAATTTGATCTTTTGTTTTTTTAATTGGTAAAAACTTTAATTCATCAATATTTGTATAAGACTTATCTAAATTAATTGTTAAATCTATATTTTCTGCTTCCAAGGTCCCAGCTGGTAAGCTTATATTTTCATTTCTAAGTGCATTTTCTACTTCTTGAATTGTCATATCATTTGCAGCTAATTTGATAGGGTCAATCCAAATTCTAACACTAAGCTCTCTAAGTCCTCCTAGTAGAATTCTTCCAACACCTTTTACACTTGAAAAAGCGTCCACTAAATACCTATCTGCATAATCACCAAGTTCTAAATCAGACCAGGTTGACGATGAAACTGAAAGCCACATTGTAGTTGTAAAACCAGCTGCTTGTTTTAATATCTGAGGAGCATCTGCTTCTGAGGGAAGATTATCGACTATTCTTGCTACTCTTTCTCTTATATCGTTTGCAGCATCGTCAAGCTCAATATCTGTGTCAAATTCAATGTTAATACTACTTCTTCCATTTTCAGATTTAGAGTCGATATTCTTTATACCTTCTGCACCTCCTATAACATCTTCTATTACTTGAGTTATTTCTTGATCAATAATTGGAGCTGATGCAGACTTATAATTAACTTTTACTTGGACTACTGGTGGCTGTAAACCATCAGGTAATTCTCTTACTGGTAATTCAGAATAAACAAATAAACCAAATACAATAAGTATTAAAGATAGAACCCAAGCTACAACTGGTCTTCTGATACTAAGTTCAGTTATATACATTCAATTATTTATTTTTACTCTCTTCTTTTTTTGAATCAGATTTTTTAAATATATTTAATTTTTTAATCCAATCAAACTTACCTTTTTTCTGTTCTATTTTATCTGCCTTGTCTTTTTTATTCCAATTTGAAGACTGTGGTTTTGAACCATATTTAATTGGATTTATTTTTCCGTTAGGTCTTGTTTTTTTCAGACCTTCGGCGACTACTGTATCACCATTTTTAAGTCCAGTTTTTACTTCTACAATTCCTTGTTTTCTTAAACCAATTTCTATTTCAGTTTTATTTACAATATTTTCTTTATTAACTTTATATACATAAACATTATTACCTTCCATAAGAAGACTGGTATCTAGAATGCTTAATGAATTTCTTTCATTATAGTTAATAGATACTTCTAATAATGAGCCAGATAAAAGTTCATTGTTTGGATTTTCAAGCCTAATTCTTACGGGCAATGATCTTTTATTGGTATCAATTCTGCTTGCAGTTGATTCAACCACTCCAGAATATTTTTTAAGATTATTTCCAGAAAATTTTATATCAGCATTTTGATTTTTTTTTACAAAAGGTGCAAATGTTTCAGGTATATCAACATCAATAAAAAGAACAGAGGTGTCTTCTAAATTTAATACGATAGAACTTTTTGATACATCAATATCATTGGAAAAATCTCTCTTACCAATAATTCCATCAAATGGAGTGACTATGTTTCTATTCTTAAGTTTAGCAATTACATCTCCAGCTTTAACTTTTGTGTTATATTTAATAGGTTCTAAAATTTCATATTTTTCAATATTATAAGATTTTATCTGAGCTGGTACTGCGGTACCAAAGGTTTCAATTGTGTTTTGAAATAATTTTTGCTCAACAACCTTTACAATTATTCCTGGAGGGGGTCTTTTGCTAAATTTTTTTTTAAAGTGATTACCAATCATTGTTCTAGCAATGATTACTGCTGCAATGATAAAAAAGAAGATTAATATTATTGATATAATTTTGGTTGATCTTTTCATATTTTAACTTTTTCCATACTCTGACCATGAACCATCATAGATAGTCGGCATATACTTATCATTTATTAATGAATAAGCTAGTGCCAATACACTTGCAGTTACTCCTGAACCACACGAAAATACAATATTTTGATTTAGATCTAAATTAAATAACCTAAATTGGGCTTTGATTTTATCTTTACTTACAAAAGTATGATCATCATTTATTAATTCAGAAAAAGGTAAGCAAAAAGAATTTTTTATTGACCCACTTCTTAGACCTTTTCTAGGTTCTGGAACTTTTCCTTCAAATCGCTCCCTACTTCTTGCGTCAACAACTATAAATTCATTTAAAGTAATATTTTTATCTATTTCTTGTTTATTTTTTACTAATTTATTATTTTCAATAGCTTTATAATTCGAAACTGTTGTGGGTATTATTTCATTATTTGTAATTTTATTTTCAATTTTCCATTTATTTAAGCCTCCATCTAAAACATGAACAAGTTTGGGATCATGCCCAAAATAAATTAAATTATACCAACATCGACAAGAACTTATTACATCTGAATTATCATAAATTACTATTTCATCTTCATTTGAAATACCCATACTATTCATAATTAATTCCCAGGAATTAATATCGGTCAACATATGTGGTAAATCTGTATTTATCTTTGAATTTTTATCTAAATCAAAAAAAATTGCATTGGGTATGTGATCTTTTTTATATTCCTCAAAACCATTTCTTTGAGCTTTTGGCATGTGCCATGAGCAATCTATTATTTTTACATTATCAATGTTCTTCTCTAACCAATCTGAACTGACTAAGGACATCTTATCTTTTTTCTAAATATTTTTGGTGATATTCTTCAGCTGGACAATAATTTTTGACTACTGAAATTTTAGTTACAACTTTTCCAGATAATTTTTTATTTTCTTCATTTAATATTTTTTCTGCTATTATCTTCTGTTTATCGTTTAAGTAAAAAATTTCACTTCTATATTGTGTCCCAAAATCTGGACCTTGAGAGTTTAAAGTTGTTGGATCATGAAATTCAAAAAAATATTTTATTATTTCTTCATATGATATTATTTCAGGATCAAAATCTAACTTTACTACTTCAGCATGATTTGTTTCACCCGTGCAAACTTCTTTGTAACTAGTTTGAACATTATTACCACCACAATATCCTACTTCAGTTTTAATCACTCCATCCAGTTTACTAAACTTTATTTCTGGACCCCAAAAACATCCCAAACCTAAAATTGCTATTTCCATTTATTATTCTGTAAATTAATCTATAAGTTATTCTATGCTCTCTAAAAATCAATTAGGCTTTTTGTACATGTTTATGTCTGTATGTGCATTTTCAGTCATGGATTTAATTGTAAAATGGTCTGAACATTATCCATTGGGACAAGTTTTGTTTTTTCGAGGTTTTTTTGGAGTAATTATATATTTTTTCATAATGCCAAGAGAAAGAATAAAAAATTTTTATCAAACTAAAAGAATTGGTTTACATTTTTTAAGATGTCTTTTTGGACTAATAGCTTTAATTGCCATATTTATTGCTTTACGTAATTTGCCATTAGCTACAGTTGTAAGTATTTCTTTTGCAGCTCCAATTTTTACAACAATTTTTTCAATTTTTTTTTTAAGTGAAAAAGTAGGTTTTTACAGATGGTTGGCAGTGCTAATTGGTTTTATTGGAATTATAGTAATTACGGAACCAGGTTTTGATTCTTTAAATATATACTACATATATCCAATAATTTTTTGTTTAGGTTTATCTTATGTTGCTATTGCAATTAGACAATTATCAACAACAGAACCAGTCTGGCTAATTTCTTTATATTTTTCAGCTGCTATTACTTTAGCTAGCCTTTTCACAGTACCATTTGGCTGGGTAATGCCAAATATTAAAGATTTAATATTACTTTGTATGATTGGTTTTTTAGGAGGTTTTGCAAACTTATGGCTTGGACAGTCATTTAAGTTATCAGAGGTTTCGCTTGTGTCTCCACTTAAATACTTAGCATTAGTTTTTGGAATAATTTTTGGTTACTTCATATGGGATGAAGTTCCAACTATAAAAACATTGTTAGGAGCTATGTTAGTAGTTTTTTCTTCATTAATTATCTTGAGAAGAGAAATCCATTATAAAGAAAAAATTCCATCAACAACAAGACATGAGTAAAGTACCAAAATATTGGAGTTCAGCAAAAAAATATTTATCTAGAAATGATAAAGTTATGAAATATTTAATTCAAAAATATTCTGAACCATCTGAAGTTACCCTTACTTCAAGAAAAGATATTTTCTATTCATTATGTAAAAGTATTATAGGTCAACAGATTAGTGTAGCTGCTGCTAATTCTGTATTTTTAAAATTTAAAAAAAAATGTAAAAATAAAATTAATGCTAAAACAGTTTATAAGTTAACAGTTACTCAATTAAAAAGTTGTGGATTAAGTAGACAAAAAGCAAAAGGTATTAAAAGCTTAGCCAAACAAACATTGAATAAAACATTTGACTCAAAACTTATTCCAAAAATGTCAGATGAAGAGGCAATAATATATTTATCTAAGCTTAGACAAATTGGAAGATGGTCTGCAGAAATGATTTTATTATTCACTTACAATCGATCAAATATTTGGCCTATACAAGATATTGGTTTATTGCGAGCAATCTCTAAAAATTATAAAAAAGAATATTTACCACCAGAGAAATATGTGAATTTATTATACAAAAGATTTTCTCCATATTGTTCTGTTGCAACTTGGTATTTGTGGAGAAGTATAGATCCTGAACCTATTCAGTACTAAATCCTTCAACTACCTGCATATGTCTAACAGTTGTATTTTTTGCTAGATCCCAACCAGCCAAATACTCTTTAGAATTATGACATTCGATAGCTTTTTCATAACTTGGAAATTCCCAAACAACTGTTCTTGAAAAATCATCTCCTTCAAATGTTTCGTGTTTTCCACCTCTAATAATGGGAACTCCACCAAAGCTTTTAATAACTGGTATTGCAACTTCTGAGTATTTTTTTAAATTGTCCAGATTTTTAACTTTTGTATATAAACTGATCCAATAAGCTTTCATAATATATCCTTTTAATAGTATTAATATTAACTACCTTCAACTATCTGATGGTGTCTCTCAGCGTGACCTATCAGAATATTGTGTGCTTCTTTATAATCTTTAGAGTCATAACATTCTATAGCAGTATTATAATCAGGAAACTCTACAACGACAGTTCTTGGTGAGTTAATTCCATCATTAGTTCTATTTTTTCCACCCCTAATTATGAATTTTCCAGAAAACTTTTCTACTGCAGGCTTAGCTTTTAAAGCATAGTCTTTCAGCTTTTCTTCATTATGAATTTTTTCATATATACATACCCAATATCCTTTCATGATAACTCCTTTTTAAAATATTTTAATTATGTTAATAAATTTCATGGCAGATAAATTAATTATTAGCTTTGAAGAATATACTAAAATTGTTGAGAAATTAGCAATACAAATACACAATGAATATAAGCCAACAGTTCTTGTTGGTATCATGAGAGGTGCAGCACCAATACTCGATATCTTATCAAGAATATTAAAATTACCCATCGCGTATATTGTTATTCAAAGTTACTCAGGAGAAGGGATGGAGGACAAACAAGGTCAATTAATGTTTGCTAGGGAAATTAGCTCTTTAGCTGAGAATAAAGATTACAATAAAGTTCTTTTGATTGATGATCTTTCAGATACAGGTTTAACGTTAAACAAAAGTATAGAGTGGTTAAAAAATTATGCCCCAACAAAAGATTATATCAAAGAAGTTAAAACAGCTTGTTTATGGAAAAAAAAATCATCTACATTTGAACCAGATTTTTGTCCTGTAAAATTAGATGGAGACCCATGGATTGTTCAACCAACTGAACACTATGAAGAATTATCTATTGAAGAAATTATTAAAAAGAATTAACTAATAGGGCTAGAAGGAACTAGCCCTATTAAATTATTTTTAAGCAACCGCAAAACTCATAACACTAAGTATCGCAATAACCCAAATTGCTGGTGAAGTGCTTGAAAACTTTCCAGTAAATAACTTGATTAAAGCATAAGATACAAAAGCTAAAGCAATACCATTACTAATGCTGTAAGTTAGAGGCATTGCAATCATTGCAAGTATAGCGGGGGCTGACTCTGATATATCGTTCCATTCAATGTCAGTAATATTTCTAATAAATAAAACTGAAACAAAAAGTAAAGCTGCACCATCAATTTGTTTTGGTAAACTTGTTGCTAAAGGCGCAAAAAATATACACGCTAAAAATAGCAAACCAATTACAAGAGATGTCATCCCAGTTTTTCCACCAGCTTTAACACCAGCTCCAGACTCAACATAACTTGTAACAGTTGTAGTTCCCATCATTGCACCCGCAACTGTACCAACACTATCAGACAACATAGCTTTATTGATGTCTTGAACTTTTCCCTGTTTGTCAACCTTACCTGCAACGTTTGCAACTGAAGTTAACGTTCCAGCTGTATCAAAAAAGTCAATGAACAATAAAGTAAATATTACAGTAGACATTCCAGCAGTCATTGCTGCTGATAAGTCAAACTCAAATAAATATGTCATTGGTGGTGGCGAACTTGCTATACCATTAAATTTAGCAAGACCTGTTGCCCACGCAATGATACTAAATACTAAAATTCCTATAATAATATTTCCCTTTACATTCATTTTTTCTAATACGATAATTGCAATGAAAGTTGCACAACCTAATAATACTAAAGGGTTACTTAAGTCTCCTAGTTGAACTAATGTTACTGGATTATCTACAACAACTTCCATTATTTGAAGACCAATTATTGCTAAGAACAATCCTATTCCAGCTCCAATACCTAATTTAAGACTTTTAGGAATAGAGTTAATTAGCCAAGCTCTAATAGGTGTAAGAGATATAATTAAAAATAATACACCAGCAACTAATACTGCACCCAAAGCTTCCTGGGGAGTGTAGCCCATTCCTGCACAAACTCCAAAAGCAACAAAGGCGTTAATTCCCATACCTGGTGCTAGTCCAATAGGCCAAGTTTTTCCATAAAAAGCCATTATAAAACATGCTAACGCTGTCGCTAATATTGTTGCGGTATACACTGCGCCGAAATCAAAGAAACCTTTTTCGGGTCCGGCAAATTCTCCCGATAAGATAAATGGATTTAAAAACATTATATAAGCCATAGTTAAGAACGTAGTTGTTCCAGCTATTACTTCTGTTTTGAAATCTGTTTTGTGTTTTTTATAATTAAAATAATTATCAAGCATTTTTCCTCCTAATATGAGTTAAATAAGCGATTCTGATAATAAATACCCTTTAAAACTATTGTTTATTCACAAATTACAACTGAGAAGTTTATAATTATGCCATAATTGAGTTGTTATTATCTATTTATGCAAAACTGTAAATTTATTTTATTTTCATTTTTAATGCTTTTAATGATTACTGGTTGTCAAACGATCAAAGATAAAACAGATGCAATCGTTGAAAAAGAAAATGAAAAACTTAGCAAATATATTAGTAAGCCTGCAAGCGTTTTACAAATGGATTTAGGAAAACCTGATGAGGATTTTAAAAATGCAAAAGGTAATTTTGAATTAATTTATAATACAAAAAAATATGGAATCCCTTGCGAGAGAAGATTTGAAATAAATTCAGATAACATTGTTATAGGGTTTGTATCTAACGGTTGTTTTTAAAAATATTACTTGCGAGGAAAAATCCCCGCAAGCAAGGTTTAACTTATTTAATTTCAATAAGTTTTTTCTTTTTATGTTCTGGAATTATTCTTTCACAAGATATTGTTAAAAGACCATCTTTTAATGCAGCACCATTTACTTTTACATCATCAGCGATTGTAAATGATCTTACAAATTGTCTTTGAGAGATACCTTTATGTATAATTTCTCCATCAACATTACTTTCTTCTGATTTATTAACTTGTTTAGTTCTTACAGTTAATAAATTATCTTCAAACTCTACCTCAACATCATTTTTGTTAAAGCCAGCTAAAGCCACTTCAATAGCATAATTATCTTTACCAGTTTTTCTGATGTTATAAGGAGGATAATTTGACTGCATTGTCAAATTCCCATTTCCTAACATATTTTCGAATTGGTCAAACATGTCGTCAAAACCAATTGAAAAAGGTCTTAGTGAGTTAAAGATAGATAGATCCTTACTTGTCATAATATTCTCCTTTGTTAAGCAAGTTTATTTTATGTAAACCCCATTAGGCGACTTACAAAAGTTATATGGTAATTATTTTAAAAATTTCAAGATTGAAAAAAAATTAAATTTTTTCAGCAATTTTTAATGCAAAAGCATAATCAATAGCAATTTCTTCTATGGCCCCATCTCTTCCAGATTTTCCTCCATGACCAGCATTCATTTCAGTTTTTAATAGAAGTAAATTATTGTCAGTTTTATATTCTCTCAATTTAGCTGTAAATTTTGCAGGCTCATCAAACAAAACCCTATTATCACTTAAGCTAGTAGTAATTAGTATATGTGGATAATCCATTTTTTTTATATTGTTGTATGGAGCATAAGAAAATATGTAGTCAAAGTGCTCTTTGTTATCTTTTGCATTGCCAAACTCATCAAATTCGCCAACTGTTAAAGGCAAAGAATGATCAAGATTAGTTGTTAAAGAATCTACAAATGGTACAGCCATAATAATTCCTAAAAATAATTCTGGTGCCTGATTTACAACTGCACCCATTAATAATCCACCAGCTGACCCACCCATACCGATTATTTTTCCTTTAGATGTGTAATTATTTTTTATCAAATATTTTGCTGCGTAGATGTAATCTTCAAAAGTATTTTTTTTATTCGTAAGTTTTCCTTCTTTCCACCATTTCATTCCTTTTTCCATACCACCTCTGATATGTGCTGTGGCCCATATAATATTTCTATTGATTAAACTTAATCTCGTAGAAGAAAAACCAGGACTCATTGAATTTCCATATGAACCGTATCCATAAAGTAATAAATTTGCCGAACCATCAGTTTTGGTATGTTTATGCCGGGTTATTGTAAGCGGAACCAATCTACCATCGTGAGATTCGTACTCTATTCTTTCAACTATATAATCTTCAGGATTATGCCCTGAAGGTATTTCTTGTTCTTTTACAAGTTTTTTTGATTTATTAGATAAATTATATTTATAAACTCTAGAAGGAGTTTTTGGAGATGAATATCCAAGATGTACTTCATCTGTATCTCTATCTTTTTGAGTTAAAGAAATACCAGGGACATAAATATTTTCATCTGAAAATTTTAGCTCTTCTTCGATGCCAGATGTGATGTTTCTTACAAACAGTTTATCTAATGCATTAGAAGTTTCAGATCGAATAATCCAATTTTTTAAAAAAGTACATCCTCCAATTAAAACTTCATTTCTAGCTGGAATGAAGGTTTCCCATTTTTGATCTGACAAACTATCAGTTACATCGATTTTAAAATCCTCTGCATTTTTATTAGTATGATTATAAAATTTGTTATCCCAAGAGCTTACTGAATAAATTACCCCTTTTTCTCTTTGCATTATCAATTTTGGTGAAGGTTTTTCTTCATCAACCCCAAAATAATATTGTTCTGAGGTATTATGATCTGAAGTATTTATAAAGTAATATTTTTCATCAGAACTTAAACTAATACCAACTGTAAATGCCTCACTCTTTTCCTCAAAAATTAATTCATCTTCATCATTAAATTTTCCAATTTCATGTCTAAAGATTTTTCTTGCTCTATGATTTTCATCAAGTTTAGAATAAAAAATATATTTATCATCCAAACTAAAAGTAACACCACCTGATGTTTCAGAAATTTCTTTTGTAATAATATTATTAGTTTTGATTTCCCTTATAAAAATTGTGTAATATTCTGAACCTTTCGTGTCTAAAGAATAACCCAGATATTTATCATTATTGCTAACCTCTAAATCTCCAACACCAAAATATTCAACGCCTAGTTTTTCTTTTTCATTATCTCCGTTCCAAATTTCTTCAATTAAGTCACTACCAATTTTTTTTCGTAATTTAATTGAATAATTTCCAGTTTCAGTAGTTTTAGTCCAATATTCATAAGTATGATCTTTGTATGGAAGGGACTCATCATCAAGTTTAATTCGACCTTTAATTTCGTTAAACAGATCTTTTTGCAAAGTTTTTGTATTATTTAAATGATGATCGGTATATTCATTCTCTTTTTCCAAATATTCTCTTACCTCTGGCAAAAGTTTATCTTTATCTCTTAAAACTTCTAAGATATTTTCTTGATGTATCCAGCTATAATTGTCTTCCCATGTAACATTATGACAAGATTTTAATTCTGGTTTTTTTCTTAGATATGGTATTTTCATGTAATAAGGAATTATATGAATATCATTATTTATACAGTGTTAATTTTGACTATTTTATATTTTTTCCTAAGATTTTTTGCCAGTATTAACTCAAAAAAAATATCTAAAAGCCTCAGAATATTACTTTTTATAGGATTAATTATTTTTGCAGTTTTATTTGCTATTGCAGGTAAATTTTTATTAACTTTACCATTAACAATTGCAAGTTTAGCCTTGTTGAAATTAAAGGGTCTTTCTTTGTTTCAATTAATTTCATTATATAGATTGATACAAACTTTAAGAAATACTGGAAGATTTTCATTTAATAATAAAAATAGTTCTAACGTTTCTTCAATGACAACTTTAGAAGCTTATAAAATACTTAATTTAGAACCCTCAGAAAATTTAACTAAAGAAATGGTAAATAAAGCTTATGTCAATATACAAAAGAAAATTCATCCCGACATTTCACCTGAAACTGCAAGACTTTCAGCAATAGTCAATGAAGCAAAAGAAGTAGTTTTAAAAGATTTATCTTAAATTATTTAATCTTTACTAAATTTTTTTTTTAGACTAATTTTATTTATGAGTAAGATTAAGGGTGTATATGCAGCTTCGATGTCAGTAATTAATAAAAATTTGACATTAAACGTTAAAGAAACAATTAACCATGCTGAAATGGTTATCGATCAAGGATGTCATGGTGTGGCAGTTTTTGGTAGTACGGGGCAAGCTCAATTAATACCTGTTGCAGAAAAAATTAATTTATTAAATGAGCTATCCACAAGTAAGTATAGAGAAAAATATATAATTGGTACTGGCTTAAATTCGTTAGGTGAAACAATTAATTTAATGAATGTTGCTAAATCTTTAGATTTTAAAAGATTTTTAATTATGCCACCAGCATATTATAAATATGATGATAATGATGTCATAAATTTTTATTCAAAAATAGTTGAGTCAATTCCTGAAAGCGAAATAATTCTATATAATTTTGAAAAATTATGTGGTTATAAATTTAGTATAGAATGTGTTGAAAAATTAGTTAAAAGATTTCCTGATCAAATTGTTGGAGTAAAAGATAGTTCTTATAATCTTTTTGAAAATTTAAAATTAGAAAATTTTTCAATTTTACCTGGCTCTGAGTCAAAATTATTAAAAGGTCTTGAATTAGGGTGTTCTGGAATTATAACTGCAACTTGTAATGCTACCGCTGAATTAGCAAGAAAAGTTTATGATGATTTTATTGCTCAAAATGAGCAAACTGATAATCAAAAATTATGCGACGTAAGAATTTCATTTGAAAAATATAATTTAATTTCAGGACTTCATACTTACTTTGGTAAATATAACCAATCTTATTTGAATGTGTTGCCACCTCTAAATACTTTAAATTCCCAAGATGAAAATGAATTGATAAAGAGCTTAGAAAAATTTAATTTTTCAATTAAATCATTAATGGCAGCATAAAATGCAATTAGCAAGATTCTTAAATAGTGTTTTTAAGAACGATGGTTTTATTTTAGTCGACGCAAATTCTAAAAATTATATTATAGGATCGCCAAAAAACAATAAACCAATCAAAGTTAAAATTTTAGATAAAAAACTTCATTACAAACTATTATTACATCCGGATTTATATTTTGGAGAAGCCTATACAAATGGCGATATTATAATTGAAAATGGAAGTTTAAGTGAATTCTTAGATTTGGCACTAATGAATTTTGGAAGGAATGAACTCAACTTTTTTAGTTATTTGATAAATAGATTAAGAGGTTCTTATAGATATTTAACCAATTTTAATTTCATTAAGAAATCTAAAATGAATGTTTCACATCATTATGATATTTCAGATGATCTTTACGATTTATTTTTAGATCCTAAGAGACAATATTCTTGTGCATATTTTAAAAAAGAAACAGATACACTTGAGGAAGCTCAGAATAATAAGATTCAACATATAATAAAAAAACTTAACATTAAAACTAATCAAAAAGTTTTAGATATTGGTTGTGGCTGGGGGTCTTTGGCAATTGATATTGCCAAAAGCGCTAACTGTGAGGTTACTGGAATCACATTGTCTGAAAATCAATTGAACTATTGCAGGAAAAAAGCAAAAGAACTTAATTTAGAAAATCAGTTAAATTTTAAATTAATAGACTATAGAGAACTTAATGAAAAATTTGATAGAATTGTAAGCGTTGGAATGTTTGAGCATGTTGGCAGAAAGTTTTATAAAAAATTTTTTAAACAAATTGATAAATTACTTAATGAAGATGGAATATCCTTAATTCATACCATAGGATCTGTTAATCCACCAAGAGACCCGCATCCATGGATCACCAAATATATATTTCCTGGTGGTTATACTCCAAGTTTGAGCGAGGTAACCACACCTATTGAAAAAGCGGGGTTAATAGTAGCTGATATTGAAGTATTGAGACTTCATTATTCTCATACACTTAGACACTGGAAAGAAAATTGTATGAATAACAAAGAAAAAATTATTCAAATGTTTGATGAAAAATTTTTTAGAATGTGGGAATTTTATTTAGCAGGATGCGAGATGGCATTCAAATGGGGAGATCAGGTTGTATATCAATTTCAACTAACAAAAAATTATACATCAACTCCTGTCACAAGAGACTATATTTATCAATAATTTATTGATAGAACTAGCTTTCTTGAAAATGAAAAAAAAGAAAAAAAAATCGAAAAAATTAAAAACATCAAAAAATCGAGTAAAGAACAAAACTAATAAAAAGATAAAATCAAAAAGTAGGAAAGTAAAAAAAATCAAATCAAGATTAAAAAAAAATAATAAAAGATTAAAAAAAAAATCAACAAAACCTAAAGTTCCAAAAAAACAAAATTTCATTTTAAAAGTAATTAATTTCCAAAATTCTTTAAAACCTGAGATAAATTTTAAAATAAATTTTAGTTTTGAAAAATATATTCAAGCATTTTTCGATAAAATTGCATCAACGATTTTTCAGTATAAAATTCTCAAAAAAGACGAAGAGAGAAGATTAAAATTAGAAAAACAAGAAAGAGAGAGACAGGAAAAAATTGAAATTGCAAAAGAAAGGCAAAAAGAACAAGAATTAAAAGTTAAATTAAAAGAGCAAGCTTTAAAAGATGAGGTTAAATTAGAAAAGCAAAGAGCTAAGGACATAAAGTTATTTCTCAGAAAAGAGCAGGCTATATTAAGAATTGAACAAGCAGAAAAACAAAAACAATTTTTAAAACAATTAAGATTAGAAAAACAGATTGATAAATTTAGAGTAAGAGAAGTTAAAGAATTAGAAAAACTTGAGAAAATATCTCTAAAAGAAAAAAGAGACGACTATGCTGGTCTACAAAAAAGAATAGAACAATTAAAAGAAAAGTACCGAATAATAAGAGATCAAAAGATAAGAGAAAGAGTAGAGGCTTTAGGTGTTAAAATTCAAGGTGATGAAGATAGAGAAACATTATTAAAAAAAGAAAAAGAATATACTTTAGCAAGACAAAAAATTGAATTTGCTCTTGAAAGTTTTTTTAGAAGTGCCAGTAGTTTAGTTTTTCAATTAAATAAAAGACACATTACAAGACATATGTCTATTTTTAGATGCATTGATAGAAGATTTGAAACAGGAGAGATTTTTGTAAAATGGGACGAGTCCGTTGATGATGAATGGTTATTATTAATTTATATAAAAAATAATTCACCTAATGAAGGAATAGTTATTGAGGATAAAACAAATCCAGAAAAAAATATTTCTCACGAATTTAAAAATAATGAAATTTTTAAGGCTTCAGACACAATGGTTGATTCTTTAACCCAATTAATTGCAAGAAAAAGAGCCAAAAATACCAATTAAAATTTCATAATTAATTAAGTATTATTTTAAGATGTTTTTTGGAACTCTAGTGATGGTAATTTTGTATTTAATACTTCAATACACTCTTGCATGGATAAGGTACTTTAATAATTTAGATACTAGACTTGGAGACTCAACTTGGAGATGGAGTTATGATTACCAAGTAGTCGGCAAAAGAGATATTTCTGATTTAGATGATAAATCTTTTATTAGGTTAAGAAGAAAAAAAAATAAAATAATTACATTTATGTATTCAATAGTAATGATTATGTTTATTGCTTCTATGTCTTTACTTAGTAAATTTATGTTATTTTTTATTAACTAGCTTTTAAGTTGATGTTTATTTTTTAGATATAAAAAAAAAGCAATAATTTCATATCCATATTTAAATAAAGTAAAAATTATTGGAAGTTTAAAAAATTTATACAAAAATTTATATTTTGGAATTTTTTTCCACACAAAAAGAAAAGCTTCTGCACCTTCAATTATTTTTTCACCTTCTTTAACATGTAATCTTCTTAAAAGATCTTTATCATTTTTACGTGTTTCTTTTTCTGCAGTTAAATTATTAGTAATATCAACCCAATCAATTTCTTTAATATTTTCTTTCTTGTATAAATTAATTTCTGCCCTACAAATTTTACAAGAATTATTGAAGTAAACTTTCATAATTTATTTAAGTAACTATAAAGATTATTTTGTACATGCGTAAAATCATCCATTGAAAATAATATTTAAATAACTATGTATTTACCATGAGTAATTTTCTAGACAAATCAGATTTAAACAGAAAAGATGTAGATAATATTGTCTCTGATACACTTAAGAATTGTGATGATGGCGAATTGTATTTAGAAGACACAAAATCAGAGTCAATTTTATTGGACGATAATAAAATTAAAAGTTCAAATTATAGTTCTGATTTAGGTTTTGGATTTAGGGCTATTTCAAATGAGGTGGTTGCGTACTCTCATTCCAATGAAATTTCAAAAGAGTCATTAAGAAATTCTTCACAAAATCTTAAATCAACTCTTAAGTCAAGCAAAGGAACTTATAATCATGAGATCCCAAAAACTAACAATAAATTTTATGAAGATATTAACCCAATAGAACAAAAATCACTGGACTCAAAACTTGAGGTTTTAAATAAAGTTAATGATTATTTACGTAAAAAAGACTCTTCAGTTAAACAGGTTACAGCAAGTTTTAGTGGAGAACAAAAATCAATTGAAATTATACGTTCAGGTGGTGAAGCTTTAACAGATGTTAGACCGTTAATAAGATTTAATGTTTCTGTGATGCTTGAAAAAAATGGAAGAAAAGAAACTGGCGTTTATGGTATTGGCGGAAGACAATCTTATGATGAATATTTAAAAAATGATAATTGGAAAAATGTTTGTGAAGAAGCATTAAGAATTGCTTCAGTAAATTTGGATAGCAAACCAGCACCAGCAGGTGAAATGAAAGTAGTGTTAGGCCCTGGATGGCCAGCAATTTTAATTCATGAAGCCATAGGTCATGGCTTGGAAGGAGACTTTAATCGAAAAAAAACCTCAGCTTTTCATAATTTAATGGGTCAAAAGGTTGCAAGTGAGGGTGTTACTATTGTTGATGATGGAACTATTGGAAAAAGAAGAGGAAGTTTAACAATTGATGATGAAGGAACACCTACTGAAAAAACAGTATTAATTGAAAACGGAATTTTAAAAAATTTCATGCAAGATAGATTAAATGCAAGATTGATGAATACTAAATCTACTGGAAGTGGAAGAAGAGAAAATTATAAACATATCGTTCTACCAAGAATGAGAAATACCATGATGATGAGTGGTCAACATACTCAAGATGAGATGATCAAATCAGTTGATAGGGGAATTTTTGCAGTAAGTTTTGGTGGAGGTCAGGTAGATATTACTTCTGGCAAATTTGTTTTTAATTGCACTGAGGCATACGAGATTAATAATGGTAAAATTGGTTCACCAATTAAAGGTGCAACTTTGATCGGAGATGGTCCATCAATTTTAAAAGAAGTATCAATGGTTGGAAATGATATGATGATGGATCCTGGTATTGGAACCTGTGGAAAAGCTGGCCAAGGTGTTCCAGTAGGAGTAGCGCAGCCATCAATTTTAATAGATAAAATGACTGTCGGCGGAACCAAACTCTAGATAATGATTAAAGATCAAGAATATTTGAAGTCTAAAGCATCGTATTGCCTAGATTTAGCAAAAAAATTAGGCGCAACTGATGCAAGTGTAACTGTTGGAAATTCCATATCAGAGACTGTGAATTTTAGAAATAAGGCTTTAGATGAGTCTAATAGATCTGACAGTCTAGCTATAAGCATCCAAACATTTGTAGGTAAAAAAAAATCTTCAATATCTTCATCAAATTTATTAGATGAAAATTTAAAAACTTTGATTGAAAAATGTATTGAAACAACAAAAATTACACCTGAAGATAAATTTAATTCCTTACCCGATCAAGATTTGCTAGCAAAAGAAATACAAGAATTAGATTTATACGATGAAACACATTTAGATAATGATAAGAAAATAGATTATTTAAGAGAATTAGAAGACACAGCATCAAAAGATGAAAAAATTATAAATACAGAGTCTAGTTTTTCAGAAAATAGAGGAAATTTTATTTTAGCAAATAGTGATGGTTTTTGTAATGGTTATAAATCTTCGTCATTTACCGCATCGTGTGTGACAGTCGCTAAAGATGAAAAAAGCATGGAAAGAGATTATGAATTTACAAGCAGATGTCATTTAAACGATATTATAAAGCCAAAAAATTTAGGAAATATTGCTGCTGAACAAACGATAAAAAAACTTAGTCCAAAAAAAATTGGAAGTGATAAAATAAGTTTAATATTTGATAAGAGAATTGCAAAAGGGTTGCTGAGTTCTTTTGCAAGTGCGATATCCTCATCAGCTATTGCAAGAGGCACTTCTTTTTTAAAAGATAAAATTGACCAACAAATCTTCTCTGACACAATTAATATATTTGATAAACCAGACTTAGTTAAAGGATTGGGCTCACAATATTTTGACTCAGAGGGCGTTAAATCAGAAACTCTAAAGTTAGTAGAAAATGGATTTCTTAGAGAATATCTTGTGGATACTTATAATGGCAAAAAACTAGAATTAAAATCAAATGGCAGAAGTGGTGGTAGTACTAATCTTTATTTAGAAAATGGCAAAATGAGTTTTGAAGAATTATTAAAAATTAATTCTAAAAATTTATATATTACAGAAACAATCGGTCATGGAACAAATTTAGTAACTGGCGACTATTCTATAGGCGCTACAGGTTTCTTAATTGAAAATGGAGAATTTAAATATCCTGTAAATGAAATAACAATAGCTGGAAATTTTAATGACATGTTTAAAAACATAACATTAGCGAATGATTTAGAGTTTAAATATTCAGTTAACTCACCTACTATAATGATTGAAGGCATGACTGTTGCTGGAAAATGAGTAATTTTTGTGTAATTGGCTCAGGGATTTCAGGAGCAACAATTGCAAATCTTTTAAACAAAAAACATTCAGTCGATCTTTTTGATAAAGCTAGAGGTCCTGGTGGTAGAGCATCTTTTAAAAGGCTTGATAAAACAAAAGGATTTGATCATGGGACTCAATATATCTCACCTAAAACTTTAGCATTTAAAAAATTCTTAGAAAAATTAATCAAAAAAAAGGTTTTAAAAAACTGGAGTGGTAAACATTTATTTTTAAATAAAAGTAAAAAAGAGATTAAAAATCATAAAAAAATAATTGGTCGCAAAGGTAATAATGATATCAGTAAATATCTTTTAAAAAATATCAGATGCAATTATTTCCATGAGCTTAAAAAAATTGATTATAAACAAAAAAAATGGTTTTTAACTTTTTCCAATGGAGAGAAAAGAATTTACAATAAGCTCATTTTAACTTGTCCATTTGAACAATTATATAAATTATCTAAAAAATTTATAAAAAGTCCATTTATCAAATCAAGAGTTAAAATGGATGCAAATATAACTGTGATGATTGTAATCAAAAAAACAAAAAGTAAAATCAGCAGTTACTTCTTTGATGATCAAATTTTAGGTTGGGCTGGTAAAGAAAATAGTAAAAAAAGATTTAAAAGTAATTTTGATTTATGGACTTTGCAAAGTACATACACTTGGGCAAACAAAAAAATTAATAAAAACAAAGAAAACAAAGATCTAAATTCACAAGTTTTAATTAATCATTTCTTTAAACTTACCGGTTTAAAAAAAACAAAAATATTACATTCACTTAATCATGGATGGAAATACTCTTCAAATTCAAGTCCGTTAAAAATGAAGAGTTTTTGGGATCCTTCAATAAATTTAGGTGTTTGTGCAGATTGGTTTGTAGGACCTAGACTAGAGGCAGGTTGGTTAAGTGCTAATGATCTTTATAAAAAAATCATTAAATAATTTTACTCAAAATTTTTAACTCTATATTCCCAATCACCCATTCTAGAATATGTAACTTTCATAATTAAAGCATGTTTTTTATCAAACCAGATATCAAAGTTTAATCTTTTATTTTTTGGAATAGACATATCTTTGGATGTTAATTTGAAATGCTCAACATCATAAGATTTTCCGTAAAGATCTAGTTTTTCTTTACCTATAAATGTGACTACTTGCTCTTTAATACTTCCAGATATGGGGCTTATTTGACTGATAGATTGAAGTATTTTATGGTTCCACCAATTTCCCACTATATTATCTGTTGATGCTTTCCCTGAGTATGATGATCCCTTTATTTCAAATTCATTAGTATCTTTATTTAATTTGAGATTAACAAATTTTTCTTTCTTATTTTGACGGGTTTTTGAGTTAAATGAAATTAGTTTATCTTTTAAATATTTTTCTTCTCCATAACCTTCTATTTCAAATAAAGTTGCACCTAATAATTTTACAGTAAACTTTATTTGATTTGAAACTATTGTTTCATTTTTATTTTTTTTAAAAAAATAATAATTATATCCAATAACTTCTCCATCTTTTAAAATTTCCATTTCAATCTTATTATACTTATTATAGTGACCCATATGAGCTGTACTATTGAAAGAGTATAAAAAGAAAAATATTAATAATAAAAATTGTTTCATCAAAATATTAGTTTAATAGACTTTGATAATAAAAGAAGTATTTTATTAAAATGTTTTTACAAATTAAAAATATACCAAAGGTTTCATGGAGTTCTGAAAAACCACTAAATTTAAAACCAAAAATTTCAACATTCTTTTTTCTCTGTTTTGGTTTGACCTTATTTGGTTTAGGTGAAGGTTTATTAATTGTCTCAGCATCTGGAGCATCACCTTGGAGTGTATTTGCTCAAGGTTTATACTTAAACATAGGTTTCTCCATTGGCCTTATGACTATTTTAATAAGCATTATGGTTTTGTTGCTTTGGTTTCCCTTAAAACAAAAACCTGGAATTGGTACTATTTTAAATGCTTTAATAATAGGATTAATGATTGATGTTTGCATTAGATATGTTCCAACACCAGAAAATTTTATTTCACAAATATTACTTGGAGCTTTTGCAGTGCTAACTGTAGGTATAGGAGGTGGAATTTATCTAGTCGCTAATTTAGGAGCAGGACCAAGAGATGGTTTAATGATAGGTCTTCAAAAAAAAACTAACTTTCCAATTGCCTCAGTAAGAGCAGCTCTTGAAATAACGGTTATGTCAATTGGTTGGTACTTAGGAGGCACAGTTGGAGTTGGAACTTTATTATTTGCTTTTGGAATAGGTCCCTGTGTTGCTTTAGGTTTATATTTAGTGAATAAAATTTATAATTAGGCTGCAGCGCCAGTTTTTTCACTTTTTTTTCTTTCATGAGGATCTAAAATCGCTTTTCTTAATCGACACGAGTCTGGCGTTATTTCTAATGCTTCGTCAATATTCAGCATACTCAATTGTTCTGCTATAGACATTTTTCTAACTGGGGTTAACACAACATTTTCATCTGTTCCTTGCGTTCTCATGTTGGTTAATTTTTTACCTTTCATAACATTGATTATCATATCACCAGGTTTTGGAGATAGACCGACTATCATACCAGGATAAACAGGATCATTGTGAGTCACAAACATCTCCCCTCTAGCCTGTAAATTAAAAATAGCAAAAGCAACTGCTTTACCTTTTTCCATTGATATTAAAGCACCGTTTCTTCTTCCTTCCATATCTCCTTCAAAAGGACCATAATTATGGAATATTCTATTAATTACACCATTTCCTTTTGTGAGAGTTAAAAATCTACTTGTGTATCCCATTAATCCTCTAGTTGGTGCGTGAAATATTAATCTTTTCTTATTTTTACCAGTATCTTTTAGATCTATAAGTTTACCTTTTCTTCTATTCATTGAATCTATAACTTTTGAAGAATGTTCTTCGTCTAAATCCATTGTTATTTCTTCAATTGGTTCAAGTTTATTTCCATTATCGTCAGTTTTATATAATACCTTAGGAGGACTTACGGTCATTTCAAATCCTTCTCTTCTCATTTGAGTGAGCAAGATTTCCAACATAAGTTCACCACGTCCACTAACAACAAAAGAGTCATTACCATTATTTTCTGAGAAAGAAATACCCACGTTGTTTTGAGCTTCCTGTAACAATCTATCTCTTATTTGAGTACTAGTTAATTTCTTACCTTCAGTTCCTGCTAGAGGGGAAGTATTTACTGTTATTGTAATTGACATTGTTGGTGGGTCTATAGGTGTTGCGGGTATTGGTTCAACTACTTCAGGATCACAAATTGTGTCAGCGACATTTGCTTTTTCCAATCCAGCCACAACCACAATATCTCCAGCTTCACCAACTTCAATTGGAACTTTTTTAGTTCCTTCATACCTAAAAATTTTAGTCAATTTTCCTTCATCAACTTTTTTACCATTTAAATTAATTGCTTTAATTGATTGATTTGCTTTAGCAGTTCCTTGAGTGATTCTACCAACTAAGCTTCTTCCTAAAAAACTATCTGCATAAAGAAGCGTTGATAGCATTGCAAATGGTTTAGTTCTATCAAGTTGAGCTGGCTTAACATGTTCTACAATTAAATCTAAAAGGGGATTTAAATTTGTTCTTGGACCATCGACCTCAGTATCAGCCCATCCAGATCTACCACTTGCATATAATACAGGAAAATCTAATTGTTCTTCATTTGCATCTAGGCTTACAAATAAATCAAAAGTTTCATCTAAAACTTCATTGGCTCTTTGATCTGTTTTATCTAGCTTGTTAATTACTACAATTGGTTTTAAACCTTGTTTTAACGCCTTAGATAGTACAAATTTTGTTTGAGGCATTACACCTTCAGCTGAATCTATAAGCAATAAGGCACCATCAGCCATACTTAATACCCTTTCAACTTCCGCAGCAAAATCTCTGTGTCCAGGCGTATCTATGATATTAACCCTAGAGTTTTTCCAATTTATAGAAGCGGGTTTTGCCAAAATTGTGATTCCTCTTTCTTTTTCAAGCTCTCCTGAGTCCATTAATCTTTCGTCAACAACCTCATTTTCTCTAAATGATCCACTTTGTTTCATTAAATTATCAATAAGAGTAGTCTTGCCATGGTCAACATGGGCAATGATGGTGATGTTTCTGATATTGTTGCTCATAAATTCTGGCTCTTATACATTAATTCTTTGATTTGAAAACTTAAAAAAAGTCAGTATTTACTTAACAAATTGGCTTTAATTAAAAATTCATTGCTTGTGATTGTTTTAAAAACATATAGATATCCAATTAAAGTTAGACATAACAGAGAATCAATATCCTGACCCTTTAATCAATAAATGGAAAATTTTAAATTATTAAAAATTGAAGAATCATTGAAAAATTCATTAAATAAAATGAACTTTACGAAACCTACACCTATTCAGGGTATGGCGATACCAGCTGCGTTGGAGGGTAAAGATATACTTGGAACAGCACAAACAGGTACAGGAAAAACACTAGCCTTCAGTATTCCATTAATTAACAAATTAATTTTAGATAAAAATGCATTTGCATTAGTAATGTGTCCAACAAGAGAGTTGGCTACTCAAGTGATGGAGGCAATTAAAAGTATTATTAGTGATAAGATAAATATTAAAACAGCCTTACTTATCGGTGGCGAATCCATGCAAAAACAACTTAGACAGTTAGGAAATAGATCAAGAATAATAGTTGGTACTCCTGGAAGAATTAATGACCATTTAAAAAGAAAAAGCCTTAATTTATCAGCAACAAAATATTTAGTTTTAGATGAGACTGATAGAATGTTGGATATGGGCTTTACTCCACAAATCGAAATGGTTTTAAAATTTGTACCAAAAGATCATCAAACATTACTTTTTTCCGCAACTTTACCTCAAAATATTTTAAGAATTTCTGAGAGATATTTACATAAACCTGAAAGAATTTCTACTGGAGCAACTTCAGTTCCAATTGCTAAAATTAAACAAGAAACACTCCAAGTCTTTAAAGAGAATAAATATGATGAATTGATTGATCAATTTTTAGCAAGGAAAGGATCAATTTTAGTTTTTGTCAAAACTAAGAGAAGTGCGGATAAAATGGTAAAACGTCTAAAGGAAGAAGGTCATTCTGCAGATGGAATACATGGTGATTTACGTCAAAGTAAAAGAGATCGTGTTATAAATTCTTTTAGAAAAGGTTTAAAAAGAATTTTAATTGCAACAGATGTAGCTGCTAGAGGTCTTGATATTCCTTTAATTCAACATGTAATTAATTATGATCTTCCACAAGTTCCAGAAGATTATGTTCACAGAATTGGAAGAACAGCTAGAGCAGGATCTGAAGGATCTGCCTTAACTTTTTTAACACCTGATGATAGATCAATGTGGAATTCTATAAATAAGTTAATTGATCCAAATTTTAAAGCAGTACCTAGTGGCTTAAGAAGAGATTCAAAAAACAAAAGAAGAGGTAAGGGTCCAAATAACAAAAAAAGAAAAGCCAGAGAGGAAAAAAGATCTTTTGGAAAAGGAAGACAAGATCGATCTTCGAGTTTTAGAAACAAGCCAAAATCCTATGACAAAAGTAGATCAGGCAAGCCACCAAGAGATGGAGAGAAAAAAAGTTTTGGCTTTAAAGGAAAATCAAGTTTTAGAGATAAACCAAAATCTTATAGTAAGGACAGATCACAAAGACCATCAAGAGATGGAGAGAAAAAAAGTTTTGGCTTTAAAGCAAAATCAAGTTTTACAAAAAAAAATAATTCCAAACCATCTGGCTTTACAAATAATCCGAAATATTTTGGAAGAAAACCCTCAGAAAATACATCTTCAGACTCTGAGAAAAAAAGCTTCGGTTTTAAGGGAAAGAAAAAATTTAAAAGTAGAAATAGCCGACCTAAAAGCTTTAGCTTTAAAAAACATAGTAAAAAAAGAGTTAAATCTTAAGATTTTTTAGTCTTTTCTTTTTTTTGTTTTCTCTTTTCCTTAAGACTTAATTTTGGTTTTTTACTTACACTAGAGTCTTTGAATGATTTTCCACTATATCTTTTTGACATTTTATAATTATAGCATTCAATCAAAAAAAAAGGCCATCTAAAAAGATGGCCTTTAAAATTCTTTTCAGAAAAGAGTGGGATTACATTCCCATTCCACCCATTCCACCCATACCGCCCATTCCACCAGGCATACCACCAGGCATTCCGCCTGCAGCATCTTTTTCTTCTGGTTTGTCAGCGATCATAGCTTCTGTAGTTACTAGTAGTCCAGAAATAGAAGCAGCATCTTGTAGAGCAGTTCTCACAACCTTAACTGGGTCAATGATTCCTTTAGCAAACATATCGCAATACTCTTCACTTTGAGCATCATAACCGTATGAAGTTTTCTTTTGCTCTAACAATTTACCAACTACCACTGAACCGTCTACTCCAGCATTTTTAGTAATTTGTCTGATAGGAGCTTCAAGTGCTTTTCTTACAAGTTCTACACCTGCTTTTTGATCTTCACCTTTAACTTTAAGTTTTTCAAGATCTTGAGCAGCATACAACAATGCACATCCACCACCTGTTACAATACCTTCTTCAACAGCGGCTCTTGTTGCATTTAAAGCATCTTCAACTCTATCTTTTCTTTCTTTAACTTCAACTTCAGTTGCACCACCAACTTTGATAACTGCAACACCACCTGCTAATTTAGCAAGTCTCTCTTGAAGTTTTTCTCTATCGTAGTCAGAAGTAGTTTCTTCAACTTGTTTTTTAATTGAATCACATCTTGCTGCGATATCTGATTTTTTACCACTACCGCTAACAATTGTACTGTTATCTTTATCAACTTTAATCTTTTTACAAGATCCAAGGTCTTCAAGTTTAACATTTTCAAGTTTAATTCCAAGATCTTGTGAAATTACTTGGCCACCAGTTAGTATAGCGATATCTTCAAGCATAGCTTTTCTTCTATCACCAAATCCAGGAGCTTTAACAGCAACAACTTTTAAACCACCTCTTAGCTTGTTTACAACTAAAGTAGCTAATGCTTCTCCTTCAACATCTTCGGAGATAATCATTAAAGGTCTACCTGATTGCACAACAGCTTCTAATAATGGAACCATTGGTTGTAAGTTAGTTAATTTACTTTCATGTAATAAGATATAAGGATTATCTAACTCAGTTGTCATTTTATCACTGTTAGTAATAAAGTATGGAGATAAATAACCTCTATCAAACTGCATACCTTCAACAACATCAAGTTCAGTATCAATTCCTTTTGCCTCTTCAACAGTAATTACACCCTCGTTACCAACTTTTTGCATAGCTTTTGCAATCATTGTACCAATTTCTTTATCACCGTTTGCAGAAATTGTTCCTACTTGGGCAATCTCATCACTATCTTTTACTTTTTTTGCTGAAGAAATTAAATTTTCTTTAACATTTTCAACAGCAGCATCAATTCCTCTTTTTACATCCATTGGATTCATGCCTGCTGTTACATACTTAACACCTTCTTTAACAATAGCTTGAGCTAAAATAGTTGCAGTAGTCGTACCATCACCAGCTTCTTCATTAGTTTTGCTAGCAACCTCTTTCACCATTTGAGCACCCATGTTTTCAAATTTATCTTCAAGGTCTATTTCTTTAGCAACAGAAACACCATCCTTAGTAATTCTAGGCGCACCGTAAGATTTATCCATTACGACATTTCTTCCTTTTGGACCTAAAGTAACTTTAACGGTATCAGCTAAAATATTGACACCTCTCATCATTGATGCTCTTGCTTCTGCATCAAATTTAATTATTTTTGCCATTTTACTTTCTCCTTTAAATTAAATTATTTACCTGAAATACCCATAATGTCAGACTCTTTCATTATGCTGTATTCTTTACCATCAATTTTGACTTCAGTTCCTGACCATTTGCCAAATAAAACTTTGTCACCAACTTTAACATCCATTGGAATTAATTTGCCATCTTCTGTTTTAGCCCCACCACCTACAGCAACTACTTTACCTTCTTGTGGTTTTTCTTGTGCTGTATCTGGGATAATGATTCCACCAGCAGTTTTTTCACTGCTGTCTAAAACTTCGATTAATACTCTGTCATGTAACGGTTTAAACTTCATAAATTCTCCTTATTAAATATGAGCTTCATATAGATACTGACCAAGCTATTTCAAGATAATTTGAAAAATAAGTTACTAAAAATCCTAGGAAATTAAGGATTTTATGGTTTATACCTTAAAATATGACAAAAAATTTAGATAATGAGGGTTTACAGTCAATTGCTGAGAATTATGACCTATTCTATATTGATCTTTGGGGGGTGGTGCATAATGGAATTAAACTTCATGAAAAAGCAATCTTTGTTTTAAAAGAGTTATCAAAATTGAACAAAAAATTTATTCTATTAACAAACGCACCAAGACCCAACGAAGCTGTAAAAATTTTTTTAGAAAAAATGGGGATGGACAACGAATTAAGAGATCATGTTTTTACATCAGGCGAAGCATCTCTTAATTATTTAAAAAAATTTCACAATCATGATACGTTTTTTCATATTGGACCACCAAGAGATTTTGATTTGTTTAAAGATTTTAAAAACAATCAATCAATAAATCTAAATGATAGTCAATATTTGTTATGCTCAGGGTTGTTTGATGAATATGATGAGGATTTAAAATATTATAAAGATTTATTAGAAAAACATATCAATAAAAAGATGGTTTGCACTAATCCAGATCTAATAGTTGATAGAGGAAATGAAAGAGAATTATGTGCAGGATCTGTTGCAATGGTATTTGAAAAAATGGGTGGAGAAGTTGTGTATTTTGGCAAACCTTATGCTGAGGTTTATAATCAATCTATAGATAATAAAAATAAAAAAATTCTATCAATTGGAGATAATTTGAACACAGACATAAAAGGTGCAAATCTTTTAAATTATGATTCATTGTTAATATCTAATGGTGTTCATAGAAATGAGATAATGAATCAAGGTATAGAACAAATAGCAAAGGAATATGAGACGGTTGTTAACTATATTCAGTCAGATTTGAAATGGTAAAGCTATATAAAAATTTTAATATTAATAAAAATCATAAACAATCAATAATTTTAATTGGTAATTTTGATGGCGTACATTTAGGACATCAAAAATTATTTAAATTAGCTCAATCATATAAAAAAAAATATAATTTAAAAATTGGTGTAATCAATTTTGATCCAATGCCAAAAATGTTTTTTAATAGGTCTCTAACAAATTTTAGATTATCGAGCATTGATCAAAAATTAGTTTTATTAAATAATCAAGGTGTTGATTTTATAATCACAAAACAATTTGACAAAATTTTTTCTAAAACAAAATCAATCAATTTTGTAAAAAATATTTTATCGCAAAAATTAAATGCAAGATTTATATTTGTGAGTAATAATTTTAGATTTGGAAATAAAAGAGAAGGGGATGTAAATCTTTTAATTCAAAATGAGAAAAGATTTAATTTTAAAGTTGTTAAACCAAAGCCTCTTTTGTTAAAAAAAAAGATAGTTTCATCATCTTTAATAAGAAGTTATTTAGAAAGAGGTTTTTTAAAAGAGGCTAATAAGCTTTTAAACAGGAATTGGTCTATTGAAGGAATCGTTCAAAAAGGAAGACAAATTGGAAAAAAGATTGGTTTTCCGACATGCAACATAGATATTGGGGATTATGTTTTAGCTAAACCCGGAGTATATGCAGTAAAAGTTTTGAGAAAAAATAATACTAAATATATAAAAGGAATAGCAAATTTAGGTTATAGACCTACATTTAATCAAAAAAAAATATTATTAGAGGTCCATTTATTTAATTTTTCTGGCAATCTATATAATAAGTATTTATCAGTTGAATTTTTAAAATTTATTAGAAAAGAGAAGAAATTTAAAAATGTCAATCAGTTAAAAAATCAAATCAAAAATGATTTAAGCATTGCAAAAAAAACAAAATGAGCAAATCACAAATAAATCTTCCTAAAACTGCTTTTTCCATGAAGGCAAATCTACCAGTTAGAGAACCTGAAATTTTAGAATATTGGAATAAGATTAATCTATATGATGAATTAAGAAACTCTAGCAAAGGAAAAGAAAAATTTGTTCTTCACGATGGCCCTCCTTATGCAAATGGTAATATTCATATGGGTACGGCTTTAAATAAAATTTTGAAAGATATAATAGTAAAATTTCATCAAATGGATGGCAAGGACTCTATATATGTCCCAGGGTGGGATTGTCATGGTTTACCAATTGAATGGAAAATAGAGGAACAATATAAAAAAAATAAAAAAAATAAGAATGAAGTACCAATCGTTGAATTTAGAAAAGAATGCAGATCATTTGCAGAAAAATGGATTGAAGTTCATAAAAGTCAATTTAAACGATTAGGTGTTATTGGCGACTGGGAAAATTATTACTCTACAATGAGTTTTGATGCTGAGGCACAAATTGTAAGAGAATTAGGAAAATTTCTTAAAGAAGGAAGTTTATATAGAGGGTTCAAACCGGTTTTATGGTCAACAGTTGAAAAGACTGCACTTGCAGATGCGGAAGTAGAGTATCAAGATCATAAATCTGATACTATTTATACATCTTTTCCAGTTAAATCCTCTAATATAAAAGAGCTCGAAGGAAGTGAAGTTGTTATTTGGACAACAACTCCTTGGACAATACCAGCAAACAAAGCTTTAGCTTATAACCAGTCTCTTGATTATGTATTAATTCAATTGAATGATGAGGGTGATTTTCAAAATCGAAAAATAGTTATAGCTGAAGCTTTATTAGAGTCAGTTATAAAAGACTGCTCAATAGAAAATTATCAAGAGATTAAAAAGTTTAAAGGTAAAGATTTGAAAGATACAATCTGCAAACATCCTTTCTTTAATCTAGGTTATGAATATGATATACCAATGTTGGAAGCAAGATTTGTAACAACAGAACAAGGAACAGGTATTGTTCATTGTGCACCAAGTCATGGACCAGATGATTTTAATTTGTGTTTAAATAATGGAATTAAAGCTATTGAAACAGTTGATGGTGATGGAAAATATACTAGCAATGTACAATTATTTGAAGGTAACCACATTTTTAAAGCGAACCCAATTGTTATTGAAAAACTTAAAGAACAAAAAAAATTATTATCAAATGGTGAACTAATTCATTCTTATCCTCATTCTTGGAGATCTAAAGCACCACTAGTTCATAGAGCAACACCTCAGTGGTTTATCTCAATGGAAAGTCATAAGTTGAGAGAAATAGCACTTAAAGCTCTTGATGAAACAACTTTTTATCCTAGCAAGGGAAAAGAAAGATTAAGATCAATGATCGAAACCAGACCAGACTGGTGTGTTTCTAGACAAAGAGTTTGGGGCGTTCCTCTTCCAATTTTTGTAAATAAAAAAACAAAAGAAATTCTGGTAGACGATGAAGTAAATGAAACGATAGCAAATATATACGAAATAGAAGGTTCAGATTGTTGGTTTTCTGATGATCCGCAAAGATTTTTAGGTAAAAAATATAAGTCAGAGGATTACGAAAAGTTAAGTGATATTGTTGAAGTGTGGTTCGATAGTGGTTCCACTCATTCATTTGTTCTGGAAAAAAGAGAAGATTTAAAATGGCCAGCATCAATGTATCTAGAAGGCTCAGATCAACATAGAGGATGGTTTCATTCATCACTACTCGAATCGTGTGGGACAAGAGGAAGAGCCCCATTTGAGTCAATTTTATCTCATGGTTTTGTTGTTGATGGAAAAGGTTTAAAAATGTCAAAATCGCTTGGGAATGTGATTGCTCCAGAAGATATTTTAAAAAAATATGGAGCTGATATTTTAAGAATTTGGGTGGCATCTTCTAACTACGCTGAAGATTTAAGAATTGATCACTCTATTTTAGATCAGCACGCTGAGTCTTATAGAAAAATCAGAAATACATTTAGATACTTACTAGGTAATCTAAATGATAATTTTGAAAAAATTGATCTACAAAAAATAAATTTATCTGAATTACCAGAACTTGAGAAATTCATGCTTCATAAAATCTATGTGTTAAACTCAAATTTTAAAAACTACTTTAAAAATTATGATTTTCATAATTTATATAAAGAGTTGTTAAATTTTTGTACTGTGGATTTATCAGCCTTTTATTTTGATATTAGAAAAGATACTTTGTACTGTGATCCAATAGACTCAAAAAAAAGACAATCAACAATTATTTTGTTAAACGTGATTTTAAATTCATTATTAAGATGGTTTGCTCCAATTCTCTCTTTTACAACAGAAGAGATCTATAAATTAATTTACAACAATAATAATAGCATTCATTTAGAATCTTTTTTAAATTATCCAGAAAAATTTAAGAATGACCAGCTTAATCAAAAATGGATAGATCTTATTAAGATAAGAAATATATGTAATATTAGTATTGAAGAAAAAAGAGCATCTAAAGAAATTGGATCAAGTTTAGAGGCTAAACTAAAAATTAATTTGGATAAAAAATTATCTAAGATTACTGAAAATATTGATTTTTCAGAACTATGTATTACATCAAGTTCTGAGGTAATTTTTAATAAAAATATTGAAATAAGTGCTGAAACAACCAAAGCAAAAGGAACCAAATGTCCAGTATGTTGGAAAATTACTGAGGAAGCTTGTTCAAGAAAAACTTGCCCAAAACATTTTGAATGATTGTTAAAAATCTAACAAAAAATTTCTACATAAATCTATCCATTATATTTTTAATTTTTATAATTGATAGAATTTCAAAAATTTATGTAATTAACTTTAATGTTAAAAATTCATCTACAGAATTATATACATCAAAGTTTCTAAACATAAATTTGATATGGAACGAAGGAATTGCTTTTGGGCTTTTCTCTTTTAGTCAAAACAACTTATATAATTTATTAACTGCAATTATTTTAATAATAATTTTAGTTATTTTAAAAATGATCATTGATAGCAAAGGAGTTAAAAAGTACGGATTATTAATGATTTTTGGTGGCGCATTGGGAAATTTATTTGACCGTTTATTTTATAAAGCAGTCCCAGATTTTATTGATTTTCACGTGGAAGAATTTCATTGGTTCGTCTTTAATGTAGCCGATATATTCATTACTATAGGTGTAATTATTATGATATTATTTGAGTTAATTTTAAATAATCAAAAAAATGATTAACAAACTTAAAAAATTTATTTTGTTAAATTTTGTACTACTGCTAGCATCTTGCAGCTCAATGCAAAGCGCTTTTGAGAATCAAAAAAAAAATAATACAGATGAGTTTTTAGTTGAAAAAAAATCACCATTAGTGATGCCTCCAGATTTTGATGAGCTACCAATTCCAAAAGAAATAGAAAATAAGAAAAATATTAATGAGAATGAATTTAAAACATTGATAACTCAAGACAATCAAGAAATAAAATCTAATGAAAAAGATATTAATAAAAATTTTGAAGAATTGCTATTAGATAAAATTAAGAAAAATTAATGATATCACCAAGAATATCTTTTAAAAATTTTAAATCAAAAAAAGTAAAATCTTCATTAGTCAGAAAAAAACTCACTACTTTAATTAAAGAAAAAAATGAAATTTTAAAATCTTTATCAAAAGATTATAAAAATAATTTTAATCATAAAAACCTAAAAAAATTTAAAAAGTCCTTAGATTTCAGAGTGATAGGAATGGGAGGATCTTCACTTGGAGCAAAAGCAATCTATGATTTTTTGAGACATAAAATAAAAAAAAATTTTTTTTTTATTGATAATTTAAAGGTAAACAATCTAGAACAAAAAAAGAAAAATCATAATAACATAATTATTTCTAAATCTGGCAATACAATTGAAACTATTGTTAATGTAAATTTATTAATAAAAAAAAAAGATCAAAATATTTTGATTACTGAAAATAAAAAGAATTATTTAAATCTTTTAGCAAAGAAATTAAAAGCTGATATTATTCACCACAACGATTATATAGGTGGTAGATACTCGGTTTTGTCTGAAGTTGGTATGTTGCCAGCTGAACTAATGGGTTTAAATATAAACAATTTTAAACAACTTAACTTTTTGATCAAAAATAAATCTTTTTTTAATAATTTAATTTCGAATGTAAGCTCAACATTATATTTTATTCAGAATAAAAAATTTAACTCGATAATACTTAATTACGATGAAAAATCAGACAGTCTATTTAAATGGTATCAGCAATTAATTGCTGAAAGTTTAGGTAAGAAAAAAAGTGGAATATTACCTGTAATTTCTAGTATGCCTAAAGATAATCATAGTGTAACACAACTTTATTTGGATGGTTTTCGAAATAATTTTTTTACTTTTTTTTATGTTCATGAAGATCGATCTGAAAAATTAAATAATGAGCAAATTTTATCTTCTAAAAATTATTTAAAAAATAAAAGCATAGGTGATATAATTTTCTCCCAAAAAAAAGCTACAGAGAATGTTTTTAATAGACAAAACATACCTTTTAGAAGCTTTGAGATAAAAAAAAGGGATGAAAAAACTTTAGGAGAATTATTTTGTTTTTTTATTTTAGAGACAATTTTAATTGCAAAATCTCTTAATATAAATCCGTATGATCAACCTGCTGTAGAATTAATAAAACAAGAAACAAAAAAAATTTTAATTTAACTTTGTTAAAAAAGTAATCTTAGAAATACCATATTTCTTTTGTTCAGCAATTTGGAATACTTTTGGAATTATTTCTTGTTCATTTTTATGTCTATGAATTATTACTATCCCATTTTCATCCAAAATTTTTTGATTATTAATCTCTATTAATAATTTATCTAAATTTTTAACTTTGTAAGGAGGATCCAAAAAAATAATGTCAAACTTACTTTCAAGTTTTGAAAATACATGATCTTGATATATATCATATTCTAAAATTGAAAATTTTTCATTTAGATTTAGATTTTCCAAATTTTTTTTTAATATAGGCAAAACACCATTATAATTTTCTACAAAGATTACTTTTTTTACATTTCTAGATAAACATTCAATACCAAAAGAGCCGACACCAGAAAATAAATCTAAAATAAATGAGTTTTCCAAGTTTATTTTAAATTTTTTTGAATGAATTATAATATTAAATATCGATTCTTTTGTTAAATCTTTTAAAGGTCTTGTTTTAATGTCTTTTGGCTCTAAAATTTTTTTACCTTTAAAGGACCCTGAAATAATTCTCATTTATCAATTACTCTATAGCCAATATCTTTTCTATAAAACCCACCTTGCCAATTTAATTTGTCCAAATTAAATAATATCTTATTTTTTGCTTCGCTAAAGTTCTCAGAAGTAACCACAAAATTTAAAACTCTACCCCCAACAGCATATAATTTTTTATTTTTTTTTAATGTGCCAGCATGAAATATATATTCATCTTCAGTTAACTTAAGATTTTCTAAATTTTCTATTTCTTCATTTTTTTTAAATCCATCAGGATAACCTTTGGAGCATATTACAACACATAAACTTTTCTTTTTTGACCAATTGAGTTCAATTTTATCAAGTGTTTCATCACAACAAGCTAAAAAAATATCTACTAAATCAGTTTCAAGTTTAGGAAGAATTGTTTGACACTCTGGATCCCCCATACGTACATTATATTCAATTAAATATGGCTCATCTTTAACAATCATAAGGCCTGCATACAAAAAACCCTTATAATTTGTGTTCATTTTAGATAAGCCTAATAGAGTCGGTTGAATAATTTTATTTAAAATTTTTTCTTCTAACTCTTTTGTAATTAATCTTGATGGAGAATATGCCCCCATGCCTCCTGTATTTTTTCCTTTATCCCCTTCAAGTACTCTTTTGTGGTCTTGTGCGGTTTCAAAATTTTTTATAGTTTTTCCGTCACTAACTATAAAATAACTCATTTCTTCACCTTCAAGGAATTCCTCAATTAGGATGTTTTTAGCTACTCCAAATTTTCCATTGAATATCTCTTCAATTGCAACATTAGACTCATTTTCATTATTGCAAATATAAACACCTTTACCTGAGGCTAAATTATCAGCTTTAATTACGTTGGGATATTTAGAGTTTTCTAAAAATTTTTTTGCATCTAATTTGTTTTCAAGTACAGCAAATTTTGCTGTTGGAATATTATAGTCCTCACAAAGTTTCTTTGTAAAAATTTTTGACCCTTCAAGTTGAGAGGCAATTTTATTAGGACCAAAGACTTTAATATTAAATTTTTCTAAATAATCAACTATACCATTTACCAATGGTTGTTCTGGCCCTATCACTACTAAGTCAATTTTGTTTTCATCTAGAAACTTATGTATAGCTTCAAAGTTATTAATATCTAAATCTATATTGATGGCAATTTCCAAAGTTCCTGCATTTCCTGGAATGCAGTAAATATTTTCTTTTTTTGAAGATTTAGAAATTGATGCAGCTATCGCATGTTCTCTGCCTCCACTTCCTAAAATTGCAATTTTCATAATAATATTTATATATCTTATAAATGATAAATAAATTAGCTAAATTAAAATTTCTACCAAATAATTTTGAAATCGTTGAAAATGGTGATCATGTAATTTGTGCAATATCAAAAAAAAAAATACCCTTAGAAAATTTAAATTACTGGAGCGTTGAAAAGCAGGAAGCTTACTATTCATATGTAGAGGCGGCAATTGAACGTGAAAAAAAATAAAGATTTAATCTTTCCATCTATTGTGCGTCCAAATCCACTGATCTATGTTTTTCAAAATCATTCTTTCCAATAAATCATTAAGAAATTTAGTTATTTCTATAATTGATTTTTTATTATTAATTTTAATTGGTTTTGAAATAAACATTTTAAAATAATTATTTCTTATTCTTTCAATATAAACTGGGACAAGCTCACAATTATATTTTTTAATAAGTTGAGCTGGAATCGTAGTAGTGGTTGCTAAATGATTAAAAAAATTTACTTTTTCACCTTCTCTAACTCTCTGATCAATCATTATTGCAATTGATTTTCCATTTTTTACATTTTTAATTATTTCTCTACTGCCAGCTCTACCTTTTTTTATTTGATTTTTACAAATATTTTCGGTTCTAATTCTTTCCATTGTTCTATTCAAAAAAACATTATTAAGTGGTCTATAAATAGTAGCTAATTCAATTCCTGCTTTTTCAATTTGCATAGCCATAAGTTCAAAATTGTTAAAATGACCTGAAACAAAAATAGCTTTTTTTTTAAATTTTTTTAAATAATTTAAATGCTCAATACCTTCAATTGAAATGTATTTTCTAAGTTTATCATTTCTAAAATTTTGTAGGTGAATATATTCTGCAAAAATTCTTCCATAATTTCCCAAAACATTAGATGCTATTTTTTTGAGATTTTCTTGCTTTTGAATATTTGCTTTTTCTAAATTATTAATAATTGATTTTTTAGATTTAAATAAAGGACCGAAAATTATACCAATTTTAAATCCTAAATTTGATGAAAATTTATAACCAATTAACTTAAAAATAAAAAATAAAATCTTGATTAAAATATATTCAATAAAGTAGACTATTTTTCTCATAACTTAGATATTAAGAGTTTTTTAAATTTATTAATATCTTTAATTTTTAAAGTAGTTTTTAAAAATTTAATATTTTTTCTTTGTGATTTATCTAGCCGAAAAAAATCTTTTTCAGTAGTGACTAAAGAAAGATTCTTTTTTTTAGCTTTTAACTTTAATTGATTAAGTATTTTATTAGGTATTTTATAGTGATCTGCGTAAATTATTTTTTCTTTTATCAAAAATTTATTCTTAATAAGAGTTTTTTCAAATTCATGAGGGTTACCAATCCCACAAAACATTAGATATTTTTTTTTTAAATCAAAAGTTTTTAAATTTGAAGGTTTATATTTGCCTTCAAAAATTTGAAGATTTTTATTTATAGATTTTAGTTTTAAATTAAGATCTTTATTTTTTTTCTCCCCATTAATAAAAGCAATATCATAATTTTTTATCTGATTAATACTTTCTCTTAATGGCCCTGCTGGTAGTAAATATTCATTTCCAAATCCCTCATCAGCATTAAAACAAATAATTTTCACACTATAATCAATATTTTTTTGTTGTAATCCATCATCAAGAATTGCCAGTTCAAATTTATTTTTTGATGCTAAATGTAATGATTCCTCTCTACTATTTTTAAAAATTACCTCACCTTTTGATTTTAATAAATTTATTTCATCTAAATGATCAGGATAATTTTTTTTTATAAATACAGTCTTAAATTTTTTTTTTAATAAATTTTGAATTTCAATAGCTAAAGATGTTTTTCCTGTACCACCTAAGTATGTGTTACCCACACATATTGTTTTAATTAAAAATTTTTTCTTTGAATTCAATTCTTTTAACTCATTAATTATTAAAGTAATTAGTGAGAGTGGGAAAAGAATTATAGAGATTAAATTTTTAGAATTCCAAAATAAAGGTTTTACAAACTTCATATTATATACTTGTTAATATAAAGCAGATTTTTGTCTAGAATTTGCTGACCAATTTTAATTATTTTTTTAATATTTTGGTTATTTTTTTTATGGTTCAACTTTTTTAAAATAATTTTTTCCATCTTTAAACTACTTGAGGTAGTTAACGACATTTTGCGCTTCATTAAAAATGAGTATATTTCCTTAAAATTATTCACATTTGGACCATTAATTATAAAATTACCAAATCTGGCTGGCTCTAAAGGGTTCTGACCTCCATGAGCAATCAGGGAGCCGCCTACAAAAGTTATATTGGTGAGATTATAAAATTTAGACGAAACTCCATAACTATCTACTAGAAATATATCAGTATCATCTTTTATCTTAAGATTTGAGGAGTTGGTTATAGTTTTTAAACCAAGTTTATTCATGTCATCAATTATCTGAGACACTCTATTTATATGTCTTGGTATAATAATAGTAATAAGTTGTTTATAATTTTTTTTAAGATTTTTATGTAGTTTTCCTAAAAAAATTTCTTCATTTTTATGTGTACTAGCTGCACACCAGATCTTTGAGTTATTAAATTTATTTTTCAAATGTTTGTCATTTATCCCCTCTACATTTTTTTCTCCATAATATTTAAGGTTGCCCGCAACCCTAATATTTTTAACCTGAAGTTGTTTTAGATATTTTAAAGTTTCTAGATTTGAAGGTAGAGCTAAAGTAATTTTATCAAATACTTCTTTAGCAAAACCAGGAAAAATTTGCCACCTATCAAGAGTTTTTTTAACTATTCTTGCATTTAAAATAATAATTGGAATTTTTTTTATCTTTAAATTTTTATACATGTTTGGCCATATTTCAGAATCTACAAAGATTGCTGTTTCTGGTTGCCAATAATTTATAAATCTTTTTGTTAAAAAATTATTATCTAAAGGAAAATAAACATGAAAAGTTTTTTTAAATCTTAATTTTTTAAATATTTTTGCAGAACTAGTTGTTGTCGTTGTAACAATAATACTTTTAATTTTTTTATTTTTTTCCAATTTTTTAATTATTGGAACCACACTCATAAGTTCACCAATACTTGCAGCATGTATCCAAACTTTATTTTTAGTTCTTTTTCGAGAATAAATACAAATTTTCTCTTTAAACCTTTGGGGATCCTCTTTTCCTTTTAATATTCTATAAATAAAAATAAGAGGCGAGATTATTACAGCCAAATTAGTTAGTATGGCGTACAAAAAATACATCAATTTTGTTTTAATTGTCTTTGATAAAAATTTTTATAAATTTTAGAATTATTCAATAGATCATCGTGCTTTCCAGAGTCAACAATTTTACCATTATCAACAACATAAATATTATCCGAGTTAAGTATTGTTGAAAGTCTATGGGCAATAACTATTGTTGTTTTATTTGTGGTTAGTTTATCTAATGCTTTTTGAATTTTTTCTTCTGTTTCAGAATCCAATGATGAGGTAGCCTCATCTAACAATATTATTCTACTATTTTTTAAAAAAGCTCTTGCTATTGATAATCTTTGTTTTTCTCCTCCAGAAAGTTTTACTCCATTTTCACCAATCATAGTTTCATAGCCATTTTCTAAATTATTTATAAAATCATCACTCATAGATAATTTTGCAGCTGCTATAATATCTTCTTTATCAGCATTTGGTCTTGCATATTTTATATTATTAAAAACAGTATCATCAAATAATGTTGTATTTTGATCTACTATTGAAATTTGATTTCTAAGAGACACTAAATTCACTTTAGATATATCCTGATTGTCAAAATATATATTTCCACTAGTTGGTAAATAAATTCTAGGTATCATATTTAATAATGTTGATTTTCCAGATCCACTATGACCAACCAAAGCAGTCATTTTTCCACCAGTGAATTTAAGAGACATATCTTGTAGAACTTTGTTCTCAGGATTAGACTTATAAGCAAAATTAATTTTATCTAAAATAATATTACCTTCTGTAATATTAATTTTTTCACCTTCTTCATTTATAGAAATTTCATTTTGATTATCTATTATTGGGAGAATTCTTTCAGCTGCTGCCAAACCCTGTCCAATACCAACATTAACTTTTGTAAGTGTTTTGACAGGTTGATATGCCAACATCATAGCTGCTAAAAAAGAAAAAAAATTATTTATTCCCAATTCATCATTAATTATCAATTTACCAGAATAAAATATGAGTATAGCAATCATTATACCTGTTAATATTTCCATAACTGGAGCAGATCTAATGTATACAGCATGTATTTTTGCAGATTTTTCTTTGAGGTCGTTCACAAATTTTTCAGATCTTTTTTCCTCAAAATTTTCTCTTTGAAAAATTTTTATAATTTTATGATTTTTAAACAAATCGATTAGATATCTGTTTAAATCTCCTGATTTCTCTTGAGCTTGAGTGGTGACTTTACCCATTCTTTTAGCAAGAATTTTTGCAGTAATTGATGCAAGAGGTATCATAAAAATTGCTATTAAAGATAATTTCCAATTTTGAAAAAACATTACAATAAGCAGACCTATTAAAGTTAGGCTATCTTTAAAAAGACTTAAAAGCGCATCAGCTAATAATATTGTTATCTGATTTACGTCAAAATTTAAATTTGAAATATATTTTCCTGAATGCTTGTTTTCAATAATTTCTGTATCAGCTTTAATAAAGGATCTTAACATATCAGTCTGCATCATTTTTTTAACTTCTTCAGATACATTGATCATTAATAATTTCGCAAAATAAAGGGACGTACCTTTTGCACTAAACGCAATTATGATTGCTATCGGAATTAATATAATTAAGGTTTGATCTTTATTAAGAAATATCTTCTCTATTGCAGGATCTAAAAGCCATGCTGTAGCTGAAGTACTTGCGGCTACTATTATTGAAAAAAAACCAGCTAGTAAAATTTTATCAATAAATTTACTAGTGTAGTTTTTAAAAAGTCTTTTTAAAATTTTAATTTTTGACATAGTTTTATAATAATTTTCCAATAAGAATGTTTATAAATATTATCATTCCTAAAAAATTATTACTTTTAAATTTATTTAGGCAATCAGAGGGTGAATTAGTATTTAATCTTTTTATTTGAAATATCAACAAATGAAGAATTGGAAAAATCATAAATATAAAATAATAGTATTTAAAACTCATTAATACTCCAATCAAAAATAGCGATATGATAAATATACAATATGAAATAAATAGAAATTTTTTTGGATCATTTTTAAATTTTATTGAAGTTGACTTTACACCTATTATTTCATCATCTTTAATATCTTGAAATCCATAAATTGTGTCGTAGCCTAGTGTCCAAAATATGGCTCCTAAATAGAAAATGATTGGAATAATTGAAATTTCATTAGCTATTGAGATCCAAGCAAGCACTAAACCATAGTTAAAGGTAATTCCAAGAAATAATTGAGGCCAATAGGTAATTCTCTTCATCAATGGATACGTAAACGCTAGTGGCATTGAAATTAAAGCCATCAATATTGTAAGTTTGTTAAAATTTATTAGTACTAAAAAAGCAATTCCACATAAAATTAAAGCGTATATAGAAGCAAGTTTTACTGAAACTTTTCCAGAAGCAATTGGTCTTTTTTTAGTTCTCTCAACTTTTTTATCAAAATTTTTATCAGCAATATCATTTACAATACATCCTGCAGATCGCATTAAAATAGAACCTGATAAGAAAAGTATAGAATAAAAAAAGTAATTGAATAAATTTGATTGAAAATTATAAACTAACGTTAATCCCCAAAGACAAGGCCAAAACAAAAGCATAAAACCAATAGGCCTTTTCAACCTTGTTAGTTCTATAAATAGGTTTATTTGGTTCATAATTTACTTGTAAATAACAAAGGCTAGATTCATAATCAAACTGATTCGTATGAATATAGATTACACAGTCACAGCACTAATGTTTCCAGCGATTCCTTTATTGATGGGTGTTTATAGTAATAGATTTCATACTTTAAGTGGCCTAATTAGAAAAATTCACGATGCACATGTATTTGAAAAACACACACCACCTGAATGGAAAGCACAATTTATAAATTTGAATAAAAGAATTAGCCTTTTAAAATTTACAATATTATTTGCTGCTTTTGGATTTCTCTTTAATATGCTGACAGTATTTGGTCTTTATTTGAATGAAATATTTATAGCTAGATTAATTTTTGGATCTTGTTGTTTATCAATGATTATTTCAATTATTTTTTTTATAATAGAAATTCAAATTTCTACCCGAGCTTTACAACTTCATATGTCCGATATGGATATTGATCAAGAAATAATGTAGTTATGGAAGTATAACCACTGGTCCAGTTAATAATCTTGCCTCTAAATCTTCATGAGCTTTTTTTACTTCACTTAAAGAATATTTTTTAAATACTTCTACTTTTATTTTTCCTGATAAAATTGCATCAAAAACTTTTGCAGCTGAGTCTTCTAATTCTTTTCTTGTTACTGTGTAGTGTGCTATCGAAGGTCTTGTAAAAAAAAGACCCTTAGCATTTATATGTTTTTTAATATCAAGTGTATGAACGTAGCCAGATGCATTTCCAAAAGCTACCATCATTCCTCTAATCTTTAAACATTCAATAGACCCTTCAAAAGTTTTTGTACCCACACCATCATAGACAACATCAATTCCATTTTTTCCTACTATTTTTTCAACTTCTTCAACAAAATTAGTATCAGTATAATTAATTACATGGTGACAGCCATTTTTTTTAGCAATAGCTTCTTTTTCTTTTGAACCAACAGTCCCAATTACAGTGCATCCAATTGCATTTGCCCACTGGCATAAAATTTGTCCAACACCACCAGCTGCAGCATGAAATAATACTTTATCACCTTTCTTTGCTGCATAACTTCTATGAAGTAAGTATTCTGCTGTAATTCCTTTTAACACTATGCATGATGCAATTTCATTTGAAATTCCATCTGGAACAATTACTAATTTTTCTTGTGGCATTATTTGTTTTTCTGAATAAGCACCTATAGGCATTGATGCATGACTTACTCTGTCTCCAACTTTAAACAAATCTACTTCAGAGCCAATTTCTTCTATTATTCCACATGCTTCAAGCCCAATACCACTTGGAAGTGGGATGGGGTATAATCCCGTTCTGTGATAAACATCTATATAGTTTACAGCGATAGATAAATTTTTTATTAAGACCTCTTTTGGACCTGGTTTTCCAATTTCTACATCTGTTAACTCTAAAACTTCAGGACCACCAAATTTTTGTATTTGTATTGTTTTCATTATTTTACAAATGTATCATTATGATAATCTTGCACTGCTTGCAAGATTTCAGCTTTAGTATTCATTACAAAAGGTCCACCTCTTGCAATTTCTTCATTTATTGGCTTTCCAGAAATCACCAAGAACTTAGCATCTGATTTAGCTTTTACAGTTAAATCTTCACCCCTTGTTAATAGTATTAAAGTACTATCTTTAACATTGTTGTGTTTATTTTTACCAATTTCTAATTCACCATTAATTAAATAAATAAAACTATTATGAGTAGATGGTAATTTAAAATTAAACTCTTTATCTTTATTTAATTCAACATCAAAATAAACTGGCTCAACGTTATGACCTTTGACAGGGCCCTCGGCATTTTCAAATTTACCAGCTATTACTTTAACTTGTTTGTCCCCATCTTTATGAACACTCATTTTATCTGCATCAATATAAATATATTCAGGCTTACTCATCTTCAATTTAGCGGGCATATTTACCCATAATTGAAAACCATGAAGTTTACCTTCTTTCATCGCTGGCATTTCAGAATGAATTATTCCACTACCTGTCTTCATCCATTGAACATCTCCAGCAGTCATTCTTCCTTCACCACCAGTACTGTCTTTATGTTCAAAATCTCCTGCAAGCATGTAAGTTACAGTCTCAATACCTCTATGAGGGTGGGGTGGAAAACCAGCAATGTAGTCTTCGCTATTTTCTGATCCAAACTCATCTAACATTAAAAATGGATCAAAGTAGTTTGGTTCAACACCAATACTTCTTTTTAATTTTACACCAGCACCATCTGATGCTGGAATTGGGTTAATTATTTTACTTACCTCTATATGCTTCATGACTTAGAAGTAGTTAATAAATTTCTAATTTCAATGTTACTTTTTATTATGTGATCCATCACAAAAAGGCTGATTATCTGTTTGTTTACATGAACAAAAAAACTTCTTTTTAGTTTCTTCAGCTTTATATACGACTGAGTTAAATTCAGTTCCTTTATGAGAGCCATCACAAAAAGGCTGATTTTTTGATTTGCCACATGCACACCAATAATAAGATTTACCTTTTTCTACTTCAACTGCAATTGCACTATTTCCTGCTCTTTGTCCTTTAGTCATTTTACCCTTTCGATTAAAAAATTAAATTATATCAATTAATTTTTTTAAATTTTCAATTTCATTTTGAGGTTTATAATCAAGATTATCAAAAATATTATTATTTCTGTTTACCCAGATTGAATTATACCCATAATTTCCACCACCAGATACATCCCAAGTATTTGCACTTAAAAAAGCAACTTCATTTTTTTGAATTTTATATTTGTTAATTGGCATATCGTAAACCTTAGAGTCTGGTTTATAAATACCAACTTCTTCTATTGAAAAAAGATCATCAAATAAATTATCTAAATTATTAATTTTAACTAATTGATTAAGAAGGGCAGGTGTACCATTTGAAAGAATAGCAAGCTTAAAATTTTTTTCTTTAAGTAATTTTAAAACTTTAGGTACTTCTTCAAAAGGTGATAAAATTTTATAAAGATCTAATAATTCATTTCTCATCGAAGAGTCTATTTTGTAAGCTTTCATAGACTTATCCAAACTATCTTCAGTCACTTGCCAAAAATCTTTATGTCTTTTCATTAAACTTCTAAGCCAAGTATATTCTAGCTGAGTGGTTCTCCAATAATTTGCAAAACCTTCCCACTTATCACCAATTTTATCTTTACATTTTTCTGCAGCCGAGTTGACATCAAATAAAGTGCCATATGCATCAAAAATTATTGCTTTAATATTTTTCATAAACTAATTTATCAATATGAGTAACATTAGATTATTTTTTCCAAAAAGTTTATCAATTAATTTAAAGGACAAGCTTGATAAGTCACAATCTCATTATGTTTCAAAAGTTATGAGAATTAAAGAAAATGAAGTTTTTTCTTTATTTAATAGTAGTGGAGAATGGGAAGCAAAAATTATAAGTATTTCAAAAAGCTCAGTTGAATTCAATATTACAAAACAACTAAGACAAAAAGAAAATCTCAAAGAGCTATGGTTGGCTTTTTCACCCATCAAATCAAATTATTTTAATTTCATGATACAAAAAGCAACTGAGTTAGGTGTTACAAAATTTCTGCCTATTATTTTTGATAGAACGATTGTTAGAAAAATAAATAAAGAAAGATTGGAAAAAGTAATCATAGAAGCTGCTGAACAATCAAATAGAATTACGGTTCCAATAATTGAAGAACCTCAGAAATTAAAAAATTTTCTTAGTAATGATATGGATTTAATATTTACTGATCTCAATACCTCTAATACTAAAATTGATCTTAAAAAGTTAACCACAAAGCCTACTTGTGTGATTATAGGACCCGAGGGAGATTTTTCTGAGGAGGAGAGGGAAAAGATTCTTAAATTTAATGGTGTTCAGTCTATTAAAATCAATGAAAATATCTTGAGATCTGAAACGGCTGTAATTTCTGCACTATCGATCATAAATTACGCTATTAATTGATATTTTGTCGCTAAAAGTAAAAGTGTATTTTTTTAAAAGACGCTCTATATAGGGTAAAAAAATGAAAAAAATTTTATTTATAATTCTATCATATTTTGTTGCATCAAGTGCAATAGCCAACCAGCCTAAAGACTGGCAACTAGGCTTTCAAGAAGCAGCATCTTCGTCTATGAGAGAGATAGTAAACTTTCACGATAAATTGTTATTACCTATAATTATAGCAATCAGTGTATTTGTATTATTTTTAATGGTTTATGCATGCATAAGGTTTAGAGCCTCAAGAAATCCCAATCCATCTACTACAACACATAATGTTGCTGTAGAAGTTTTATGGACATTAATTCCATGTTTAATTTTAATTGTTATGGCTGTTCCATCTTTTAAAATTTTATATAAACAAGATACAATTCCAAAAGCAGACGTTACGGTTAAGGCAATAGGCTACCAATGGTACTGGGGTTATGAATATCCAGATGAAAATATTATTTTTGACTCTTACATGATTGAAACAAAAGATCTTAAAAAAGATCAACCAAGACTACTTGCTGTAGACAATGAAGTTGTTGTTCCAGTTAATAAGGTAGTAAAAGTTTTAATTACAGCAAACGATGTATTACATGCTTGGGCACTCCCTTCGTTTGGTGTTAAAAGAGATGCTGTGCCTGGAAGAATAAATGAAACTTGGTTTAAAGCTGAGAAAGTTGGAACATATTATGGTCAATGTTCAGAGCTATGTGGAATTAAACATGCATTTATGCCTATTACTGTAAGAGTAGTTTCTGACGAAGAATATCAAGAATGGTTAACAGGCGCTAAAATAAAATTTGCAAAAGAAATTATAGGAGAAGATCAATTTAAAAAACTAGCGAGTAAATAATATGTACACACAAACAGCATCACACGACGATCATCATACACCAACAGGTTGGAAGCGTTGGGCTTATTCAACAAACCACAAAGATATTGGTACAATGTACTTAATATTTGCAATTGTTGCAGGTGTAATTGGTACAGCATTTTCAGTTTTAATGAGAATGGAATTGATGCATCCAGGTGATGGAATTTTAGGTGGTAATTATCATTTGTATAATGTTTTAGTTACTGGTCACGGTTTAATCATGATTTTCTTTATGGTAATGCCAGCAATGATCGGTGGTTTTGGTAACTGGTTTGTTCCTATAATGATTGGTGCACCTGATATGGCCTTTCCAAGAATGAATAATATTTCATTCTGGTTATTACCCACTTCATTTATTTTATTAATAATGTCTATATTTATGGATGGCCCTCCAGGTCAAACAGGTGTTGGTGGTGGATGGACTATCTATCCTCCTTTATCTTCAAAAGCTGGACAGCCAGGACCTGCAATGGATTTTGCAATTTTAAGTTTACACTTAGCAGGAGCTTCTTCAATTCTTGGAGCAGTAAACTTTATTACTACAATCTTAAACATGAGAACACCAGGTATGACATTGCATAAAATGCCATTATTTGCTTGGTCTATTTTAGTTACTGCATTTTTATTATTATTGTCATTACCAGTTTTAGCAGGTGCTATCACAATGCTATTAACAGACAGAAATTTTGGAACCGCCTTTTTTGATGCTCAAACTGGAGGAGATCCAGTTTTATTCCAGCATTTATTTTGGTTCTTTGGTCACCCTGAAGTTTATATTCTAATTTTACCAGGCTTTGGAATGATCAGCCATATCGTTTCAACATTTTCTAAAAAACCAGTCTTTGGTTATTTAGGTATGGCTTACGCTATGGTTGCAATTGGTATTGTGGGATTTGTTGTATGGGCTCACCACATGTACACAGTTGGTTTAAGCACAGACACTAAAGCTTACTTCTTGGCTGCAACAATGATTATTGCAGTTCCAACAGGTATTAAAATATTTTCTTGGATTGCAACAATGTGGGGTGGATCTATTTCGTTTAAAACTCCAATGGTTTGGGCATTAGGATTTATATTTTTATTTACCGTTGGTGGAGTAACAGGAGTTGTTCTTGCAAATGCAGGTGTTGATACTGCAATGCATGATACATATTATGTTGTTGCTCACTTTCATTACGTATTATCTCTTGGTGCTGTTTTTGCAATTTTTGCAGGTTTTTATTATTGGTTTGGAAAAATGTCTGGCTATGAGTATTCAGAGTGGATGGGACAGTTGCATTTCTGGTTAACTTTTATTGGAGTTAATTTAGTTTTCTTCCCTCAACACTTTTTAGGACTAGCCGGAATGCCCAGAAGATATGCTGATTATCCAGATGCTTTTGCAGGTTGGAATTACATTTCATCAATTGGATCGTATATATCTGTAATTGGTCTTGTGGTGTTTTTTGCAAACCTAATTTATGCTTTTTCTAAGAAAAAAGCTGCAGCCCAAAACCCTTGGGGAGAAGGTGCCACAACATTAGAGTGGACAGTTCCATCACCACCAAATTTTCATACTTTTGAAGAATTACCAAAGTTTGAAGATGAAGAGGGTATAGAAAAATCTACTAGCTAATATTTAGATTTTTAAACTTAGAATAAATGATCAAGTCTAAATTAAAAAATAGAAACCTAAGTCAAGAAGACGTTTTTAATTTTTCTGAGCTTTTTAAGCTTATGAAGCCAAGAGTGATGTCATTAGTTATATTCACATGTGCTGTTGGATTATTAATGGCACCAAATATAGTTCCTACAAAAGATGCAATAATAGGAATTATATTAGTTTCTATTGGCGCAGGAGCTGCGGGTGCGTTGAATATGTGGTACGAGTCTGATCTTGATGCTTTGATGACAAGGACTTGTTTAAGACCAATTCCAACGGGCAAAGTTAATAGAAATCAGGCTTTAGTTTTTGGTATTACTCTGTCAATATTTTCTGTAATTGCTCTTGATTTCTTTGCTAACAGAATTTCAGCAAGCTTGTTGTTATCTACGATTTTATTTTATGTTTTTGTATATACAATATGGTTAAAAAGAAAAACTCCTCAAAACATTGTAATAGGAGGGGCTGCAGGAGCTTTACCACCAGTAATTGGCTGGACTATTGCTACAAACTCTCTTTCTTTAGAGCCCATAACTTTTTTTTTAATTATCTTTTTTTGGACACCATCACATTTTTGGGCATTGAGCCTTTATAAATCAAGCGATTATAAAAAAGCAAAGATACCTATGCTTCCTATTACCAATGGTATTGAAAGTACAAAGTTAAATATACTCATATATTCTATTATTATGCTGCCGGTAATTATCCTGCCTTATGCAATTGGCTTTGTGAGTTTAATATTTTTAATTCCATCTTTAATTTTGACATTATATTACAATTTTTTATGTTTTGAGCTTTACAACTATAAAAAAAATAAATTTAATGCGAAAAAAGCAAAATCTATATTTGGATATTCAATTTTATATTTATTTTTGATATTTGTTCTTTTTTTAATAGATAAAATTTTATGATGATACCTGATAAAAAGACTAAAAAGAAAAATATTCTAACTGCTGTATTAATTTTAGCGTTTATGGTTTTTTTATTTGTATTTACTTTATATAATGTTGGAGTATTCGATAGACAGATATGATTAAGAAGAAAACTTTAACACCAGTTTTGCTAGGAGGTATTTTTTTTCTTATGTTGGGACTTTCTTTTGCTGCAGTTCCACTTTATGATGCATTTTGTAGGATAACTGGATTTGGAGGCACAACTCAAGTATCTAAAGAAGCTCCAAATATTATATTGGATAAAGTGGTAAGCGTTAGATTTGATACTAACGTAAATAATCTTGAATGGGACTTTAAAGCCAAAAAAAATGTTATTGATGTTAAGGTTGGACAGGTCAATAGAATAGAGTTTGAAGTAGAAAATTATGGGGAAGACACGACATATGGTGTTGCAAGTTTTAATGTTTCGCCAGCTAGTTTTGGTAAATATTATAGTAAATTAGGTTGTTTTTGTTTTGAAAAACAGGCTCTTAAAGCTGGAGAGAAGGCCACTTATGTGATGACTTTTTATTTAGATCCAGAGCTTGTAAATGATCCAACCACAAAAAATTTACAGGATGTAACTATGTCGTACACTTTTTTCTCGACAGATTACTATAAACAATCATAATCACGAAAAATGTCAGCTGAAAAAAAACATGATTACCACCTAGTAGACCCAAGTCCTTGGCCTATTTACGTTTCATTTTCTTGTCTAGTTTTAGCAATTGGTACAATCTTTTATATGCACAATGATGTTTCTTGGGGAATGTACTTAGGGTTAGCATTAGTTTTATATGGTGCTTATATGTGGTTCAGGGATGTTGTGATTGAAGCAGAACATCAAGGACACCATACACCTGTCGTTCAAATTCATCATCGTTACGGAATGACGTTGTTTATTGCATCAGAAGTCATGTTTTTTGTGGCATGGTTCTGGGCATATTTTGATATTAGTTTATTTCCAAACGAGTTTGTTGGAAATGTCTGGCCTCCAAAAGATATCGAAACTTTTGATCCTTGGGACATACCATTAATCAATACTCTTGTATTGTTGCTATCAGGAACTACTGTAACATGGGCCCATCACTCGTTAATAGAAGGTGATAGAAAAGGATTTATTCAAGGCTTAACTTCAACCGTTATTTTAGGTTTCTTTTTTACTCTACTTCAAGCTTATGAATATCATCATGCAACTTTTGATTATTCTGGTCATATTTATGGAGCTGTATTTTACATGGCAACAGGCTTTCATGGTTTTCACGTTATAATTGGAACAATATTTTTAGCTGTATGTTTGTGGAGAGGTAAATTGGGTCATTTTACAAAAGATCATCATTTTGGATTTGAGGCAGCAGCATGGTATTGGCACTTTGTCGATGTTGTTTGGTTATTCTTATTTGCAGCTATTTATATTTGGGGAAGTTAACATTTAACTCTTGAAGAATAAGTTTCTATTTTCGGTTTTTGTTTACTTTATTATTTTGGTGTTGTTATCATTAGGATCTTGGCAACTTTATAGATTAAATTGGAAATTAAATTTATTATCAGAAATTGAAAATTCCCTTAAAAATGATCCTGTTGAATTTTCTGAGGTTGATAAAAAAAATTACTTAAGAATTAAAACTTCAGGAATTATTGATTTTAATAAACAAATTTATTTATATAATTTAAATGAAAGTGGAAAACCAGGTTTTGAAGTAATTAACCCTATTATAATAAATAATGAGAATTACTTAATCAATAGAGGATGGATACCATTTGACAAAAAAGATAGACCTGAAATTAATTTAATTAATGAAAGCAGTATAATTGGAACATTAAAACAACAACATAAAGCAAGCACATTTAAACCAGATAATGATTTAAATAAAAATTATTGGTTTACTCTAAATAGAGAAGATATTTTCAAATACACTGGAAAAAAATTTTCTGATTATATCATTTACTTAAACGGTGATTATAAATTGCCGAAACCCAAAGTGATTACTGCAAATATTTCAAACAATCACAAAAAGTATGCAATTACTTGGTTTTCAATGGCGATTTCAATTCTTTTGATATATCTATATTTTAGAAAAAAAAATTATTAGATGAAGTATATAAGCACAAGAGACAGATCAAAAACCTTTGAGTTTAGTGAAGTTTTTATAAAAGGGCTTGCTGATGATGGGGGCCTTTTTATCCCAGAGACTTTACACGAATACACTGAGTCTGAAATAAGTGAATTTAAAGAACTAGGTTATTCAGAACTAGCAAAAAAAATTATTCATCCTTTTATTGGTAATTTTACTTCGGAGGATGAGTTAAGCAAAATAATAGAAAAATCTTATGGAGTTTTTAGAAAAGAGAATGTTATTGAACTTATTAAAGTGGGTGACCGCTCTGTACTTGAATTATTTCATGGTCCAACTTTAGCTTTCAAAGATGTTGCTATGCAACTCTTAGGCAATTTTTATGAATATTATTTAAACAACGCAAATGAAAAAATTAATATTGTAGTTGCTACCTCAGGGGATACCGGGGCAGCAGCTATTGATGCAATTAAAGGAAAAAAAAATTTAAATATATTTGTTCTTCATCCTTATAATCGTATTTCACCAGTTCAAAGAAAATTAATGACAACTGGAAAAGAAAAAAATGTATTTAATATTGCCGTTAAAGGTAATTTTGATGATTGTCAAAATTTAGTTAAATCTATGTTTTCAGATAAAGAATTTTCTAATCAGATAAACATGTCTGGGGTTAATTCAATAAATTGGGCCCGAATTATTGCGCAAAGTGTATATTATTTTTATTGTTATCTTTTAGTTGAGGATCACAAACAACCAATAAATTTTTCAGTCCCAACTGGAAATTTTGGAGATGTTTATGCTGGCTATTTGGCAAAAAAGTTAGGTCTTCCAATTAATAAATTAATAGTAGCCACAAACCAAAATGATATTTTACATAGAGCTATATCAGAGGGTAAATATGAGGCCACACATGTCTCAGAAACTATTTCACCAAGTATGGATATACAAATTGCAAGTAATTTTGAGAGACTAATTTATGACTTAAACGACCATGATAGTTCACAAACTTTAGATGATATGAAAAATATTAAACAGAATGGTCAATATATAATTAACAATGAGAAATTAAAAAAAATTAATAAAGATTTTCTATCAGCTAGAATGAGTGAGCAGCAGACACTAGATGTAATAAAAAATATTTATGAAAAATTTAATATGATTTTAGATCCACATACTGCAATAGGATATGGTGCTTTTGATAAACATAATTTAAAAGGAAATAATATTGTTCTTGCAACAGCACATCCATGTAAATTTCCAGATGCAATTTTAAAAGCTATAAATTTAAAATCTGATTTACCAGAAGAACTGAGGTTTATTTTGGACGATAAAGAAAATTATGGTATAATTGAAAATAATCTCAAAAAAATTAAACAATATATTTTAGGAAAAATTAAATGAAAATTAAAGAAGGAGATAAAATTCCAAACTCAGAATTTTATTATTTAGATGAAAGTGATGTGCTAAAAAAAATATTTACTTCTGAGTTGTTTGATAACAATAAAACAATAGTTATTGGGGTTCCTGGAGCTTTTACGAAAGTTTGTTCAGCGAAACATTTACCGGGTTATGTAAACAATTTTGAAGTAGCTAAAAAAAAGGGAATTTCTAAAATTATTTGTGTCTCAGTAAATGATCCAAATGTGATGAAAGCTTGGGGTGATAGTCAAAAGGTAGAAAATAAAATTTTTATGGCAGCCGATCCATACTGTGAATTTACTAAATCAATAGGTGCTGATATTGATAGATTTGATAGAGGTCAAGGAATGAGATCAACAAGATATACTATGCTTGTCGAGAACAATATTGCAACTAAAATAAAAGCTGAGGAAGATACAGCTACTTGTGAAATTTCTGCAGCAGAGAATTTTTTAGACTCAATTTAAATTAGCTGCTTCTTTAGCCAAAATATCTACTTCTTCATTCATAGGGTCGCCTGCATGTGCTTTAACCCAATTCCACTTTACATTTAAAGATTGATTTAAATTGTAAAGCTCTACCCACAAATCTTTATTTTTTACATCCTCTTTTTTTGCAGTTTGCCAATTGTTGTTTACCCATTTATTTATCCATTCAGTTATACCTAACTTTACATATTGAGAGTCAGTGAAAATTTCTATTTTAGATTTAGTATCAATTTTTTTCAAAGCATTAATTGGTGCTAAAAGTTCCATTCTATTGTTTGTTGTATTTTTCTCACTTCCTGTAATTTTTTTTATCTTACCGTCTTGACTAATAATTGCTGCCCATCCGCCATTTCCAGGGTTTGTTAAACAGGAACCGTCAGTATAAATTGTGATCATTAAAACAGATAATCTCTATATGAGCTTAAATTATTGTGTGTAATAAGTTTTTGATAATATTCATTAGGGTCTTTTATTTGTATTAAGGCTGTTTTAGGAGTATTTGAGTAATCATATAATCTTGTAAGCAAATATCTAATAGCAGCACCTCTACATAAAATATTTAGTGATTTTTTCTCTCCAATTGTAATTTTTCTAACAGATTCATAACCTTTAATTAAGTTTTTTACTTTTTGTTTATTAATTAAAAATTTATTTTTCTTTTTATCAAAACATAATGCATTAATACAAATAGCTATTTCATACATAAAAAAATCATTAGCAGCAAAATAAAAGTCAATTACTCCTGAAAGCTTATCTTTATTAAAAAATATATTATCAACAAATAAATCACCATGAATTATTCCATAGGGTAATTTTTCGGGCCAATTTTTTTTTATGTTACTTAAATTTTGCATCAAAAATTTTTCTAAATTAGAATTTTTTTTAGATTTAAATTTGATACTTTTTAATAAAGGGTTTAATTTTTTAATTCCCATGGAATTTTTCCTTGAAAATTTTAACTTTTTTGTAATGGAATGCATTTGTGAAATTATTTTGCCAACCTGATAACAATTATTTAAATTTAAAGTCTGCTTATCTTTTCCTTTTAAAAATGTAACTACACATGCAGTTTTATTTTTTAATTTTATAAGGTAATTTCCATTTCTATCCTTAAGAGGTTTTGGACAACTAATCTTTGATTGGTTTAAATTATCCATAAGTTTCATAAAAAAAGGTATTTCTTTATTAGAAACTCTCTTTTCAAAAATAGTTAATATAAATTTTTCTTTTTTTGTTTTTAATAAGTAATTGGTATTTTCAATACCTTTCTTAATTCCCTGAAAACTTTTAATTTCATCAATATTAAACTTAGAATTTATTAAATGAATATCTTTACTAATAATCTTTGTATAAACAGCCATTTAGTTTAATTTTTTTGGGATTTTAAATATAACGTCTTCTTTAATTATTTCTACTTCATCTATATTAATAGTAAATCTTTTTTTTAATTCACTTATAAAATTTTCTACTAAGACTTCAGGTGCTGATGCTCCAGAAGATATTCCAATAGTATTTGCGTTTTCGATTTTTTCAAATGGTATTTCACTTTGAGAATGTATTAAGTAAGAACTAGGGCAGCCTGATTTTTTTGCAACCTCAACAAGTCTTACGGAGTTTGAAGAATTTCTGCTACCAATTACAAAAAAAATATCACATTTTTTTGCTATATTTTTAACAGCCATTTGTCTATTCGTGGTTGCATAACAAATATCCTCTTTAGGTGTTTCTTGAATATCTTTAAATTTTTTCTTCAAAATTTTAATAATATCTTTTGTGTCATCCACAGATAAAGTTGTCTGTGTCACATAAGCAATTTTTTTATTAAGTTTATTTTTATAGTTTAAAGCTTCGTCTTCATTTTGGATTAGATCAATAGTTCCTTCAGGTAATTGACCCATGGTACCTATTACTTCTGGGTGATTTTCATGTCCAATTAAAATTATATGATATCCAGCTTTATAAAGATTTTCCGCTTCTCTATGTACTTTTGAAACTAATGGACATGTTGCATCAACATAAGTCATATTATAATTTTTAGCATCTTCATGTATTTTTTTTGGCACTCCATGTGCAGAAAAAATCACTGGTCTTGATTTATCTTTAATTTCCTCTATCTCTTCAACAAATATTGCCCCTTTATTTTTTAAATCATCTACAACATATTTATTGTGAACAATCTCATGACGGACGTAAACCGGAATCCCATACTTTTCCAGAGATTTTTCAACTATTTCAATAGCTCTTTCAACTCCAGCACAAAATCCTCGAGGAGCAGAAAGTAAAATTTTTTTTTCTTTATTTTTCATATTTTTCTAAAAAATATTCCAGCAATATATGTGGAAAGGTCAAAGACGCCAAACCTATAAATATTATTTTCAAAATGGAACTATTTAAATCATAGTTATTATTTAATAAATATAGACCAATTAAACAAAAAATACCTGTTAGGATTGTTAATGGTATAGCTTTTTTAACGAATATTTTAATACCATTAGTAAAATCTTGACTATCGATCTCATAAATTAAAGACATGCTATGTCTCACTGAGTGCAAGAAACAAAAATAAATAGTGAAAGCTACCAAAGGAGAAAGATAATAATTTAATATTAAAATTGAAAAATAATCTAAGAAAATTGAAAATTTCTTTAAATTGAACTCCTTTAAAAATAGATAAATACTAGAAAGTGTACTTAAAATAATCAAAATAGGTAATATCTTGTTAGACTCTATAAAATCTAAAGTTAAATAAAAATTTTCATTATCAACCAATATCAGTTTAAATATTGATACCGTTTCATCAAAGTTGAAAAATATTGGCGCAAGTATGATTAATAATCCTTTGAAGAAAAAGAGCAATTGAATGAAAATAGATACTTTATTTATCAAAAATTGAGTATCCTCCTTTCCAAAATGGTAAGATGCTACAAGCAAAAAAACAATTAATGAAATTGATGGCATGAATATCCATATAGCAATTATTAAAATTGATATTGAAATATAGGAAATATAAAAAATTGAAATTGAATTAATATTAAAAATTTTAAAAAGTTTTCTACCTTTCTCATGATCCAAAGATCCATGAGATATACCAATTATCAAGATTAAAATAAGACATATTAATGATGAAATATTAAAATTACTTAATTTAAAGACTATAAAAGAAAAAATATTACAAAATAAAAAAAAAATAAATGAATGATTTAAATTAATTTTTTTTATTTGATTATTCATATTTAAAATAGTTGTTTTAAAAACATCCATTTAGGCATCTTCATAATTATAGAAAAATCTTCAAGTATTTTACTTTTATTTGAAAGAAAGTTGATTACTGTATTTGGAGGGCAATTAAACATTTTGTAAAATATTTTTGGCATTTTCTTTGGATTTTTTTTTAAAACTTTTAAAAAAATGTTATCTAAAAATTGATATTTTTTATTTATAGAAAACAACTCTTTTTCTCTAATTTTATTGATATTTTGCCTGATATATTTGCTTTGATCTTGAATATTTAAAAATGTATAGCCAGTGCTTAATCTAGTCATTCCTCCTGCTGTACCAATTTCAATTTGGTTTAATTTTTTAATATACTTGGGATGAAACAAAGGAATTTGACCTGTTTCTTTATAATTTATTTTATAGTTTTTAATTTTTAAATTATTTTCAATATAATTTTTTAATTGGTTATCATAATCTTTTAGTGTGGGATCATTAAGATTAGAAATCCAAGTAGTTTCTACTAATGCTTTAGTTTTTGAATAAGGTAAAGTGTAAAAGAAATGTACACTATCTTTCTGATCACAATCAAAATCCATTAAATTAAATATCTCATCATCAAAAATCTCTTTTTCAGTCTCTATTTCAATTCCTGAAAAATGTTGCCATAAACTTTCTTTATTTTCTGAAACATTACAAACACTATTAAAAATAAAAGAATTTTCAGTTTTTATTTCTTTAATATCTTTAAAAAATTGAATGTTATTATTTTGTTGTAAATTATTGATTATTTTTTTATAAAATAATCCACTATCAATGGTTTGATAAGGAGTACTTTTGCATTCAATATGTTTTGTATGATGAGGGATATTAATTGTAAAATTAGTCCAATTTTTTTTCACACAGTCTTCGAAGTTATGAGATGAAACTCTCCAATAAGACCATGTTTTATCTCTTTTGTATTCATCACGATTTTCGATAATAGCCAAAGTTTTATCAGATAATTCTGAATTAATGTTTAATTCGTACGCTAGGGATAAACCTGCGCAACCACCTCCATTAATTACATAGTCAAATTCTTTCATTAAGATTTAATTCCTCACTTATTAAAAAATGATCATGATGAATATGATCAACATTTTTATTTAATATTAATAATTTGATTAAGTCAAAAATTGCAAAAAAAGTCTCAATTAACTTTTCAAGATTTGAAACAAAAATTTTACCAGATGCTTTATAATTTTCTAAGTTTTTCTTATTAAGAATTTTATATCCTATTTTTCTATAAACTCTTCTTGCAACCAAAATTGAAAAACGAAAACTTATTGGAATTTCATTTATTGAGTAAAATGAACTTTCGTAAAATTTTTCTGCTAGTTGCAATGTTGATTTTATATCATCAAAGTTTTCATTTATATATGATCTACCATTATTTAGATCTTCAACCACATCTCTTGAAATATTAGTCAATTGCATTGCAATACCTAAATCTATTGCTGATTTTAAAGAACTTTTCTTATTTACTTTTAAAATTTTTGCCATCATTAAACCTACTGTTCCTGCAACCCTATAAGAATAAATTAATAATTCTTTTTTAGAATTTAATTTAACTGTCTGTTTAATATCGGATTGAATTCCATCAAATAGATCATTCACAACTTTCAATGAAATACTAAACTCATCAATTATCTCCCACATATTTTTAATAATAGGGTTGTTATAATTTTTTTGGATAAAGTGATTTTTAAATGCATTGAATTCATTTTCTTTTAGTTTAATAGAATTTTTATCGTCTGCTATATTGTCTACAACTCTACAAAAGTCGTATAAAGAAGAACATTTTTTGTAAGTTTGCTTTGGTAAAAAAAAACCTGCCCAATTAAATGATTTGGCATAAATTGATAAATAGTTTCTATTTTGGATCATAGAATTTTGTCTAATACTTTTGCAGATGATAACACTCCTGGGACTCCTGCTCCAGGGTGTGTTCCTGCTCCCACAAAATATAGACCATCATATATTTCAGATTTGTTATGAAATCTAAAGTAAGCTGATTGAGTAAATTTTGGTTGAATTGAGAAACCTGAACCATATTTGGTGTTAAGCTCCTTTTCAAAATAATCAGGTGTTAAATAAAAATCAGAAATGATATTATCTCTTAGATTTGGCATTAAATCATGTTCCATTTTATCAATAACTAAATCTTTCATTTTTTTACCTTCTTTATCCCAATTAATTTCTGATTGGTTATTTGGAACTGGTACAAGGACATAGAAACAATCATTTCCGTCTGGAGCCATGGATTGATCAGTAGCTGAAGGTCTATGAAGATAATAACTTATGTCGTTATTTAATTTTTTTTTATCAAATATATCTATCAGATGTTCTTTATATTTATTGCCAAATTTAATTGTATGGTGTTCAACATTTTCATATTTTTTCTTTGTTCCAAAATAATAAACAAATAGTCCCATAGAATATTCCATTCTCTTTTTTTTCCATTTAAATAAAAATGAGCTTTTATTGTTTTCATTTAATAATTTTTCATAAACTGCTGGAGGATCTGCATTACATATTACATTATTTGCTCTAATTTTAGTTTGGTTATTTATTTGAACACCAGTAATTTTATTTTTTTCTAAAATAATCTTATTAACTTCACTATTTTTAATAATTTCTACACCAACTTCATTCATTAACTTTTCTAAACCTATAATTATATTACCAGTTCCACCCATCGAATAATGAATCCCCCACTTTTTCTCCAAGTAAAGAATTAATCCATAAATTGATGTAGTAGTAAAAGGATTACCACCAACCAAAAGAGGATGCATACTTAACATTCTTCTAAGTTTTTCGTTTTGTATATAAGAGGAAACTAGTGAATAAACTGATTTATAGCTTTTAAGTTTTAATAAAGCTGGAAGTTGTTGAAGCATGACAAATGGTTTATCAAATGGAACATCTGCTAATTCCGTAAAACCCTTATCAAAAATTTTTTTTGTAAATGTCACTAATTTTTCATAACCCTTAACATCTACTTTACTCAAATTTTCTATTTGATTTTTCATTTCTTCTTCATCACCAGAATAATTAAATTTAGTCTTATCTTCAAAAATAAATTGATACCAAATTTTTAGTGGTGAAAGTTTGATATAATCTTTTGGATCTTTTTTAAACAGTTCAAATAATTCATTAATTAAGTAAGGTGCGGTAATTACTGTTGGTCCACCATCAAATACAAAACCATCTTTTTTAAAAACTCTAGCTCTTCCCCCAAGATCAGGATGTTTTTCTATGATAGTAACTTTATGACCTTTTGCTCTAAGTCTTAGAGCGGTTGCTATTCCACCAAATCCTGCACCAATAACTATAGAATTCATTTGAATAACTTATAGTTTTTTTGAAAAAATGTAAGAATATTATGAGTTAATTTTTTTTAACTCTTCTTTAGTTTCGTCTAAATTTTTTTGAAATACTGCATCTAGTTTTGATTTATCTACCGATGTTGTAATAATCTTCTTAACAGAGTCTACAGCAATTTTAATTGACGCATCTTTTATTTCTTTAATTGCAGCTTCTTTCATTTGGCTAATTTTGTTTTCAGCTAGATTTTTTTTGATTTCTGATGATTTATGAAATTTATCATTTAATTCAATTATTAATTTATCAGAATCTTTTTTAGCTTCTTCCAAGATTTCACTACTAACTGACTGTGCCGTGTCTAATTTATTTTGAGCATTATCTAGCAATGTTTTTGCATCAGTTCTTAATTTTTCACTTTCATCAATTTCGTTTTTAATATCTGAAATCATTTTATTTAGTATTTCGGTAATTTTTTGTGGAATCTTAAGATAAATTAAAGCGCCAAAAAAAATGATAAATGAAACAGCTACCCAAAAAGTTGCATCAATTGCCATAATATTTATCTCCATTTCTTTTAGACAAATCATCCACTATTGCAGAAATACTACTATTATTTACTTCAGCACCAATAAGCTTTTGAATTAAGTCAGATGAAGTTTCAATTGCAATTGTGTTAATTTTTTCAGGAGCACTTTTACACAAAGTATTTATCTCTTCCTCTGCCTTACTGATCTCTTCATCTATTTGTTTATCAAGCACTTCTCGCTTTGCATTAATATCTTTTAATGCCTTTTCTCTAGCTTGATTGAAGATATTTTTAGCCTCCAGTTTACTTTTGGATATAATTTCCTCGTATTCTTTTAGCTTTGTTTCACTATCTTCTCTTTGTTTTTCTGCAGCCTCAATATTTTCTAATATTTGGGATTTTCGCGTTTCCAGATTGTTACTAATTTTTGGGAGTATAAGTTTAGATAAAACAATATATAAAATTCCAAACGTTAGTGTTAACCAAAAGATTTGCGAAACCCAAAATTCTGGATTTAATTGAGGCATACCTCCGCTTTCAGCTGCAAAAGCTTCCAAAGAAAAAAGGAAGCTAAAAAATATTGACTGAAAATATATTTTTTTAATCATTAAATTTAAAACGCAAAAAGAATAATTAATGCAACTACCAATCCAAATAATCCTGTTGCTTCTGCTAGTGCAAAACCTAAAAGCAAATTAGGAAATTGTTTCTGTGCCGCAGATGGATTTCTCATCGCTCCTGACAAATAGTTCCCGAAAATAATTCCGATACCAACACCGGCACCAGCTAAAGCAATTGCTGCTAAACCTGCTCCGATCATTTTTGCTGCTTCTAATTCCATTATATCCTCCTATATTAGTTAATGGTGTAAATTTAATGCATCATTTAAATAGATGCAGGTTAAGATTGCAAAAACATATGCTTGAAGAAAAGCAACTAGTATCTCCAAACCAGTTAATGCAACCGAAAAACTCAGTGGAAGCCATCCACCAACTATTCCAAGACTTATTACAAAGCCTCCGAAAACTTTCATCATTGTATGACCAGCCATCATGTTAGCAAATAACCTAACTGATAAACTTACTGGTCTACTTAAATAAGAAATAATTTCTATTACAACTATTAGCGGAAGTAGTACTGCGGGCACTCCACTAGGAACGAATAATTTTAAATAGCCAAAACCATGTTTGATAAATCCAATAACTGTTACTCCAATAAAGATAAAAGCAGCCAATACAAATGTAACGATAATATGACTAGTTACTGTGAAAGTATAAGGTATCATTCCAAACATATTGCAAAATAGTACAAACATAAAAAGCGAAAATATAAACGCAAAATAAGGTTTTGCTTTTAAACCTGCTGTATCACTAATCATTTTGGACACAAATGTATAACTAAGCTCAGCTAGTAATTGAATTTTATTTGGCAAGAGTGAATTTTTTTTTGATCCAAGATTAAAAATTATTAAAATTGCTAATGTACTAATAATCATAAACAAACTTGCGTTAGTAAAAGATATATCAAATGCTCCTACTTTTATTTCTGGTCCAATTCTATAAACATTGAATTGGGTCATCGGATTTGCTGCCATAAAAACTATCTATTTTTGCATATTTTTTGCAGATCTAATTACTTGGGATATCCCAGCAATTACCCCCACAAAAAAAAATATTAATATAAACCAGGGTTTAGTACCAAAGATCTTGTCAAAAAAAAACCCAATAATTGTCCCCACTGCTACTGCTGAGACCAATTCGGTACTTAATTTGAAAGCTGTACCTATTGAGGAAGGACTATCCTTTTTATTATATAAATTCTTCTTTGAAATCTTATTTTTTGCAATCTCTAAGCGAGTTTTAAACGGATCTTTTGGCATTTGTATAGATTAAGCAACCATACTCTCTGCTTTTTGTAAATCAACAGCAACTAATTGACTAATCCCTTTTTCTGGCATGGTAACCCCGTAAAGCCTATTCATTTTAGACATAGTTAAAGCGTGATGGGTTACAATGATAAATTTAGTGTTGGTAATTTTAATTAGTTCCTCAAGTAGGCTACAAAATCTCGTTACATTTGCATCATCTAGAGGAGCATCAACTTCATCTAATACACAAAGAGGGGATGGATTTGTCAAAAAAACTGCAAAGATTAGGGACAGAGCTGTTAAAGCTTGTTCACCACCTGATAATAAAGTTATTGATTGAAGTCTTTTTCCGGGAGGACTTACAAGCATTTCTAAACCAGCCTCTAAAGGATCGTCTGAATCTACTAATTCTAGTTTAGCATTTCCGCCATTGAATAGTTTTGTATAAACTTCATTAAATTTTCTATTAACTTTTTCAAAAGCTTCAATAAGTCTCTCTCTTCCTTTTTGATTAAGTTCATTAATGCTATCTTTTAACTTAGCTATTGCAGTAACCAAATCAGATCTATCTTGTTCCATCTTCTTGATTTCTTCTTCATACTTACTTGTTTCTTCATCAGCTTTTAAGTTTACAGACCCTAATTTCTCTCTTTCTTGTTTTTTTATATCTAAGGCGTCTTCTTGATCAACTGCGTTAGGAAGTTCTTCGATACCATTTAAATTTGAGTTTTCTAAAATATTTTCTTCGGTTAAATTTAATTCTGAACTAATTCTATCTAAGAGATCATTTTTTCTTTTATTCAATCCTTCAATAGTTGCCCCAGAACTTGCTTTTCGTTCTCTAATTTGAATTGATTGCTCTTGAATTTCATTTAATTGAGTTCTTAAAGATTCAATTCTTTGATCTGTTTCTTCAATGATAGAGTCATTATCAATTTTTTCTTTATCTGAAATTCTTAAGTTTTCTGAAATTTGACCTTTTCTTTCAGCTTGTATTTTAGGCTGGTTATCCAATTCAGTTAATTGATTGGTAAGTTTATTTTTTCTCTCTGTCAGTTCAGCAACCATTTTTTCAGAGTTAGATAATAAATTTTTCCAACTTTCTATTTCAGTTTCTATAGTTTTAATTCTTTCATTACGTTTGATAGACTCATTTTTGATTGATTGATTTTTACTATATGCATCAGCATACTTTTCTTGTAGTTGTTTTATGGTTTTTGATTTTTCATTTACACTTAACAATTCGCTTCTACCTTTTTCATCTTTTAAATCACTTAAGAAATTATCTAACTCTATATTGCATCTGTCTAGTAACGTGACAGCTTGATTTATTTCATTAATATCAATTAATTCTTTCACTCTATTTATAGAGTTTTTAACATTTTTAATGGGGCCAATACTTATGTTTAAGGTTCCATCTGCAATAGTGCTTACAACTTCATCCACCGCTTCTTGTTCTTTACTCAGCTTTCGTTTTGCCTCTTCTAACTCTTCATTAGATAGTTTCTCTGTTTCAAAATACTTAGAATCTATATCTATTAAATCTGCTTTCTCTTCTTTAAGCCTTTTTTCGTTTGAATTAGCATCAATAATAATTCCTCTTTCTCTAGAAATATCTTCATCAAGAGTTTGAATTGATTTTTTTATACTTTCAATTTCATCTTGAGTCCTCGTATTTTCTTCATCTAAGCTTTGAAGCTCAAGATTTAGTCTTTGAATTCTAGAGAGGTTTTCAATATTTTTTTCTCTAAGAGGAGACACCTTGTCAGTTGCATCTTTTATTAATTTTTCTAGTTCTGATATTTTATTATTAAAGCCATCTACTTCACCCTCAGCCTCGTTATTAATTTCGTTTTCAATTTTTATTTCTTTATCAATTTCTAATAATTTTAAATAGTATAGCCCAGCTTCAATTTTTTTTATTTCTTCTGTAATTGATTTATATTTAGTCGCTTCTTCAGCTTGCTTTTGTAGATTAGCTAATTGCTTTTCTTGTTGTCTTCTAAGTTCGTCTGCTCTTTTAAGATTATTTTCTGCTGCACCCAACCTAAGCTCTGCTTCATGCCTTCTAACATGTAAACCTGATATACCTGCCGCTTCCTCTAATATAGCTCTTCGGTCAGTTGGTTTTGCAGTTACCAAGGCACCAATACGACCTTGACTAATCATTGAAGGTGAATGAGCACCAGTTGATAAATCAGCAAAAAACATTTGAGCATCTCTTGCTCTAACTTCTTTATCATTAATATAGAATTTAGATCCTTTATCTTTTTCTATTTTTCTTCTTACACTAATTTGGTCAACTTCACGGTACTGAACAGGTCCTTCATTATTTTTATTATCAACATCGATTGAAACTTCTGCAATATTTTTAGATGCTTTATTTGAAGTTCCAGAAAATATTACATCTTCCATCCCTGATCCACGCATACTTTTTGCAGATGTTTCTCCCATTACCCATCTTAAAGATTCTACAATATTTGATTTACCACATCCATTAGGGCCTACAATTCCAGTTAAGCCTTCTTCAATTAAAAAATTCGTTTTATCTGCAAATGATTTAAATCCATTTAGCTGGATTTTTTTAAACTCCATGCACTAACTTATATCAGTTTTTCTAGAGCTTTTTTTAAATTTTTATAATTAAGAGTTTTTTCGAACTTTTTATCATTGATTATAATCGTAGGAGTAGCATTAACTTTGAATTTTTTAACACCATCGATTCGATCATTTAATATAAAATCTTCAATCTTTTCATCATTAATACATGCTTCGAAATTTATATTAAATCCTTCATTTTCTAAAAATTTTTTAAGATTTTGATTTGCTTCAGCGGCAGAGCTTCCTTTGACCCATTTCTGTTGATTTGCATATAAACTGTTTAAAATTTTCGAATCACCATCATTATTACATTGCGCAACTTTTGAAGCATTGAATGCTGCAATATCTAAAGGAAAATGTCTAAATTCAATTTTAGCTAAACCAGTATCCAAATAATCCTTTTTTAAATCAGGAAGTACATCCTTATGAAAATTTGCACAATGACTACAAGTTAAAGACTCAAAAGCAATTATAGATATTTTTGCATCAGCATTTCCTATGACAATTCTTTTAATATTCTCTGCACTTATATTTGAAATTGTACAAAAAAATATTATTACAAAAAATAGTGTTTTTTTCATTTTTCTTTAAATACTTTTGTTAATTCAATTAATGATTTTTTAATTTTTTCATTTTTGACATCATTAATTTTATTTTTGTATTTAGCAATTGCGACATTTTCTTGGTTGTTATTGGGTGTTACAAAAATTTGCTGTTCATCATCAAAACTTATAAATTTTAATTTTTCCACTACAGAATGACCAAAAAAACTATTCATTTTATCTAAAATGTTCTTTTTTGAATATTCTAAGTCAATTTCATGGCCTCTTTTTACCATTATCAACAATGTGCTAACACCAAATCTGTTTGAATTTTTAAATGTTTTTGGATAACAAATTTTAAAAAGTTCATTTCCAACAATATATTTCCAGTTATTGAGAGTTTCAGAATATATGTGACCTTTCTTGTTAATAATTTTTTTAACACTTGTTGGTAAAGTATCTTTAAAAGATCTTAATCCTTGAAAGCTCGAATTTCTCTGCTTAATATTATTTTTAAAGGACATTTTGAATTGACACAATGATAGCAAAAAAAATTCTTAATTGGTACGATAATAATAAAAGATCTCTTCCCTGGAGAAGAAAATGTTCATCCAAGCAAAAAGAGTATTTTACTCTTGTAAGTGAATTTATGTTGCAACAAACACAGGTAACAACAGTTATTCCGTATTTTAATAATTTTATAAAAAATATTCCAAATTTTGAAGCTTTAGCAAAAGTTAACGAAACTACACTTTTAAGATGTTGGCAAGGACTTGGTTATTATTCTAGAGCAAAAAATCTTAAAAAAAGTGCGAGATTGATAATTGATAAATACGATGGAAGACTTCCTGATAATTATGATGAACTTATAAAACTACCTGGAGTAGGGGATTATACAGCTAGCGCAATATCTGCAATTGCTTTTAATCAACAAATTATTCCTTTAGATGGAAATATAGAAAGATTATTAAAACGTATTTTAAATTTAAAAACTGAGAAAGAGATTAAAAAGGAATATCTCCATAAAGAAAAAAAAGTTTTTGGACAAACATCAAGATCTAATGATTATGTTCAGGCCTTAATGGAGATAGGAGCGCTACTTTGTAAACCAAAAAATCCTAATTGTGATAAATGCCCAATTACTAAATATTGTCTTTCATTTAAAAGACAAGACTTTGAAATTAAGAAAAAAAATAAAAAAATTATAAATAAATTTTATCTTGCAACTTTATATAAGAACAATAATCAACTGCTACTGATTAAAAATGAAAAATTTAATTTTTTAAAAAATTTACTTATTTTTCCCATGAAAGAAATAACTCTTTTCGACTCTTTGTTAAAGTCTAACAAAAAATTAAGTATTAAAATGTCTAATATGAATATGAATATTTCTATAGATTTTTTGAATACAAAAAAAAAAACTAAAGAAGGTTTATGGATTGAAAAATCAAAATTAGAAAATTACTTAATTCCGAAATTTACAAAAAAAATATTTGAGTCTGTTAAACACAATCTATGAAAAAAATAGCAATTATAGGAGCTGGGATTTCAGGTTTATTTGTTGCTAATTTATTCAAAGAAAATTCTGATTATTCATTATCAATTTACGAAAAAAATAGCTCAATTGATATGGAGGAGGGGTATGGAATACAATTATCTACAAATTCTATTAAAATTTTAAATAAAATTGGATTTAATGCTTTAGATCAAAATGAAATATTTAATCCTGAAAAAATTGATTTCTACGAAAGTATTAAAGAGAAAAAAATATGCGATCTAAATATATCAGAATTTAATTCTGAAAATTGTAAGTACACAACACTTAAAAGATCTAAATTAGTTGAATTTTTAAAAAATAGATTAGACGATAATATTATCAAATATAGTCATGATATTGAAAAAATTGAAAAAAATAGCAATCAAATTACTTTAACATTTAATCAAAATAATAAAATAAACTGCGATCATTTAATTATTTCCGATGGTGTTTTTTCTAAAAGTAAATCACTAATCTCTAATGAGCAAATAAAACCTGTTTATGATAATTCTATTGCAATAAGAGGGAATATTTCAAGCAGCAATATCAGCAATATAAATAAAAAAAATATTTCATTATTTATGGGCCATGATTTTCACTATGTGATTTATCCATTAAGTAATGATAATGAAGCATTTAATTTTATTGGTATCCTAAAATATAAATTAACAGTAAATAAGCTTGATAATTTTAATCTTTTTAAAGAAGAAACTTTCATTCAATCTATTAAAGACAAATTACAAGATAAAATTTCAGCTACTATTTTAGATAGTTTAACTAACATTAAATATTTCCCTGTTTTTGTTAGCAAAAGTTATCTCAAACCAGTTGATAATATATTTTTAGTTGGAGATGCTTTTTTTGCTTTTCCACCTTCTTTTGCACAAGGAGCATCACAATCTATTGAAGGTGGATATGAGTTATTTGACAATATTATAAATAACAAAGATCATTTCTATGATAGTAGAGCATCAAAAATAAAAATGGTAAATAATAGATCAAAAATAAATCAATTTGCCTTTCACTTGTCAAATCCAATAATTATTTTTTTTAGAAATATTTGTTTAAAGATTTTAACTAAAAATAAAAAATTTTTAGAAAATTATCTGGGAAGAATTTATAAAAATTAATTCTTTGAAATTAATCTTTGTCTTAAATAGTCAATCGGATAGGTTCTTCCATTAATATCACAATGCCAATAAGTCCAACCATTACAACTTTCGGCTCCTAGAATAGTTGCAGCAACTTTATGAATAGAGCCCTCGGCTTGATTATGCTTAATGCTTCCATCTGCCATTATTCTTGCAGTAATTTTTTTCTTATTATCAAAAATATTAGTTCCTGGTTTAATTATCCCTAACTCGACCAATGAACCAAATGGAATTCTCGGTTTAGATCTATTATTTTTAAGAGTATCTAAAAAATTATCCTCAAAGGGTTTTGCATTTTTTATTCTTTTCTCAGCAGCTTTAAAATAAGTTTTTTCTTTTTCAATACCATAAAAATTTCTACCTAATTTTTTAGCCACAGTAGCTGTCGTACCTGATCCTAAAAAAGGATCTAAAATCATATCATCCTTATTTGATGAAGCTAATAAAATCCGGTGCAATAATGCTTCTGGTTTTTGTGTTGAATGAACCTTTTTCCCATTTTTTTTTAATCTTTCAGTTCCATTACAAATTGGCAAATTCCAATTAGATCTCATCTGCAAATCATCGTTTAAGCATTTAAGTGACTGATAATTAAAAGTATATTTTGATTTTTCACTTTTCGAAGCCCAAATTAAAGTTTCGTGAGCGTTTGTAAATCTTGTGCCTCTAAAATTAGGCATAGGATTATTCTTATTCCAAATGACGTCATTTAAAATCCAGAACCCTAAATTTTGAATTGTAGTTCCTACTCTAAAAATATTGTGATAACTACCTATTACCCAAATAGCTCCATTTTTTTTTAAAATTCTTTTACACTCAGTCAGCCATGCATATGTAAATTCATCATATTTTTTAAAATTTTCAAATTGATCCCATTTATCATCAACTGCACTTACTTTAGATCTATCTGGTCTAGTTAGTTTATTCTTTAGTTGCAAATTGTATGGTGGGTCTGCAAAAACTAAATCAAAAGTCTCACTTGGAATTTTTTTTAATTCTTCAAGGCTGTCTCCATTAATAATTTTATTTTTAAAGTCAGTATTCATTTGTATAAAATAATTAGACTCCAAATGGATTCTTGGGTCAACCTGAGATTGAATTATTTGGATTCGATTTGTGCTTATCTTAATTAGCGTGACTAGATATTGTGTGTCTTGTAATTATTTATAGGTGAGAAGGTTTTTCTATGATGCTTACTGATACCGAGCTTTTTAATAGCTTTTAAATGTTGCTTAGTTCCATACCCAAAATTTTGATCCCAATGGTATCCTTTATTTGTTTTTGCCAATGATGTTATAAATTTATCTCTAGCAACCTTTGCAATAATTGATGCTGCAGAAATAGAAGGAATTTTTTTATCACCTTTTATTATTGCTTTTAAATTATAATTTTTTATATCGGGAACTTTATTTCCATCAATTAAAATTTGTGTAGGTTTTTTTTTAAGTTTTTTAATAGCTCTCTTCATTGCAAGTAAACTTGCTTGTAAGATATTAATTTTATCTATTTCCTTAACTGATGCTTTACCAATTACCCAAATTGAATTCTTTTTAATATAATTTGATAATAATTCTCTTTTAATTTTAGAAATAGTCTTAGAGTCTTTTAGTAATTTCTTATCAATATTTTTATTTAAAATTACTGCTGCTGCATAAACAGGTCCTATTAAACTTCCTCTTCCAACTTCGTCGACACCAGCTATGATTTTCATTTACAATAAAATAAAGTGATAAATTAATAACCCAACAAAGATCCCCTTAACAAAGGAAATCCATAACAAACCATAATTAGAAGTGTTAAGTTTTTTTGCCCACCAAGAAATATATCTCTTATGTAATTCAATCATTTAACTTAAATAACAATTTTTAATTCAGCAATTTTCTTTTTAATTTTTTTTAAATCCTCCCAAGAATATTTTTTATTTTCTGGAAATCTAATTAGATAAGAAGGATTAAAAGATATCATTACTGGATAGGTTTTATTTTTTAGTATTGTTTCTTTCCATTTACCCCTTTCAGATGATATTTTGGTATTAATGCCAGTTACAGCCTCCATTGCTGAGCTTCCCATTAAAATAATAATTTTTGGATTAATTATTGAAATATGTTCTTTAAGAAAAACTGAATATCTTTTAATTTCTAGTGTAGTAGGCTTACGATCTTCTGGTGGTCTAAAATTTATTGCATAACTGCAATAAATATTTTGTCTTTTTATTCCAATTGCTAGCAGCATTTTATTTAATAGTTCTCCAATTTCACCCTTAAATGTTGAGCCAGATTTATCTTCTTCTATTCCTGGTGCTTCACCAATTAACATGATCGGGCTATTAATATTTCCATCACCTAGAACAATATTTTTAGAATTGTCTTTTAAACTACAATTTTCAATTGAATTTATTTCACTTTGTAAATCTTTTAATAAATCAGCTTTATTTCCAAGATGAGCATCTTCATTGTTATTAATTATGTTAAATCTATTTATTGGTTTATCTGCAAATATAAAGTTTGGCTCTATTGTATTTATTAATACCTCGTCTAATTTGCCTTTTTGATTTATAAGTTTTTTAGTCATAGAATAATCAAATGTTTAATAAACTAGTAAAAGTATTAGCTCTTTTTTTATTATTCTACCAGACGCAAGCATATTCTAAAAGTGCTAGTTTTAATGACTTTAATTCCAGGGATTTAACAAATTATTTTTCTGGAATAATTGCATACGAAAATAAAGAAAATACTGATGCCTTAAAATTTTTTAATGCTTCAAAAGTTTTATTAAATAAACATAACTCTTATTTAAAAAGGTATGTAAACTCATTAGTCTTAGAAAACAAAGTTGCCCAAGCAATTAATATAATTAAAAATAAAAATAACAAAAATAATGTAGATTTTTTTAATGCATATATTTTATTAGTTATTGATAGCTTAAAAAAAAATGATTTTAAAAAAGCTGAAGAATATTTAATTCAAAGTTTAAAATTTAAAGATCAAAAAAGGTTTAATTTAGTAATTTCAGAAACTTTAAGACAATATATCTATACATTTAAAAACAAAAAAATTTTGAACAGTAAACAGAATTTTGGAAATTTATCTTTAATATCTCAATCATTTCAAAGATGTTATTTAGATGAAAAAAATACCGGCTCTTTCTTTCTAAATTTAATTAATAATCAGCAAGGAGATTATTCTAGGTATATATTTTTTTATATTAACTATTTAATTGATAATCAAGAAATAGATGAAGCAAAAGCCATCGGAGATCAATTAGAATATATTAATTCCACTTTATTATTAACCCAAACAAAAAGTTGGTTAGACAAAAATAAGTTAAAAGAGTTTAATAAAATTTTTTCATGCAAAAATCATAATGATGTAATAAGCGAATTTTTATTTTTGATTTCAAATCTTTATTCTTCTCAAGATGATATTGAAAAATCTAATTTTTATTTAAATTTATCCAGTTATTTGAACCCAAAATTTAAATTTAATTTAACTCTTGTAGCTGAGAATTTTTATCTCAATAAAGAATATGACAAAGTTAAAACAGTTTTAAAAAAATTTGATAAAAAAGATGAGTTTTACTATTGGTTTAAGGTAAAAAAAGAGGCACAAATTATCATTAAAGAACAAGGTTATGAAGATGGAATAAATTTCATAAGTTCGAAATTTAATAATATTGGTGATCAAAATTTAAAAATGGTTTTTGATATAGCCAACTTTTATAAGAATTCAAAAAAATATAAAAAAGCAATAGAGTATTATACACAGATTATCTCAACTCTAGATGAGAATTCAGATATTAAGTCAGATATATTATATAGAAGAGGAGGAAGTTTCGAGCGACTAGGCAATTACAAAAAAGCAGATAAAGATTTGCTGCATTCCCTAGAAATAAATCCTGATGATGCTTATGCACTTAATTATTTGGCATACTCTTGGTTGGAGCGTGATTATAATATAGACGAAGCATTTCAAATGTTGGAAAAGGCATACTCACTTAAAAATAATGATCCTTATATTATCGACTCAATTGGTTGGGCATATTATTTGATAGACAATTATGTTGAGGCAGAAAAGTATCTTAAAAGAGCAGTTGAATTAATGCCAGAGGATCCAATAGTAAATGATCATTATGGAGATATATTGTGGAAATTAAATCGAAAGATTCAAGCAAGATATTTTTGGAAAAACGTTTTAAGCTTTGAAGATACAGATGAAGATATTAGAAAAAATGTCCAATTAAAAATGATAGATGGTGTTACAAATTCTTAAATGAAGACATATCGAGTTAAATCATTTGCTAAAATTAATTTAGCATTAAATGTAACTGGTAAACTTGATTTATTGCATAAAATAGAGAGCATTTTTTATTTTATAAATTTACATGACACAATTACGATTAAACAAATTAATAGTCTAGATCATCGTATTTCTTATTTTGGAAAATTTTCTAAAAATATTGGTAGAAATAATACAATTACAAATTTATTTAAAATACTTGATCAAGAAAAGCTAATTAGAAATAAAAAATTTCAAATAAAGATAAATAAGAATATACCCCAGCAAGCAGGGCTTGGTGGAGGATCAATGAATGCAGCTAGAATTTTAAATTTTTTAATAAAAAAAAAATATATTAAAATAAATCAAAAAAAAATTACTGATATTTCTAACTCAATTGGATCAGATGTAATTCTTGGAGTGGATCTTAAAAATGGGATTTTAAAATCTAATAATAACATTAAAAAATTTTCTAACTGTAATAAATTTTATGTACTTTTGGTAAAGCCAAATTTTGGCTGTTCTACAAAGGCTATTTATTCAGGGGTTAAAAATTTTACAAGATCAAAATATAATAGACCAAAAAAGATAATGTTTAGTCCGCAATATTTGTCCAAACAAAATAATGCTTTAGAGAATGTTGCTTTTTTAAAATATCCAAAGCTTAAAAAAATCAAATTATTTCTAGAAAATTTAAAACAGCCATTATTTGTGAGAATGACTGGCTCAGGTTCAGTATTGGTTGCATATTTTCATTCAAAAAAAGATTGTGACATGGCAAAAGTTCATTTTAAAAGAAAATATAAAAATTATTGGTGTAATACATCAAAAACTCTATAAATTTTATATTTTTGTGTTATACGAAATTAATATTGGGGCGTAGCCAAGCGGTAAGGCACTGGTTTTTGGTACCGGCATCCTAGGTTCGAATCCTAGCGCCCCAGCCATATATGAATAATTTTTTAGATAAAATTTTTTTAAGATATCAAAATCTTGATTACATTAGTAAAAATCTCAAAGATATAACCACCAATACATCTGCAAATAAAATTTTTGATGCAATTAATAGTTACTCAGAAAATAGTGAAGTGAGATATGTAGGAGGGTGCGTAAGAAAAATTATAAAAAAAGAAGCCATTGACGATATTGACCTTGCCACAAATTTAAAACCAAATGAAGTTTGTGAAGCCTTAAAAAAAAATAAAATTGATTACTATGAAACTGGAATTGAACATGGAACAATTACAGCATTAATTGATAAACAAAAATATGAAATTACATCTTTAAGAAAAGATATCCTTACAGATGGAAGACATGCCAAGATAGAATTTTCATCAGATTGGAAAGAGGATGCAGAAAGAAGAGACTTCTCAATTAATTCAATTTATTCTGATAAAAATGGCAACTTATTTGATCCTAACAATGGAAAGAAAGATTTAGAGGAAGGCTTAATAAACTTCATAGGTGATACAGAAAATAGAATAAAAGAGGATTACTTAAGAATTCTAAGATATGTACGTTTTTTTATAAATTATTCAAATCACAAACATAGACCAGAAATAATTAAAATAATAAAAAGAAATATCGATGGAATATCAAAATTATCTAGTGAAAGATTGTTAGATGAATTTAAAAAAATAACTAATTCGAAGAATTTTTTAAAATTATTTGAAGACGATCTAAGCTTAGAGCTTCTATATCTTATATTTCCTCAATTTAAAAATTTAGAAAATTTTAAAAAACTAAACTCATATGCAAAAAATAATATATTTAATATCGATTTTATTTTTTTATTATCTCTCATGGTAATTGATGGAACTGATAATACTGAATATTTTTTATATAAGTTTAATATTTCTAAAATAGATCAGAAAAGGCTAAAAATGATTAATTCCTTTTATAACGAAGGAATAAATATAAAAAAATTTACAAAAAAAAATCTTAATAAATATTTATATTATAATGGTAATGAAGCAGTAATCGATATTATAAATTTTAAGATTTTTAAATCTAACAAAGTTGAAAAAAAATTAATAAATTTACTCGAATACTACAAAGATAAAGTAATTCCAATAATACCAATAACAGCAAAGACACTAATGAATGATTTTAATATTCCCGAAGGTAAAACTTTAGGAAATAAATTTAAATCGATCGAAGAGATTTGGGTTAATAATGGTTTTAAAATTTCAGATAAACAAGTTCAAAAAGTTATTAAGAGTTAGATATATTGAACATCTTTGATCTCAAAGTTTTTAATTCCTGCTGGTGTAGTTATTTCAACTAAATCATTTTTGTTTTTTCCAATTAATCCTCTGCCTATTGGAGATTGAAAAAAAATTAGTTTTTGTTTTAAATCAGCTTCGTCTTTTCCAACAATTTTATAACTGATCTTTTCTCCATTATCTAAATTTTCTAAAAATACCGTTGAGCCAAAAATAACTTTTCCATCATTATTTAATTTAGTTACGTCAATAACATTTGCTCTAGCAATAATATCATCAATTTCAGTTATTCTACCTTCATTATGTGATTGTTCTTCTTTTGCCGCGTGGTATTCAGCATTTTCTTTTAGATCACCATGTGATCTAGCTTCAGCAATAGCAGCAACTATTTCAGGCCTTTTTTTTTCTTTTAAAAAAATTAATTCTTCTTTCAATTTATTCAAACCGTTCAGTGTTATTGGCTCTTTATCCATTTTTTATTTCCATTTTACAATTGGTGGTAACGACATTAAAATTCCTTCAACATTACCCCCAGTTTGTAGACCAAATTTTGTTCCTCTATCATACAATAAATTAAACTCTGCGTATCGTCCTCTTTTTACATATTGCATCTCTTTATCTTTAAAAGTCCATTTTTTTTTTATCTTTTTTTTAATAATCGAGTTAAATAACATTTGAAATGTAACACCAACATCTCTCACAAATTTAAAATCATTTTCAAAATCATTCTTTTTATAATCAAAAAAGATACCACCAATTCCCCTTGCTTCTTTTCTATGTGGTAAGTAAAAATATTCATCACACCATTTTTTGTATTTTTTATAATATTTTTTACTATGTCGATCGCACATTGTTTTTAAAGTTTTATGAAATTTACTTTTTTCCTGATTATCTTTGATTGCAGGAGTAACATCCATACCTCCACCAAACCAATTTTGTGTTGTACAAATATATCTAGTGTTAAAATGCATAGCTGGAATATGTGGATTTTGCATGTGCATCACTATTGAAATTCCTGAAGCCCAGAACCGAGGATCCTTACTAGCTCCTAGAATATTTTTTTGAAATTTTTTTGGAAATTTTCCATTAACTTTTGAAAAGTTAACACCAACTTTTTCAAAAATTTTACCATCTTTTAAAATTCTATATTCACCACCACCTTCATTTTTACTTTTACTTCTTTTCCATGTTGTTGATTGAAAATTGATTTTATTATTTTCTAACTTTATGATGTCATCACATATTGCATTTTGAAGTAATTTAAACCAATTACTAGCTAGATCTTTTTTAATTTCGTTATCCATTTTATATCAATTTAGTTTGTCTTAAACTTTCTGCCAAAATAATTGCTACCGAAGATGCAATATTAAGCGACCTGGTATCTTCACTCATTGGTATTTTGAGACGATCATTTATTAATTGATGCACACTTTCAGGAACTCCAGAACTTTCTCTGCCAAATAAAATTGTATCATTTTTTTCAAATTTAAATTCTGTATAGGATACTGACGCTTTGGTTGTCATCAATACAATTCTTTGATTCTTTTTCGCTTTAAAGAATTTATCAGAGCTTTGATATATATTAATTTTGTCCCAATCCATATAATCCATCACTACTCTTTTGAAGCGTTTATCACTCAAATGAAAACCACAAGGTTCTATTATTTCAAGTTTGGCCCCTAAACAAGCACAAGTTCTAATTATTGCAGCTGTATTTTGAGGAATATCAGGCTCATATAATGCGATTTTAGGTCTTAGAATTGATGGATTCTGTGTCATTCTTTCAGTAGTAAAATTATTATTTTATATTATATGAATTCGTATATTAAGTATTTTAAATCAATAACGGGCAATATTAATTATTATAATCAATGTCAGACAAAAAAACAGAAAGACGAGACTTTTTATTTACAGCCTCATATGCTGTTGGTGCTGTAGGTGCTGCCGCAGTTGTTTGGCCACTTATAGACCAGATGAATCCAGATGCATCTGTTAAAGCATTAGCTAGCACAGAAGTAGATATTAGCTCAGTTAAGCGAGGAAATACAATTACAGTTCTATGGAGAGGTAAACCAGTTTTTATCAGAAGACGAACAGAAGAAGAAATTAAAGAAGCTAGATCTGTAAAGATGGAAGATTTAATACATCCTGAAAAAGATGAAGATAGAGCAAAAAATCCGGAGTGGCTTGTTATGCTTGGTGTTTGCACTCACTTAGGTTGCGTTCCATTAAATGATAAAGGTGATTATGATGGATGGTTTTGTCCTTGTCATGGTTCTCATTATGATACTTCTGGAAGAATTAGAAAAGGTCCTGCACCATTAAACATGGAAGTTCCAAAATATGAATTTGTTAACGCTAATACAATTAAAATTGGATAATATTTATGAGTGATCATGATTACACACCTTCATCAAAAGTTGGAAAATGGTTTAACGATAGGTTACCGCTACTTACTCTTGCAAACCATTTAACAGATTATCCAACTCCAAAAAATTTAAATTATTGGTGGACGTTCGGTGGAATTTTAACTTTTTGTTTAATTACTCAAATTGTAACTGGTTTAACTCTTGCAATGCACTACATTGCCCATGCTGATATGGCATTTGAAAGTGTTGAGCATATCATGAGAGATGTTAATTATGGTTGGTTAATAAGATACATTCATGCAAATGGTGCATCGATGTTTTTTCTTGCAGTTTACATTCATATTTTTAGATCTTTGTTTTATGGATCTTATAAATCACCAAGAGAAATAATCTGGATTATTGGTATTATAATTTATTTATTAATGATGGCTGCTGCTTTCATGGGCTATGTACTACCGTGGGGACAAATGAGTTTTTGGGGAGCAACAGTTATTACTAACTTGTTTAGTGCAATTCCATTAGTAGGTGAAGGAATTGTGACATGGCTTTGGGGTGGTTATTCAGTAGATAACCCGACTTTAACTAGATTTTTCACACTTCATTATCTAATACCTTTTTTAATTTTAGGACTTGTAGTTCTTCATATTTGGGCATTACATGTTCCAGGTAATAATAATCCAGTTGGGATTGATATTAAGAAACCTTCGAAAGACACAGTCCCATTCCATCCATACATTGTTATCAAGGATGGTTTTGCATTATTAATGTTTATGATTGTGTTTGCATTTTTTGTTTTTTATTCACCTAATATTTTAGGGCATGCAGATAATTATATTGAAGCAAATCCGATGGTCACACCAGCCCACATAGTTCCAGAGTGGTACCTGTTACCTTTTTATGCAATATTAAGATCTGTTCCTGATAAATTGCTTGGTGTTGTTGCTATGCTATCAGCTATTTTGATATTAGCTGTACTTCCATGGTTAGATACGTCGAAAATAAGATCTGCTGTGTTTAGACCTTTATACAAACAATTTTATTGGATACTTGTGGCTGATGTATTGATCTTGGGCTACATGGGTGCAATGCCTGCAGAAGGGCTATATTTATTAATTGCAAGAGTAGCAACCGCATACTATTTCCTTCATTTTCTGGTGATCTTGCCAGTTCTTGGATTTAAAGAAAAAACTATTCCTGTTCCTTTAAGTATAACAGAGTCAGTGCTGGGTGGATCACCTAATTTGGCAACTGCAAGAAACAATCAAAGTTTTGATAAATCAAAGTGAAAAATTTAACAAAATTATTTTATATTTTAGGCTTTTTTTTTCTTACAACAGCTTATTCATTCTCAGCTGAAAAAGTTGACTACTTAAAGACTGATTGGAGTTTTAAAGGTTTATTTGGAAAATTTGACAGAGGATCACTTCAAAGAGGATATCAAGTATATACTGAAGTTTGTGCTGCATGTCACTCAATGAAATATTTAAGCTATAGGAATTTAGGAGAAAAAGGTGGACCTGAATTTTCAGAGGCGGAGACAAAAGCAATAGCAGCGTCGTTTGAAGTATTGGATGGTCCAAATGCAGACGGTGAAATGTTTACAAGACCAGCAAAATTATCAGATAAATTTGTAATGCCTTACGAAAATGTTAAGGCTGCTCAAGCAGCAAATGGTGGCGCATATCCACCAGACATGTCAGTTTTAGTTAAGGCCAGAGGAGGTGGAGTAGACTACATTTATTCTTTGCTACAAGGATATGAAGATGTACCATCTGGAATGACTTTAGATGATGGTGTTCATTACAATAAATATATGTATGGTAATAAAATTAAAATGTCAGCCCCACTTTCAGATGGTATAATAGAATATGGTGATGGAACTGAAGCTACTGTAGAACAAATGTCGAAAGATGTGACTACGTTTTTAATGTGGGCTGCAGAACCTCATTTAGAGGCACGACACCAAATGGGTTTTAAAGCGATTATATATTTGATAATTTTAACTGTGTTAGTTTATTTCAGTATGAAGAAAATTTGGTCACGTGTTGAATCTGAAGTTTAAGACATCTCCATCTTTTACAATATAATCTTTACCTTCAAGTCTCATTTTTCCATTAGTCTTAGAGTTTACCCAACCCTCATTCTGTACAAAATCTTCATAGGATACTGTCTCTGCTCTAATAAATCCTTTTTCGAAATCAGTATGTATTTCTCCAGCAGCTTTTGGTGCAGTACAATTTTTTTGAATTGTCCACGCTCTAGTTTCTTCAGGTCCAGATGTAAAGTAGGTATCTAAATCTAATATTTTGTATCCTTTTTGTATTAACATGTTTAGTCCTGTCTCTTTTAGACCAATCATTTCCATATAATTTTTTCTCTCTTCGGACTCTAATTCGTTTATTTGATTTTCTATATCTGCTGATACAATTAATGTGTTTTCTTCACCAAATTTATTTATAAAATTTTTTGTATACTTATTTCCATTTTGAACACTTTGTTCATCAACATTACATACAAAAATTTTTGGCTTAATTGATAGTAGGCCACTTTGATTTAGTAATTTATTTTCAAATTGAGTATTTAAGATCGAAATATCTTTATCATTATTAATACAATCTAATGCAAGTTCTAGTATTTTCAGTTGTTCTTCATCAACATTTTTTTTATTACTTTTTTCCAACCTTTTTTGAATAGACTCTAAATCTGCAAGCATCATTTCGGTTTCAATAATTTCAAGATCTCTAATTGGATCTACGGTAGGATTAACATTTTGAATATCATCAGAGTCAAAACATCTAATCATATGAATAATTGCATCTACTTCTCTGATGTGCGAAAGAAACTTATTTCCTAATCCCTCACCCTTAGAAGCTCCTTTTACAAGTCCAGCAATATCAACAAATGAAATTGTAGTATTAATAACTTTTTTAGATTTTGAAACTTTAGATAAATTTTCCAATCTTTTATCAGGAACAGCAACAATACCTATATTAGGATCTATAGTACAAAAAGGAAAGTTTGCAGCTTGAGCTTTACTTGAATTTGTTAATGCATTAAAAAGTGTAGATTTACCAACATTGGGTAAACCAACAATTCCACATTTAAAACTCATTATTTATTATTTACTGTGCTTGAAAATAAGTCTAATTTTTTATCAACAAGCAATGAAATGGATTCTATAATATTGTTAGAAATTTTTTCTATACCCGGCATTTCATCTTCATCAAAGTTTTGAAGGACAAAATCACCAACTTTTATATTCTCTTTTGGTTTTCCAATTCCAATTCTCACCCTAGAATATTCTTTGCCAATAAATTTATCGATTGATGCAATTCCATTATGACCTGCACTTGATCCACCGTATTTTGCTTTAATCTTTCCAAACTCAACATCTAAATCATCATGAAATACAATTACGTCTTCAGCATCTATTTTAAAGTATTCAATGAGTTCTCTGATACAAATTCCAGAGTTATTCATAAATGTTAGAGGCTTAATAGCATAAACTTTTTGATCACCCACGTTTCCAGTCGTAAGCAAACCTTTAAATTTTGGCTTTTGTTTTGATAGCCCAAACTTTTTATTTATAGAATCTATGATTTTGAACCCAACATTATGTCTATTGTTTTCACTGTCTGGAGTGGGGTTACCTAAACCTACGAATAAAAGCATATGTTTTGTTAAAGGGTAGTAAAATTCAATTTTGATTAATTATTTTTTTTCTTCAGCAGCTTTATTATCGTCACCTTCTTTTTTATCACCTTCTGCTGCTTCTGCTGCGGGCTGTTCACCCTCTGCTCCATCAGTCCCTTCAGCTGCTTCTGCTTCTGCTGGTTTTTCAGGTTCTTTCATTACTGTTGGTGCAGCCAATGTAGCTATTACAAAGTCTCTTCCTCTAATAGTCGGCTCAACATCTGTTTCTAATTTAATTGAAGATATTTTGAAACTTTCACCAATATCAATACCATCTAAATCAATTACAAGACTTTCTGGTATCTTTTCGCTTGGACATCTTAGTTCTACTTTTCTTCTAACAATATTCAAAACCCCACCTCTTTTTAGTCCTGGAGATTTTTCATGGTTAATGAATTGAACAGGCACCTCAATTTTAATTTTTAAACCTGGAACAACTCTTAAAAAGTCAACATGAATTGGTTCATCAGAAATAATATGATATTTAATTTCTTTTGGTAAAACATTTTGTGATTTTCCGTCTACATTAAGAGTAACTATATTTGATAAAAAGTTTTCTTTTTCGATTAAAGATTTCAAAAGCTTTTTTGAAATTGATATTTTTTCATTTTGAGCTTCACCACCATAAATAATTGCTGGCACATTGCCGTTATTTCTTAGAGCACTTAATTCGCCCTTAGTTTTGGTGTTTCTAATGTTTGCGTTTAAAGAATTCATAAAGTGTCCGGTTTTTAGCCCAAGTTCCTTAATAACTCAAGGTAATTATTTAAATAAATCCGATACAGATGTTGAGTTTGATATTCTTTTAATTGCCTCACCCATTAAGCCTGAAATAGACAGAACCTCAATGTTTTTGACACTTTTAATTTTATTATTGTTATCAATTGTATTCGTAATCACTAAATTTTTTATAACAGATCCTTTGATTTTTTTAACAGCTTCACCACTTAATACGCCGTGGGTAATATAAACATAAACTTCTTTTGCTCCTCTTTTTTTAAGAGCCTTAGCAGCATTAACTATTGTTCCACCTGAGTCAATAATATCATCAACAATTATGCAAGTTTTATCTTTAACATCTCCAATTACATTCATTACTTGTGACTGACCAGGCTTAGGTCTTCTTTTGTCAACAATTGCAAGACCTACATTTAAAAGTTTGCCTAAGGCCCTAGCTCTTTCAGTGCCCCCGACATCAGGTGCAACACAAATTATATTTTTATTTTTTATATTTTTTTTTATATGTCTGGCAAAAATAGGAGTTGCAAATAAGTTATCAACTGGGATATCAAAAAAACCCTGTATCTGTCCAGCATGCAAATCTACTGTTACGACTCTATCTGCACCTGCTGTAGTAATAAGATTTGAAACAAGTTTAGCTGAAATGGAGGTTCTCGGAACAACTTTTCTGTCTTGTCTAGCATAACCAAAATAAGGAATAACTGCAGTTATATTTTTTGCAGAAGATCTTTTTAACGCATCAATACAAAGTAATAATTCCATTAAATTATCATTAGCAGGAGAAGAAATAGATTGTATTATAAAAATACTATTTCCTCTTATATTTTCGTTAATCTCAACATAAATTTCACCATCAGAAAAATTTCTAATACTAGAGTTAACTAATTTAGACTTTAAATATTTTGCAATATTTTTACTGAGTGGTTTGTTGCTATTGCCTGATAATAATTTCATTAAAAAAGCCTAATTAAGCATAATTATTGATATATTTCTACCATAATCACCATGTTTTAATTTTATTGCTCTTCTTGCACTAAAAAATTTATTTTTTGCATCATAAGTATCAATTTTTAAAACATCTACATACTTAACTTCATTAGTTTTAAGAGATGAATAAATATATTTAGTTAAGTCAAAATATAATTTTTTCTTACTAATCTTAAAATATTTCAGATTGTTCCTATCTTTTTTAATGAACTTTTTTTTAAAATCTTCTTTTACCTCATAATTTTTTTGAGAAATTGATGGACCAATTACAGCAGTCATATTTTCAACAGAACAACCTTTTTTTATCATGAATTTAATAACTTTTTTTACAATATCCTTAAATGCACCTTTCCAACCAGCGTGGATTGCAGCTATCATTTTTGAATTGTTATCATAAATTAAAACTGGAGCACAATCCGCTGTAAGAACTGCAATTGGCAAATATTTTTGATTAGTAATAATTGCATCTGCCTTTGGTCTTTTTTTTATTCTATATTTCTTATTAATATAAATAAATTTATTACTATGAAGTTGGTGAAGTAAAAAAATATTTTTTGCTTGATTGCTAATTTTTTTTCTTACTATTTCTAAATTTTTTTTTACATTTAATTTCTTATCTTTTGAGCCAAAACCGCAGTTTAAACTTTTATAAATATCTTTTGATTTACCACCAACACTATTAAAAAAACCATGTTTTAAATCTTTTTTTCTTGAAAGTATTTTTGATTTAATCAACTTGGAAACCTGTATTAAATTTATTTTCTGTTTTTTTAATTAGCATTACTTTAAATAAATTACCCATTTGTTTTTCATCAATTAAACGCCTTACTCTATAAAATAGGTCAGTTTTTTTAGAAAAAGGGATATTTTCGCTTATAATTTCTGCCCTCTGCAGAATTCCCATACTTGTTAAAAATTTCTTTTGATTACTAATTATAGAATTTAGATCATCAAATTGATCAATAAATTGTTTAAATAAATTAAAATTTATATTGTAAGTAATATCAGAATTTCCAATATCTTTTAAAATATCAGAATATTTATGATTTTTTACTGCTTGAAGAGTTTCATGCATTTTTGAGTCTAAGTAGCCGTAATCAATAATTAACATTCCACCGTTGTTTATATTAATTATTTCACAAATATTTTGTAAATAATTAAATGAACTTGGTGAGTATTCTATAATATCTTGATCTTTGGATATTTTAAATTTTAATTTTTTTTCAATTTCTTCGATATTAATTATTTGATCTTTAAATACTGCCTTTTTTATTTCTTTAAAATTTACATATCTTTCAAACCAACCCTCTTTTTTTTTAAAAAACTGTTTTATTGGTAGTGCATCAAAGAATTCATTAGCCAAAAATATTGTTGGATTAGAATTTATTTTTTTTATATTGTCTACCCATTCTATATTTTCAGAACTTAAATTACTTTGTTGTTGTTTTGTTAATAATTTACTTTTTTCGTGAATATAAAATTTACAATTTTCAAAACACTCTGGAAAATTTTTAAGAGTTTCAACAATAACCTTCATCATTTCACCATTCCCAGCTCCTAGTTCAAATAAATTGAATTTTTTCGGAGAGCCAATACTTTTCCAAAATGTTACTATCCAGATGGCAATCATTTCTGAAAAAAGTCTTGTGATGTTTGGCGCAGTAATAAAATCTCCCTCTTTTCCAAAAGGGTTTTTTTTCATGTAATAGCCTGTGTCTTTATTGTAAAGAGCAAATTCAATAAATTTATCAAGTGGGAGGTTAGTATTTTTATTTATTTTCATTTTTAAGATAAAATACAATTGTTCCAATCATTATGAATACTAAACTTATAATCTGACCCATCGATAAGTTAAAAATTAAATAGCCTATTTGTTCATCTGGCACTCTAAAAAACTCAATACAGAATCTAAATACTGAATAAAAAATCAAAAATAATCCAGAAATTAAACCTGGTTTTGCTAAAAAGTTTTTACTTCTAAAGTACAATAATAATATAAATAAAATTATACCTTCAAAAATTGCTTCATATAATTGTGATGGGTGTCTTGATAAATTATCAACTTGAACAAAAGTTACAGCCCATGGAACTTCAGTAACTTTACCATAAAGTTCAGAGTTAATGAAATTAGCCAATCTTCCAAAAAAAATTCCAATTGGAGCTACTAGGGATATTAGATCGGTATATACAAATAAATCTTGATTATTTTTTTTAGCAAAAAGAATACTTGCAATTATTATGCCTAATAAACCACCATGAAAAGACATACCTCCCTGCCAAATTTTAAAAATATCTAAAATATTGTTTATGTAATAATTAAAGTTATAAAACAAAACATAGCCAAGTCTTCCACCTATAACTATTCCGATGATTAGATAAGTTATATAATCATCAAATTTTTGATTAATATCTAAATTCTTAATAAAAATTTTTTTACATAATATCCAGCCAATGATAATTCCCAAGATATAAGCTAAAGAATACCATCTAATTTCAAACGAAAGTATTTGAAAAGCAACTGGGTCAAAATTATTGATGAACATTTTAAATAATAATTATAAGTATATCTTATATATGAAAAATTCTAAATTTATAATTGACAAGCTCGGAAAACTTTTTGAGCAAGGTATTATCTCGTCAAAAGATCTTACTTCTGAGCTTTTAAATATTTTAAAATCAAAAAGAGACGAAATAGTTTTTAAGATGAAGCTCACAAGTAAAGATGAATTTGATGTATTATCAAAACGAGTTGAAAACTTAGAAAATAAAATTAAAAAGTTAGAAACAAAAAAGAAAAATACTAAACGGGTAAAAAAATCTTAACTCGTAATCCGCCCATTTTAGATTTTTCAAGTCCAATATTACCCCCATGCGATCTTATAATATCTGATGCAATAGATAAACCAAGACCTACACTAGATTTTGAGTCTGCTCTTCCCTTATCAATTTTGTAAAAGGGTTTAAATACATTATCATATTCTTTACTTGATACACCGGGACCATTATCATCAATAGTTATAAATAAGTTTGTATTTTTTTTGTTGAGCGTAATTTCAATTTTATCTCCATACTTTAAAGCATTATCAATTATATTATTTAGGCACCTATTAATTAAATTTTTTCTACCATTAACATAAACTCTTGATAATAAATCTTTTTTTATGTTTTCGTTATCATATTTGTTTATAACTTCCTCTATTAATTCTGATAAATTAAACATTTCATCTTTTTCTGTGTATGAAGAGCTTGTAAATTGAAGATATTCATTGAGCATTTTTTCCATTTCATTGATATCTTCAGTTAATTTTTTTGCTAAATCTTCATCTTTAATAAAGGCTATTTGTAATTTCATCCTTGTTAAAGGTGTTCTTAAATCATGACTTATTCCTGATAACATCTCAGTTCGTTGATTTAGATGTCTTTGAATTCTTTTTCTCATTTTGTCAAACTCATGACCTGCTTGTCTAATTTCTAATGCTCCAGATGGTTTGAATTCTTCAATTTCTTCTCCTTTACCAAATCTTTCTGCAGCACGTGCAAGGTTGGTTATAGGTCTCGTTTGATTTTTTAAAAATATTAATGAAATAATTACCATTATAACTGCTGGTACAGTAATCCATAGTGCAAATAGTCTAGCTGACGAGCTAGTTACTCGATCTCTAGTTACTAAAAATTTAAAATAACCATTTTCATATTTTATTCTTATATCAATAAGCTCTTTATAACTCGTGGTATCAAACCAATATTCTCCATGATTAAATTTTGATTTTAATTCTCTTCTAAGCGTCCTATCAATTGGACTAAACCATCTCTCATTATATTTACTATCAAATTCTTTATTTATAAATTCTATGTTTAAATCTATAAAAAGAGAAAAAAGATTTTTCAATTCGTTCCTGTCTATTTTTTCATTGTCATAAACTTCAACAAATGTACTAATTTCATTGACTAATGCTCTAGTCATACCTTTATTAGTTTTAATCCAAAGACTATCAAAAAATACAATAGTTATTATCAATTGTAGAACTATTACAGGAACTGCTACTATTAGAAGTGCTCTGTAAAATAATTTTTTAGGTAAAATTTGTTTAAAAAAATTACTCAATCCAGAGAACATAACCAGCACCTCTTATTGTTTGTAAAAATTTAGGATTTTTAGGATCAATTTCAATTTTTTTTCTTAATCTAGTTATGATTACATCAATTGATCTTTCTTTATCTAAATTTATTAAATTACCAATATTTTCTCTTGAAAATGTTTTGCCTGGATTATTGATCATTTTTTCTAAAATAATTTTTTCAGTATTATTAATTTTAAACTCATTATTATTCTTGATTATCAGAAGTTTATTTAAATCAATTTTAATATTTGAAAATTCTATAATTCTAACTTGTTCAGTTTTAATAGTTTTATTTAAGATATTCTTAATTCTTAAAATTAATTCTTTTGGTTCAAATGGTTTAGGCAAATAGTCATCAGCTCCAATTTCTAGTCCTTCAACCCTTTCACTTGCCTCACCTTTGGCTGTCAAAAGAATAATAGGCGTATCCAGTCTTGCTTTGTATTCTTTTAGAAAATCTAAGCCACTTTTTCCTGGCATCATGACATCTAGTATTATTAAATCAAATTTAATTATTTGAACTTTATTTGACGCGTCTTCAGCATTATCTGATGTTGTTACTAGAAAATCATTTTCGTTTAAGTATTTTTTAACTAAAGATCTAATTCCATCATCATCATCAACAACTAAAATATGTGCAATAAATTTATCCATTTATAATTTTACTTAATACTAAATCAAAATTAATAACCTCTTCAGAACTTGAATTTAGTAATGCATTAGAAATCCTTTTTTTTTGATGATCAAAAATCTCATTAAAAATTTTTTTTCCTTTTTCATTTAAAAATACATGCTTAACTCTTGTATCTTGGTCATCTTTTTTAAATGAAACAATTTCCAGTTTAATTAAATCTTTGAGAACTCTATTAAGGCTTTGTTTTGTCACTTTAAGTCGTTTTAAAAGTTCAGAAATAGTAATTCCTTGATACATTGACAATAAATGAATTACTTTATGATGAGCCAAACCAATTGAATATTTGTCTAATACTTTCTTTGCGTCAGAAAATGTTTCTCTATAACTAACAAATAATTTTTCTATTAAGCTTTTTAACTGATCGTCTTTTAGATATAAAAGTTCTTTCATTTTAGGTAAGTTATATTGACATATTAAAGATACAAAGATATTTTTTAATTATAATTAAAAAATTTCATACATGGTGCCATACGATAAGAGATCTGGTAAAATTTGGTATAATAGTGAACTATTAGACTGGGCTGATGCAAAAATACATGTATTAAATCATGGACTTCATTACGCGAGTTGTGTTTTTGAAGGTGAACGAGTTTATGATGGTGCAATATTTAAATTAGAAGAACATACTTCAAGACTTTTTTATTCAGCAAAAAGAATGGGAATGACAATTCCATATTCAGAGAAAGAAATAAATGAAGCCTGCAATAAAATTGTTTCAGTACAAAATGTACAAAATGGATATGTAAGACCTACAATTTGGAGAGGTAGTGAAATGATGGCAATCTCTGCACAACAAACAAAAATTCATGTAGCAATTGCAACTTGGGAGTGGGGATCATATTTTGATCCGAAACTTAAAGTAGAAGGGATAAAATTAAATATTTCTAACTGGCGAAGACCTGCGCCTAATACTATTCCTTGGGACACAAAAGCTTCAGGCCTTTATATGATTTGCACACTATCAAAACATGAAGCAGAAAAACAAGGTTACACAGATTCATTAATGCTAGATCATGAGGGCAATGTGGCTGAGGCAACGGGTGCAAATATTTTTTTTAAAGACAAAAATGGAGATTTGCATACACCAATTCCAGACTCTTTTTTAGATGGAATTACCAGAAGAACAGTCATTGAAATTGCAAAATCAAAGAATATTAAGGTACATGAAAGAAAAATAAATCCTTCAGAACTTTCTAATTTTGTTGGATGTTTTTTAACTGGAACTGCAGCAGAGGTTACTCCTGTATCATGTATTGCTGAAAATCAATTTAAGGTTTGTAATACTATAATTGAACTTAATGAAAGTTATCAAACTTTAGTTAGAAAACAGAAAGCTGCTTAATCCTTATTATCTTCTGACATTGCGTGATCAATTCCTTTACGCATATAATCGTAACCAGTGAAAAGGGTTAAAAACGCTGAAAGCCATAATAAAATAATTCCGATTGTTTGTGCATTGTAATCTTGAAAATTAATTATCTTATTTCCTGTATCTCCCGATAATAACAAGGCAATAGAAACCATTTGTAAGACAGTTTTTAATTTAGCAAGATTTGAAACAGGGAGTTTGATTTTGCCTTTAGCTAAAAATTCCCTAAGTCCTGAAATTAAAATCTCTCTAGTTAAAATAATAATTGCTGCTATGACTTCGTAATGTTTGATTGTACCATCCATGACTAAAAGAATTAGTGCAGTGGCAACTATAATTTTGTCTGCTATTGGGTCTAAAAGTTCTCCAAGCTTAGATTCTTCTCCAAGCATTCTAGCTAACATGCCATCTAAAAAATCAGTAAATGATGCTACTATAAATAAAATTAGGGCTGTTAAATCTCCATAAAAACCTGGAAGATAGAAGGCTAAAACAAAAAAGGGTACAATAATTATTCTACCAATTGTCAGTATATTTGGAATTTTTCTAAGCATAATTATTCGTGAAAAAAGTTATATATCTTTTTTGCTACTTTTTCCTCAACACCTTCCACAGATTTTATTTCATCAAAACTAGCAGACTCAACAGCTCTAGCTGAGCCAAAATGGTTTAATAACGACCTTTTTCTAATAGCTCCGATACCATCGATCTGGTCTAATAATGATTTTGATAACCCTTTTGCTCTTTTAGCTCTATGTGAAGTAATTGCAAATCTATGAGCCTCATCTCTAAGTCTTTGCATAAAGAATAAAGTTGGATCATTTTTTTCAAATTTGTAGCTTTTGCCATTATAAAAAAAAGTTTCGTCACCATTATTTCGCATTTTACCTTTTGCAATAGCGATCATGGGAAGATCATATAAACCAAGCTCATTTAGCACCTCTTTAGCAGAAGAATATTGTCCTTTTCCTCCATCAATTAGTATTAAGTCAGGCAATGTTAAATAATTACCTTTCTCTAAAATTGCTCTTTTAAATCTTCTAGATAAGACTTCTTTAAGCATTGCAAAGTCATCTTGTTCAGCACCTTTTGTCTTAATATCAAATTTTCGATATCTCTTTTTAACAAAACCTTCATTTCCAAAAGTAACCATAGCACCCACACTATTGGTCCCCGAAATATGACTATTGTCATAAACTTCTACTAAGTTAATAGTATTTTTTAAATCAAATTTTTTAATAATACCCTCAAATAGATTTTTATTATTATTTGTTTCATAAAGTTTTCTATTTAAAGACTCTTTGGCATTTTTTTCAGCCATAGCAATGACTTTTGCTTTAGTTCCTTTTTTTGCTGTATTGATAGAAATGGTATTACCTTCTTTTTTACTTAGAGTTTCTTCAATTAGTTTTTTATCGTTGATTTCACTATTTATAATAACCAATTTTGGAACAGTTTTATTTTCATAAAATTGCATTAAAAAAGAGGACATAATTTCTGAAATATTTTGATCAGGATCATGTTTTGGAAAATAAGCTTGGTTTCCCCAATTTTGTTTTGATCTATAAAAAAATACCTGAATACAAGCTTTACCAGACTCTTTGTAAGCAGCGATAACGTCAGCATCAACAAGATTTGCTTCATTAATTCTTTGTGAAGATTGAATAATATTTAAAGATTTTATTCTATCTCTGAAAATTGAAGCTTTTTCGTAATCAAGCTCGTCACTTGCAGCTTCCATCTCTTTAGAAAGATTTTTTTGTATATCTCTTGATTTACCAGATACAAATTGAATAGCTTGATCAACTGTTTTTTTATAATCAGATTTATCAATGTAACCCACACAAGGACCAGAACATCTTTTAATTTGATAAAGTATACATGGTCTTTTTCTATTTTTAAAAGTTCCTTCATCACAAACTCTTAACTGAAATATTTTTTGTAGCATTTTAATTGTCCAATTAGCAGTACCTGCCGACGCAAAAGGACCAAAGTAAAATCCTTCCTTTTCTTTTTTGCCTCTATGCTTAGTAACCCTTGGCCATTGTTCTTTTTCACCAATAAATATGAAGGGAAATGACTTGTCGTCTTTAAGTAAAATATTGAATTTTGGTCTATGTTTTTTGATTAAATTAGCCTCTAAAAGCAATGCTTCACTCTCATTAGCCGTAGTTGTGATCTCAATTTTAAATGTTTGAGATAACATCCTCTCTGTTCGAATGATATGATTTTTCTCTGACACATAGCTTTTAAGTCTATTTGGAAGGTTTTTGGCTTTTCCAACATAAAGAATATCATCTTTATGATTGAGCATTCTATAAACGCCAGGACTTTTAGGAATTAGTGGAAGTTCTTTTTTTATTACTTCTTTTCCAAGATCAGAGCTTTTCATGACTTCTTTTTTTGGTAATTTGAATACCAACAGAGGTACATTCTTTTAATATCTCAAGTTTTTCAATTTGAAGCATTATTTTTCCAATTCTCTTATCTTTAAACAAAACATCAAAAACATCTTCTGCAAGTGTTTCTAAAAAGTTGTAGTGCTTATTTTTGGTAAGTTTTTTAATCAATTTTACAACTTGTCCATAATTTACAATAGATTTGATATCTTTATCACTGGTTGGTTTTTTATCTTCGTAATCAATCTCAAGGCTAAATTTAACTTTTTGAGGTTTCTCTTTTTCAAATTCGTAATAGCCAAGTTTTAAATCTAAGGTTAGATCTTTAATAAGAATTTTTTTTTCGTAATTAAATAAACTTTTATTTTTATCTATTTTAATAATTTTGAAATTATTCTTTTTCATAATTTAAATTCTAGATTCTATAAATTCTATAATCATTGGATGATAATAACTAAAACAAGAATATGAAACCAGGTAATGTCCTGCACCTTTTTTCTTCATTTCTTTATATAATTTCTTATCAACTTTAATGAATTTTTTTTCACTTGTTAGTTTCTCTTTTCCTTCAGGCCAAGCTTCTTCCCATCCACCTTTCATCTTATCTTTAATTCCACACTTTTTACCATTTACAACAATATCTTTTCCTGTATGACCAGGAGTGTCGATCCATTGTATACCGGGAATATTTCCTAAATCTTTTTTCATCCAAACACTATTGCTTCTCCAATCTCCCTCGCCATCCACGGGACTGTGAAAAACTAATGCATCAATTCTTTCAAAACTTTTTAATTCATCGATCTGCATTTTTCGAAGAGGTGTATCGGGTCTTCTATCCCAACAGTTAGGCATAAAAGCAATTGTTGCATTGAAATCCTCTGGGTAAAGACCTTTGTGTCTCAATGTATCAATTCCACCACAAGATATACCTGACATAAAAATTTGATTTCTGGGAGTCCCCTTTGAAACTAGTTCATCAATTAATTCTTTATTTACACTAGCTCTTTTACTTATTCCCCAGTTTTCTAAAATACAATCGTACCAAGGTTGGTGAAATGCACCTTTGAATTTCCATCCACATCCATGTCCATCATCTCCACCTGCTTTATGTAGTCTGCCATTTAACATTAAGACCAATTCTTTACCATTTATTTTTGTTCCAGATATTTGACCTAATTGTTTTGGCACATGATCTTTGCATTCGCCCCATTTTTTATCAACTTTCCATCCTCCTTTGTTGAAAATCATAATAATTTTATTAGAGGGATCAGGAATGTTTGTCCCTTTAATAATTTTTACTTTCTTTCCATCGCTATAGATAAAAGCATCACCCTTTATATCTCCAGTTTTACATTCTCGTGCATAAGAAACTGAAGATAACAAAACTATGAGAGTTGAGATGAATAAAATTTTTTTCATTCTTTACCTATAACATCTGGTGTTTGCCAGTTTAAATTTTGACCACTATCGATTGCTAAAACTTGTCCGGTAATAGATCTGTTTTTAATAAAAAAGTCAACTGCATTACAAATTTCATTAACATCAACCTGTTTTTTTAAAGGGGTAGCCAAGTATTGTTTTTTAAAGTGTTTATCACTTTGTCTTTTATTTTTAATCGTTGGACCTGGGGCTATTCCATTTACTCTTATATTTGGAGCCAAACTCATGGCACTTGTTTTAGTTAAAGTATAAAGACCTGTTTTACTTATTGTATATGAAAAGAAGTAAGGAGTTAATTTAAATATTCTTTGATCAATAATATTAATAATATTGTTATTCTTGCCCTTAATATTTTTTGCAAATTCTTTAGATAGTAGAGCAGGTGTTCTTAAATTTGTTCTTAAGTGTTGTCCCCAACTATCTGTTGTAAAATTTTCTAATTTATCATTTTCAAAAAGGGATGCATTATTTATCAGGCAATCAAAATATTTTAATTTTGATTTTGCAAATTTAACTATCTTATTTACATCAGTTTCTTTACTTAAATCTCCTTTTACTAAGTAAATCTTAGTGTCATACTTTTCTAATTCTTTTTTTAAGTTTTCTGCTTTTGATTTTGATTTATTATAATGGATCACTATCTCAATATTTGGACCAGATAATTTTTTTGCAATAGCAGCACCCATTCTAGTAGCACCACCAGTAATAATTATTTTGTTTGCTTCCATTTCTTTTTTCCTTTTTGGGCTCTTGTACCTGGTAAACCCATAGTTGATCTACCTTTTGGATAAATTTTATTATTTGAACTATATTTTTTTACTTTAGGATTTAAAGTAATTTCTAATTCAGAAGCTTCTAGTTTTCTAATTTCATCTCTTATTTTAGCTGCTTCTTCAAACTCGAGGTTGGTTGCAGCTTCTTTCATTCTCTTGTTAAGACTTTTTAAGTGTTTTTTAAGATTACCTCCAATATTTTCATCAGTACCAACTTTTACGTAATCTTTTTCATAAACACTTTCAAGTACATCTCCAATTTCTTTCTTTATTGTTTTTGCATCAATTTTGTGTTTTTTGTTATAGGCAACTTGAATAGTTCGTCTTCTATCAGTTTCTTTTATTGCATTCTTAATACTTTTAGTTTCTTTATCCGCATAAAGAATAACTTTTCCATCTAAGTTTCTCGCTGCTCTTCCAATTGTTTGAATTAAAGAAGTTTCAGATCTTAAGAATCCTTCTTTGTCAGCATCTAAAATCCCAACTAATGCACATTCAGGTATATCAAGACCTTCTCTTAAAAGATTAATACCAACCAAAACATCAAATACTCCAAGCCTTAGATCTCTCATAATCTCAATACGCTCTAAAGTGTCTATGTCTGAGTGCATATATCTTACTTTAATACCGTTTTCATGAAGGTATTCTGTTAGGTCTTCAGCCATCTTTTTGGTTAAAGTGGTTACCAACACTCTATAATTATTATCAATTACTTTTAAACACTCATGCATTAAGTCATCAACTTGATTTTTAGCAGGTCTAATTTCAACCGGAGGATCAATTAATCCGGTAGGTCTAATTACCTGTTCAACAAACTTATTTTTTGTTTGTTTTAACTCCCAAGGCCCAGGTGTGGCTGATACAAAAACTGTTTGAGTTCTCATTGCATCCCATTCTTCAAATTTAAGTGGACGGTTATCCATACATGAGGGTAATCTAAACCCATACTCTGCAAGATTGCTTTTTCTTGATCTATCGCCTTTATACATTCCATTTAATTGAGGAACTGTTACATGACATTCATCAACAAAAATAAGAGTATTATCTGGAAAGTATTCAAATAGAGTAGGGGGTGGTTCTCCAGGTTTTCTACCTGATAAAAATCTTGAGTAATTTTCAATTCCAGCACATGAGCCAGTTGCTTCGATCATTTCCAAATCAAATTTTGTTCTTTCCTCTAATCTTTGCGCTTCAAGTAATTTATTTTGCTCTTTAAATTTTTTTAAAGTTATCTCAAGCTCTCTTTTAATTTTAATTATTGCCTGTTCGATTGTAGGCTTTGGAGTGATGTAATGGCTATTTGCATAAACTTTAATTACATCAAGCTCATTTACTAAATCTCCTGTAAGTGGATCAAATTCTTCAATTTTTTCTAATTTATCTCCAAATAAACTTAGTCTCCAAGCTCGGTCTTCTAAATGTGATGGAAAGATTTCTAAATACTCACCACGAGCTCTAAAAGTTCCACGATAAAAATTTTGATCATTTCTTTTATATTGAAGCGCTACTAAAGATTTAATTAATTCTTCTCTGTTATAATCATAATTAGTCTTTAAGCTTAGCGTCATCTTACTGTAAGCCTCAACAGAACCTAACCCATAAATACAAGATACACTTGAGACAATAATGACATCATCTCTTTCAAGTAATGATCTTGTTGCTGAGTGACGCATTCGATCAATTTGCTCATTAATTGATGCCTCTTTTTCAATATAGGTATCTGAACGTGGAACGTATGCTTCCGGAGTATAATAATCATAGTAAGATACAAAATATTCAACTGCATTATCTGGAAAGAAAGATTTCATTTCTCCATATAGTTGAGCAGCTAATGTTTTATTTGGGGCAAGAATTAAAGCTGGTCTATTTGTTTTCTCAATAACCTTAGCCATTGTAAATGTTTTTCCAGATCCAGTAACACCAAGCAAAACTTGACTAAGTTGATCTTTATTTGCACCATTGACCAATTGTTTAATTGCTTCTGGTTGATCACCTGCAGGCTTAAAATCAGTTTTCATTTGAAACTTTTTACCTCCCTCGAGCTTAGGACTAATCCCAGGATCTTTATTTTGAATTTCGGTAATTAAATCTTGATAAGTATTCTGCATTATCTATAAAACTAGAGGATTAAAATTATATTTCAATGAGCATAATATCAGACAGTTTAAAAAGAATTAAACCATCACCAACAATCGCTGTAACTCAAAAAGCAAGAGAATTAAGAGCTGCCGGTAAAGATGTTATTGGTCTTGGTGCGGGTGAGCCTGATTTTGATACTCCGGATAACGTAAAGAACGCAGCAATCAAAGCTATTAAAAGTGGTGACACCAAATATACAGCAGTGGATGGAACCCCTGCTTTGAAAAAAGCAATTATTGCGAAGTTTAAAAGAGAAAATAAATTAAGTTATTCAACCGATCAAATAACAGTTGGAACTGGAGGTAAGCAAGTTCTCTACAACGCATTCATGGCAACATTGAACAAAGGTGATGAAGTAATAATTCCAGCACCTTTTTGGGTATCTTATCCTGATATGGTTTTACTTGCAGGAGGAAAACCAAAAATAATTAAATGTACAGAGCAAGAAGGATTCAAACTTACTGCATCAAAGTTAAAAAAAGCGATTACAAAAAAAACAAAATGGATAATTCTTAATTCACCATCAAATCCAACAGGTGCAGGATATACAAAAAAAGAAATTCAAGATCTGGCAAAAATTTTAATTAAAAATAAAAAAGTCCATATTTTAAGTGACGATATTTATGAGCATATTAAATATGATAATTTTAATTTTTATACTATTGCTCAAAATTCAAAATTAAAAGACAGAACCCTTACTATGAATGGTGTAAGTAAATCATATGCAATGACAGGATGGAGAATAGGTTATGCTGCGGGCCCAAAAGAAATAATTAAAGCTATTGGTAAAATTCAATCACAGTCAACTTCTAACCCGTCTTCAATAAGTCAAGCAGCGGCTGTTGAAGCTTTAAATGGAAACCAAGGATTTATTAAAAAAAGATCAAAAGCCTTTAAAGAAAGAAGAGATTTTGTAGTTAAAAGTCTAAATAACATTGAAGGAATTAATTGTTTAACTCCTAATGGAGCTTTTTACGTATTTCCAAGCTGTAAAGGACTTTTAAATAAGAAAACAAAATTAAAAACTGATACAGAATTTGTCCAAAAGTTATTAGAAAAATCAAATGTCGCAGTAGTTCAAGGTTCTGCATTTGGTTTAGATGGATATTTTAGAATTTCATATGCTACTTCAATGCAAAATTTAAAAAAAGCAATGGAAAGAATTAAATCTTTTTGTGAAAGTTTATCTTAAGAGGTGAAAACAGCCTTATTATTTGGTGCATCAGGGTTAGTTGGAAGTCATCTCTTAAATCAATTAATCAGCAATAACAATTATTCCAAGATTAAGTTATTTGTTCGTTCAACAATAGAAATAGATGATCCAAAGATTGAAATTATTGAAACAGATTTTAATAATTTAGAAAATCATAAAGAAGACATTAAAGGAGATGATTGTTTCTTTTGTATTGGCACTACAAAAAAAAATTCACCAGATAAAAATGAATATAGAAATATTGAACTTGATATTCCTGAAGAAATTGCAAAAATTGCAAAATCAAATTTGGTTAATTCATTTATTTTTGTATCTGCATTATATGCAAATCCTAAAAGCTCAGGGGACTATGTAAGATTTAAAGGATTAGTTGAAGAAGAATTAAAAAGACTTGATTTTCCAAAATTAGCGTTAATGAGACCTTCCTTTTTAATGGGAAATAGAAAAGAAAAGAGGGTGGGTGAAACAATAGGTATTTATTTTTTTAATTTAATTTCACCTTTCCTTTTGGGACCTTTAAAGAAAATGAGACCGATTCATTCAGAAACAGTTGCAAAAGCAATGATCATAGTTGCAAATGAAAATTTAGAAAAAAATATCTTCGAGTCTAACGAAATCGCAGAACTATTTTAAACTAGTCCTAATCTTACAACAGATTTAGCAGTTTCAGATATACAACCTTTTGCAGGATTAAATTTTAATCCCAATAAATCTTCGGCATAACTTGTGTCAGTTTGCATCGTGATCCCAAGGTCTGGAATCATTGTTTTAGCACTAGAGTCAAAAAAACTAATTAACTTTACCATAAAATTTGGTAGTTCTTTTTTAGGAAGTTTTTTTGCATACTCCGGCATTGCTTCAGCCATTATTTGAGATAACTCAATTAATTTTTTTACTTCTTTTCCAACAATTAATCTTCTTCCACCAACTTTGGTATTTCCGATACAAGCCACATGTGCCTTTGCAACATCTTTTACATCCGAAATCAAAATTCCCCATTTTGGTGCTGCGGGAAATTTACCCTTCATAAATTGTTTAACATATTCAATTGAAGTTCCTCCTTTTTTATCTAAGGCATCGCCAAATACTCCACCAGGATTAATCACAGTTAATTTATTTTTTAATCTCTTACTTTCCATCAGTTCCCAAGCTGCTTTTTCAGCTTTTGTTTTTGATAAAAAATAATCTCCCACTCCCTCTTTCCAGTTTTCATCTGTCCAATCATTTTCATCAAATGAATATGGATTACTTCTAATTGGTTTTCTAAACATAGCTGCAATTGAAGAGGTCACTATAAATTGTTCAATGTTAGCATTTAAACCTGCATTTAAAACTCTCAACGTTCCATCTACAGCGGGCGCTAATAAACTATTTCTGTTATTAGATACTTTAAAAGGAAATGGAGACGCAAGATGCATTATATATTTACAACCTTGAGCTGCTTCATTCCAACCATCATCCTTCAAAAGATCTAATTCAACAAATGATAAATTATCTATTGGAGCGTGCTTATTTATAGTTTCTTTTGTTTGTTCAATTAAACTATCATTTCTTACTGTTCCTAAAACCTCATAATCTGAATTTAATAATTCTATTGCAGTATGTTTAGCAATCCATCCACTTACTCCAGTTAGTAACACCTTGTTATTCATTTTATTGGTACTTTCTATATTATTTTTGACTCAAGATCTTTTTAGCACGATCTGTTTTTTTTATCCAAGATTTAGGAATTGAATTAATACCTTTTAAAGCTGCAAAATATGCTCCAATGAAATTAACTCTAGAACAGTTACAACCACCAGCCTTAATTGTTTTCAAAATTGCACCCTTATAATTTGTTGAATTAATAATTGAGTGTATTGAGCCATTAAAAGTCCCAGGATAGCTGCACGCCATTCCTAATTTTTTAACCACTATTGTGTGAGGTTTTGATTTTAGTCTTTTTACTTTTTTAATGTCATCAACAACACTTTTAAAATATGAATTTTTTTTAAACTTTTTTAAAAATTCATTTATCGGATCTTTCACACCTTTTAGAGCCAAATCTATTAAATGAAACTTAGCCAAAGCATACTTAAGGCTTATTTTTGAAACAGTAACTGTGGAGATAATTTTTTTTAAGCTATTAAAATCATAACCATATAAAAAATAGGGTAGAGCAGCGCAATAGCCATCAGACTCGTTTACTTTAGTGCCACCGGTTAATTTCTTTTTAGTTTTAATATTTCTTACTGTTTCAATGATGTTCTGATGTATCCAAGGTCCTTTAATTATACCTCGCCAATCTTTAACCTTTCTATATTTGGCTCTTAAATTAAGGTTTTTCCAATACACACTTCCTGGTCCAAAGTTTTTTGTAATATTCTTTTTAAATCTTTCTTCTATATTTTCATGTCCTTCAATCAATGTTTCAAACATGACTTGGCCAACTTCATTATAGCCTGAAACTTTTCCAGTTTTGATATTGTAAAAAGGACTTTTGTTTTTTTTTAAAAAAGTAAAATCTTTCTTTCCTTTAATATAGGTAAGCAGTTTCTTTTGATTATAAACCCAATGCAAAGGTCTAGCCGCCGCATCAGCAACAGTTGCTCCTAAAAAAACATGTAGATTATTTTTCATTAAATTTAAAAACTCTCAACCGATGTTCTTAATTCAATTTCCCATGCCCAAACACTTTTTTTTTGTTTATGAAACTGAAGATATACTTTTGCAATTTCATCTGGATGCATAGTTTGATACTGACCAAAGGGCTCATCGTTTATAGCTCCATCTATGATAAAATGTCCTATATGAATATTTTGTGGATGAAGTTCTCTAGCTAATGATTGAGCAAGACCTCTTAAACCAAATTTTCCCATTGCAAATACAGACGAATTTGGGAAGCCTTTAACACCAGCAGATGCTCCAGTAAAAAAAATACTTCCACTTTTTCTTTTTAACATTCTATTTGACGCTTCTTGAGCTACCAAAAATGCACCAAAGCATGTAACATTAATTGCCTGTTGTGTTTGTATAGGATCAAGATCTGTAATTGAGCCCTTTATTCTCATAGAAGGGTTATAAATTACTAAATTTGGTACTCCAATTTTGTCAACGTCTTTAAATAACTTTTGAACACTTTTAATTTCACTTGAGTCACACGATATTGTAGTGGCATTTATTTCTTTTTTTATCGAATTTAATTTATCAATATTTCTTGAAGCTAAAATAACTTTCATATTATTTGAAGCACAAAGTCTTGCGATAGAAGCACTCAAGCCTGGCCCTGCTCCAACAATTAAAGCTAACTCACTCATTCATTATGATGACAGATGTTTTTCAGCTTCAAGCGCAGCCATACAGCCCATTCCAGCAGCAGTTACAGCTTGTCTGAAAGTCTTGTCTTTTACATCTCCTGCAGCATAAACCCCAGGTATATTAGTTTCTGTTGAGTCTGGTTTAGTTATTAAATAACCTTCTTTATCCATATCTAATTGCTCTTTAAATAATGCAGTTGCAGGATCGTGACCAATTGCAATAAACAATCCATCAATTTTCATTTCTTCTACATTGTTAGTTTTTAAATTTTTAACTTTAATTCCTGTAACATTTTTAGGTTCTCCGTCACCCATAACCTCATCAACAGCACTATCCCAAATAATTTCTATTTTTTTATTTTCCATTAATTTCTTTTGAAGCATCTTTTCAGCTCTTAACTCATTTCTTCTATGAATTAGCTTAACTTTTGATGCAAACTTTGTAAGAAACATTGCTTCTTCAACAGCTGCGTTACCACCACCAACAACTGCAACTTCTTTATCTTTAAAGAAGAAACCATCACAAGTAGCACATGCAGACACTCCAAAGCCTCTAAATTTTTGTTCTGACTCTAAATTTAACCATCTCGCTTGTGCACCAGTTGAAATAATTATGCTATCCGCAGTATATTTTTGGCCACTGTCTCCTAAAGCTTCAAATGGCACAGATTTTAAATTTACTGAAGAAATATGATCTTCGATCATTTCAGTTCCAACAGCTTTAGCCTGATCTTTCATTTGATCCATCAACCAAGGTCCTTGAATTACATCAGCAAAACCAGGATAATTTTCTACATCTGTTGTTGTACTTAATTGTCCACCAGGAGCAGAACCGTAGACCAAAATTGGATTTAACATTGCTCGTGCTGCATAAACAGCTGCGGTGTATCCGGCAGGACCGGATCCAATTATTAACACTTTTGTGTGTTTAGTTGGATTATCACTCATAGAGAAGTTATATAAGTATAAATGACAAAATTAAAAGGCATATTATTAACTCAGGGAATGCATGGCATGATTAGCCAAGTAGAAGGATTGGCAAAAGCTTTAGATATAGATTTTACACACCATACAGTTGAACTAAATAATTTTTGGAAAATGGTTCCTCCAAAAATAACACCAATCTCACAAAGTGTTTATAAAAAAATTGATCATGAAAATTTTGATGTCATTATATCTTGTGGTCGTAAAAGTGTTATTCCATCAATTCATTTAAAAAATAATTCAAATAAGAAAGTATTTAATATTCATATTCAAGATCCAAAAGTAGACTTAAAGCATTTTGATTTTATTGTTGCTCCAGAACATGATTCAATTAAAGGTCAAAATGTAATTAGCACTAAAGGAGCTATTCATTATCTTACTGAAAATGAAATTAATGAAAATAAGGATTATTTAAATTCTTTTATCAAAAAAGATGAGAGAATAATTTGGACTTTAATTATGGGTGGGCCAACCAAATATTATGATTATTCGACAAAAAATATTAAAGAAATTTTTACAACTCTTAGCAAGTTATCAAAAAAACATAATTTTCAATTAGTAATAATACCATCAATGAGAACACCAACTAGTATTATTCAATATGCAAATGACTATTTTGGAGGTGATCATACAGTGATAATGGATGTTGATAAGAAGGCCTATCTATCAGCTTTAGCAATAGCTCAAAATATCATTGTTACATGTGATTCTAGCTCAATGATCTCAGAAACAGCTTTAACTGGAAAACCAATTTATATAGCTAGCATTTTACCAAAAAAAAATGACAAAAGATTTCAAAGATTTAGAAATTTATTTAGAGAATTAAATATTACTAGAAATTTAGGTGAAGAAGTAGAAAATTGGAACTATCAAAAGTTAGATGAAACAAATAGGGTAGCTAAAATTATAAAACAAAAAATAAATTTTTAATGTCATTTTTAAATTCAATTCAAAATCAATCAAAAAAAAACGAATTCCCGTTTAATCATTGGGAATATCATAATGCGCTTTCAGATGAAGCAATTGAAGAAATTGTTAAAGCAGATATTCCAGATGTTAGTAAACATAATTTAGATTATGATGGAACTCGAGCAATTGATGGTGGTGCAGCTGAATTTAGAGAGGGAATAGCCTCAGGTGGTGAAGCAATAAAATTTAGATGTTTTGTTACAAAAGAAAATGAAAAACAATTTCCAAACTTGGTAAAATTTATTAATGAGCTACAATCTAAAGAAGTTCACGAAACCATTTCTAAAATGATTGATAAAGATTTATCAAACTCATATGTTAGACTTGAGGTTATCTGTGATCGTGAAGGATTTTGGTTAAAACCCCATTGTGATATTAAGGAAAAACTAATGTCTGGCTTAATATTTGTTAATAATGCCAACGAGTCTGAGGACTTAGGTACAGATTTTTATAATGACAAGTTAGAAAAAGTTAAAACAGTTCCTTACAAAAATAATTATGGATACATGTTTACTAGTGGTCCAAATACCTGGCATGGAATGGAAAAAAAGAAAATTCTAAAAGAGAGACGATGTTTGCAAGTCAATTATGTGACTTTTGAAACAGACTGGAAAGTTGATTAATTTTATTTTTCCCAATCAAATCTTGAAAAAGAATTAAAAACTTTGAAAATTCCCTCTGACCATTGATTGCAAACCTTTGCATAATTCTCGTCTGTAACATTTAAACACTCAAGCGTAGATAGATTATCAGCATCTTTTTTAAGAACTGCAAAATCAATTGGAGGTCCAACAGTAAGATCACTTTTTAATGTAGAGTCCATTGAAATTAGTGCACAGCGTGCTGCATCACCAATAGTAACAGTTGGCTTTATAACTCTATCAAGAATTGGTTTTCCATATTTTACTTCCCCGATTACGAGGTATGGTTTACTATCTGCTGGTCTTATATAATTACCCTGAGGATAAACTAAATATAACTCATGTTGCTGACCTTTGATTTGTCCACCAACAATAAAAGTAGAACCTAACAAAACGTTGTCTGTATTTATACCTTGAGGTGCTGAATGTTCAATATTTAGTGAACCAATATAAGACGCTATTTGTTCGAAATCACTACAGGTATTTAAATTCATTATACCCGTTGAACTTTTAAGATCTTTTTCAACAGATTTAAAAACTGCTTGAGATGTTCCTAAATTTCCTGATGTCACAATTACAATTGTTCTATCACCCACATCGTGAGTCATCATTTTTGAATAAATATTTACATTATCTAAACCAGCGTTTGTTCTTGAGTCTGAAGCAAAAACAAGTCCTTCATTCGTTTTAATACCTATACAATATGTCATCTCAATTATTAAAATAGATAATTTTAAAGTAAATTAACAATCTATTAAAAGCATAACTGATATCTGCATTATGCATTTGCATATTATAGTCAAGTAATGAACATTATTATAATATGGTTTCAAAACTCTGGAATAATTACAACTCAAAACAAGCTTATGATGGATATTTTACTAAAGATAATAAACTTCGAAAACACGCTACAATAATTTCATCGATCTTAGAAAGATATGGTAAAAAAAAACTTCAAGAAATTGAAAAAAATTGCCAGAGTACAATAAGTGCCAGAGGTATAAACTTCAGAGTTTATGCTGCAAATAATAGGGCTGAAGAAAAAAAATGGCCCCTTGATATTATCCCACGAATAATCCCAAAAACACAATGGAACAAGGTCTCAAAAGGTCTAAAGCAGCGTGTAAAAGCTTTAAATTTGTTTATTGATGATGTTTATAATCAAAAAAAGATATTCAAAGATAAGGTAGTTCCAAAAGAAATTATTTTTAATTCCCCCTATTATGTAAAAGAATGTGAAGGGTTTTCACCAAAGTATAAAGCTTGGTCAAATATTTCAGGTGTGGACTTAATAAGAAATGCAAATGGTGATTATTTGGTTTTGGAAGATAACTTAAGAGTTCCTTCAGGTGTATCTTATATGCTTGAAAATAGAATGGTAATGAGAGATGTGTTTCCTGAATTATTTACGAGGTATAAAGTTGCATCCATCCATCAATATACAAATAAATTGTTTAATTGTATGGTTGAGTGTATTCCAAAAAAAACTGCAAACCCACATATGGTGGTTCTAACTCCGGGTATATATAACTCAGCATATTTTGAGCATTCTTTCTTGGCTGATCAGATGGGCATTGCTTTAGTTGAAGGAAAAGACTTATTCGTTGAAAACGATATTGTATACATGAAGACTGTAAAAGGTCCTTTAAAAGTTGACTGCATATACAGACGTCTTGATGATAATTTTTTAGATCCCAAGGTATTTAATAAAGAGTCAGTTATAGGTGTTCCAGGATTATTTAAAAGTTGGCGTAAAGGAAATGTCGGCATCATAAATGCTATAGGCACAGGGATCGCTGATGACAAAGTAGTTTACTCTTATGTTAATAAAATGATTGTTTATTATCTTGGTGAACAACCTATCTTGAATCAGGTAGAAACCTACTTGTGTCACAATAAAAATGAAAGAAACTATGTTATTGAAAATATATCAAAATTAGTTGTGAAACCTGCTAATGCCTCTGGTGGTTATGGAATAATGATAGGTCCCAAAGCAGATAAAAAAGAAAGAGATGATGTAATAGCAAAAATTAAAAGAAACCCAAGAGAGTATATTGCGCAACCACTTGAAACTCTTTCAACAGCACCAACAATTACTGAAAATGATATTGAGCCTCGGCATCTCGATTTAAGACCATTTGTGCTAAGTGGAAAAACTACTTACGTAAGTACAGGTGGATTGACAAGAGTTGCTCTAAGAAAAGGCAGTACTATTGTTAATAGTTCTCAAGGTGGCGGATCTAAAGATACACTAATCGTTGATGTCTAAATTTTTTATATATCTTGCAGAGAAGTTACATCTAATTTTTTTGTTTTAAGTGATTTAATTGCCTCAAGACAAGCTTGAGCTGTTGACATGTTGGTGCAATAAGGAACTTTATTTTTAAGCGTTCCTCTTCTTAGTGCGACTGCATCATTTAATCTATGTTCAGAGTTTCCGCCACCAGTATTAATTACTAAAGCAATTTTTTTAGAGTCTAATACATCAACAATATGAGGAGAACCACTACTTACTTTGTTAATAATCTTACACTTCATCCCATGCTTTCTAATGTACTCTGCAGTACCTCTTGTTGCACATAGCGTGAAATTAAGTTTTATAAGTTCTTTTGCTAAATCTATCCCTTCATCTTTATGGGAGTCTTTCAATGATACGAATGCTAGTCCTTGTTTTGGTAAGGAATTAGCAGCTCCAATTTGACTTTTGGCAAATGCCATTCCAAAGTTTTTATCAAATCCCATTACTTCACCGGTTGATTTCATTTCAGGTCCTAAAAGCAAATCACTATTTGGAAATTTATTAAAAGGAAATACCGCTTCTTTTACCGCATACATTCCCTTAGATTTATCTCTTAGATTAAATTTAGATAATTTTTCACCAGCCATTACACGTGATGCAATTTTAGCAAGCGGCAGACCTTTTGCTTTGGATACAAATGGAACCGTTCTACTTGCTCTAGGATTTACTTCAATTACATAAATCTCATCTTTTTTAATTGCAAATTGAATATTCATAAAACCTTTAACTTTTAAAGCTAAAGCTAATTTCTTAGTCTGATTTTCTATTTCTTTAATTAAGTATGGTTTAATTGATACTGGAGGTAAACTACACGCAGAGTCTCCAGAATGAATTCCGGCTTCTTCAATATGTTGCATGATCCCTGCTACATGCACTTGTTTTCCATCTGATATTGCATCAACATCAACTTCCATTGCATGATCAATAAACTTATCAATAAGAATAGGATTTTCTTCAGCGGCCTTGAATGCTTCTTCAACAAAATTTTTAAGTTGGCTTTTTTCATGAACGATTTCCATTGCTCTTCCACCTAATACATAAGACGGTCTAACCATTAATGGTAGACCAATTTTTTCTGCTATTTGAATTGCTTGCTTAAAGGTTTTAGCAATTCCACTTTCTGCTTGTTTTAGTTTTAATTTGTTCAATAGATCTCTAAATCGATCTCTATCCTCTGCTAAATCAATTGATGTGTATTGAGTTCCTAAAATTGGAAGTTTGTTATCGTTTAAAAATTTAGCAAGTTTAATTGGAGTTTGACCTCCAAATTGTGCAATTACACCAATTAGGTTTCCTTTTTCCTTTTCTTTTTTGATTATATTAAAAACATATTCTTCTTTTAAAGGCTCAAAATATAATCGATCACTGGTGTCGTAATCTGTTGATACAGTTTCAGGGTTACAATTAACCATGATTGTCTCAAAACCCGCATCTTTCAACGAAAAAGCAGCCTGACAACAACAATAATCAAATTCAATTCCTTGACCTATTCTGTTAGGTCCACCACCAAGTATTATAATTTTTTTTCTTGAAGAAGGATCTGCTTCACATTCAGAATTGATTGAAAAATTACGTTGATATGTTGAATACATGTAAGGAGTAAAGGATTTAAATTCAGCAGCACAAGTATCAACCTTTTTAAATACAGGAAGTATTTTAAGAGCCATTCTTTTACGTCTAACTGCATTCTCAGAAGTGTTAGTTAGCTCAGATAATTTTTTATCAGAAAAACCAATAGATTTTATTCTGTTAAACTCATTAAAATCTTTAGGAAGTCCTTTATTTTTAATCATAGTTTCATTATCTACAATTTCCTTAATCTGTTCTAAAAACCAAGGGTCAATTTTAGATAAAGTAAAAATTCTTTTAAAATTAATTTTTTTTCTAATTGCTTCTGCAACAAGTAAAATTTTGTTTGGAATATTTTCTTTTAATTTTTTCTGAATTTGATTTTTTTTTAAGTCAAAAATTCTATCTAAACCTGAATAACCAGTTTCAAGAGAAACCAATGCTTTTTGAAGCGATTCTTTAAAATTTCTTCCAATTGCCATTGCTTCACCAACTGATTTCATAGATGTGCCTAATGATGCTGGCGAAGTTGAAAATTTTTCGAACGTAAATCTTGGAATTTTAGTTACCACATAATCGATGCTTGGTTCAAATGATGCAGGAGTTACTTTTGTGATTTCATTTTTTAATTCATCCAAAGTGTAGCCCACTGCAAGTTTGGCAGCGACTTTTGCAATTGGAAAACCAGTTGCTTTTGATGCAAGTGCAGATGAACGTGATACTCTTGGATTCATTTCAATTATAACCATTCTTCCATTTTTAGGATTGATCGCGAACTGAACATTCGATCCACCTGTCTCAACCCCAATCTTTCTAAGACATGCAATTGAAGCATTTCTCATCACTTGATATTCTTTATCAGTTAATGTTAAAGCAGGGGCGACAGTTACAGAGTCTCCAGTATGAATTCCCATTGGATCGATATTTTCGATCGAACAGATAATGATACAGTTATCTTTTTTATCTCTTATAACTTCCATTTCAAATTCTTTCCAACCTTCTAGGCATTCTTCAACCAATACTTGGCTCACAGGAGATTCGTGTAATCCATTTTTAATAATTTTTAGATAATCTTTTTTATTTTTGGCAATACCACCTCCAAGACCTCCAAGAGTGAAAGCAGGTCTAATAATCGCTGGTAGTCCAATTTTATTTAAAACTTTGGACGCTTGATTGATGTTATTTACAATTTCAGATTTAGGTAAATCCAAACCGATATCAATCATATTTTTTCTAAATTTCTTTCTATCCTCTGCATTTGAAATAGCTTTGGAGTTTGCACCAATAAGTTCTATTTTATATTTTTTTAGAATTCCTTTTTTCTCAGCTTCCATTGCAAGGTTAAGTGCGGTTTGGCCACCCATTGTTGGAAGGATTGCGTCTGGTTTTTCTTTTTTAAGAATTTTTTCTAAAACTTCTAGAGTAATTGGCTCAATGTAGGTTTTATCTGCAACATCAGGGTCTGTCATTATGGTTGCTGGATTTGAGTTAATTAATACGACTTTATAGCCCTCATCTCTTAAAGCTTTACAAGCTTGAGTTCCCGAATAATCAAATTCACAAGCTTGACCTATGATAATAGGACCAGCTCCAACAACTAATATTTTTTTAAGATCTTTTCTTTTTGGCATTTTTTTTCATGTTGTTAATAAATTCTTGAAATAAATAAACACTATCTTGTGGTCCAGGGTTGGACTCAGGATGGTACTGAACTGAGAATACTGGTTTATTTTTTATTCTTATTCCTTCAATACTGTTATCAAATAAAGATTTGTGTGTGATTTGAATATTTTTTGGTAAATTTTCTATTACTACTTCAAAGCCGTGATTTTGACTAGTAATTTCTACATTGTCATGAATTAAATTTTTAACTGGATGGTTAGCACCTCTATGACCAAGTTTCATTTTTTTTGTTTTACCACCCAATGCTAGAGCAAGTATTTGATGACCTAAACAAATCCCAAATAAAGGTAAGTTTTTATTAATTAAATCTTTAACAATTTTAATAGCATATTTACCGGTTGCTGCTGGATCACCTGGACCATTAGATAAAAAAATACCATTTGGTTTCAGTGCTAAAATTTTATCAGCTGGTGTTTTACAAGAAACAACAGTTACTTTACAATTAAAGTCAGAAAAATATCTTAAAATATTTTTTTTTATTCCATAGTCAATCGCTACTACATGAAATAAACTTTTATTATTTTTTTTATAACCCGTTTCTTTTTTCCAAGTTTTAAAGCCTTTCCAGATATAGTTTTTTGATGTGGTTACTTTTTCAGCAAGATCAAGGTTTTTTAAACCACTCCATTTTGTTGTTGAGTTAGTTAGTTTACTAATATTAAATTTTCCATTTTTTGAATTGGCAATTGTTCCCTTAGGAGCACCTTTATCTCTAATAAAATTTGTTAAACTTCTGGTATCTAACCCAGTAATACCAACTATTTTATTTTTCTTAAGCCAAGCATCCAAATGTTGAAAAGATCTATAGTTTGATGGAGATGTTATTTCAGAGTTAAAAATTACTCCTTTGGTCCAAATTTTATCACTTTCATAATCCTGTTTATTAGTTCCAACATTCCCAATATGGGGAAATGTAAAGTTTATTATTTGTCCTGCGTAAGATGGATCCGATATAATTTCTTGATAACCAGTTAATGAGGTATTAAAACAAACTTCTCCAGTCGCTTCTCCCTGATAACCAATTCCAATTCCTTTAAAAACCTTCTTATTTTCAAGAACTAAAACGCCTGTATTGATTTCTGAATTTTTTGAGTTAGTTTTTTTTGCTTTTTTGATCAATTACAACTCATGAGTTAAAGGTTAATACAATAATTGCTTTATTATCGCAACAGAGATGTATTATAAAATTGTAAAAAAACAATTTTTCTTTTGAAGAATTTTTTCTTTGAAGTAGATTAAAAAAAGTATGTCATTGAAAGAAACAATCGAAACCGAATATAAAAACGCCTTAAAATCAAAAGATAAAATTAAAATATCAACCTACAGGTTAATATTATCCTCAATTAAAGATTTGGATATTGTTAACAGATCAGGACCAAACAAAAAAGATACTGACGATGAAGATATTAAAAAGCTATTAAAAAAGATGGTTAAACAAAGGGCCGAATCAATTGAAATTTACAAGAAAAATAACAGAACCGATCTTTTGGAAGTTGAACAAAATGAATATGATATTTTAACAGGATTTTTACCATCACAACTTGGTGAGGAAGAAACCAAGAAAATATGCGCCACAATTATCTCTGAACTTGGAGCAAAATCTTTAAAAGATATGGGTAAAGTAATGGGTGAGCTTAAAAAAAAGCATGCTGATGAAATTGATTTTGCAAAAGCTGGACCTCTTATTAAAGAATTATTGAGCAGTTAATGAAATATCCAAAAGAGTACCTTGACGAAATTAAAACAAGACTAAAAGTTTCTACAGTTGTATCTAAGTCAGTTGCGCTTAAGAAAAGAGGTAAAGAATACGTAGGTTTATCTCCATTTAAGAATGAGAAAACTCCATCATTTACTGTTAATGATGAAAAAGAATTTTATCATTGTTTTGCAACATCTGAACATGGCAATATTTTTGATTTTGTGATGAAAATTCAAAATTTAAAATTTGGTGAAGCAGTTAAACATCTCGCTCAATTAGCTGGAATGCAGCCATATATGTTTTCAAAACAAGATGAAGAAAGAGAAAAAAAATGGAAAGAATATCTTTCAATTTATGAACAATATGTAAATTTTTACCATAATGAATTACTTAAAAATGAAACTTATTCTAATGCAAGAGATTATTTAAAAAATAGATTTTTGGGTAAAGATGAAGTTAAGAAATTCAAAATTGGATATATAGAAAAAAATCCAACTTTTTTTGAAAAATTAAAAAATGAATTTAGCGAACAAACTTTAGTTGAGAGTGGTTTATTTTATTTAGATGAAAAAAAGAAAACATATGTTGAAAGATTTAGAGGTCGATTAATTTTTCCAATTAACAATATTTCAGGTCAGCCAGTTGCATTAGGGGGAAGAATAATTGAAAACTTAGAATATCTAGCAAAATATATTAATTCGCCAGAGACAAACTTTTTCAAAAAAGGATCAAACTTATATAACTTAGATCTTGCAAGAAAATTTTCAAATAAATTAGATCATATCTATCTAGTTGAAGGTTATATGGATGTAGTTGGTTTAAGTAAAAATGGAATTGAAAATGTAGTAGCAAATCTTGGAACATCTTTAACAGATAAACAAATTTTAACTTTAAATCAGTTTTTTGATGATATTATTATTTGTTTTGATGGTGATGAAAGTGGTTACAAAGCAGCTGTTAGAGCAGCAGAAAACTCCATAAAAGAATTAAAACCTGAAAAACAAATATCTTTTTTATTCTTGCCCGATAAGGAGGATCCAGACAGTTATGTTAATAAAAATGGTAAAAATTACTTCATAGAATTTACCAATCAGAGCAAGTTATCCATTCATCAATTTATTTTTAGCCATTATAAAAAGCAAACAGATAATAACCCGTCTTCTATGGCAATATTTGAGAAAAAACTTAGAGGTATTGCTAACACTATTAAAGATGACTTTATTAAAAAGTATGTTCTCGAATATTTTTTAGAAAAAATAGCTGAATTAACTCCCCATTCTAACCAAAATAAAAATAAGTATTATGTTAAAAAAACTAAATCTCTAGATACAACAAAAAAACATTTTAATGACAGTAAATCTATAACAAGTGTTGAGTTAAAAGAGTTTTCTTTATTGTATTTATTGCTTAACAATCTTTCTTTTTTACAGGCTAATATTCATTTAATTGAAGACATTAAATTTTTTACTGAAATAAATAGACAAATACTTGATACAATTATTCAAAAATTAAAATCAGGAGAGCAAATAACTATTGATGATCTAAATTTAGACAAACAATTATTAGATAAGATCAACAAATTTGCTCCTATTAAACATATTTTGAAAAATAAGCCTAATAATGAAAATCAAGTTATAGAATTACTAGATGATATTTCTAAGGATCTTTTTAATTACGATCTTGAATTTAGAATCCAAGAATTAGAATCGAAGTTTTCAAAAGATATGAGCGAAACGACTTTTAATGAGCTAAAAGAGTTGAAAAACGAGAGAAAAATCAATTAATCCTAACAATTTAGCAATGGATTTTTACAAATTTGATATTATATAAGTCTCTCAAACTTATATTACTGTGGAAAGAATTATTACAAAATCATTTGCAAGATTAATGGGTCGTGGAACTCATAGGGGTTTTATAACCTATGAAGAATTAAATAAATCCCTTGGAAAAAGAAACCTATCAGATGAAAATTTAGCCCAAGCTTTTATTCATATATTAGATGAAAATATTACATTAGTAGAAAAAAAATCAGATTTTAAAGTATTACGAAAAAAAGAAGGATCTTCCAAAGAAGAAGGTAAGACGATGGAGAAAAGTGATGATCCTATCAGAATGTATTTACGTGAGATGGGTGGTGTTGAATTACTTTCTCGAGAAGGCGAAATTGCAATTGCAAAAAGAATTGAAGCTGGAAAAGATGTAATGTTAATAGCTTTGTCACAAAGCCCAATGACTGCGCAACAGTTTTTCGAATGGAATGATCAATTACAAAAGGACGAAATTTTAGTTAGAGAAATTATTGATATTGATACAAATTACATGGAAGATGAAACTACAGGACCCAGTGCAAAGCAAAAGAATGCTGGTGAAACAGAAAAAGATGAAGGATCTGGTGAGGGTGATGAAGATGATTTTAATCCAACGCTTGCCGCAATGGAAACTGAAATTAAACCAAAGGTTTTGAAAACTGTTAGCACTCTTACTAAAGAATATAATAAACTAATTAAATATCAAAAAGAAAAACTAGATTGTATTTTAAATTCACAAAACTTTTCTCCAGCAAAAGAAAAAGGATATCAAAAAATTGTAGATGATATTTTAGAAAACATTAAATCTCTTCAATTATCCCCTTCAGTTTTAGAGGAATTGGTCCAAAAGCATTATGTTGAAAACAAAAAAATTATATCACTAGAAGGTAATCTTTTAAGACTTGCTATGGATCATAAAATACCAAGAAATGAATTCATTAAATTTTACATAGGTAATGAAATTAATCCTAATCTTAAAAAGTTTTTAGATACTAACTCAATCTGGAAACAATTCTTTTCAAAAAATAAAGAAGAATTCAAGAATATAAGAGAGAGGTTAATTGAAATAAGTCATAAATTAGGGATTTCTGTAACTGATTTTAAAAAATTAGTAAGTAGAGTTCAAAAAGGTGAAAAAGAATCTAGAATTGCCAAAAAGGAAATGGTTGAAGCTAATTTAAGATTAGTAATTTCAATCGCTAAAAAATATACAAATAGAGGTCTTCAGTTTTTAGATTTAATTCAAGAAGGAAATATAGGATTGATGAAAGCGGTTGATAAATTTGAATATCGAAGAGGATATAAATTTTCTACTTATGCAACATGGTGGATTAGACAAGCAATTACAAGATCCATTGCCGACCAAGCTAGAACAATTAGAATTCCAGTTCATATGATTGAAACAATTAATAAAATTGTAAGAACACAAAGACTGATTTTAAGTGAATTTGGAAGAGAAGCTACACCAGAGGAATTAGCTCAAAAACTCAGAATGCCACTTGATAAAGTTAGAAAAGTATTAAAAATTTCAAAAGAACCTGTTTCACTGGAGAAACCTGTGGGTGATGAGGAAGACAGTAGCTTGGGTGATTTTATAGAAGACACTAAAGCGCTAGCTCCTTTAGAACAGGCGATTAAATCAAACTTAGGAGAAGCTACAACTAAAATTTTATCAACTCTTACACCAAGAGAGGAGAGAGTTTTGAGAATGAGATTTGGAGTTGGAATGAATACTGATCACACTTTAGAGGAAGTAGGTCTTCAATTCTCTGTAACAAGAGAGAGAATTAGACAGATTGAAGCAAAAGCTCTTAGAAAACTAAAACATCCTAGCAGATCTAAGCAATTAAAAAGTTTCTTAGAAAGTTAATTTTACTGGGCCGTTAGCTCAATAGTAGAGTACTGCATTGACATTGCAGGGGTAGTTGGAGCGTAACCAACACGGCCCACCATTTAAAGATTATCTATAATTGATAACTATATTAAAATGATATAATTAACTCTAATATTTTGGGCCTGTAGCTCAGTTGGTTAGAGCAGTACACTCATAATTTACGACTCAAAAAAATATCTTAAATTAGTATTTAAAATCAACCTCCATTAGAGGATTTGTTTTTCTATAAAAATTTACCAACTATTTACCAACGAATGCAATTATCCACACAATTTAAAGGTTTTACATTTTGGTTTTTTTTATGCGAGATGTATAAGAGATTATGCTTTCAGTTAACGATTTTTTTTCAGGTTGTGGTGGTCTCTCACAAGGATTTAAGGAGGCAGGATTTAAAATTCAAGTTGCTGTGGATAAAGAAGAAGCATTTTTAAAAACTTTTTCACATAATTTTAAAGATTCTCAAACCAAAAATTTAGATTTGGGTGATAGCAAAACTCTTAACGATATTCCTAAATCAGATATTATTATTGCCGGTCCGCCTTGCCAAGGATTTTCAATTACTGGGCCAAGGAATATTGATGATCCAAGAAATAAATTATATTTATCAGTTTTTGAAACTTTAAAATTAACAAATCCAAAAGCTTTTGTAGTTGAGAATGTGAGGGGTTTAAAAACCATGTGGGGAGGAAATGTTTTTAAGGAGATAATTAAAAAATTTGAAAGTGCAGGATATATAGTTACTGAAAGTTTATTAAATTCAGCTGATTATGGAGTTCCGCAAATTAGACATAGAGTGTTTATTGTAGGTATAAAAAAAGAACTTAATAAAAAATTTGAATTTCCTAAACCAGAATTTGATAAAGATGATTATATCACATGTGGTGAGGCTATAGGTAATCTACCAAGTCTTGAGAATGGAGAATTAAAAAGTAATGATTATAACGAAAAACCAACAACAAACTATCAAATGTATGTAATGGATAGTAATAAAATTTATAATCATGAAGCTACATTGCACAAACAATTTGTAAAAGACACAATAGCTTTAGTCCCAGAAGGTGGTAATTATAAAGATCTACCAAAAGGAGTAGGCGAAAGTAGAAAGTTTAATGAGGCGTGGACCAGATATCATAGTAAAAAACCCTCAAGAACAATAGATACAGGTCACAGAAATCATTTTCATTACAAATGGAATAGAGTCCCAACAATCAGAGAAAATGCTAGACTCCAATCCTTTAAGGATAGTTTTGAATTTTTAGGAACAAAAACTTCTCAAAATGTTCAGGTTGGAAATGCCGTGCCACCTTTATTGGCATTTAAAATTGCAAAAGAACTTAAGAAATTTCTTTAATGAGTATTAAATTTATAGATTTATTTTCAGGATGCGGTGGTTTAACAGAGGCTTTTTTAAACAATAAAAAATTTTCTCCAATAAAAATTATTGATAATGATAAATTTTGTTACGACACTACAATTCATAGACTTAAAAAACTTAAGTTTAAAAATCCTGAAAAAATTGCGCAACTAAAGGATATTTCAAGCAATAAAACAATTAATGATTTCAAAAACATTAAGTCTGATATTGTGATTGGAGGGCCTCCATGTCAGGCTTATTCAGTTGCAGGCAGAATTAGAGATAAGCATGGTATGAAAAAAGATTATAGAAATTACCTTTTTGAATCATTTCTCAAGATTATTAATTACAGCCAACCGAAGTTCTTTGTAATGGAGAATGTTCCAGGAATGCTGAGCGCAAAACCAGGAAATATCAAAGTTACAATTAGAATTAAAAAAGAAACTAATAAAATCAAATATTATATCCCTGAAAATTTATCTGAATGTATATTTGATTTATCTAAATACGGCGTACCTCAGAAAAGGAAAAGAGTGATTATATTTGGGGTAAATAAAAAGTTAAAAAACTATAAATCAATATCAAAGAAATTTTACGAAAAATTAAGATCCCAAGAATTAAAAAAAATAATTACTGTAAAACAAGCTATTGGAGATTTGGATAAATTTTATCCTTTAAACAAAATTATAAAGATTAAAGGAAGAAAATTTTCCCACAAATCAAATTCAAAAAAACCAGATCATTCCCCAAGATTTCATAATGAGAGAGATATAAAGATTTTTAAACTTTTAGCTGAAGATATAGAGAAAAAGAAATTCAAGTATAAAACGGTAAAAGAATTACAAAAACTTTATACAAAAATTGTTGGAAAAAAATCTAATATTCATAAATATTATGTGCTTAGAAAAGATGAGCCTAGTAATCTTATACCTTCACATTTATATAAAGATGGCTTGAGACATATTCATTATGACTCTAAACAAGCAAGATCAATTACTGTTAGAGAAGCTGCTAGACTTCAATCTTTCCCAGATAATTTTGAATTTATTGGACCAATGACTGAGCAATACAAAATGATCGGAAACGCAGTTCCACCAAATTTTTCAAAACATTTGTTGAAAACAATTCTAAAATTATAATTAATTATTTTAATCGTTTCTTAGTGGCCGTAATCTTCCAAAAATATTTTCTCTATGATATCGGATATAATCAAGCGAAGGTTTTATATTATTATCAACTGGGAGAGAAATTAATTGATTATCAAATTGTTTAAGAGAACTATCAATTAGTTTTTCATGAACTTTAATCTTATAGTTATCATTTATTGTAAAATATCCTCTGTCAAAAGCATGGTGAAGGTCTAGATTTAATAAAATACCATTATCTAATCTGTGAGGACCATTATGAGGATTTAAAACAGGTTTTATGTGTGCAGCTTGGAGATTTGTATAATGTGAATAGTTGATCGATGAACCGGAAATAGCACATTTTAAATTATACAGCCTTCTTATAAGTTTTTTAAATTCATCTGGAGTATGAGTATTTTCAACAGGGTTACCTATTCTAGGATTTATTCTATTAATAGTTCTTTCTGAAACAATTGTTCTAATTGTATTAATTGATCTTTGATCAATAAAATTCATCTCATTTGTCCACCAATGTGCCCCCCTTCCTTTTTGATTATCTGGTAAAGAACCTACTAAATCATCAATTATATTATACTCATTATCCGCTGGATTAAATCTGAACATCCTGAACAAATCTTCTCCATTTGATTCAAATTTTAAAATGACTAAATAATCATCTTTGTTAAAAAAACTATTTAGGGGATCAATATTTTCATTTAGGTATAACCTTAAGTCCTTACCTCTATGTGCACTTCCATTGTGCCAAACATATTCACAATAAACTAAAATATTATTTGCATTATTTACACAACCAACAGATACAGATGGCTCAACATCATTCTCATTAAAATTTGGAAAAAAATTAGTTGCTCTTTGTAATTCCTTTGAGATCAGAATATATCTTCCTGCCTCTCTAACTCTCCCACCTCTATAACCCAGTTCTTGGGCGTTTAATTTTCTGATATAGAATTTCATAAAAAAATTATTTATAGATCTTCATTATGCCAGGTAAAAAGATCTGCTTCAAAAGGAATATTTCTAAATTTTAATAAAGCCTTATATTTTTCAAGTCTGTCCTCTTTTTTAGCATTTTTTAAGTATGTAAGGATTTGATCATATGTTAGTCCTTTTAAACTATTTTTTTTCACATCCACATATTCTTCATATTCCATACCTGCTATTGCGTAGCCTTTATTGGGATCTATGTGTTCAGCATAACTAATTGTGTCTTCAGTTTCTTTAAGGATATCGTACCAGTGAGCAACCTGATTTTTATTATCAAAAAGATAATCTTTTCTGTAATCAAACAGTTCTAACTGCTGCATATTTTTGAAGTATTTAAATTGAGAAAATTAACTAACAATTAATAATATAATTTTAAATTATGTCTTAAGTATGATACTATTTATTAGTCCTGATTTAGAACATAACTCTACTTGCTAGGACTATAAACAAAACGCTAAAGGAGAAACATGAAAATAATAATACAATCAGTAAAAAACTTTTTTAAATCAAAAGAAAAAAAAGGTTTAAAACCGATATTTTTTGAAAGTATTGGAGATCAAAACACACCAAGAGATGAAAGGCGAAAGAATTTGATAAATATTTTAGAAAAAAATGGATTTAAAATTAAAAACAAAAGATAAGGTCTTGAATTTACTTACCAACGGATTTACCAACGAATGCAATTACAAAAGGAAATAAATAGAAACAAAACAAAAACATTGGAGCTTGATTAACTTTTAATTTGTTGTAAAACCTAGACTTATTGAAGGGCCTGTAGCTCAGTTGGTTAGAGCAGTACACTCATAATGTATTGGTCCCAGGTTCGAGTCCTGGCGGGCCCACCAAAATAGTTAATTTTTTGAAAATTCTTCTAATGTTTTGAATAAAGCATTAATATTTCCATCATTAGAATTTAAGATTGATGAAAACTCTTCTTTTTGTGTTCTTGCTAAACTTAACCCCTCTATAATTAAATCTCTAATCAATGGATTTTCAGGATCCTTTGTATACACTCTCCAATCAATTTTTACCTCAGGTCTTTCTGAGGTTGCTACCAATAAACTATTTACGATTGTATAGTTTTTATTTAAAACTTTTTTATCATTAACTTCTATCTCAGGGTTAGTATATTCAGCCAGTCGACTAGAAAAGCTTTTTAAAAAATAATCCTCAAATAATTTTGAATATTCAATTTTTTGACTATCATTCAGATTTTTCCTCGCTGAACCTAGAGAATAAAAACCAACTCCTTTTATATCAACGGTTTCTTTAGCTATAGATTTAAGCTGATTTATTTTTTCTTCTTTTGATATATTTTTAGTAAGAATTTGTGATGCTCTGTTTACAGTAGATTGAATAAATACATCTGGCTCAATAGAGTAAACGTTCGAAATATTTATGCAAAACAGTAATAAAATTAGGAAAATTTTTTTCATTTACAAAGAAATTTTTTATTGGCTGTCTATTTCTTCCCAGTCTTCTTCATTTTTATAAATAACCTCAATATTTCCTCTATTTTGATTTTCAATTTTATTCTCTCTATCTTGTAGATATAAACTTTTAACTGAAGCATAAAAATCTACTGAATTTTTTTCAAGATTATCTAAGGACTCAATATTATTTGCTCTAAACTCAATACCACTTAGAGCTTTCGATGTCAAAAAAACACCCTCATTTAAAAACTCGTTGTTACCATGTATTGAAGCATTATACCAAGGATCTCCTCCCAATACATTAGCAAAAGATCCGGCTGAGTCTCTTATTGTTGAAGGACCTAAAACTGGAAGAACTAAATAACAACCTGGGCCTACACCCCAAGCGCCTAAAGTTTGACCATAATCCTCTTTAACATATTTTGGAAAGCCTATTTTATTTGCCACATCGATAATACCTAATAGTCCAACCGTTGTATTCACAATTAATCTTCCTGTATTAATCGCTGCAGTTTTTATATCACCTTGCAAAACGTTGTTAGGTATAGTGATTAAAGTAGACAAGTTTTTTACTGCATTACCCGTACCCTTTTGAATTGGATCTGGTAATTTCTTATAACCCTTTGCTATTGGTGAAATAATAGCTCTATCTAAACCTTGGTTAAATGAAAAGGTAGCTCTATTAAGTTTTTCAAAACAATCTTTTATTTTTTTGGGTTTTTCATTTTCTGATAATACCAATTCACCACTAGAGCCTGCAATTGCATCAAAAGATAATAAGAAAATTGAAATTAAAGTTATTACAAATTTTTTGTACATGAGCATCTATATATTATAAAAAATTAGTTTATTAAATAGCATTTAAATTCAAAAAATGTCGATAAAGTGTTTATAAATAGGTAAAATTTATGCCAAAATTAAAAATGAATACAAACCTGAATTATTCTCCAAATTTTGATGTAAAAAAAAGAAGGGTAAAAGAAGTAAAATTTATTATTTTTCATTACACTGGGATGAAAAAAGAAAATCAAGCTATCACTCGGTTAACTAATTCTAAATCAAAAGTTAGTAGCCATTACTTAATAAAAAATAATGGCGAAATATTAACTTTAGTCCCTGACTTATATGTTGCTTGGCATGCAGGAATTTCATCATGGAAAAACTATAAATCAATTAATAAATATTCAATAGGGATAGAAATTAGTAATCCTGGACATGAATATTCTTATAAAAAATTTTCAAAAGAACAAGTTAAATCGATTATAAAATTGAGCACTTATTTAATAAAAAAATATAATATTAAACCGAACTTTATATTAGGTCACTCTGACATTGCTCCAGATAGAAAAAAAGATCCAGGGGAAAAGTTTCCTTGGAAATATTTGTCAAAAAATAAAATTGGTCATTGGCATAATTTGAATGAAAAAAAAATTTTTAAAAAAAGAAATTTAACAGAAGGTAAAAAAGAAAAAATTAAATTTATCAAAAATTTATATGAGATAGGATACCCAAAGAATATTTTGTTTAATAAATACAAATATTCAAAATTATTAACTACTGCATTTCAGAGAAGGTTTAGGCAAGAACTTGTAAACGGTATAATTGACCAAGAATGTCTTGTTATAAGCAATAACCTAGCAAAAAACCTGAAATAAAATTTCTTGATATTTTACAGCTTAGTTGTAAATTCTTTTTGCCAGATAAACGACTTATCGCTTTAAGTTGTTAAAGAGGAAAGTCCGGGCTCTACAAGGAAACAGTGCCAGGTAATACCTGGCGGGGGCAACCCCAGGGATAGTGCCACAGAAAATAAACCGCCATAACATGGCAAGGGTGAAAAGGTGTGGTAAGAGCACACCGGTTCTATTGGTAACAATGAACGCTGGAAAACCCCACTGGGAGCAAGACTAAGTAGAGATGACATTGTTGAAAAACTAAAAGCCTTCCTTGGCTAGTCATCAGGGTTAGTTGCTTGAGCTTAAGAGTGATCTTGAGTCTAGACAAATGATAAGTTTAAATGACAGAACCCGGCTTATAGTTTATCTGGCATTTCATAATTAAAAATAAAAATATATTAGAGAAACAATTATTCTTTTAGCTATAAGTATAGATTTAAATGGATCATTAATAATTATTCTTATTATCTAATTAACAACATAAATAAAGAACTCATCTATTACTAATCATTATATCAAATTTTGTCTCATAAATTGACTTTTATTAAGCATAGAATCAGCAATTGACTATCATTTAAAATACCCATATATTCCCATATATTCCCAATTATGGAATTTTTAAAATTAAAAATATATGTTTTTATCAACTTACGAGAACAAGTTAGACAAAAAGGGAAGAGTATCTGTGCCTGCTAGTTTTAGGTCTCATTTGTCAAATTTAGGTTACAACGGCGTAATTTGTTATCCATCTTTTAATAATTCTTCAATAGAAGCATGTTCTCAAGATAGAATAGAAAAAATTTCCTCAGTAATAGATTCTTTAAATCCTTTTGAAGAAAAAAGAGATTATTTCGCAACTTCAATATTAGCAGAAAGTACTAATTTACAATTTGATAGTGAGGGAAGAATTTCACTTTCATCAAAATTATTAAAACATGCAAAAATTAAAAATAGCATGTTATTTGTTGGTCAAGGTCAAACCTTTCAAATTTGGGAACCAACGGCGTTTGAAAAATTTAAGGTAAATGCAAGAAAAAAAGCAAATTTAAACCGAGCTAACCTTAAATGGGAAAAACATTTTAATAACAACGAGGGGAAATAAAAGATGACAATTAACTTTAAAACACCAGAAATAAAAGAGTTACAGCCACGATTACTAGTTATGGGAGTAGGTGGAGCAGGCGGAAATGCTGTTAATGAAATGATTGAAAATAATTTACAAGGTGTAGAATTTATTGCGGTCAATACTGATGCACAAGATTTAAAGTTAAGTAAATGTAAAACAAGAATTCAAATTGGTTTAAATTTAACCAAAGGTTTAGGAGCTGGCGCTAAACTTGATATAGGACAAGCCGCAGCAGATGAGTCTTTAAATGAAATTATAAATACTTTACAAGGTGCAAACATGGTTTTTATTGCAGCTGGAATGGGGGGTGGCACAGGGACTGGTGCTGCACATGTGATTGCTAGAGCTGCTAAAGAATTAAATATCTTAACTGTAGGTGTTGTGACTCTTCCATTTCTATATGAAGGCCCCTCAAGAATGCGAAGAGCACAACAAGGTTTGGAGGAATTAAGAAAACATGTTGATACGATTATAGTTATTCCAAATCAAAATTTGTTTAAAATTGCAAATGAGCAAACAACATTTGAAGATTCATTCAATCTTTCTAATAATGTTTTAATGCATGGAGTTCAAAGTATTACTGATTTGATGGTAAGACCAGGGTTAATTAATCTTGATTTTGCTGATGTAGAAACTGTAATGGCATCAATGGGCAAAGCAATGATGGGAACAGGAGAAGCCGAAGGCGAGGGTAGAGCGCTTCAAGCAGCAGAGATGGCTGTCAGCAATCCATTGATTGATGATTATACTTTAAAAGGTGCTAAAGGATTATTAGTTAATATTACAGGTGGAAAAGATCTTAAACTCTTTGAGGTAGATGAAGCAGTAAATAAGGTAAGAGCAGAGGTAGACCCAGAAGCGGAATTAATTATTGGCGCAATCACAGACTCAGAACTTGATGGAAAGATGAGAGTTTCAATTGTTGCAACATCACTGGATGGACAACAACCAGAGACAAAATCAGTAATAAATATGGTTCATCGTATCCAAAATAGAAATCCAGGTTATTCAGACTTCTCTCATTTAGGAACGTCTGCATCTTTTAATTTTTCTAATACGGCCTCTAGTCCAATTTCACATGGTGCAAATGCATTGAAACTTGAGAATGAAATTGTTCATGAGCAAACTAATGACAGTAATCATTCAAGTATTGTTAATGAAGAAATTATGACTAACTCAAACCAAGTTTCAGAGAATGTGGTAGAGGATAGTTCTATAAATGAAATGGAAAAATCATTTACTCAAGAGGCTACTGAAACATCTCAAGAAAATACAGAAACTGAAAGTATTGAAGAGGATGTATCAAATGACCTAAAAGAATTTGGCGTAGACTCAGACTCTCCTGATTTATTCAGTTCAGAAAGCGAACATTCTACCGCAGAAGATTTACTATCATCAAATGAAGAAGAGGATGATGATCTTGAAATACCAGCATTCCTAAGAAGACAAAAGAATTAATGGTCTTCAAAGTAATAAATGGAAGCCACCATAGTATCGGAATTACAAAAGCATTACCCGGTACTGCTAAAAGAAATTATTAGCGTTTTTTCCCCTCAACATGGTGGCACATTTATTGATTGTACTTTTGGCCAAGGAGGATATTCCAAAAAAATTCTTGATTTTGAGAATACAAGCATAATTGCACTTGATAGAGACGTAGAGAGCGAAAAAATTGCAAATAAATTTAAAGAAAATTTTGAAGATAGATTTATTTTTAAAAATATTAAATTCAGTCAATTAAACAATCTAAAACTTAAAAATGAAAATATAAGAGGAGTAATTTTTGATCTTGGTTATTCTTACACTCAAATAAAAGATCCACTAAAAGGACTTTCATTCGAAGCAGATGGTAAATTAAATATGCAGTTGGGTTTAAACAGCTATTCTGCTGAAGATGCAATCAATAAACTAGATGAAAAAGAATTAGAAAAGATTTTTAAATTTTTTGGTGATGAAAAGGAGGGAAAATATATTGCGAGAAATATTATAAAAGAGAGATTAAAAAATAAGATTGATACCAGGGCTTTAGTTGAAATTATTGATAAATCAAAAAAAAGAAAAAACTTTAAGGTTCATAATGCAACGAAAGTTTTTCAGGCTCTTAGAATTTTTGTGAATAAAGAAATAAGTGAGTTAATTTATGGACTTATTAATGCAACAAAAGTTTTAAAGAAAGGTGGCATTTTAGGAGTGGTTACATTTCATTCATTAGAGGACAAAATAGTAAAATATTTTTTTAAAAGTCTTTCAGAAAATAAAAGTATTTCAAGATATAGCCCAGTTACAGAACAATCCGAGACTCTTTTCAACTTAATACAAAAAAAACCAATTCTACCTTCTGATGAGGAGGTAAGTGAAAATCCACCATCCAGATCTGCTAAATTTAGATATGTAATAAAAAAATCAGATTTTTATAACTTTGATACTGACGTAGAGAACCAATTTAGAAATTTAATCGAAATTGAAAATTATGGAGATAAATTGTGAAAAAGTTTGGTTTGGCAGCTGTGATTTTATTTTTAGTTCTATCAACAGCGATAATTAAAAATACCACCAAGCAAATTGAGGATGAGTTATTTACAGTTAAAGAAAATATTAGAGTATTAAAATCAGAATTTGAAAATGTATCTTTGGAGTATGATTATCTCAGCTCTGCAGAAAAATTACTTGAATATCAATCTCTCTATTTTGAGGATGAGTTAATTCAAAAAGATATAAAAGATATTAAAATTTTTAATATTTTAGATAATACAAAAAAAATCAAAGATTTTAAAATTATTAAAGAGTAATGGTTGAAAATAAATCAAAATTTACAATAGAAGATTATCAAAGTGATTTTACATTTAAGAAAAAAGAAAACGGTTTAAATATTGAATTTAATCGTGTAGCTTTTATTTTTTTTGTTTTTTTTATTATCTATCTGATTTACACAATACATTTAATTCATTTAGGTTCGCAAAATAATAAATCAGAAAATATAAACAATCTTAATACATTTCAAAATCCACTTTATCGAGCAGATATTATAGATATAAATGGTAATTACTTAGCCAAAACTGTTAAATCAATTGATATTGGATTAAAAACTTCAGACGTAATTAACAAAAAAAAATTACTTCTTAGTCTAAATATAATTTTTCCTGATAAAAAATTTAATGAGATTAAAAAAAAAATAGAAAATAAAAAATTTTTTTATTTAGAAAAAAAAATTTCAGAAGAAAATTATGAAAAAATAATGAAATTAGGAGACAAATCTCTAATTCCTGAGGAAAAAGTCTTAAGGTTGTATCCTCAAAAAAATCTATTTAGTCACGTTTTAGGTCAAATAGATGATGATAATAATGGCATTTCAGGATTAGAAAAATCTTTAAATGAAGAACTTAGAAATTCAGAAGATCCAATAAGATTAACTTTAGATAAAGATATTCAATTTTTAATTAGAAAAGAATTAATGAAATACCAAGAAATTTTTAAAAGCAAAGGTAGCGCGGCTATCTTAATGAATGTTAATAACGGGAATATTCTATCATTAGTTTCTCTTCCAGATTTTAATCCAAATGAAAGACAAAATATTACCGATGTTAATTATATTAATAGGGTAACAAAAGGTACTTACGAACTTGGTTCAGTTTTTAAAGCCTTTACCTTTGCTAGTGCTTTAAATGAAAATGTAATAGAGCCAGAAACTGAGTTTTTAGATTTACCTAAATCAATTAAATGTGACAAATATAGAATTGGTGAATATGATAACAAAATACCATCAAATTTAACAGCAGAACAAATTTTTGTTAGATCTGGAAATATAGGATCTGTCAGAATTGCTCAAAAAGTAGGCTCAGAAAAATTCAAATTATTTTTAGAAAACTTAGGTGTTTTAAACAATATTGAATTTGATATTGACGAAGTTGCTCCACAAAAAAATTATAATTTTGGAAAATGTAGATTAGCTACAGCTTCTTTTGGACATGGCATAGCAACTACAATTCTTCAATTAGCGAAAGGTTATGCCATATTATCAAATGGCGGTTATGAAATTAAACCAACTTTGATTTATAAAAAAAACGAAATAAACAAAAAAAATAAAAGAATATTAAACGAGGGTATTTCAAAAAAAGTTGTGAATGCTCTAAGAAAAATTGTAAATACTGAAGAGGGGACCGCCAAATTCGCAGATGTTCAAAGTTATGAAATTGGCGGAAAAACTGGAACAGCTGATCAGGCGGAGAGCGGCACATATTCTGAGGCAAAAATAAATACTTTTGCATCAATTTTCCCCACTTCAAATCCACAATTTGTTTTTGTTGTAATGTTAGATACTCCAAAAAAATCTAAAGATTATTATTATAAATATAGACATCGAAAAGGAGGCTGGAAAGGTACTCTTTACAATACAGCTGGTTGGACATCAGTTGAGGTAGCAGGGAAGGTGATAGATAAAATTGGGCCTATTTTAGCCACAAAATATATAGAGTTTAATTAATCATGCTTCTTGGAAAATATTTTCATAACATAAATAAAGATTATAAAAATTTTTATTTTTCAGGAATTTCATTTGATACAAAAAATATAAAAAAAAATAATATCTTTTTTGCAATTAAGGGGAATAAATTTGATGGAAATAATTTTATTCCAGATGCAATAAACAAAGGGTCTAAAATTATTGTAACTGAAAAAAAAGTAAAAAGTGTACAAAATGGAATTTTATATATTCATACAAATAATGTAAGAAAATTATTGGCTGAAACTGCATTTAAAATTTATAATAAAAAACCAAAAAATTTAATTGCAGTTACTGGTACAAATGGAAAATCCTCAATTGCTAATTTTTATTTTCAAATATTAAAATTGAATAATAAAAAAGTTGCCTCAATAGGTACTTTAGGAGTTAAATCAAAAAATATTAATTTGAATTTATCTAATACCACAATTGATCCAATCAAATTAGCAAAAATATTGAGTAAGTTAAAAAGTCATAAAATAGAAAATGTAATTATGGAAGCTTCAAGCCATGGTTTAAAGCAAAATAGATTAGATGGTTTAAAGTTTAATTCTGGTATATTTACAAATTTATCTCAAGATCATTTAGATTATCACAAAAATTTAAAAAATTACTTAAATGCAAAACTCTATTTATTTGAAAATTTAATTAAAAAAAAAGGTAATTTAATAACAGATCAATTAATACCTGAATTTAAAAAAATAAAAAAAATTACAATTAATAAGAGATTAAAATTATATGCACTTAATGATAAGAAAAATAATTTACAAGTCATCTCTCATAGTTTTAAAGGTGAGGCTCAATCTTTTAAAATTAAATTAAACAATTCAATACAGAATATAAATTTAAATTTAATTGGAAAAATACAATTAAAGAATGTTTTGATGGCAATAATTGCAGCAAAAAATAGTAATATTGGATTAAATAAAATATTAAATAAAATTTATAAATTGAAACCAGTCGAAGGAAGATTTGAAAAAATTGGTAAGATTAAAAATCATTCTAAAGTAATTCTTGATTATGCTCACACTCCTGATGCTTTAAAAACATGTCTTTTAAATCTTAGAGAGCAATTTCCAGCAAAAAAAATCATAGTCTTGTTTGGCTGTGGAGGAAATAGAGATCAGAATAAAAGATCAAAAATGGGAAAAATTGCGAGTTATTTCTCAGATAAGATTATCCTCACAAATGATAATCCCAGATTAGAAAATCCTCAAAAAATAAGAAGAGATATAAAAAAAGGAATTAAAAAAAAGAAAATTATTGAAATATCAGACAGAGCAATGGCAATAACACGAGCTATTCATGATTTAAATTCAGGTGATATTTTGCTGGTAGCAGGAAAAGGTCATGAGAAAACCCAAGATATTGGAAGTAAGAAAATTTTCTTTTCAGATAAAAAAGTAATCCTGAGTGCAATTAAAAACAAAAATATTAATTTATCAAATAATTTAAAAATAAATGTGGTTAAAGAGAGTGGTAAAATTAAAAGATTATCTCCCTTAATATCTTTAAAAAAAGCTAGAATTAATTCTCAGGAGGTAACCAAAAATGATATTTTTTTTGCTATTAAAGGAAAAAAAAATGATGGGAATAAATTTGTTGCCCAGTCTTTCAAGAGAAAAGCTTCATTAGCTGTAGTAAATAAGATTCAAAATAAATTAAATCATAGTCGACAGATCAAAGTAAAAAATACTTTAAAGTTCTTAACAAATGTTTCAAAAATTTTTAGAAAAAGTATTGATACAAACATAATAGCAATTACAGGCAGCTGTGGCAAAACTACACTTAAAGAATTGTTAGGTAACACATTAAATAAAATTTCGAAAGTAAGTATTTCCCCAAAATCATACAATAATAAGTTTGGAGTTCCATTAAGTCTTTTTAATATAAATCAAAAAGACGAATTTGGAATTCTAGAGGTTGGGATGGATAAAAAGGGTGAAATTGATTATTTATCAAAAATTATAGAACCAGATGTTGGTGTAATAACAAATATAAATTATGCACATGCAAAAAATTTTAAGAATATTAAACAAATTGCTTTAGCAAAATCTGAAATTATTGATAATATAAGGCTTTATGGTTTTATTGTATTGAATGCAGATGATAGTTTTTTTAAACTACATTACAATATTGCTAAAAAAAAAAATATTAAAGTAATTTCTTTTGGTATAAAAAATCACAAAGCAGATATTAAATTAATTAATATAAAGCCATTTAGAAAAAAATTTAGAATTAACATTAGTTTAAATAATAAAAGAAAATATTTTTTACTATCTAATGATTTTCAAAATAATATATACAATATTTTATCTGCTCTAGCAGTTATTAGTATTTATAAAAATATATTTAAATTAGATAAAAATATTTTTTACGATTTTAAAATACCTGGAGGACGAGGAGATCATTCGGTAATTAAATTTAATAATAAAAAAATAAATTTAATTGACCAAAGTTATAATTCAAATCCTCTATCACTAAAATCAGCAATAAAAAATTATGATAAGATCAATTTAAAAAAATCAAATAAATACATGTTAATTGGTGATATGTTAGAGCTTGGCAGTCATTCTAGAAGACTTCATCGATCTGTTGCTCCAATAATAAATAAATCCAATATAGACAAGGTATATGTTAAAGGGAAAATGGCCTCAATAATATTTAAGGATATTTCAAAAGCAAAAAAAGGTAGAATTTTATTGAACAAATCACAAATTATTGAATTGATTAGAAAAGATTTAAATAATAATGATTATTTAATGATTAAAGCCTCACTTGCGACAGGATTTAACGACATAGTCAAAGATCTGAAAGGACTACGTTAAATGCTTTATCAATTTTTATTAAATTTTCTTGATACTTTTAGTTTTTTAAATGTCTTTAAGTATTTAACATTTAGGACAGGTTTATCATTTTTTACTTCATTAGTTATAGTGTTAATCATTGGTGGTCCTTTTATTAAATTTTTTTCAAATCAAAAAATTTTAAATCCTATTCGAGACGATGGACCAGAGGAGCATATAGTTAAAAAAATTGGTACACCAACAATGGGAGGAGTAATAATTTTGTTTGGTTTATTGGTATCAGTAATATTTTGGGCAGATCTATCAAATATTAATATTTTATTTTGCTTATATATTGCAATATCATTTGGTTTACTGGGAGCATATGATGATTTTAAAAAAATTAAATATAGCAACTCATCAGGAATTTCTTCAAAGTTTAAAATAATTTCACAAATAATATTGGCAATTATTGGAGTAAGTTTTTATGTTTACTTAAACGATTATCAAGATTTAAATAATTTATATTTTCCATTTTTTAAAAATTTGATCGTTAATCTTGGATGGTTTTTTATACCATTTGCAATATTTGTAATTATAGGTTCATCTAATGCTGTTAATCTGACAGATGGATTAGACGGGTTAGCAACTGTTCCTGTAATATTAGTAGCAGCTTGTTTTGCTTTTATTAGTTATGTTACAGGAAACATTGTATTTTCAAATTACCTACAAATTCCTTACATAGAGGGAACAGGTGAAATATCAATTTTTTGTGGGGCGATTATAGGCTCTTGTTTAGGTTTTTTATGGTTTAATGCACCACCTGCTAAAATTTTTATGGGTGACACAGGCTCATTATCTCTAGGAGGGTCCTTAGGTGCGGTAGGAATTATAACAAAGCATGAAATCGTTTTGGCAATTACTGGTGGCCTTTTTGTTTTAGAGGCAGTTTCTGTAATTGTTCAAGTAATATCCTTTAAACTTACAGGAAAAAGAATTTTTAGAATGGCGCCCATTCATCATCATTTTGAGAAAAAGGGATGGCCAGAATCTACAGTTGTAATTAGGTTTTGGATTATTTCAATAATCTTGGCAATGATTGGTTTAGCTACTTTAAAATTAAGATAATGAAAAAACTAAGTAATATTTTTTTAGGAAAAAAAATATTAGTTTATGGTTTAGGAAAGAGTGGTATCTCAACTTATAAATTTTTAAAAAAAAGTTCTGATGTATATTTATTTGATGACAATCATAGAATTAATTTTAAATATAATCAAAAAATAATTAGTTTAAAAAAAATTAAAAAAATTAATTTCGATAGAATTATTATTAGTCCAGGCATTGATATTTCAAACTGTAAATTATCGAAATTTTTAAATAACAATTTGTTAAAAATTCACACAGATCTTGATGTTTTATTTTCATTTTATGACAATAAAAGTATCACAATTACAGGAACTAACGGCAAGTCTACAACTGCTAAAATTTTACATGATGCTTTGACCGATCAAAAGAGAGACTCAAGGTTGATAGGGAACATTGGCAATCCTGTATTGGCAGAAAAAAATATCACAAAAAAAACAATTTTTGTAATAGAAGCTTCTTCATATCAGTTAGATTATAGTAGGATTTTTAGATCAAAATATGCAGTAATTCTTAACATTACTTCAGATCATATAGAAAGGCACAAAAGTTTAAATAATTATGTAGATGCAAAATTTAAATTATTAAAATCTCAAAATAGAGGATCCTTTGCTTATATTAAAAAAGATGATGAATTAATTACAAAAAAAATAAAAAAAAATAAATACAAAGCAAAGATATACAAAGTTCAGACTTCAAATTTAAATAAAAAATTTGATAAAATTTACAATAAATATTTTATCTCTGATGGTAATAAAGAAAATTTATTATTTATATTTGAGATTGCTTCAAAATTAAAACTAAATAAAAAAAAATTAATCAGATCAATTAATAGATTTAAAGGTCTAGATTACAGACAACAAATCATATTTGATAAAAAAAACCTTACAATAATCAATGACTCTAAATCTACAAGCTTTGCTTCCTCAGAAAGTGTATTAAAAAATTTAAATGGTGCTTACTGGATCTTAGGAGGAATTCCAAAAAAAGGAGATAAATTTAAATTATCAAAAACAAAATGTAAAAATCTGAAAGCTTTTATTTTTGGATCACATAGTAAGAAATTTTTAGAGATTTTAAAGAATAAATTAAAAGTTAAAAGTTTTAAAAATATGGAAGAAACACTTAAAGTTATTTTTTCAGAAATTACTATTCAAAAATCTGAAAAAAATATTATTTTTTTTAGTCCAGCTGGAGCATCATTTGATAGTTTTAGAAATTTTGAGGATAGAGGGAATTATTTTAATCAATTAGTTAAAAAGTATATTAATGCAAAGTGATAATCTTTTTTATAAATTTTACTACCAATGGTGGAAAAATATAGATAAATCAATTTTTACTTTAATTAGTTTGTTATTTATTATAGGTTTATTTTTTTCTTTAGTCTCAACTTCATTAATAGCATCAGATAAATTAGATACTAATAGCTATTCCTTTTTTTTTAAGCATCTAGTTTATGTTTTAATTGGAATTTCAATTATCTTCATTTTTTCATCATTTAACACAGATCAATTATTAAAATATTCAATTATTCTTTTTTTTATATCTTTATTTTCTTTGTTCTTAGTTCCAATAATTGGTATTGAGGTAAAAGGTTCAAAAAGATGGATTGATTTATTTTTTTTACCAAGGTTTCAACCAATCGAAGTTTTGAAGCCTTTTTTGATAATAACTTTAGCAAATATACTTTGTAGCAATAAAGCAAATATTATATCTAAGTATTTACTTTCAATTTTAATAATTACTTTAATTTCATCACTTTTAATAATTCAACCTGATATTGGTCAAACTTTGTTAGTAATTTTTTCTTGGGCTGTTTTAATTTTTACTTCTGGAATTAATTTATATTTATTAATTGCAATTTTTTTATTTAGTTCAGTATTACTTGCATATTTAATTATTTTTGTTCCTAAGTTTGAATACATCCAGGGACGTATTTTCTCATTTTTTGATAGAGAAACTGGATCTCATAATTTTCAGTCAGATAAAGCAATTGAGTCGATCACTAGTGGAGGTTTTTTTGGAAAAGGGATTGGTGAAGGAACCCTTAAAAATAACGTACCAGAGGCTCATACTGATTACATAATATCTGTAATTTCCGAAGAGTTTGGTGTGGTTGCCATAATGTTAATATTATTATTGTTTTTGATCTTCATTTATATGGTTTTAAAAAAAATAAACTTTGAAACTGATGATAAAATTAAGCTTATTTTAATTGGATCAATAAGCTTAATTTTAATGCAAGCTACAATTCATATTGGAGTAAACATAAGATTGTTTCCAACTACAGGAATGACTTTACCATTTTTAAGCTATGGGGGGTCATCAATAGTAAGTACATCTATATTAGCTGGAATTATTTTAAATCTAACAAAAAGAAAAATAAATTAGTAAATGAAAAGTAAAATATTAATTTCTACAGGTGGATCAGGCGGGCACGTTCTTCCAGCAATTACAATTTATGATCATTTAAAATCTAATTATGAAACTTTAATTTCAACTGATCTGAGAGGACTTAAATACTTAGATAAAAAAAACTATAATCATATAATTGTCAATACACCAAAATTAAATAATTTATTATTGTTTCCTTTTTCATTTTTAAAAGTTTTTATTTTAACTTTAAAGTCTTTAATAATTTTGAAAAGAGAAAATATTTCAATTTTGATCTCTACCGGTGGTTACATGTCCTTACCATTATGTTTGGCTGCAAAAATATTAAGTATTAAAATTTATTTAATTGAACCCAATATGGTTCTTGGAAGAGCAAATAAATTTTTCTTATATTTTGCAAAAAAATTAATATGTTATTCAAAGGAATTAATTAATTTGCCAAAAAAATTTGAGCACAAACAAACTATAGTAATGCCATTAATAAGAAAAAAATATTATGATACATACAACTATCATAATGAGGGTAATTTTTTTACAATTACAATTATTGGCGGTAGTCAAGGAGCAAAAATATTTGACACACTTATTAATGAATTATTAGTAAAAATATCAAAAATATGTTCTTTAAAAGTAGTGCATCAAACAAGTAAAAAAAATACTGATTTTCTTGAAAAATTTTATAAAAAAAATAAAATTGAAAATAAAGTTTTTACCTTTGATAAAAATTTAAATATTATTTTAAAACAATCTGATTTGTGCATCACTAGAGCTGGAGCCTCAAGCCTGGCAGAACTTTCTTTGCTTAAAATACCATTTATTGCAATACCACTTCCAACATCAAAAGATAATCATCAATTTGAAAATGCTAAATATTATAAAGATAAAGATTGTTGTTGGATTATTAATCAAGAAAATTTTGATAAACAAAAATTCGAAGAATTATTAATTAAATTATCTGGTAAAAAAGACGAATACTTAACAAAAAAAAAAAATTTAGAAAAATTAAATTATCAAAATACCTGGAATAATGTTAATCAAAAATTATTAAAAATTTTTAATGAAAATTAAATTAGCAAAATCTGAAATCATACACTTTGTAGGTATTGGAGGGATTGGCATGAGCGGTTTATCCCTAATAATGAAAGGTAAAGGTTTTAAAATTCAGGGAAGTGATATTTCTACAAATAAAAATATTGAAAGACTTAAAAAAGAAAAAATAAAAGTATTAATTGGTCATAAAAAACAAAATATTAATAAAGCAACTATTTTAGTTGTATCTTCTGCAATTAAAAAAAATAATCCAGAGTTACTTGAGGCAAAAAAAAGACAATTGCCTATCTATAAAAGAGGAGAAATGTTAGCTAACATTGTCTCTTTAACAAAAAATATTGTAGTAGTTGGTTCACATGGTAAGACCACCACAACTTCGTTAATAGCATCAATTTTTCAGGAAACCAAAATAGATCCTACAATAATTAATGGTGGTGTTATTAATTCAATTAACAACTCAGCCAAACTAGGCAAAAGTGATTGGTCTATCCTAGAAGCAGATGAGTCTGATGGAAGCTTTGTTTACATACCCCCTACCTACTCAATCATAACAAACATTGATAGGGAGCACATGGATTACTATCGATCTATGAATGAATTAAATAGCTATTTCTTGAATTTTGTTAAAAAGGTTCCATCATTTGGAAAATCATTTATTTGTTTAGATGACAAAAATAATAGACATTTAATTAAAAAAATAGAAAATAAAAATTTTTATTCTTACGGTTTAGATCAAAAATCTAATTTTTGTATAAAAAATATAAAACAGCACAAAGATTATTCGCAATTTGATTTGAAAATTAGATTACCAAATAAAAAGAATCAAATGATTAAAAAATTCAGAATACCTTTATTGGGTAATCATAATATTAAAAATTCTGTTGCAGCCATAGCGGTATCATTAACGGTAGGTCTATCTGTTTTAAATATCAAAAAAGGTCTTAAAAATTTTAAAGGGGTTCAAAGAAGATTTAATAAAATATTTACATTAAATAAAGTAGATTTTTTTGATGACTATGCCCATCATCCAACGGAAATTATGGAAGTTCTTGATGGAATAAAAAATGTCTATAAAGATTATGAAAAAATATGTATTTTTCAACCACATAGAATATCAAGACTTAAAGACTTAAAAACAGAATTTAGTCATGCATTTAAAAATGCAGATAAGGTAATTTTATTTCCAATATATACAGCTGGTGAAAAAATGAAACTTGGATTTAGCTATTTAAATTTTGCAAAACAGATAATTAAAAATTCTAAAGTTCAACTAATTTTAGTAGATAATAAAATTCAATTAGCAAAATATATTAAAAACAGTATCTATGGAAAAAAGATAGTAATTGGAATGGGTGCTGGATCTATTTCAACATGGATGCGAGAATTACCTAATCATTTGTGATGAAAATTGATTTAGCAGAATTATCACAAGAGTTTAATGATAACTTAAAACTAGATTACGATCTTAAAAAAAAAAATTGGTTTAATATTGGTGGTAAAACAAAAATTTACTATAAAGCTGATAATCTAAAAGAATTAATTAGATTTCTTAAAAAAATTGAAAATAATGAAAAAATATTTATTTTAGGTGGTGGGTCTAATACATTAATTACAGATGAACAATTTAATGGTGTTGTAATTAAGCTTACAAACAATTTTAATAATATTTCCTTACTATCAGATGAAATTATTATTGCAGGCAGTGCAGTTAGTGACAAGTCTTTATCTAATTTTGCTATGGAAAGTGGCTTAGGCGGATTTGAATTTCTTTCATGTATACCAGGTACAGTAGGTGGAGGAATAAAAATGAATGCTGGCTGTTTTAAGAGAGAATTTAAAGATATTTTGATTTCAATACAGGCATTAACAAAATCTGGAGAAGTTTTAACAATACCCGCAAAAGATATAAGTTTTAAATATAGAGATAGTGGATTGTCTGATGATCTTATTTTTTTAAGTGCATCTTTTAGAGGTTTTAAAAAAGATAAGGAATTAATCAGAGATGAAATAATATCCCTTAAAGAAAAGAAAGAAATAGCTCAACCTACCAAAATAAAAACAAGTGGAAGTACTTTTAAAAATCCATTAGATCAATCAGATAAAAAAGTTTGGCAATTAATCAAAGAATCAGTTCCTCTTGAAAAATCTTTTGGAGATGCTTGTATTTCAGAAAAACATTGTAATTTTTTTGTTAATAAAGGGAATGCAAGATTTGAGGACATGAAAAAGTTAATAGAATATGTGTCTGAAAGTGTTTTAAAAAAAACTGGTATTAAGTTAGAAACAGAAATTAAAATTTTAGAATAAATTGAAAAAAAAAATTCTTATATTATCTGGAGGTATTTCAAAAGAGAGATTAATTAGTCTTGACACAGGTTTTCAGGTTGCAAAAGAATTGAAAAAACATGGTTATGAAATAAGAATTTCTGAACCAGATAAAAGTTTAGAAAAAAAAATCAAAGAATTCAAACCATCAGTTATATTTAATGCTTTACACGGTCAGTTTGGAGAGGACGGATATATTCAAACTATTTTAGAACAATTTAAAATACCCTATACTCATTCAGGAGTTATTGCTTCCTCTATTGCAATGGATAAAGAGATTTCTAAAAAAATCTTTAAAAAAAATAAAATTATAACTCCAAAACATATCAAATATTCATTTGATAAAATAAATTTAGAATTGGTTAATAAAATAAATAAAGAATTAAAATTTCCAGTAGTAGTTAAGCCAATTAATGAGGGCTCAAGTGTTAACGTATTTATTTGTACAAAAAAAAATATAAATCAAATTTTAAAAAAAATGAAAAGTTATAAACAAGTGATGATTGAAGAATTTATTGGTGGGAGGGAGATCCAGGTAGCAATCATGGGAAATAAAAAATTAGGAGCAATTGAGCTTAAACCTAAAAGAAAATTTTATGATTATCAGGCAAAATATAATACTAATGCAAAAACACAGCACATTATACCAGTCGATTTGGATAAAAATAAATTAAATGAAGTTTTGAATATAGCACTTAAGGCACATAAAAAAATTGGATGCAGAGGTGTAACGAGATCAGATTTTAAATTTTATAAAAATAAATTTTATTTATTAGAAATAAACACTCAACCAGGCATGACAAAACTATCGCTAGTTCCAGAAATAGCTGCATACCAAGGAATAAGTTTTTATAAATTAATTAATTGGATTTTAAAAGATGCCTCAACGAAAAGGTAAAAAGATATTAATTTATTTTTTTCTATTATTACTTGTTGGATCTATTAATAATGACACGATTGATAGTTTTAAGTTTGAAAAAATTAAAAATATTAATGTATTAGGATTAGGACATAATGATAATCAAGTTTTATTGTATAACATTATTGATTTAGATTTAGGTAATGTTTTTTTTTTAGATAAAAAAAAGATTAATAAAATAATTAATTCAAATACTTTAATTCATGATTATGAGATTTTTAAAAGATACCCCCATTCTCTTGATATTAATGTAAAAAGAACAAAATTTTTAGCAAAGATAAAAGATGATAATAAATTTTTTTTAATCGGCTCAAATGGAAAATTATCTCCTATTAAACATGAAGATAAAAGTAACTATTTACCATTTATATTTGGCAAACCTGAAATAGATAAATTTTTAAAATTTAAAAAAACAATTGATGATTCCAAATTTAAATATAAAGATATTAATAATTTATTTTTTTTTTCATCTAATAGATGGGATATTCAGCTTAAAAATGATCTATTAATTAAATTACCATCTAAAAATATTAAAAAAACTTTAGATTTAGTTTCGGATTTTTTACTAGAAAATGATAACAATATTATAAAAATAGTTGATGCAAGAATTCAAAATCAAATAATTTTAGATGATTGAAGAAACAGATTTTGAAACATATTTATACCTATCAAGTAACAAATTTGAAATTTTTTTATTTGATAAAAAGCATATTAAAAATTTATTCCAAGAAACAATAACTTTCGAAAATGATTTTAATTTTTTAGAATTTACAGAGTTAACAAAATTTCTTGATAAAAATATATTTAAAATAGAAAAACTAATTGGAACTTTTATAAAAAATATTTTTTTAATTATTGATAACAAAAATAATTTTATTATTAAGCTTAGTAATAAAAAAAAAATAGAAAACAAAGTTAACAAAGAAAGTTTAAAAAATACTTTAATAAAATTAAAAAATTTGATTAATGAAAATTATAAAAATCAAACAATAATGCATATATTGCTCAATAACCAATTAGTTTATGATAACATTGAAACTTCATTAATTGAAAATGAAAAAACTAATCCTCAATGTTTAGAAGTTAGTTTTATAACTATATCTAATGATTTAATTATTAATTTAAATAAAGTTTTACAAAATTACCAAATTAAAATTTCAAAATATATAGATGGAAAATACGTCAAAGATTATTTTAAAGACGATAAATTAGAACTATCTTTAGCTACACATAAATTAATTAATGGTTTTAATAATAATGAGGTTATAATAGTCCCAAAAAATGCAGAAAATCATGGATTTTTTGAGAGATTTTTTAACGTTTTTAGTTAAAATCGTTTTTTCTGGTAACATTAGTTGTATTTAAAAGTTGCTTGCACCATTCTAAAAGGATGATGTGTCTTATCTTACTCAAAAAACTATAAAAAACCCTGTCTCATTCAGTGGAATTGCTTTGCATAACGGTTTAAATGTAAATGTTACTCTTAAATCAGCCAAACCAAACGAAGGTATAGTTTTCAAAAGAGTAGATCTAAAAAATAACAATTTTATTTACCCAAATTATTTAAATGTAACCAATACCTCTTTAAATACCACTATTGAAAATGAACATGGTGTAAAAGTTTCAACAATTGAACATTTGATGGGAGCATTATTTGGTTTAGGAATTGATAATGCACTTATTGAAATTGATAATGAAGAAGTTCCAATTTTAGATGGTTCGGCAAAAAACTTTATTGAAAAAATTATTTCATCTGGTTTTGATATAAGTGAAGAGCCAATTAAAATTATTAAAATAAATAAAAAAATTGAATATTCTGACGGTAAAAGATTTATATCAATAGAACCATCAAAATTAAGTTTAGATATAGATTTTGAATTAAGGTTTAAAAATGAAATAATTGGAAATCAAAGAAACAAGGTCAAAGTTTATGAAGATGATTTAACAGATGTATATAATTCAAGAACCTTTTGTTTGTTTGAAGATATTGAGTTTATCAAAAAAAATGGTCTCGCAAAAGGTGGAAGCTTGGATAATGCAATAGTGGTTAAGGATAAAGAGATACTAAACAAAGATGGTTTAAGAAATGATAAAGAATTTGTTAACCATAAAATACTAGACTGCATAGGAGATCTATATACTTCTGGTTATAGAATTATTGGAAATGTTCTATGTTCTCAAGGAGGTCATTATCTAACTAACCAATTATTAAGAAAAGTTTTTGTTGATAAAAATAATTTTTCAATAATAGAAATTAGAGAAAAAAATCTTCCACATACACTTATTAATAGAAATCTTTTGAGATCAATCGCTTAAACAAACAAAGAAAACTTTAAAATTATTGGTTAAGTAAGTATAAACAAAAAGTATTTATGAATAAATTTTTTTTGTTTATTATTTTATTTGCTGCTCTTATTTCCTGTGCAAAAAAAGAGGAATTTAAAGAGTCAATTATTAAAGAGAAAAGTTTAGATCTTCAAGTTCTTGAGGCTTATCAGGAGGGTATGAAAAATTTAGAGTCAGGTGATGTTATTTATGCAGCAAAAAAATTTAATGAAGCTGAAATTTTATTTCCACAATCTGATTGGGCTCCAAAATCAGCCTTAATGGCAGCTTATTCATATTATACCCAAGATTATTATGCTGATACAATAGCTGAATTGGAGAGATTTTTAAGAGTTTATCCTTTAAGTAAAAATTTAGATTATGTTTATTATTTATTAGGTGTTTCGTATTATGAACAAATAGTTGATGAAAAAAAAGACTTACAATCAATTATTAAAGCAAAAAAATATTTTGAAATTTTAATTCAAAACTATCCTAATACTAATTATTCATTAGATGCAGAATTTAAAATTGAATTAGTAAATGACACACTTGCAGCTAAAGAAATGTATATTGGTAGATATTATTTTGATAAAAAGAAATGGATACCTGCAATAAATAGATTCAAAACTGTTATCGATAATTATGATACAACACTTTATGCAGAGGAGGCTCTGCATAGATTAGTTGAAGTTCACTATATACTGGGATTAAAGGATGAAGCTAAGAAGTATGCTAACCTTTTAGGTTACAATTATCAATCATCCATTTGGTATGAAAAAACTTATAGTATTTTTGATAAAAAATACGAGGAAAATATTAAAAAAAGAAAAAAAGAAAAAACTAAAAAAAACAAAACTTTAAAAAAAATAAAATCTTTATTTAGTTTAGATGGATAAAAAAGAAATTCAAAAACTATACCAAGAAAAAATAAAATTACTAAATAAATATAACCAATATTATTATGACAAAAACAAACCATTAATTGATGACAAAAATTATGATGAGTTAAAAATTAGTATTTTGTCATTAGAAAAAAAATATAATTTTCTTGCATCAAAAAAATCCCCATCAGAAATCACTGGATATAAACCTTCAAAAAATTTTAAAAAATCTGCACATAAAGTACCAATGCTTTCATTAGCTAATGCTTTTAGTGAAGAAGATTTAATAAATTTTGAAAAGAAAATATTAAATTTCTTATCTGAAAATGAAAATTTTAAACTATATTACAGTGCTGAGCCAAAAATAGATGGCATTTCTGCTTCACTTACATATAAAAATGGAAAATTTGTAAAAGGATTATCAAGGGGAGATGGTAAAGAAGGCGAAGATATAACTTCAAATTTAGAAACAATTAAAGATATTCCAAAAAAAATATCTAATAAAAATTTTCCAGAAGAAATTGACATACGAGGAGAAGTTTTTATTAAAAATAGTGACTTTGAAAATTTTAAAGATAAATTTGCAAATCCAAGAAATGCAGCATCTGGTTCACTCAGACAAAAAGACCCTAATGATACTAGTAAAATTCCCTTAAAATTTATTGCTTATACCTTTGGTTATGAAAAAAAATTAAATATAGATAATCAGTTTGATTTTTTAAAGCGTCTGAATGAATGGGGGTTTAAAACTAATCCCTTAAATAAATTAATCTCTGGAGTAAAAAATTTATTAATAAATTATAATGAAATTGAAAAAAAAAGAGCTGAAATTGACTTCGATATAGATGGAATTGTTTATAAAGTTAACAACTTTAAGCTTCAAAAAAGATTAGGAAATGTAGCAAATGCTCCTAGATGGGCTGTTGCTCATAAATTTTCATCAAATAAAGCAGTCTCGAAAATTATAAGTATAGATATCCAGATTGGAAGAACAGGAGCATTAACACCAGTTGCAAAAATTAAACCGGTTAATATCGGCGGAGTTCAAGTTTCTAATGCAACTCTACATAATGAAGATGAGATTATGAGAAAAGATGTTAGGGTGGGTGATACGGTAGTGGTTGAAAGAGCTGGTGATGTTATACCACACATTCTTACTGTAGATATTAATAAGAGATCAAAAAAAAGTATAAAGTTTGTATTTCCTAAAAAATGTCCATCTTGTGGATCCAAAACAACAAAAGAATATAATGAAATAACCAAAAAGAATGATGCAGTAAGAAGATGCACGAGTGAGGGATATGAATGTGAAAAAATTTCAATTGAGAAATTAAAACATTTTGTATCTAAAGAAGCCTTTAATATTGAAGGTTTAGGAAAAAAAATTATAGAAAATTTTTGGAAATTAAAATTAATAAGACTTCCTCAAGATATTTTTAGACTTGATTATAATAGAATTGAAAATCTTGAAGGTTGGGGAAGATTATCCGTAGAAAACTTGAAATATTCGATTAATGAAAAAAAAAATATATCTTTAGAAAGATTAATTTACGCATTAGGTATAAGACATATTGGTTTAGAAAATGCAAAATTATTATCAAAATTTTTTAAAACGTTTTCAAATTTTAAAGAATTATCAAATAAAAGTAATTACAACGATCTATTAAATGTGGATAAGATTGGTGAAACTCAAGTAAGTTCTATCAAAAGTTTTTTTTCAAATAAAATTAATAATGAAATTATTAATCAACTAAGTAAAGAATTATCTATTAAAAATACTTTAATTGAAAAAAAAAATGGATTATTAAAAAATTATACTTTCATGATAACAGGAAAACTTAGTGGTATCAGTAGAGCTGAAATAAAGTCTTTAATTGAAGAAAATTCAGGCTCAACAGTGAGCAGTGTTACAAAAAAATTAGATTATTTAATTATAGGAGATAAACCAACTAAGAGAAAAATTGAAACGGCTAAAGAATTAAGAATTAAAATTATAAATCAGTCCCAATTTTTAAAAATGCTAAACATAACTAGCTAACCATCTGCGTTCATTTGCATTTAAAAATTTTGAAATCTTTGAATAAACATTTAAATGATACTTAAATAAATAATTTTTCTCTTCTGAGCTTAAAAGTTTATAATTAATCAAATCTTTTTCGATAGGTGCTAAAGTTAAGTTTTCAAAAAAAATTTTATTTTTATCTTTTTTTACAAAAACTAAATTCTCAATTCTAATACCAAATTTACCTTTTTGATAATAGCCAGGCTCATTGCTTAAAATCATACCTTCTTTAATTTTAATTGAATTTATTTTTGTAATTGCTTGCGGTCCTTCGTGGACGTTTAAGAAAAAACCCACACCATGACCTGTGCCATGTGCATAGTCTAAATTACTTTTATTGAGAAATTTTCTCGCTCTTGCATCAATTTTTTTACCTGTATTGTCTTTTTTTAAGTCTGTATTTGCCACAGCAATATGACCTTTTAGAACTTTAGTAAATATATCTTTGATTTGCGATTTAGGTTTTGAAAAACAAATTGTACGTGTGACATCGGTTGTGCCGTATTTATATTGCCCCCCTGAGTCACATAAAAAAATATCTGTTTTATTTATAGTTCTACAATTTTCTTTCTTGGCTCTGTAATGAACTATTGCACCATTTTCTCCAGAGCCAGCGATAGTGTCAAAGCTTGGATACAAATAGTTTTCATTCATTTTTCTAAATTTTTCTAATTTATTTTGAGCTTCTACTTCTGTAATTTTCTTTTTATTTATATTTTTAATCCAATAAATAAATTTAGTTAGGGCTACACCATCAATAATATGAGAATTAATCGTATTATTAATCTCTATTTTATTTTTAACAGATTTTAATAAATAAGTTGGATCTTCTCTTTTAACTATTCTAAATTTGGATTTGATAATATCTTCATAAAAAATTGAGCAAGATTTATTATCAATAATAAAATTTTTACCATTTAATTTAACAATTTCCTGATGAAATTTATTAACATCAATCACCTCTTTTGATTTGATTATCTTATCTTTAATAAGTTTTTCTGTTTTATAAATTTTACTTATTAAAAATATTTTTTTTGTTTTGCTAATTATTAATCTTGAATTAGGCACTGGACTATTTGGCCCATCTCCTCCTCTAATATTCAAAATCCAGGCAACGTTTTCTGGAGCACTTACTAATAAATAATCAGACTTATTTTTTTTTAAATATTTTACAATTTTGTTTATTTTAGATTTAGAGCTTTCGCCAACTATTTCTTTTTTTAGTGAAAAAAATTTAAAATTATCTTTAATTTTTTTATTTTTTATTTCATCAATTAAGTTTTTTGTAATGAATTTAATTTTATTATTTTTTAAAAAATATTTTTTAATTTGTTCATATGTAAATAGTTTAGGATCAATGCCTAAAGTTAAGTTTTTAACTAAATCAAAGTTTATTATTTTATCATAATTGACAATTTTAAAATCTTTCCCAGACTCTATTTGACTTTGAATTGTATATCTTCCATCAGTAAATAAATAATTCTTATTTTTTAAGATAATGGCTAATCCAGCAGAGCCAGTAAAATTTGATATTATTTCTAATCTATTTATTTTTGAATATTCTGTAAAATAATCATCATTTTTAGAAACTATATATCCATCAATATTGTATTTTTTAAATTTTTTTCTGAGAAGGTTTATTCTTTTATTCATTTAATTCTTTTTTGGTATCTTATCCATCCTGGACTTCTTGTTTCATTTTCAATGTCAAAATCTTGATTAAATTCGAAATCTTGAGACTCGTCAATCTCTTCTTCAAAAAATGAATTTTTTTCTAAATATTTCTCAGGTAACTCATCTATAAATCTTGATGCCATACTGTCTATCCAGTCACCTTGATAAAATCTATTCATTGAAAATGATATAATTGCTTTTTTTTTTGCACGTGTAATACCCACATAGGCTAATCTTCGCTCTTCTTCTAGACCGTTTTGACCTTTCTCTTCAATTGATTTTTGGTGAGGAAATAAACCCTCTTCCCACCCAGGAAGAAATACCGCATCAAATTCAAGACCTTTTGCTGCGTGCATTGTCATCATATTTATCTTTTCACCATCCCATTCCTGATCAACAGATGTAGCTAAAGAAACATGTTCTAAAAAACTTTCAAGATTATCAAATTCTTTCATCGCAGTTAATAATTCTTTAATATTTTCTAATCTGCTTTCATTATCTAAATCTTTTTTATTTTTTAACATCGAAGAGTAACCAGACTCATCTAAAACGGTTTGCATTAATTTAATATGATTAATCTTTTTAATTTTAATATCGTTACGCCACTTACTTAAAGATTTAAGAAAAAAATTAAGACTAATTTTAGTTTTTGGCTTAATTAAATTTTCTTCAATCATTTGTTTTGCTGCATTTTCTAGACATAAATTATTTTTTTTTCCAAATTCATGAACAAGTTTAATAGTAGTGTCACCTATTGATCGTTTTGGATTATTGACAATTCTTTCAAATGCCAAATCATCTTTTTCTTGATGAATTAATCTTAAATATGCAACACAATCTTTAATTTCAGCTCTTTCATAAAATTTAGTACCACCTAAAATTCTATAGGGCATACCAATCTTTAGAAATCTTTCTTCAAATTCTCTTGTTTGAAAAATTGCTCTTACTAAAATAGCAACATTATTAAAAGAAAACTTTTTCTTTATATTTTTTTCAATTTCATCAGAAATTCCTATTGCTTCGTCTTTACCATTTTTAAAACAATTTAATTTAACTAAATCACCTTCTTCCATTGTGGTAGTTAAAGTTTTGCCTACTCTATTTTCATTATTAGATATTAAATTAGAAGCTACTGATAAAATATTTTGAGAAGATCTATAATTTTGCTCAAGTCTAATAACTTTTGTATTATTATAAACTTGATCAAATTCTAAAAAATTTTTTATTTCTGCACCTCGCCAGCTATAAATTGACTGATCATCATCACCTACACAACATAAATTATTATGTTTTTCAGATAATAGATTAAGCCATTTGCTTTGAATAAAATTTGTATCCTGATATTCATCTACTAAAATATATTTAAAATTATTAGAGTAAATATTTCTTATATCTGGATAATTTTCTAAAATTTTTACGGTATGTAATATTAAATCTCCAAAATCACATGAATTTAAGTCTATTAATTTTTGTTGATAAATTTTATAGAGAGGTAGTATAGTTTTTTCATATAAGTCTTTATTATTAACAACTACTTCTGAGGGATAATATCCCTTATTTTTCCATCGGTCTATAATTGCAAGAATAAATCTTGGCGCTAATTGTTTGATGTCTATATTTTCACTTTTACAAATATTTTTAATTAATCTAATTTGATCATCGGTGTCTATAATTGTAAAGTTTGAATTTAGATTTGCAGCTTTTGCGTGCTTTCTTAATATTTTTACACAAATTGAGTGAAACGTTCCAAGCCACGAAAGACCTGTTGCAGTTGATCCAAGTATTTTGCTAACTCTAGTTTGCATCTCTTTCGCAGCTTTATTGGTAAAAGTTACTGACAAAATTTGATTGGGAAAAGCTTTCTTCTTTTTTATTATGTGAGCAATTCTAGAGGTCAAAACCTTAGTTTTTCCTGATCCCGCTCCTGCAACTATTAATAATGGCCCATCAACATGTAATACAGCCTCTTTTTGTGCATTATTTAAATTATCTAGATAATCAGAGTTTATCATTCAAAATATTTCTTTATAAGTTCCATTATATTATCATGAGCAAACATAATTTTTTTGTAAAATTTTTAAAAAAGGTCAATTTATTTATAAATAGTCTATTAGAGAAAAAATTAAACAAATTAAATTTTCTTTTTGATTCAGACAAATTATTAATTTTTTTAAGTTTTAAAAGAATTTTTGGGTTTATATCTGTATTGCTTGTTGTTGTTTTTTCTTATTTATCATTACCTTATTTCTATAATACTAACAATTTAGTTAATAAAATTAAGAATCAATTATCTAAAAATTTGAATTTTAATTTCGCAATAAATAATGATTTTACATATAATTTTTTTCCAAAGCCAAATTTTGTATTTAAAGAAACTAAATTCTACGATGATAAAAAAAACTTTGCAGATGTAGAAAGAATTAAAATTTATATTTCACCCAAGTATCTATTCTCTCTTGATAATATTAAAATTGATGATGTAATTCTTAATAATGTTAATTTTAATTTAAATAATAAGAATTATAATTTTTTTACTAAACTTTTGAATAATAATTTTTCAAATTTTAATTTTGAAATTAATGATAGTAAAATATTTTACAGAAATATTGATAATGATGTTTTGTTTATAAATAGTGTTAATCAATTGAAATATTATTTTGACTTAAAGGATCAAAAAAACACTCTTTTAGCAAATTGTGAAATTTTTAATCTTCCATATACGATAGAATTAAAAGATGATATTAATGAAAAAAAAATAATCAGTAAATTAAATTTTGAATTTTTAAATCTTAAAGTAATTAATGAATATAGTAAAAAAAATTCAAATAAAAAAGGATCAATTAAATTTATTCACAATAAAAATATAAGTGAAGGAAAATATGAAATTGAAAAGAATTTATTTAATTTTAATTATTTAGATAAATCTTTAGATAGTAATTTCAAATACGAAGGTATGATTAATTTTATTCCATTTTTTTCAGAAATATCTGGTGACGTTAATAAAATTAATTTAAATCAAGTTTTAAATTCTGATAGTATCTTAGTACAATTATTTAAAACAGAATTATTAAATAATAAAAATTTAAACATAGATACAATTATAAAAGCTAAAAAAATTGCTCCATATAATGATCTGATTAACTTAGTATTAAATTTAAAAATAGAAGAGGGATTAGTAGATATTAATAATACCAAATTCAGCTGGTCAGATAATGTTGATTTTCAAATATCTAATAGCCTTATTTATGTAAAAGATAATAATTTAGTTTTGGATGGCAATATTATAATTGAAATTTATGACATTTATGAAATTTATAAGTATTTTAAAACACCTAGAAATTATCGAAAAGAAATAAAAAAAATTAAATTAAATTTTGCCTACAATTTTGACCAAAAAATAACCACTCTTAATAGTATTGAAATAGATGGATTAATGAATCAAAAAGTAAATCAGATACTAAATCAATTTGTTTCTAAAGATACTCTTCTTCAAAATAGAGTTTATTTTAAAAATTTAATAAATGAGGCGCTTAAATCTTACTCCGGATAGATCATTTTTTTTGGATTAACGATTTTATTATACTCTTTTTCACTTATTAACCCTGTTTTTAATGTTTCAAATTTAAGTTTTGTATTATTCTTTAATGCAGTCTTTGCAATTTTTGCGGCATTGTCATAACCTATGTGAGGAGCTAAAGCGGTTACTAACATTAATGAGTTATCCAGATGTTCTTGAATTTTTTTCTTATTAGCTTTTATTCCTTTAACACAGTAAAGAGCAAAATTTTTCGTGCTATCAGCTATTAAGTCAATCGATTGTAAAATATTATGTGCAATTAATGGTTTGAAAACATTCAATTCAAAATGTCCATGAGAGCCAGCAATAGTTATACCGCTATGATTGCCAATTACTTTTACACATACCATCGTAACAGCTTCACATTGTGTTGGGTTTATTTTGCCTGGCATAATTGATGAACCAGGTTCATTTTCAGGTAATATAAGTTCCCCATATCCTGCTCTAGGTCCTGAGCCTAAAAATCTAATATCATTAGATATTTTCATTAAAGCCACAGCACAAGTGTTTAATGTTCCTGAAAAGTTAACAATTGAATCATGTGCTGCAAGTTCCGCAAATTTGTTTGCAGCTGGTTTAAATGGTATTTTTGTAAATTTAGAAATTTCCTTTACTATTTTTTTATCAAAATTTTTTTTAGAATTTATTCCTGTTCCAACAGCTGTACCTCCTTGAGCAAGATCAAATATTTCTTTTAATGCAACTTCAATTCTTTGAATACTTTTTTGTATCTGCACATGATAACCTGAAAATTCTTGTCCAAGAGAAAGAGGTGTTGCATCTTGAAGATGAGTTCTTCCAATTTTTACAATATCTTTAAACTCACGTGATTTTCTTTTTAACTCTTTTTCTAAAATTTTTAAATTTGGTAATAATTTACTAATTGTTTCTTGAGCGATAGAAATATGCATAGCAGTTGGGAACACATCATTAGTAGATTGAGATTTATTTACATGATCATTAGGATGAACTGGTTTTTTTGTTCCTTTTTTACCACCTAAAATTTCAATCGAACGGTTAGCAATTACTTCATTAACATTCATATTAGTTTGGGTTCCAGAGCCTGTTTGCCAGACTTTTAAAGGAAAGTTTTTGTCCAATTTACCTTTAATTACCTCATCAGAAGCTTTAATAATTGCTTTAGATATTTTACTGTTAATTAATTTATCTTTAGAGTGTACTATTGCAGCTGATCTCTTGATAATTGCAATGGATTTTATGATTGAAATGTTTACTAAAATTTTTCCAATATTAAAAAATTTATTTGATCTTTGAGTTGAAGCCCCCCAATATTTATCATTTGGAACATTAACACTTCCTATACTGTCAAATTCTTTTCTTAATTTCATTGATTAATATGTAAGTAATAAATAATTATTAACATACAATAAAATTTAAAAAACTTACAGGAGCAATATGTCGAATTTTAATAAAGTTGGAACTTTTATGAAAACTTTTGGACAAGAGGTCAAAACAGAACCTTCATTAAGTACAGAGAAGATCAATAAACTAAGGATAGATCTTATTAAGGAAGAATTGCAAGAACTGACCGAGGCAATGAATAATAAAGATTTATTAGAGGTTGCAGATGCACTGACAGATATATTGTATGTTACCTATGGTGCTGGGCATGCATTTGGAATTGATTTGGACAAATGTTTTGAGGAAGTTCAAAATTCAAATATGAGCAAATTAGGGGAAGATGGAAACCCAATTTATAATGAGTCTGGCAAAGTAATGAAAGGACCGAATTATTTCAAACCTGATTTGTCAAAGTTTGTATCTTAGATTTCTAGTTTAAAATCAATCGCTGCTGCACTATGTGTAATACTTCCAATTGAAATTCTATCTACACCAGTTGAAGCAACTGATTTAATTGTCTTTAAATTGATATTTCCTGAAGCTTCAGTTTCGTAATATTTTTTAGCAATCTTTACTCCAGCCTTAAGATTTTTAATATTAATGTTATCAAATAAAACAGTATTAAATTTAAGACCCATAATTACTTTAAGCTGATTTAAATTGTCAACTTCAACAGTAATTTTTCTTCCTTTCTTATTCTTTATAGCATGTGATACTAGATCTTGGATATTTGATGAGGCAATATGATTATCTTTAATTAAAAACTCATCACTTAAATTAAATCTATGATTAGTGCCACCACCTAATTTAACTGCATATTTTTGAATAACTCTCAAGTTTGGAATAGTTTTTCGTGTGCAACAAATCTTACATTTCTTACCAGCAAGTTTAACAAATTTATTTGTCTTTGTTGCTATACCAGAGATATGAGATAAAAAATTTAGTGCAACTCTTTCAGCAATTAAAATATTCTTTGCTTTACCTTCAATTATTGCAATTAAAGACCCTTTTTTAACTTTCGAACCATCTTTTTTTTTAACTAAAAATTTAATTTTAGGATCTACTAAATTAAAAGCATGATGGACAAATAATAATCCACCAATAATTGCTTCCTGATTTGATAGAAGTTTAACTTTGATAATTTTATTATTATTAATTAGATTAGAGGTTATATCTCCAGAAGGATAAAGATCTTCATTTAATGCAAGTTTAACAGTGTTACGAATAAAATCTTTACTAAGTTTTATTTTCGACACTAAAATTTATCTGCCTACAGCAGCCATTCTTTCAACTGGAATTCTAGCTTTTTCAATTGTCTCTTTATCCATTATTATTTCACCAGTTTCATTTTCTAAACAATCTAGTATTTTTGGAAGCGTAATTTTTTTCATATGAGGACATAGGTTGCATGGTCTAATAAATTCTACATTAGGGTTTTCAACTTGAATATTATCACTCATGGAGCATTCAGTAACCATCATTACTTTTTTTGGCTGATTACTTTTAACATAATCAATCATACCACCTGTAGAACCAGCGAAGTCGCTAGCCTTAATTACTTCAGGTGGACATTCTGGGTGTGCTATAATTTTAATTCCAGGATTTCTTTCTCGTATATCAAAAATTTCTTTTTCATTAAATTGATCATGAACCATGCATATCCCTTTCCAAGCAATAATTTCCACATTGGTTTGTGAAGCTACGTATTTTGCTAAGTAATCATCAGGTAAAAATATAACTTTATTAACACCAAGTGACTCTACAATTTTTACAGCATTTGCAGATGTACAACAAATATCTGTTTCTGCTTTAACATCTGCTGAAGTATTTACATAAGATACGACTGGTACCCCTGGATATTTTTCTTTAAGTAATCTTACATCTTTGCCAGTTACAGATGATGATAGGGAGCAACCTGCATCCATATCTGGAAGCAAAACTTTCTTTTCTGGGCTCATTAATTTTGAGGTTTCTGCCATAAAGTGAACTCCCGCCATTACAATTATATCTGCTTTTGTTTTTGCGGCTTCTATTGCAAGAGCCAAAGAGTCTGCAGCTACATCTGCTATACCATGATATATTTCTGGAGTTTGATAATTATGTGCAAGAACAATTGCATTTTTTTCTTTCTTTAATTGATTAATTCTATGAATGTATGGAGCATGCACTGACCACTCAATTTCAGGCATTACTTTTGAAATCTTTTGATAAATAGGATCTGTCGCTATTTTAACTTCTTGTGTAAATTCCATGGTAAAATTTATCAATTTGAAACGTCATTGTCATTAATTTATTATGAGACATATTGCGGTCGTGCTGAAATTGGTAGACAGGCACGGTTGAGGGCCGTGTGGACCTAGTCCATGAGAGTTCGAGTCTCTCCGACCGCACCAAAATGAATTTTTTATGGGACCTTTTTAATAAAAATTATAAATCTATTGTGTTGGTAAAGAGAGTTATTTGTTTAATAGAAAGTATTTTTAGACTCATAATTTTAAATTTGATAATATTTTTTTATGAAACAAAAAGGCTTCACTCTAATAGAACTACTAGTCGTTGTTGCAATCATCGGTATATTAGCTGCGGTAGGTGTAGTTGCTTATAGTGGGTATACAAGTGGCGCAAAAAAATCAGCAGCTACTTCTAATCATCAAGCTATAGTTAAATATATAACGACAGAAGCTCTAAAATGTTCGATAGGTGAAAGCACTGCTATGGAAGGAAAATTAGATTGCTCAAAAAGTGGAACTGCAACTTGGAAAGATATTGTCGCAAAAGCAACCGTTGAAGTTTTAAATACAAATTTTAAGAATCCTTATGACTCTAAACCTCCAATTTCTCATGGTGGAAATATTACGAATGATACAGATGTTGGATATAACAGGTTGAGATCTCCTGGAACAAAAATTCAAGTTATAACTTGTGTTAAAACTCCTTGTTCTGGAACTCAATGTAGTATTCCAAATCATGTTTGTAGTAATGACATTGATTTAAGTGGATTATAATTTTTATGACTAAGCAAAAAGGTTTTACATTAATAGAACTTCTAGTTGTTGTAGCCATCATTGGTATTCTAGCTGCAGTAGGTGTAGTTGCTTATAGTGGGTATACTAGTAGTGCAAAAATTAAAACATTAGAAACAAGATATGCAAATATAGAAAAAAAAATTTTAAATTCAGCCACTGGATGTTTTAATGAAATACAAGTTACTTTTGGCCCTTATCTAGATGGAAGATCCCCAAATAGTCATACATGTAATACACCAAGTTTCTCTAAGAATATGTTAAATGCAGATTCAATTACCTATAAGATATATTTAGAAAATTATGGAATAAAAAATCCACTAAATAGTTCTATATAAGGATCTTCATGGAGTAATGGAACATGTCCACCATCAAACGTTCCAAAAGGTCAATTGGCAATGGGTTATGCTCATAAAAATAATACGTGTGGTATGGCAGGAAACATGTCTTGTATTAAAGTTAATCTTGGTGATATTGATGAGGATGGTTCTGATGATTATTTATCAAATGAAATTAATTTTTGTGAGTTCAGATAATCAAAAACAAAAAATTATATTATGATAAAGATTTTCGAGTATGGATAAATTACTTTCAGTAGTATTTATGTTGGGAGTTTTACTACTAGTACTTCCAGGTTTTTTACAATCAAATTCTCAGTTGAAACAATTTCTTAAAAATCTCAGCATCTGGGTAATTATAGTGCTTATAATCTTAATATTTATTTATATATTTAAATAACTAATTAGTTTTTATCCAATCAGGTTTCTCTATTTTTATCGAAGCGTCTTTAGTATTAAAATCAATATTTTCACTTAAATTTACATCTTGAAATTTTATTAGAGCAAAAGGGTAATCCTTTTCAATCAATACTTTACCAATTTCCTTTTCTTTATGATAAATACTTTCACCTTCAGTTAATTCACCTTTAACTAGATTGATAGGCAATAATCTTTTTGAGAGTTTATTTTTAAGCTTAATCCTTGCTGTATTTTCTTGTCCAACGTAACAACCTTTTTTAAAATCAATTCCATTTAATTCCTCATAATTACACTCAATACCAAATAGTTTATTTTGTAATTTGTTTAGATCTTTTGGAACTATTCCAAGTTTATGGCAATATGAATAGTAATCATGAAGTTTAGAGTCCTGCAGTTCTAGTTTTTTAAGTGACAGATAAAGTTTCTCTAAATTTATGATAAGCCTTGCTCCTAATTGCTTATTCCTTGGGTCTAAAAAAATAGGATCCTCTCTGTATTTCAAGGTAAATCCAGGAACATCTTGTGCTTCATCAAAGGTAAGAAATTTTTCATGACTAAAGGCTGCAACTACGAATTCGTTGCTTAAGTTTAAAATTTCAACCTTTGATCGTAATTTATAAATACTTAGTTGCTTAAATAATCCATCTGCCTGAGGTTTTTCACAATCAATTATGAAGCCAGACTTATGTTTAATAATAATAAATTCGAATAAAAATTTACCTTGCGGAGAAAGCAGAGATGTAAAGCAACTATTTGTATCGCTAACTTTATTTACATCATTGCTTATTAGATTTTGAAGAAATTCTTTTGCATCTTCTCCATTCACGTAAAGGATCGCTCTATCATCTAAAATGTAAACATTTTTAATATTCATAATTGATTAATCCTTTGATGTAATATAATAACATTTTCTTAAAATGTTAGATCTTATAATCAAAAACGGACAATGTTACATCGATGGACAATTAAAAGAAGTAAATGTTGCTGTTAAAGATGGAAAAATTCATAAAATTGGTGAAATTACTTATGAAGCTAAAGAAACTATAAACGCTGAAGGTCAAACCGTTTTACCGGGATGTATTGATACTCAGACTCATTTTAGAGAACCAGGTTCAACAGATACAGAAGATTTGCATTCTGGAAGTAGAGCTGCAGTAGCAGGTGGAATTACAAGTGTTTTTGAAATGCCAAATACTAATCCTCCAACATCTAATATGAAAGAATTCCAAAGAAAGATAGATCTTGCTAAAAATAGAATGTATTGCAATCACGCTTTTTATTTTGGTGCAACAGCAGATAATGCAGATGATTTAGCAAGCTTAGAAGGTTTAGAAGGCTGCTGTGGGATTAAACTTTTTGCTGGATCTTCAACAGGTAATTTATTGGTTGCTGAAGAAGATGATATAGATAAGGTTTTTCAAAACGCCTCAAAAGTTGTGGCAGTTCACTCTGAGGATGAGGCAATTTTGAATATGAATAAAAAGTTAATTAAACAAGGAGACGTTCATACACATCCTGTTTGGAGAAGTGTTGAATGTGCGATCTCCTCAACGAGACGAATTGTAAGAATTGCTGAAAAATACAAAAAAAGAGCTCATGTTCTTCATGTAACTACTAAAGATGAAGTAGATTTTTTATCGCAACATAAAGGAAATATTACTTTTGAGATAACTCCACAGCATTTAACAATTTATGCTCCAGATTGTTATGACAAGCTTGGAACTTATGCTCAGATGAATCCTCCAATAAGAGATAAATCTCATTATGATAGATTATGGTATGCAGTTAAAAATAATTTAAATGACACAATAGGCTCAGATCACGCCCCACATCTTAAAGTTAATAAAGAAAAAGAATATCCTAATTCACCATCAGGTATGCCAGGGGTTCAAACTTTAATGCCTGTTATGTTAAATCACGTAAATGATGGAGAGCTTACTCTAAATCAATTGATGAACCTTGTGTGTGAAAATCCAATAAAAATTTTTGGTATTAAAAATAAAGGATTTATTAAAGAAGGATTTGACGCTGATTTTACAATTGTTGATATGAATAAAACAATTGAAATTAAAAATGAAAATATTGAGAGTAAATGTGGATGGACACCATTTAATGGAGATAAATTCAAGGGAACACCAACACATACAATTATTGCTGGCAAAATTAAAATGCAAGACGGTAAGATTTTAGGAGATCCTGAAGGAAAACCTTTAGTCTTTTAAAATATTATTTTTTATTAAATCTTCTTTAATTTCAGTAAGTATTGCAGGGTCATCAATAGTAGGTGGCACTTTATATTCCACGTTATCTGCAATTTTTCTAATAGTTCCCCGTAAAATTTTACCAGATCTTGTTTTGGGTAATCTTTTGATAACAATTACAACTTTAAATGCCGCAACTGGTCCTATTTTATCTCTAACCATCTGAACACATTCTTTTGAAATAGTATCATTATCTATATCTACTCCTGATTTTAGAACAACTAATCCAATTGGTAATTGTCCTTTTAATTTATCTGCAATACCAAGTACTGCACATTCAGCAACTGATTGATGTTCAGATAAAACTTCTTCAATGGCACCGGTTGATAATCTATGTCCTGCAACATTTATAATGTCATCGGTTCTAGACATAATCCAAATATAACCATCATCATCAATGTGTCCTGCATCATAAGTTTGATAGTAACCTTCGTAATTAGTCATATAATTTTCTTTGTATCTTTGATCTGCATTCCACAATGTTGGAAAAGTTCCAGGTGGTAATGGAAGTTTAACAACAATGTCACCCATTTCATTTGGTTTAGCTAAAGTTTGATCGGGTTTAATAATTTTTACATCGTAACCTGGAACCGCTTTACAAGCTGAACCATATTTTGTTTTCATCATTTCAATTCCTGTACAATTAGAACTTATTGCCCAACTAGTCTCCGTCTGCCACCAATGATCAATCACTGGAATTTTCAGTAAATTTTCTGCCCACTTAATTGTATCTGGATCTGCTCTCTCACCTGCAAGAAATAAGCTTTCAAAATTACTAAGATCGTATTTTGAGAAAAACTTACCTTCAGGATCTTCTTTCTTAATTGCTCTAAATGCAGTAGGGGCTGTGAAAAGAGATTTTACTTTATAGTCTGATATGATTTTCCAAAAAGCTCCAGCATCAGGAGTGCCAACCGGTTTTCCCTCAAACAGAACAGTTGTGCATCCTTTAAATAATGGAGCGTAGACAATATAAGAATGTCCAACAATCCATCCAATATCACTTGCTGACCACCAAATATCGTTAGTATCAATATTGTAGATATTTTTCATAGTCCACTTTAATGCAACTATGTGACCACCAATATCTCTTACAATACCCTTAGGCGTTCCAGTTGTTCCTGAGGTATAAAGAATATAAGCAAACTCATTTGAATTCATCTCAACACAGTCAGCATCTTTAGCATTCGAAATTGCCTCTTCCCAGCTGATCTCTAATGGAGCATTTAATTTTACTTCATGACCTAATCTTTGGAATAAAATCATCTTCTCAATTTTATGATTGGCTAATTTTACAGCTTCATCTACAAGAGGTTTGTATTCAACTGTTCTTCCAGGCTCAAATCCACATGATGCAGTTACCAATAGTTTTGCTTTACTATCATCAATTCTACTAGCAAGTTCATTTGATGCAAAGCCACCAAATACAACAGAGTGAATTGCCCCAATTCTTGCACAAGCAAGCATAGCTATCACTGCCTCTGGTATCATAGGCATGTAAATAATTACTCTATCCCCTTTAATTACAGCTTGATCTTTGAGCGCTCCTGCAAATTTTGAAACTTTTGATCTAAGTTCTTCATATGTAAATTGACTTTTATTACCAGTGATTGGGCTATCGTATATTAAAGCAGTTTTTTTACCTTTACCTTGATCAATGTGTATATCTAAGGCGTTATAACAAGTATTGGTGACACCATCTTCAAACCATTTATAGAAAGGAGGGTTAGATTTATTTAAAATTTTAGTAGGTTTTTTAAACCAAAAAATATCATTTGATGCTTCTTGCCAAAAATTTTCAGGATTTTTTATAGATTGCTCGTAAATTTCACTAAATTTTTTTGACATAGATTTTGATTCGATTTCGTTAAATTTGTTGGTTTTTAAATTAAAAATTGTATTTAATTTTAAAAAATAAGTAAAATCAATGTTAATTAATGACAATTAAGTCTTCTATAATCTAAAATTATTTGTTATTTAACGCACTATCTTGGTTTAGGTAAACCTAAGCCTAGTTTATATAAACTAAACAATAAAAACTAACTAAAGAGGGAGTTTTTTATGAAAAAACTTAAATTGTTTGCGCTTACAGCTGTTGCACTATTAGGTGTTACAGGTGTTGCAAACGCAGACGCCATGTTAGCACAAGATGATTTCGTTGGAATTTCGTTTTGGGTTATCTCTATGGGTATGTTAGCAGCTACTGCTTTCTTCTTCATGGAAACTGGCAACGTAGCAGCGGGCTGGAGAACTTCAGTGATCGTTGCAGGTCTAGTAACTGGTATTGCATTCATACACTACATGTACATGAGAGAAGTATGGGTGACTACTGGAGACTCGCCAACAGTATACAGATATATTGACTGGTTAATTACTGTGCCTCTACAAATGGTTGAATTCTATTTAATTCTATCTGCTGTAGGTAAAGCAAATTCTGGAATGTTCTGGAGATTGCTACTCGGTTCAGTAGTAATGCTAGTAGGTGGATACTTAGGAGAAGCTGGATACATCAACGCTACACTTGGTTTCATTATCGGTATGGCAGGTTGGGTATACATTCTTTATGAAGTATTCTCTGGTGAAGCAGGTAAAGCTGCAGCAAAAAGTGGGAACAAGGCACTTGTAACTGCTTTTGGTGCAATGAGAATGATCGTTACAGTAGGTTGGGCAATTTACCCATTAGGTTATGTATTTGGTTACCTAACAGGTGGTGTAGATGCAGAATCACTTAACGTTGTTTACAACTTAGCTGACTTTGTTAACAAAATTGCATTTGGTCTAGTAATTTGGGCTGCTGCAACTAGTTCAAGCGGAAAAAGAGCTAAGTAGTTTTACTAAGTAAAATATTTAATTAGGGCGAGTATGTTTATACATACTTGCCCTTTTTTTTTAAGAGCTTATATCTAATTCATGGCAAAAATAAATTACATCACACACGACAACCAAACACATACAATTGATGTTCAAAATGGACTTACGGTTATGGAGGGTGCAGTTCAAAATGATATCCCTGGTATTGATGCGGATTGTGGAGGTGGAATGGCATGTGCTACTTGTCATGTTTATGTAAATGAGGAATGGTTAGATAAACTTCCAACTAAAGAAGATGGTGAAGAAGATATGCTCGATATGGCGTTTGAACCAAAACAAAATAGTAGATTGAGTTGTCAATTAACTATTTCAGATGAATTAGATGGACTGGTGGTTAATATTCCATCAAAGCAAGTTTAAATGATTAAAAAAGATGTGTTAATAATTGGAGCAGGACCAACAGGAATATTTTGTGCGCACCAATTAGGAATAATTGGTTTAAGCTGCGAGATAGTTGACAACCTTGATAAAGCAGGTGGACAATGTATTGAACTTTATCCAGACAAACCAATTTACGATATACCAGCTGTTCCAGAGTGCACTGGTGAAGAGTTAACAACTAATTTGTTGCAACAAATAAAACCTTTTAATGTAAAATTTCATTTAAATGAAAGAGTAGAAGAACTTAAAAAAGTTGAAAGCAGATGGCTTGTTAAAACAAGTGGAAAACAAGAATTTGATGTTGCAAGCATTGTAATTGCTGGTGGTGTTGGCTCATTTGAGCCTAGAAAGTTTCCTTTAAAGGAGTGTGAAAAATTTGAGGGAAGTTCAATATTTTACTCAATTAAAGACAAAACAGTTTTTAAAGATAAAACAATCTCAATATTTGGTGGAGGAGACTCAGCACTAGATTGGGCAATTGAGCTCTCAAACACATCAAAAGTAAACTTAATTCATAGACGGGATGGTTTTAGTGGAGCAGAGTCTAGTGTTCAAAAAGTTAAAGAACTAAACGATCAAGGAAAAATTAATTTATATACAAAATATCAAATAGACTCAGTCGCTGGAGATAAAAATATTCAATCAGTTAAAATTAAGCATGATGAAGGAGAAACTAAAGAGTTTAAAACAGATTATGTTCTTGGTTTTTTTGGATTAATTATGCAATTAGGTCCAATTTTAGATTGGGGACTAAATATTAATAAAAAAGCTATTGAAGTGAATACGGAAAATTTTGAAACCAATATTGATGGAATTTTTGCAATCGGTGACATTTGTACTTATCCAGGTAAACTCAAATTGATTTTATCAGGTTTTCATGAGGGAGCTTTGGCAGCTAGAGGCTGTTTTAAATATGCAAAACCAGATGAAAAACTTAGGTTTGAGTTCACAACGACATCAAAAGCAGCACAAGAAAGACTTGGCGTTAAAAAGTGATAGAACTTTTTACCGCTGATACGCCAAATGGTAAAAAAATATCTATTATGCTTGAGGAGATTGGCTATGAGTACAAAGTAACTAAAGTTGATTTAGGCAATAATGATCAATTTAAAGAAGAATTTATAAAAATAAGTCCATTTAGCAAAATTCCAGTAATTACGGATCATGAAAATAACAAAAGTATTTTTGAATCAGGGGCAATCCTTATGTATTTGGGAGAAAAAAGTGGAAAGTTTTATGATCAATCAGATAGATTAAAAATTAACCAGTGGTTAATGGCTCAAATGGGAACAATTGGACCAATGATTGGTCAACATCATCAATTTCATCATTACAATCCTGGTAAAAGTGAATTTGGAGAAGAAAGATACTTTAAAATTACAAAAAGAATATACCAAGAATTAGATAGTAGATTAAATGTTTCAGATTTTCTTGCAAGTGAAAAATATACTATAGCCGATATTGCAACTTGGCCCTGGATTGCTAGACATGAGTGGCATGATATAGGTCTTAAGAATTTTAAAAATTTATCAAGATGGTATTCAGATATCTCTAAAAGAGAGGCAGTAATAAAAGGATATCAATTTATGAATAAGAAAGATTTACCTCCTCAACCATAATCTAGTTCATCAATTTAAAAAGAGAAGTTAAGATACCATTACCTGATAGCTCAATGGCTAAAACAATAATAATAATTAATATTAATTTACTATTCATCTCGTAAACACATATAATAACAGAACTATCCAAATAATAGGATAGTAAATATAAATATATTTTTTAGCGAAAAGAAATGAAATTGAGTTTTGTTTTGATTTTTTTCTTTTCATTTTTTAACTATAATTGACATTATTTAGAAGCACCTTTATAAAAAATTTCTTGAAGATTGTCATTTTCTTTTTTTTAAATTTTCGTATATTTCCAACTCAACATCGTCCCATTTATTAAAAGTTCTTTGATGAAATATTTTTAATGTTTTGTACGGATGTAATTTACTAAAAGCCCCCCATCTCCAATCAGGATATGAATTCAAAAGTCCCCAAGTTTCTTTGTTTAGTGAAGCTGAAAGATGAAGAATTGAAGTATCTGATGAAATAATTAGATCTAAATTTTGAATAATTGCAACCATATCACTTAAGCTATAATTTCCCAGATTTTTAATTTTAGTTTTTTTAAATTGAACTAAATCTCTTTCCCAAATTTCATTCTGTAAACAATAAAAATTAACATCTAAAGAAAATATCTTACTTAATGTCTCTAGAGGTATAGATCTATAAGGTTCATTTGGACCATTAAACGAGCCAGACCATGCTATACCAACATTAAGCTTATCTTTATTTATGTTAAAAGGTAACTCAAATGAACTTCTATTATTAATTAAAAAATTTTCATCAATCTTTTCTTTGTAAAAAAATTTGAGCAAAGAACCCAATGAAATTTTAAAATCAAATTTTTCTTGAAAATTTTCTTCTGATATAATTTTCAAATTTGGAATATCTTTTTTAAAGATATTAAAAATATTTTTTTGTACTAAAAAAGTTACGTTTTTTGTTAATTTCAGAAGTGGAATTAAAAATTTTGAAAATTGAATACTATCTCCAAGTCCTTGCTCATTGTAAACAACAATAGTTTTTTGAGAAATATTTTCTCCTTTCCACTCAGCTATACTATTAAAAATATTTCTTAATTTTGAATATCTGTACTCATAATATTTCCATCCAATTTCAAAATTTCCTTGAAAGAGAGAACGCATTCCAAGAAATTGTAAATATTCTGGGTCGTTTGACTCTATTTTTTTAAATTCATTAAGTAGATTTTGCGCTTTATCTTTTTCTCCAATTAAAAAATAAATTCTAATTAATTTTTTAAAAAATTTAAAATCTTTATTTTTATTACTCTCTAAAATTTTAATTGCATCATTTACCTGATTTTTTTGAATTAAATATTCCGCCTTGTTAAATAAAAAATGAATTGTGTTTTGATCTATATTTTTTGCTTTTTCGTAAAAAATATCTGAATTTTTTTCATCTCTTAGCTCTAAATAATTTGATAAAAGATTGTTAATTGTAACGGTATTATTTTGATCAATCTTTAAAGCATCTAAATAATACTGATTTGCAATATTTTCTTTATTGAGTTTGCTATAGAGTACACCAATATTATTTAAAGCTTTTAATTTATCTCTACCATTAAAATTTATGCAATTTTTATAGTATTTAATTGACTCCTCAATCTTATTATTCTGCTCTAAAGCATATCCAAGTTTGTAATTGTATGAGGGATTTGAGCTATCTATATCAATTAACTTTTTTGCATAAAGTAAAAGTTTTTTAAAATCTTTTTTTTTAAAATAAAGTTGAAAAAGATTATTTAAGGGATCAATAAATTTATCATTTTCTTTAAAAGAATTTAAAAAATTAATCTCTGCACTTTCAAAATTATTTTGTGATAAATAAATAGCACCTTTAAAGTTTAAGATTATATATTTATTATTGTCATTTTGATAAATATCACAAAGCTTTAATGCCTGATCAAAATTTTTATTTATTATATTGTCAGCTATTTCTTTTAAATCTGACATTTTAGTATGATCCTTTTTTACTTGAACCTTTATAGAAAATTTGTTGAAGATAATCGTTTTCTCGCTTTTTTAGTTTTATATCATCTCTATTCATTAAAGATTTAGCTCTTGAAATTTTTTCATGAAAATTAAAGTCGTCCCTACCTCTAGCTATCTGAACACTATTTTTGCCCAAAACTTGTTTAACATTACTTCCTATATAGCTTTGTATGACAAAGCCTATTCTTCGATCATCACTTTTGTTTAAATCAGAACCATGAACAACAGTTGGATGGTGCAAAGACATTTGGCCAGCTTCAAGTATCAATGGTGTAGTTTTTTCTTTTGGTACATTGTTAATCGTTTGACCTCTCGTTAATAAATTTCCTTCGTTGAACATTTGGTCATGATCTTTTAAATTATCTTTATGTGAACCTGACCACATTCTCATACATCCGTTGTGTTCATTAGAGTCTGTTATTGCAACCCAAGCAGTTACCCAATTATGTGGCTCTAAGCCTATATATTTTGCATCCTGATGATAACTAACAAAACCTTTTTCATTTGCATTTTTGATAAAAAGAGTTGTTCCGCATACAAGTATATTATCACCAATTAAACTTTGAACAGCATCTAATATTTTAGGATGATGTGTAACTTCATCTAATAGAGGTGAAATTAAATGAGCATTATATCTACCCGACTTATCTAATTCACCAGGCATTTCTTTTTCTATTAATTCTATTTCATTTCTAATTTCATTTGCTTTTTCTTTTGAAAAAATATTTATTGGAGAAACAAATCCTTCATCCTCATATTGTTTAAGTTGATTTGAAGAAAGATAAGACATATTATTTTGAAAACTTTATATGAGCGCAACTATTTCTTCAATAAATTACTGCCCAGTTAAATCCGTATCATTTCAGACAATTGAAAATTGTATAATTAAAAAAGATATTGGAATTGTTAGTGATAGAATTTTTGCATTTGCAAAAGACCTAGATAAAGAACAGGCAAAATTATTTGAAAAAAGCCTTGATGATAGAAAAGGCAAATGGAACAAAGTTTTAACTCTAAAAAATTCACCAGTATTAAATAAATATAATTTTATATTCAAAGATGAAAAACTAACTCTCACTTTAAAAGATAAAGAAATATTAACCATTGATATAAACCAGTCAGAACAACGGGAAGAACTTTCAAATAAAATTTCAGAATTAGAAAGTTCTTTAAAGCAACCAATAACTTTAATGAAAAATCATGAATTTCCTTTTTTTGATACTTCAATTTCAAACAAAGTTAATTTTGTAAATTCAGTCTCACTATTAAACATACAAAGCATCAATGATTTTAGAGAAAAAATTGATAGGAACGTTGAAAGCTCAATATTTAGAGGAAATATTTGTATAGATGGAATTGAACCTTGGAAAGAACGTGAATGGATTGGCAAAATAATCAAGATCAACAATGTTTCTTTTAAAGTAGAAAAAAACATTCCAAGATGTGTTGCAATTAATTTAAAACCTCAAACAGATGATAATACATTTAACTTACTTCAATTATTAAAAAAAACTTATAATCATTTTGAAATGGGAATTTATTTAACTGCCTTAGATGATGGTGAAATAAATATTGGAGATACAATAAATATTTAGCATCAGATTCAATTATAAGTTGATCTAGAAATTCAAGTTTATTTGCATCAAATTAGAAATCTTGTTAACCTTTGTTTATATTAAACAATGGGAGAAAGATAATGAATAAATTAATTAAATCTATTTCAGTTTTTCTTGTTATTCTTTTTAGTATTTCATCTGTTAATGCTGCAACATTAACTGATAGATTAAAAGATGGACACAAGTTAAGACTAGGTTTTGGTACTGCAGTGCCATGGGCTTACGCTGGTGATAACGGTGAAGCTTTAGGTTTTGTTAACATGATTGCGTTAACAGTCCTTGAAGAAATGGGAATTACTGAGCATGAAACTAAAGTATTTGAATGGTCAGGATTAATTCCAGGAATTAATGCTAATAGATCAGACATGATTACTGGTGGTATGTACATTTTAAAAAGTAGATGTGCAAACATCAACTTTTCAGATCCAATTGGAGTTTTTGGAGATGCGATGTTAGTACCAAAAGGAAATCCTAAAAATATTAACAATTATGCTGATGTAATTAGCACAGGTGCAAAACTTGTAACTGGTGCTGGTTTCAACACAGTAGAAGCTGCTAAGAAATTTGGTGTTCCAGATAGTCAAATGTTATTAGTTGAAGGTGAAGTTGGAATTTTAGCTGCTATGAAAGCAGGTAGAGCTGACGTTGCTGTTCAAACATTCTTTGGTGCTAAAGAGCATGAAGAAAAAACAGGTGGTGCATTTGAAGTAACAGATCCAAAGTTAATGCCTATGGAAACTGTAAACGTAGTTGGTATTGGTTTTAGAAAAACTGATACTGAGTTTAGAGATAACTTTAATGCTGCTTTAGCAAAAGTTATGGCAAATCCTGCTAAGATGTTAGAAAGAGCTGGTAAATATGGCTATGATAAAGCTCAATTACCTCCTCCTGAAATGACTACTGAGTGGGCTTGTTCAACTAAATAAAAATATTAATTTTTAATTAATCAGGCGACAATAATTCGTCGCCTGATTTTTTTTTAATCATAAGGTTTTAAGAGTGAGCTATTTTGCATTTTTATCCGAACATGGTCCAACCATGTTACTTGGAACGGTTACTACTATTAAGGTATTAGTCTGCTCAACTATTCTTTATATAATCATTTCATTAATTTTTGGATTAATGCGTTTATCAAAAAATCCACTAATTCAAGGAACAGCAACAGTATATATAGAATTTTTTAGAGGAACATCTTTGTTGGTCCAATTATTTTGGTTTTACTATGTATTGCCCTTTTTCGGACTGACACTAGAAGCATTTACCGCGGGGGTGGTTGCTATAGGAATGAACTTCGGCGCTTATGGAGCAGAGATTGTAAGAGGTGGAATTTTAGCAGTTCCTAAGGGTCAATGGGAAGGTGCATTTGCACTAAACTTTACACCAGCAAAAAGAATGAGGAAAATAATTATACCTCAAATATTTCCAATTATATTGCCTCCTGCTGCAAATCTAACTGTAGAACTTTTAAAAGCAACTGCACTTGTTGCTTTAGTGACTGTAGTTGATTTAACATTTGAAGCGAAACAAATTAATTCAATTACTTGGCTTTCAGCCCAATGTTTTGGAACTGCACTTTTAATTTATTATATAATTTCTAGATTTTTTCTTGTTCCGTTTTTACGATGGTTGGAAGTTTTAGCGGCTAGAAAAGTAGGAAAGGATAAAATTTAATATGAATGCAGAGTGGAGATGGGATTTTGCAATAGAGATATTGCCACAAATGTTATGGGCAACTTTGAACACAATTTTAGCTGCTGGAGTTGGTTATGCTATTGCTGCAATCGTTGGATTATTATTTTTATTAGGTCAAAGAACCCCAATTAAAATAGTAAATATGTTCAATAGAGAAATTGTTGAATTTATTAGATCAACACCTCTATTAATCCAATTATTCTTTGTCTACTTTGTTCTACCTCAATTTGGAATTACATTATCAGCCTGGGTTTGTGGAATGATAACAATTGGTCTTCATTTTGGCACTTATTTATCGGAAGTATATAGAGGAGCTTTAGAAGGCGTGCCTAAAACGCAGTGGGAAGCATGTAGAGCATTGAATTTCTCCACTTTTTATACGTATAGAAAAATTGTTTTACCTCAAGCATTTCCAATTGCAATACCAGGTATGGGAAATTATCTAGTTGGTATCTTTAAAGATACTCCATTACTATCTACTATTGGTGTTGCAGAACTATTCCATGCAGCAACTGCTGTTGGTGGATATAACTATCGTTATTTAGAGCCATATACTATAGTAGGAATAATATTTTTAACTTTATCAATTCCTGCAGCAATGTGGATTAGAAAATTAGAAAAAAATGTTAATTTAGCTCAAGGAAAAATAAAAAAAGAACAACTTTAATATGGAAAAAAATTCATCAGATATCATTGTTAATTTTTCAGATGTAACAAAACAATATGGAGATTTAGTTGTTTTGGATAAATTAAATTTAGAAATTAAAAAAAATGAAATGGTCTCCATAATTGGACCCTCTGGATCAGGAAAAACGACTGTTCTAAGAGTATTGATGACTTTAGAAAAAATAAACCAAGGGGTAATTCATTTAGATGGAGAACCTTTAACACATATGGAATCTGATGGTAAATTAGTTGAGGCTAGTGAAAAATATCTACGTGAGAGAAGATCAAAAATTGGAATGGTATTTCAACAATTTAATCTATTTCCTCATATGACAGCTTTGCAAAACTGTATTGAAGCACCTATCGAAGTTTTGGGCATGAAAAAGGATGAGGCAGAGCAAAGAGCTTTAGATTTATTAGAGCTAGTTGGTTTATCTGATAAAAAAGATGAACACCCAAGTAGACTATCTGGAGGCCAGCAACAAAGAGTTGCTATTGCACGAGCATTAGCAATGAGACCTAAGGTAATGTTATTAGATGAAATCACTTCAGCATTAGATCCTGAAGTTGTAGGAGAAGTTTTAAATGTAATTAGATCTTTAAATAAAGAACATAATTTAACAATGATAATGGTTACTCACCAAATGGGATTTGCACGAGAAATTTCAGACAGAGTTTGTTTTTTTAATGAGGGAAAAATATTTGAACAAGGTCCACCAGAACAATTGTTTGGTAATCCACAAAATGAAAGAACCAAACAGTTCTTACACGCAGTTCTAGATGCTAATTAATTAAGATTAATCATCTGCATGAACTTTTTCATCTTTTTCATGCTTTTCTTGTGCAGCGATTGTGTATTTAGCTACGGGTCTAGCCATTAATCTTTTTAATCCAATTGGCTCAGCTGTATCTAGGCAATATCCATAAATATCTTCTCGAATTCTTGCTAACGCTTTATCTATTTCTGAAATTAGTTTTATTTGTCTGTTAATAGCTTTCATTTCGACATTTTTATCAGTGTATGAACTTGCTTGATCAACAATATCAGCAGAAATGCTATTATCATCCATACTACCGTTATAAAGTGCCTCATTATTTGCTTTAACTAATTCTTTTTTCCACTCAGTAAGTCTCATTCTAAAAAATACTTTATGTTTTTCGCACATATATTTTTCAGTATCTTTTGGAACATAAGTTTTAGAAATTTTTATAGGTGCTTTGGCAACTACTTTTGGTTTACTTACAGTTTTAGGTTTTACTTTAACTGCTTTAGCTTTAACTTTTGAAACTTTAACTTTAACTTTTGAAACTTTTTTTTTAACTTTAGTAATCTTTGGCATACTTAAAATTTGAATTTTCGGAGTATATTCAGCAAATTAAGGGTGTCAAGTAAGCTAAATTAATATTAATATTTATAAATGACTAATTATACTAAGAATATAAATAATATTTTTTACATTTTTGTTTTATTACATCTTATATTTTGGACATTGGTTCCCTCTCTAACAAATCAAAATTTACCACTTGATACTATCGAGGCTTTAGCTTGGGGAAGTAATTTAGATTGGGGATTTAACAAACATCCTCCAATGAGTGCATTTTTTCCAGAAGTTTTTTTTCAAATTTTTGGTTCACAAGATTGGGCTTATTATTTACTTAGTCAAATTTTTGTAATTATTTCTTTTTATTATGTGTTTAAATTTTCTAAAGAATTTTTTAATAATGATATACTGGGTTTAATTTCAGTCTTACTTATTGAAGCAATTTATTTTTATAATTTCACAACTCCCGAATTTAACGTTAATGTTTGCCAACTACCATTTTGGTCATTAACAGTTTATTTTTCATGGAAAATTTATACTAGCAAAGAAATAAAATTTACTGACTGTTTTTTAGTTGGTTTATTTGCTGCATTTGGATTTTTATCAAAATATTTATTTTTTTATCTTTTAGTTTCAATTGATCTTTTATTTATCTATTTAATATTTATTAAGAGAGAAAGAAAGTTTGATTTTAAATATTTAATAACTTTTGAAATATTTTTAATTATTTTAGTCCCTCATTTAATTTGGCTCAATAATAACGATTTTATAACTTTAACTTATGGACTTGCCAGAACTGGATTAGAACAATCTAGTGTAATTGATCACATAAAATTCCCATTTATTTTTTTAATAAAACAAATTGGATTATTAATTCCATTCTTAATTTTAGTTTGGCTATTAATAAAAAAAATTAAATTCAAATTTAATTTTAAAGATAAAAAATTACTTTTTTTATTGGCAATTAACATTTTACCAATCTTACTCATGTTGATAACATCAGTAGTTACAGGGTCTAAGATCAGAACAATGTGGATGACACCGTTTTATTTATTTTTTGGCACTTTATTTATTTATGTATTTAAATCAGAAATAAACATCAAAAAACTTAAAAAATTTGCTTTTGGTTTTTTACTTTTATTTTTATTAAGCCCTTCACTTTATGCTTACGTGTCTCTTTCAAAAGATAACAAAAGAACTGACTATTTTGGAAGACAAATTGCAGATCTTGTTGATAGAAGATGGTCTGAAAATTTCTCAAATGATATCATGTATGTAGTAGGTGATGAATGGCATGCCGGTAATTTGTCTTATCATTTAAGTGATAGGCCTAAATGGTTCCTTAGTATTGATGGAAAAGTCGACAAATTAGACCCCTCTGGTGGATTAATTTATGTTGGTAATCCAGAAATATTAAAAAATTTATGTCCTGGGGAATTTGGTAAAATTGCCAAACAGGGCATTTGTATGATTGGATTAAGAAAATAAATGAAAATTATATTATTAATTCCAATTTATAATGACAGGGAATCTTTAAAAAAATTAATCGAAAATATTAATTTTGAAATACAAGATTTAAATTCTGAAATATCAGTTGTTGTTATAAATGACGCTTCATCTCAACAAATAATAGATACTTATCAAAACTTAGAAAATATTAATTCTTTTGAAATCATCAATATGAAAGAAAATAGGGGTCATGCAAGATGTATCGCCTCAGGATTAAAATATATTTTTGAGAAAAAAGAATTTGATTATGTAATTCCAATGGATGGCGATGGAGAAGATAGACCTGAAGAGATTAAAAACTTCATTGAACTTTCGGAACAAGTAGGAGAACAGTCAATTGTTGGAGAGAGAGTGAAGCGGTCAGAGGGATTATTGTTTCAAATATGTTATAAATTTCACAAATTTTTAACTTTAGCATTTACAGGTCAGTCAATTAAATTTGGAAACTTTACTTGTCTTTCAAAATCAACAATTGAAAAAATGCTAAAGGAAAAGGCTACTTGGAGTAGTTTTTCAGGGTCATTAAGAAAAATAGAAAAAGATTTAGTATCTTTACCCTCTATTAGGGGCGTCAGATATTTTGGACCCTCAAAAATGAGTTTTTTTAATTTATTAAAACACTCTCTTTCAATTATTAGTGTATTTCGTAAAACAGTTTTAATTCGTTCCGCTTTATTTATAGTTTTTTATATTCTTCTAATGCAAACTAATGCTTCAATTATTACCTCATTTCCTTTGGTTTTGTTACTCGTAATGATTTATTCAATTTCTAGTTTAGCTCTGAGAGAAAATATTGAAGAATTTAACAATTGTTTAACAAACATCCACGATATTGATAAAATAAAATAATTTAAATTGTTTTGTTAAAATGAAAAAAATTTTATTTTTTGTTTTTTTATCAATTTTTATTTCAAATAATTCTTATAGTGATTTTAAAAAAATAAAAAAAAAGGCAACAATCATTAAGCCAGAAATTATTTTTCCAATTCCAGAAAATTTAGATGGATGCATTACTAGTATGTATGTAAATCAAACAAACAATCCTGTTTTACCACTAGCAAAAGTTGATGCTCCATCAGGATATGGCCTGGATAATAGATTTATGTCTGCTCTAGATAGTTTTGAAAATTTTAAACGTCCATGTAGCGGAGGAAATATTGAAGCTTGTGAGAATGTAAAAAGAGTAATTTTAGATTGGGCAAAATCTGACGCTGCAAAAAGAACAGGACCCTCTAACCATGAAGGCAGACATTGGAATGATACTTTAACGGTCAATCTTTGGATAGCATCACCAATGATGGCAGGATATTCATTTGTTAAGCAAGTAATCAATGTCCCCGAAGATGAGGATAAGATAATTAAAGATTGGTTTCAAAAGATAGTAAAGAAAAATAAACATCTTATGTATGACATGAAATACAAAGATGGAACTCAAGCAATTGGTGTTCCAAAGAGAGCACATAATCATGCATTATCATCTGCGATAAGCCATATGCAGCTTGGTATTTTGTTAAGTGATGATAAGCTTTTTAGAAAAGCCTTTTTAAACTATGAAGCGGCAATTAGATATCAAAGAAAAGATGGTAGCTTACCTATTGAAACAAGACGTGGTGGAAGAGCTATGTTTTACCAAGGACGGGCTATGAACGCATTATCCGTAATAGCAATTATCGCTGAAAACCAAGGCTATAACATTTGGGAATATGATTATAAGGGAAAAAATTTTCACAATCTTGTTAAGTTTTTTATAGATTTTACAGAGACTAATGAAATTGTATTTAAATACGCAAAAGAGATGAAATCGCCAGGACCTGCAAAGAACTATAAGGTTCAAGATCTTGATATTAGATCAAGTAGTAATTGGGGATGGCTCTATGCTTATGTAACTCGATTTCCAGATCATGAGAATGTTCAAAGATTAAAACAATGGTCTACTAACCAAGGTAATCTTAATAATTATCAAAGAAAAATAGTTTTTAACTTTGAAAATATTTCAAAACGAAATTTTGGCACTTCATCATGGACAGTTGTAGAACCAAACTGTCATTTTACTAAATAGCTCTAATTGTTGGCAAACAATAAAAATCAGCTGTATCTATCTTAGAAGAATACTGTCTTCTCATATTCCATTTTTTATGAACACCTGCACTTGCAAGACTTAATGTAGATCTTCCATATCTATAGTTGGTATTGTCAATTGATTGCATTAAACTTTTTATTTTTTCATCTTTTTCAGATGAAAATAGATTTTTTCTACCATCGTCATTACGTAGTCCTGTCAGCATTACACCTGCTTTTTGATAACGATAACCATTTTTGAATATACTTTGTAGTATTGCAACCGCAGTCTTAACAGTTTCAATACTATTGTTTGTTGCAATAGGAAAATCAATTGTTTTAGCATTTGAATAATAACCATAGTCTCTTTGAAAAGGACTCGTTCGAACGAAAACTGTAATTGCTTTTGCAACTAAAGATTCTGATCTAATTTTTTCAGACGCATTCAAGCAATAGTTGGCAACTGCTTCTTTTAGTTCTTGAAATTTTTCAATTCTTTTACCAAATGACCTTGAAACTACACAGCTCTTTCTTTTAGTTTGAGTAGTTTCTAAATTTATACAAGGTATTCCTCTAAGTTCCATTGCGGTTCTAGAGCTTAAAACATTAGAGCATTTTTTGATCCAGGTATTCGATTTATTCTTAAGTTGCTTAGCGTTATAGATACCATTTTTTTGATAGAATTTTGTTAGCTGTCTACCAACACCCCATACATCATTAATTTCTACTTTTTCAAGAACAGGATCTAAATTATCAATCCCAATTAAACTAGTAACTCCTGATTGCTTTTTCTTTGCTATATGGTTTGCAATTTTACTTAGAGTTTTTGTTTTAGCAATTCCGATACTAGTTGGAATACCCGTCCATTGTAAAACTGTTTCTCTAATTTCTTTTCCAACTTTTTCTACATCTTGATCTAGAAAATTTGATAAATCTAAAAATGCTTCATCAATAGAATAAATTTCTATATCGGAATTAAATCTTTTAAGAGTTCGCATTACTCTTCTAGATAGATCACCATATAAAGAATAATTAGATGAAAAAACTTCTACTTTATTTTTAATAATAATATCTTTTGCTTTAAAGTAAGGTTCACCCATTTTAATTCCTAATGCTTTTGCCTCATTAGATCTTGAGATAATACAACCATCATTATTAGATAAAACAACAACAGGTTTTCTTCTTATTTTAGGATTGAATAATCTTTCGCAAGAAACATAAAAAGAATTACAATCAACTAATGCTATTTTTTTAGTACGTGGAATGGATGACATAAGTTACAACTCCCCAAATAAAAATATCTTGTTCTTCGTTAATTAAAATTCTGTCAGTAAATTCTTTAGATCCTGACGTTAAAAACTTTTTATCTCTTTCTTGAACCAAACTTTTAACCACAAGCTCATCATGAACATTTGCAATTACTGTTGAAAAGTTTTTTGGCTTTATACTTTTATCGACAACCAGTAAATCTCCATCATTAATTCCAACATCTACCATTGATTTACCTTGCACCCTGATGATGAAGGTAGCTGGAACATTTCTTATTAAATGCATATTAAGATCAATATCTTCTTCGATATAATCAGTTGCGGGAGATGGAAAACCAGCGCCTGCTTTATGTAGATAATAAGGGATTGTTAGTTTCATGTTCTTGTTTTGTTCTTATTTATAGACTAGTTATACAATGCACGCAAGAGGTTGTATTTTGAGTCTGTAACTGAATCAAAAGTGAATCAAAAGGTGAACATTGGAACTACATTTTGTGTACTTGTGGATAACTTTAACCAGAGATAGTTTAAATTAAATATTAAATAGATAAAAAAAGTAAATGAAAACATTATCGTGTCATTGTGGTGCAGTAGAAATCCAAGTTAATCTTAAAAAAGAAATAGATAAATTAATGAGATGCAATTGTTCAATGTGTAAAAGGAAAGGAACAATGGTTACAACAGTTAATAAAGAAGATTTAAAGATTGTCAAAGGAGAAGATAAAATAAAAATTTATCAGTTCAATACAAAAGTAGCTAAACATCATTTTTGTTCAGAGTGTGGAGTTCAAACACACAATTTAAGAAGAAGTGATCCAAATTCTTATGGTATCAATGTAGGTTGTATAGATGAAATAAAAACAAGTGAGCTATTTAAACTAAAGACCTTTATAAACGATGGTCAAAATCATATAAAAGACAGGAAATAAAATGAAAAAATTAACATGTCATTGTGGAGAAGTTGAGGCAGAAATTAATTTGGATGGAGATTTAGCAAAGGTGATAAAATGTAATTGCTCTATTTGTAAAAGAAGGGGAGCAATAATGTCTATGGTTAAAAATGAAGATTTTAAAATAGTGAAAGGAGAAGATAAATTAAAACTTTATCAATTTCATACAAAGGTAGCCAAACATTATTTTTGTTCGATTTGTGGAATTTATACTCATCACAATCCAAGAATTAATCCAGCAATGACAGGTTTTAATGTTGGATGCATTGATGAAATAAATACTTTTGCTTTAAAAGATGTTGCAGTAAACGATGGTCAAAATCATCCATTAGACCAAAAAAATTAACCACTAATGAATAAGATAGATATCTGTTTTAATAAAGTAAAAAAAGATTGTTTTAAGTTTATTAAATTACAAGAAATTAAAACAGAAAAGTTTAGCAACAAAGATAAAATGCTAAAGTCTTTTTTAATTCCAATGTGTTTTTGGATTGCAAATAAAAATATTAATAAAAAACCCTACTTTGTTGGTTTGGCTGGAGGACAAGGTGCAGGTAAAACAACTATAAGCTCGATTGTTAAAATTATATTAGAAAAGTATTTTAAACTAAACGTATTTAAAATCTCTATTGACGATTTTTATAAAACTAGAAAAGAGAGATTAAACTTATCAAAAAAAATACATCCCATGCTGATGACAAGAGGTGTGCCAGGCACTCATGATGTACAAATGATGCTTAATTTTTTTAAAAAAGTAAAAAGTAAAAATTTTAAAAAAATTGAATTACCAGATTTCAATAAAGCTATTGACGATAGGTCTCCTAAAAAATATTGGTATAAACTTAAGGAAAAACCTGATGTAGTAATATTTGAAGGTTGGTGTGTTGGCGCAAAAGCTGAATTAAATAAGACACTAAAAAAATCAATAAATTCACTTGAAAAAACTAACGACCCAAAGCTCCTATGGAGAAATTATGTAAATAAACAACTAAAAACTAAATATAAAAAATTGTATTCTCAACTTAATTGTATGATTTATTTAAAAGCGCAAAACTTTAGTTTGCTTCAAAAATGGAGATTAAAACAAGAGCATAAGTTATGGTTGAAGAGTAAAAAATCTTCTAGCCACAAGATAATGAACAAGAGTGATGTATTTAAATTCATGCAAACGTATCAAAGAATTACAGAAAACATGTTCAAAAAAATGCCTAAATATGCTTCTATAGTTTTAAATTTAAATAATAACCATCAGATTAAATCTGCAGTATATAAAAAAAAATGAGAAAAATATTAATACTAATCAGTTTAACATTATTTTATTTTGGTAATGCTTTAGCAGTAACTTTGTATGATGCTTTAAATCAAACTTATCAGAATAACATTCAGTTAAATGCAGAAAGAGAAAACATCAAAGCATCTGAAGAAGATATTAATATTTCAAAAGCAGATTACAAACCAACTTTAACTTTAAGTGGCTCAAAGAGTATAGAAAATACTAATAAACTTACAAATCAAAGTGGAGGAGATGCTTCAAGTAGTGATGCTGATCCATTGACAACATCTATTAAATTAGAACAAACAATTCTTGATTATGGAAGAGATTTATCATTTGAGAAAAATTTAATTGGATTAGATTTAGCAAAAGCAAAGTTGATTAAAAAAGAACAGGATGTTTTGTATAGTGCAATTGACGTTTTTACAAATTTAATATTAGCTAGAGAAAAATTATCTATTAATAGAAAAAATTTAAATTTATTAAATAGGCAACTTGAAAATGATAAAATAAGATTAGATAGAGGTCAAATTACGATTGCTGATTTAGCCCAAACAGAATCTTCGCTTGCAGGTGCTCAAGCTCAATTTACTCAAGCAAAAAGTGATTTAACAATTAGTAAATTAAATTATGAAAATATTATTGGAAAAATTGATAATCCAAAATCTCTTAAAAAAAACTCAAACTCAATTGTTAGTATTCCAAAGAGTTTAGATGAAGCAATAAATCTTTCTAAACAAAATAATCCAGATATTAAAATAGCAAATTTTGATGTAGTTCAATCAGAAAAAGATTTAGCAATAGCAGAGACAGATTTAAAACCCACAGCATCATTATCATTAGAGAAATCTTTCGCTGATGACTTAAGTTCAACCATTGATAGAAAAGATAAAGATATTTTAAAAGCTACAGTCAGTTGGCCATTTTACTCAGGGGGTAAAAAGAAATCAAAAATTAATAAAAATACAAATTTAACAGTTAGAAAAAGATTATTATTAGATGATGTGATGAGAACAAATGATACTAATGTAGCTAGTGCTTGGTCAAGTTTAGCTTCATCAAAAAGTTTTCTAAATTCTGTAAAAGTACAAGTAAGAGCAGCAAAAATTGCAAATGAAGGAATTGCTGCAGAATACGAACGAGGTTCTAGAACGACACTTGATGTTATCCAATCAAATTCATTATTACTTTCAGCTCAAATATCTTTAGCGAATTCTGAAAGAAATTACCTTATGGCCCAATATAATTTGTTAAAATCAGTTGGGTTATTAAATAGCCAATATCTAAAACTTAAGTAATTATTTGATTTTTTTGATTAAAAATAAATATATTGCTAATGAGAACAAAATGTGTACATTTAATCTCATGATTCGAGTGTTAAAAAAATTAAAAAAAGAGGCTAAAAATGACGAAAAGTAACCTAAAAGTAGTTAAATCTACTAAAGATCAAGAAATGGATATCAAAGAAAAGAACAAAGCATTAGATGCAGCAATAGCTCAGATTACTGACAATTTTGGAAAAGGCTCAGTAATGAAGCTTGGACAAAAAAGAGCTATGGATATCGAGTCTGTATCTACAGGATCTTTAAGTCTTGATTTAGCATTAGGAATAGGTGGATTGCCAAAAGGAAGAATTGTTGAGGTTTACGGACCAGAATCTTCAGGAAAAACAACATTAGCATTACAAGTAGTTGCCGAAGCTCAAAAAGCTGGAGGAATTTGTGCGTTTGTTGATGCTGAGCATGCACTAGATCCAGTTTATGCAAAAAAATTAGGTGTAAATACAGAAGAACTTTTAATTTCACAACCAGATGCTGGTGAGCAAGCACTAGAAATAGCAGATACTCTTGTTAAATCAGGATCTATTTCAGTTATCGTAATTGACTCAGTTGCAGCACTAACGCCAAAAGCTGAAATTGAAGGTGAAATGGGAGATCATCATGTTGGTCTTCAATCAAGATTAATGAGTCAGGCATTAAGAAAACTTACTAGTTCAATTTCAAATACAAATACAATGATGATTTTCATTAACCAAATTAGAATGAAAATTGGAGTTATGTTTGGAAGTCCTGAAACAACATCAGGTGGAAATGCTTTAAAATTCTACTCATCTGTTAGAATGGATATTAGAAGAATTGGTGCAATTAAAGATAAAGATGAAATTATTGGAAACTCAACAAGAGTTAAAGTAGTCAAAAATAAAGTAGCACCACCATTCAAAGTTGTCGAGTTTGACTTAATGTATGGAAAAGGAATTAGTAAAATGGGTGAATTGGTCGATCTAGGATCAAAAGCTGATATTATTGAAAAATCAGGTGCATGGTATGCTTATAAAGGTGAAAAGATAGGTCAAGGTAGAGAAAATGCTAAAACTTATCTTGCTCAGAACCCTAAAGTAGCAGCTGAAATAGAATTAGCTATTAGAGAAAAAGCAGGCGTAATTCAAAAAAAGATTGAAGGAAACCCGCTTGACCCTGAAAAGGCTGCAAAAGATCAAATAGAAGATCCAAAAGCAGAAAAGAAAGAGGAAGTAGTTCCTACTAAAAAGAATTAGTTAAAAAGTCATCTTTAATTATTAAAAGGCGCTTAATTTAAGCGCCTTTTTTCCCTTACTGTTATCTAGACATAAAATAAAAAAGCTGTATTTTAAAAATATGGCTGACAAATCATTAAATGAAATAAGAAATACATTCTTAAAATATTTTGAAAAGAATGATCATAGGATTGTAGAGTCGAGTAACTTGGTTCCAAATAACGATCCAACTTTAATGTTTGCTAATTCAGGAATGGTTCAGTTTAAAAATGTATTTACTGGTCTTGAGAAAAGAGATTATCAAAGAGCCACTACTTCACAAAAGTGTGTAAGAGCGGGTGGAAAACATAACGATTTAGAAAATGTTGGCTACACTCCAAGACACCATACATTCTTTGAAATGTTGGGAAATTTTTCATTTGGAGATTATTTTAAAGAACAAGCAATCCATTATGCTTGGGATTTAATCACTAGGGATTTTGGAATTGATAAAAATCGTCTATATGTAACAGTTTATCATGAAGATGATGAAGCCTTCAATTTTTGGAAGAAAATAGCCGGTTTTAACGATGATAGAATAATTAGAATAGCTACTTCAGATAATTTTTGGTCAATGGGTGAGACAGGACCATGCGGTCCCTGCTCAGAAATATTCTATGATCATGGTGATCATTTAGCTGGAGGACTTCCAGGCACAAAAGATGAAGATGGAGATAGGTTTATAGAAATATGGAACTTAGTCTTTATGCAATTTGAACAAATTTCTAAAGAAAAAAGAATTGATCTACCTAAACCATCAGTTGATACAGGGATGGGCCTTGAAAGAATAGCCGCATTATTGCAGGGAACTCATGATAATTATGAAACAGATCATTTTAAAAAGATAATAAATTCAGCCTCTGAAATACTAAAAGTTAAATCTGATAATTCTAATCTTTCAAGCTTTAGAGTTATTGCAGACCATTTAAGAGCGAGTTCATTTTTAATTGCAGAAGGTGTGTTACCTTCTAATGAAGGTAGAGGGTATGTGCTTAGAAGAATTATGAGAAGAGGAATGAGACACTCCCATTTATTAGGATCAAATGAACCAGTTTTTTTTAATTTATTTGAAACTCTTAGGGATGAGATGAAAGGAAACTATCCAGAATTAGTAAGAGCTGAATCTTTAATCAAAGAAACATTAAAAATGGAAGAAGAAAAATTTTTAGTTCTTTTAGATAGAGGAATTAAAATTTTAAATGAAGAGATTTCTAAAATAGATAAAGTTTTACCTGGAGAAGTAGCTTTTAAATTATATGATACTTATGGATTTCCATTGGATTTAACTGAAGATATTCTAAGAAACAAATCCATGTCAATTGACTCAGAAAAATTTCAATCATTAATGAAAGAAAGTAGAGAACTTGCAAAGAAAAATTGGAAAGGTTCAGGTGATGCAGCTGTAGAAGATGTTTGGTTTGGTATAAAAGATAAATTAGGAGCTACAGAATTTCTTGGTTACGAGACTAATCAAGCTGAAGGCGCCGTACTTTCTTTACTAAAAGATAATAAAGAAGTAGATGAGTTAAAAAATGGTGACGAGGGAATGATTATTGTTAATCAAACCCCTTTTTACGGTGAGTCTGGAGGTCAAGTAGGAGACACTGGAGAAATTGCAGGAAATGATTTTAAATTTGAAGTAACTGATGTTCAAAAAAAATTAGGTGATTTATTTGTTCATTATGGAAAAGTTATTAATGGGTCAATTCAATTAAAAGACAACGTTGAATTAAAGATCAATGTAGAAAGAAGGGATGATACTAGAGCGTACCATTCTGCGACGCACTTATTGCACGAGTCATTAAGAAGGGTTTTAGGCAAACACGTTACACAGAAAGGTTCTTTAGTAGAGCCTAGCCGACTAAGGTTTGATTTTAGTCATATGAAACCAATTCAAACGGAAGAAATCGATAAAATAGAAGGTTTCGTAAATAATATGGTTTCAAAAAAATCAGATGTAAAAACACGATTAATGACACCTGATGAGGCAGTTGAAAACGGAGCTTTAGCACTTTTTGGTGAAAAATATGGAGAGGAAGTAAGAGTTCTGTCGATGGGAGATGATGATGGTAGTTATTTTTCAACGGAATTATGTGGAGGAACACATGTTAGAAATACGGGGGATATTGGTAAATTTAAGATAGTTAGCCAATCCTCAATTGCTGCAGGTGTTAGAAGAATAGAAGCACTAAGAGATAAACAATTAGAGGATTACCTTAACAATAAAGAGAAATTATCTAATATTTCTTCAGAAAAAAATGATCAAATTATCAATAATTTATCTGAACAAATAACAGAGCTTGGCGGAAAACCTTCTTTAGATGAAAGTGATCAAAGAATTTTAATTAAAAATTTAACAAAACAACTAGAAACTATTTCAGTAAATTCAATATTAGAAGATAAAACAAAAAATATAATTAAAGATGAACAAATTAATGGAATTAAAATAAGATTTCAAAATGTAGATGGTTTACCTCCTAAAGAATTAAGAAAACTTGTAGATAAAGGAAAAAAAGAATTAAGCGAAGGTATAGTAATTGTATTTGCAGCTAAAGACGACAAAGTTGGAATTGCGGTAGGTGTAACTGATACATTAACTAATAAATTTGATGCTGTTAAATTTGTTAAAACAGGTTCTGAAATTATTGGTGGACAGGGTGGAGGTGGAAGAAAAGATTTCGCGCAAGCTGGTGGTCAGGATAAATCTAAAATTGATGAGGCTTTTGAAAAGCTTAAAACTTTAATTTAATTTCTTTTTGAGATTACCATCAATTTCATCTAAAAATTGATTAGTGGTTAAATATTTGCTTGATGGACCTACGAGTATAGCCAGATCTTTTGTCATTGAACCATTTTCAACACATTCGATACAGACTTTCTCTATAGTTTGAGCAAATTTAATTAACTCATCATTGTTATCTAGTTTTCCTCTATGAGCTAGACCTCTAGTCCATGCAAAAATAGAGGCAATTGGATTTGTAGACGTTTCTTTACCCTGCTGGTGCATTCTATAATGTCTAGTAACTGTCCCATGAGCAGCTTCCGCTTCCATTACTTTTCCATCTGGAGTTAACAAAGTACTAGTCATTAAACCTAAAGAACCATATCCTTGAGCCATCGTATCTGATTGAACATCACCGTCATAATTTTTACATGCCCAAATATATTTACCACTCCACTTCATTGCACATGCAACCATGTCATCAATTAAACGATGTTCATATGTTAAATTATTTTTTTCAAAATCTTCTTTATATTCGTTGTCAAAAATTTCCTGAAATATATCTTTAAATCTTCCATCATATTGTTTGAGAATTGTATTTTTTGTAGACATATAAACTGGCCATTTTTTTATCAATCCATAGCTAAAACAAGATCTTGCGAAGTCACTGATTGATTTGTCTAAATTGTACATTGAAAGGGCAACACCAGGACCAGTAAAATTAAATACCTCATATTTTATCTCATCTTTTCCATCTTCAGATGTCCATTTTACTTCCATTTTACCTTTACCAGGTACTTTAAAGTCAGTTGCTCTATATTGATCACCGAATGCATGTCTTCCAATCACTACGGGATCTGTCCATGATGGCACGAGTTTTGGAATATTTTTACAAATTATAGGTTCTCTAAAAACAGTACCACCGATAATATTTCTAATAGTACCATTAGGCGATCTCCACATTTTTTTTAAGTCAAACTCTTCAACTCTAGCTTCATCAGGAGTTATAGTTGCACATTTGATACCTACCCCTATTTTTTTTATTGCATTAGCAGAGTCAATTGTGATCTGGTCATCTGTGTCATCACGACTTTTCATTCCTAAATCGTAGTATTCTATTCCTAAATCAAGATATGGGAGAATGAGTTTGTTTTTTATAAAGTCCCATATAATTCTAGTCATTTCATCACCGTCTAACTCTACAATGGGGTTATTTACCTTGATTTTACTCATTAAAATAATTTTATCTTATTAATTGAATTTGATTGGTTTATATACATATTAATCAAAAATTAGCAAATAGAAGAATATGTTTAACAAAATATTTCCTCCAATACATACAGAGGGTTATAAGTTCTTGGTAATCTCTGTAATTGTTACTTTAGTCCTTTTAGCCTTTAGTGGTTTTTTAGGAACTATAGGAATTCTTTTAACAATCTGGGTGTATTATTTTTTTAGAGATCCTGAAAGAATTATCATTGGAGATGATAACTATTTAGTAAGTCCAGCCGATGGTGAAGTAATTAAAGTTGAAGAAGTGGATGGACCAAAAGAAGTTGGTTTAGAAAACCAAAAATTTAAAAAAATAAGTGTATTTATGAATGTATTTGATTGTCATGTGAATAGAACGCCATGCTCAGGAACTGTTGAAGAAATTTTATATAAACCTGGAAAGTTTTTAAATGCATCATTTGATAAAGCTAGCGAAGATAATGAGAGAAATTATTATAAGATTAAAGATAATGCAGGTAATAATATTATAGTTGTTCAAATAGCAGGTTTAATTGCAAGACGAATAGTTTGTGAAACAAATAATGGCCAAACACTTAATCAAGGAGAGAGAATAGGCATGATTAGGTTTGGAAGTCGAACGGATGTTTACTATGAAAACTATGATCCATTAGTAAAAGTTGGCCAAAAAACAATTTCAGGTGAAACGTTATTAGCTAAAAAATAATTATGGAACAGCCTAAAAATAATCTCAAGGTAATTTCTGAGAAGAAAAATGTAAGAATGATCTTACCAAACATGTTAACTTTAATAGGTGTTTGTATAGGGCTTACTTCGATCAGGTTTTCTTTCAATGGACAGTTTGATCTTGCAATTATTGCAATAATTTTTGCAGCATTAATTGATGGATTAGATGGAAGAATTGCAAGACTAATTAAAGGGACTTCAAAAGTTGGAAAAGAACTAGACTCTCTAACTGATATGATAAGTTTTGGTGTTGCACCAGCATTTATAATGTATTTTTGGACTTTAAGTTCACTTGGAAGATTAGGCTGGTTGATATGTTTAATTTATGTGATTTGTGTAGCTTTAAGATTAGCAAGATTTAATATCAATTCAAACCAAGAACCATCTTGGAGAGATAATTTTTTTGAAGGAGTTCCATCTCCAGCTGGAGGAATTTTAGTTTTAACACCATTAGTTATCAGTATGACAAATTTTAACTTCGTTAAAATTGATAATAACATTATTGTTCCAATTTTTTTTATTGTTACATCTTTGTTATTGATAAGCAAATTTCCAACTTACTCATTTAAGAAAATAGTAATTCAGAGACAAACAACCATTTTTTTATTATTTGGAATTGTATTATTTTTTGGATTTATTCTTATTTACCCTTTTATAGCGATATCAATAAGCGTTATTCTTTATTTGCTAATGCTTCCAATAAGCTATTTTCATTATAATAAGTTAAAAAAACAAAATGCTGATAAACCCAATTTGGAAGACGATGATTTTGAAGACATTTTATAATGAAAGAAAATGTTATTATATCTCTAGCAGACTCAAATTACTTTGAGTTGTTAAATGAATTAGTAAACTCAATAAAACGGTTTAAAGAGAGCGAAAATACTGCAATCTGCATTATGGATGCAGGGCTGACTAATGACCAAAAATCAATTTTGTCATCAAAAGTTGATGAAATAAAACCAGCAGATTGGGACATTGAAGTTCCTGACTTTAAAATTAAAGGAAGGGAATGGTTAAAAAGTCAGGTATCTAGAGCTTTTTTACCAAAGTATTTTCCTAATTATAAAAAATATATGTGGATCGATGCAGATGCTTGGGTTAATTCCTGGGGAGCAATTGAATTGTATTTTAAAGGTTGCGAAAATCATAAATTATCAATCTCAACATCAGCTGATAGAGCTTACAGAAATGTTATAAGAGCTGACTGGTTTTTAGGAGGTTTTGCAAGGATTAAATCACAAAATTATAAACATGCAAAATCATCTGGGTTTTCAGAAAAAATTGCAAGACAAGTTGCTCTTAAGCCCCATTTAAATATTGGTGTATTTGCATTAGAAGAAAATGCACCTCATTGGAAAGTCTGGCAAAAAAATTTAAAAATTGCTTTGAAGGCAGGCAAAATTTGGGGTTCAGAACAAATTGCTATGAATATAACAATATATTCAGATAACTTACCAGTTGAAATATTACCTGCTTATTGCAACTGGATTCTTGTTGACGGGATTAAATTTGATGAAAAAAGAAATACTTTAGTTGAACCTTACTTGCCAAATCATCAAATTGGTATTGTTCATTTTGCTGGAAAAAACAATGATGCGATAAGAAATAACAAAGATTATATTTCAAGAGTAGAAACTGTAGATGGCAAAATAATAGATATGAAATTAAGATTTAGAAATTAATTGAAAAAAAATAAAATTTCAAAAAATTGGGTTAATAAACAAAGAAGAGATACTTACGTCAAACAATCTAAAGTCGATGGATATAGAGCAAGATCGGCGTATAAGTTAATTGAAATTGATGATAAATTTAAAATATTCAAAGGTGGTATTACAGTAATAGATATTGGAGCAGCTCCTGGAAGTTGGTCTCAATATGCTGAAAAGGTCACAAAAAGTGGAAGATTGATATCCATAGATCTAAAAAAAATGGAACCAATTGGAAATACTGTTCAAATTCAAGGAGATTTTACAGAACAAATAATTCAAGATGAAATAAAAAAACACACTAATACTAATGTAGATGTTGTTTTGTCAGATATGGCGGTAAATACGACTGGAATAAAAAATATAGATTCAATTCAAACTGGAGAGCTATGCAAGGAAGCCATGTTTTTTGCTAAAGATTTATTAAAAGAGAATGGTTTTTTTATTTCAAAAATTTTTATGGGAGGCACTTTTAACGAAATAGTCGCAGAAGGAAAAAAATATTTTAAAGAAGTTAAGGTTTTCAAACCAAAATCTAGCAGAAAAGACTCTAAAGAGAGTTTTATAATATGTAAAAATCTCAGATAGAGACTTTAAATTTAAAAGGAATCGTATATAAATGATCATGGTTCCTATTAAAGAAGCACTTACCTTTGACGACGTCACTCTTGCGCCAAAATATTCAGAAATTTTGCCTTCAGAAGTGAATACTGGCGTAGCATTAACAAAATATCTCAAATTAAAAATACCTTTACTGTCATCAGCCATGGATACTGTAACAGAGAGCAAAATGGCAATAGCAATTGCAAAAGCTGGAGGAATTGGGGTAATTCATAGAAATTTAAATGTTAAAGAGCAAATTATAGAAATTAAAAAAGTAAAAAAGAAAAAATTATTAGTTGGAGCTGCGGTTGGCGCAGGACCAAATGAATTTACTAGAGCAAAAGCTTTAGTTAATGAAGGAGTAAATTTAATAGTCGTTGATACAGCACATGGTCACACAAAGAAAGTTGCAGAAATTATTAAATTTATCAAGAGAATTAAAAATAAAAAAATTGCATTATGTGGTGGTAATATTGCAACACCAGAGGCTGCAAAATTTTTAATAAAACTAGGAGTTGATATAATTAAAATTGGAATTGGACCAGGCTCGATTTGCACTACAAGATTAGTTGCTGGTATTGGTGTACCTCAATTGAGTGCAATATTATCAGTTAGAAATGGAATTAAAAATAAAAATATAAAAATCATTTCGGATGGTGGAATTAAATATTCAGGAGATTTGGCAAAAGCATTTGCAGCTGGAGCAGATGCAGTGATGATAGGTTCTTTGTTTGCTGGTACTGATGAAGCCCCCGGAAAATTGATAAAAAAAAATGGAAAATTATTTAAAAGTTTTAGAGGAATGGGATCTGTTGGTGCAATGAACAAAGGATCAGCAGACAGATATTTTCAAAGCAAACAAAAAGATACATCAAAGTATGTACCAGAAGGTGTTGAAGGATTTGCAAAGTATAAAGGAGATGTAGGTAGAATTATATTTAAATTGATAGGAGGACTAAAATCTTCTATGGGTTACCTTGGATCTAAAGATATTTTAAAACTTAGAAATAAACCTAATTTTGTGAAAATTACTAAAGCAGGTTTTTATGAGAGTATGGTACACAACGTAGATGTAATAAAAAACGATAATAAATATTAATGCACAAAATTTTAAATATATTAAATTCAATTATAATAGTCATTACAAGCTCAACAGTAGCATTTAGTAAAGAAAATTTTTTTCATGAAGCATTAAAAAAATATCAAGATAAAAAATATGAAGAAGCAAAATTTATTTTCGAGCGAAATATAGTTTATAATCCAAAAGATGCCAAAACTTATTTGTACTTAGCTAAAATCTATAATCATCAAGATGATCAAAGAAAAGAAGAAAATAATTTAGAAACAGCATTGTTAATTGACCCGAGTAATGAAGAGGCATTATTGATGTCAATGAAAGTTGCCTTAAAAAAATCAAATTATTCAAAAGTAAAAACTTTATCCGAAACCTTCGTAAAAGTTTGTAATAAGCTATGTGATGAAAATGATCAAATTCAAGAGTCTCTTAAAAACATAGAACCAAAAAATGAGTCTTGATCAAAATCTTGGCAAAATCTTAATTGTTGATTTTGGTTCACAGTTCACTCAATTGATAGCAAGAAGAGTACGAGAATTAGGAGTTTTTTCTGAGATTGTAAGTCATAAAAAAATTAAATTAAAAGATATTGATCAGACTATTAAAGGAATAATTTTGTCTGGAGGACCACTAAATGTTTATCAAATAGATAAATATTCATTTGATAAAAAAATTTTACAATTGAACATACCAATTCTAGGTATTTGTTTTGGACATCAAATACTTTCTAAACTTAATGGTGGCAAAGTTAAACAATCAAAACACCGTGAATTTGGTTTAGCAAATATCTATAAAAAAAATAATAGTCTTTTAACCTCTAATTTTTTTAAAAAGAGTAATACAAAAAAAGTTTGGATGAGTCATGCAGATCAAGTTTCAAAAATTCCAAGAAATTTTAGAGCAGTTGCTTCAAGTACAAATTCTAAATTTGCCATTGTTGAAGATAGAATTAAGAAATTTTATGGAGTTCAGTTTCATCCTGAAGTTACACATACTGAAAATGGAAAAAAAATAATTAGTAATTTCGTTTTTCTAATATGTAAAATTAAAAAAAATTGGTCATCTAAAGATCAAAAATTAAAGTTAATTAAAGATGTAAGAAGTCAAGTAGGATCAAATAAAGTGATTTGCGCATTATCAGGTGGTGTTGATAGTAGTGTAGTTGCGCAACTTCTGAACAAAGCCATAGGTAAAAAATTATTTTGTATTTTTGTTAATACCGGTCTTTTAAGAAAAAATGAAGAAATTCAAGTTGTTCAAACTTTTAAGAAACGTTTAAAAATGAATCTAATATATGTAAATGCTGAAAAAGAATTTTTAAAAAAATTATCTAATGTTTCAGATCCAGAAAAAAAAAGAAAAATAATTGGTAATTTATTTATTAAAATATTTGAACGTTATGCTAAGAAGATAAAAAACGTAAAATTTTTAGCTCAAGGAACTCTTTATCCAGATTTAATTGAAAGTAAATCTGTTACAGGAAGTCAAACTTCAAAAATAAAGTCTCATCACAATGTTGGAGGCTTACCTAAAAGAATGAAATTAAAACTTGTTGAGCCATTAAAGTTTTTATTTAAAGATGAAGTAAGAAAGCTTGGTTTAGAATTAAATTTAAATAATGAAATTATATCAAGACACCCTTTTCCGGGCCCTGGTCTTGCAATTAGAATGCCTGGTGTAATCACAAATGAAAAAATAAAAATTTTAAAAGAAGCCGATCATTATTTTATTCAAGCATTAAGGGATCATGGACTTTATCACAAAATATGGCAAGCTTATGCAGCTCTATTACCTGTCAAAACAGTAGGTGTTATGGGAGATAATAGAACTTATGAATATTTATGTTTGTTAAGAGCAATTACTTCTGAGGATGGAATGACAGCTGATTTTTATGAATTTAAAAAATCATTTATGCAAATTATCTCAAATAAAATTGTTAATAGCATTAGAGGTATTAATAGAGTGGTTTATGATGTTACTTCCAAGCCACCTAGCACTATTGAATTAGAATGATTTTATAATTATAAACTATTTTAATTAAGTATTTAAAATCAATTTAAAAAAATGAAAAAAAAAATTTCAAATTTTATAAATAAAAAAAATAAATCAAAGATAGTAAGTTTAACAGCTTACTCAAAAAATATTGCTTCTATTTTAGATAATTTTTGTGATTTAATTTTAGTAGGTGATTCTCTTGGATCTGTTTTATATAATTATAAATCTACAAGAGAGGTCACATTAAATATGATGATTGAACATTCTAAGAGTGTGAGAATGGGAGTTAAAAAAAGCTTAATGGTTGTTGATATGCCTTACAATACTTACAGAAACTCTAAAGAAGCATTAATAAATGCTAAAAAAATCATGACAAAAACTAAATGTGATGCAGTGAAATTAGAAGGCGGAAAGAAAATTTTTAAAATTGTTAAATTATTAGTTAAAAACAAAATTCCTGTTATGGGCCATTTAGGTGTATTACCGCAATCAGCAAAAAAATTTAAATTTAAGGGAAAAAAGATTTCAGAACGTAAAAAAATACTAAATGAAGCAAAACTATTAGAATCTGCTGGAGCATTTTCAATGGTCTTAGAATGTGTAGAAAGTAGCTTAGCAAAAATTATAACCAAAAATGTTAATATTCCAACAATCGGTATTGGAGCATCTGCGAACTGTGATGGTCAAGTTTTAGTAACAGATGATCTTTTAAGTCTTAACCCAATAAATGTTAGATTTGTTAAAAAATATTCTAATATTAGAAAAGAAATTGTTAAAGCTGTTTCAAATTATTCAGAAGAAGTAAGAAAAAAAACATTTCCTTCAAAAAAACACTCTTATTAATTAAAAATATTTAATAAAGTCTTCATTAATTTTAAGTATCTCTAAGTCAACTAATCCACCAATAATTAATTGAAGCCCAACTATAAGAATAAATACTAAACCAACATAAGCAATCCACATATTTTTTTGAATGTATTTTGCCATAATTGTTGCTAGTGCTCCTGTTAAAACAACCGATAAAACTAGTCCAAAAATCATAAACCCAAAATAACCTTTGGCAGCTCCAACTACACCAATTACATTATCGAAACTGATTGTAATATCTGCAAATAGTACCTTATATACACTTTGAATGTAGGATGGCTCTTTACCTTTTTTTGTTGGAGTTTTAACTTTGGTTTTCATCTCAACCAAATCTTTTCTCAAATCATTTACTATCCAAATTAAAAGTAAACCACCTAGAATTTTAATGAAATAGAATTTAAAAAGATAAGTTGCAAATATTGCAAAAACCACTTTAAATACTAATGCACCAGCTACTCCCCATAAAATTATTTGCTTTCTATATTTTGGGACAAAATTAGCTGCTATTAGGCCAATAATTATGGCGTTATCAGCTGCTAAAATTATATCTATAAAGATAATTTGGAGTAAAATTATGGCTTCTTCAATCAAGGTGTATTGATAATATTAAAATATTACAGGAAAGCAATATATTAAAGATTTAATTATAAACAATTTTTTAAATTGATTTTGAACTAGATTCATAATGAAATAACTATTTTAAAAAAGGAGTATTGATGAAAATAATAAATAAAGTGTTAACAATTTTTTTAGCATTATTGTTAACTTCAAATTTTGCATCATCTGCAGAAAAATGGGATATGGCACTAGCTTATGGTGCATCTAATTTTCATTCTGCAAATGCTACGGAATTTGCTAAAAATGTATCAGATAAAAGTGGTGGTAAACTAACTATAGTAACTCACCCTGGTGGATCATTATATAAAGGTGGAGAAATCTTTAGAGCAGTCCGAACTGGACAAGCTCAAATTGGAGAAAGATTTATGTCTGCTTTAGGTAAAGAAGATCCTTTATTAGAAATAGACTCACAACCTTTCTTAGCTTCATCGTATGATGATGCAATGAAACTATATATGGCTTCAAAACCAGAAATTGTTAAAGGCTTAGATTCAAAAGGTTTAGTTTTTTTATATGCTGTACCATGGCCAGCTCAAGGTCTTTATAGCAAAAAGGAAATCAACTCTAAAGATGATCTTAAAGGTTTAAAGTTTAGAGCTTATAACTCATCTTTAATTAGATTGGCTGAACTAACAGGAATGGCACCAACTAAAATTGAAGCGGCAGAAATAAGTCAGGCTTTTTCAACTGGAGCAGTTGAAAGTATGATTACATCACCTACTACTGGAAAAAATAGTAAAATATGGGAAAATGGTGTGAAGTATTTTTATGATATCGCAGCTTGGTATCCAAAAAATATGATAATTGTAAACAAAAATGCTTGGAGCAAGTTAGATTCTGCAACTCAAAAATTAGTTATGTCTGAAGCTGCTATAGCTGAAAAAAAAGGTTGGGCTCTTTCTAAAAAGGGAAATACAGCTGATAAAAAAGCTTTGGCAGATGCAGGTATGACAGTAGGAAAAGTTAACTCTGCTTTGAACAATCACTTTAAAGAAGTTGGATCAACAATGTCAAAAGAATGGGCTAGTAGAGCTGGTTCTAGAGGACAATCTGTTCTAGCTGCTTACAATTAAAAAGTTATATTATATATTAATAAAGGCCGTTTAAATTAAAACGGCCTTTTTATTATGATAAAACAAATTAATAAAAATTTAACTCTTCTTTATATTGGGTCAGGTTATTTAGCTGCTTTTTTTTTAATAGCAGTACTACTGTTTATACTTACAGGTATCTCATCTAGAATTTTTGGTTTTTATATAAGAGGTTTAGCTGAGTACTCAGGCTACTCCATGGCTGCATCATCTTTTTTTGCATTGTCATATACATTTTATGACAAAGCTCATATCAGAATAACTTTATTTTTAGAGAAACTAAAACCACTAAATAAAAAATTAGCTGAGATTTGGTGCTTGTTTGTTGCAACAATTTTTTCAGGGTTTTTAGCATTTTATTTTACTAAAATGACTTATATCTCTATTAAATTTGAAGAACGTAGCGAGGGAGCAGATGAGGTTTTAATATGGATACCTCAATCTTCTGTAGCACTTGGTTCTATTATTTTTTTTATATGTGTATTTCATCATTTAATTAATTCAGTTTTAGGTAAAAAAATTAAATAGTTATGAATGAAGTATTTTTAACAATCTTTTTTATTTCTCTACTATTATTTTTACTTGGATCAGGAGTTTGGGTTGCTCTTAGTATGATTGCTGTTTCAGCAATTGGTATGATGCTTTTTACAACTAGACCAGTTGGAGATGCTATGGCAACTACCATTTGGGGGACAAGCTCATCATGGACTTTAACTGCATTACCATTATTTGTTTGGATGGGAGAAATATTATTTAGGACAAAGCTCTCAGAAAATTTATTTAAAGGTCTGTCTCCATGGTTATCAAAATTACCTGGAGGATTAATTCATGTTAATGTTGTTGGTTGCGGATTATTTGCTGCTATTTCAGGATCTTCAGCAGCAACTGTTGCAACAGTAGGCAAAATGTCAATACCAGAATTAAGAAAAAGAAAATACCCGGAAAAAATTCTTCTTGGAAGTTTAGCTGGCTCAGGAACTCTTGGATTATTAATTCCACCATCAATAATATTGATAATATATGGAGTTACAATTGAAGATTCTATAGCTAAACTATTTATGGCAGGAATTCTTCCAGGAATAATGCTTGCAGTTATTTTCATGCTTTATGTTGTTATTTGGTCGACAATTAACAAAAAGCAGATGCCTACAATTTCTGAAAATTTCTCATTTTTAGAAAAAATTAAAAAATCAAAACAATTATTACCGGTTGTTTTGCTTATAACTGCAGTCATTGGATCAATTTATACCGGTATAGCAACTGCAACAGAGGCCGCATCACTAGGTGTTGTTGGTGCATTAATTTTATCTTTATTTCAAGGAACTCTAAATAAAAACTCATTTAAATTATCTTTATTAGGAGCAACAAAAACATCATGTATGATTGCATTTATTTTAGCTGGTTCTACTTTTCTTTCATTAGCAATGGGCTTTACAGGTTTACCTAGAAATCTTGCAATTTGGATACAAGAATTAAGTCTATCCCCTTATATGTTAATTTTTATTTTGACTATTTTTTACATTATTCTTGGAATGTTTTTGGATGGAATTTCAGCTGTAGTTTTAACAATGGCAATCATAGAGCCTATGATCAGACAAGCTGGTTTTGATATGATTTGGTTTGGAATTTATCTTGTTATTGTTGTTGAGATGGCACAAATCACTCCACCGGTAGGTTTTAATTTATTTGTGCTACAAGGAATGGCAAATAAAGATATGTCATTTATTGCAAAAAGTGCTTTTCCACTCTTTTTACTTATGATCTTAGCAGTCATAATTATAATTATTTTTCCTGAAATAGCTTTATGGCTGCCAGATCAAATGTCTCAGAATATTAATTAAAATTAATATTTAGATTTTTTCTTTCCTTCAATTATTTCTTTAAGCTCATCGTATTCTTCACAATTACAAGTTTTTAAAATAGCAAGACGTTCTTTAGCTAAATCTATTCGATTTGTTACTACATAAAGCTCGCCTAAATACTCGTTAATACCAACGTGGTTTGGTTCAATCTGTAAACCTTGCAAATAATACATTTCACCGCCCTTGTAATCTCCAAGTTTTCTTGTTGTGAAACCAAGATAATTTAGAGTGTCTGCTTTATTAGGTGTTTTGCTATTAGATGCTAGTAATAGTTTTTGAGCTTTTTCATATCTTTTCTTTGCTTTTTCTTTTTTATCTTTCTTTTCATATTTTTTGGCTGACTCAATAAGTTTAACTGCCTTATCGTAATCAGATTTTACTTTAGTAGAACTATCACTACTAGTTCCTGCTGAATATGAACTTACAGTTAGCAAAGTGAGTATTGAAAAAGTTAATAAAATTTTTTTAATCATTACAAAAATTTCTCCATTAAATTTAAAGGTTTTAAAATAAGTCCATTCTCTACTAAGTTTTCTCTTATCGATTTAGCAGTAGCGAGTGAACTTTCATTATCTCCATGTATGCATACAGAGTCTATTTCACAAGGTATCTGCTTTCCACTGTGACAATTAAGTGCCTGATTTTTTACCATATTTAACACATGTTTTTTAGCTTGTTCTGGATCTGTTATTAGTGCGTGAGATTTTTTTCTCGAAACTAAGTTTCCATCATCCTCATAATTTCTATCAGCAAAAATTTCACAGGCTATTTTCATATTTAATTTTTTTGCTGCCTCTTCCATTTTTGATCCGGTTGGTACTAGATAAATCAAATCTTTACTTATTTCATTGATAGCTTTAGCTAAAGTAGTAGCAAGTTCGATATCTTCGCATGCCATATTATTTAATGCACCGTGTGGTTTGATATGAGTAACCTTTTCCCCATGATTTTCAGATATTTTTTGTAAAATTTCGTATTGGTCAATAATTAATTTACGGATCTCAGCTGCAGATAGATTCATTCTCTGTCTTCCAAAATTTTCTGGATCGTTAAATGATGGATGGGCTCCAATACTAACGCTATTTTTTTTTGATATTTCCACTACTTGATTCATTGACTCGTTATCACCAGCATGAAAACCACAGGCGACATTAGCTGAATTTACTATTTCAAGTAAATCAGGATCATACTTATTAGAATGATGTTTAGATTTTTCACCTAAATCACAATTTATATTAATTTCCATAGTCTTAATTGTTGAAGTATAACATGACATGATAAAAAATATATCAAATCTTGGTGACGCAGCTTTATACTGTGATTTTGGTACTGAGGTTAACAAAGATATTAATTCCAAAGTAATTAAACTTTTTGAAACTATTAGAGAGAAAAATATAGAAGGAATAAATAACCTTACTCCTTCTTATAATAAATTAATAGTTTCCTTTGATCTTAAAATAACAAATTTTAAAAAAATTAAAGAAATAGTCGAGAATATTCAAATTAAGGAAACTCAAAAGTTAAATAATAAAAAATTAGAAATTCCTGTTTGTTGCGACTCATCATTTTCTCTAGATATTGAAAGGTTAGAAAAAAAATTAAATTTGGATAGAGAGCAAATTTTAGAAGTTTTTTTTAATAAAGAATTTTTTTGTTATATGACTGGATTTATTGCTGGTATGCCATTTTTAGGAGATTTAGAGGAAAAAATGAGGGCACAACGTTTAGAAACTCCTAGAGTAAAAGTACCAAAAGGATCAATAGGACTTACAGAACAATTTGCAAATATCTATACTTTTGAAAGCCCTGGTGGGTGGAACATTATTGGAAATACTCCATTAAATGTATTCGATATTGCAAAAGAAAAAGAACCCAATCTTATTAATCCTGGAGACAAAGTAAAATTTAAAAGAATATCAATGGAAGAGTATAAAGACTTAAATGGATAATAATTATTTTGAGATAAAAAGGGCAGGTATAAATACAACTTTTCAAGATAAGGGAAGAAATAATTTATATCACATAGGAATTCCTTTTAGTGGAGCCATGGATAATAGAAATTTTCTTTTAGCAAATAAATTAGTTGGGAATAAAGTTGATTCACCAGTAATTGAATTTGCATACCAGGGACCTTTATTAAAGTTCAATGGTGACAAGATAACAATAACTGTTACCGGAGATGTTATTTTTAAATTAAATAAAAAAAATAATGAAATAGAGGGAAGATGTTACGAAACCTATCAACTAGAAAATGGTGATGAGATTAATATTTTATCAACCAATAAATCTGTATATGGTTATTTAGCAATTAGTGGAGAGATTGATTTAAAATTTCAATGGGGAAGCTGCTCTATAAATACTAAAGCTAATATTGGATCAAATGATGGAAAAAAACTTACCAATGAACAAAAAATAAATATCCGTAAAATAAATTCAAACCAAAAAAATAAAAAAATTGATTATTTAAATTCGAAGATAGAAAATATTAGAGTTATTAAAGGTACTAATTTTGATTATTTTTCAGAAGAAGGAAAAAAAACTTTTTTTGAGAAACAATTCACAGTTTCGAAATTATCCGACAGAATGGGCATGAGATTAGAGGGTCCAAAAATTGAAAATATAGTAAATACAAATATTAAATCAGAAGGTTTATTAAAAGGAGTTATACAGGTCCCAGCTGATGGAAATCCAATCATTATGTTATCAGACCATGGTACAATTGGTGGATATCCAAAAATTGGAGTAGTTGCCAGTGTTGATTATGACAGATTGGTTCAAATTTCACCTGGATCAAAAATAAAGTTTAAAGAAATAGATTTATCTGATGCAGAAACTTTATTTAAGTTATATGAGATGGAAACTCAAAATTTAATCTCACAAATTTAATGAATTTAATATCAAAATTACCAGGACCTTTTTTAATTTTTTTAGGTGCTTTTAGTCTAAGTTTTGGTGGGTTAATTGTTAAATCATTTGAAGGCGCAACTTTATGGCAAATTTTATTTTGGAGATCTTTATTTTTTTCACTTACAGTTCTGACGTTTCTTTTAATAAGTTACAAAAAGAAAACATTTAAAGCATTTAAAGACTCTGGTTTTCCAGGATTTTTTGGAGGTATTATTTTATCTTTTGGTTTCTGTGGATATGTGTTTGCTATGTATAATACTACTGTTGCTAACACAAATTTTATTATTTCACTTCAAATTTTATTTCTTGCGATATTTGGATATTTTTTTTTAAAAGAGAAGATTTCAGCTATCACATTTACATCAATTATTTTAGCAATGACAGGAGTTTTGCTTATGGTTGGAAATTCATTAACACCAGGTGAATTATCAGGAAATTTAGCTGCTTTTACAATGCCAATTACTTTTGCAGTGTTAATTATGATAGTCAGAAAATTTCCAACAGTAGATATGGTTCCAGCACAATTTGTTGCAGGTATTTGTTCTTGCTTAATCGGTTATTTACTTTCATCAAAGATAATGATTTCACCACATGATATTTTTTTAGGTTTTTTAGCTGGTTGTTTTCAAGTTGGTCTTGGATTTATATTTATAACAACTGGAGCTAGAACAACCCCTTCAGCAATGGTAGGAATAATCATGTTGTCAGAGTCTGTTTTAGGACCTCTTTGGGCTTTTTTATTCGTGAGTGAAAGACCCTCATTATTTGGATTAATCGGAGGAGCCATCATTTTATTTGCTGTACTTATACAATTTTACTCACTTCTGGTTAAGAGTAAAAAAAGTATCTCTCACTAAACTTAAATAGATTAACTTTAAGATTAAATTAAACACAATCTTTCATGTGTTTAATACTTCATATTCCACTATCGACTCAATTGTAAATTTAGATTACTATAATTCAAAATATTTAGACAATGTTTAATTTAATTGAAAGGATATAATATGATTGCTAAAAAAATTTGTAAGACACTACTAAAAGTGTTTGCAATTGCTTTCTTTGCCCAAGCCGCTTATGCAGAGGTAACTCTTAAGCTTGGAACCACTGGTAGACTAGGTATGCCAATTGGTGATGCAATAGATCAAGCATTAATACCAGCCTTGGCAAAAGCTTCTGGTGGTAAAATGAAAATTGAACCACATTATCAAAAAAGCTTATGCGCTGAACAAAAATGTGGTGAACAAGCCAATCAAGGGCTTATAGCTTTATGGACTAGTTCAACTGCAAACTATGGTAATTTTGGACCAGAGTTAGCAATTTTCGATTTGCCATTTATTTTCAAATCACTAGAAGATGCAAAAAGAATATCAGATGAATGGTTAGCTGAAAGGCAGTGTAAACTTGCTCTTGAAAACGCTGGTCATATTTGTCTTTCTGTATATTCAAGTGGTGGATTTAGACAGCTTGGAAATGCAACTAAACCAGTTCATGTTCCAGACGATATGAAGGGATTGAAATGGCGTACTACAAAGAGTCCAGTTGAGTTCATGCTAGTTAAAAATTGGGGCGCAACTCCAACTCCTTATGACTGGAGCCAGTTATACTCAGGTCTACAGTCAGGTGTAGTTGAAGGTCAGTATGTTGCTAGTCCATGGCAGCACGTAGCAAAACTTCATGAAGTAGCAAAATATTTCACTGAAATTGGTGGTATGTGGTCAGGAAACATTCTAGCGATGGATGCAAAACAGTACAATGCATTGTCTGATCAGCAGAGAAAATGGTTACACAAGGCAGCTGATGCTTATGGAGAAAAAGTTAACGAGTTAGATAATGCTTGGATTAAAAATGGTGAAGATGCCATTAAAGCATCTGCTAAAGAGTGGTATGTACCAACTGAAGCTGAAATGTCTAAGTGGAGAGCAGGTGCAATTGGTGCTTGGTTAGACGCTAAAGGTACTTTTGAACCAGAAGTAGCTAAAAGAGTACTTCTAGAACAAGGAATGGATGGATTCGTAGCTCAGTTAGAGAAAGCTGGGGCTCTGTAAATCGTTCAAAGAAAAACTGTGTAAAGATCATTTAGCTCGATAAGAGTTAGATGATCTTTACCTTAAACAATTCATAACATATAAGTATCTATGGAAAGCATCATTCTACTCGTAGTACTCCTTTTTCTAATCTTATTAGGTGCTCCCATTGGCTTCATATTAATTCTTATACCATTTGTTTATATTTTATTTACCGACGCTGTACCGCTTGTTTTGATCCCTAGTCAAATGTTTAATGCTATTGACTCAGTGCCATTAACTGCAATTGCATTCTTTATGTTAACAGGTGAGTTAATGACAAGCGCAACAATTACAGACCGTTTAGTAGCTTTGAGCAGAGCATTAATCGGACGTATACGAGGAGGGTTGGCCCAAGTTAATGTTCTTGTGAGCATGTTTTTTGCGGGGATGAATGGTTCTGTAGTAGCAGATACAGCTACAGTTGGAGCATTAGTTTTACCAGCTATGAAAAAAGCTGGATATCCTGCTGCGTTTTCTGCTGCAGTTACAGGCGTAAGTTCAACCATAGGAGGGATAATTCCGCCTAGTATCATGATGATCGTACTTGCTAACTCAACAGAGATTTCTATTGCAGCATTATTTGCTGCTGGGATTATTCCAGGTGTATTAATAGGCGTTGTGATCATGATAATTAATCATTACTTTGCGATCAAATATAATTTTGAGCGTAGTGATGAACCATTTTCGATACGTCGAGCCGGTAAAGAATTATATAGATCGTCTTTCGCTCTTCTCATACCTTTAGTTTTGGTGGGTTCAGTAATGGGCGGTGTGGCATCAGTTGTTGAGGCTGGCGCTATCACAGCAATGGTTGCTTTATTAACAGGTGTATTCGTTTATCGAACTATTAAATGGAAAGAATGCACGGGTGCTTTTCGTCGGGCGTTTCGTAATTCAGCAATGGTTTTTATTATAATAGCTGCATCAGGACCCTTCAGTTGGTTACTTACATCTTTAGGTGCAATAGGTGATCTTGAAAGCTGGCTTCTAAGCCTCACAGATTCTCCTATTATCTTTATTTTAGCAGTGATTTTATTCATTTTTCTTCTAGGAACAGTAATGGACTCAGCGGTAAACATTATCATAGTTGGCCCAGTGCTAGTTAACGTTATGGCTCAAGCTGGCTTTCCTGAAGTACAAGCAGCTATCGTTGTAATAGTTGGCTTTTTAATAGGATCAGTGACACCACCTGTTGGTGTTGCGTATTTTACTGCTGCAACAATAGCACAGGTACGCCTAGAAAAGGTAGCTGTTGCATTAATTCCCTATCTAATTGGGCTGTTTTTACTTTTATTTTTTATTCTTGTTATTCCTGAATTAACCATGTTTCTTCCAAACCTAATGAGTAGTTAGCGATATGTTGAAATTTTTAAACAACATTGACCGTTCTATCCATCGTATATTGGAAGCTATGTGCTCAATCTTTTTAGCTGCGATGGTTGGCTTCACTATTTATAACGTCACCATGCGATATGTTTTCAATAACCCTCCTGTTTGGGGAGATCTACTAACAGTATTAAGTAATATTTGGTTGATGTTTATTGCACTTTCTTTAACAGCTAGAGATAATGAGCATATAGCTTTAAATTTAATTTATGAAAAATTACCAAATAGAATATCGCTATATATACGTCAGTTCTGGAAAGTAATGATTATGATAATTGGTATAGTTCTGATGATTTATGGAGTTGAACTTGTAGAAGGTATGCGTGGGAAATACTGGGAGATGTGGTATTTCGAAATTAGCTTTCAGGGTATTGAGTTCAAAGAGAATTATATGCCAAAGAAATATGCAGTTGCAATCTTGCCATTAGCTGGATTTTTGACAACAGCTGGTGCTCTAATTTCTTTTGTGAAAAAGACATAGTTTAATATATTTATTGTCACATTCTTCACTTACTTAGACTTTCTTTAATGTATACAAGTCGTAAAATCTTTGGTAATTTATATTAACAGTACATTATTTATAAATAAGTGTTGATGCAGACGGGAGACAGAATAGAGCCTTAGTATTAAGGAAAATCATTCGGCCGAAGGAGCAACCACCCAGGAAACTCTCAGGTAAAAAGGACCGTAACATATTAACTCTGGAAAGAGATTAAATTCTCGCCGAAGGAGCAAAACTCTCAGGCAAATATACAGATGGGTAAAACGAGTTAATATGGAAATAAAAAAGACTTCACTAAATAATCTACACAAAGACAATCAAGCTAAATTTGTAGAGTTTGCTGGTTATGAGATGCCAATACAATACAGCAAAGGTATTATTGAGGAACATAAATTTACAAGACTTCATTCTGGAATATTTGATGTATCTCACATGGGTCAGCTATTTATATATGGTGATGAAAACTTAACAGAAGAATTAGAAAAAATTTTTCCTTTAGATTTAAAAAATCTAAAACAAAACAGTTCTAAGTATAGTTTTTTAATGAACGAGGATGCTGGAATTTATGATGATCTAATTATTACTAAAATTGAAGATGGATATTTAATTATACTAAATGCTGCATGCAAAGATAAAGATTTTGAGATTTTATCCAATCTTCTAGGTACGAAATTTAAAATGAATTTAGACAACAATAGATCATTGATAGCAATTCAGGGACCTAAGTCTGTTGAAATTTTAAACTCAATTATAAATGGGGTCGACCAACTAAATTTTATGTCAGGAAATTGGTTTGATTCTGATAATCAAAAATTATTTGTCACTAGATCAGGTTACACAGGTGAAGATGGATTTGAAGTATCAATTTCTAACGATAAAGCTGAAAAATTTGTGCAAAATCTAATTGAAAAAGGGGCACAACTTATAGGACTTGGGGCAAGAGATACCTTGAGATTAGAAGCTGGATTATGTTTATATGGTCACGAACTAAATTTAAATAAAACACCAATTGAAGCAAACCTTAAATGGGCAATCTCAAAATCAAGATTGTCAAATGGAGGTTTTATTGGATCAGAAAAAATTATGAACCAAATACAAGATGGAGCAAATCAAATAAGAGTAGGGATTAAACCTAAAGGTAGATTGATTGCTAGAGAAAAAACTAAAATATTTAATGATACAGAGTCGCAAATCGGTGAGATAACAAGTGGAACGTTTGGACCAAGTGTAAATGGTCCTATAGCGATGGGTTATGTTGATAAAGATTTTTCAAAAGTTGATACCAAGATTTTGCTTGAGGTTAGAGGAAAAAAATATCCAGCAAATATTTGTGCATTACCATTTTATAAAAAAAATTATGTGAAAGGAGTAAATTAATGAGTGAAGTAAAATTTTCGAAAGAACATGAGTGGATTACTTTAGAGGGAGATGTAGCTACAATAGGAATTACAAAGCATGCAACAGAAATGCTTGGAGATATAGTTTTTGCTGAACTTCCTGAAAAAGGATCTAATGTTGAAAAAGATGGTACTGCAGGGGTGGTAGAATCTACAAAAGCTGCAAGCGATGTTTATACTCCAATTAGTGGCGAGGTAGTAGATACTAATCAAGCTATAGTTGATGATCCTTCCAAAATTAATGAAGATCCAGAAGGATCAGCATGGTTTTTTAAACTTAAAATGAAAGATCAATCTGAAATGGATAGCCTTATGAACAAAGAAGAATACGAAAAATTTGCAAAGGAGAGCTCAAGCTAATGTTACATAATTCTCAAAAAGATTTTTTAAAAAGACACATTGGACCTTCTGATGAAGATCAAAATAAAATGTTGAAGGAACTTAATTATAAATCACTAGATGATTTAATCAAAAGTACAGTTCCAGAAAAAATCCAATTAAAAGATGAATTAAATATTGGTGAGTCAAATTCAGAATATGAAGCATTAAGAAAATTAAAAGTAATTTCGAAAAAAAATCAAATTTACTCTAACTTTATAGGAATGGGTTATTATGGAACTTACACTCCATACGTAATTCTAAGAAATATTTTAGAAAATCCAGGTTGGTACACTGCTTATACACCTTATCAGCCAGAAGTAGCTCAAGGTAGATTAGAAATGCTACTTAATTTTCAACAAATGATTGTTGATTTCACAGGTATGGATATAGCAAATGCGTCTTTATTAGATGAAGGAACAGCAGCTGCAGAGGCCATGGGATTAAGTCACAGATTAAATAAAAAGGATAGTAATTTAGTTTTTGTATCAGAAAATTGTCATCCTCAAACAATAGATGTAATTCAAACAAGAGCAGAACCAATGGGTTTAAAAGTACTAGTTGGCGATGAAGATAAAGTATTGGATCAATTAAAAGAAGATTTGGTTTGCGGAATATTACAATATCCAGGAACTTTGGGAGATATCAAAGATCCTAGTGAAGCAATAAGTAAAATCCATAAAAAAAACGGTAAGGCAGTCCTAGTCTCTGATTTATTAGCTTTAGCACTACTAAAAACTCCTAGAGAACTAGGTGCAGATATAGCCGTAGGTAGCTCTCAAAGATTTGGAATTCCAATGGGTTATGGTGGACCACATGCTGCATTCTTTGCGACTAAAGATGAATTTAAAAGATCAATGCCAGGAAGAATTATTGGTGTTTCAGTTGATAGGCATGGAAATAAAGCTTACCGATTGTCGCTTCAAACAAGAGAACAACATATTAGAAGAGACAAAGCCACAAGTAATATTTGTACTGCACAAGCGTTGTTAGCAATTGTTTCAGCAGCATATGCTATATATCATGGTCCAGAAGGCATTCGTACTATTGCTGAGCGAGTTTCTCAATTAGCTAAAAACTTTGCAGATAAATTAAAACAATCAGGATATGAGATTTATTCAGATCATTTCTTTGACACAGTCACAATCGTTACTAAAGAAAAAACTGATCAAATCTATAAAAATGCACTAGATCAAAAAGTAAACATCAGAAAAGTTAATTCTGAAATGTTAGCAGTTTCTTTTGATGAAAAGAAAAATGTTTATAGAGCAAATCAATTATTAAAAATTTTTAATGCAGCGGAGTCAATTAAAAGAGAGGATCCTTCTGCAAGTTTGCCTAATCTACCAAAAAATTTATTAAGAACATCAAAATATTTAGAACATCCTGTTTTTAATTCATATCATTCAGAAACTGAAATGCTTAGATATTTAAAAAAATTAGAAGATAAAGATATAGCACTTAACAGAACTATGATTGCACTTGGCTCATGCACTATGAAATTAAATGCTACTGCTGAAATGATACCTATTTCATGGAGAGAATTAGCTGAGCCTCATCCGTTTGTTCCTATTGAACAGATGGAAGGATATAGAGCAATGTTCACAGATCTTAAAAATTGGCTAAGATCTATTACTGGTTTTTCTGGAGTTTCACTTCAGCCTAATGCAGGTGCTCAAGGGGAATATGCAGGATTAATGGTAATTAGAAAATATCATTTAGATAGAGGCGAAGAAAATAGAAATATTTGTTTAATACCAAGCTCAGCACACGGAACTAACCCAGCTAGTGCTCAAATGGTTGGCATGAAAGTGGTTGTAGTTGATTGTGACAAAGAAGGAAATGTTGATTTTGAAGATTTAAAGAAAAAAGCTGAAACACATTCTGAAAACCTTGGAGCATTAATGGTCACATACCCATCTACTCATGGTGTATTTGAGGAAAAAATAACTGATATATGTAAATTAATTCACGAACATGGTGGACAAGTTTACATGGATGGTGCAAACTTAAATGCGCTTGTTGGTATAGCAAGACCTGGTAATTTTGGTCCAGATGTTTGTCATATAAATTTGCATAAAACGTTCTGTATACCACATGGTGGAGGAGGACCAGGAATGGGACCGATAGCATGTAAAAAACATTTACAAGTTTATCTACCAAATCATCCAGTTGTTAAAGATTGTGGACCTGCTACAGGAATTGGATCAGTTTCAGCAGCACCATGGGGAAGCTCAAGTATTTTATCAATTTCTTGGATGTATATAAAAATGATGGGATCTCAAGGTTTAAAACTAGCCACACAAGTTGCAATATTGAATGCAAATTATATAGCCCATAGACTTAAAAACCATTATCCAATTCTTTATAAAGGCTCAAACGGAAATGTGGCTCATGAATGCATAATTGACATTCGATCTATTAAAAGTGAAACGGGTATTACCGAGGAAGATATAGCTAAAAGATTGATAGATTATGGATTTCATGCACCAACAATGTCATGGCCAGTAGCTGGTACAATGATGATCGAGCCAACAGAAAGCGAGAGCTTATCTGAACTGGATAGATTTTGTGATACTTTAATTAATATTAAATCTGAAATAGACATGATCAAGTCAGGTAAATTTGATAAAGTCGATAATCCAATTAAAAATGCACCACATACTGATATTGAATTAGCTTCAGATGAATGGAGTCATAAATACTCAAGAGAGCAAGCTGCATATCCAGCAAAATTCTTAAAAACAAATAAATTTTGGCCTCCCGTAGCAAGAGTGGATAATGTATACGGAGATAAAAATATTTTTTGTACTTGTCCTAGTATGGATGAGTTTAAAGAAGATGCAGCATAATAATTAATGAAAATAGCTGTTATTGGGTCAGGTATATCAGGATTAAGTTCAGCCTATTATTTATCAAAAAAACATAAAGTTGATTTGTTTGAAAAGCAAGATCGATTTGGTGGACATTCTTATACTCTTGATGTTGTTTATAGCGAAAAGGAAAAAGTTGCAGTTGATATTGGTTTTATGGTTTTTAATAAAGTCACATATCCAAATTTAATAAAATTTTTTGATGAAAATGATGTTAAAATTGAAAAAAGTGACATGTCATTTTCAGTTACAGTCAAAGAAAGTAATATTGAATATTGTGGCAAAGGCTTAAACGGTATTTTTTCTAATCGACAAAATTTGTTTAATATCAAATTTGTTAAAATGTTTTTTGAAATCTTAAATTTTTATAAAAATTGTGAAAATTTAGATGCTAACAATCTAGACAAACACATTACGCTTGGAGAATATTTAAAAAAAATAAAAAAATCAAAATTCTTTGTTGATTATCATATAATTCCTATGGTTTCAGCAATATGGTCAATGCCTCCTTATGAGGCCTCTCAAATGCCAATGGTTTTTTTTCTAAATTTTTTTAAAAACCATGGATTATTCAAACTTAAAAATCGTCCACAATGGTACACAGTTTCTAATAGGAGCAAAACATATGTGAATAAAATTCTATCAAGTATAAGTGGGGAATATTTTAAAAACTATGAAATAAATAAAGTTATAAGAGAAAACAATCTAGTAAAAGTTTATTATGGATCTGAGAATGAATTTTTTACTTATGATAAAGTAGTGCTCGCTTCTCACGCAGATGAAACTTTAAATATTGTTTTAGATTTAACAACTCAAGAGAAAGAAATTTTAAGTAATTTTAAATATAGAAAAAATAAAGCAGTCATTCATTCGGATGAAAGTTCAATGCCAAAAAATAGAAAAGCCTGGTGTTCTTGGAATTCTTCGTTAAATCCAAAAAATAATCAACAATCTTCAGTCACTTATTGGCTAAATCAATTACAAAACCTCAAAGTAGATAAGAATATTTTTTTAACTATAAATCCTTTTTTCAATATCAATCCTGATCTGATTTATAATACAATAGATTTTACTCATCCTTATTATGATCAAAAAGCGTTAGAAAATCAGTCAAAATTAAGATCAATTCAAAATATTAACAATACTTTATACGCGGGCAGTTATTTTGGTTACGGATTTCATGAAGATGGCATAAAATCTTCTATTGAAATGCTTAAAACCTTAAATGATTAATTCTTCAATTTACAACGGTCATGTTATTCACAAAAGATTTAAACCAAAAGTTCATTATTTTAAATACAATGTTTTTTCATTACTAATAGATCTATCTGAATTAGATCAGTTAGATAAAAAAATTAATCTTTTTTCCTATAATAGATTTAATTTAGTCAGTTTCTATGACAAAGATCATGGTGATAGAAATGGAACCTCCTTGATAGAGTGGGTAAATAAAAATTTAGAAAAAAATAAAATTCCTACAGAAAATATAAGTATTAAATTATTATGTTACCCAAGAATTTTTGGATTTGTATTCAATCCTTTGAGTGTATTTTACGTATACAATCAAAGCAAACAACTTATTGCAATTTTGTATGAAGTTAAAAATACATTTGGTGAACAACATACTTATATATTTAGAGTTGAGGAAGATAATAATTTAATTCAAAACAATTGTTCAAAAAAATTTCATGTATCTCCTTTTATTGAAATGAAATGCAATTATTTTTTTAGAATATTAAAACCAGGAAATAAAATATCAGTTGTAATTGATCAATATGATAGTGAAGGTAAGATTTTATTTGCTTCCCAAGAGGGTGCAAGAACTGATTTAAACTCAAAGTATTTACTTAAATCATACATAAAACATCCAATAATGACCTTTAAAATTATATTAGCGATACATTATGAAGCGTTTAAATTGTGGATAAAAGGAATTAAATTCATTAAAAAAAATATTAAAAGTAAGAATAATATTACGATTGAGAATTGATGATTTTACATACTATAGCAGATAAAATAGTTTTTAGTATTCTCAATAAAGTTGTTTATGGTTACATAGAAATAACAACTTTTTCAGGTCAAATCTTAAAATTTGGTAACCCAGATCAAAAATTAAAAGCAACTATAAAAATTAAAAATCCAGCATTAAATTTTAATTTGATAAAAAAAGGAAGCGTAGGGTTTGCTGAGTGTTATATGCGAGATGAATTTGAAACTGATAATTTATCTAATTTAATTGAATTTACAGCTAGAAATATAGACATTGTCCATAAATTTTCTGGAATATTAGATCTTAAATTCCTTAATTTTATTAAAAATAAATTTGTCAAAAATACAAAAAGTAGGAGTAAAGCAAATATTGCAAAGCATTATGATCTTGGAAATGATTTTTTTTCTTTATGGCTAGACGAAACACTAACTTATTCAAGTGCTATATTTGATGAACAAACTAAAAATTTGTCTGAAGCACAAAATAACAAGTATCAAAAGTTAATTAATCTAATCCAACCTAATACTGGAGATCGTGTTTTAGAAATTGGTTGTGGATGGGGCGGTTTTGCAGAATATTGTGGTAAAAACTATGATATTAAACTTGATTGTATCACAATTTCAAAAAAGCAATTCGAGTACGCTAAAGAGAGAATTCATAATTGTGGGTTAAATGAAAAAGTAAATATTGAAATAAAAGATTATCGAGATTTAAAAGGTAAATATAATTCAATCGCTTCGATTGAAATGATAGAGGCAGTTGGGCAAAATTACTTAGAAAGTTATTTTCAAACATTGAAAAATAATTTAGCTGATGGAGGCAAGGCAGGCATTCAAGCTATTACAATAGATGACAGTTTATTTGATCGATACAAAAATAAACAAGATTTTATTCAAAAATATATCTTTCCCGGAGGTTTTTTGCCCAATAAAAATACTATCAATAAACTAGTTTCTAAAAATGGACTAACTGTTAATTCATATATTTCATATGCGGATCATTATGCAGATACACTTGCGATTTGGAAAAAAGAATTTAATAAAAAGTGGGATATGATTAAAAACCAAGGTTTTGATTTAACCTTTAAGAGAATGTGGGAATTTTATCTATCTTATTGTGAGGCTGGATTTAAATCAAAAAATATTGATTTAATTCAATTTTCGGTTCAAAACAAATAATGAATATATTGGAGTTTTAGATGCGTCATATAAAAATTGTTAACTCTATTTTATTGATAATTTCACTCTTCTTAATTACAAGTTGTTCAAACAACAATGCAATGAAACCTGAAGATTTTAAAAACAAAGAACCAAGACTTATAATAGAGGAGTATTTAACAGGAAATGTTAAGGCTTGGGGTGTTTTACAAAATCGTTCAGGAAAAGTTACCAGACAATTTTCAGCAGATTTGGATGGATCATGGGACGGCAAACAATTAATTTTAAAAGAAAAATTTAATTGGGATGATGGCGAAGTTCAAAATAGAGTATGGACTATCACTAAAATTGATGAAAATAATTATGAAGGTACAGCTGGAGATGTTGTTGGTAAAGCAATAGGATATTCTTATGGACCAGCATTTAAATTTGAGTATGTTTTATTAGTTCCTGTTAAAGGTAAAGAAATGAAAATTACTTTTGATGATTGGATTTTTAAACAAGATGAAAGAGTTGCTATAAATCGAGCGACAATGACTAAATTTGGTTTTAAGGTAGCAGAATTAACAGTCGTATTTGTAAAAGATTAATTTTTTTCTTTATTGTGTTTTTATAGCTAACAATAATCATTCTCAAAAAAAATGTGAGATTGATTATCATTCGCCAACAATCTTGTTGTTTCTTCATTAAAAAAAAATATTATTAAATAATGGAAACACAAAACTATAGTTGTAAAAAATGTGGACTTACAGTTTCATCTATATGCTCTAAATGTGATAGAGTTGTAGATGTAAAAGTTCTTGATAACGGTTGTATTGTTCAAAAGACAAAATGTAATGATTGTGCAAATGTACCTGTTATTAAAGATGTTTGTTCACAAAGTTAAAAATAATTAAAAAGAAGTCTATTTATCCTATAAACAAAAATGGAAGTTACAACAGGTATATTCAAAGCAGCCGAAAATATATTTAGAAATAATAAGGGTTCGATATTAAGAACTATTGTTTATACTATTGGTCATTTTGCTATTGCAATAACTGTTCTTATGTTAGTTGCTGATGTATCATTTGTTATAGCTTTAACTGATGCAATTATAGAGCCTCTAGCTAATTCAATTTGGTATTTCATTCTTGATAAATGGTGGATTAGCAAAAATCTTAATAAAAATTAATTTTTTTTTTGATATTTTGTAAGTTTACTTAGTAAACCAAAATAAATACTACTAGGTAAAAAGCTCAAGAATTTTAAGATTAAAGTGAGTGTCTTAGGAAAATGTATCTCAAAATTGTTTTTATTAATTAATCCATCATAAATTTTATCTGCAGCATACTCAGAAGTCTTTAAAAATGGCATTTTAAAATCATTTTTATCGGTCATTGGCGTTTTAATAAAACCAGGTGAAACCAAACAAATACGGACATTAAATCTTTTAAAATCAAAATATAAACTTTCAGCTAAATTATTTAATGCTGACTTTGATGGACCATATCCTGTAGAATTTGGTAGTCCTCGATAACCTGCTATAGAGGAAACTATTGTAATAATACCATTTTTTTTATCTTTAAAATATTTCTCGACAGCTTTTATTGTATTAATTGTTCCAAAGAAATTAACTTTGAAAACATCTTCTATTTGTTCAATATCAATATCTTTTTCTTTTTTTGGGTTCCATGTTCCAGTTGAAAAAAAACAAATATCTATATTTTCAAATTCATTTTTGATTTGATTGAATACTTCTGTACATTTTATTTGATCAGTTACATCGAGAGGAAAAGAAGATATATTTTCATAATCATCCGACAACTCTTTCAAAAGTTCCTCACGTCTAGCAGATACAGCAACATTCCAGCCTTTACTTGCAAATTTAATTGCTAAAGCCTTACCTATACCTGTGCTACCACCTGTGATCCAAATAGTTTTTTTATTCATATTATATTGATATATTATTATCATGATTAAAAATAAATTTTTAACTTTTATATTATTTTTTTTCATTACTTATTCAGCTTCTTTAATTGGCGGATTAGCTACTATTAATTTTAAAGAGCCTTGGTATTCACAACTAATTAAACCATCGTTTAATCCACCAGATTGGATTTTCGCACCTGTTTGGACAACACTTTATTTAATGATGACAGTAGCAATTTGGTTTTATTGGCATTCAAAAAACAGAAACATGAATACAGTTTATATTTATTTTATTCATTTAATCTTTAATACAACTTGGAGTATAATTTTTTTTGTATTCCATAATATTCTCTTAGCACTAATAGTATTAATTATATTAATCGTATTGATAATAATTCTCATAATAAGGTTTAAACGTGTCAATCTGCTTAGCGTTTACTTAATGATTCCATATTTACTTTGGTGTTGCTTTGCATTAATTCTTAATACGAGCTTATTAATATTAAATTAAATATGGATGATGTAGTAATTATTGGTGGTGGAATAATCGGTACAGCTACTGCATACTTTTTATCAAAAGAAGGAAGAAAAGTTAAAGTAATAGAAAGAGATCCCACATATAAAACCGCTTCATTCCCTTTATCATTAGGTGGATTTAGAAGACAATTTTTTCAAAAAGAAAATATCCTTTTAGGTAAATTTGCTAGAGAGTTTATCTTTAATATTCCTGAGATTTTAAAAACAGAAAAAAATCCTAATCCTACTGCTAGCATGGTAACTAATGGCTATTTATTAATGTTTGGTCCTGAACATGCAGAAGAACAATACAGAGCTCTTGAAAATCATAAAGAGTGTGATGCAGGAACAAAAAATATTAAGGGTTCTGAGTTATCAAATGTTTTTCCTTACATTAATAATGATGGGATTGAGACAGCCACTTACACAGACAATCAAAGCGAAGGTTGGATTGATCCATTCATGTTTCATGGTGCATTAAAAAGTAAAGCTATTGAATTAGGAACAGAATTTATTAAAGGAGAAGTAAAAAGTATCTCAGAAATTAAAGCAAAAACTATAATATCTGCTGCTGGATGCTGGACTAAAAAGTTGCTAGATGACATTCCTGTAGTACCCCAAAAACACACAGTTTTTAGAGTTAAGTGTCCAAAATATATAAAAGAAATGCCATTAACTGGTGATTTAACCACCGGAGTTTATTGGAGACCAGAAGGTGGTGAGTATCTTGCAGGTTCTCCACATTCTGTATTTGATGCAGAAGATTTAGAACCAGCTTGGAATGATTTTGAGGAATTAGTTTGGCCCGCATTAGCTAAAAGAATACCAGCATTTGAAGAATTAAAATTAACTGGTGGTTGGGCAGGCTATTATGATTGTAATAAATTAGACAACAATGCGGTTGTTGGCAAACATCCTAAATATGAAAATGTATATATGGCTTCAGGTTTTACAGGAAGAGGTTTAATGCAAGCACCTGGAATCGGAAGAGCCTTAACAGAATTAATTACTACTGGCTCATATCAAACGATTGATATAAGTGATTTTTCAGTTGAAAGAGTGCTTGGTAATAGTGCTAGACCTGAACCTTACGTTTTATAGAATTAAGTCCCACAATAAGTTTGATAATTATTATTTGAGGATGGAAATTGGAATTCATCAATATTTTCTAAATTATCGTACGGGTTTTCCAAAACGGACAGTAACTTATTGAAATTATCTAAATTATTTTCATTTGCAGCTAATAATGCTTCTTCAACTTTATGATTTCTTGGAATTACAGTTGGATTAGTATTTTTCATAAGTTTTAAAGATTTTTCTATAGAGCCATTATTAATTAAAACTCTGTTTTTCCAGTTTTTAATCCAAGTTAAAAATTTTTGATCTTTATAGATTTCATTACTAATAGAGTCTTTGTTCATTAAGTAACAAAAAGTATTTGTATAATCTGCTTTATTTTGTTCCATCCAATTGAGCAAATCTTCAATTATCTTTTTATCTCTTTGATCTTCTCCAAAAAAACCAAGTTTATCTCTCATCATGTTTAACCATTTTTCTTCATATATATTTTGAAAATTATTAATAGTTTCGCTTGCTATTTTAATTGCTTCATCTTCATCTTTATCGATCACTGGTATGAGGCACTCAGCAAATCTAGCCAAATTCCATTTAGTTATTGGTGGTTGGTTTGAAAATGAATATCTTCCAAATCTATCTATTGAACTAAATACTGTTTTTGGATCATAATGATCCATAAATGCACAAGGACCATAATCAATAGTTTCTCCTGAGATAGCCATATTGTCTGTATTCATTACACCATGAATAAAACCAACTCGCATCCAGTTAACAACTAGCTGACATTGTTTTTCCATAACAAGATTTAAAAGGTCTAATGCTTTATTATCAGATGTTTGAATTTCTGGATAGTGTCTATCAATTGTATAATTAACTAGAGTGTTTAAATCATCTATATTTTGTTTAGCAGCGATATATTGAAAAGTTCCTACACGAATATGGCTAGATGCTACACGTGTTAAAATCGCTCCAGGTAATAAATTTTCTCTAACAACTTTTTCTCCAGTACTAATTACAGCTAAACTTCTTGTAGTCGGAATATTTAATGCATGTATAGCCTCACTAACAATATATTCTCTAAGCATTGGTCCTAATACTGCACGTCCGTCACCACTTCTAGAGAATGATGTTTTTCCTGACCCTTTAAATTGGATATCAAAACGCTTGTTTTTATTGACCAAATGTTCACCTAATAGGACAGCTCTTCCATCTCCCAACATAGTAAAATGACCAAACTGATGACCTGCATAAGCTTGGGCAATTGTGGAACTTCCTTCAGGTAAAACATTACCTGAAAAAATTTTTGCTAATTCTTTTTTTGATATATTAGAAAAATCTAAATTTAATTCTTTAGCTAGTTTTTCATTTAATATTATTAATTCAGGATCTTTAACAGGCGTTGGTTTGATTACTTCTTTAAAATTATCAGAAAGTTTTGAATAGGTGTTATCAAAATGCCAACCAATGGTCATTTAAATTAAACTACTTCAGCTTGATTTTCTTTAGGCTTTACTTCTGTTTTAAACTGATTAGAAATTTTTTGAACTTCTACCGAAGATACTTTGTATTCAGCACACATAGTTTCTTCGTCTTTTCCATGACCCGTAACCATATTAACCATGTGTTCAGGAAAATGAAAAGTTGTAAATACTATTCCTTCTTTCACTTTATCAGTGACTTCAACCTTTAAAGCTACTTCACCTCGTCCTGAATATAGTCTTCCAATATCACCTGTATTAAGATCTCTATTTGCTGCATCGTTTGGATGAATAAGCAGAACATCTTCATCAACTATATTTATATTTTTTGTTCTTCTAGTCATGGTTGCAGCATTATAATGTTGTAGGACTCTACTAGTCGTTAAAATTAAAGGATAATCTTTTTTATTAGTCTCTATTTCTGTTGACTCTTTCCAATCAAAGTTTTTAAGTCTTCCTTTTCCAAGTTTAAATGTTTCTGTATGAAGAATTTGTGTATCAGTTCCATCTTCTTGAACTGGCCATTGTAATCCAAGCTTACCGAGCCTTTCTCTTGTTACTCCTTTAAAGAAAGGAACCACATCTGCAATTTCCTTTAACATTTTATCTGCATCATATGTGGGTTGATCAAAACCAAGTTTTTGCATCATATCTGTTACAATAACTCCATCTGGTTTTGTACCAGGGAGTGGTGGAACCGCTCTATTAACTCTTTGTATCCTTCTTTCAGTGTTAGTAAACGTTCCATCTTTTTCTAAGAAAGTTGTTCCTGGTAATACAACCGTTGCAAGTTTAGCCGTTTCACTCATAAATATTTCTTGAACAACTAAAAGCTCTAACGAGTTCATTGCCTCAACAACATGTGCACTGTTGGGGTCTGTTTGCACAATATCTTCTCCAATAATCCATAGACCTTTTAATTCTTTCTCAATTGCTGCCTCAAACATTTGTGGAATTTTTAATCCTGGTTTTGTTGGATGAGTTACACCATATTTTTCGGTATAAAATTTTTGATTTTTTTTATCAGCAACCTCAAAGTAACCAGCTCCTTGATGTGGTTGACAACCCATATCCGCAGCTCCTTGAACATTGTTTTGTCCTCTAAGTGGATTTACACCAACACCTTTTCTTCCAATATTTCCTGTAATCATTGCAAGATCTGCAATAAGCATTACTGTTTTAGACCCTTGTTCTTGTTCAGTAACTCCTAAACCATGGAATTCCATTGAATTTTTAGCAGTTGCATAGGTTATGGCCGCTTCTTTAACCATTTGTTTGTCAACACCTGCAACACTAGCTAAATGATCTACGTCTTGTCTTTCTATTTCTTTAATAAAATTATCAAAACCTTCGGTTCTATCTCTTACAAAATCTACGTTATATAGCTTAGATTTTATAATAAAATGCAGCATCATATTCAGTACTGCAACATTAGTTCCAGGTCTTAATTTGATATGGTAATCTGCTAGTCTTGCTAATTCAGTTGTTACAGGGTCTAATACAATTAGTTTTTTACCTTTCATTACTTGCTGTTTAATTTTTGCACCAGTTACTGGGTGAGCATTTGTTGGGTTTGCTCCAATAACTATAAAACAATCAGCATGATAAATATCTTCTGTAGAATTAGTTGCAGCACCCGTTCCGAATGTTTGTTGCATACCCCATGCTGTAGGCGAATGACAAATACGTGCACAACAATCAACACTGTTAGTTCCAACAGCTGCTCTAATCATTTTTTGAAATATATAGTTTTCTTCATTAGTACATCTTGCTGATGAAATTCCTGCAAATGCATCTGGACCATTATCTTTTACAATTCTGTTCATTTCTTTTTTTATAAAATCATACGCTTCATCCCATGAAGCTTCTTCAAACTTTCCATTTCTTTTTATTAATGGAGTTTTTAATCTGTCAGGATGATCATAAAAACTAAATGCATATCTTCCTTTAATACAAGTATGACCGGCGTTTACTTCTGTTTCTTTAGGTGTATCAATTGCTACAACTTTATCATCTTTGATTGATGCTTCTAAATTACAGCCAACTCCACAATATGAACATGTGGTTCTAACTTTTTTATCTACAGCTGCAGATTTAGATTGAAAAACATCAGAGATAGCATCTGTTGGACATGTGTGTGCACAAGCTCCACAAGAAACACATGATGAGTCACCAAACATCATATCGTTATCAGTTGTAATTCTAGACTCAAATCCTCTACCACTCATAGTTAAAACAAATGAACCTTGAATTTCGTCACAAGCTCTGACACATCTTCCACAATTAATACAATTATCTAAATTCATTCTCATATAGTCATGAGAAGTATCTCTTGGAATTCCTTTATGTTGTTTAGGACTATTGTATCTATGATCTGAGATACCAAGATCATTAGCAACAGTTTGAAGTTCACAATTATTATTAACCTCACAACTATCACATTCCATAGGATGGTCTGTTAAAACCAATTCTACGATATTTTTTCTAAGATCTTTTAATGATTCATTTGATGTAAAGATATGTTGATTTTCAGCAACGGGTGTATGACAAGATGCAACAACTCTTGTTGGACCATCTTTTTCAAGCGCAACCTCAACAGAGCACACTCTGCAAGCTCCATATGGAGCAAGGTTTGGATCATCGCAAAGAGTTGGAACTTTCTTTTCTCCAACATAACTTTTAACAAATTTTAATATTGATGTATGATTAGCACCAATTTCATAGGGCTTTCCGTCAATATAAGCAATTTTTCTTTTTTCAGAACTCATTAATTATCCTTAACCATATCATTTTTCATTTCATCTCCAAAGTACTTAAGAATATTCATTATTGGAGTAGGGATTGCTCCACAAAGAGCACATAAACATCCTTTTTGCATCGTAACTAGTAATTCATTAAGCAATTTAAGGGGAATTTTTGCTGTTTTTTTCTTTGCTTGGTCAAACATTTCTTTACCCCTGTATGATCCTAGTCTTCCAGGAAAACATTTTCCACACGATTCTTCAGCAGAAAATTCAAATAGATGATGAATATATTCTGACATTGAAAAATCTTTTGGAATACTTACCACACTTGCATGTCCTAGCATAAATCCTTTTGCAGTAAATTCTTGAAAATCTAAATTTAAATTATCAATCTCAGCTAAAGGCACAACACCGCCTAATGGACCTCCTATTTGAAATGCTTTGACAGCTTCTTTATATCCACCACCAATTTCTTCAAATATTTTTTTCATAGATGTTCCCATATCAATTTCGTAGACACCTGGATTATTAAAAAAACTATCAAGACACACTAATTTTGTTCCTGCAGATTTTTTATTTCCTATAGCTGAAAATTTTTCAGAACCATTAATTAAAATACCAGTTGCAGCAGCTAAAGTTTCTACATTATTTACGACAGTTGGTTTTTTATATAAACCTTCTGTAACAGGAAAAGGGGGTCTAACATCTACCTCTGCTCGTCTTCCTTCGATAGATGCAATCAATGCAGTTTCTTCACCACAAATATAAGCACCCTGACCAATACAAATTCCTAAATCAAAAGAAAAATCTGTTCCTAAAATATTTTCACCTAAAAGATTTAATTTTTTAAGTTCGTTAATACATCCATTAATAGCCTCAATAGATTTTGGATATTCACCTCTTATATACAAAACACCTTCATCACTTCCAATCACTAGACCACAAATTACCATTCCAAAGATAACTTTTAATGGTTGATCTTCTAACAAGTATCTATCCGAAAAGGCGCCTGAATCTCCTTCATCTGCATTGCAAAGAACATATTTTTTATCACCTTTTGCTTTACTACAAAAATCCCATTTCATTCCTGTAGGAAAACCTGCGCCACCTCTACCAGTTAGATTAGAGTCTAATAATGATTTAATGATTTCTTTTTTATCAACTTTTAAAAATTTGTTTAATTGATCTTTAAATTGGTCTGTCGATGAAAACTTATCATCCATTAAAAAACTTGTTGTAGCAAAACTTTTTGAAAAAAATTTTTCTTGTTTGATATCTTCACCTTTTAAAATTTGATCAATTTTTTCTATATCTTTTCCTGCATAATTTTCACCATCATAGTGAAATGCATTATTTTCATAACAATGACCAAGACAAAACATTTCACCAACTTTATCATCACCAAGTTTTTCTTTTAGAGTGTCTTTTAGTTTTTCTTGTGTTCCTGCACACATACATGCACTACCATTACACACAAATGCTTTTTTTTCTCTGTGAGCAGGTCTTAAAAATTCATAAAAAGACTCTGCCCCATGAAGAGTTGACACTCCAAGATTATGTTTTTTGGCAATTTCCTTAATATCTTGAGGTTTTTCACTTAATGTATTTTCTGAAATTTGTTTAAATAGATTATCTTTTAATCCTATTCTTCCAGATAAATTACTTATGTTTTTTGACACCGTTACCCTTTTTTAAATTAATCCACATTAACTTTTTTGTTATTTGTGTAAATATTAAAACTATCTCTCTTTACGAAACCAATAAGGGTCATGTCAAACTTATTCGCTAGGTCTATAGCAAGACTAGTTGGCGCACCAACTCCTATCATTATGCCAATATTAGTCATTAATACTTTTTGGACCAATTCAAAATTTAATCTGCCTGAACAGGTTATAAATTGATTTTTTGGCTCTAGTTTTCCATTAATTAATATACTACCCACAAGTTTATCTAGCGCATTATGTCTTCCGACATCCTCTTTAAGATCAATAAGTTGACCATTACTACTAAATAGACCGCTAGCATGGATTCCTCCAGTTTTACTAAATTCTGACTGATTATTTTTTAAAATATTTGGCGACTCAATAATGACCTCTTTTGAAATTTGTGGTTCAACAGAGCTTGTTTTATCTTTTTTAATTATTTCTAAAGCATCTAATGATGATTTACCACATACACCACAAGATGAATTTGTTAAAAAATCTCTTTTAATTTTAGAAATATTAACGTTCTGAGAATTATTAAGTGTTGCTAAAATTTTGTTTTGAATATTATATTGACCTACTTTTTTTCCATAACTTTCTATGGAGTCAATATCTTTAATATCTTGAACTATTTGTTCGTTAAATAGAAATCCTCTTACTAGATTTTCATCATCACCTGGCGTTCTCATTGTAATAGAAAGATTTTGTGTAATCCAGTTATTTTCATCTTTATATTTTAACGAAATTTCTAAAGGCTCTTCAATTGAAATTAAGTCATCAATTGACTCAAATTTCTTTGAGTTAAATTTTAAAACTTTATATTTTGAATTCATAAATTATTTTAAAGGATAATTTTTTTTTAGTATGAATTTATTAATTAAAATTGCTAATAATAAAATTATGATACAACCAAAAATTATTGGACTTATTAAAAAATCATAAGAAGCACTTCCAATAATTACTATTATTGGATTTCCACCTGCAGGGGGATGTACCACATTAAGTAAAATCATAAAAAATATTCCAGCACCAACAGCTAAAGCAATATTAATATAAATTGGCAGAGGAATAAAATTAACAAATATAACACCAACCAAAGCTGTGATTAGATGTCCAAAAAAAACATTTTTAGGCTGAGCAAAAGGACTTTCAGGAAAACCAAATAATAAAACCATCGATGAACCAAATGATCCTGCTAAAAAATAACCTAGAGTACTTTTGTAAGTTAATACAGTTAATACACCGATAGTGAATGCAGAGAAAAAACCAGCAATTAATGCTTTTTGTAATGTAGGTTTTGTAATTTTTATCATTTAAATTTTTAAAGCTTTTAAAATAGTTTTAAAAGGTAGCAATAAGCATTCTTTACGAGCAAGATTTTTTTTATCTAAAATTTCCATAAAATCTTTCCAATGTTTTTCAATATTAATTTTAACATCATCAAATAACTTTTCGCTATTAGCAATAAAAGTCTTTATTTCGTCAATTTTTTGGTTTTTTATTTTTCTAGAAAGTAAGCTCACAGAAGCTTGGCAATAAACACAAGATTTACATTGATATCCCATATCTTTAATCACATCGTTTTTAACAATTAAGCTGATTTCCATTTCATCTCCACATAGAGGATTTTTATGTTTAGACTTATGAGTGAAGTCCTCAATAATCTTATTATTTTCAGTGTGCGATGCTATCTCTAAAATTCTAAGGTCCATTATATTTCTTTAATTCAAATTTTAATGTTTTATATTTTGGTGGATGGATCATAGCAATATTTTAGGTGTTGTACTAGCAGGCGGAAAGTCCCAAAGGTTTGGTGAAGATAAATGCCAAGTTAAATTAGGAGATAAATTGTTGATAGATTATATTTTATCAGAAATTATTGATGAATTTAAAGAGGTATTATTAATTTCAAATAATAAAATTAAATATAATAATTCAAATAAAATTTCATTAGTTGAAGATACAAAAAGGGGATTAGGTCCTTTAGGAGGTATTTTAACTGCTATGAAATGGATCAGGCAAAATAATAAAAATTATAAATGGATTTCAACTTTTCCATCGGATACGCCTTTTTTTAAAAAAAAAATTTTAAATAATTTTCTAGAAGAAATTAAAGATTATGAAGGTAAACTTTTTTTTATTAACTCTAATGATACTAGACATAATATATTTGGACTTTGGTCTATTGATTTATTAGATAGATTAGAAAAGGACTTGGACAATGGTGAAAGAAAAGTTGAAATGTGGGCAAATAAAATTGGTGTAAAGTCAATTAATATGAAGTTTGAAAACAAAGATCCTTTCTTCAATATTAATACCAAAGAAGATTTAATAAAAGCTAAAGAGTATTTAAAAAATGATTAGTTATCAAAACTCAAAAAAAATTTTGTCTAAAGCAATTATTAAAATTCAAGATGAAAATATTAAAAGTATGAATTCATTAAATAGAGTTTTATCTGAAAATATTTACTCAAAAATGAATTATCCTTCAGGAAACAATGCAGCTTTTGATGGTTACGCAATAAATTCTAAAGACACTAAACAAATTAAAAAAAAATTACCTCAACAATTCAAAATTATTGGTTCTGTTGCAGCTGGCGCCAAACCATTTAAAAAAAGAATAGAGAAATTTAATACTGTTGAGATCATGACAGGAGGAATTATTCCAAAAGGCTTTGATACTATTATTCCAATCGAACAGATTAAGTTTCATCCAAACAAAAACAAAAAAAAATACATAATAATTGATAAAAAAGTTAAGAAATATGATCATGTTAGATTTGCAGGATCTGATTATAAAAAAAATGAATTAGTAATAAAAAAAAATACTATAATTCAACCAAATCACATACTCGCTTTTAAAACTTTAGGTATTAAGAACATCAAAGTTAAAAAAAAAATAAATATATTATTTTTTTCAACAGGAAATGAAATTTCTAATAAAGATAATATCCCTGATTGGAAAGTGAGAAATTCAAATAGTCAATATATTAGAAATTTAGATAAAAACTTTTTATTTAATTTTATAGATGGTGGGATTTTAAAGGATCACCATCAAAAACTATATAAAACCAAGATCAATAGAATGTTAAGGTCTAATATAAATATAATTATTACTTCAGGAGCTGTTTCAGCAGGTAAATTTGACTATATACCAAGTGTAGTAAGGTCTTTTCAACTATCTAATTATTTTAAAAGTGTATCTATACGTCCTGGCAAACCTATATTGTTTGCAAAGATAAAAAACAACCAAAAAGCAATTTTTGGACTACCAGGTAATCCGATGTCATCAGCTGCTTGCTTTAGATTTTTTGTGTACCCTTATTTTGAAAAAATTTTAGGACTTAGTGCAGAAAAGCCGATTAAGGCAGTTTTAAAAAATGATTTTTTGAAGAAAAAAAATTTTACTAGATTTGCTAAAAGTAAATTAAACACAACTAAAGATGGAAAAATTGAAGTCGAAATTTTAAAAGGCCAGGAGTCTTTTAGAATTAAATCATTTGTAAAATCAAATATTTGGGCAATATTACCATCTGGTAAATCAAAATTTAAGAAAGGTGAAATTGTAGATTGCTACTTACCAAATCAATCAAATCAAGCCTTAATATAGAAATGTCATTTTTGTTGTAGTTAAATCTATTTACAATTAAATATCTGCTTATGTTAATACTTAAAAATCCTAAAATAGCTGTTCCGGTAGTTTTATTTGCAGGTCTAATTTGGTCATTTGGACCACTAGTTGTTAGATACATGAATGATCCTCAATTAATCCCATGGCAATATATTTTTGGAAGAGGCTCAACAATTTTTATTTTATTAAATTTATATCTATTCTTTGAAGAGGGAAAAGATTTCTATAAAAATTATTTTAAGATGGGTATCTCTGGACTAATAGGTGGCTCCGGTCTTGGTATTGCAATGATTTGTTTTATGTTTTCAATAACCAATACAAGTGCTGCAATCACGTTATTATGTTTAGCTGCAATGCCTTTTTTTACAGCTTTATTAGCTTTTTTATTTTTAAGAGAAAAAATTACTTTGAATGTTTGGATATCAATTATTATTGCAACAATAGGAATTTCTATTATGGCAATTGGAACCGACAACCAAAATACCATGGTAGGTTTTATTTTTGGAATTACATCTTCAGTTGGTTTTTCAATATTCTCAGTATCTTTAAGGTGGCGTAAAGAAACTCCAAAATTTACTACAACTGCTTTTGCAGGATTTTTTTGTGTTATTTTTGCTTCAATAATGATTTTAACCAACGACTTAGTTTTCTTTTCATCTAGTTACAATAGTGCACTGTTTTCTTTACATGGAACATTAGTTTGCCTTGGATTAATTTTATATTCAATTGGATCTAAAGCAATTCCAGCTGCTGAATTAACTCTGCTTTCTCTAACTGAAGTCATTGGTGGAATATTCTGGGTGTGGTTACCTTTGTTTGGTATCAATGAAATTCCTTCGACTAATACTATTATTGGTGGTTTTTTCTTATTTATATCTCTTACTTATTACAGTTTATTAATGAGATGGAATAAAAGATATATCGGATTAAATTAATCATATGGAACGACCTGATTTTTTTACATTAAAAAATGGTGAAAAGGTTAAACTTCCCTTCAGTAATTCTGAGTATGACAGAAGAGTAAATAATTTAAGAAATGTTATGGATAAAAATAATCTAGACATGGTTATTTTAACTTCAATGCATAATATTGCTTATTATACTGGTTTTATTTACTGTTCTTTTGGAAGACCTTATGGATGCGTTATTACTAAAAATAAAATTTCAACTATTTCAGCAAACATTGATGCAAGTCAACCTTGGAGAAGATCACACTGCGATAATGTAATTTATACTGACTGGAAAAGAGATAATTTTCTCAGAGCAATAGTATCAATTATTGGTAGAGACGATCCACCTAAAAATATTGGACTTGAGAATGATCACGTAACACTAGATATGAGAGAAAAAATTGGATCTATTTTTACTTTTTCAGTTTTTAGTGATGTCTCAAAAGAATTAATGAAATTAAGAATGATCAAATCTAATGAAGAAATTGAGATTATTAAAAATGGAGCTCGTATAGCCGATCTAGGTGGAGAGGAAATTGTAAAAAATATTAGAGAAGGTAATACAGAAATTGAAGTTGCAATTGCTGGACGTGATCGAATGGAAAGAGAAATTGTAAAAACTTATCCTGGTGCAGAATATATGGATACATGGGTTTGGTTTCAATCAGGGATTAATACAGATGGTGCACATAATCCAAAGACAAATAGAAAATTAACAAAAGGAGACATATTATCTCTAAATACTTTTCCAATGATTTCTGGATACTATACAGCATTAGAGAGAACACTATTTTTAGATCATGCTGATGATGCTTCACTTAAAGCATGGGAAGCAAATGTAAAAGTTCATAAACGTGGATTAGAACTTATCAAACCTGGTGTAAAATGTTCTGATATATGCCATGAACTGAATGAATTATTTGCTAAACTTGGTTATTTGCATTATCGAACTTTTGGGTATGGTCATTCTTTTGGAGTTCTCTCTCATTTTTATGGAAGAGAAGCTGGATTAGAACTTAGAGAAGACATCGATACTGTCCTCGAAAAAAATATGGTCATTTCAATGGAGCCAATGATTATGATTCCCGAAGGAAATCCAGGGGCAGGTGGATATAGAGAGCATGATATTTTAGTTATTGGTGAAGAAGGTGCTGAGAATATTACAAAATTTCCTTTCGGGCCTGAACATAATATTATACAAAATTAAAATTATGAATGATCAAAAGACTATCGTTAATAGTTGGAATGAATGGGATTCGTTAAAACATGTAATTGTTGGTAGAGCGGATGGAACATGTATTCCAGCACCAGAGCCAGCTTTAGATGCAAAGGTTCCAGAGGATAGTGATATGAGAGGTCAGTTTGGCCCTAGAACAAAAGACACTGTTGATAAAGCAAATCAACTTTTAGATAATTTTGCAAGCTTGCTTGAGAAAAAAGGAATTAAAGTAGATCGTCCAACCCCAATAGATTTTAATCAAAAAACATCTACTCCAGATTGGGAAGCAGAAACTATGTTTGGATGTATGCCTCCAAGAGATGTTTTGCTTACCGTTGGAAATGAAATTTTAGAAGCAACCATGAGTTATCGATGTAGATGGTTTGAATATCTATGCTACCGACCTTTGTTGAAAGATTATTATAATTCTGATCCTAATATGAGACATGAGTCAGCTCCAAAACCAAGACTGACAGATGCTGATTATCGAAAAGATTATTTATCTGACAAGATTGGTATTCAAAAAAGATTACAATGGACTAAAGATAAGTTTTTTGTAACAACTGAAGAAGAACCGTTATTTGATGCTGCTGATGTTTTAAGATTTGGTAAAGACTTGGTCGTTCAACATGGCTTTACTACTAATTTAAAAGGTATTGATTGGTTAAAAAGACATTACAAAGATCATAGAGTTCATGCAGTTAACTTTCCAGGTGACCCTTATCCAATACATATTGATGCAACTTTTACTCCAATCAAAGAAGGATTAATTATTAACAATCCTCAAAGAAGACTACCAAAAGAACAAAGAAAACTATTTGAAGATAATGGCTGGGAAATTATTGATAGTGCTCAACCTGCACATAATGAACCGCCTCCTCTATGTTATTCATCAACATGGCTATCAATGAATGTGTTAGTTCTTGACCCAAAAACAGTTTGTGTTGAAAAGAGTGAAGTTTATCAAGCTGAACAACTAGACAAATTAGGCATGGAAGTAGTTCCTGTAGAACTTAGAGATGCTTACGCATTTGGAGGTGGACTTCATTGTTGTACTGCAGATGTTTATCGAGAAGGTGATCTTAAAGATTATTTTCCAAAGCAATAGATATGGCAAAAATTAAAACAAAAAGAGAAAGAGTTAAATTTGCATCAGATAATGTTGCGGGTGCTTGTCCAGAAGTATTAGATGCAATTATTAAAGCTAATGAAGGAGACAGCACTCCTTATGGAAACGACCAAATTTCAACAGAACTTCAAGATAAATTTTCTCAAATTTTTGAAAAAGAAGTTATAGTTTTTCCTACAGCTTCAGGAACAGCTGCTAATGCTTTAGCTTTATCAACGATGACACCATCATTTGGTAATATTTATTGTCATAAAATGTCCCATATTAACACTGATGAATGTGGCGCTCCAGAATTCTACACTGGTGGTGGAAAACTTGTTACTCTCCAGGGTGTTAAAGGAAAAATAACTGCTGAAGAACTAGATGAAGCGATTACTGGAAAAGGAATTGTACACCATACTCAACCCTCGTCTGTTAGCATTACACAAGTTTGTGAAACAGGAGAAGTTTATCAATTAGATGAAATAAAAAAAATATCAGATGTTGCTCATAATCATAATTTAAATATGCATATGGATGGCGCTAGATTTGCAAATGCATTAGTGTCACTTGATGTAACGCCAGCCGAGATGACTTGGAAGTCAGGTATTGATGTATTATCTTTTGGTGCAACCAAAAATGGTTGTTTAGCTGCAGAAGCTATAATTTTCTTTAAAAAAGATTTAGTTGGCAATGTTACTTTTTTAATGAAAAGAGCAGGGCATTTGTTATCAAAAATGCGTTTTGTATCTGCTCAATTAGATGCTTATATAACTAATGATGTTTGGATTAAAAATGCAAGACACGCAAATAAAATGGGAAAAAAACTCAGTGATGGATTGATTAGTCACCCTGATATTAATTTATCTTTTCCAACCGAAGCTAATGAGGTTTTTGCAACATTTCCAAGAAATAAAATTGAACATTTAAATTCCGAGGGCTATACAATAAATGAAGACGAGTGGGACGGTAAAGCAGTGAGATTAGTTGCAGCTTGGAATACTAAGGATAATGATGTTGATGAGTTTTTAAATATACTCAATAAGACTAACTAGGGTTTTGTTTTAGATATTCAATATAATTTACCACCTCATTAAATTTTTCATCAGGAATATCTTTGTAACTTGCATTAAAATTATCTTTCACACATATCGCTACATGGGCGTAGGAGTTTCTTCCTTTAGGATGATTTGGGTGGTCGGGCAGCTGACCGCGCAAATAATCGCCAGCTTCCTGAATAATTTTCCAGAGTTTATTTGCGTTTTCTTTATTCAAACTACTTAAATCCTTGTTTTATCTCTTCTGTGTCGAGTTAGTGTCGAGTTATCCTATAAAATCCTACAATCATTATCTTAAAAGTTTTTTCACATCAGTATTTTTGCTTTGATGGAATTACACCTCTAACACCACCTCTTGGGTCATCTATATCTCCTTTACGCCTTGGTATTAAATGTATATGAAGATGCATTACAGTTTGACCTGCAGTTTCTCCCTGGTTTATTCCTATATTAAATCCAGTAATGCTATTATCTTTTCCTATTAAACTGTCTTTTTGAAATTTTATTATATTATTTAATTGAATAATATCTTTATCTCTAAGATCAAAATATGTTTTGTTATGTTCATTTAAGATAATTAATGTGTGATCCGTAGTTACAGGATATGCATCTCTTATCACATAAAAAATATCATCTTCGTAAATTATATTTAATTTTTCTTTGTTACAGAATATACAATTATTATTTTCCATTATTTAATACTGTTAAAAATCTTTTAAAAAATAAGTCTTTTTCCCTGTTATAATCTTTATCTCCCATCCAATAATTATTACCATAAACTTGCTTTGCATTCTCGTAATGATTTAATAAAGTTTTTCTTCTTTGATTTTTAGTCGAGCCTAGAGATGCAACTATCTTTCCTTTCCAAGGATGGCTACTTCCAATGATATTTTCATTCCTGTTGAATAACTTTTCAATATAATGTGGTCCAACTAATGCTTCTAGTTTATTTTCGTTACACATCCTATGACTAACAGTTAAATTCCATTCTTCATCATGCTGCAATAAATCTCTAGGTATTAAATGTTCTACAGGAGGGGTTTCATTTTCAAGTAATTCTAAACCACATAGAAAGCATATATTTGATTGATATGCTCTTAAAAAATCTCTTTGATCTGAAAGATCTTTCCTGTCATGACCGTTTGTTAGATATATATTTCGAATATCATTTTCTAATTTAAAATTGTCTCTCTTGATTAAGTAAGCACCCTCAAGCATACTATGTTTCATTTCTGCTTCTTTTTCTAGACTAATCATTTGGTTTTTTGGAATTTCAAAAAAATTATCTTTCAATATTATTTTTTTACCAAATTGATATTCATAAAAATAATTCTTAAGTGTTTCTTTATCCTTACCAAATGACTGAAATCTTGGAATTACATCATTAAAGCCATCTTTACCTATTTCACTTATTGCTTGATCATAGTTAATTCTATTATTTTTTAATTTATAAAACACTGTCTCTTGGACAGATCTTCTAAAAGGATTGCTTTGTTGAGGTCTTGGATCATTTGTCAATCTATCAAAATAAATTTTAAAATATTGTTCTGATAAATCTTGCCAGGAAATAGTATGTTGATCATTGTTATAAAAATGATTTAAGGTTTTAAACAGAGCAATTTTATGAGTACCTGCATTTAATCCATATAATAATATGGCTTGAGCCCAGTCATAGTTTGTAAATTTCATTATTAATGAAGTACTCTATCAAGTACCTCAATTTTAATATGCTGATAATCATCCTGGATATCAAATTCTATTGCCATGTCATCATCAGGATCTAACGTTTTACGAACTAAATTAACGTATTGATCAATTCTTTTATAAGAAATTTTGCCTCTAAATATTTTTTCAAATCTTTTCACTGAGTTTTAATTCCCCTCAACTAAAACTAGATGAGCTTTGGCCGCTAATTCTCTAACCGCTTTAGCCGCTTGATATTTTTCTGACTCATAGAATTTACGAGCAGCATCAATGCTTTCAAATTCAATTAATATAACAGTACCTAAATTTTCACCTTCTCTTACGTCAGGACTGGGTTCACGAACAAGAACTTTGCCACCGTGCTCTCCAATAGTTGGTCCAGACATTTGTTTAAACTTTTCCATACCTTCTTTATCGTGTACTTTAAGATGTGCTATCAAATATCCTTTGCTCATAATTTTCTCCTTTATGTTTTAATGTAACAAATCCTAAACCATGAGTCTATTTGCTTTAAAATAGCTGTTTGATTTATCTTTTTTGTGTCGAGTGTGTGATCGAGTTTTTTAATTAAATTGATGAGTCTTTAAGAGATTTATTTCAAACTAACTTTTTAATATCCGCATTTGTACTGTAGAATAATGCAGCTTAATGCAGGATAGATTGAACCTCTAATCCCCCAAATAATCGCCAGCTTCCTGTATCATTTTCCACAGTTTACTTGCGTCCTCTTTGTTCATCACTTATTTAATTTTATAGTTTATAAATTTTATATGAAAAATATCTTAATTTTAATAATTATCTTTTTAAACATTAATTCTATAGCAGTAAGCAAAGGAACTACTTTCACCAATGAGATATTTGAAAAATCTCAATTAGAAGGGAAAACAGTCGTTATACACTCATGGAATAAAACTTGTTTAACTTGCGCAGAACAAGTTAAGATTTTAGACCAGGCTAAACAGGACTTTAAAGACACGATATTCTTGAGCTTTGAACAGACTAAAGATAAAAAAATTGCTAAATTTTTAGATATTGATTATTGGACAACAATAGTTGTCTATAAAAACAATAAAGAAATTTCACGTTCTATTGGTCAGACAAATAAAGAAGAGATTTACTCTCAAATTAATTCTAAGTAATATAGAAATTTAATAGGTTTTATTTTCTTCGACTACAGTTTCATCTATTGGTTTAATTGGTTCTTCAATAGGTTCAGTTGTAGGGTTTAGCTCCATACCTATAGGCGTAATAGTTTGTGGCATAGGAGTAAATTGAGAGTCTGGATTATCTTTTGTATCTCTAACTTTCATTCTATATAATCCAAAAATTCCAATTATTCCGTGGAAAACAATTAAAAATACAAAATAACCGTTAGGACCTGTAGCATTCATAAATAATGAACATAAAAAAGGTCCACTTATAGCACCTAAACCAAATGCAAATTGTAATGCAGCCCCTGCTGACACAAATTTTTCTTTTGGAATAAAATCATTTGTATGCGCAAAAATTATTGCAAACATTGGTAGACTTGCAAATGCAAATAAAATAATTGAAATATAAAACAAAGTCTTACTAGATCCAAGCACTCCGTCATAAAACATTGTGCCACTACTAAGAATTGCACAAAGAGCAAAAAATGAAGCTGCAAAAGTTGTATAAATAATTACCCGCCTACGATCAATACTATCTGAAAATTTTCCTATAGGCCATTGTGATAACGCACCTGAAATTGCAACCAAAAAAGTTACAATAGAAATTTCTAAAATTGAAAAATTCATTGATGCTGCATAAACCGGTAAAAGAGAAAATAAAGCTGACTGAGCGGTTCCATAAAAAAGAGATCCAATCATTCCTAATGGTGATACTTTGTAAAGTTCTTTTAAACTCATTCCTGTAATTCTTTTAAATGTAGGAGCTTTTTTTTTCGTCAACAATATTGGAATTAAAGCCAAAGACATGAATAAAGATATAAGTATAAAAGGTTGAAAATTTACTGGTGAACTAAAATTCAAAAAGAACATTCCAATCGCCATCGATCCATAAAGTATGATCATATAAATAGACAAAACACTTCCTCTATTTTTGTTAGAGGATCTGTCATTTAACCAACTTTCTGCAATTGTATATATGGAAACCATACTAATACCTGTAATCACTCTAAGGACAAACCAAGTAAAAGGATTAATTAAGATTGAGTGCATAAGAACAACTATTGATGCAATGGATGCAAAAGCTGCAAACACTCTAATATGACCTACTCTAGAAATTAGATTGGTTATTGTTTTCGCTCCAATAAAATATCCAACATAATAACCTGACAACATAAAACCTGTTGCTGTTAAACTAAAATCTTCTTTAACAGCTCTTACACCTAAAAGTGAACCTTGGTAACCATGAGCTAACATAATTAGGCCCATACCAAGAAAAAGTGCCCAAGAGTTTTTTAATATTTTTTGCATAAATTCAGCCCTATTTAGTTCGATCTATTCGTGAATCAAGTCTTTATTGTGACAATCGCTTAGTATTTTTAAGCTTCAAAAACGAGTGGATGGCTATCGTCAGTATTATAACAATCCCACCTTGAATTGTCTCGATACTTGGTTGCTCATTGATAACTAGCCAGACCCAAAAAGGACCTATGATTGTTTCTAGTAAAAAGAATAGGTTTACCTCTTCAGCTGGTATAAATCTTGGTGCAATTGTTACTAAAACAAATGGGATAGCTACACACATCACACACATTAAAGGAACAAATATTAAGTCAGTACCAACAAGAGCAAAAGTATCTACGAAAAAGAAAGCAAAAATTGCTACACATAGTTTTCCAATTACAGCAGATGGAACAAGATCTCTATTTTTGGCATATCTAGCGATGACAGCGTTACAAGCAAGACCAAAAGCGGTAATTATACCAAATAAATCACCATAAAAATTGCCCATTTCAATAGAATCGTGGAAGATATAGGTGACTGCAATTAGAGTAATAATAATAGCAATCCAAGTTTTACTGTCAGGCACTTCTTTTAAAAATATACTGCCTAATATAGCTGATAACATTGGTGCCATTGCAATCATTACTAACGTATTAGCAACATTCGTATTTTGAATAGAAATTATAAAAGTAATATTACAAATAGAAAAACTAATAACGTAAAAAATACCAGGATAACCTATGTTTATTAATGCTTTAAAGAGATTATTTTTATAAAAAAATATAAGTCCAACAAGAACAACCACAAAAGGAATTGCACCTCTATAAAAAAGCATTCCCCAAGTTTCGATATTAGAAAGTCTAATTAAAATTGAGTCTGGAGTAATCAACATTACAGCAATAAATGCCAAAAGAGACCCTTTTTTTTGGTTTGAAAGTTTATTCATTGATAAAATCTATTTTAAAGACATCACAATATTAGCATTATTTTTAAAAACCTTAATATATCCAAGATTATAAAGATATTTTACTAAATCATATTTCCATAAATGATTAGAGGCATGTTCTAAAATTATATTTTTGGGGTATAGATTTTTTTTACAATTTTTTAAAAATGATAAGAGAACTCTATCTTCATATCCTTCAATATCTATCTTAAGATTTGTGATATAATTTAATTTTTCTTCTTTAACTATATCTATTAACTTTCTACAGTTAACTACAATATTTTTTTTACTTTTTTTTTTAATTATTCGTCCATTTGCCAAACCTGGAGTAAAATCAAAGTAAATTTTTTTATTTCTATCACCTAGTGCACAATTTTTAATTTTTACAATTGAAAAAATTTTAGAGATTTTCTTTTTTAATAATTTCAAGTTTCTTTTTAATCTTAAGTTATTAATTGGATTTGCATCAATCGCGATAATCTTGACTTTATTATTATTACTATAAAGTGACGCAACATTAAGTGTGAAGAGACCCATATTTGAACCAATATCAATAAAGACACTATTGTTTAAAGATTTACTTTTAATAAAATTTATTTCCTTATTTTCATTTCTTCCAAAGTAAACTTTAATTCCGGTTAACTTATCGTTGTAAAAGTGAAGAGGTATTTTGTTAACTTTACAGACAAATCTAGAATTATCAATATTACCAATTCCAATAAAAAAATTTATAAAATCTATTATTATTTTTCTAATTTTGCCTCTCCCTAAAAATGTTTTTTGACCCAAAAAAAGGATTATTTTAATTATAAAAATTTTAGTTTCAGAAAGCTGTATTAATTCAGTTGATTTCTTCATAGTTTTAAATCTTTCCAAAAGATCCTTGCAAGATTTATACCTGATAAATCAAATAAAGTTTTTAACCCAGTAGGGGAAGTTACATTGATATCTCCATTTAGTTTTTGGTCAATAAAATCAATGCCTGCAAAATAGATATTTTCTTTTTTTAAATCTTTTGCAATTAATTTTGATATTTTATTTTCTAATTTAGTTAATTTAATATTTATTGGTTTAGCACCTTTGCTCATATTGCTTAAGAAAGATCCTTTTTTTGGAACACGCGATATAGCACCACATACTTTACCATTAATTAAAAATACTCTCTTGTCGCCTTTACTAATCTTAGGCAAATATTTTTGGCACATAATATGATCATGCTGCTTAATAAACTTTTTAATTAGCTTAAGATTAAATGTATTTAATAAATGAATATCATTTCCGCTAAAACTATGTATTGGTTTTAAAATTACTTTTTTATGTTTTTTAAAAAATTTTTTAATTTCTTCAATATTTTGAGTGAAAATAGTACTTGGCATAAATTTTTGATACTTTACTGAATAAAGTTTTTCAGAAATATTTCTAATTGATGTTGGGTTATTAATTATTTTAACTTTATCTTTAATGGTATCTAAAATGTATGTAGCTGAAATATATTCAAGGTTAAATGGGGGGTCTTGTCTAATCAAAATATACTTACAAAGCGTAAGTTCTAAACTTTGTTTTTTAAGAATTTTGAAAAATTTTTTTTTATTGTAGTTAAATTCAATAAAAAAACCTTTGGCTATAACCTTAGAGTGAATTACAGATAGATTCTTAGGATCGTAATAAAATATTTTATATTTTCTATTTTGAATTTCATGAGCTAAGAAAACGCTAGTATCCGTAACCGGATTTAATTTTGAAGGGTGATTTCCTTGTATAGCTACAATTTTATTCATCATATAATTCACTTAAATCTTCATTGTTTGAAAATTTATTAATCATATGATCTGCGTTGGTAGTTTTATTATCAATTAGTTTTTGTAAATGATTTAAGAACAATGTTTCATTTTTTCCACTTTTGTTGAGAATATCTCTATCGTCTAATCCCTTTCTAGATAAATCTAATAAAGTTGAAGCCCAATAAAAGAGATCTTTACCCATTAGTTGAGTATTGAAACCTTTTTTTGGCGCTTCTAAATAAGCGTTAATTATTTTTTCTTTATCCCAATTAGAAATTAGTTCATACACTTCATCTAAATTACCGTATAACATTCCAACATTAAAAGCAGGACCAGCGCATAAACAATCCCAGCCACAAGTGTCCATAGATCTGAGTTCTATATATTTTTTTAGTCTATTTTCTGTAAAAATTGTGCTTAAGTGAGTAGTCAAGTCACTTTCATTAGGTAATCTATTATTTATTTCATCAATTTTTCCATCCATAAAGTCTTTAAAAGTATATTTTAGACCTGAAATATAAGTGTCTTTATCTTGAATAAATAAAATAGGAAAATTAATTATAAATTCTGCATATTTTTCAAAATTTAATTCTTCAAAAAATAATTTTGGTAATCCACCTCTAGAAGTACTTTGCCAAACTTTAGATCGGTAGGATAGATAGCCACTATTTTTTTTTTCAACTATTGATGAGTTTGCAAACAAAGCAATTGAAATTGGAACAATAGAATTAACAATTTTAAATTTTTTTACAAAATCTTCCTCAGAATTGTAATCAATATTCAACTGTGTGCCACAGGTTCGATACATCATATCTAAACTAAGTTCTCCTCCTAGAGGCATGTCTTTAGTCATTAATTCATATCTTTGTTTTGGATTATTTGGAATTTCCTTTAATTTTGAAATTGGATCAAATCCAGCACTTACAATTTTGATATCTAATTTTTTGGTAACTTGTTTCAATTCGAATAAATAATCATGCGACTCTGCACATGCTTCATGAAGTGTTATAAGTTTATCGCCAGATAGCTCTATTTGATTACCAGGCTCAAGAGTAATATTTTTACCACCTTTATTTAATCCTATAATATTTCCTTTTTCTAAAATTGGATTCCAACCAAATTCTAATAAAGAGGAAAACATTTCCTTAATTTTTGAATAATCAACTCTCTTATCATCTTGATTATTGAAAAGAAACTTTTCATGTTCAATTCCAATTCTAAAGTCTTTTGTGTCTTTTATACCAGACTCGAAATATTTGATTATTTGTTCTTTAGAATTTATCATTATTTTAAGATTATATCTTACTGTTGCGTTTAAAGAAAATAATAAGGTGTCCTTGAGAAAATTTTTCTTACCATCGGTGAAAATTCATCTAAAGTCATACTTTTATATTCAGGATCAAATGAAGCTTGATCATAATTTTCACAAAAATCAACTGTTGCTTCATAATACTTATGGTCTTTGAATTTATCTCTAGCATTTCTATCTCCACCTAAGTGGTGTGCACTGTAATAGGTCTGAAAAAGTCCATGATGTTTTATTATCCAATATGTTTTTTCAGAAACATAAGGTCTAAGGATTGAGGCAGCATATTGAGAATGGTTCATTGGTGCTAAATCATCACCTATATCATGTAATAATGTAGCAACCACCATCTCTTCATCTTCTCCATTTTTGAAAGCTCTGGTAGCAGCCTGCAAAGAGTGTTCAAGCCTTGTGATTTGATAACCTTCTAAGGTAGTTGTTTGAGCAGATAAATATTTTAAAATTCTTTCAGCAGTCTGTCTTTCATAATTTTTTTCATATTTTTCTAATAGCTGGTAATCCTCTTTAGTACCATTTTTCATCTCTGTAAAATTTACTTTTTTCATTTTTAGTTATTAGACGCAGTGCTTAGTAAGGATAGTTGAGTAACTTTATTATCTCCAAGTTCATCAATAGGTTTTACAGGATAGTCACCAGTAAAATAATGATCTGTAAGCTGAGGATAAGTTTCATTTCTTTTATCAAAACCAACTGCTCTATATAATCCCTCTATAGATAAAAATTTTAAAGATTTTGCTCCAATATATTCACAAATTTCATCGTTAGTTTTATTAGCAGCTAATAGTTCTTTTTTAGTTGGGGTATCTACACCATAGAAATCTGGATGTCTTATTTCTGGGCAAGCAATTTTAACATGCACCTCTTTTGCACCAGCATCGTATAGCATCTTAACTATTTTATAAGATGTTGTTCCTCTGACTAAAGAGTCGTCAATTAATATAATTTTTTTCTCTTTAATAGTTGTTTGGTTAGCATTTAGTTTTAACTTTACGCCCAGGCTTCGAATTTGTTGACTTGGTTCAATAAAAGTTCTTCCAACATAGTGATTTCTAATTAAACCGTGCTCATAATTAATCTTTAAATGTTGAGCAAAACCAAGTGCTGCCGCATTTCCACTATCTGGAACAGGTACCACTACATCTGCGTCTATATTATTTTCTTTCGCAAGTTCTATACCTATATTTTTTCTATGTTCGTATGCAGTTTTACCATCAAGTATACTGTCCGGTCTTGCAAAATAAATATATTCAAACACACAAGGCCTAACTTTTTTAGGAGGGAAGGGCTTGATACTCTTTAACTCATCATTTTCAATTAAAACTATCTCTCCATTTTCAACATCTCTTACAAATTTTGCTCCAATGATATCTAAAGCACATGTTTCTGAGGCCAAAACATAACTTTTGCCTAATTTTCCAATTACAAGAGGTCTTATTCCATAAGGATCCCTAACACCAATTAAAGAATTTTGAGTTAACATTACTAATGCATAGCCACCTTGAATTTGAAATATTGCATCGACAACTTTATCAATTGTCTTAGGTCTTTTAGATTTTGCAATTAATTGAACAATGGTTTCAGTGTCTGAAGTTGTATAAAAAATAGCACCATCTTCCACTAATTTATTTCTTAGTGATATTGAATTAGTTAAATTTCCGTTGTGTGCAACGCCAATTCCACCTGCATTAGTGTCAGCAAAGAAAGGTTGGATGTTTCTTAAAGTATTTTCACCAGTTGTGCTGTATCTATTATGTCCAATTGCATAATTTCCTCTTAGTTTTTTAAGTACTTTTTCTTTATTAAAATTATCTCCAACTAATCCAAATCTCTTTTCTGAATAATATTTTTCACCATCAAATGTAACTATCCCACAACCTTCTTGTCCACGATGTTGTAAAGCATGAAGTCCAAGTGCAGTTAAAGCAGAAGCATCTGTTGCATTACTTACACCAAAAACACCACACTCTTCTTTTAGTTTTGGATCAAAGTTCTTCAATTTTTTCTTTAGAATCTTGATATGTTTTTTCATTTGGAAATTCTTTTATGAGATAATTACTACCTTTTTCAAGGTATGGAAAGATGTATGATTGTTCAATATTTAGCGGCCATTTATCATAGTTGTAGACGATATGAATCCCTGAAAAAATACAAACTGCAATTATATAAGCTTTTATAAATCCAAAAAAGAATCCAAATGCCTTATCTAGACCACCTATACCGGTATAACTAACTGCTTTACTTATTCCCTTATTAATAAGCAGAACAATAAATATAACGACTATAAAAATTCCAATACCTAGCCCAATATCCAGAACATATTCACTATCTATAATATCTTTAAAATATAGTTTTACTTTTGGGAATAAAATTAAAGTAATAACATAGGCTAAAATCCATTTAGCCATTGATAAAATACTTAATACAAATCCTTTTCTATAACACTCAATTAGCGATAAAACTGTAATAACAAGATATAAAAAATCAATAATTGATATATCACTAAAAAATTCCCTTAAGGTATCTAGCACTTAAATCATCTCCCAAAAGGTTTAATAATTAAAATTAATGAAGGCAATAACGTTAAAACAGATATCATTGCTAATAACATTGCAAGCCCTGTAAATATCCCAAAATATATAGTTGGTATAAATTTAGATAATACTAAAATTGAAAACCCAAAGACAATCGTAATCGATGTATTTAAAATCGCTACACCAACGGTTGAATGACAGACTTTTAATGTTTTGTTGTAATCTTTAATTTTTTTAAATTCTTCTTTAAACCTATAAATATAATGAATGCTATTATCTACTGCAATACCAATAGTAATAGCAGCTATTGTTATTGTCATCATATCCAATGGAATTCCCAAAAGACCAATAATTCCTAAAATAAAAAATGCAGCAATAAAATTTGGAACTACTCCTATTAAAGACAATTTTATATTTCTAAATAAAATGATAAACATAGAGAATATACCGATCATCACTAATCCTAAAGTTAAAATTTGAGACTTAAATAAACTTTGCAACAAATTATTAAATAAAATCAAAACTCCTGCTAATTTGAATTCTTCTTCATTTAATCCAATTTTATTTTTGAGATCAAAATTAATTTTATTAATGAGATCATTTCTTCTCAAATTTTCTTGTGAGTCTATAATTCTTAGACTTATTCGAGCTTCATTATTTTTAAGAGAAATATATGGATCTATTATTTCTGTTTTAATACTCTCTGGAATTTTAGAATAGAGCACTCCCATTTCTAATGTACCTAGTGGCTTATTATTGTTTAATTGCGTGGCAACATCAATAATAGAAGAAAAAGATAAAACTTTTCCTACTTGAGGTAGACCATCTAAATAGTTATGAACTGAAGCAATTTTATCAATTTTATCTTTAGTGAACCAATATTTTTCATCATTTGAGTCTTCCTCATCACCCCAATCCTCAAATTCATCATCTTCATTAGATTTTTCTTTATTTTCTTTGTCTTTAGAGGGAAATTTTAAAATTACTTCTAATGGTGTTGTGCCACCCAATTGCTCATCAATAAGTTTCATACCTTTGTAAATTTCCGTATTTTTATTAAAATAATTTATAAAACTATTCTCTACCTCGAGTTTACTAATACCAATAACGCTCAAAATTATAACAATACCTGTTAGTCCAAAAATTATATTCTTATTATTAAGTGAAATTAGTCCTAAAAAAGAAGTAATTTTTGAGTTCTGTTCTTTTTGAATAGACATAATTTCAGTTGGCACAAAACTTAAAAGTGTAGGTAGCAAAGTGAATGTTATAATAAAAGATGTAATTAAACCAAAAGTCATCATCCATCCAAAATCAATAATTGGCTTTATTTCACTAAAGATCAAAGACAAAAAAGCAAATACAGTTGTAAAGACTGTATAAATTATTGGCCAAAACATTTTATTGGTTGTTAAAGAAATTATTTCATAATTACTTTTGTTTGGATGATCTTTTCTTAATTGAAGGTAGCGAGTACTCATATGAATATTCATCGCCATTGTTAATATCAGCATTAATGCAATAAAGTTTGATGATATAACAGTTACTTTCCAGCCAAGAATTCCAAGTAATCCCATCATTATTATTACTGAAAATAAACAGCTACTAATTGGAACAATTATCCAAATTAATTTTCTAAAAATAAACCACAACGTAGCAATAATGAATAAAAGAACTCCCAATCCAAAAACTATGATATCACTTTTGATAAAAGTCATCATATCATCCGCGATCATTGGAATTCCCCCAAGATATATTTTTCCTACATCACCATAACTTTGAATAACTTGTCTTATTTCTAAAATATTTTTATGATTCTGTTTTTTAATTTGATCTTTATATTTTTCTATTTCTTCTTTAGATAAATTCTCAATATTATCTAATTTTTTACTCGCTTTAATGTTTACAATTATACCACTGGTATTACCATTTTCGCTAATCACAAAATTTCTAAATACTGGACTATTTAAAATTTCATTAAATCCTCGGTCTCTATCTACATCTTCATCTTTCAAAGTTTTAAAACTCTCCAAACGTTCTTGAAGAGGGGCATCAGAGTTATTTAAAAGGGGAATATCTAAAAGGGTTATAACGCTATGAACCCAATCTAAGCTTTGAATTTTATATTTTAAACTAAGAAGATTATTAATTGAATTATTCGATGCCATTTTCTCATTAGGCGTATAAGTTAAAATTAAAAAGTCTTTAGACCCATATCTTTCAGTTATTTCTTTTAAATAAGCTAAGTCAGGGTCGCCTTCGATGAGTAAAGTTTCTGATGAAGCATCAAGTCTAAAATCCTTTGAATAATAACCAAAACTTAAAATTACTATTATTAAAAGAGTAAATATTGCTTTTGGATTTTTTAAAATTGAATTTTGGTATAAATGAGCAAACATTTACTCTTTTATATTGGAAATTAATTAGTTTGAGTATCCTTAAATTTGGTAAATCTTTCCTCAAATTCTAGAGTTACATTGCCAATTGGTCCATGTCTTTGTTTTCCAATTATGATTTGTGCTAGATGCGCAACTTCATTCATTTTTGCTTGCCATTCTGCATGTTCAACAGTTGCCTCTCTCGGTTCTTTTCTTTGTAAATAATATCCTTCTCTATATACAAACATGACAACATCAGCATCTTGTTCAATAGAACCTGACTCTCTTAAGTCAGCTAGCTGAGGTTTATGATCATCTCTTTGCTCAACTTGCCTTGATAATTGTGACAAGGCTACAACTGGGACAGATAATTCTTTAGCAATTGCTTTAAGTCCTTGAGTGATTTGTGAAATTTCCTGAACTCTACCATCTTTATTATAAGTAGTACCTCTCATTAATTGAATATAATCAACCACAATCATATCTAGGCCAAATAATCTTTTTATACGTCTTGCTCTATTACTCATTGCCGCAATACTAATTGCTGGTGTCTCATCAATGTATAATGGAAGTTCTGCTATATTTTTTGATGTTTCTAAAAATTTATCAAATTGTTCATCAGAAATTCTTCCTCGTCTTATATCATTTGAACTAATTCTAGCTTGTTCAGAAATTATTCTAGTTGATAATTGTTCTGATGACATTTCTAGTGAAAAAAAAGCTATAGAAGATTTTTTTCCGCTATCTTGTAATTTTTGAGCTGCATTAAATGCAATATTTGTTGCAAGAGATGTTTTACCCATTGAAGGTCGTCCAGCAATTATAATTAAATCTGATTGATGTAACCCGCCAAGTTTGTCGTCTAAATCTCTAAGACCAGTTGGTACACCAACTATACCTTCCTCATTTTTATAAGCTGCTGATGCCATTTCAATTGTTTGTTTCATTGCTTCATCAAACTTTATTAGAGAAGAATTAAAAGAGCCTTTCTCAGCTAAATCAAATAATAATCTTTCAGAGTTTTCAATTATATTTTGACCATTAGTATCTAACTCATTTAGTTTAGCGCTATCAATTGTTTGTTCTGAAATTTTAATTAATTCACGTCTTACAAACATATCATAAATAATTTTTGAATACTCTATTGCTTGGCGAACAGACGTAGAAAATTTTGTAATTTTAACTAAATATTCTGGAACATTTAAATCATCTTTTTCATCTTCAAAATAATTTTTAAGAGTGATTGGATTTGCAAGCATGCCCTTATAAATTAAGCTTTCAATTGCTTCATAAATTTTTTGATGCATAGGGTCATAAAAATTAATACTTGAAATTATGGTACTAATTTCATCAAATATATCATTGCTTACCAAGATAGAGCCTATGACAGCTTGTTCGGCTTCGATATTATTTGGTAATTCTTTAAACTGATCTTTTACGATGCTTAAGTTATTTTCCATTTAGAATAATTTACAGAGTTATCTTCTAAATAAAATTACTAATAATGGCTGGGGAAAAAAATGTATAATTATTGAATTGTATCAGCAGATGAAACACTGATAGTTATCTCTGCATCAACTTCAGAGTGTAAAGAAATTTTAACTTTAAATTTACCTAAAGATTTAATTTCTTCAACTGGTTGAATCATAGATGGTTTAATGTCTATTTTATTTTTCTCTTGCATTAATTTTGCTATTTCAGTTGGTTTAACAGAACCATATAATTCATTATTTTCAGTACTTAATTTTTTAACAGAATATTCTTTACCATTAATTTGTTCAGAAACTTGAATAGCTTCTTTTTTCTTTTCATTATCTTTTTTAGATAGATCAGTTTTAATTTTTTCAACCTCTAAAATATTTTCTTTTGATGCGTATAGTGCTTTTTTATTAGCTATTAAAAAATTTCTTGCGTAGCCTCTCTTAACATCTATTACTTCACCAATAGAACCAACTCTTTTCACATTTTCTAATAAAATTACTTTCATTTTATAATAACGCTAAATTTCTAGCTCTTTTTATTGAAAGAGATAATTCTCTTTGTTTTTTTTGAGAAACATTTGTAATTCTTGAAGGTAAAATTTTACCATTTTCAGACATATATTTTTTTAAAAGTCTAATGTTTTTGTAGTCAACTGCAGGTGCGCCTTTCGCTGAAAGTGGACAATTTTTTTTAAATTTATATTTATTAGGTTGAAAGATACTTAGCTTTGCAAAGTTACTTTGTTTACCTTTTTTGTTTCCACTTTGTCTCTTAGGCATAATTAGTTTTTATAACTTTCTTTTTTGTCATCATCTTCTCTTTTTGTAAAATAATTTGTATCTAAATCAAATTTTTTAACTTTAACTGTTAAATATCTAAGTAATTTTTTATCAATAGCCTCATTTTTTTCTAATTCTTCTATTACATTTCCTTTACCTTTAATCTTAAAGTGAATGAAGCTTCCTTTTTTATTTTTTTTAATTAGGTATGATAAATTAATTAATCCCCAATTTTCGGTTTTAACAATCTCGCCTTCATTTTTTTCAACAATTTTAGAATACTTTTCAGTTAATTGCTTAATTTCACTCGGTGATGTATCCTGCCTAGCTATAATTGTATGTTCGTATAAATTCATTTAAGTTCTTTAATAAAAAGTGAGGATATACTATTATAAATGTTCAATTACAATAGTTAAAAAGGCAAAATAAATAGTTTTTTTTATATGTTTTCAGTAATTTTTCCTGGTCAAGGTTCTCAAATGGTTGGTATGGGAAAGGAATTTTATGACAAGTTTGATCTTGTTAAAAATCTATTTAAAGAGGCCGATGAAAGCCTAAATTATCCTTTATCAAAAATTATATTAGATGGTCCTAAAGAAGAATTGGATTTAACAGCTAATACTCAACCAGCAATTTTTTTAATTAGTTATGCAATTTTTAATGTTGTTAAAAAAGAGTTTAATATTGATTTAAGTAAAGCAAAATACTTTGCTGGCCATTCATTAGGTGAATATTCAGCTTTATCTTGTGGAGGATACTTGCCTTTTTCTGAAACCTTGAAAATATTAAGAATAAGAGGAGACGCAATGCAAAACTCAGTTCCGAAAGGTGAAGGGGGAATGGTTGCAGTTTTAGGTTCCACAGTCGAGATTATCGAAAAAGTTTTAGAAGAAAATGATCAAAATTTCAAAGCACAAATAGCAAATGATAATTCTGAAGGACAAATTGTTCTAAGTGGTCAAATCAAAGATTTAGATAAACTAATTATAATTCTAAAAGAAAAATCAATTAAAAATATTAAGCTACCTGTAAGCGCTCCATTTCATTGTAGTTTAATGAATAAAGCAACTCAAGTGATGAGCACAGAGTTAAATAAATTAAATTTCTTACAATCAGAAATAAAATTAATTTCAAATGTTACTGCAGAAGAAATAATAAATATAGATGAGCTGAAAGAACTACTTATCAAACAAATTGAAAACAGAGTTAGATGGAGAGAAAGCGTGATAAATATGATCAATAATAATGTAAATCATTTTATTGAAATTGGTCCGGGAAAAGTTTTGTCTGGATTAGTAAAAAGAATTAACAAAGAAGTAAAAATAAGTACTATAAATAATCAAAATGATATTGAAAGTTTAGAAATATGAGTAACTTAGAAAATAAGAATATTATAGTAACTGGAGCATCAGGTGGAATAGGAAATGCTATAATTAAAAAATTAAATGAAGTAGGTGCAAATATTGTAGCATCTGGAACCAGAATTGAAAAACTAGAAGAGCTTAAAAAAAAATACGAAAAAATTAAAATAGTAAAATTTGATATCTCTCAAAGTGAAAAAATTGAAGAATTTATTGATAATGCTACCAATGAATTAGGTGGAAGTTTAGATGGGATAATAAATAATGCTGGGATTACAGAGGATAATTTAGCAATAAGGATGAGTTTAGAAGAATGGCAAAAAGTTATAAATATTAATCTAACCTCAACATTTTTATTAAGTAAGTTTGCAATTAAAAAAATGCTTAAAAATAAATCTGGAAAAATTGTAAATATTACTTCAGTAGTAGGTCACACTGGTAACTTAGGACAGGCAAATTATACTGCATCCAAAGCTGGTATTGTTGCAATGTCAAAAAGTCTAGCAATTGAATATGCAAAAAAAAATATAAATATAAATTGTATTTCACCAGGATTTATTAAAACTGCTATGACAGATAAAATAGATGAAAAGTTCAAAGAAGTTATAATATCAAAAATACCATCTGCTAGACTAGGTGAACCAGACGATATTGCAAATGCAGTTCTTTTTTTAAGCTCAGACCAGTCTAATTATATAAATGGACAGACAATGCATGTAAATGGAGGCATGTATATGGCTTGACAAAATAGCTTTTTAAACTATTAAGAATTTAAAACTAAAAAAGGATCAATATGTCAGAAGACGTTTCAAGCAAAGTAAAAAAAATTGTAGCAGATCACTTAGGTATCGATGAAGCAAAAGTAACTGAGGAATCTAGTTTTATAGATGACTTAGGAGCTGATAGTTTAGATACAGTTGAATTAGTGATGGCTTTTGAAGAAGAGTTTGGATCAGAAATTTCAGATAGCGAAGCAGAGAAAATTTTAACTGTAGGCGATGCAGTTAAGTTTATCGAAGGAAAAGCTAACTAATAATTTTAATGCCCTTAGAAAAACATGGGGTAATGATAATTTTATCTTCTCCATCTGGAGCAGGTAAAACCACATTGGTCAAGATGTTATCTAGTCTTGATAATTTTGAAATCTCAGTTTCTCACACTACACGACAACCAAGGCCTAATGAAACATCTAACAAAGATTATTTTTTTATTGATGAAAATGAATTTGAAAGACTAATCAAAAACGAGGAATTTCTTGAATATGCAAAAGTATTCAACAACCTTTATGGCACTTCAAGAACACCAGTAATTGATAAATTAGATAAAGGTAAAAACGTTTTATTTGATATTGATTGGCAAGGAGCCGACCAAATTAAAAATAAAAAACTTGATTACAAGCTAATAACTTTTTTTATCCTTCCCCCAAGTAAAGATGAGCTATTTGAAAGACTTTCAAATCGAGATATGAAAGATAAGTTAATAGCAGAAGAGCGAATGAAACAATTTGAAAGAGATGTATTGCATTGGATTAACTATGATTATGTAGTTGTCAATGATAATTTGGATACTTGTTTTTCAAAGATTAAAAATTTAATAGATGCTGAAGTTAGCAATGGATCTAAGGATTACGATTTAGAGTTTATCAGAAATCATGTAAATAAATTAACTTCCTAATTTTTCATAAGCTTCTGTTAACTTATAATAAGTATTGAAATCTAAATTTTGAGGCCTTAAATTTAAATTAATATTAAGTTCATCTAAAACTTTTTGATTACCATTAAATAATTGATTAAAAGGTTTTTTTATCATTTTTCTTCGGTGATTAAAAAAGACTCTAGTAACTTTTTCTAAGTTTTTTGGATTTTTTATTTTAAAAAAATCTTTTTTAGGTGAAAAAAATAATAAAGAGCTATCAATTTTTGGTTTCGGAGAAAAACAATCAGGTTTTATATCACAAATCTTTTCTACATTTAGCTTCCAATTACTTATAATTGATAATCTTCCATAATTAGACGTATCAAATTTAGCAATTATTCTATCTGCTACTTCTTTTTGAAACATTAAAATCAAGTTGTTGAACCACAAATCTTTTGAAGAATTTGTTATCCACTTACTAAGTATTTCAGTAGATATGTTATATGGCAAATTACCAAAAACTGTTACTTTACTCTCAAATAATGAACTTTCATTTATTTTTAGAATATCATCATTTATAATTGTAAGTTGATCTTTAAATGTTTCCTCTAAATGATTTGCAAGTTTTTCATCTTTTTCTACAACAAAAATTTTTTTTGGTTTTTTTTTAAGAATAAATGAAGTTAAATTTCCAGTTCCTGGGCCAACCTCTAAAATAGTTTCATCAGTAATTTGGATAATATTTGTAATTTTTTCTAGAATATTTCTATCCACTAAGAAATTCTGGCCTAAACTTTTTTTAGCTTTTATCAATTTTTATCCAAAAATTTTATAGCCCTTAATAAGCTCAGTGGGTTGGATAGATTTTTGCCCAGCATAGTTTCATTAGGTCCATGGTCTGGAGATATCCTTATAAAAGGCAAACCTAGTGTTATATTGATAGCATCGTATTCATAGAGTGTTTTGATAGGAGTTAAAACCTGATCATGATACATGCCAACAATTACATCAAAATTTTTTCTATTATTTTTAAGAAAAATTGTATCAGCTGGATATGGACCAGACACATTATACTTTCTTTTTAAGTATTTAATTGAAGGTTTAATTATTTTTTCATCTTCATTATATGAATGAACACTTTCACAGTGAGGGTTTAAACCTAAAATAGCAATACGTGGTTTAAATTTAAATCTTTTTTCATAAAAATTATTAATTAAAGATACTTTTTTTAAAATAACCTGTTTTGTTATTTTCTTTGCAACCAGTTTTAATGGTAAATGAGTTGTAATTGGACATACAGATAGTTTTTTATTAAAAATTAACATGCAAGTATTTTCTGATAAAAATTTTTCAGAGATATATTCGGTAATTCCCAAAAATTTATTTTTTAAAAAACTTTTTTTTGAAATTGGCCCATTAATAAACTTATTAATATTATTATTTTTAATAGCTCTAAATGCTAATTCAAATGAATTTTTTATAAATGTATTTGATTTGCTTGATATTTTTTCAAAAGCTTTATCAGGGTTATATCTTACATTTATTAAGTTTATTACTTTGTTATCAAGTTTATAAAATTTTAGCTTATCTATATTTAGAAGTCTTATCTTATTTTTAAAACCTAATTTTTTCATTTGAAGATTTAATAATTTCTTAGATGAAATCAGTATTATTGGATTTTTAATTTTATTATTATTGAATATTTTAAAAAATAATTCTAAAAAGACACTATTTGGTTCACCCGAGACTATTAAAATTGGACTATAATTCATTTATTATTGTGTCTTTTTTTACTTTATTAAAATATATATTTGAAAAACGATTTAGTTGTTGATTTGTTTTTTCATCAACTATTTTTTTAATTTCTTTATCTAAATCAAAATCTTTCTTTACTTGTCTTAAATCTATAAGTTTTAGTATCAAAAAACCACCTGGTACTAATATTGGATTTGTGTGTTCTCCAATTTTTAATTTTTTAAGTTCATTAAAAATTTTTTTACTTAAGATAGACTCTTTTACCCAGCCTAATTTACCACCTTTATTTGCAGTATTAGAAATACTATATATTAAAGCTGTTTGAGAAAAATCATTCTTTTCAATACTATTGTTAATAACATTTGATTTATCGTTTAAATTTTCATTTTCATTTATATCAAATAAAATTTCTGAAATTAAAAATTCCGACTGCTTATCGTTCTTTTTTAAATCATTTATAATTAATTGTTTATTAATTTTAACATTTTTTTTATATTTCGTGTAAATCAATTGGTTCCACAACATTTCAAGTGTAATTTTTTTTCTTATCATATTTGGATTAATATTTTTATTTAAAAAAAATTTTTCAAATTCAGGAATAGATGTAATTTTTAAATCTTTAAAATAATTCAATATAAGATTATTTAAAACTTGATCTTTGATCTTAATATCCTTAATTATTTTTTTTATTTCAATTTCCTTAATCTTTTCTCTAATCAGAGAATTTTTTGAAATTTGAAATGCATCTTCTTTTTTAATATTTTTAAATTCCTTATTAATAATTTGAAGGTATTGTACTTCATTAAGTATATCTAATGATGTTATGATTTCATTGTTTACTTTAAAAAGAATCTTATTTTCAGATGATTTTGAATGATTAATTATTAAAGATAAATAAATTATAAATATAATTGTATATTTAGATATTTTTATCATTTTTTATTTAAAAGCTTTACTAGATAGTTCTAAATTATTTAAAAAAGAGTCTTCATCTTCTAGTAAATCGCCCGCATCATGCTCATATGTAGTCAATGGAAATAGAGTTATAGTAAATAATAAGTTTTCAGTAGGTTTTAAATCTCCATCAGAGTAATAAGTTTTTTTATATTTAATTCCAGCAGTTAAACAATCATTTTTATATTCATATACTAAATCATAAAATTCTGTTAAATTTAATTTTCTATTTCTTCGTGTTTCAAATGATAAAAAATTATTATCATCTAGTTCGTAAGATATTGAGCTTGCAAATATATTAGAGTCACCACGTTCTCCATTTTCCTCAATAAAATTAAATTCTGTTACAACGTTGTTAATTGAAACCGTTGTATTAATATCATTATACTCCAAGGTATTTATATCATTATCTAAAGAAAAATTATAACCAATCTCTATATTTTCTGAAAATTTATTTTTTATTGACCCAAATAAGTTTGAACTTTTTCTATGAATAGTGCTGTTATTTGGAACAAATTTTTCTTCCCTATCTCTTAAGACTGTGGCTAATTTTAATTCAAAATAATTATTTATTTTATTTAAATTATTTTTTTGTTGATTTGAATAATCCAATCCTAAAGTCAGCGATCTTCCAGACTCAAGTGTATCAGATAATCCAAGTCTATTAATTGCAAATGCATTGTGTGCATCTATATTTCTAGCTGAACTTGAATAGTTTTTCATATCATGAGGATTGAATCTTAGGGATAATTTTGGTGTCAAATAATTTTGTGATGTTTGACTATTCTTTTTAAGTGGAAAACTCACATCTAGGTTATACAAGCTAACTAATTCACTCTGTAAACTAGATTTATATTTAGATGATTTTTTTCCTACAGAATTTAAATTTTTAATATTGACACCAAAATTATTTTTCAAACCTAAGTTAGAAATAAAGTCTAGACTATTGTAACTTAAATTATTTGTAAAATTAGTCTCAAGTTTATTTGTATTATCAAGAACGTTATTTCCATTAGAATTAAAAGAAATGTTACCATTAAAGTAATTTTTAATAATCTGTTTGTCAAAATTGTAATATGGTAAAACGTATTGATATCGATCACTTTGATTTTTTATACGAAGATTTTCATAACTGTTCATACCTGCTTCAAAATTAAAATTATTATGATCTAATTTAATATTTATACTATTAGTTAGCTTATTAAAATTTGACGGTCTCAAAGTTGATCTTGTAATGTACTGATCAAATACATTTAAATATGAGTCATTTGAGACTTTATTAATTGACATTTTAAAATTACTTGAATTATAGTTTTCTAATTTTAAGTCCATATTATAATTTAAGAAAAAGTGTGATAGACTGTTTTTCTTCCTCGTAGTTGGTGATTTGTATCCATTTACAAATCCAAAATCTGTTATCAATGAAGAATTTTTATTTTCTTGTCTATATTCGGCAGTAGACATCAATGTGTCACTATCAAACCACGTAGGTGTAAAAGTCAAATCTTTACTTTCAGAAATTACTTTAAAATAAGGTAATGTAAAAGATGTACCTAACACATTTGAACTATTTATTGCTGGTTTTATAAGTCCAGATTGTCTTTTTACAGATGGATCTGGATGAAAAAATTTTGGAAAATAAAATACTGGAATGTCATAAATCTTTAGGACAGCATTATCGTAATTTAATTTTTTTTTTATTTTATCATGCTTAATTAATTTTGATTTTATTGACCACGGCGGACAACTATCATTTTTTTTGCAGCTTGTAAAAATTCCTTTGTTAATCAAAGTATAATCTTCATTGCCACTTGAAGACACACCTTCAATTCTTGGATCATTTTCTGAGTTGTCAAAAATATCTTTGTGAACTTTAATTTTTGTATTTTTTGCAATAAATTTATTCTCTTTAAGATCAATTATTGCATTTTCTAAAAAAAATTTGTCACTTTTTGGAAGATTATAGTTTGTAATAATCAAAAAATTTTCTCCTTTAATTATTTCTTGATTAATAGAATAGTTAAACGTGTCAGCAAAATAGACTTGAGATTTTTGATCTTGTAATTTAGTTTTGTTTTGAGAACTTATAATTTTTTTTTCATGAAGATACGTGACATCTTTTGAAGTGATATAATATTTAGATTGAATATCTGCTTTAGTTTCACCTTGTGTAATTACTTTTTCAGAGTTTTTATAATATTTAGCTTCATTAGTTAGAATTAAATAGTCATTTAAAGTGTCTTCAATCTTAACGTTACCTTCAGCATTTATTGTGTTATCAATTCTATTATATTCAAAATTATCTCCATTTATTACGATGTCTTCGTTTATAGCTTTAGAATGACCTTTAGTTAGAAATAATTGCTCATTTTTAAGGTAAGTTGCATCATCTGCGTAAATAAGATAATTTTCAACTTTGTTATCTATTGCAACATTGCCATTTGCATTAATTACATTATTTGATTTATTATATTCAAAATTATCAGCATCTATAATAATCCCTTCATTTATAGCTTTTGATTTACCTTTAGTTGTAAACACATCTTTATTTTTTTGATAAGTTGCTTCATCTGTGTAAATTAAATAATTTTCATCATGATTATCGATTTTGACGTTACCATAAGCATTTATAATGTTTTTAATTTTATTGTACTCAAAATTATCTGCATCTATAACAATCCCAGTACTAATAGCTTTAGATTTTCCGTTTGTAAAAAAAAATTCATTATTTTTTAAATACGTTATTTTTTGTGATTTAATAATTATATTTTCTTTTTCATCAATAATTTCAACATTACCAAAGGCAATAAGTATGTTTTTAATTTTATCATACTCAAAATTTTTTGCTTTTATAACTGTGCCATCTTCAGAGGTTACAGTTCCACCATTTTTTCCAATAAATTTATTACCTTCTTCAATTATTTCTAATTCTGTAACATCAAAATTAAAAATATCTGCTCCATTAGCATTAAAATTAATAAAGTAATTAAAAATAAAAATTAAAAATATGTAATTTAGTTTATTTTTCATTAATCTTATTTAGCATTAAACTATTTATTATTGAAAGTAAGATTAGAGGAATAAATATGGCAAAAATTAGAGATATTCTTTCAGTGTTACCCATTACCATAAAAAAATTATTAATATAATAAATGATTACAGAAAAAAATAATCCTAATGAAATTTTAAAAGTTGTATTATGCAATCTTTTTACTCTAAACATTATTAAGGATGAAAAAATAGCAACCAAAAAAAGATATAAAGGAAAAGATAAAATTTTTAAAAATTGAAGATTAATTTCAATAAGAGAATAATTTAATTTTTTATAGTTTTTCCTTAATTCAAAAAGTTGGTAAAAGCTAAGAGATGATAAATTAGAGTAAAGAGTTTGAATTCTTTTATAATCAAAGTTTGTTTTTATATTTAATTGTTTTTTTATCTCGTAATTATTTTTATCATAAACTTTGACATTAAACGCCTGCCAATCTGTACTTTGTATATTTATTTTATCACTTTTTAAATTTCTTATTACTTTATAATCTTTGTCAAATTCAGTTATAAAATTATTAATTAAAAAATTACTTTCAATTTTAGAGGAATTAACAATATAGATTTTTTCATCTATTTCATCTTTGATCCACAAACCATTTTTTGTAATTACAGCTAAATACTTGGAGTCTGAAGTAAACTTGGTTTTTTCTTCTAAATAAAAATTTTTAAAAACAGCTGAAAAGTTATAAAATATTATGGTTAGTATTATTCCACTTGAAATAACAATTAAACTAAAAATTTTTAAAATACTCGTATTTTTAAGACCAGAATATTTAAATATTTCAATTTCATTATTATTAAAAAGTTTAATAAAAAATAACTGAGTTGTTATTAGAAAAATGAAAGGAAGCATTTCAAAAATCATTGAAGGTGAATTTAACAATGATAAAAAAATTGGAAAACCAGAAGAAACCTCTATTTCCTTAAAAAATTCTAATTCAGTCAACAGGTTAAGAATAAATATCAAGCTAAACATAATTGAAACTACATATAACAACGACTTTAAAAAAATAAGTGTGAAAAATTTTATATATATTTTCATATTTTTAATTTTTAATATTAAATTTTTTAAGGAATATTAAATAGAGAGTTATAATAAAAATAAATGGCAACAAAGAAATTGAGATATTTTTGATTATTGAGTCTGAAATTAATCTAATAGTCGTCTCAGAAAAAATAATAAAAAATAAACCAATTAAAAATGCAATAAATTTTAATCTTGAATATTTTGAATCTTCTTTTGACAAAATTGTTACCAGAAGAGGTATTAAAGTTAATACCAAGATATAAATTGGTATAATAAATCTTTTATAAAGTTCTTTAAAAATATTATCTTTATTTCTTTCTGAGCAATTTATAATTTTTGGATCTAATTTATTCTTTTTTGTAGGGATTAAAAATTTAACACATTTTAATAGATTATAAGATGAAAGTTCTTGCGTTTTTTGTTGAGTAACAAATGAATTAGTTTCAGTATTATTAATAGGAAAGTCTGATTTTGAAAAACTAAAATTAGTTATCTCGTTATTCTTACTTGTAATAGTTTCGCCATTAAATAAAACAAGTACTGGTAAATTATTAAACTCTTTAAAGTATCCTTTTTTTGCGTAAGTAATTTGAAAATTATTTTCATTTATCTCTTTTTTTAAATATAGATTATATAAGTTTCCATCTATATCTTTTCTTTCACTAAAAATTGTAACATTTTTAATTGTGTCATTAAATCTTTTGGGTTTAATAAAGTTCTCATAAAAATTTACTGTTGAGCTTCTTAAAAATGATCTGGCTAGGTCTTGTGATTTTGGGACAATTATAGCTGAAAATATCAGCTGTATAAGCATCAATATAACTGAAAATTTAAATATAAAGTTTATTAGTTGAATTTTGTTTATACCAAAATTCCAGAAAATTATTAATTCATTATTATTTTCATATTTTATTGTCACATAAAATAAACTAAAAAATAATATAAATGGAAATAGTTTATTGATTATTTTAGGAAAATTTAACAAAGAATAGCTAATATAAACTGAATAGCTTCTTCCATCCTCTATCATAATATCTAAAAAATTTACTGCCTGAAATACCCAAATTACTATTCCAGCGCTAATTAGCGCTATTAAAAAAAAACTCATATAATCTAACAGCAATTTTCTAAATATTATTTTTTTCATTGAAATATGATAATTTTATTCATATATAGCACTCTACTCGCAATGAGTGTATTTAAAATTTATGACAATACAAATTAATTATAAAAATAACGGTTTAAAAAAAGTATCATCCAATCTTGTGCTATTTGTTGATGAAAAGTTCAATATCAATAGCGTAAAAAAATATATTTCAAACACTGAATATTCATATATCTCAGATTTGCTGAAAAATAGTGATTTAAAAAAACAACTACTTTTGTTTGAGATTAATTCGAAAAAAACAATATTTTTAGCATCAATCAAAAAAGATTTCAGATCTTCAGATATAGAAAATTTAGGTGCTAAATTTCACAGTCATATAAATTATGAGAAGAAAAATGAATATTTTATAAATTCAGATTCAGTAAAGAGTAAGATCAAAAATTTTATAGGGTATTTTTTACATGGAATAAAATTAAAATCATATGAGTTTAATTTATATAAATCAAAAAAAACTAAAAAAGCTGTTTCTATTAATGTTGTTGGAAATGATAATAAGATATCAAAACAAGATCAATTAAGATTTAAAGCGTTAGAAGAAGGAACTTTTTTTGCAAGAGATCTTGTGTCTGAGCCAGGTAATATTTTACACCCTGATGAATACGCAAAAAGAATTAACTCTCTGAAAAAATTTGGTTTAAAAATAAATATTTATGACGAAAAGAAATTAAAAAAACTCGGAATGAATGCTTTACTTGGAGTAGGACAAGGCAGTATTAGAGGCTCTTATCTTGTAACCATGGAATGGAATGGAGCGAAAAATAATTCCAAACCTTTGGCATTTGTTGGAAAAGGTGTTTGTTTTGATACTGGCGGTATTTCGTTAAAACCTGCTAAGTTCATGGAGGACATGACTTATGATATGGCAGGTTCAGCTACAGTAGTTGGTTTAATGAAAAACTTGGCTGTAAGAAAAGCTAAAATTAATGCTGTTGGCGTAGTAGGGCTTGTAGAAAATATGCCGGGAGGGAACGCCCAAAGACCTGGAGACATTGTTAAATCGTATAGCGGCAAAACAATTGAAATACTTAATACAGATGCTGAAGGTAGATTAGTTTTAGCTGATGCACTAACTTTTACTGAAAAGAAATTTAAACCTGAGTTTATGGTTGATCTAGCAACTTTAACTGGCGCTATTATAGTTTCTTTAGGATCTGAGTACGCTGGTTTATTTTCAAATAATGATAATTTATCTAAACAACTTATTGAAGCTGGAGAAAAAGTTGAAGAGAAGTTATGGCGAATGCCACTACATGAAAACTTTGATAAACTTATCAATTCAAAAAATGCTGATATGCAAAATATCAATTACGTAGGTGGAGCTGGCTCAACAACAGCAGCACAGTTTTTGCAAAGATTTATTTTAAACAAAACACCATGGGCTCATCTAGATATTGCTGGTATGGCATTTTCAAAATATGGAGGAGCTTTAAATTCAGGTGGCGCAACTGGTTTTGGTGTAAGATTATTAAATCAACTAATAGAGGATGATTATGAGTAACATTGAACAAACGCTTTCAATAATTAAACCAGATGCAGTCGAAAGAAATTTGGATAATGAGATTAAAGAAATGTTTAAAAATAAAGGATTTTCTATTCTTAAAGAAAAAAAGATACAGATAGAAAAATCTGAAGCTGAAAAATTTTATAAAGTTCATGAAACTAAGCCATTTTACAATGATCTTTGTGCATACCTCTCATCTGGACCAATAGTTGTGATGGTTTTAGAAAAAGAAAATGCAGTATTAGCCAATAGAGAATTAATGGGGGCAACTAATCCTAAAGATGCTGAAGAAGGTACTATTAGAAAAAAGTACGGGATTTCAATAGATAAAAATTCTGTTCATGGATCTGATAGTGTTGAAAATGCAAAAATAGAAATAGATTTTTTCTTTAAAGATTAAAAACTTTTAAAATAGCTTTTGGGTATAATCTGTGTTCTTGGGATAGAATTCTTTTAGCAAGTGTTTTAGGGGTATCACTTTTTTTAATTTTTACCTTTTTTTGAAGAATAATTTTTCCAGAATCTAGTTTTGAATTAACAAAATGAACTGTACAGCCAGAGTATTTTTCTTTTTTATTAATTGCTCTCTCATGTGTGTTCAAACCTTTGAACTTTGGAAGAAGAGATGGATGAATATTTAATATCCTTCCTTTAAAATTTTTTATAAAAGTTTTTGATAATATTTTCATAAAACCAGCGAGACAAATTAAATCTATCTTGTTTTTTTTCAATTCAACAAGTATTTTTTTTTCATCAGTCTTGTTTTTAAAAGTAAAAATTTTTTTTTTAATCTTAAAAATATTTGCATATTTAAGACCTTTAGATTTTGTATTATTTGAAACAATTAAGTTAATAGATATAGGTGATATTTTAAGTTTTGAAAATTTTATGAGAGATTTAAGATTACTACCTGTCCCTGAAATAAAAACTGCAGTCCTTATTACTTTAGATCCAGTTGATATTGCCATTTAATTTAACTTTATTTTTTCCTTTAGAAATTTTTCCAATCACATATGGTCTAAATCTATTTGTGAAATATTTTTTTACTTTAGATAATTTTTTAGGATTAATTATTAAACAAAAACCAACACCACAATTAAATGTTTTAAGCATTTCTTTATCAGATATGTTATTTTTTTTTAACCACTTAAAAATTTTAGATGGATTAATTTTTGTTAAATCAATTTCTGCAACTAAATTTTCTGGTATTACTCTTTTTATATTATCTGCCAAACCACCACCAGTTATATTAGAGCATCCATTAATTAAATTTTTATCAATTAAATTTAAAACTTCTTTTACATAAATTTTAGTTGGTCTTAATAGTTCAGTTTTTAAAAATTTATCTTTTTTAATATTTATTTTTTTTTGATTAATTAAATATCTTACTAAAGAAAAACCATTTGAGTGAAGACCACTTGAAGGGATGGCTAATACAAGATCATTATTCTTAATTTTATTTTTACTTAGAATTTTATTTGTTCCGACTACTCCCACGGCAAAACCTGCAATATCAAATTTCCCTTTTTCATATGTGCCGGGCATTTCTGCAGTCTCACCACCCACCAATTCGCATGATGATTGTTTGCATCCATTGACTATCCCTTTAATTATAGATTTGAGTTTTTTTAAATCGATTTTATTTATTGATATATAATCTAGAAATAAAAGAGGTTTTGCACCCTGAACAATTAAATCATTTACACTCATGGCAACTAAATCAATTCCAATTGTATCATATTTGTTTAGAGTGTTAGCAATTTCAATTTTAGTACCAACTCCATCTGTACAGGCAACAATTTTAGGCTGTTTAATATTATTTGGAATACTTGATATTGATCCAAACCCCCCAATATTAGAAAACTTTTTTTTGCCTTTTTTTTTTGATGAAACTGAAGAAATGAAATTAACAAAGCTATCTGCTGCATCAATATTAACTCCACTTTTTTTATAGGTAAACAATTTTTTATTCATTAATATGTTTTATGAAATTTAATTTAAAATATTTAACTTTCAGTAAACTATATATTTATTTTTGTTTTCTTGCTTTATTAAATATTTTTTTTTCCACAACTAATGTTAATGCCAAAAGCTTTTCTATCAATGATATAGAGATTTCCACTCCATTTGAGATAAATTTTAATAAAAATCAAATAATTGATGAAGGGTTTTTAGAGGCATTTAATGAATTAGTTTTATCTATTGTCCAAACAAAGGATCAAAAAAAACTTCAACAAACTTCTTTAAGCTCAATTAAAGGTATGATTGAAACTTTTTCTATTAAAGAAGAAAAATTTATTAATGAAGTATATTATTTATCTTTAAATGTATCCTTTAACAAAAAAAGAGTATTTAATTTATTAGAAAGTAAAAATATATTTCCATCCTTACCGATAAAAAAGGATGTGCTATTTATACCAATTATATTAGATAAAAATAAAAATGAAATTTTAATATTTTCTGAAAGCTATTTATTTAATAATTGGAATTTGAATACTAAAAAATATCACTTATTAAACTTTATTTTACCATCAGAAGACTTAGAGGATTTCAATTCAATAAAAAATAATTCAAGAAATATAGATAAATATGATTTTAATCAAATAGTTAAAAAATATAACTTAGAAGATTATATCATAATGATCGTCTTTAAAAATGATAATGGAATTAGAGTTTTAAACAAAATAAATTTTAATAATAAGATAGATTTAAAAAATCTTGATTTTCCAAATCTAAGTCTAAAAAATGAAAAAGAATTTCAAGAATTTATTGAATATTCAAAAGATATTTATGAAAATTATTGGAAATCTAAAAATGAAATTAATACTTCAATTAAGTTAACTTTAACAATTTCAATTGATAATGATGATAATTCAAAAATTTCTCAATTTGAAAAAATTTTGAGTAATTTAGATTTAATTTATGATTTTTATATTTTTAAATTCAATAATAAAAACAACATATATAAGGTAATATTTAATGGTTCACCTGATCATTTTTTAAATGTTATGAAAAATAAAAATTATGAATTTGATATTCAAGATCGAGTATGGGTTTTAAAATGAAAAACTTCAATCAATTGATTATCAAATTTGATCATGAACAAAATTTTAAAGATCAAGATTTTTATGTATCAAAAAGTAATGAATATTCTTTTAAATTATTAAGTAGTTGGCCAAAATGGGAAAAAAATTTTTTAAATCTAATTGGAGAAAAGTTTTCAGGAAAATCTCACTTAGTTAATATTTTTTTAAAAAAATTTAAAGGAATAAAAATAAATGCAAGTGAGATAAGTAATCAGTTTTTAAAAGACATAAAAATTTATGAAAATATTATTATTGAAAATCTTGATAACAATATAGAAGAAAATTTATTTTTCACTTTATTAAATATTATTGATCAAGATAATAAATTTTTAATTGTGACTTCTGTAAAATCTATTGTTGAAATATCATTTAAATTAAATGATTTAAATTCACGTTCTAAAAATTTTCTTTTATCTTATATTGAGAGGCCTGATGATGAACTAATGTTTGTACTAATATTAAAAAATCTATCAGACAGGCAAATATCTATAGATAAGAAACTGATAGACTATATAATTAAAAGAATTGATAGATCGTATAGCAAAATTTTTGATTTCATATATAAAATCGACGAAATAAGTTTAAAAAGAAAAAAATCTATAGATTTTAAAATTATTAAAGAAGTTTTGGGAGAATAATTGAGCAAGTATAGAACACATAAATGCAACGAACTTAGAAAACAAGATTTAGATAAAGAGATTTCTATATCTGGATGGATAAATAAAAAAAGAGATCATGGGAATATATTATTTATTGATCTTCGTGATAATTATGGAATTACTCAATGTATCATTGATAAAGAAAATAAAAATTTTTTAGAATTAGAAAAAACTCAACTAGAAACAGTCGTAAAAATTGACGGAAAGGTTGTTGAGCGTTCAAGTGAAACTGTCAATAAGGATATCGAAACAGGTGATATTGAAGTTGTAATAAATAATTTTGAGGTATTAGGAACTTGCAAAGAATTACCAATGCCTGTTTTCAGTGACCAAGAGTATGCTGAAGAAATAAGATTAAAATATAGATTTTTAGATTTAAGAAGAAAAAAAATTCATGAAAACATAATTTTAAGATCTAAAGTAATTTCATTTATACGAAATGAAATGACAAGTGCAGGTTTTTTGGAATTCCAAACTCCTATATTAACCTCTTCAAGTCCAGAGGGAGCAAGAGATTTTCTTGTTCCTAGTAGATTAAATCCTGGAAAATTTTATGCACTGCCACAAGCTCCTCAACAGTTTAAACAATTAATTATGGTATCTGGTTTTGATAAATATTTTCAAATAGCTCCGTGCTTTAGAGATGAAGATGCGAGAGCTGATAGAAGTCCAGGTGAATTTTATCAATTAGATCTAGAAATGTCTTTTGTTGAACAAGAAGATGTTTTTAATGTAGTTGAAAAATTATTAGTTAATACCTTTAAAAAATTTTCTGATAAAAAATTGATGTATGATCAATTTCCAAAAATTTCATATGCTGATGCAATGTTGAAATATGGAAGTGATAAACCAGATTTAAGAAACCCTTTAGTCATAAATGATATTACAGAAGTATTTTCACGTGAGGATGTATCATTTGAAATTTTCAAGAAACTTACAAAATCTGGCTCTAAAGTAAGATGTATTTCGACAAAAAATACCAAAGATAAACCAAGAAGTTTTTTTGATAATATTGATAAATGGGCCAAAGAGCAAGGTGCTTCAGGATTAGCATACTTTACTTTTGAAGATGATGGAGAGCTTTCAGCTAAGGGACCTATAGGTAAATTTTTTTCTAAAGAAGCATTATTAGAAATAATGAAAAAAACAAATTCTGAAGTAGGGGACAGTATTTTTATGGCCTGTGGAAAACTAAATGAACTGGAAAAAATTACTGCACTAGCTAGAGATAAAATTGCACAAGACCTAGATTTAATAAATGATAATATTTTCGCTTTTTGTTGGATAGTTGATTATCCGATGTTTGAAAGAGACGAAAAAACAAATAAGATTGGATTTAGTCATAATCCTTTTTCTATGCCTCAAGGTGATTTAACTGACAAACAACTAGAAGATCCTTTAAACATATTGGCCTATCAGTATGATATTGTTTGTAATGGAATAGAGTTGTCATCTGGAGCAATAAGAAATCATAAACCAGAGCTTATGTATAGGCTATTTTCAATTGCTGGATATGATAAAAAACAAGTTGATGAAAAATTTAGCGGTATGATAAATGCCTTAAGTTTTGGCGCACCCCCACACGGAGGTATCGCACCTGGTATTGATAGAATTGTGATGTTATTAGCTAATGAAAAAAATATTAGAGAGGTTACCATGTTTCCAATGAATCAAAACGCTCAAGATTTGATGATGAAAGCTCCATCTGAGGTTAATGAAGAACAGCTGAAAGAACTAAATCTTGCTTTAAAAATCAAAAAATAAAAACTATTTTTTTCCCTTCAAATTTATTTTCACATCAGAGAGATCTACAAGATTTTTTTTGTAATTATTTCTTACAAAACCTTTGCTAGTGATATCTTTCACAATTTTTAATAATTGATTTTGATCTTCAGATCCTTGTTCATCTACGGAATTAGCGTCATTACCACCAATTGAAGGAGTGTGAGCTAAATCTTCTCTATTTTGGTATGAAATAGCTAGTTCTCTAAAAATATAATCTAAAATTGAACTAGCGCTTAAAATTCGATCATTTCCATGGACTTTTCCTGAGGGTTCAAATTTTGTTCCAACAAAAGCGCTAATGAATTCATCAAGAGGAACACCATATTGAAGACCTAGAGACACAGCGATTGCAAAATTATTCATTAAAGCTTTAACCAATTCTCCTTCTTTGCTTGTATCAATAAAGATTTCGCCTATTTTTCCATCCTCATATTCACCCGTATGAAGATAAACTTTATGATCTCCAATTGTTGCTTTTTGTATGTAGCCTTTTCTTCTATCGGGCATTCCAAATCTTTTACCACCTCGCTCTGAATTTTTATTTAAAGTCGCAATTATATTATCTTTGTTCTGTTGAGTTGATTGGTTTACATTAGCTACTACTTCAACTTTTTTGTTTTCAATAACTTTATTATTGTTTGGATCAAGGCTTTTAGTTTTACGATTATCTAATTTAACATCCAAAACTTCAAATTTTCCATCATCTCTTTTTTCTAAGTTTTTTAACTCAGTTTCATTAATATCATCTAAGTAATGATTAACTTTAAATGTACACGTATAATATGTCTCAACTAAATATTTTGCCATTTTTCCTCATTTTAAATTTATTGAACTTATGAATCAGACAATTTATTTATATACAAAATCACATTTTAGTCTAATTTAAATTTTACAATTTTTAATTGAATAAAAAAAATATTTTATGTTGACGCTTTTAAAAAAAATTTTCACTTGGTGGAATCAAGATACGTTTGGAACAAGATTAAAAACTATTTTTTTTGGAAAATTTGTTGGCGATGACGAGCTAGGCAACAAATACTATGAAAGCAAAAATGGAAAAAGATGGGTAATTTATGCTGACTCTATTGACGCATCAAAAATTCCAGTTGAATGGTATTCTTGGATGCATTTTACTCCTAATAAAATCGAAAGAACACATAATCTAGAAAAATATGACTGGCAAAAACCTCACCAATCAAATTTAACTGGAACAGAAGAGGCCTATTATCCAAATAAAAGCAAAAATGCCATTAAAAAGAAATATTCTAGTTGGAAAGAGTAAATTAAATTTATTTTATTTTATTTTATTTATCTATCTTTTTTTGTGTAACTTTTCTTTTGCAAAAAATAATACAGAAGGTGTTTTTACTGATCTAAAAATTTTAGACAAAATAAGCTCTAAAAATACTTTAATCCAATTAAAGAATGGTGAATTAGTAAAATTTAAAGACTTATCCATAAAAAGTTTAAAATGTAAAAATTCAGAATTTGATGATAATCCAGAAATTACTGCATATATCCAGGTAAAAGATTTAACAGATCAAGATAAAGATGAAGTGTTTGTGTTTAATGGATGGATGTTCTCCTCAAGTCCTTCGATAACTCCATTTGATCACCCCGTATATGATGTTTGGCTTGTGAATTGTTATTAAACAATTGTATCATTATCAAGCCAGCTTACATTAAAATCTGAGTTAATAAATTTTTTATGACTTAGTAACTTTTTATGTAGTGGAATAGTTGTAGTAATTCCTTCAATGACAAACTCATCTAAAGATCTATTCATTCTTTGAATAGCCTCTGTTCTATTTCTTCCATGACAAATCAATTTACAGACCATACTGTCATAATAAGGTGTAACTTTATATCCTTGAAATATAGCTCCATCTACTCTTGTTCTAAAACCAGATGGTTGATGACACATGCTAATAACTCCTGGAGATGGCTGAAAATTTTTACTTGCATCTTCTGCATTAATTCTACATTCAATTGCGTGACCTCTAGGCTTTATATCATCTTGTTTAAGAGCTGTTTCTCCAGAAAAGGCAATCCAAATTTGTTCTTTAATAATATCAATACCTGTAACCATCTCTGTTACAGGGTGTTCAACCTGAACTCTTGTGTTCATCTCCAAAAAGTAAAATTTTCCATCTTCATAAATAAACTCTACGGTTCCTGCCCCCATATAACCAATCTTACTTACCATTTGTACCGTTCTATCAAATAAATCTTTTCTAATTTCATCATTTAGAACTGGACTTGGTGTTTCTTCAATTAACTTTTGATGTCTTCTTTGAACAGAACAATCTCTTTCATGTAAATGAACGACGTTATTTTTACCTGCCAAGATTTGAACCTCAATATGTCTTGGGTTTTGAAAAAACTTTTCAATATAAACTTCGTCATTACCAAAATATTTTTGAGCCTCAGATTTTGCAGTTGAAAATAAATTTTCAAACTCTTCTTCTCTATGAACAATTTTCATACCTTTTCCACCGCCACCACCTGAAGCTTTAATTAAAACTGGAAAACCAATTTTTTTACATAATTCTTTAGCTTGAGCAATGTCAGTCACACCACCCTCTGAACCTTCAATTACTGGTAGTCCATTCTCTTTTGCAATTCTTTTTGCTTGTATTTTGTCACCCATCATTTCTATATGCTTAGATGAGGCGCCAATAAAACCTATTTTGTTATCTTCAAGAATTTTAGCAAAATTAGAATTTTCAGATAGAAATCCATAACCTGGATGAACAGCATCCGAGTTAGTAAGCTCTATTGCTGACATTAAGTTTGGAATATTTAAATAGCTATTCGTTGGTTGATGCGATCCTATGCATACACTTTCATCAGCCATTCGAACATGCATACTGTCTCTATCAACATCAGAGTGTACAGCGACTGTAGGAATTCCCCATTCTTTACATGCTCTAATTATTCTAACTGCAATCTCCCCACGGTTTGCAATTAAAATTTTTTTAAACATTATTTATTCTAAAATGATAATTGTTTGGCCAAATTCAACAGGATGACCATCTTCAACACAAATTTCTTTAACTATTCCATCAGCTGTTGAAGGAACGTGATTCATTGTTTTCATAGCTTCAACAATCATTATGGTATCACCTTTTTTAATTTTTTTTCCAACTTCAACAAATTTCTTAGCACCAGGTTCTGGTGCATGATATGCAGTCCCTATGATTGGTGATGTGATTTCAGTTCCAGAATTTATATTAGATTCACTATTAACAATTTCATTTTTTATAGCTGGAGAAACAGAAGCTGTTACTGGTTGATTATTGCTAGATACATTATTTTTTGAAACTTTGATTTTAGTATCTTTTTCTGTAATTTCTATTTCAGTAAGATTAAATTCATCTAAGTAGTCACTTAATTCTTTAATAATACTTTTATCTATTTTCATTTTTGTAAGATCTTTTGTAATGAAATTATGGCTAAAATATAGCCTTCAGTCCCTAAACCAAAAATTCCTCCTGTTACTATATCGCTTATCAATGACTTTTGTCTGAATTCTTCTCTTTTATATATATTTGAAATATGTAGTTCAATTATTGGTTTTTTAAATAAATCAAGTGCGTCTCTAATAGCAACTGATGTATGCGTAAATCCTGCTGCATTTATTATCATTCCATCATATTCATTTCTGGCATTTTGAATCAAACTAACTAACTCACCTTCAATATTTGATTGAGTGAATTTTAATTCAATTCCAATCTCATTAGATTTTTTTATACAATTTTCCTCCAATTCTTTAAAAGTCGTTGATCCATATTGTGATTGTTCTCTTTCACCTAATAGATTAATATTTGGTCCATTAATAATAATTATTTTATTATTCATTCAACACTTATATACGATGCAAAAAATAAAAAAAATACAAATTAGAGTAAATGGTAAAGTTAAATCTATTCCAGTAAAACATAGTATATCAGACTTAGTTAAAAATCTTAATATTCCAATAAAAAAAGTAGCAATTGAATATAATCAGGAAATAATAGATAAAAAAAAAATTAATAGAATTATTCTAAAAAAAAATGACAAAATTGAAATAGTTCATTTTATTGGAGGTGGATAAGTGAAAACTGAAAAATTAATAATTGCAAAAAAAAAATTTAGTTCTCGGTTAATTGTTGGAACTGGCAAGTACAAAAGTATGTCTGAATGTGCAAAAGCTATTAAACTTTCTGGGGCTGAAATTGTAACTGTTGCAGTTAGAAGAGTTAACATAACTGATAAAAATAAACCTCTTCTGATGGATTACATTGATCCAAAAAAAATAACATATTTACCAAATACAGCAGGATGCTTTACTTCAAAAGAGGCATTAAGAACTTTGAGACTTGCTAGAGAAATAGGAGGCTGGAAGTTAGTTAAATTAGAGGTTCTTGGAGATAAGCAAAATTTATTTCCTGATATGATAGAAACTTTGAAATCTACAGAAGTTTTAGCTAAAGAAGGATTTAAAGTTATGGTTTACTGTAATGATGATCCTTTAATGGCTAAACGATTAGAAAATTCTGGAGCCGATGCAATAATGCCTTTAGCTGCACCAATCGGATCGGGCTTAGGTATTCAAAATAAAACAAATATTAAGATTATTAGAAATCAAACCAAGTTACCTTTAATTATAGATGCTGGCTTAGGTCAAGCATCTGATGCAACCATTGCTATGGAGTTAGGTTGTGATGGAGTTTTGGTTAATACAGCAATAGCTAAAGCAAAAAAACCATTTGACATGGCTCTTGCATTTAAAAACGCTGTAATTTCAGGTCGACAATCTTACTTAGCTGGACGAATTGATAAATATTTGTATGGAAATGCTTCTTCTCCAAAAACTGGTATAATCAAATAGTAGCTGATTTTTTAGTATATTTTTTTTTAAAGTAAGGTTTCTTTTTAAATGGTTTATTTGAAAATTTTTTATTTTCTTTTTTTTCAGTAGTTTTTTCTTCTTTTAATTGTATTTCCAGATTTTTTAGTTTTTCATAATGTTCAATTAGCTCTATAGTTTTTTTTGACTTATTTTGAATATTAATGATGTATTCAGGAATAATAAGAGATGAATCACTGACAATATCAATAGTCATTTTATTTTTCTTCTCAAAATACGTTAAGTCATCAACAAAGTTTTCTTTTAAAAAGTCAGAAATTTTTTCACAAACTCTTAGTTCAACAAATTTTGCTTTGTTAATTACTGCTTTTAATTCAACAGTTTTGAGCAATTTTTGAGCAAATGATTCATCTGTTAAAGTTACTTTCCATTTAATTGCACTTTCTCTAAGTCTCTGTCTGGACATTTCTAGTAGTCCAAAATTACTTATTCTTCCAATCTGAATTCTTGCTCTATCAGTTCTACATTTTTCTTTAAGTTTTCTTTCAACCAATCTTCTGTTTGCGTAGCTTAACATGTCAATAAAATCGATAATGATTAATCCTGATAAATCTCTTATTTTTATTTGCCTAGCAATTTCTTTTGCTGCTTCAATATTTGTATCCAAAGCCGTACTTTCAACATTTTTTCCTTTGATTGAGCTACCTGAATTGATATCAATTGAAACTAAAGCTTCAGTTGGATTAATTACTAAATATCCTCCTGATTTAAGTTTTATTTCTGAGTCAAATATTTGATTTAATTTTTGTTCTATATTCTGATTTATAAACAATGGAACTTTACCTCTATATTTCTTAACTTTTTTAACATGAGATGGCATAATCATTTTCATGAAAGCCTGAGCTTTTTTATATCCTTCATTTCCTTCAACAATAATATTTTGTGTATTGTCATCATACATATCTCTTAATGTTCTTTTAATAATTTCACTTTCTTGATGTATAAGTGACGGAGCTATAGAATTTATTGCATTATCTTTTATCTGGCTCCATGTCTTTATAAGTGTGTCTAGATCATTATTAATTTCATTTTTAGTTTTATTGCTACCTGCAGTTCTTACAATTAGACCCATCTCTTTTGGTATCTCAATTTCATTTAAAATAGTTCGAATTTTTTTTCTGTCTGATGGATTAAATATTTTTCTAGATATTCCTCCACCTTTTGGAGTATTGGGCATTAAGACAATATATTTTCCAGCAATTGATATGAATGTGCTTAATGCAGCACCTTTTTGTCCTCTTTCATCTTTAATTACCTGAACAAGAATAACCTGATTAGGTTTTATGACTTCTTGTATCTTATATCTTTTAAATCTAAATTTATTTTCTTTCTTTTGTTCTTTTTCTTCAATGGCATTATTTTTTTGGTCTATTTCATCATCTTTTTCCTCAGAAATTTCTTTTTCTACATCTATAGGATCATTTTCTTCAAGTTTTCCTTCAGCAATATTTTCTTCTTCTTTTGCTTGAACTTCTCTAGAAAGCTCTTCTCTTGCTTTTTCCTCCTCTTCCTTGATTTTTTCTAAGTCAGCTTTTGGTATTTGATAATAATCTGACTGAATATCATTAAATGATAAAAAACCATGTCTTTCTCTACCAAAATCAATAAACGCAGCTTGTAGTGATGGTTCTATTCTACTAACTTTTCCTAAATAAATATTATTTTTTATTAGGTTATTTTTTAAACCTTCGTATTCGTAATCTTCAATATTGTCATCGGATTTAAGAACAACTCTAGTTTCATTTGGATGCGATGCATCGATATATAAATTTTTTTCCATAATAATTTGATTGATTGTTTCATTAGATAATTTGTTGTTTATAAAATTTTGTATAATTTACGTGCCTTATCTTTAACAAATTCCAGGATATAATGATATCAAAATGAATAAATTATTTAAGAATATACTGTTAATTTCACTATCTTTTCTTCTGTTACTTGGAATTTTACTTTTTAGCGTTTTATGGAATTTTTCTAACAATATACCTGACTACAAATTCCTTAAAAATTACAAACCACCTGTTTCAAGCAAAGTATACTCTGGTAATGGAGAGTTAGTTGCCGATTTTTCAAAAGAAAAAAGAATTTTTATTCCATATAATTCAATTCCAAAAAATGTTGTTCATGCATTTTTGTCAGCTGAAGATAAAAATTTTTTTTCACATCCTGGTGTGGATGCAAAAGGAGTATTAAGGGCTGTGATAAACAATATATCAAATATTATTTCATCTCAAAGACTTGAGGGCGCCTCAACAATAACTCAACAAGTGGCAAAGAACTTCTTGTTAACTAATGAAGTAAGTCTTAATAGAAAAATTAAAGAGGCAATCTTGGCATTTAGAATAGAAAGAGCCTTATCAAAAGAAAGAATTTTAGAATTATATCTAAATCAAATTTATCTTGGTAGTGGAGCCTATGGAGTTGCTGCTGCAAGTTTGAGATATTTTGACAAATCTATTAAAAATTTAGATTATGCTGAGGCAGCTTTACTAGCAGCTCTTCCAAAAGCTCCTAGTAAATATAACCCTTATCGAAATATTGAGTTAGCTAAATTTAGAAGGGATTTGGTTTTAAAAAATTTATTAGAAAATAAATATATAAACCAAAAACTTTACAAAGATCTTAAAAATAAAAAAATTAAACTAAATAAATCAAAAAAAGTTTTTTTAGAGGATGCACAATACTACATTGAAGATGTAAGAAAAAAAGTTATTAATACTCTTACTTATGATAAAGTTTACAATCAAGGCTTTAACATAAACACACCTATTAATTTAGAATTTCAAAAAATTGCAACAGAATCATTACGGAATGGACTTATTACTTTTGACAAACGAAAAGGTTGGAGAGGACCATTAACAAATAAAAAATATTCAAATAATTGGAATGCAGATTTAGAAAAATTTACTTTAGAAAGATCTTTAAATTGGAAACTGGCAATTATAAAAAAATTAAATAAATTTTCTGCCGAAATTGAAACAGAAGATAAACTAGATGGAAAAATAAAATTTAAAGATATTTCTTGGACCAAAAAAGAATTTAAAAAATTATTAAAAAAAGGTGATATAGTTTATGTAAAAAGAATTAATGAAAATACTTATAGTTTAAAACAACTACCAAAAATTAACGGAGGTATTGTTGTTATGGATCCTTATACAGGTAGAGTTTTAGCTTTAAGCGGTGGTTTTAGTTTTAAAAAAAGTGAATTTAATAGAGCTTCACAAGCTTTAAGACAGCCAGGATCAGCATTTAAGCCATTTGTTTACGCGCTTGCTTTAGAAAACAATTATACACCAACATCACTAATTTTAGATGCTCCAATTGTTCTTGATCAGGGAGATGATCTAAAAATGTGGAAACCTGAAAATTATGGTAAAAAATTTTATGGTCCTTCGACATTAAGAGTTGGTTTGGAAAAATCTAGAAATTTAATGACAGTTAGAATTGCTCAGAACTTAGGTCTTTCAAAAATTATAGATTTATCAAAAGATTTGGGTATTTATGACAATCCAGAAAAACTTTTATCAATTTCTCTTGGGTCAGCTGAAACAACTTTATTAAAATTAACTTCTGCTTATTCTGTTTTTGTTAACGGAGGTAAACTTGTTAATCCAATACTTATAGACAGAATTCAAGACAGTGAAGGAATAACTATTTTTAATAATGAAAAAAGAAAATGTATCAATTGTGATAAAATTTCCTACTTAGGAAAAGATTTTCCAATTATTGAAGATAGTTATAAAGAGATATTTTCTCCTCAAACAGCTTATCAAATGACTTCTATACTTGAAGGAGTTGTTCAAAGAGGAACTGCAAAAAAAATAAGAGATCTTAATTTAAATATTGCTGGCAAAACTGGAACAACAAATAAAAATACAGATACTTGGTTTATTGGATTTACATCTAATTTATTAATTGGAGTTTATGTTGGATCAGACAATCCCACATCTTTAGGAAAATATGAAACAGGTTCAAAAACAGCATTACCAATCTTTAAAGAGTTTATCGAAAAGTCAGTAAAAAAATCTGATGCAAGACCATTTAAAGCTGCGGATGGTACCATTATGATGGTTGTCGATCCAAATACAGGACAAAAAGCAAAATTTACATCAAAAAATACTATAATTGAAGTTTATAAGAAACAAAATGTAGTTGATGGAAAAGTGCTATATTCAAATAATAATAGATTAGATACAAATAATATATTAAAGTTTTATTAATGGATATTAAATATCAAGATTATAAAAAAGAAATAGAAAAGATAAATCAAAGAGTTAAGGAGTATCTTTGAGCAAAATGATATTAATATAAAGCTTGAAAAATTAAACAATAAAATGTTAGAGGCCAATTTTTGGCAAGACAAAAATAATTCTAAAAATATTATTAAAGAAAAAAAATTATATGAGGATTTGTTGAATATACACAAAGCTTCTATTGAAAAACTAATTGATTTAAATGATATAAGTGAATTAGCTGCAGAAGAAGAAAATCAGGCTGTTCAAAAAGAAATATTACAAAATATAAAAGATCTTAGAGATTTAGTTAAAACGAATGAAATTAAATGCTTTTTATCTAATGAGACAGACTCTCTTGATTGTTACATAGAAATTCACGCAGGTGCCGGAGGTACAGAAAGCCAAGATTGGGCTGAAATGTTAAGAAGAATGTATTTAAAATGGGCTGATCAAAAAAATTTCAAATCAAATTTAATTAGTGAACATAAAGGAGATGAAGCAGGAATAAAATCATCAACTATAAAAATAGAGGGAGATTACGTATTTGGATGGCTTAAAAAAGAGTCAGGTATTCACAGATTAGTTAGAATCTCTCCATTTGACTCAGGCGCAAGAAGACACACAAGTTTTGCAAGTATTTGGGTATATCCTGTAGTAGATGAAAACATAAATATTGAGATAATCGAAAAAGATTTAAGAATCGACACATACCGTTCTAGTGGAGCAGGAGGTCAACACGTAAACACTACAGATAGCGCAGTGAGAATTACTCATATTCCCTCAAAAATTGTAGTCCAATGTCAAAATGAAAGATCTCAACATAAAAATAAAGAAACATGTATTAATATGTTAAAAGCTAGATTGTATGATTATGAGATTAAAAAAAAAGAACAAAAGAATCAAAATACAGAAAATTCTAAATCTGAAATTGGATGGGGGCACCAAATAAGATCATATGTTTTACAACCATATAGACTCGTAAAGGATAATAGAACAAATTTTGAAAGTACAAATCCCGACAAAATTTTAGATGGTGAAATTGATGGTTTCTTAGAACAATCTCTTTATCAAATTAAATGAAAAAAAATATTATAAAATATCTTTCAATTTCATTAGGTCTAATTATTGTACTTATCATTTACTTTAGTTTTATCGGCATACAAACTGATAGATTTAACAACCAGATAAAAGAAAGACTATCTAAATATAATAGCAATTTAGACGTTAATTTAAAAAAAATTAAATTAACACTCGATCCTTTAAATTTTAAGTTTAATGCAAAAACAATAGGCGCAAAAGTAATATATAAAAAAAGAAATATAGAACTTGAGTCTATTAAAACACAAATCTCAATAAACTCATTAATAAAAAATAAAATTGTTTCTTCTAATTTAATTATTTCAACTAAATCAATATTATTGAAGGATCTTGTTGGATTTTTAAGGGCGACAACAAATAAAACAGAATTGTTTTTTTTAGAAAAAGCGATTGATAAAGGATTTGCTATTATAGATTTAGAGGTAAATTTTGATGAAAATGGAAAAATAAAAAAAGATTATAAAGTTAAAGGATTGTTAAAAGATGGAAAAATAAATTTGTTAAATGATTTTAATATTAAGAATATAAATTTTTTACTTAATATTGAAAATGATAATTTTGATTTGAGCGATATAAGTTTTACAACAAATAAGATTGATTTATTTTCTAATAATCTAAAAATAAAAAGAAAACAGGATAAATTTTTTATAAGCGGTGATATTGAAAATAATAATTCTAAGCTGAATAATAAATTTCTTAATCTACTGAGATTAAGTAATCATGATATCAATTTTAACAATGCAGAGATTTCCTCAAAAAATAAATTTTCTTTTATTATTGATAATAAATTTAATTATGAAAATTTATTTGTAAATTCAGAAATATCACTTGATAAAGCAGAGTATGAAAAACCAAAACTGCTAAGTAAATATTTAACTGAAGTAAAAAATGTAATAAATTTAAGAAAACATAAGATAAAAGCTACATTCAAAGACAATAGTTTATCACTGATTGGATCAGGAAAAATTCAACTAGAAAAAGAGTATGATGACATTGATTATTCTATTTCTCAATCTGGAGACAAAGTAAATATAGACTCAAATATTAAATTAAGTGGATTAAATATAAAAAGTCAAAAAAATTTAAAAACATTTTTCCCAAAAATTAATGAAGTTTTAAATTTAAAAGATCATCAAATTAATATTAAATTTAAAGACAATAGTTTATCACTGATTGGATCAGGAAAAATTCAACTAGAAAAAGAGTATGATGACATTGATTATTCTATTTCTCAATCTGGAGACAAAGTAAATATAGACTCAAATATTAAATTAAGTGGATTAAATATAAAAAGTCAAAAAAATTTAAAAACATTTTTCCCAAAAATTAATGAAGTTTTAAATTTAAAAGATCATCAAATTAATATTAAATTTAAAGACAATAGTTTATCACTGATTGGATCAGGAAAAATTCAACTAGAAAAAGAGTATGATGACATTGATTATTCTATTTCTCAATCTGGAGACAAAGTAAATTTTGATACAAAATTTATCATAAGCAAAACTCAATTTGAAGTTGAACGAATAAATTTTAGCAATGATGGAAAGTCAAAATTACAATTAGAAGTTTCTGGAAATCATATAAGAAAAAATGATTTATCTATTGATAAATTATTAATCACAACAAAAAATGATAAACTTGGAATGAATAACCTCTTAGTTGACAAATATCATAGAATTGTAAAATTTGATGAAATATCTCTTAATTATTTCGATAATGAAGATAAAAAAAATCATATTTTAATTAAAAGAAAACAAAAAAATAATTATGAATTAAATGGAACATTGTTTAATGCTAATAGCTTAATTTCAGATTTACTGAAAAGTAAAGATGATAAACATGCTAGGATTTTTAAAAACAATATTAATTTCACTCTCAATTTAAAAGATGTGTATTTAGATAATGAGAATATAATTAGTGATTTAAAAGGAAATTTCTACATTGAAAACAATAAAATTCATCAGGCAAACATTTCAGCTTTTTTTGATAATAATGAAAAATTAACATTTACTATTAATACAAACAATGATGAAAAAATTACAACTCTATTTTCTTCAAAGGCAAAACCTCTTGTAAAGAGATATAAATTTATCAAAGGCTATGAAGATGGATATTTAGATTTTTATTCTTCAAAAATAAATAATATTTCAAAATCAAAACTTAAGATTTATGACTTTAAACTCATGGAGCTTCCAGTTCTAACTAAACTTTTAACCCTTGCATCATTACAAGGAATTGCAGATTTATTAACAGGAGAAGGCATAAGATTTGATGAAATGGAAATGAATTTCAAAAATAGTTCTAATTTAATGACTATAGATGAGCTTTATGCAATTGGTCCTGCTATTTCAATATTGATGAGCGGTTATATAGAGGAAGAAAAACTTGTTAGTTTGAGAGGAACATTAGTACCCGCAACGACGATTAATAAAACTGTTAGTTCAATACCGGTTTTAGGTAAAATTTTAGTTGGTGATAAAACAGGTGAAGGAGTATTTGGAGTTAGTTTTAAAATTAAAGGAAAACCAAAAGATCTTAAAACAACAGTAAATCCGATTAAAACATTAACACCAAGATTTATTACAAGAACATTAGAAAAGATTAAAAAGAATTAACTAATCAAAATTTTTAAGTGTCTTTTTTTTCCAATTGATAATTTAAGATAGTCTTCCTTAAAAAAATCATGATTAATAATTAATTTTTCATCTGAAATGATTTCATCATTAATTTTAATTGCATTGCCTTTAATTAATCTTCGAATTTCACTCTTAGAATTTTCTAATTTAGATAAAATTACTAAATCTATAATACCAAGTTTTTTTTCAAAATCCTCTTTACTAATTTTAATTGATGGTGAATTTGATCCAAGTGAATTTCCTGAAAATGCTTCTCTAGCAGCTTGTTCTGACTCTTTTGCAGCTTTTTGACCATGCAACATTGTAGTTGCTTCATTTGCTAATAAAGTTTTCAATTCATTAATATCTTTTTCTTTAACTTTATTAATTTCTGCAATCTCTAAATCTGTAAAAAATTTTAAAAATTTTACTACATCTCTATCATCTGTATTTCTCCAAAATTGCCAGTAGTCATATGCGGGCAAATATTTTTCATCTAACCAAATTGCTCCATTTTCTGTTTTACCCATTTTAGCACCTGATGCTAATGTAATTAAAGGTGTTGTTAATCCAAATCCTTGTTTGTTAGAATACTTTTTTATAAGGTCTACACCATTAACAATATTACCCCATTGATCAGATCCACCAATTTGTAAAGCACAATTTTCATTTTTATTTAATTCTAAAAAATCGTAAGCTTGTAATATCATGTAGTTAAATTCCATATAACTTAATGATTGCTCTCTTTCTAATCTTGTTTTTACACTATCAAAAGTTAACATTTTATTTATTGTAAAATGTTTTCCGATATCACGTAAAAAGGAAATATAATTTAAATCTTTGAGCCAAGTATAGTTATTTACAAAAATTGGTTTTGTATCCGAATTATCATTATCTAAAAATTTTTTTAAAATATTTTGAATATTTTCAATATTTTTTTCAATCTCATCTTCATCTAAAATTTTTCTGGTTTTATCTTTTCCTGATGGATCACCTATTCTTGTTGTACCTCCACCAAGTAATACAATTGGTCTATGGCCATTTTTTTGAAGTAATCTAAGACACATTATTTGTAATAAACTACCCACATGCAAACTTTCAGCGGTACAATCAAAACCAATGTAACCCTTAATCTTCTCTTTATCCATTAAATCAGATAACTCAGTTTCATTAGTACATTGATAGAAAAAACCTCTATCTTTAAATTCTTTTAAAAATTTATTCATAAGATTATAGTTACAATATACAAATTTTTTTTAAAAAGAATATCAATGAATAATAAATTATATACTGCTATTGGATTAATGAGCGGTACTTCTATGGACGGTGTTGATGCATCTTTGATAAGATCAAATGGAATTGATAAATTTACTAAAATTTTAAATGAATATCATGAATATGATAACAGCCTTCATCAACGGTTAATTGACTTAAGAAATCTCATTTTAAATTTTGAAGATTTAGAGAAATATTCGTCAAAAATTAATGAAATAGAGAGAGAAATTACAATATTTCATGGCAAAATTATCAACCAAATATCACTAAAATATGATGATAAAATTGACTTAATTGGATTTCATGGACAAACAATTTACCACAACCCTGGAAAAAAAATTACCAAGCAACTTGGTGATGGTAAATTACTATCTCAGTTAATTAAAAAGAAAGTTATTTTTGATTTTAGACAAGAAGATATTAAAAATAATGGTCAAGGTGCACCTTTAACACCTATTTTTCATAATCTTGTATCAAAGTATATAAATAAGCAAAATCAAATTCAATTCCCAATTGGTTTTATCAATATTGGTGGAATTTCAAATATTACAAAAGTATTAAGAGGAAACGGAAAAATAGAGGAAAATCTTGAAGCTTTTGACTCAGGTCCTGGTAATTGTTTAATTGATGAATGGATAAGAGTAAATTCAAAAAAAAAATTTGATAAAGACGGTCTTATAGCTCAATCTGGAAAAATTGATCAATTAATACTAAATCAGGCAATAGATAATTTTGAAATTCAATCGTATGACAAATCGTTAGACATTAAAAATTTTGATACATCTTTTGCTCGTGGATTGTCATTTGAAGTTGGATGTGCAACTATCACAAGTTTTACAGCATATTTAATTGCAAAAGGAATTGAATACTCAAATAAAGATAAAAGTAAAAATATCAAATATTTAATATGTGGCGGGGGAAGGAAAAATAATTTTCTAATTAATTGTATTAAAGATTATTCTTCAAACCAAACAAATATAAGTTTAGATATAATTGATAATTATAAATACGATGGAGATTATATTGAGTCACAAGCATTTGGTTATCTTGCAATTAGATCTTTTTTAAATTTGCCAATATCATTTCCAAAAACTACAGGTTGTGATAAGCCAACGGTTGGAGGAAAGATAGTTGAAAATTTTTAATTAATATAAAGCTGTTTCTTTTTTTATATATTTGTCTAAATTTTTTACCAATTCATTTTCTGTTTTTGAAAAAAAATGATTTGCATCACCAACTGCTTGAAACTCTACTTTAATACCTTTTTGTGCACTTAATCTTTTATCTAGTTCTGTAATATATTCCAAAGGAACAAGCTCATCTTTTTTTCCATATATCATTAAGCCTGATGTTGGACATGGTGATAAAAAAGAAAAATCATAAACATTAGGTTGAGGAGAGATTGCAATAAATCTATTTATTTCAGGTCTTCTCATTAACAATTGCATTGCAATTAAAGAACCAAAAGAAAATCCAGATACCCAACATTGTGAATTATCAAAGTTTTCTCTTTCTAACCAGTCTAATGCAGCTGCTGCGTCTGCTAATTCACCTTGACCATTATCAAATTCTCCATCACTTTTTCCAACACCTCTAAAATTAACTCTACAAACTGAAAAGTCATTATCCATAAATGTGTGAAAAGTATCTACAACCACTTTATTATTCATCGTTCCACCATATTGAGGATGAGGTTGTAAGACTAATGCAATTGGAGATGTATTTTTTTTACTCTTGTAATATTTAGCTTCAAGTCTTCCAGCTGGTCCTGGAATGAATATTTCTAATATTTTATTATCCATGTGCGATATTGATTATTATTCTCAAAAAAAAGTTACGTTTATCATAACTGAGCGACAATATGTTAACTTTTTTTTTAAAACTATACTTGACCAATTTAGTCAGGTATGTATAAAAAACCACAAATTTAAAGGGTAATATGAAACTGACTTCAAAAGGTAGATATGCTGTAATGGCATTAGTTGACTTAGCTAGGTTTGATAACATCAATCCAGTATCTCTAAGAGATATATCTTTAAGACAAGGTATCTCGCTTGATTATCTTGAGCAAATTTTTTCTAAATTAAAAAAAGATCAAATTGTTAAAAGTATTAGAGGAACACAAGGGGGTTATGTTTTATCTAAAAAACCAAATGAAATAAAACTTACTAATATATTTCATGCAGTTGATGAAAAAGTTAAAACTGTACAATGCAAAAAAGAGTCTAAAAAAGGATGTAATGGTAAGGCAACCAAGTGTGTAACACACAATCTTTGGGATGAATTAGAAAATCATATTAACAGTTTTTTCGACAAAAAAAGTTTAGAAGATTTGTTAAAATCTAGCACTGAGAACAGAATATAAAATGGATAATAGACAAAAAGAAATAGAAAATTTAAAAGATTACAAATACGGTTTTTCAACTGATATTGAAAACACTAGAGCTCCAAAAGGATTAAATGAGGATGTAATAAAATTTATCTCAAATATCAAGAAGGAACCTTCATGGATGCTTGAATTTAGATTAAAAGCTTTTGAAAGATTTAAACAACTTAAAGAGCCAGATTGGCAAAAACCCAAATACCCAAAAATTGATTATCAAGATTTATATTATTATTCAGCACCAAAAAGTATGGATGATAAACCAAAAAGTCTAGATGAACTAGATCCAAAACTTTTAGAAACATATAAAAAACTTGGTATCCCTCTTCAAGAACAAGCAAGATTAAATGGTATAGCAGTTGATGCAGTATTCGACTCGGTATCAGTTGCCACAACTTTTAGAGAAGAGCTATCTAAATTAGGAATTATCTTTTGCCCTATATCTGAAGCAATTCAAAACCATCCAGAATTAGTTAAAAAGTATCTAGGATCTGTAATTCCTACAACTGATCATTTTTTTGCCACTCTTAATTCTGCTGTCTTTACAGATGGATCATTTGCTTACATACCAGAGGGTGTAAAATGTCCAATGGAACTGTCTACTTATTTTAGAATAAATGCATCAAACACAGGTCAGTTTGAAAGAACTTTGATTGTTGCGGATAAAGGAAGTTACGTAAGTTATTTAGAAGGTTGTACGGCACCAATGAGAGATGAAAATCAATTACATGCCGCTAACGTAGAATTAATCGCACTTGATGATGCTGAAATAAAATATTCAACAGTTCAAAATTGGTACCCAGGAGATAAAGATGGAAAGGGCGGAATATATAATTTTGTAACTAAGCGAGGTTTATGTAAAGGTAGAAATTCTAAAATTTCGTGGACTCAAGTTGAAACTGGATCAGCTATCACATGGAAATATCCAAGCTGTATATTAAAAGGTGATAACTCAGTTGGAGAATTTTATTCTATTGCAATCACTAATAATCATCAAAAAGCTGATACTGGAACTAAAATGATCCATTTAGGAAAAAATACTAAAAGTAAAATTATATCAAAAGGAATAAGTGCAGGATTTTCTGATATGACTTATAGAGGGCTTGTGGATATTTCACCTAAAGCTGCAAATTCTAACAATTATACTCAATGTGACTCACTATTAATGGGTAACAAATGTGGAGCACACACAGTCCCATATATAAAAAATAAGAATTCAGAATCTAATATTGCTCATGAGGCAACAACATCAAAAATAAGTGAAGAGCAGTTACATTATTGTCAACAGAGAGGGTTGAATGCAGAGGAGGCTGTAGGGTTAATAGTGAATGGATTTTGTAAAGAAGTTTTACAACAGTTGCCTATGGAATTTGCAGTTGAAGCTCAAAAACTTGTAGGAATAAGCTTAGAAGGAAGTGTGGGATAATGTTAAAAATAAATCATTTAAAAGCAAAAATAGATAACAAAGATATATTAAAAGATCTTTCACTTAATATAAATCCAGGAGAAGTTCATGCTATAATGGGTCCAAATGGATCGGGTAAAAGCACATTATCAAATATTTTATCAGGAAAAAAAGGATACGAAGTTTCTGGAGAAATTCTTTTCGAAGATAAGGATTTATTTGAACTTGAAACTGAAGAAAGAGCTCACAAAGGAATTTTTTTAGCCTTTCAATATCCTTTAGAAATTCCAGGAGTAAATACAAATATATTTTTAAAAACCTCATTAAATGCAGTGAGAAAAGCAAGAGGTGAAAAAGAACTTGATGCTATTGAATTTCTTAAATTGGTAAAGGAAAAATCAAAAGAACTTAAATTTGATGAAGAAAAATTGAACCGACAATTAAATGTTGGTTTTTCTGGAGGAGAAAAGAAGAAAAATGAAATTTTACAAATGTCAATGTTGTCTCCTAAGCTATCCATTTTAGACGAAACAGACTCAGGTCTAGATATTGATGCATTAAAAATTGTAGCAGATGGAGTTAACACTTTAAGAAATGATAAAAATTCATTTCTAATAATTACACACTATCAAAGATTACTTGATTACATCAAACCTGATTATGTTCATGTTTTAATGGATGGAAAAATAATTAAATCTGGAGGAGCAGATCTTGCTCTAGAATTAGAAAAAAAAGGATACGAAAATTTTAATTAAATGAAAGAACAATTACAAAAAGATTTTGATAATATTGTAAAAAATTTAAATTTATCTCAAAAAGATATTGAAATAAAAAAATTTTATTTAGATAATTTTATTAATAGAGGGTTTCCAAATAGAAGAGAAGAAGATTGGAAATTTTCAGATCTTAATCAAATAATAAAAAAAGATATTGGAGAACTAAGTTTTTATAGTGATTTTACACACACTAATAAAGTTGATACCTCAGTATTTGTTGATGGTTTAGAGCATAATAAAATAGTTTTTATAAATGGCAGAATTGAAAAAATTGATTTTGATTATGAGCAAAAAGATAAAATAGAAATAATTGATCAATCTGAAACTATAAATAAATTAAATAATAATTCTTTATCTGATCTAAATCATGCATTTACAAATAAATCATTCAAAATATTGGTTAAAAATGGTTATCAATTAGCAAAACCACTTATTATTTATCACACAACTAACTCAAAAATATGGTCTAAAAACATTAATCTAAGACTAGAATTTGAGCTAGATAAAAATAGCTCCTTACGATTGATTGACTTATTCAATGATACTTCTGAAAAAAATTTTTTAAATATATTCTATAATTTTTATTTAAAAGAAAATGCTATCTTAAAAAACTATAAAGTAGATAGATTTGATAATAAAAATATCAAATACTCGTTTAATAATATTGAACAAGATAAAGATAGTATCTCGGAAACATTTATTTTATCTGCAGGATCAAATTTTTTTAAAAATGAGATTAATTGTAATTTAAATGGGAAATATTCTTCTGCTTTTGTAAATGGTATTTTTTCTTTAAATGATAATAAACATCATGAAATAAGAACAATAATAAATCATCTAACCGAAAACACTAAAAGTTATCAATTAATAAAAAGTGTTTTAGAAGATAGCGCTAAAGCAGCATATCAAGGCAAAATATTTGTTAATTCTGATGCACAAAAAACTGATGGATATCAGTTAAGTAAAGCAATTTTATTAAACAAAGAGTCAGAATTTAATGCAAAACCAGAACTAGAAATCTATGCTGATGATGTTAAATGTTCTCACGGCTCAGCCTCAGGTAGCTTAAATGAAGACTCTATATTTTATTTAATGTCTAGAGGATTAAACTATCAACAATCAAGAGAACTACTTATCAATGGTTTTTTGCTTGATGTAGTAGAAAAAATTACTGACCCGGAAATTAAAAATTTAATTAAAAATTTAATAGGAATAAAAGAATGAATATAGATAAAGTAAAACAAGAATTTCCAATTTTTGATGAAAAAATTCACAATAATGATTTAGTTTACTTAGATAGCGCAAACTCATCTCAAAAACCAAAAGTTGTAATTGATAAAATTAATGAATTTTATACAAAACAATTTTCAAATGTTGGAAGAAGCGTACATTATTTAGCTGTCGCAGCGACAAACTTATATGAAAACACAAGAACTTCAGTTCAAAGATATATAAATGCTAAAGATAAAAATGAAATTGTATTTACCAAAGGTGCAACAGAAGCACTTAACTTAGTTGCAAATACATTGGGCCAAAATTATTTACAAGAAGAAGACGAAATTCTTATCACTGAGTTAGAGCATCATTCTAATTATGTTCCATGGCACTTTTTAAGAAAATCAAAAAACATAAAAATTAATTTTGCTGAAATTAATGAAGAGGGTGAAATTACATTAGAAGAAATTGAAAAAAAAATAACCCCGAAAACAAAGATTATCTCAGTTACGCATTTATCGAATGTAACAGGTGCAATATTACCTATTAAAGAAATAACAGAGTTAGCTCATGCTAAAGGTATAATTGTTGTTGTTGATGGTTGTCAGGGTGCTCCTCATTTAAAATTAGATATGCAGGACTTAGACTGTGATTTTTATGCTATCTCTTGTCACAAAATGTATGGGCCTACAGGTCTTGGTGTTTTGTATGGTAAAAAAAAATGGTTAGAGGAATTACCACCTTATCAAGGAGGTGGAGGAATGATTAATGAGGTTAAAAAAGATAGAATTTCCTATGGTGATTTACCTAATAAATATGAGGCAGGAACTATGGCCACAGCTCAAGTAATTGCATTTGATCAGTCTATTAAATTTTTAGAGAGTGTTGGAATAGAAAATATAATGAAGCATGAAGCTGAGTTAGTTGAATATGGACAAGAACTATTACAAAAAAATAATTCTGTAAAATTAATCGGTAATCCTAAAAATAAGGGTGGAGTTTTATCATTTACTATTGAAGGTATTCATCCTCATGATGTTGCAACAATATTAGATGAGGATGGTGTTGCAATCAGAGCTGGTCATCATTGTTGTCAAATACTTCATGATAAATTGAATATACCTGCAAGTTCAAGAGCATCAGTAGGAATTTATAATACTAAAGATGATCTTGATAAACTAAATAGCGCTATAAATAATTGTAAAAAAATATTTAATTTAAAATGAACCTTAAAGAATTATACCAAGAAATAATTTTAGAACATGGTAAAAATCCAAGAAATCTTGGCAAGACAGATGATTTTAATAAAGATGCCAAAGGCCACAACCCTTTATGTGGTGACAATGTTCATGTTTATTTAAAACTTAATGGACAAAAAATTGTTGAAGATATTTCATTTGAGGGTAGTGGCTGTGCTATTTCAATGGCATCAGCATCTATTATGACTGATTTGATTAAGGGAAAAAATGAACACGAAGCAAAAGAAATTGTTGAAGATTTTTTAGGAATGATAAAAGAGAATCCTGAATTAAAATCTGAAAATTTAGCAGAGGATGAAAAAACAAAACTTATGTGTTTATCGGGAGTAAAACAGTATCCAATGAGAGTTAAATGTGCAACTTTATCATGGCACACATTAGTTTCTGCGTTTGAAAATAAAAAAGAACCAGTTAAAACTGAAAATTAAATTTATGAATAAAAAAGATCAAATCATTGAAGAAATTAGAAAAATTTATGACCCTGAATTACCAGTTAATATTTATGAGCTAGGTTTAATTTACGATGTTACTGTTGAGAATGACAATTTTGCAAAAATAAAGATGACATTAACAACACCCAATTGCCCTGTTGCTGAGAGCTTACCAAAAGAAGTTAAAGAGGGAGCTATGCAAGTCGAAGGAATTGAGGATGTTGATCTTGAATTAGTATGGGACCCTCCATGGAACAAAGATATGATGTCAGAAGCAGCTAAATTGGAGTTAAATTTATAATGAACCCTATAATTAAATTAAGTGACAATGCAGCATTAAGAATTAAAGAAATAATGTCTAATGCTGAAAAAGATTCACTTGGAGTTAGAGTATCTGTTAAAACTGGCGGATGTGCAGGTATGTCTTATGTTATGGAATACACTAAAGAAGCAAATCCAAATGATGAAGTTATTGAAGACAAAGGTGTAAAAGTATTTGTTGATTCTGCTGCTGTGATGTATTTGCTCGGTACGGAAATGGATTATAAAAAAGAAGAACTTTCCTCATCTTTTGTATTCAATAATCCCAATGAAACAGAGCGTTGTGGTTGTGGAGAGTCGTTTAAAATTGAGTAGATTGTATTATCCTAATAATTGCATATCAGTATTGCATTATATGCATATCTAGTGTAATTATTACTAATGAACACTTTTGAATTTAAAAACTTAGTTAAAAACCTTAAAAATTCTTTAAAGCAAAAAACTTTTTTTAAAGATTTACGTAAAGAAGTCGAAACAGGTGCAAATGGAACACAGGACTACGTCGTAAAAAAAGGTATTAACAAAGATACAATTGCAACAACTAGACAGTAATTAATTACTAACTACTGTAATACATCTCAAACTCAACTGGATGAGGCGCGTGTTCAAACTTGTGAATCTCCTCAAATTTAAGTGCAATGTAAGCATCAATTTGATCATCTGTAAATACTCCACCTTGAGTTAAAAACTCTCTATCTTTATCTAAACTTTCCATGGCTTCTCTTAGAGAACCACAAACAGTTGGTATAGCTTTTACTTCTTCTGGCGGTAATTCATACAAATCTTTATCAAAAGACTCGCCTGGATGAATTTTATTTTTTATTCCATCAAGTCCAGCCATAAGCATAGCTGCAAAAGTTAAATAAGGGTTTCCTGATGCATCGGGGAATCTAATTTCACATCTTGCACCTTTTTTGCTTAGCGTAATAGGTATTCTACAAGAAGCAGATCTATTTCTTGCTGAATAAGCAAGAAGCACAGGAGCTTCAAAACCTGGAACTAATCTTTTGTAACTATTTGTGGTAGAGTTTGCAAAAGCATTGATTGCTTTAGCATGTTTTAAAATTCCACCTATATAATGTAAAGCTGTTTCTGATAATCCTGCATAAGCATCACCAGAAAATACTGGAGTATCTCCTTTCCAAATAGATTGGTGAATGTGCATACCTGAACCATTATCACCTGCAACTGGTTTAGGCATAAACGTTGCTGTCTTTCCAAAAGAATGAGTAACCATTTGAACAATATATTTATATAATTGAACATTATCTGCTTGATCAACTAAAGTACCAAAGTACATACCAAGCTCATGCTGACTTGGAGCTACTTCATGGTGATGTTTTTCAACTTTAATTCCAACTTCTTTTAAATTTTTTAAATATTCACCACGCATGTCTTGTTCACTATCAACTGGTGGTACAGGGAAATAACCACCTTTTACAGGAGGTCTGTGTCCCATGTTTCCATTTTCATAAACTTTTCCAGAATTATAAGGACCTTCCTTACTATCTAAAACAAACCCAGTATTATTTGGATCATTGTTTATTCTTACATCGTCAAATACAAAAAACTCTGGCTCAGGACCAAAGAACGCTTTATCACCAATACCAGATGATTTTAAATACTCTTCAGCTTTTTTTGCAACACCTCTAGGATCTCTTTCATAAGGAGATTTTTTCACAGCATCTAAAATATCACAAAATAACACCACAGTATTATGAGAAGTAAATGGATCCATAAACATTCTAGCAGTGTCAGGTTTTAAAATCATGTCAGACTCGTTAATAGCTTTCCAACCAGCAATAGATGAGCCATCAAAGAACACACCTTGATTAAGCATATCTTCATCAACAACTGAAGTATCCATTGTTAAATGTTGCAGTTTTCCTCTTGGATCAGTAAATCTTAAATCTACAAATTCTGCTTCTTTTTCTTTAATAAATTTTAAAACATTTGCTGCGCTCATTTTGTCTCCTATATAATTTTATGAGTGGTAAATAACAAAAAAATCGCAAAAGATATTGCTTATTTAATAAATAACACCTATGCAATTTTCACATAAGTGGTGTATTTATGCAATATTATTAAACAAATAATTTAAAACCAGTGAATCCTATTTTAGAGAAAGAACCTGTTAAAAGAGCTGAAAAATCAATCAAAGAATTTGATCAAAATCTAGAAGTTATATGTCTAGAAAAAACAGCAAGGACAGCAGAAGATGCAGCTACAGCTTTAGGTTGTAATGTTGGAGCAATTGTTAAAAGTTTGCTTTTTAGCACGGGTAATAGTTTTGTTCTTTGTTTAGTTTCAGGAGACAAAAGGTGTTCATTAAATAAACTTAAAAAAATTTTAGATGAAAAAGATGTCTCGATGGCAAAACCAGATGATGTAAAAAAAATAACTGGGTACACGATTGGAGGCGTTTCTCCAGTAGGGCACATAAATAAAGTAAAAATCTATATTGATACTAATCTAGAAAGATTTAAAACAGTTTTTGCAGCTGCGGGTCACCCAAATTGTGTTTTCAAAATAGAATTTAATCAATTAACCAAACTAACCTCTGGCGAAATAAAAGAAATTACTGAATGAGACAACCAAAATTAATTGATTATATATTATTAACTGTATTAGCTCTAATTTGGGCCTCAGCATTTTTTAACATAAAGATTGCAACTTATTCTTTTGGACCAGTAACCATTGCTTTTTTAAGAGTTTTTTTTGGAGCTATTCCAGTTTTGCTTCTTTGTTATTATAAAAATATTAAAATTGAGGCTTTTTCAAAAGACTGGCATTGGTTTGCAATGATTGGATTTATTAACTTGGTAGCTCCATTTTTTTTAATAGCTTATGGAGTAAAATCTGTTCAGAGTAATCTTGCAGCTATTTTAATGTCAACAACACCTTTGAGCTCTACAGTTTTAGGTCATTTTTATACTAAAAATGAAAAATTTAATTTAGTTAAAACATTTGGAATTTTAATTGGTTTTTCAGGAATAATATTTTTATTTTCAGACAATATTTTAATTGATGAAAATAATTTTATTTCAGCATTGTTAATATTACTTGGATCAACATGTTATGTAATAGGTGGTGTTTTAACATTAAAAATTAGCAAAAAGAAAAATGAAAATGTAACTGGTTCAATTTTAATCTGGGCAATTATAATTTTAATTCCATTAGTAAGTTTTATAGAGCAACCTTGGCAAACAATTCCAAGAACTGACTCACTCATATCTGTAATTTATCTTGGTATTGTGCCAACAGGTGTTGCTTGGTTATTAAGATTTAGGATTTTAAAAAATAATGGTTTAATCTTTCAATCTCAAGTTTCTTACCTAATACCAATATTTGGAATTATTTTGGGTTATATATTCTTGCAAGAACTAATAACAATTAAAGTATTAATATCTTTAATAGCAGTTTGTATTGGTATCTATTTTGTAAAAAAAGCTGATAATAAAAAAACTATTTAAGTTTTGCTATTGCCTCAATATGCGAAGGTGTAGTTTCACAACAACCACCAAGAATAGTTGCACCTTTTTCTTTGATTTTTTCAGAAAATTCATAAAATAATTTTGGGTCATATTTGTCTCTTTTTCCAAATGCTATATTTGGATTTGTTCCAATCTCATCATATTTAGCCGTATTGAAAGTCCTTTGAGGCCCGGGTTCTTCAATTTCCCATAAATTAGCTTTAAATCCAAAAGGTAAATTAATTTCTTTTAGTTCTTCAATAGATTTCTCAACTATTTCAGGTGACACACAAGCACCTATTAAACCAAGCCAATTTTCATTTTTATATTTTTGAACAACTTCTGTAATAGCTTCACCTGAAGGAAGAAGGCAATTTTTTTTTAAATGAACACCTGCTAAAATAGGTTTTTTAAGTTTAGCAGCTACATTAGATGCAATATCTAATTCTTTACCGCTAGATAAAACATCTAAATAAAAAAAATCTATGTAAGGATTAATTATGGTTGCTTGATCTAAAAAATCTTTTTCAATTTCATTAGAGTTACGCTGATCTTCTACATAAGTATCACTTTGACTAGGTAAACTTCCTGCAATTAGTACATTTTTTTTTGATAGATCTTTTGCTTTTATTGCAAGCAAACAAGCTTGTTCATTAATATACTTAAAGTGTTCGTTAACTTTATTTTGAATTAATCTAATTCTTCTTGCAGAAAAAGTATTAGTAATAATTACATCAGCACCTGAATGAATGTATGAGAGATGAAGATCTACAACTAAATTATGGAATTTTTTTTCTAAATTAGCACTTGCGGACCATAAGGTACCCATAGAAATTAATCCTTTAGCATGAAGTTCTTGGCCCATTCCTCCATCTAGAATCCTTACTTGTTTAAAGAAATCTTTATTCATTTATTTTTAGGTTATTATTTAAATATTATTTTTATATTGAATGAAAAAGATCTTCTTTCTCCATCAATGTTAAACGGATATGCAGTGTGCATTAAATAGTTTGGAAAAATTAACATTTCTTTAATCTTTGGGATTACGTTGTATATACTTTTGCTTAAAAAACCTTTTTGTCCATTTATAAAATCTATCGTACCATTAGTTTTTAATTTCTTATTTTTAACTAATTTATTACTAGTCATTCCTTTTGGTAATTTTAAGTATCCGACACCTGATAAATCTCCTTCATGATAATGAATTGGATTATATTCTCCTTTAAATTGGCGTACTACCCAGAGATTTAAGATCTTAATTTCTTTAATATTTTTAATGTTTTCATTTAGTAAAAATTTTTTAACACTAAATTTTAATTCTTTTTCTAAATTTTGTTTTATGAATTTGTCAGAAATTTTTAATTCATTTTTAATTTGGCTAGCCAGTTTTGAACTATAATCAATTTTTTTTGATTTTGATTTTGAGTCAAATTCTTTATTTAATTTATTTAAAAATTTGTTTGAAATCTTTGTTTTTCCTATTGATGGTCCAAATGGTTTAATATTTTTCATAAATATTAAATATATTAAAAGTAAATTAAATCAACATTATGGTAATATTTTAAATCCCATTCTTATTGCAACAAAAATAACTAACAAAGATGTTATTAAAGTAAGAGTTTTATTAGATAAAAATTTTATATTTAGGAAGTTTCCAATTTGACCACCAATGAACACAGACAGGAAAAGAGGCCAATAATTTAAAAATTCATTAAATACAGTATCTTTTGTTAATTGTCCTGTCACACCAAATATTGAATTTATTAAAATAAATAAGGATGCTGATGTTACTATATGTTTTGGATATCCAGCTTTCATTAAAAATAAAAATGGGCTTAAGAATATGCCACCTCCAATTCCAACAATGCCAGATACAAATCCAATTATAGATCCAACAAAAATAGATAAAATTTTTGGTATTTGTTTTAATTTAATTTGATTCTCATTGAATGATTTGCTCTCAATTAATAAAAATATTCCTGCAATAAATAAAACAAAAAAAAGTAAAATTTCAAATAATTCTTTTTCTATTGAAATTGATGCACCTATGAAAGCAAAAGGTATAGATCCAAAAAGATAGGGTGTTAATAATTTTACATTAAGATTACCTGATTTAATATAGTTTATAGAGTTACCTGACACGACAATAATGTTACAAAACAATGCAATTATTGGAAAAATGTAATATGGAATATCCCAAATTAACATCAAGGCTAGATAAGTAGATCCACCACCAAATCCAACACTAGAATATAATATTGCTGTTATAAAAAAAAATATTGATAATATAATCATCTAAAATTTATTATGATTGTAAATATAGCTTTACTAACTGTAACAGATACTAGAACTTTTGATAATGATAAATCTGGTGCAATTCTTGTTGAAAAAATCAAAGAGGCTAATCATAATTTAATTGATAGAAAAATTTGTAAAGATAATAAAGAGGATATTATTTTAATCTTAAAAGATTGGATAACTAAAAAAGATATAGATGTAGTGATTACTACAGGTGGAACTGGCTTAACAGGAAGAGACATAACTCCTGAAGCAATTGATGAAATTGCAGATAAACAAATACCAGGTTTTGGTGAAGTTTTTAGAAATATTAGCTTAAAGACAGTTGGTACATCCGCAATACAATCTAGAGCTTGTGCCGTATTGGCAAACGGCAAATATGTTTTTGCATTACCAGGTTCATCTGGAGGAGTAACAGATGCATGGGATGGAATTTTAAAGCATCAGTTAGATATTAATCATAAGCCTTGTAACTTTGTAGAACTATTTCCAAGACTTAAAGAAAAATAATTATTTTTGATATTTTTCTTTCCATTCAGGATAAGGCATTCCATAAACATGTGCTCTTGCATCCATATCAGAGATTGATATTCCTTTTTTTTCAGCTTCTTCTCGGTACCATCTTGATAAACAATTTCTGCAAAATCCTGCTAAATTCATTAGATCAATATTTTGAACATCTTTTCTTTGATCCAAGTGTTGAAGTAACCTTTCAAATGTAGCAGATTGTAATTCTTTTTTTTTAACCTCATCCATAATTAAAATATTAGACACATTTCATTTAAGCACAAGATATAGGTACAGATTCAATCATAAGTAGAATCATAATCATTTAGCAATAGATGTTATTACGTAAATTTGTTTAGATAAGTGATGGCTATTAAAAAGAAAATGGCTAATAAAAAGAAAAAAGTAGCCAGAAAATCTAATACTAAATCTAAGAAAAAAATCAAAAGTATAAAAAAGAAAAAAAAAGTTGTGACAAAGAAAATCAAGGTTGCGACAAAAATAAAAACAAAGAAACGATCTAAAATTATACACTTAGATACAACAAAAAAGAGAGGGAAAAAAATGAGTACAGAAACAGTAAAAGGTGGCGTGTCATCTTCATTAGACACATCTCATCTTAAAGTACCGTTTCCATTCAAAGCAAAATATGGAAACTATATTGGAGGCAAGTTTGTTGAACCAAAATCAGGAAAATATTTTGACAACGTAAGTCCAATTAATAATGAAGTTATATGTCAAATGGCTAGATCGGATGCAAAAGATGTTGATGCAGCTTTAGATGCTGCTCACGAGGCATTTAAAGAATGGGGTAAAACTGATATTACCACAAGATCTAACATAATGAATAAGATTGCAGATGTTTTAGAAAAAAATTTAAACCTTCTAGCAACAGCAGAATGTTTGGATAATGGAAAACCAATTAGAGAATGTATGGCTGCTGATTTACCTTTAGTTATTGATCATTGGAGATATTTTGCAGGAGTTATAAGAGCCGAGGAAGGTTCAGTTGCTGAAATAAGTAACTCACAATACTCTTACAATATACCAGAACCTTTAGGTGTAGTTGGTCAGATAGTTCCATGGAACTTTCCATTGTTAATGGCTACATGGAAGTTAGCGCCAGCTTTAGCTGCAGGTAATTGCTCAGTTTTAAAACCAGCTGAACAAACTCCAGCATCTATCATGCTTATGATGGAATTAATTGGTGATCTATTACCTCCAGGAGTAGTTAACATTGTTAGTGGTTTTGGTCTTGAAGCAGGAAAACCTTTAGCTTCATCTGATAGAATAGCTAAAATTGCTTTCACAGGTGAAACAACAACTGGACGTTTAATTATGCAGTATGCTGCACAAAACTTAATTCCAATAACTTTAGAATTAGGTGGAAAATCTCCAAACGTTTTCTTTGAAGACATTATGGATAAAGATGATGCCTTTTTAGATAAGTGTGTTGAAGGTTTTGTAATGTTCAACTTGAACCAAGGTGAAGTATGTACTTGTCCAAGCAGAGCTCTAGTCCAAGAATCTATTTATGATAAATTCATGGAAAAAGTTATTGCTAGAACTAAAGCTGTAGTTCAAGACAATCCTTTAAAGATGGAAACTATGATTGGTGCTCAAGCATCGGTAGAACAAATGGAAAAGATAAAATCTTATCTAGATTTAGGTAAGAAAGAAGGTGCCAAAGTTCTATGTGGTGGAGATGTTGCTAAATTAAATAGTGGGTTAGAAAATGGAAATTATATTCAGCCAACTATTTTTGAAGGTGATAATAGTATGAGAATCTTCCAAGAAGAAATTTTTGGTCCTGTAGTTTCTGTTACTAAGTTTAAAGATGAAGCGCATGCATTAGAAATTGCTAATGATACACTTTATGGACTTGGTGCTGGTGTTTGGACTAGAAATGGTAATATCGCGTATAGAATGGGGAGAGGAATTCAAGCAGGTATAGTTTGGACAAACTGTTATCATGCTTATCCAGCTCACTCACCATTTGGCGGTTACAAACAATCAGGCGTTGGAAGAGAAACTCACAAAATGATGCTAAATCACTATAGACAAAATAAAAATCTACATGTGTCTTATGCAGAAAATAAATTAGGTTTCTTTTAACAGATATATTATAATGGCCCGTAATAAAATACGGGCCATATTAAAATGAAAGTTTCAGCAACACCCACAGCACTTGAATTAATTGAAGATTTAAAAAAGGCTCACGGAAAAGATTTACTCTTTCACCAATCAGGTGGATGTTGTGATGGAAGTGCACCAATGTGTTATCCTGCTAAAGAATATCTAGTTGGTGACCAAGATGTTTTAGTAGGGGAAATAGGTGGCATACCTTTCTATATTAGCAAAACACAACACGAAGCTTGGAAAAATACAGATCTTATAATTGATTGTATTAAAGGTATGGGTGGAATGTTTTCACTAGATAATGGGACTGGCAGAAGATTTTTAACTAGATCTGAAATTTGTGTACCAGAAGGTGCTAGTTTAAATTAATTTTTTATTCTCCTAAATTTAAATCTAAACAGTAAAAGAATTAGTATAATTACTGCATAAATTAATGGTTCAGTAAGGTCTTTTTTAACAAGCCAAATAAAATGTGTTACACCAAGTATCGCAATCACATAAATAAGTCTGTGGAGTTTCTTCCACTTATCTTTTAAATAAAACAATGCTTTTCTTGAAGAAGTAAGTGCAAGTGGCAGCAATAAAACCCATGCAGCAAATCCTACAAAAATAAATTTTTTAGTTAAAATATCTTTTGAAATACTTTGAAAATCTAAGCGATAATCAATAACCACATAAGTTAGCATATGCAATGTTGCATAAAAAAAAATAAATAAACCAAGCATACGTCTAAAAGAAATCCAAATATTTAATTTTGTAATTTTTTTTAATGGAGACATGGATAAAGTAAAAATAATAAATAAGAGTGTCCATTCTCCAGTAAAATGAGTTATTTCTTTTACAGGTTCAGGTCCTAATTTATTAAATATAATTTTATAAAAAATTAAAACAAAGGGAATTAAACTTAAAAAAAAAATTGATGGCTTGTAATACTTTTTCATTAAAAGTATTTTTTTAAATCCATACCTGTATATAAGTTAGCAACTTCATCTCCATAACCGTTAAACATTAAAGTTTTAACTCTTGGAGCCCAAATACCTTCACCAATTATTCTTTCAGTCGCTTGTGACCATCTTGGATGATCAACATTTGGATTAACATTAGAATAAAAACCATATTCTCTTGGTGATGCCCACATCCATGATGAAGTTGGCATTTTTTCTATAAGCTTGATTTTAACAATAGCCTTTGCACTCTTAAAACCGTATTTCCAAGGAATAAAAATTCTAAGAGGTGCACCATTTTGATTGGGAAGTTCTTTATTGTATAAACCTGTAACCACAGTAGTCAATGGGTGCATAGCTTCATCAATTCTTAATCCTTCTTTATAAGGCCAATTTAGGACCGGATATCTTTGACCTTTCATTTGCTCAGGATCATAAACGCTTTCAAATGCAACAAATTTTGCTTTACTGGTTGGATTAACTTTAGAAAGCAATTTACTTAATGAAAAGCCCATCCATGGAATAACCATTGACCAACCCTCAACACATCTTAATCGATATATTCTTTCTTCTGAAGTGAATGATTTCGAAATTTCGTCCATTGATATTTTTATTGGTTTTTCAACTTCACCTTCGATACTTATTTCCCAAGGTTTTGTTTTAAAGTTTTTTGAATTTTTGTATGGGTCACCTTTAGAGGTACCAAATTCATAATAATTATTATAAGTCGTAATATCTTTATAACTTGTAAGATTATTTTGTTCGTTTCCAATAGCGTTATTTAAAAAAGGTAGTGAGCTTATAGCTAAAGAGCCAGCACCAAAACCTATAGATTTCACAAAAGATCTTCTATTATTATAAATTTTTTCTGGAGTAATTTCTGAATATTTAATTTTTTTCATGAAGTATAGGGTTTCCTTTTAACCAAGAACTTTTATCATTAACGTAATGTTCTTTTTTCCATATAGGTGATCTTTTCTTAATTTCTTCAATAATATATCTTGATAAAACATATGCTTCATCGCGATGTTTGCAGGCAACAGCAATAACAATGCTTATTTCTCCAAGTGTTAAATAACCTTTGGCATGTTCAATAAATACTGATTTATTTTTGATATTTAATTTTTCATTAGCTTCATCATAAATTTCCTCAAAACTCTTGAGAACAAGCTCATCATGACTATCATAAGTAATTCCAGTTACAATTTGATCATTATTTTGATTACGGACTGTGCCAGTAAAAAAAATTGAAGCACCGTAGTCCTGTGATGAAATAAAATTTTCTGCTTTTTGAATTGATAACTTACTATCTTTTACATCAACTATTTTAGTGTGAAGCATTAACCTCCTCCAATAGGGGGTATAATAGCAATTTTTTCATTTTTTGTTATTTTATAATTGTCGCTCACAATATTATTGTCTTCGGAACAAAATGCTGATGAAATTACGATTTTTTTATAATTTTCATTTCCATTAAAATTATTATCCAAATAATCAATTAATTTTTTTCTTACATCCTTAATGGTCGAATTTTGATCTAAATCAAAATGTAAAAAATTTTGATTACTGAAGTCTCTGCTAGCACCGAATAGTTCTATTTGTACTTTCATTAACTTTTATGATTTAAAATATATCTTTTAAAAATTCTGGAAGACCATCAGGGTTTGTCCATAAACCACTTTTTCCACCTTCTTTAATTAGTAATTTGATATTATCAATTTTAAGATGTGGATTGACTATTTTACTTAAATCGTAAATTGTAATTAATGCGGCATTCACACCCATAATTGCTTCCATCTCAACGCCAGTTTTTGCAACAGCTGAAACAACACAAAAAACTTCAAGAGAATTATCTTTATCATTCATCATTATTTTTGTTGCAATATGGTCAATTGGCAAAGGATGACACAAAGGTATTAATTCACTTGTTTTTTTTACACCTAACACAGCAGAAATTTCAGCTAAAGTAGTTGGATCTCCTTTTGGCATTTTTTTATTGCTAATTAAATCAAACACTTGTTTTCCAACATAAATCTTACCTGAGGCTAATGCTCTTCTAAAAGTTTCTTTTTTTGAAGAGACATTAACCATATTAAATGAATTTTTTTTAAAAATTTCATCTGCCCAATCTTTTAACTCATCTTTATTAATAACTTTTAAGTTTTTCATATTAACCACCTGTTGTTGACAAATTTTTTGTTAATCCTGTGTCACCAAGCTCCAAATAATGAGACTCTTTTTTAAGATGTAATTGTTTTAAAATAAGATCTACAAGCTCATGTTTTTGATCATCTTTTTGTAATAAATGTCGAATGCTAATTCCAGTATTTCCAAACAAACATAATCTTAAGTCGCCTCTTGAAGTAATTCTTAATCTATTACATGTTTTACAAAAATCTTTTGAATAAGGCGCAATTAAACCAAATTTACCTTTGTATTCTGGGTGAATAAAGTTTAATGATGGGCCCGCATCTTTCCCAAAAGTTTGATAAATCCAATTATTATTTTCTAAATAATCTCTAAATATTTTTGAGGAGACATGATTTTTTTTAAAATAATCTAAATTATCTCCAGTTTGCATCAATTCTATAAATCTAAAATCTATTTCATTATTTTTTATAAAATTTCCAAATTTTTCAAAATCTTCACGTGTATCGTTTATATCTTTCAGTAAAACTGCATTAACTTTGATGTTTTTGAAATTAAGATCTTGTAGGATTTTAATCCCTTCTAAAATCTCAGGAAGTCTGTCATGACTAGTAAGTTTTTTAAAAGTCTCTCTATTTAAACTATCTATACTAATATTAATTCCATCCAGTCCTAACTCATACAATTGTTTAGCAATTTTATTTAATCGGTAACCATTTGTGGTCATTGTTATCTTTGGAATATTCGAATTTTGTTTCATATCTTTAAGAATATCAAAAAAATCTTTTCTAACCGTTGGTTCTCCACCTGTAAGCCTAATCTTACAAACACCCAATTCTGATAATGCTTTGGTTAATCTTGATATTTCTTCACCTGACATAAAACTTCTAGTATCACCTGGTGTTTTTTTGTACCCCTGTGGTAAACAGTAGGTGCATTTATAATTGCAGACATCAGTAATAGACAATCTTATATATGGAAATTTTCTTCCAAAACTATCTGTAAGTGTTTTCATTGATGTTTTTTTATATTATATTTTAAGATAAATCATGGACAAAATTTTAACTAATGATCAAATTACCCAATTTAAAAACGATGGTGCAATATTTTTAAAAAATGCGTTTGATGTCGATTGGATTAATAAACTAAAAAAAGGTATTGAAAGAGACATAAAAAACCCCAGCCCTAGATTTAAATCTCACACCATTGAAGAAAATGTTCCTAAATATTTAGAGGATTATTGGACATGGGATTTAGTTCCAGAGTTTAAGGATTTTGTATTCAATTCTCCATATGCAAAAATAGCTTCTGAATTGATGGAAGCAAAAAAGATTAATTTGGTTATGGATAATTGGTTTTTGCGAGAAGCTGGTTCTAAATCTTCAACACCCTTTCATCATGATATTAGTTATTTTGATATGGATGGAACTATGTGTGTTCTTTGGTTACCTCTTCAACCTACTGGTAAAAATGAAGGTGTGGTATGGGTAAAAGGTTCTCATTTATGGAATAAACTTTTTTTAAGAGTACTTTTTAAAGATGGACATAAAGTAGAGGGAAATGAATGTACAATTGATGGAAAAAAATATGAACTTCCACCAGATATTTTAGGCAATAAAGATAAGTATGAATTTTTACAGTGGGATTGCCAATTAGGAGATGCTGTAATTTTTGATATGAGAACACTTCATGGAACACTTAGCTCATCAATTCCACAGAAGACTTTAAGTAGATATACGTTAAGAGTTGCAAAAGAAGACACCAAGATTAATTATGTTGGTGATTGGACAAGTTTTAATTATCGTAATGCTATGCAGGATGGCGGTTATAAAGAAGGTGATAGTTTAGGGGGAAAAATGTTTCCTACTTTATATGAAGTTAATTAACTTCCAATTTCTACAAACTGGAAGTTAATTTAAATAATTAACCAGCTGGCTTGTAACCAGACATTGATTTTGCAGCTTGTTCAGCAGCTTTATTCATGTCCATTTCTTCAAGGATAATCATATTTTCTACTGTGCCACTTGCCTCTACGGCTAATTTAACACCAGCAAAGTTTTCAAAAGGCATATCACCAGATGTTACTGCACAAAAGTCATACTGACCTCTTGTTATAGCAAACGACTCTAATTTACCACCAGCAGACTCAGTTAATGCTTTTACTGCAGCTGATCTATCTTGAGTTGGATCTTTAATAAAACCTTGAAAAGCTTTCGGGGTATAATTTCCCATAACAAAATATTTTGCCATAATTTTTTCCTTTCTTTATTAATTTGAAAGATTAAATCATATTTGTTAAGAATTTATTAATTATTTATTTATTTCAACTTAAGAGTTAGCAAATTATGTACGAAAACTTTGGACAATTTATCGATGGCAATTGGTCGCCCTCTGAAAATGGAGAAACTTATGAAGTAATCAATCCTGCAACTGAGGAAGTTTTAGGTCATGCTTCAAAAGCTTCTTCTGCTGATGTCCAACGAGCATTACAGTCAGCCGAACAAGGATTAAAAGTTTGGAGAAAAATTCCACCTTGGCAAAGGTCATATGTTTTGAGAAAGATCGCTGACAAAATGAGAGAAAAAAAAGATCTTCTTGCAAAATGGATGACTTTAGAAAATGGAAAGCCTTTAGCAGAAGGTATTGGAGAAACTAATGGAGCAGCAGATATTTTTGAATGGAATGCTGAAGAAACAAAAAGAATTTTTGGTCAAACAATAGAAAGTAGGTTTGAAGATACAAGAGTTCATGTGTATTACCAACCGGTTGGAGTTGTTGCTGCATTATCACCTTGGAATTTTCCTCTTATTTTAGCTGCAAGAAAAATTTCTACAGCTCTTGCAGCTGGTTGTTCAGTAATAATTAAACCTGACACTATTACACCTGGCATAGTAATGGAATTAGTAGATATTTGTAGAGAATGTGGCGTTCCACCAGGAGCAATTAATTTGTTATCTGGTGATCCACCAAGTATAGCCTCTCAATTAATTCAATCTGATATTATTAAAAAAATTTCAATCACTGGCTCAGTCAGAGTTGGAAAACTAATACTAAAACAAGCTGCAGATAAGGTTCAAAGAGTTACAATGGAATTAAGTGGCCATTCACCTTTTATCGTATTTGATGATGCTGATGTAAAAAAAGCAACTGATATGGCAATTGCTGCTAAATTTAGAAATAATGGACAAGTATGTATTTCACCTAATAGATTTTATATTCATGAAAATAAGAAAAATGAATTTATAGATTTATTTATAGAAAAAACAAAAAAATTAAAAATTGGCAATGGTATGGATCCTGATACTCAATTAGGTCCATTAACAACCCAAAAAAGATTAAATGAAGTTGAAGCATTAGTTGAAAAAACTAAACAAGAAGGAGCAAAAGTTCTATTGGGCGGAAAAAGACCAGCTGGTTTTAACAAAGGATTTTTTTATGAACCAACAATTTTCGATGAGGTAAAAGATGACTTCACCATAATGAAAGAAGAACCCTTTGGACCTTTAGTTCCTATGTTATCTTTTAAATCTTTTGATGAAGTAATTGAAAGAGCCAATAATCATGAGCTAGGATTGTGTAGTTATGTTTGTACAAACTCAATGGAAACAGCTCATTTAGCATCTGAACAACTAGAGACAGGATCTGTTGCTGTTAATACAGGCTTTGTTGCAATTGCCGAAGCACCTTTTGGAGGAATTAAACAAAGTGGATATGGAAGAGAAGGTGGATCCATGGCAATAAAAGATTATCTAAATGTTAAATACACTCATTTAGGTATAAAGGGTTAATTATTCTATTGCAAAAATGAAGTTATTAAGAGTAGGTGAAAAAAATAAAGAGACGACAGCTATCTTAGATCATCAAAATAAAATTAGAGATCTTTCAAAGCATTTTGATGATTTCAATCCAAACACATTAAATTTTAATACAATAAATCAAATTAAAGAACTAGATCTTGACACATTACCTGAAATAGACCCTGATGTAAGAATAGGTGCTTGTATTTCAAATCCTGGAAATTTTTTTGCTATAGGATTAAATTATAAAGAACACGCAGAGGAAACTGGTGCAAAGCCACCTAAATTTCCAGTTGTGTTTAATAAATCTGTTCATTCAATTATAGGTTCAAATGATGAAGTGATCATTCCAAAAAACTCACAAAAATTAGATCATGAAGTCGAAATAGCAATGATTATTGGAAAAAAAGCAAAAAGAGTTAATGAAGATAAAGCTCAGGAATTTATTTTTGGCTATTGTATTTGTAACGATATCAGTGAAAGAGAATGGCAAAAAGAAAAAGGTGGTCAGTGGGTAAAAGGTAAATCAGGAGACACATTTGGACCTCTTGGACCTTATTTAGTAACAAAAGATGATATTAAAGATATTGATAATCTAAATCTTTCATTGGATGTAAATGGCAAAAGGCATCAAACAGGCAACACCAGTTTAATGATATTTAATTTTAATTACTTAATTTCGCATTTAAGTAATTTTATAACTTTAATGCCTGGAGACATTATTACCACAGGTACACCACCAGGTGTTGGGCTTGGAATGAATCCGCCTCAATTTTTGAAAAATGGAGATGAAATGCATTTAAAGGTAGATTATTTAGGAGAACAAAAATCAACAGTAATTTCAGAATAAATCGTGAGTAAAATGCAAAAAAGAGACCTTTACTATGAAAGAATACCTACAAAACTCCTCAGAGAGAATGTTAGGTATTTAGGGAATATACTTGGAAAAGTTTTAAAAGATCAAGAGGGTGATAAATTTTTCGAATTAGTTGAAAAAATAAGAAAACTTTCTAAGGTGAATAAAACAAACTTAAATAGCAAACATTCTTACCGAAAAATTATTCGTACTATTAAAGGCTTAAATTCAAAAAATACGTTTAAATTAACTAGAGCTTTTTCACATTTTATGAATTTGATAAATTTAGCAGAGTCGATTGATGCATCTAGAAGTTTAAATGAATATGAAAATAATAAAAAAAAAATCAATAAAAGCAATTTATTTATCGAAGAAATTTTTGAAGATCTTTTTAACAATAAGAATATTTCAGACAGCAAAATATATAATCATGCAAAAAATCTAAATATCGGTATTGTATTAACCGCACATCCAACTGAAGTAAAAAGAAGAACCTTAATTCAAAAATATCATAAAATTACTGAAATACTTGAGCAAAGAGATCTTTTAAAAAATTATCCCTCTAAACTGAAATTATTAGATAAAAAACTTTTCGATGAGTTTACAATTATTTGGAATACAGATGATTTAAAAAGAGTAAAACCATCACCATTTGATGAAGCTAGATGGGGCTTAGCAATTATTGAGGATAGTTTGTGGGATACAATTCCAAAGGTTTATCGAAGATTAAACTCCATATTTGTTCAAAATATGGATAAAGGATTGCCTAAAAACTTTAATCCAATTGAGTTTGGTTCATGGATGGGTGGAGACAGAGACGGTAATCCTAACGTTACTGCTAAAGTAACAAAAGAGGTTATTTTACTTTCAAGATGGGAGGCAGCAAAATTATATGAAAAAACTTTAACTAAAATAATTAGATCATATTCAATGGAAAAATGCTCAAAACAAATTCTAAAGAAAACTGGTAAGTCATATGAACCTTATAGAGTTTTCTTAAGACCATTAAGAGATAAAATGAGAATAACTCATAGAATGATTGAGCAACATTTAGTAAATAAAAAACCTTTAGATCAAAAAAAATTACTTAATTCTAAAGAAGAAATATTAAAACCTTTAAGAGTTGTTAGACAATCTTTAGAACAAAATAATAATGAAAATTTAGCTAGTGGAGAGTTATTAGATTTAATGAGAAGAGCAAAATGTTTTGGTATTAACTTAGCTAAATTAGATATTAGACAAGAGTCATCAAGACACTCTCAGTTAATAAGTGAATTTGTGAAAAAGAAATATAATAAAGATTATTCAAAATTTTCTGAAATTGAAAAAATAAATTTTTTAAAAACAAAATTAAACTCATCCAAAAATGTGATCAATAAATTCAAATTTAAAAATAGAGAAAATAGTGAAGTTTGGTCAACTTTTAATATTCTAGCTGAAGAGCCATCAGAATGTCTTGGAGCCTATGTTATTTCTATGACATCTGCAGCATCTGACATTTTATCAGTGTATTTTTTACAAAAAGAGGCAAAAATTAAAAATAAGCTTAGAGTTGTTCCTTTATTTGAAACTTTAGATGATTTAATAAATGCCAAATCTATTATGGAGAGCTTGTTCTCTCATAAATGGTACAGAAAATTAATAAATCATAAACAAGAAGTAATGATTGGTTATTCAGACTCAAGTAAAGATGCAGGTAAGATTTGTGCTAGCTGGCACCAATATAAAGCGCAAGAAGAGATAGTTAAACTTGGAAAAAAATTTAATATTGAAATTACTTTCTTCCATGGAAGAGGAGGTTCAGCTGGAAGAGGAGGAGGACCTATTCAGGCAACAATGAGATCATTACCACCCAATTCTGTTAATGGAAGAATAAGAATCACTGATCAAGGAGAAGTTATTCAACAAAAATATGGCTATGAGCCTCTGGCAAAATATAATCTTTGTAGTTATATAGGAGCAGTATCAGAAGCAACTTTAATTCCACCACCACAACCGAAAGATTCTTGGAGAGCGTTAATTGAAAAAATGGCAGAAATTTCAAAAAGTTCTTATAGAAAAAATATCAATCAAAGTTCTGATTTTATAAAATATTTTAAAACAGTAACCCCACATGTTTCTTTAGGAAAACTATCTATAGGTTCAAGACCATCTAAAAGAAAAAATGTGGACAATATTCAAAGTCTACGAGCTATACCTTGGATTTTTGCATGGACTCAAATTAGATTGATGCTACCAGCATGGTTAGGAAGCGCTGAAGCTTTAAGATATGCAAACATAAAAGAATTTAGAAAAACATTATATGATATGGAAAGAAATTGGCCTTTTTTCAATTCAATGTTGGATATATTGGATATGGTCATTTCAAAAGTTGATCCTGATGTATCAAAAATTTATGAAGAATATCTTGCAGATGAAAAATTAAAAAGAGTAGGAAAAAGATTAAGGTTTCAATTTGATGTAATAAAAAAACTTAATAAAGAAATAACACCTAATGAAATTAGCAAATTAAGAAAACAATTTAGAACATCTGTAATAGTCAGAAATATTTATACTGAAGTACTAAATATTATTCAACCAATTGTGATAAAAAAGATTAAAACAATTAAAAATAAAGTTGATAAAAAATATTTAAATGATGCTTTATTAACATCAATTGCAGGTATTTCAGCAGCAATGAAGAATACTGGATAGATGATAGAATTATTCATTGCATTTGCAGCAGGATTAATAAGTTTCTTGTCTCCATGTGTTCTTCCATTGATACCAGGTTATATTTCTTATATTTCAGGTAGTTCTTTGAACGAGTTAGTAAATCAAAAAAATGTAAATTTGATACCAACTTTTTTATTTACAGTTGGGTTTTCAATTGTTTTTGTTATTTTTGGAGCGGCTTCTACTTTTTTAGGGCAAGTATTATTACAAAATTCTAACGAACTTAGAATTTTTGCAGGTATAGTTATAATAGTTCTATCACTTCATATTATCGGTATTATTAATATTAAATTTTTAAGTTTTGAAAAAAGAATTCATACTAATTCAAATAATAATTTTTATAGTCCAATTTTAATTGGTATGGCTTTTGCATTTGGCTGGACACCTTGTATAGGACCGATTTTAGGTTCAATTTTAGTATTAGCTGCTACAGAGGAAAGTATTAACAAAGGTGTTTTGCTTTTAATCTTTTATTCTTTAGGACTTGCAATACCATTCATATTATCAGGCTACTTAATACAAAAGTTCTTGATATTTTCTAAAAATTTTAAAAAGAATATAAATTTAGTTTCAAAAATTGGTGGAATTATTCTTTTAATTACAGGTATATTAATTTTAACAAATCAATTGCAAATTTTGGGTTACTATTTATTAGATATTTTCCCTTTTTTACAAAAATTTGGATAAGATAAACTATGAAAATATATCAAATAGATTCAAGTGCTAGAAAAAAAGGCTCAACCTCTAGGTCATTAGCAAAAAAATTAATAAAAAAAATTAAAAAACCAGGTGATAAAGTTATTTATAGAGATTTAGATGACGAAATGGTTTTTGTAAGTGGATTAACCGAGTCAGGCATGAAGATTGCAAAAAAGGATCAAACTAAAGAACATAAAAAAATGTTTAAACTATCTGATACACTTGTAAAAGAACTTAAAGAAAGTGATGTCATCATTATATCTGCTCCAATTTATAACTATGGTCCACCCGCAACTTTAAAGGCATGGTCAGATTTAGCTGCCAGAGTGGGAGAAACTTTTAGATTTAAACCTAACGGACGAAGAGAAGGATTGTTAAAAAATAAACGTGCATATTTAGTTATTACGTCTGGAGGAACAAAGCTTAATAGCAAAGAAGATTTTTTAACACCTTGGTTAAAATTTATCTTAAAATTTTTTGGTATAAAAAAAATAAATGTAGTAAGCGCTGATCAAATGGCTTTAAATTATAAAAAATCTATTAAAGAAGCAGAAGATCAAATAAAGAAATTAACATAGTAATAAAATTATAATATTCTTATATTTGTTATATTTATTCTTATTTGCTATCATTAATCATGAAAAAAATTATTTTAATCCTTTTTAGTTTATTCTTTTTCACTAATAGCTATGCAGCATGTGACGACCCATTGACAGATGGAGTAGATTATTCAAATTGTAGATTTTCAGATGCACAAGATTTACAGGGAAGTTATTTGCCTAATTCAAATTTATCTTTTGCAAGTTTTATTCAAGTAAATTTCGATAAAAGTATAATGATGAATTCCAATTTATCTTTTGGGACATTCCCGGAGTCCACTTTTGTAAGAGCAAATCTTTATGAGACCGTTTCAATAGGTGCAAATTTTGAAAAAACTAATTTTAGTGGCTCCAATTTAACAAGAGTTGACTTTATGGGTGCAACTTTAATTGAGGCCAATTTTCAAAATTCAAACTTAATGGAAGCAAATTTTACTTCTTCAAATATTACTAATGCCAATTTTGAAGGAGCAAATTTAATTGGAGCAACCTGGACTAATGGCGAAACATGTGGTCCAAATTCTATTGGTGTTTGTAATAAACAATAAATGAACACCTCCATAAAGACGGATGATGTTATCTTTAATTTTTTTAAGGAAATTTGTGATGAAAAAGATGATGTTAAATGTCTTGAGCTGGGTAAAAATTGGATAAATGCAATGGAAACAAACTTATCTAATATGGAAAAAAATTTGAATGGTGCTGATAAATTAAAATATAAAGACGATATTCAGAGTAATAGAGATCATTTGAATAGTTTAAAAAATAAAAATTCGTCAGAATGGCGAGAATACGCTACTCAATGTATGATTGAAATAATGAACCAAAAAACTCAATAGTTTAAATAATTAATAATAAAAATTATTTTATTAAGCTTTATTTAATCTTAAAAATATAATATCTAATTCAAAAAGGGGTGTCGTAACAGACTGAGATTAAACCCTAAGAACCTGTCCGGTAATTCAGAAAGGGAGAATAATGGATAAAACATACTTTATAAGTCAATCAACATCATTATCATTAGTAATAATTATTAGTTTATTATTTGCCATATTAGGCCTTTATCACACTAAAAAGTTCAAAGGTATAAATAATTATCTAACTGCAAATAGAAACGTAGGTTTATTTTCTTTAACCACAAGTTTAGTTGCATCAGCTTTAGGTGCTTGGATATTATTTGGTCCAGCTTCTGCAGCGACATGGGGTGGGATAGGAGCAGTTATCGGTTATGCTCTTGGAACAGCTTTTCCAATGATTTTTTTAATTTATTTAGGAAAAAAAATTAGAAAAGAATTTCCAAAAGGATCATCTTTAATTGAATTTATGAGAAAAAAATTTGGAAAAAGTCTATTTAAATTGATTTTACTAATGACTATTTTTTATATGTTCATTTTTTTATGTGCAGAAGTAACCGCTGTTGCCGTTTTAATTAATTATATTTCTGGAACTGAACTTTGGATCACAGCAATTATAGTACTCTTTGCTACTTTAACTTATACTTTATATGGAGGATTAAGAGCCTCAATATTTACAGATAATATTCAGATGATTGTTATTGGTATACTTCTACTAATTTCTGTAACGTATATAATTTCTTTTACCGGCAGTGAGTTTTCTTTTGCATACATAGAACAAAAAAATCCACAATTATTAAGCAGATCTTACAGCCCAAATTATACTGCAGGTCTAACTTTCTTTATAGCGGTTGCGGCCACGAATTTGTTTCACCAAGGAAATTGGCAAAGAGTTTATGCTGCAAAAGATTATCAAACCCTAAAAAAAGGTTTAATTATTGCTTTTTTAATTATTGTACCAATTGTTTTTTTTATGGGTTTTGCTGGAATGGTTTCATTTTCAATTGACTCTAGTGCCAGACCTGATCTTGGTTTTTTTACATTATTATTAAGAGAACAAACTGAAATATTATCGCTAATAATTGTTACTTTAGGCCTAGCTTTGACTATTTCAACTGTTGATACTTTAGTAAATGCAATTTCAAGCTTATTTGTTGTAGATGGCAAGGCAACATTTAATTTCAATAAAAAAACTGATTATCTAAAATTATCTAAATATTTTATTATCTTTTTATCTGTGATAACTTTTATTGTTGCCTCAAAAGGATATGATATTTTGTATTTATTTTTACTAGCAGACTTGTTCTGTTGTGCATTTGTTTTAACTGTTTTCTTAAGCTTCTATAACAAAAATATTAATGAAAAAACTGCATATATTTCAATTGTAGTAGGATTAATTGCTGGATTTTTAATGTTTCCATTTCCAGATTTTTCAAAAAGTCTATTAGTAGGGGTATTGTTGCCTAAAGAAACTTTTACACCTTTAATAACACAATCATTGTTATTTTGGTCTTTTTTAGTAGCAACTTTTTTACCAATGCTAATCTTAAAAATTAGAAAAGTTTAATAATAATTATTTTATTTTTTGAAGGGGTCGCTCTTTAAGCAAATGCCTAAAGAGCTCCCTTAAATTGCCTCTTTGGCCTTAAAATCCGTTTGGATTTTTATTTTTGTTTGTTTGAAATATGTGCTTTTTGTCAGCTAAGTGTCAGGTGGTGTAAGTTTTAACATAATAACCTCCTTTAAATAAGTTAATTATTTAAATTATAATTATCAATTAATTTATTTGCATTTTAAGCAAATAAATTTCTTGAATACAACCTAGTGCTTTAGTAGATTCTCGATATCTGATTTGTTCTAATCTTTACATTATCAAATAATTTTTTTTAAGAATTTTTTTCTAACTTATTCAAGTTTACATAATTAATTAAAATGTATAAGGTTTAATAATGAATTATTTATGTGCACTTAGAGATTTAGCAATTAGTCTAATAGTATCTACTATAATAATTTATGCTTTAAACATTATAGCAGGATTTGCTGGAGCAGATTATACATTCACTAATGGTGAAGCTTTTATAATTTGGATTTTAATGGCAATACTAGTTAATAATTGCATGAAAAGATAATCATCTAATCTAAAATGAAAATAGCTTTTATTGGTACGGGGCTTATGGGCTACCCAATGGCTTCAAATCTTCTTAAAAAAAAATTAAATTTAAAAGTTTTTAGCAGAACCCTTGATAAAGCAAAACCATTAGAAAAACTTGGAGCACATATATCTAGTTCTTTAGGTGAAGCTGTCAAAGATACCAATATTATTATCACAATGTTAACAGATGATGAAGCTGTTGAAAAAGTATTAGGAGATAAAGAATTTTTAAATAATCTAAAACCATCATCTACAGTGATTGATATGTCATCAATCAAACCAAAAATTGCAATTCAATTTGGCAAAATATTAGAAGAAAAAGGAATTAATTTTTTGGATGCACCTGTTTCTGGTGGAACCATAGGGGCAGAAGATGGAAGTTTGGCCATAATGGTTGGTGGTGAACAAAAAACTTTTGATTATGCTTTTGATACTTTAAAAATCATGGGAAATCCTACTTTAGTAGGTCCAATTGGTAGTGGCCAAGTATCAAAACTTGCTAATCAAATCATTGTAGGAATTACAATTGGAGCAGTAGCAGAAGCCATTACATTGTGTGAAAAAGCAGGTGTGGATGCAAATAAGTTTATTAAAGCATTGTCAGGCGGTTTTGCAGATGGAAAAATTCTCCAAAATCACGGAAAAAGAATGATAGATAAAGATTTTTCGCCTAAGGGTAAAGTGTCAACTCACTTAAAAGATATGAATAATATTTTAGAGTGTGCAGGTGATTTTGATACAAAACTACCTATTTCAAGCTTAATCAAAGAGATGTTTAATTCATTAGTAGAAAGAGGCAATGACAATGATGATCATAGCGCTTTATATAAAGAAATAGAAAATCAGAATAAAACTAAATAGAGTTATAAATTATATTTTCTCTTTAAATGTCTCAGCTTTCCTTCAGTGCTGTCATAATCAATATAACAACCTTGTAGAAATCTATCTCCTTCGCTAGTTTTGTAAGCGGTTCTTCCATGAAGTAATCTATAATTATCCATCATCATCAAATCTTTTTCCTCAAGTTTAAATTCTATTCTATATTTGTCTGAATTATACATTTCAGATAATTTTTTACGTGCTCTATAATATAAATCTAGTTTTTCTTTTTCTAATATTGGTACAAAATCTAATCTAGGACTAAACCTAATTTGTTTTAAAGATTTATCATCATTTAGTTTTATTAATTCAGACCAATCTTCTAAAACAACTTCTTTATCAATAAATTTAAATTTAACCTTTACTTCGGATAAAATTTTATAAAAATCTGGATTTTCAGTTTTTAAATCTTCAGTAACAGTGTAACCATCTACTAATGTTGATAACCCCCCAGACACTTTGCTTATTATACAATGGAGTAATTGAATACAAGGAACAGGATTACGATAAGGATTATCAGTATGAGGCGCTAAAGCGAGTGAAGTGTAGGCTAAATCATTTGGATTTGGTTTTGATTTTACATCAAAATATTCTCCAAAATTAGTTCTTCTCACACTTCCAATTGAATTTGCAAATTTTACAATAAAATTATCTTCTGTTGGTATATTCTTAATTACTACAAACCCATATTTATAAAAAGACACTAGCAAATCATGCATTTCTTTACTCTCAAAAAAATTATCTTGATATCTAAAGTTTTTTATATCTTTTAAAGTTGAGTCCCATTTTATTTTAGTAATAGGCTTTATAACAGTATCTTCATTTGAAAATTCTTGAGCAATTTTATTAATCTCTATTTTTGAACTTACGCCATCATTAAAATCTATTTCTAAAAAATTTTCATTAATATTTGCTTTATTAATACTTATTTCATTATCTAATGATGTAGGATCAAATAATCTTTGTTGAGTTCCTTTATCTAAAAATTCCTCTCCATCAACTCTTTCTCTTAGCCAGAAAGGATGTATTTCTTTTTTTAATGAACCGTTGTTAAAGTAAATTTTGTTTTCGTTGAGTTCGATTTTCATACTATTAATCTAAGAATTATTTAAAATTTAACTTTATTCAACATAAATAAAATAGTAAGAGTTTGATGTGGATCAGTTTAATTCAAAAAATTACCCTATTTATGCTAATTTTTTAAACAAGTTAGCAAAAGAACTAACAAGGTTTTATTATTCTAAATTAAACAAACCATTCAAAATCTCAAATAAACTGAAAGGAAAGGGGTACGATCCTGTAACAACGTCAGATAAGGCTTTTGAGAAATTTATAAGACTTAAAATAAAAAAGAAATTTCCAGACCATCAAGTTATTGGTGAGGAGTTTGGTCATAAAAAATCAAAAAGTGATTTTACTTGGATAATTGATCCAATCGATGGAACTAGATCATTTGTAATTGGTAACCCTACTTGGAGTAATTTGATTTCTCTAAATTACAAAGGAATTCCAATTTTAGGATTAGCAAATTTTCCAGTACTCAAAAAATATTACCTTAATTATTCGAATAAAATTGCTTATGTGGTTAATAATGGGATAAGAAAAAAAATTTCAGTTAATAAGAAAGCTGCATTTAAAAATGTAAAAGTTTCAGCTGCATTCCATGGTTGGTTACCCTTAAATAAACAAAAAAAAATTCCTCAAATTTTAAAATTAATGCAATTTCCTTGTAGTGATGCTTTGAGCTATTCTCATCTTGCTGAAGGTAGAGTTGATATTGTAATTCAATGTTCTAATAAGATTTGGGACATACATCCACTTATACCAATAATTAAAGCTGCTGGAGGATATATTTCAACTTGGGATAATAGAGATGCTATAAATGCTGGAAACATTTTAGTATCTTCAAATAAAATTATTCATAATAAATTTTTAAAATTGTTAAAACCGGTTTCAAAATGATCCCAGTTAAAGCTCAGGAAATTTTAGATTTTTGGTTTAAGGAAACACCATCAGAGAAAAGATTTAAAAAAGATGATGCATTTGATCAAACTATAAGAGATAGATTTTTAAATGATTATGAACTTGCAAGTCAAAATGAATACGATGATTGGCAAGATCAACCAATGAGCGCTCTAGCATTAGTTATTCTTTTTGATCAATTCTCTAGAAATATGTTTAGAGATGATAAAAAAGCTTTTGCACAAGATCACAAAACAAGACTAATTGTGAATGATGCGGTTTATGCTGGTTATCTTGAAGCAATGAATGAAAGCCAAAGGTTCTTTATGATTTTACCTCTTATTCATAGTGAAGAGATTACAGATCATGATATGGCATATTATTTATTGAATAAATATTTAAGAGAGCACGAAGGTTATGTACAAATTAAAAAATTTTGGCAAGATCACACTAAAGCTATACGTCAATTCCACAGATACCCTCATAGAAATAAAATTCTTGGAAGAGAGTCTACTGAAGAAGAAATCGCATTCTTAAATAGACCTAATTCATCTTGGTAATAAATGAATTTAAAATTTGTTTATAAAATCATTAATAACGATGAATTGCAAAAAGCTAAATTATCTGGAACTTATTCAGGATCCTCTAAAGATATTAAGGATGGCTATATTCATTTTTCAGGTCAAGATCAGGTTGAGAGCACTCTTCAAAAATATTACAAAGGACAGCAAAACCTAATATTGCTTAAAATAGAAACTTTAAATTTAGACCATTTAGTTTGGGAGCAAGCTTCAGACGGTAATTTTTTTCCGCATTTATATTCTTCACTTGATTTAGCTAATATAGCTCATGAATATGAAATTATTTTACAAGATGACGGAAGTCACAAATTACCAGATAGCTATTAATCTATTCTTTTGATGCAATTTTATTTACCAAGGGTCTCATCAAGGGAGCCATTGTAAAAGCTGCAATTAAAGCAACTGGAAATGCAAACATCCAAGAATAGAGCCATCTATCAACAAAGCCATCTGACAAACTTGTGTTCACTGCCACAACAACTCCACTCATTATAACGCTCATTCCAAAAGACATAAAAATCATAAACAAAGGTTGTGCATATTTTTTTGAAATCATATTTAGTTGTCTCCCAATAAATTTACCATCAAAACACCAGCAATGATTAATGCTAAACCGATTAATGAATATAAATTTGGTATCTGATTAAATCTAAACACTCCAACGATTACAGTTGCAATAATTGTTAAACCTGCAAATGATGCATAAGTAATCCCCATTGGAATATTTTTCATTACCATTGAAAGGGCATACATACACATAACAATTGTAATCCCTGTAATAATACTTGGAAAAAAGAGAGTAAATCCTTCAGCACTTTTAGCAAAACTGTTTGAGGTTACTCCTAAAAGAACTGCTAAAACTAAAAATAAATATGAACTTAATAGACTCATTCTTAACTTTAAATGAATTTTGTTGGAATATATAGAATTATTTAAATGACCACTTGATAGCATCTTCCATTCGATCATCTCCCCAAAAGAGTTCATTTTTCACAATAAAAGATGGACTACCAAAGATTTTATTTTCTCTTGCTGAATTAGTATTTTCAGAATATTTGTTTTCAATATCAGATGATTTTGATTCAGAAATTATTTCATCTTTATTAAGATTTAATTCTTCACAAACTTCTGAAATACTTGGATCTATTGCTGGTTCTTTACCTTCTTGAAACCATTTTTTATAAGTTGAAATAACAAATTTTTCTCCCCAACCTTTTTTTAAACCAAGAATTGCAATTTTATTAGCTAAATCAAATTCAGATAATGGGTATGGAACAGGTGTTTTTGCAAAAAAACCATATCCTTCTGCACGCCTTTCAATGTCCCTCCACATATAATTTACTTTATTCATCTTATCTTTTGGAAATGGGATATTGTTCATTTCCTGCATGATTGCTCTAACTGAAAATGGTTTCCAATTAAATTTAACTTGATGTTTTTTTTCAACATCAAGTATTCTTGTGACAGATAGATAGGTATAAGTACTTCCTATCGAGAAATAGAAGTCTATACAACTCACTTATTTTGGTATTTTTGTAGCACCTGTTTCAAGTGAAATCATTTTTCCATCTTGATACTTAAATACAGCCATCACTGCTTCTGTGTTTCCATCATTAAACGTAACAAATGCGTGTTCAACACCGATTTCATCATTTTCAAATAAAACTCTAATTTTATCTCTCTTAATGTCTCCACTCATTGCCCATTTGATTACATCTGCTTTTCCTAAAACATTACCTGATGCATGCATTGTAAACTTATAATCATCATGTAAAATTTCATTCATTGCAGCTTCATCTTTTGCTTCCATAGCCGCATTATACTTTGCTAATATTGACATATTTATTCTCCCCACATTCCATGGAACTCATAGACCACTGCTTCTTCATTTCCAACAACCCATCCATCATGTCCAGGTTGAATTGAATATGCATCTCCAGCTTTATAAGTTAATTCAGTTCCATCATTATGTTTAGCACAAACAGCTCCAGAAACAATTACACCAAGATGTGTTGCTTGACAACTGTCACCACCAACTGTTGGTTTAATGTCTTTAGACCACTGCCAACCAGGTTGTAATGTAAGTTTCATTACTCTTTGATTTCCAACTTTTACTGCTTCAATTTTGGCATTTTTAAAATTATTATTAACTTCATCAGCCTTATCGAAATTTTTTACTTCTACACCAGCCATTATTCCTCCAAAGTTATACTAAGCATTAAAATCTATAATATCATCTGTACACTCAACAAATTTATGAGGTTCATAAAAATCATTCATAGACTCTAATTGTTTATTAATTGCATCTGGATCAGTACCTTTCCACCAACAATACATAGTTAAATTATCACCCGGTGTGCTCCAGCTCATTTGACATTTTGCATTTTCACTTGTCATTGCTTTGGTCATATCTTCCATAGACATTGAGCCAGTAACTTCTATCATTTTAGCTTTAGCTTCTTTAGACTTAAAAGTGTGCGTTACCATGTAGTTTTTCATTTTTTATCCTTCCTTTTTTTTAGTTAAATCATAGATTGTGTAGCTACCAAGCACATCATCCATAATAGGTTTTGATACTTCAGTACCTTCAATAAATTTATACAAAGCTGCTTCGTCAGTACAAAATATTTTAAACATCACTGCACTTTTGTCAGGAGTTACAGATCCAATTGTTTTTTCTACAACCGCAACTTTTGCTCTTTCAGCCAAACCCTCAGGAGATTGCATAAATCCCATAAACTTTTCGAATTTACCTTCTCCTTCTTTAAACTTAGCTACTACTAACATTTCTTTTTCCATTTGTTCTCCTTTATTAATAAAGCGTTTGTATAACTTTTTTAACTCTTTCTTTTCCATTAGGAATTAAGTTTTCTAAAAAAGTATGACAAACGTCTGTTTTTTGTTTATCGTATTTTGAGCCATAATGCTTATCAACAGCTTTATTAACTCCTTCATCCCATTTAGTTTCAGCTATACCAATTTCTAAAGCGTAAGCTTTAAAAACTTTAACTGAAGCCATTGATTTTTCTTTCATACTATATTCAAATGTCTCACCAGATGGTAAAAAGTAATTTGCCATGTATATACCGCTGCAGTCCCAAGCTTTTTCTTTATCTGAGTCATTCATACCTGCATATGAGTTTGTGATAAGTATTACTGAAATTATAATTAAATATATTTTTTTCATAATCTTAATATTTGTATTCACCAGACATTTGGTTCATTGAAGTAGAAAATCCTGGAGCTTTAGATTTTAAGTTTTGTCTACTTGAAAAACCAGAACCAGTAATATTTTCATATTTTCCAGTTCCTTTTATAATTTCGAAAGTACCAGTTCCACCAACTCCACCAGTTCCTTCACCTTCATATTTCATGTAAACGCTTTCACCATCAAATAAATCAAACCTACACATACCAGTTTCATCTGTAAATTTACCAGCCTGTAAAGTTAATCCACCAATACAATGCATTGTTGATTTATTAAAAATACTATCAGCAGTATCATCTGATAAACCTGCAATACCATCGTATGTAACTGACATATCACCTTTACCAGCATTCATTACATTTACTTTCCATGCACCCATACCACTTGCATTAAATTTTCCTGATGTATGTCCATCAGCAAAAGATAGAGTTGATATTAAACTTAAAATTATTGTAGATATTATTGTTTTCATTTTTATTCCTTTCTTTTATTAGTCTGAGCAAGCAACCATTATGGTTGTCTCTTGTTTGTGACCTGATTGTTTGATTAATTCCTGATTTAGTGGTTCCTGCATAAATTTTTGCATTGTATCCACTTCAGGTGTTTCCATTACAATGTGAACTTTATTATTATTTTCTAATTCGTTACCCACATAAATTGACTTGATATTAGCTTTTTCTCTAGCCTCTGAATGAGCATCGAAGGTTTTTTTCCAATGTACCCAATCATTTACCTCAAAGCTTCCAACTATTTTTACCATGTTATCTCCTTAATTTATCTATTCACTAAAGATAGGTCTTATCTCATCTTCAATAGTTCCTTCTATTGCAACATCTTTTAATTGTTCTTGAAGTTTTTGATATTCAGGGTCAGCTGACATATTCGCATCAGCTTCATTATCACCTTCGAACATAGTTCCAATTAAAGTTTCTCTTATTGTTCTTGGATCTCCACCCATTTGAAATGAAAAATAAACTTCATGGTTAGGGTAATGTTTTTTTCTAACTGTCGCTAAACCTCTTCCAATCTCCATAGCTTTTCCTAAGCTATCATCTTTTACTCTCATTGTTCTAGTGTAAATTACTTTCATTGACCTCCTCTGCTAATATTAGATGTTATCCTTATTAGCATCTTGTTACATATTTGTTAAAAGGTCGTGCGTCATATTTGAATAACATGTATGCAAAAAATTCATTCAATTATAAATTGAAAAATACCTCAAATGGGATTTAAAACTTAAAATAGTTTATTTTGTTCTAAATATTCGCATTAAAAAAAATTTGTGATAAGAATTATTTATGATTGAAAATTTTAATGGAATTTTTTATTTAATTATTTTTTTACTACATTTTATTGGTGTAGGTGCTTATGCTTATCAAATGATAATAGGAAACAAAAAATTTAGAGAAAAATTTGAAATAGATGCGTCAGCAGCTACGATTATGAGAATGGCTGGAGCTTTATTTCTTGGCTCATTTTTGATGGCAATTTATATTTTGTTTGTAAGACCAAATGGAGTTGAAGGAACTTGGGCATTTTTTAATTTAGTTTTCGTGCAAAATCTTTGTATTCTAATAGTTAATACTTATTCAATTAAGATTGATAAAACTGGTGTTATGAACGACTCTAATGAAGGAGTTATAGCACCATTAGTTTTTACAATATTAAGTGCAGTCCTTATCTACGGATTATCGGATAAAATTTATATCTAAAGCCAACTAGGGTAGGGTAAACCTTTTTCTTCAAGAAACTCTTTATTAAACATTTTTGTTGAGTATTTATCACTTCGATCACATAAGATCGTAACTATAGTTTTTCCAGGACCTAATTCTTTACCAAGTCTTATTGCCCCTGCAATGTTTACTCCACAACTTGTACCTAAACTTAAACCTTCATTTTGAATTAGATCATAAAGAATAGGTAAAGACTCGTGATCATCTATAGAATATGCATCATCAATTTTAGCTTCTCCAAAATTTTTTGTTATTCTACTAGAACCAATGCCCTCTGTGATCGATCCACCTTCAGATTTTAATTCACCGTTTTTAATATAATTATAAAGTGAAGATCCACTTGGGTCTGATAGATAGATTTTGATATCTTTATTTTTTTCTTTAAGAGCATTGCTTACACCTGAAATAGTGCCACCAGTTCCAGAAGAACACACAAACGCATCAACCTTCCCTTCAGTTTGTTCCCAAATCTCTTGACCTGTACCTTCATAATGACCTTTAGCATTAGCAGTATTATCAAATTGGTTAGCCCATATTACCCCGTTATTATTTGATGATTTAAGTTCATCTGCTAGTCTTGATGCAACTTTAATATAATTATTGTCATCTTTATAAGGTTTTGCTGGAACTAATCTTAACTCTGCACCCAGATTTCTAAGTAAATCTTTTTTCTCTTGAGTTTGATTATCATTCATCACAATAATTGTTTTATAACCCAGTGAATTTCCTAATAGCCCCAATCCAATTCCTGTATTTCCCGCAGTACCTTCAACAACAATACCACCTTTTGAAATTAATTTTTTTTCTTGAGCATCTTTTATTAAAGCAAGCGCTGCTCTATCTTTTACTGATCCTCCAGGATTTAAAAATTCAGCTTTACCATAAATATTACATCCAGTAATTTCAGAAGCTGCTTTAAGTTTTATTAGAGGAGTGTTACCAATTGATTCAATAAAATTATTTTTTATATTTTTCATTAATCTTTTTCTTCATCCGTCACAGCATAAGGTTTAAATCCTTTTGAGGCATCCCCAACTCTTTTTGCTGGAATTCCAGCCATTACAGATTTTTCAGGTACGTTTTTTGTGACTACTGAATTAGATCCAATTAAAGAATTTTTACCTATCGTAATCGGTCCTAATATTTGAGCTCCTGAACCAACAACAACGTTGTCTTCTAATGTTGGATGTCTTTTCATATCTCTTTGGTAATCAGAATTAATACTAGGTGCAATTCCACCTAAGGTTACATTATGATAAATAGTTACATTGTCAGCAATTTTAGATGTTTCACCAATTACAACTCCCATACCATGATCAATGAATAAGTTTTTTCCAATATTTGCTTTTGGATGAATTTCAATTCCAGTTAAAAACCTTGAAAATTGTGAAATTATTCTGGCAATTAAGTCAAATTTTGCAACAGAAAAAAAATTAGCAATTCTATGAAAAAAAACTGCTTTTACACCCGGGTAAGTTAAAATTAAACTTATTTTTGATTTTGCTGCAGGATCTCTATTAATTATAGATTGTAAAAATTCACTCATATTTATTTGCTATCTTGATATTTAATTAATGGGTTATATAGTAACTAAATCTATTTATTAAAGGAGTAATTATGTACAGAAACACAAACTGTTTTCATTTAGCAATCCCATGTGGTGATTTGGAAACGGCAAAGAAATTTTATAGTGAAACCTTAGGATGTAGATTGGACAATTCTGCTCAAGAATGGGCTGATGTAGATTTTTGGGGAAATGAATTAACTCTTCACGCAAGTGAACATAAACTTGATAATGAAAGACATGACGTTGATATGGGAAATGTTTCAGTACCTCACTTTGGTGTACATTTATCGAGAAAAGATTTTGATACTTTAAAAAACAGACTTAAAGACAATGGCACAAAATATTATGATGAGCCATATTTAAGATTTAAAGGTACAAAATATGAGCAGGAAACATTTTTTGTAAAAGATCCAAATGAAAATGTCTTAGAAATTAAAACTTTAACGAATAATCCTGACTAACTTTTCATTATTTTAATGAAAAAAAAAATTGATGCTTATGGTGAAACTTTGTTTCACTTAATGCATTTTCGTAACAGACAATTCATAGACTCTCAATCAATGATTGGCATTGATTATGAAACATTTATGATCATGTCTTGTGTCGGGTCTCATTATATAAAACATAACACGAAAGAAGGAAGTAATTGGGATAGTTTGTGGGAACAAACAAGATCAAAAAAAATTGATAAACTTTATACAGAAAAAAAACTTACTATTTTTGCATTAGCAAATATAATGCAATTACCTAAGGAAACAGTAAGGAGAAAAATTGGAATTTTAAGAAAAAAAAAACTCATTAATTATTCAAGAAAAGATGGTTTACTTCCTACAGATAAAGTTGAAGAAGCAATAAAACCATTTGCAATTAAAGAATTAAATGAACTCTCTCTATTTCTTAAAGCATTAAAAAAACACAATACTCTTAATCAACTTTTAGAATTTAAAGATTAGCTTTCATTTTTCTTTTAAAGACATATTTATTTATATTGATTAAATAATTATATATTGCTAGTTTTTATTATAAATATTAGTCTACAAAAATCATGCCAGTAAATTATAAAGCCATTGCAAAAAAACTAAAATTTGAAGGAAGAGCATTTATTAATGGAAAATATGTAAATGCAATTGATGGAAAAAAATTTGAAACTATAAATCCCGCTACAGGAGAAAAACTTTGTGCTGTTGCAAAATGTAATCATAAAGATGTCAATTTAGCAGTAAAAGTTTCAAGAAAAGCTTTTAATAGCGGAGTTTGGTCAAGAAGTTCACCTGAACATAGAAAAGAAGTTTTATTAAAATTTGCTGAGTTGCTTAGAAAACATGGAGATGAAAATTCTGTTTTAGAATGTGTTGATACAGGAAAATTAATAGCAGACTGCATTAATGAAGTAGCAAACGATGCACCAATGCATTTTCAGTGGTATGGAGAATTAATTGATAAAGTATTTGGAAAAGTTGGCCCAACAGAGCCATCAATTACAAGTTTAATAGTTAAAGAACCTATTGGAGTTGTAGCTGGAATTGTTCCTTGGAATTTTCCTTTAATGATGGCAGTTTGGAAAATGGCTCCAGCCTTAGCAGCTGGTTGTTCAGTAATTATTAAGCCAGCTGAAGATACTCCACTTACGGCTATAAGAGTTGCTAAAATTGCCCAAGAAGCTGGTATACCAGATGGAGTTTTAAATATATTGCCTGGTTATGGGGATGTTGGCGAAGCTCTTGGTCGACATAAAGATGTTGATGCGGTTTCTTTTACAGGCTCAACTGAAGTTGGTGGTTATTTTCTAAAATATTCAAGTGAAAGTAATTTAAAGCCAGTTGCACTTGAGATGGGAGGAAAAAGTCCATTTATAGTTTTAGAAGATGCTAAGATTAATGATGACTTAATTGATAATGCAATAAATTCAGCTTTTTGGAATGGCGGTCAAAACTGTTCTGCAAATATGAGACAGATTGTTCATAAAAAGGTTAAAGATGAATTTTTAGATAAAGTTTCTAAAAAAGTAAAAAAATTAAAAGTAGGCGATCCATTAAATTTAAAATCAAATATGGGCTCTATGATTTCAAAAGGACACTTACAAACTGTTGATGGATATATTCAAAAAGGAATTGATGAGGGTGCAAAACTTTTATTTGGTGGAGTTTCAGATAATAAGCAAAAAGGATTTTATGCAAAACCAACTTTATTTGATGGGTTAAAAGAAAATATGACTATTGCGCAGGAAGAAATTTTTGGCCCTGTTCTTGGCGTTCTAACAGTTAAAAATGATGAAGAAGCCTTAAAGGTTGCAAGTAATTCGAAATATGGACTACATGCTAGCGTATTTACTCAAGATATAGATAGGGCTTTTCATCTAGCAAAAAGTCTACCTTGTGGAACAGTATCAGTTAACACGTTTTCTGAAGGAGACATTAAAACTCCATTTGGAGGATATAAACAATCTGGATCATTATCTAGAGATCAAGGAACTGAAGCACTTAATTCTTTTCTTCAAACAAAAACTATTTGGATTAGTCACTCATAAGTATATAATTTCTTAATGGACTTTAACCATTTTTTAACAAGTTATATGCCAAATCCCAATGTTGGATCAAAAGTACATTTTCAAAATATGATTGAACAATCTATTTTGGCAGAAAAGCTTGGTTATAAAAAAGTATCTATACCAGAACATCATTTAATAAACTTACTAATGATGCCATCACCATTACAAATGGCAGTAAAAATAGCTTCATTAACAAAAAATATTTCAATTTCAACTAGTGTAGCAGTTTTACCTTTGCATGATATGAGAACATATGCTGGTGAAGTTGCAACAGCAGATATTTTAACTGACGGAAGATTAATCTTAGGTGTTGCAAGAGGAGCATTTCCATGGGAAATGAAAAGATTAGGTACACCCATTGAGCATTCAAAAGAAAAGTTTACCGAATCTTTAGAAGTTCTTCAAAAGCTACTTAGCGAGGAAGAAGTTTCTTTTAGTGGCAAATATTATAATTTTGAAGCTTTAACAATTATGCCGAGACCAATTACACAACCTATCCCAATTATGATAGCCGCAATGGATCCTAAAAGTATTAAAAATGCAGCATTGAGAGGGTTTCATGTTCAATCAACGGTGCTTTCTGGAACAAGAGAACTTTTGATGGAAAGGGTTAATGCATTTAGAGATGGATGTGAAGAATTAGGTGAAAAAGGAAAATTACTAAAACTTTCTATGCAAAGAATGATGTTTGTTGCAAAAGATGAAAAAGATGCAGAGATAAAAAATAAGCTTGCTTATGAATACTATAAACGTTTTGATAATATGTTTACAGGACCCGGAAAAGTTAAAAATGGAAACATAATTCCATTACCTAGAAAACAAAGTTTTGAAGAAATGAAAGATAATTTGCTTATTTGTCCTATAAATGAATTGATTGATAAATTAAGTATCTATGCAGAGGCTGGAGTAGACGAATTTATAATAAGCTCAAGTTTTGGACAAGAACAAAATGAAACTATAGAGTCAATGCATAAAATTAGCGAAGAGATAATTCCATATTTTAAAAATTCAAAAAATCAAGTTGCCTAAAATCTAATGTCAGAAGTAGTAGATTGTGATTATTCAATTCAAGGCTCTGGACCAGCTTTATTTTTGTCTCACGGGATAGGAGCAGCAAAGAATGCCTGGCGTTTTCTTTTACCAGAATTGTCAAAACATTTTACAGTAGTTACTTATGATCTTAGAGGCCATGGAAAATCTCCAGTTACAAATAAAAATTTTACTTTAGATGATTTAGTTTTAGATTTAGAGAAGATAAGAGAAAAAACAAAAATTGATAAAGCCCATTTTGCCGGTCATTCATTAGGAGGAATGATAGCTCCCGCATACTCAATAAAATTTCCAAATAGAGTTTTGTCAGTTGGATTACTTTCAACTGTAGCAGGTCGATCTGATGTTGATAAAAACAACGTATTAAAAATAATTAGCGAAATGGAAACAACAAGTGTTGAACAAACATTGCAAAAACTTACTACTCGTTGGTTTACAGATGAGTTTATCGAAGAAAATCCAGATTTAGTCAAAATAAGATTAAAACAAGTTATTGATACAGATCCTGAGGTTTTTTTAAATGTTTTTAAAATCTATGCAAATACAGAAATGATTACTTGGTTAAAGAATATATCTAAACCATGTTTGTTAATGACTGGTGAAAATGATTTAGGTTGCAGCCCTGATCATAACAAAAGAATGGCAAATGAGATTTTGAATTCAAAATTAGTCATTCTTCCCAAATACAAACATTCATTTCTCATTGAAGCTCCAAAAGAAGTTGCAAAAAATTTAATTAAATTTATTAAAAGTATCTAAGATTTCTTATTATTTTTGTAATTCAGATTTAAAATAATATTTTTGATGAGAATTATTCATTTTTGTAGTTAAAAAATTACATAAAACTTAGTTTATTTGAGGTCATAATATCACATAGATTATTTAAAATTAGTATCCAATTATAGAATTATGTCTGATTTAGAAAAACACTATAAACCTCAGAATAAATCTGATCGTATAGCTTTAGCTTTTACAAAATTTTTGCGCTATATAGCTGACACTTTTTTTAAAAAAAAGTATGGTCATAGAGCAGTAGTATTAGAAACTGTAGCAGCTGTTCCTGGCATGGTAGCTGGTATGCTTACACACTTAAGATCTTTAAGAAAAATGGAAGATGACAGAGGTTGGATAAAAATTCTTTTAGAAGAAGCTGAGAATGAAAGAATGCATCTAATGACATTTATTCAAGTTGCTAAACCGACATCTTTAGAGAGATTTATAATTATAATAGCACAATTTTTATTTATAATTATGTATTCAATAATTTATTTAGTATCGCAAAGAACAGCGCACAGAATAGTAGGTTATTTTGAAGAAGAAGCAGTTTTTAGTTATACAGAATATTTAAAAGAATTAGAATCTGGAAGAATAGATGATCAGCCTGCGCCTAAAATTGCAATCGATTATTGGAATTTACCACTTCACTCAACATTAAAAGATGTTGTTAGAGTAGTAAGAGATGATGAGGCTGGACATAGAGATGTGAACCATAGTTTTGCAAGAATATTAAATGAAAAATTATTAAAAAAAAAACAATCTTCTAATAAAAAAGAAGATAGAACTTTTGGCTTAAAATAAAAATTAAATCTCATCAGATTAATACTAATAACATTAGTTAACACAGAAAATTAATACTCATTTTCTTTGACTCATCCTCGCTAATTTAGTTTAATTAAACCTAAATAAACAAAGGGGTAATAATGAAAATAATTAAAACTACACTTGTAGCTGGATTAATTTCAATTTTTGCTACTTTCTCGTCTTTTGCTGAGAAAGTTAAAATTGGAGATCCAGGTTGGACAGGTGCTACAGCTATTGCAAACTTATTAGCAGCAGTTGTCACAGATAAAATGGGTGGAGAAGCAGAACTTGTTCCTGGTAACAACACTGCAATTTATGGTGCAATAGATAGAAGCAAAGGTGAAATTGAAGTTCATCCAGATATCTGGTTGCCAAATCAACAAGCTTATACAAATGATTTAGTTCCAAAAGGAACTTTAAAATTAAGCAGCAAACCTTATGAAGGAAATCAAGGTTATTGTGTTTCACAACAATTTGCGAAAAAAATGAATATTACTGCAATCGAAGATTTAGGAAGACCTGAAGTTGTTAAAGCTATGGATAGTGATGGCAATGGTAAAGGTGAGTTCTGGATTGGTGCAGATGGTTGGGCTTCAGCTAATGTTAACCAAGTTAAATTAAGAGACTATGGTTTATATGATGCAGGCATTGAACCAATCAGAGCAGCAGAAGCAGTTAAGAATGCAAGAGTACTTGACTCAATTAAAAAAGGTGAAGGGTATGCATTTTATTGTTACAAACCACATGCAATTTGGGGAATGGCAGATGTAGTTATGTTGGAAGAGCCAAAGTTTGATCCAGCAAAATACAAAATGGTACAACCTAAAGAAGATGCTGACTGGTATAACAAGTCTTATGTAGCTTCGAAAGATGCACTTAAAAAAATTCAAATTGGTTGGGGTACTTCTTTAGAAAGTAAATCACCAGCTATTGTTGAATTCTTTAAGAACTTTCAATTAACAGCAGACGATGTATCAGCTATGGCTTACGCAATTTCAGTTGAGAAAAAACAACCAGCTGATGTAGCAAGAGCATGGATGGATGCAAATAAATCAACTGTTGATGGTTGGTTAGGACTTTAGTCTAAAACAAATCATTTATACTCGGCAATTAAATATTGCCGAGTATATTTTCTTAAAATAAAAGATAAAATGGATCCATCAAGTTCAGCTATAAAGATTGAAAATGTTTGGAAAGTGTTTGGTAACACTTCAAATGAAGCGTTAGATGCAATTCAAAATCATAAAATTTCAAAAACAGAAGCTTTAGAAAAATATAATTCAGTAATTGGGGTGTCAGATGTATCTTTTGACGTAAAACAAGGAGAAATTTTTTGCGTGATGGGTCTTTCAGGTAGTGGTAAATCTACTTTAGTTAGACATATTAATAGGCTTTTAGAGCCAACGTCTGGAAAAATTTTAATTAATGATCAAGATGTAATGACTCTTGATAGAGAAAGTTTGCAAGAATTAAGGAATAAAAAAATAGGGATGGTTTTTCAAAACTTTGCCTTAATGCCCCATAGATCAGTAGTTGATAATATTGCAATGCCTCTTGAAATTAGAGGAGTAAGTAAAAATGATAGATTGGATGCTGCAAATAAAATCTTAGATACTGTTGAGCTTCAAGGTTGGGGAAATAAATTTGCCCATGAGCTATCTGGTGGAATGCAACAAAGAGTAGGACTTGCAAGAGCTTTGGCTGCAGACCCTGAATTCTTATTAATGGACGAACCTTTTAGTGCACTAGATCCACTAATTAGAAGACAACTTCAATCAGAGTTTATTAAACTTTCGAAACAAATGAAAAAAACAACTGTTTTTATTACTCATGATTTAGATGAAGCAGTAAGAGTAGGTCATCGAATTGCAATTATGAGAGATGGAAAAGTAATTCAAGTTGGAACACCTGAAGAAATTGTAGTTAGTCCAGCTGATGATTATGTTGCTGATTTTGTAAAAGGAATTTCTAGATTAAAAGTAGTTCAAGCAAAATCAATCATGCAATCAATCGAAAAGTTTGAAAAAAATAATGGAAAACTATCTGAGGATTTAGAAGTAGTTAGAGAAGATGATTTATTAAGTAAATTAATTGAAACTTCGGCCTCAAAAGACAAGCCAGTAGTTGTTCATAATTCTCAAAATCAAAAAGTTGGTGTTATTTCACAAGCAGACCTTTTAAAAGCAGTTATTGAAGGAGGGGATGGTGAGTAAAGATGTTAACAACCCATCTAGATCAGAATTAATAACTGATTTTGTAAAAACGAACCCAAATTATTATATTGATCAATTTCAGAAAATAGGAAGCAAACCCACATTTTCTTTTTCATTTAACTTGTATGCTGCAATTCTTGGACCTATTTGGTTTGGGATGAGAAATATCTGGAATTGGGCATTAACTTTTTTAATTATTGAAACTTTTTCAGTTGTACAAATTATACGAGGTTTGTTTGGTAATATTACAGCTGATGCTATTCAAAAAATTGAACAAGTACAGTCTACTATTGCTTTTAGAAATAAACAATTAGAAGCAGCGATAACTAATAATCCAGACAAGGTTGATGTTTATAAGAGAAATATAAAGTCACTAGAAGATGCTATGCAAGGCTATATTGATGAAGTTAGTAGAATTGAAGCTTCTGCTATTTGGATTACTATTTTTGGAATTATTTTATTAATTTCTATTAAAATAGTTCAAGGCATTCTTGCTAACTCAACATTAGAAAAAAGATATTCTGAATGGTTGTCAGACAAATCAATAAGTCCTGGTATGCAAACAAAAAATTATATTTTAAGCACAACTTTCACTTCAGTAATTATGTTTTTTTCAGTAGTTCACTATAGTTTTCCAGGTTTAATTGTAATCATGAATGAATTCCCAACACATCCAGATATCAGATTAACATCTATTGCCTGGGTAGAAACTATATTTAATTATGCTGTCCTAAAAGGTGATGCTTTGTTTACAGCAATTACAATTGGTATTAGATCTGTTTTAGATTTTTTAGAACTATTGTTTGTTAAAACCCCATGGATAGTAATTATAACTGCGATTGTAACTTTAACTGGTTTATCAGCAGGACCAAGAGCTGCCATATATTCGGCTGGGTTTTTATGTTATATGGGCTTTTTAGGCTTTTGGGTAAAAGCTATGACTACGCTTGCCTTACTGGGTACGGCTGCGATTTTAAGTATCGCAATTGGAATCCCACTTGGAATTTTTTGCGCAAGACGTCAAAGATTTTATTCAATGATAAGACCGATAATGGATTTTATGCAAACAATGCCAGCCTTTGTGTTTATGATCCCTGTTATTGCATTTTTTGGAACAGGAAAAGTTGCAGCAGTAATAATTACAATGATATTTGGTGGAACTCCAGTTGTCAGATTAACAGTGCTTGGATTAAGAGGAGTTCCAGAAACAATCAGGGAAGCTGCGATAGCTTACGGTGCAACTAAATGGTATCTACTTAGAAAGGTAGATTTACCTTTAGCAACACCTTCAATATTAGCAGGTGTAAACCAAACAGTAATGTTAAGTTTAGCCATGGTTGTTGTTGCATCTTTAATTGGTGCCAAAGGTTTAGGTCAAGACGTTTTGGAGGCATTACAATATGCAAATGTAGGTCAAGGTATTCTTGCAGGTGTTGCCATTTTATTTGTGGCATTAATTTTAGATAGGGTTGTTCAAGGTAAGAAAAGAGTTTAATAGAAATTAATGGAATATCTATTATTAGGTTTTTTTACTGGCTTAAGTCTTATTTTAGCAATAGGTGCTCAGAATATTTTTGTAATTGAACAGGGATTAAAAAAACAACATATATTTCTAGTTTGTTTAATATGTTCAGTTTCTGATTTAATATTGATTTTTGCAGGAGTTTTTTTATTCCATTTTTTTAGTCAATATTTTAATTCAATAATTGAACTAATCTTTAACATAGCTTTGATTGTTTTTTTAATTCATTTTATTTATTCAAAAATAAGATCCCACAATAAAACAATTAATTTCAATAAAGATTTTACAAATATTTCAGCACTTAATATTTCCTTTAAAACTCTTGCTTTTACTTACCTTAATCCACACGTTTATTCAGATACTGTTTTCTTTTTAGGAAATTTTTCTAAAAATTTTTTACTGAATCAAAAAATAACATTTGGTATTGGAGCTGCAGTTGCTTCATTTATTTTTTTTTATATAATTGGATATCTTTCTAAATATTTATCAAAGTATGCTCAAAATCAAAAAGTATGGAAAGTAATTAATATTTTTATAATTCTTTTTATGAGTCATTTATGTTTTTTTGTCGCAATAAATTTTTTTACTGATAAATAAGATTTTCAAAACCTAATATGGGTTTTTATATTTACTCTAAATTTGCATACCTGTTTTGAAAGATGCATAATTGTTTAGGGTTCAGTTGTCTATATACAGATCTTAGTAAAAATTTATTTAATGATTATTTGGTTGGCATCATATCCAAAAAGTGGAAATACATGGGTTAGATCTTTCTTGTCTGCATACTATTATAGTAATAATGGAATTTTTAACCCTAACTTATTAAAAAAAATCAAACAATATCCTAGTTCAGTTTTTTTTGATAAAAAAATAGATGAACCTAATGAAGCTCATAAATACTGGTTAGAAACTCAGGATAAAATTTTATCCAAAAAAGAAATTACAATTTTAAAAACACATAATAGTCTAACTTCAATTAACTCTATTCCATTTACAAAACCAAAATACACTATTGGTGTTGTTTATATTTTAAGAGATCCTAGAAATATTCTTACTTCTTTAAAAAATCATTATGATTTAGATTATGATGAGGCAATAAAGTTTATGTTGAATGAAAAAAAATTTATTTATGATGACAGAACACCAGATAATATTGATTATTCAACTTTTCAATTTTTAGGTTCTTGGTCAAATCACTATAAATCTTGGATAAATACAAATTTGTTTAGAAGAATGATTATAAAATATGAAGATTTAATTAAAAATCCATATGAAACTTTTAGAGATTTATCTGTCTTTATAAATACTCTTGCTAAATTAAATGACCCAATTAATTCACAAAAACTAAATAATGCTATTGAAAGTACAAAATTTGATAATTTAAGAGAAATTGAAAAAAATAATTTATTTACAGAAAATGTTTTTTCAAAAGATAAAAAAAAAATTCCTTTTTTTAATTTTGGACCTGAAAATAAATGGGCACAAAAAATTCCATTAAAATTACAAAAAGATATAAATATTTATTTTGAAAATGATCTTAAAGAATTAGATTATTTCTAATAATTTTCAGTTTAATAGTCATGCTTTAATGATTACTAAATATTGATTCTATTTAATTAGAAAAACCATATTTTCTAAGCCTAACATCACCAGTCCTAGCATGTGCTTCCATTCCTTCGTATCTAGAAATTCTTGCACAAGCAGCACCTACAGTTTTTGTAGACTCCTTCGTCATTCTTTGAAAACTTAATGTTTTAATAAATTTTCCAACAAATAATCCACCTGTATATCTACCTGCTCCTTTTGTCGGCAGAATATGATTAGTTCCAGAACATTTATCTCCATAAGCAACTGTAGTTTCTTCACCAATAAATAATGATCCATAGTTTTTTAATCTTTTATGAAACCACCTTAAGTTTTCAGTTTGAACCTCTAAATGCTCAGGTGCGTATTCATCACTAATTGCAGCCATTTCTTCATCGGTATCACAAAGAATGACCTCACCATAATCTCTCCAAGCAGCTTCCGCACTCGTTCTTGGAAGTTCAGGCAAATCAGCTATTAGTTCAGGAACTCTTTTCATTACTTTATCAGCAACTCTCTTACTAGTAGTGTATAACCAAGCAGGTGAATTATAACCATGCTCTGCTTGACCAACGAGATCTACAGCAACCATTTCAGCATCTGCTTTATCATCTGCTATTACAGCGATTTCTGTAGGACCTGCAAATAAATCAATTCCAACTTTTCCAAATAAAATTCTTTTAGCTTCAGCAACAAATTGATTTCCTGGACCAACCAAAATATCTGCAGGAGGATTATTAAACAATCCATTAGTCATTGCTGCAATACCAGGAACACCACCTAAATTTAAAATAACATCTGCACCACATAAATCAGCAGTGTAGATAATCGCTGGATGTGCACCAACTCCTTCCTTAGGAGGACTACAAGCTATTACGTTTTTAACACCAGCAACTTTTGCAGTTGTTACACTCATTACAGCTGAAGCAATATGTGCGTATCTACCGCCAGGTATATAACAACCTGCTGTATTAACTGGGATTAGTTTTTGGCCAGCAAAAAGTCCAGGTGAAAGTTCAACCTCAAAATCTTGACCATAATTTTTTAATTGTGCTTCTGCAAATGTTCTTACTCTATCGTATGAAAATTGAATATCATCCTTAGTCTTTTGATCTAAACTTTTTTTAATTTCTTCAATTTTTTCTTTGGAAACAATAATTTCACCATCATATTTATCAAATTTTTTTGTAAGATCTATACAAGCTTGTTCTTTATTATTTTCAATATCTTTTAATAAACCTTTTACTATTTCTGCAGTTTTTGTGTCATCTGTTGAAGATGTTTTTGGTGATTTTTTTAAATATTGTATTGCCATTAATTAATCCTTTATTTTGTGATGTTCTTAATAAAGCATAAAATGTTTTAATTCAATAATTTAAAAATAATATCTATAAAATAAATTTACACTAACAATACATAACACTGTGACTAAAAAATATAAGCTAATATGATCGAAAGGTTTTATTATTTAATTTAGAATTAATCTAAAGCAACTACAGCTGCAGCAATTGATGCTAATCTTGCTTGTGCTTCATCAGATCTACTTGTAATTACAACAGGAACTTTTCCACCAACAACAACACCAGCTGCACAAGCTCCCATAAAGTAAATCATCATTTTAACCAATGCATTACCAGTTTCAACACTTGGAACTAAAAGTACGTCAGCTTCTCCCGCAACAATATTTTTAATTCCTTTTATTCCAGCAGATTTTTTTGAAATACTATTGTCAAAAGCAAGTGGCCCAAAGACATCAGCTTCTAAATTATCTTCTTTGGCTAATCTAGTTAATTCCGCTGCATCTAACGAACTCGGAACGCTATCTAAAACTTCCTCTGTTGCAGATAATACTGCTATTTTTGGCCTTGATATTCCTATTCTATTAGAAAAGTTTATTACATTTCTAAGAATATGCATTTTGGTTTTAATATTAGGTAAAACATTAAGAGCGCCATCAGTGATAATTAAAGGTTTGTCATCTTTTTCAATCGTCATATGCCAAATATGACTTAATCTAGTTTTACCTAACAGATCATATTCTCTTTTAAGAACCTCTTTCATTAAAACGTCAGTATGGATGTGACCTTTAACAATTATTTTAATTTTACCTTCACTAGCAAGTTTTGCAGCTATTTTTGCAGTATTGTTTTCAACAGGTTCATCAATTATTTCATATTGAGAAATGTCCCATTGTAAATCATCCGCACACTTTAAAATTTCTTTTTTATCTCCAATAAAAATTGGTTCAATTAAATTTTCATTGACTGCATCTTGTACTGAAAGCATAGGCAATGGTTTTCCAGCATTAACAACTGCAACTTTGACACCTTTTTTTTTGTGAGCAACATCTAAAAGGTTGTTAGGACAGATAATTTCTTTATTTGAAAGCATGAACAATGATTATAAATAATATTTAAAATGTATATAGTAGTTTTTGTAATTATTGATAATAAAATAACTAAAAATGATTAAAGAATTTAGAATTAATGTATCAGACGAACAAATTTCTAACATAAATTATAAAGTTAAGAATTACCCATGGCAATCTATTGAAGATATGGAAGGATGGATGCATGGAACTAATAAAACATATTTGAAAGAAATTTGTGAATATTGGGTTTCAAAATTTGATTGGAAAAAACATGAAGAATTGATCAATAGTTTTTCTAATTTTAAAACAAATGTAGAAGGTGTTGATATTCATTTTATTAAAGAAGAAGGAAGTGGAAAAAATCCTAAACCATTACTTTTAATGCATGGGTGGCCTGGATCAATTGTTGAATTTTTAGAAATAATTAAACCATTAGCCCATCCTGAAGAATTTGGAGGTAATATTGAAGATGCCTTTACAGTTATAGCACCTTCGTTACCTGGATTTGGTTTTTCTAACGCTCCTAAAAATCCAATGGGTCCAAGAAAAATTGCAAACATTATGAATAAATTGATGAGTGAAAATTTAAATTATAAACAATATTTTGCGCAAGGAGGAGATTGGGGTGCCACTATAGCTAATTGGTTAGGATACGATCATCATAAAAACTGTATTGCTATGCATATCAATTGTTTGACGATGAGACATCCTGATGGTCCAGAAACAAATGAGGAGAAACAATGGTTAAGCGATTTTGATAATGATCAAATCATTCAAGATGGATATAGAACTCAACAAGCAACCAAACCACAAACATTAAGTTATGCGATGGTTGATAGCCCCGTAGGAATTGCTGCATGGATTATTGAAAAGATGCATGGATGGTCAGACATAAAAAACAATGATATTGAGAGCGCTCATTCAAAAGATACATTGTTAGCAAATATTATGGTTTATGTTTTAACTAATACTTTCAATACAGCTGCTTGGATTTACTTTGGAAGAAGAGAAGAGGGTGGACGTTATTTTCCAAATGATTTTAAAAAGATTAATATTCCAACTGGTATAGCAATGTTCCCAAAAGAAATGTCAGCTTGGCCACCCAAATCTTACATTGAAAAAATTTTTAACGTGAAACAAATAAGTAAAATGGATGAAGGTGGTCATTTTCCTGCATTAGAAAAACCTAGACTTTTAATTGAAGATATTAGAAAGTTCTTCAAGAATTTATAATACAAATTCAAGGGTAAGTAGATATGGAGATAGTAACAAAGATTGCGCCAATTGTATTGGCGATAATTATGCTAGGGTTAGGTCTTGGATTATCGATTAAAGATTTTACAAGAATTTTAAGAAACCCTGGAGATTTTTTTGTTGGTTTTATTTCTCAATTGGTAATTTTGCCAATTATTGCTCTATTAGTAGCATTAATATTAAATTTATCTGCACCATTAGCAGTTGGCTTGATGATTATCGCCGCTGCACCAGGGGGAGTTACTTCAAACGTATTAACAAAATTTGCTGATGGAGATGTTGCTCTTTCTATTTCTTTAACATCTATTGTAAGCTTAATTAGTATTATATCTGTTCCACTAGTTGTTATTAATTCAGCTAATTTTTTAGGAGTTGAAATTGCAAAAGATATTTCAATGACTGGTATAGCTTTAAAGATGGCATTAGTAGTTACTGTACCAGTAATTCTTGGCATGGTTATAAGAGGTTTTGCTGAAAACTTTATTTCATCTAAAATTAGTATAATTAATAAATTAACTGGTTGGTTATTTATAGTTGTCTTTGCTGCAATTTGGATTGAAGAAAAAAATAATATTTGGACTTATCTTGCGGAAGCAGGTTTGGCAGTATTGATTTTAAATGTGACAATGATGGTATTAGCATATTTTATTGCAAAAAAATTTGTTTCTGGAATACCACAACAAAAATGTATTGCTCTAGAGTGTGGTTTACAAAATGGAACTTTAGCAGTGTTTGTAGCAACATTGATTTTTGATGATATTGCATATGTTATCCCTACAGGAGCGTATGCTCTTTTAATGTATATTACAGGTTTTATATTTATTTATATACTAAGAAAATCTAATTAACATTTATAACTTTAATTTGATTAAATACTCTAAAAATAAAATTACTTAAGCTTAACATGTTTTGATCTTGTAGCTTTCGACTTCTACTCAAGGCTAGTCCTTGAATGTTAACCGAAATAAGTTTTTTTTCATTAATATGAAGAAACCTATTATTGATTAAAAATTTTAATTTTCTAACAACAGTTGGTCTTGGTATTCCAGTTATTTCTGCAATTGACATAGCATTCATTCCTCTTTCGTCTGAACCCTGAATAAATTTTTGATAAGCTCGTAGGTTTAAATCTTTAATCCTGAAGCTATCATTATGTGATGCATTTAACATAACTAAAATCCCAATAGAAAAAGTTTCCAAATCACGTACTTCATTTCTCCATCGATTTGTAAAAATAAATAAAAATTTATAAAATTGATACCAGCAAAAAGAAAAGTTTTTTTTAATTGAAATAGAGATTTCATTTGGTTCAATAACTTTTTCCCCTACTTTTATTTTTTTTAGTAATTTACTAAATTCATGAAGTAAAATTGTTAAATCTTTTAATGTGTTTATTGCTTGAGCAGAATAAAAAGCAGATCTGTTAACAAAAATCTTTTTTCCTGTTTTTTTAATTACATTTTTTTTTTCTAATTCTAGAACTTTTCTCCTAACACTTTCTTTCGGTATTTTTAGGTCTTTTGAGATATCAGTAATATTAATTTTCTCAATTTCTATTGTTTTTTCCTTATAAAAAGTATCATAATCAATTATTAATCCATTTCTTCTAAAGAATATTAAGTCTTTATTAATTAAATAAATAACAATAATAAATTTATCAATATCTTGATAAGATTTATAAGATCGAATTAGCCAATTACTAATAAACGTGTAGTAGTATGGAGCAAGTTTGCTAAAATTTTTTGCAATAGTTTTAAAAATTATTTTTTCATCAATTTGAGATGATATACTTGGTATAGACTTCATAAAACCCATTCTGGACAATATAAAAACTACTGTCAACCCATTTTGGACATTAGACTTATTTTAATATTTAAATTCTATGATTTATTACGGTCATGAGTACTGAAAGCTTTAATAGAACATCTGATAATGTTCAGACCCCAAGTATAAAATTAGATGTTCTAAAGCAAAAAAAAGAAACTCAAAAATCAAAAAAAGTGTGTTTCAATAAACTTAATCACAAATTGCACATTTCTCAAAAAAAAGACAAATTAAGAAACACTGTAATTATTTGTTCAGTTTTTTTAACAATAGGGTTGCTAGGATTTATTGTCGGTTAGAAACTCTTTAAATTTTCTAAATCCTTTTTAATCAAATCTGGAATAGATATTCTTCTATTTAAATTATTTTTATAGCGATTAAATTTATTTTGTCCTGGATACATTATTTCTTTAATACCTTTTATTTTTGGAAGTTTTTTTATCGTTTTAATATTATCTTTTATTCTTTGATTATAATTTTTTTGAAACAAATTTGCTTTAAAAGTTATAAATAAATGACCAATGTTTTGTGGACCTGTAAAATCGTCAAAAGGATCCTTAACACGTCCTGCATGATTTCCACCTGTTAAAACTCCACTTAAGATATCAACCATCCAAGCAAGACCTGATCCTCTAAAGCCAGCTATTGGAAGCTGAACTCCTTTTAATGCTTTTTTTGCATCTGTAGTTGGTTTACCAAATTTATCTAACGCAACACCTTCAGGAATTTTTTGATTGTTCCTTGCCGCAACTCTTATCTTACCTCTATTAATAACAGATATAGATGTATCTAATATAAATGGTATTTTTGAACCAGTTGGAGTTCCAAAACAAATAGGATTAGTTCCAAATAAACTTTTTAACGCACCATGCGGTGCAACTGCTGGAGGAGCATTTGTATAAATCATTGCTATTAAATTTTTTTTAACAGCTTGCTCTGCGTAATAACCTGATAATCCATAATGACCACTATTTTTAACAGCAACCATTCCAATTCCTGTTTTTTTTGCATTTTTTATAGCTTGTTTAATTCCAATTTCTGCTGCAACAAAACCTATACTATTGTTTGCATCAATATGAGAAATTGATTGAGAAATCTTTTTTATTTTAATTTTAGGTTTTGGATTTATTACTTTTTTTGAAATTCGATCACAGTACATTTTTAATCTTGATAAACCATGACCATAAGCCCCAACTAATTCAGCATTAATTAATGCATTAGCTGAAATTAAAGCATGCTCTTTGCTAAGACCATGTTTTTGAAAGATTTTTATGATTTCTTTTTTAAGAACAGGAGTTTTCACTGTTATCCTTTACCACGCCATGGAATATATCTGTCTATAAGTTTTCTTAGAGTTACATCAAATAATAATCCCAGCATTCCCATGATAAATATCGTTATCCAAATAACTTCATATTGGAAGTATTTTTTAGCTACATTTTCCACAAAACCTATACCTGTTGTTCCTGCTAAAAATTCAGCTGCAACTAATGTTCCCCAACACATCCCAACGGCCACTCTAATTCCTGTGAGTATTTCTGGTAAAGAATTGGGGAAAATTACATATCTTAAAATCTGTTTTTTAGATGCTCCTAATGAGTGAGCTGCATGTATTTTTGAAAGCTGAGTACCAGATGCACCAGCTCTTGCTGAAATAATCATAATTGATAATGAAACCATGAAAAGTAAAAATATTTTACCAGTGTTGTCAATACCAAGAACAGAAATAATTAAAGGTGCCCAAGCAAGTGGCGGAACAGGTCTGTATAATTCTATTAATGGGTCAAAGAAACCTTTTGCAAATCTATTCAGACCCATAAATAATCCTAAAGGAACACCGATAATTATTCCAAAAACTAATCCTAAGAATACTCTTAAAAATGAATCCCAAATGTGACCGTAAGGAACAGGAACTTTAAATAATTTAAAATCACCAGTTACAACTTTAAAGACATTACTTTTAAAGTTCTCTTTAACTATTCCGTCTTTTGTATGAACAGGATATTCACCTGGCAAGATATCAGCTATCCAATCTGGTAAAAGGAAGCCAATCATTTTGCTTACATCAACCATTTCAATCCATAAAAGAGGAATATTTTTGTAACCAACACTTGGTTTTGACATCAATATAAACTTATTAAAAGTGTCAGATGGTTTTGGTAACCATCTACCTGAACCTTGTTCTGAACAAGTGGGTCCACTAGCTACAATAGTGCCCGCAGGAAATAAAAGGATATCAATTAATCTTAATCCACCCTGTTCTTTTTTTTGTAATTCATCAAATTCAATAATTGCAGCTTGCATTTCATTTAATGCATTAGGAGGGTAGATACTAGCAAATTCTATTCTTCTTGCAATTTTAACAATGTTCTTTGCATAATCAGATGCTATCTCCTCACTATCGTCTAATCCTATTCTGTAAGTTTTAATGTCATCTTTTAATTGTTTGATTGAGCTTTTGAATTGTGGGTTATGGTTTTTTAACTTAAAAAATTTATCATTAATTAATCTTAATTGTTCTGCAGCTGCATGAAATTTTAAGCCTTTATTAGTTTGTGGTGCAGTTGGAATTTCAATAGTATTTTCTATTGAACCACTTCCAGAATCTATTGTTGTAATTCCCCAACCACCTTGCGCATCAATAAGTTTTTGTCTTTCAGTTTTTTGACCATCTGTTTCATAAGGGTAATCTTTCTTTTTAAAATTAAAACTTAAAAGTTTTATCTCTTCTGTCATTTCCTTAAGTTTAATTTTCGTATCCATTTCCATTAACTCTTCGCTTGTTAAGAATGGAATTAATTTAGAAGTTCTATCAATATAACTTACTAGAATTGATTTTTGTTGATCATTTAAGTCAGGTGAACCTTTTATTTCATTTGCAATTTTTAAAAGATTCTTATTTTCAATTTTAATAATGGATGTGCTTTTGAATTCTCTTTCTTCAATAGGGAATTGATATTTTAATCCTAACAACGACTCATTTATTTTTGCTACTTGGCACAATTCATTTGCCGATTTAGGATAAAAGCCTTTTGCGATGTCCCATGAATAATATAGCCACAGCATAAGAATTGCACTAGTTCCAACTATTACCCAGTGAGTTCCACCTTTAGATCTTTCTGGATTACCAAATACAGCGTCTACTTTCTCTGTTTTTATTAATCTTCTTCCATAAAGGATGCATCCGATAACAGCTACAATGATTAATATTGTTACAAATTGAGTTAACATTTATATATCTTTTCCCATTATTTCTTCTTCCATATCCCAAATCATGGATAAAATTTCTTCTCTAGTTGATGAAAATTCTTTATTTTTTTTTATTTCTCTTAAGTCTTGCGTAAGGCCCATTTCTGCAAATGGAAGATTGTACTCTTTATGTATTCTTCCTGGTCTTGGTGCCATTACATACAGTCTCTCACCAAGTAATAATGCCTCTTCTACTGAGTGAGTAATTAAAATAATTGTTTTACCTGTTTCTTTCCAAATTTTTAAAACTAAAGACTGCATCTTTTCTCTAGTTAAAGCATCCAATGCTCCTAAAGGCTCATCCATTAAAATTAAATCAGGATCGTTAATTAAACATCTAGCAAGAGCAACTCTTTGCTGCATTCCACCAGATAATTGATATGTAGGAGTATTACCAAATCCTTTTAGTCCTACGATATCTAACCACTCCTCAACTTTTTTTGCTGTTACATCAGAGTCTTCTTTTTTCATTCTAAGTCCAAAGTTCACATTTTCAGCAACAGTTAACCATTCAAATAATGCACCCTGCTGAAATACCATTCCTCTTTCAACACCAGGACCATCTATTTCATTATTATTCAAAGTAATCTTTCCTGAAGTAGGTCTTAAAAACCCAGCAGTAATATTAAGCAAAGTTGTTTTTCCACAACCTGATGGCCCAAGAACTGTAAGCAATTCGCCTTTCTTAAGAGTAAAACTTACATCTTTTAATGCGTGAACTGTTTCTCCTTTTGGAGTTTTAAAAATCATATTTAGATTTTGAGAAACTAAATCACTCATAGTTATCTTATATTAGAAAATTTATAAAAAAAATAGGCACCAATTAATTAATCAGTGCCTATTTTGAAGTTTTAAATCCTTAAAATTATAAAGGTAAGAAACTTGTATCTACAGATCCACCTGGAGTTCCCATACCTTTTAGAAACGCATCAAGATTTCCACTTTCCATAGATTTCTTAGTTTCTTCTGGTGTTAAAAATTTGAAGCCACTTAAAGTGTCTTTCATATCTCCAACTTTCATTTCAGAAGCTTTAGCCATAGCATTCATATCAGCTTTACCAGCTTTGTATCTAGCATTAGCTTCATGAGTTACTTCAATAAAAGTTCTTAACATACCTGGGTTTTCTTTCATGAATTTATCTGTAACAGATGTAATATCTATACCTAGGATACCAGCAGCTCTAGCTTCATCTACAGTAAGTAATCTTGAACCTACAGCAACTGCAGCTTTAATAGAGTTACCACCAAACAAACATGCCATTACAACATCACCACTTACTAATGCAGCAGCACCTTCTTCAGGATCCATTTGAATAATATCCATTTTAGATCTGTCAGCACCAACAACTTTCATACTTTCGTCAAAAACATATTCAGCCATTGTTCCTAATGGAACAGCAACTTTTTTACCTTCTAATTCAGTTGCATTTGCTTTTGTAATCCCAGAAGCATTAGATGTTACACATGTTGTTCCACCCATTCCATATTCCATAGCAATATCAACTAATTTGATAGGAGCGTTAGATTTTACAGCATTAATATATGGCACTAATCCTTGCGAATAAGAGATATCAATATCTCCTGCTAACATAGCATCAGTCATTGCTCCACCATTTGTGAAGTTAGTCCATTTTACTGGAACACCCAAAGCTTTTGCAAAATTCTTTTTTTGCATGTCCTCTAAATTTGGACTTGGCCATTCTAAGAAATATGCAACTCTTACCTCATTAGCTGCAGAATTTGCAACTGACATTGAAAGATTAAGAGCTACAAAACATCCAAGAATAAAACTTAGTATTTTTTTCATTATTTTACCTCTGTTTAATTAATTAAATTAGAGACATTAAAATTCAATTCGGAAGCGATGTAAAACAAAAAGTAAGTATTTTTACAATCTTGGGTTGTGTCAATATTATTCTTTTAAAGTATTTATTTTAGTCTAAAGAGGCCATAAGTTTAGTTATTACAAAATAAAAATTTTATTTATAGAAAGAATTTTTTATGAGCTCAGAAAATAGAACTTCAGTTCCAAATTCATTAAACGAACATTGGATGCCATTTACATCTAATAAAGATTTTAAGGCAAATCCAAGATTAATCACTGAAGCAAAAGGGGTTTATTTAAAAACGCATCATGGAAAAACACAAATTGATGCAAGCTCAGGATTATTTTGTAATCCTCTAGGTCATGGAAGAAAAGAAATTACAGAAGCTGTAACAAAACAATTAGAAACTTTAGATTATGCACAACCTTTCCAACAAGGTTTTGGTGGATCATTTGAATTAGCTTCAAAAATTGCAAAACATACACCAGGTGATTTAAACAAAATGTTTTTTACAATTTGTGGATCTACAGCTGTTGAAACTGCAATTAAAATCGCGGTTGCTTATCATAGAGCAAAAGGTAATGCACAAAGATTTAGATTTGTAGGTCGTGAACGTGGATATCATGGTATGAATATTGGTTGTGTTTCAGTCGGTGGAATGGTTAATAATGTAAAAACATTTGCAAGTATTTTAATGCCAGGTGTTCAACATATAAGACACACTCATCTACCAGAACATAAATTTGTTAGCGGACAACCTGAAACAGGTGATTATTTAGCAAATGATTTAGAAACTATTTGTCAAAACTTTGGAGCTGAAAATATTGCAGCATGTATTGTTGAACCAATTGCAGGATCAACAGGAACTTTAGTTCCACCAAAAGGTTACTTACAAAAATTGAGAGAGATATGTGATAAACATGGAATTCTTCTTATTTTTGATGAAGTAATTACTGGTTGGGGTAGAACAGGATCTAAATTTGGAGCTCATGAGTTTGGTGTTACACCAGATATTATGACAATGGCAAAAGCTACAACAAATGGTGTTGTTCCAATGGGCGTTGTTGCATGTCATGATGATATTTATGATGCTGTAATGGATGCTTCTCCAACAGGTGCTGTAGAGTTATTTCATGGCTATACTTATTCAGGAATTCCAGTTGCAGTAGCAGCTGCGCTAGCTGTTCAAGATATTTTCGAGAAAGATGATATTTTTAATAGAGCAAAAAATTTAGCACCATATTTCCAAAAAAGTTTATTTTCTCTCCAAGACTTAGAATCTGTTGATAATATAAGAGGTTATGGAATGATGGGTGGTATTGATATGAAATTAAATATTAAACCAGGTAGAGCAGGTCTTGAATGTTTTAAAGCTTGTTATGAAGCTGGTGTAAATTTTAAAGCAACAGGAGATTGTTTAATTATTGCTCCACAGTTTATTTGTGAAGAAAAGCATATTGATGAAATTATTGATAAGCTTAGAACAGGTATCACTAACTATCAAAAAAACCAAAAGAACTAATTATTTTTTTTTAAATTAAGAAAGAAGTAAGGTAATGAAGATAGGCGTACCTAAAGAGATTAAACCTCAAGAAAACAGAATAGGACTAACTCCTGAAAGTGTAAAGACGTTAGTATCTGAAGGTCATGAAGTTATCGTTGAAAACGACGCAGGATTTGAAGCAGGTTTTGATAATGAACAATACACAAATGTTGGTGCTAAAATTGCTAACACCGCTTCTGACATATTTAATGATGCAGAAATAATAGTTAAAGTTAAAGAACCTCAAAAGGTCGAAGTAGATATGATTAGAGAAAATCAAATCGTTTACACATATCTTCATTTAGCAGCAGCAAAAGAATTAACTGAAGGTTTGATTAAATCTAAAAGTATAAATATTGCTTATGAGACGGTAACGGATGACAATGGAAGATTACCATTACTTGCACCTATGAGTGCTGTTGCTGGTCGAATGTCAGTTCAAGCAGGCGCACATTGTTTAGAAAAAAATCAAAAAGGAAGAGGACTTCTTTTAGGTGGAGCACCAGGAGTTGATGGTGGAACTGTAGTCATTTTAGGTGGAGGAGTTGTTGGTGAAAATGCAGCTATAATTGCAACTGGTATGCAAGCAAAAGTTCATATTGTTGATAAATCTGAAGCAAGATTAAAACAATTAGTTGAAATGTTTGGAGACAAAATTATTCCAGAGCAAAGTGATAAAATAGATTTGAATAAATTAGTTTCAGAAGCTGATCTTTTGGTAGGTGGGGTTTTAATTCCTGGAGCAGAAGCTCCAAAATTAGTAACGCGAGAAATGATTAAATTAATGAAAAGAGGATCAGTTATAGTTGATGTAGCAATTGATCAAGGTGGATGTGTTGAAACAAGCAAACCAACAACACATGGTGATCCCACATATATTGTTGATGATGTTGTACACTACTGTGTAGCAAATATGCCAGGAGGCGTTCCAAGAACTTCAACACTGGCATTAAATAATGCAACATTACCTTTTTTAGTAAAACTTGCTAACAAAGGTTATAAAAAAGCATTAAGTGAGGATAAAAATTTTTTAGCTGGATTAAATGTTCATAAAGGAGATATTACTTATAAAGCAGTGGCTGAAGTTTTTGGTCATAATTATGTTGCTCCAGAAGAAGCTATTAAAAAATAATCAATAGTTATCTAAGATAATTTTTTTATTTTTTTCAGAAAAATAATCATAATTTAAAACAAAATATTTTTTTAATTCAAAATTTTTATTTTCATTATTTTTTGTTAAAAAAAATAAATTTAAAAAAGATTTTTCAAAATTATTATTTTTAATTTTTGAAAAATCATCAATGTATAATCTTTTATTCCAAAAATTAATATTAAGTAAATTTCTATTATTATTTTTTGCAAGAAGTGAGCTAATTTCATCACGTTCAAATTCATTTAAAAGAGATTTTTGTTCATAATTGTTGGGAAATTTTAGTAAAAAATTATAATCATAAGGTGTAAATTTCCAAAAATTATATTTTAGTGATTTTATTGGCACAAATAATATAAACAATGAAATCAGATTATATGTAATTAATGATATAAATATATATTTAAAAATTTTTTTATAATGAAAAACCATAATATTAAACTTTTAAATTATTTCAGTTTTTTAATCAAAGTATTATTATTTTCATTATTATCCGAATACACATTGGCAAACGATGATAAGATAGGGACTGTAACAGAGATAAATGGAACTATAGTTGCAATTAATGATGAGTTAGAAGAAAGGGATTTATTGATACATGATCCTTTTTTTCTTAATGAAGAAATATTTGTAACTGAAGGTTCTTCCGCAACTATTCAATTTAATGATAGCACAACAGTTATTATGAAAGAACTTACATCAATAAATGTAAGTGAATTTGAAAATTCAAAAAAAAACCCAAAATTAAAAGCAGAGTTAGTAAAAGGAAAAATAATTATTGAATCTGGTTCCATTGCAAAAAAAGATAATGGTGAAATGATAGTTGGAGTGACCACTTCCTCACTTGGACTAAGAGGAACTAGAGTAGATATTGATTTAAAACCAAGTGGTAAATCAAATATTTCTTTAGCGAAAGATAGTTTTGGTAATGTTGGAGTAATAGAAGTAAATTCAGGAGGTCAAACCTCAAATATTACTTCTACTGAACAAGTTTTAGAAATTTCAGAAAATAACGAAACCACATCAAGAGATAAAACAGAGGAAGAAAAAGAAGAGGCAAAATCTGTTGGTGAAACTTTAATTAAATCTTCAAAAATAGATGAGGAAGAGATTATTAAACAACTTCAACAAAAATTACAAGATGGAAATCTTCAAGATGCCAATAATGATGGTGTTGTTGATGGAAGTGATGTTGAGGTTACAAAAGAACAGATTACGAATGAAAAGAAACAAAACATAGATTTTATTGTTGAAAATTCTAAAGATGAAAACACTGAATTTTTATCAGATGTAATCAATCAATCTGATGAAAAAAGTACAGTTGAAGTAATTGAGAAAATTATTGAAGGTAAAGATAATCTTGTCGAAGGGGTGGTTGAAAATCTATCCGACAAAGATAACAAATTTTTAACCTCTTCTACATCAGAGGGAGCTGGACTCATAAAAGAAAAAATTTTTGAAACTATAGTTGCTAAAGAAACTGATAAATCTGCAGCTATTTTAAGTAAAGTAATGGCTAAAGCTGATGACGCAACTGTAGCATCAGTTATAAACAATATTACTGAAAAAAATACAAATGAAGACTCCAAACTGTCATTAAAAGTAATGGCAGATTTTTCAGAAAAAAATCCAGAAAAACTAGAAACGCTATCTCAAAATAATGCAGATCAAATTGAGAAATTAACAATCTCAGCAGTTGAAAAAGCTGAGTCTTCTAAAGAAGATGCTGATTTAATTGCAAAAGTCGTTGCAGTTGCAAATTATGAATTGGTTAACAAAGTAGTCGAAGAAGTAAGTAAAAGTTCAACTGAAGAAAAACAGACTTTATCTGCACAAGTTTTAAAAGCTATTGTCGATAGCAATTCTGGTAAAATTGATATTATTAATGAAGATGTTAAAGACACTATGATTAAACAAACAATCGAGTCAGCACAAAATCAGGCAGAAGGAACAGGAGTTCAAGTAAGTGAGGATATGACTAGTATCGTTTCTGACATTATTGTGAATACAGATACAGAAACTGGCTCTAAAATGATTGAAGAATTAAATAATTCTGCGGCAGACAAAGATAATGATTTATCGTTAAAAGTTATCTCTGATATATCTGAAAAAGACACAACAAAATTAAATGTATTATCTGAAAACAATAAAGAACAGATTGAAAAGTTAACAGAAACAGCAATTAAAAATGCAGATGCCTCCGAAGAAAGTGCAGAGTTAATTGCAAAAGTCGTTGCAGTTTCAAGTGATGAATTGGTTAACAAAGTAGTCGAAGAAGTAAGTAAAAGTTCAACTGAAGAAAAACAGACTTTATCTGCACAAGTTTTAAAAGCTATTGTCGATAGCAATTCTGGTAAAATTGATATTATTAATGAAGATGTTAAAGACACTATGATTAAACAAACAATCGAGTCAGCACAAAATCAGGCAGAAGGAACAGGAGTTCAAGTAAGTGAGGATATGACTAGTATCGTTTCTGACATTATTGTGAATACAGATACAGAAACTGGCTCTAAAATGATTGAAGAATTAAATAATTCTGCGGCAGACAAAGATAATGATTTATCGTTAAAAGTTATCTCTGATATATCTGAAAAAGACACAACAAAATTAAATGTATTATCTGAAAACAATAAAGAACAGATTGAAAAGTTAACAGAAACAGCAATTAAAAATGCAGATGCCTCCGAAGAAAGTGCAGAGTTAATTGCAAAAGTCGTTGCAGTTTCAAGTGATGAATTGGTTAACAAAGTAGTCGAAGAAGTAAGTAAAAGTTCAACTGAAGAAAAACAGACTTTATCTGCACAAGTCATGAAATCAATAGTAGAGACTAATCCAGAAAAAATAGAGACTTTAAGTTACAAAAATAAAGAGACTATAATTAACCAGACTATTGAAGCTGCTAAAAATCAAGCAGAAAATGTTATAAAAAATGATACTGATCTTAGTTCCGTAGTTTCTAAAATTATTATAAATTCAAATGAAAACACTTCATTAATAGTTTTAGAAAATTTAAATGATAAATCAGAAAAGACAAAATCAAGTTTATCACTTAATGTATTTAAAAACCTAGCAAAAGAAGAAAAATTTGAGGAAAAAATAGAGTCTATTTCTAAAAAATCTGTAATTTCTGAAAATGCTGTTGAAAAGCTGATTGAGAAATCTATTGACGATATAAAAGATAGTAAAGATATAACTGTGGTTAAAGATATAATTAAAAAAGGGGGGGAATTTTTATCCAAAAAAATTGTAGAGATTGATAAAAAAACAAAAAATGAAAATAAGTCTAAAATTAGCAAGATTCTAGATAATATTATTAAAGAAGATCCAAAAAAAGCCAAAGAAATTATTAAAAAAGAAAAAAAAAAAGAAATTCAAAAAAAAATTAAAAAACCTAAAAAAATTATAGAAATTAAAGACGTAATTGACACCAATATATCTGCAAATTGATTATGCATCTTTCAAAAAATAAAAAATATCAATATACTTTTTTTTTACTAATATTTATTTATTCAATATTTAATGGAGGCAATTCACCTTTATTAATTCAAATCAATTTTTTATTCATTAGTTTTTTTTTTATTTTTTGTTTAAAAGATAAAAATTACAATTCACATTTTAAATATTTTATTAAAGAAAACAAAATATCGATTAATTTTTATATTTTGTTTTTGTTTTATCTATTATTTCAAATATTACCTCTGCCAATTGAAATATTGAAATTTTTTTCTTCAGAAAAGTATATTTATTTAATTAATTTAAGTTCAGATTTTAAATATTCATCTATAAGTTTAGCTCCAACTAGCTCATTTTTTCAATTATTAAATTTTTGCTCAATGCTAATTTTGATATTTATCCTAAAGATGATTTTTTATAGGGAAAGGCACAAAAATAGATTATCTTTATTTTTATCATTTATAGGCTTTTTATCATCACTCATTGCAACTTTTTTATTTTTAAGTGAAAATATTGAAATTTTAAATTTTAAAATTAACAATACTTCTAGTGCGTCAACTGGTTTTTTTGTAAATAGAACAGTTTTTTCTGTTTTTTTACTATTTTGTCTAATATCCAGCTTAGATTATCTTGGAAACTCAAGAAATATTAGAGATAATTTTTTAACTTGTGTTTACGTTAGACTATTTATTATTTTTATTGCAATTGCTCTAATCACAACGTTTTCTAGAATTGGAAATTTCTTACTTCTTGTAACTTTATTATATTATATGATTGATGAAATTTTCTTTAAAAAGAAAAAAAATAATATTTTTAGAAATATTATTTTGTTAATTATTTTAATTGATATTTTTATATTAGGAATTTATTTTGGTTCCTCACGTATTATAGATAGATTCAGTATTTTAGATAATGAGTTTGCTGAAATTCAAAATCTAGATGTTAATTTATCAAGATTCCAAATAATTAAATTTGCATTTTATCAAATATATGAATTCTTTATTTTCGGTTATGGACCAGGAAGTTTTGAATTATTATTTCAAGTTAAATTTCCTAATGTAACAAATTACTACGCTAATCACGCACATTCTGATTTAATACAGTTTGTTGGAGAGTTTGGGTTGATTGGCTTTACAATATTTCTATTATCAATCGCAAATTATTTTATAAGATTAAAATTTAATTTTAAAAATAACTTACTTTTTATTTATTTATTCATTATTCTATTATTTGACTTTTCATTGCATATACCATTTATACAATTTTTATTTGTAACTTTTCTAACTCTTAATCAAAAATTTATTAAACTATCTTAAGGTTCCCGATAAGTTTGTAAACCATTATTTATAATTGGGTTATAGGACTTGAATAAGTTTGTTTGAGGAAGTAATAAGCTTATAGTTCTATTCCATTTTACTATTTCAGCTGGTGGTATAAAAATTATATCTCCTTTTTGTACTTTAAATTTTTTACCAGCAATTAAATTTACTGGGTTTCTTATATCTAGTTGGAAAATATCAACTTCCAAGAATGACTCATATTTTTCTCTTATTATATAAACCTTTTTAGCATTTGCAGTTAATTGATTTATTCCTACTGTGGACACTAATTCTGTCAATGTATAGTTCATATCAGGAAAATAAATACCTGGTTGTGTTACTTCTCCAAACACATGAATTGAATTTGAATTTTTATCAATAAAAATTACATCATCTTTTTTTAGGTAAAAATTCTCTTTTTCATCTCTATTTTTAAATGTATTTATTAAATCAATTTCATAGACTTTCCCTTCTCTTCTTAACAAACCACTAGTTCCAAAAAGTTTATCTTCAGCACTAGGGTTAAAGTTTGCCTGAATAGCAGCTTCTATTAATGATAATGGTTGTTGATTTAAAGTAATTGTTATCTGATTTCTTACAGCTCCAACAATATATACTTTATTACTATTAAATTCTGCAATATTTATTTGAAGATCTGGGTTTTTATAAAAACTTTTAATAATTTGAATTAATAGATTTTGAGCTTCATTTAAAGAAAGTTCATTTATTTTGATTTTACCAATAAATGGTAGATCAATCATTCCATCTTGATCTATTTTATAAGATCCATCTAAATCATCTGTATCTGTTAAATCAATACTAACTGTGTCTGATGGACCTAATATATATTCATATCTATAATTATAAATTTCAGAATAATCTTTGATTTGTTTTTTATAATTATCAATTTGATTTTTACTATATTTTAAAATTTCATCTTTAGATAAATTATTAATGTTTATAATATTAATTTTTACATCATTAATCGAATATTCACTTGATTGTAATTTTTTATTAGGATTTTTTTTATTTGGACTTTTATTAATACCCGGCAGAATAGTGCAATTGTTAAATAAAAATAAAATTAAGATTAATAAAAATGTTATTTTTTTTAAAATATACATGTAATGAACTATTAATATTATAACTATAGTTTAATTTTATACAAAAAATTTGAGCTAATCTTAATTTTTTTTTGTATTATAATCAGTAAGTAACTGTATTTATTGAAATTTCTGTAAAAAGAAATAGATATTATATTAATGATAAATGAAAAAATTGATAAAACATTAGATTTTATTAATTTAGAACCTAAGTTTTTATTATCCATATTTAGAAAATATTTAATTCATTTAATCATCATTACTTCTTTAATTGCTACGATTGTTTATCTATTTTCATTAAACTTAGATAAAAGATACAGAAGCACAGCTAAAATTGTAATTGAGCAAGATGATCGAAACGTAGTTAATATTCAAGAGTATGCTAGTTTTAATAGAAGTAATAGAATTAATAATCAGATAGCTATATTTAAAAGTGATCAGGTTTTAGAATATATTATACAGGATAAAGAAAATTCTAAAAAATTTGAATTATTTTTCGCTGAAAACGATCAAAATTTTGTCCAAAAATTATTGAATAAAAAAAAAACTTTTAACATTCAATCTTTAAAAGGCATCTTATCAAGCAGTATTTCAATTTCAAATATAAAAAATAGCGATATTTTGGTTTTATCTTTTGTTTCTACAAATCCAAGAGTAGCTAGATTAGCTCTGGAGAGAATTATAAATTCTTATCAAAGATATGAAATAGATAGTAAAATTCAGATTACAAATTATGCAAATGAAAAAATATCTGATCGATTAAAAATTTTAGTGCAAGAAATGGATATAGCGCAAAAAAAACTATCACAATATAAAAAAGAAAATAAATTAATAGATACAGGAAATGTAAAACAACTAAAAATTAATGAAATACAGTCAATTTCTAGAAGAATTATTGAAGCTAAACAGAAATACCAAAAACAACAAAATGATTTGTTATCTATTAAAGTAGCTGAAGGAGATATTGATGCATTACTTGCTATAAAAGATTTAAACTCAAGAAAAGATATTTCAAATATTAAAGATCTCTTAAGTTCTAATGAGAGTAATATTCAATCTCTTTCATTAATTTATACTGATCAACATCCAAAAATAATTCAAGCAATAGATAAAAAAAAAAATCTTAAAAAACAATTAAAAAATATTTTAAATAAGAATATAGAACTAAAAGCATTTGAGCTTAGCAATCTTAACAGTTTTATAAAACTTTCTGAAAAAGAAATGGAAAAAGTAACAAGTGAGCTTAGAGACATTGAAGAAAAAGAGTCAGGGATGTTAAAATTTACAAGAGAACTTGAAAGTAGTAAAAATTTATACAAATCTTTTTTACAAAGAGTAAAAGAGACAAATGAGGTTCAAAATCTTCAAGTATCAAAATTAAAAATTCTTGAAAGCCCCAACTTACCAGGTAGTCATTTTTATCCAAACCCCAAAAAAAATTCTATAATAGCTTTTATTGTCTCAGCCATTGGAGTGTTTTCTTTATTATTTATTAAAGAAATAAATTCATCTGCTTTAAGAAATACAGATGCTATTGAGTCACTGGAAATTTTACAATTAGGGGTTTTGCCTCGTGTATATAAGTCTAAAAATAGTTCGGATATAATACAAATGTTTAGTTCTGACAACGAATCTCATTTTTCAGAGTCAATTAGATCATCTCGAACAATTATTGAATCAAAGTTTGATAAAAATAGTAGCTTTCTTATTACCTCTTCCAATCCCTCTGAGGGAAAAACCACATTTGCATTTAATCTTGCTTTATCGCTTGAAAAATCAAATAAAGTTTTATTCATAGAGGGTGATCTAAGACGGCCAACAGTACTAAATAGATTTATTGGTATTAGTACAAAAAAAAATGGATTAGGTGAGATTATATCTGGTAATTCTGAATTAAGTGATGTCGTACACGAAATACCTGGAACAAAATTAAATATTATTACATCTGGAGAGACAAAGATAGACATGTCAGATGTTGTAAGCAAAGACCAATTGAAAAAATTTTTTGATACATTAAAAATTGAATACGATTATGTAATTATTGACTCTCCTCCAGTTCAACCAGTTTCTGACACATTGATACTTGCACAAGCAGTAGATAAAAATTTTTTTATAATTAGAGCAGATGAAACAACCACAGGTTCGTTATTGTCTTCAATTAAGAAAGTTAAAAGTGTTGGTGCAAAAATTGATGGAATTATTTTAAATGATGTTGATACCTCTAAAGGTAGTTATGGTTATTATAATTATTATCAAAACTATTATGGAAAGGCTTATAAATCAATTTAGTGATTTGAAAATTTTATGAATAAATTTCTAAAAAAAATTTAAGAACTCAAAAATTGATTCTATTACTCGATTATTTAACGTAGACAAAATAATTCGTTTTTAATAAAACTGTAAGTTGTATTATGAAAAATAATAATAATAATATTATTAAACCAAGTCTAAAATCTGATAATTTAAAGCAGGAAATTAACAACTTTAAGAATAAATTTTTAAATAAATCTGAATATTTTGTATGTGAACAAGATATAGTTGGATTAGTTATGAATAAATACTTAGATATTTTTCAAAATTTCTTTTTAAATAATCTTAAAAAATTAAAAAATAATTTTTTAGTTAAGATTTATAGATTAATTGTTAAACGATCGAACCAAACAAGCAGACTTTTATCTAAATTTGAGTCATTAGAACAAAAAATAGATAGCCAACAATTAATAATTGAACGAAGCTTTAATTTAAATTCTAAATTACAAAAAGAAGTTGATTATATTAATAATGAGATAATCAATAATTTTAGTAAATTTCAAACAAATTTGAAAGAAAATAAAAATGATGTAATAGGACACAATTCAAATACAAAAGTTGACTTTTATCAAGAAGAAAATTTAAGACTTGGAAGTGAATTAGTAGAAACTAAAAAGAAATTTGAAATTTTAAAGAGCGAAATAGAAAGATATGAAAATCAAAGAAGTAATCTAATTTCAAAAATTAACTCAGTTAATGAGGTTATTAATGACTCTAATGTATTGACTAATGTTTTTGAAAATAAAATTGAGCCAAAAATAAATATAATAGATCCTCAAAATATTCAAAAAAAATCTGAACCTGATTTAAATGAGCAGGTTAAAGCTATTTTTTCAAAAAAAATATAATTTTATTTTTACCAAAATAGTAATGGAAATTGAATTTTAAGATTAATTTATGTAACCTAATATCATTTAATAATTTAAATAAATAACATTTTAATGAATAAAAAAATTCCAAACAAAACAAAAGTAGTTGTAATTGGAGGAGGGGTAATCGGCTGTTCTGTTGCCTATCATTTGGCAAAGTTTGGATGGAAAGAAACAATCGTTTTAGAAAGAGATCAATTAACATCAGGAACAACATGGCATGCTGCTGGACTGGTTAGCCAATTAGGACCCTCTGCAGCAGTAACTAAAATAAGAAAATATTCTTTAGATTTATATAAAGAATTAGAAAAAAAAGTCGAGCATTCAGCTGGACTAAGATTAAACGGAGCACTTTCTATTGCACAAAATCAAGGAAGATGGCAAGAACTTCAGAGACAAGCAACAAATGCACAGCTTTATGATGTTGATGTAAGAATTTTAGAAAAAGATCAAATTAAAAAAGATTATCCAATTATTAACACTGAAGATATTCTAGGAGGAATCTTTATGCCTGGAGATGGTGCAGCAGATCCATCAGGTGTTACTTATATGTTAGCAAAAGCTGCAAAAAGAGAAGGCGCTCAAATTTTTGAACAATCACCTGTTGATGAAATTTTAACCAAGAATGGAAGAATTGAGGGTGTAAAAGTTAAAGGTCAAATAATTGAGTGTGAATATATAGTTCTTGCTTCTGGAATGTGGTCAAGACAAATTGGTGAAAAAGCAGGAGTGAGTATTCCATTATATCCTGCGGAACACTTTTATATAATTACTGAACCTATAGAAAATCTATCAAAAACCTTACCTACAATTAGAGATTTTGATAATCGCACCTATATTAAAGAAGATGCAGGTAAATTATTAGTTGGTATTTTTGAAGCTAATTCCATACCAGCATTTGATAAAACAAATAAAGTGCCAGAGGATTTTTCTTTTGGAGAATTTCAAGAAAATTTTGAACATTTTGAACCATATTTAAATACTGCAATAAAAAGATTTCCAGTTTTAGAAACTACTGGAATTAGAAAGTTTTTTTCTGGTCCAGAATCATTTACACCTGATACAAACACATTACTAGGAGAAGTCCCAGAAATTAAAAATTTTTTTGTAAGTTGCGGATTAAATAGTATTGGAATTGGAAGCGGTGGTGGAATTGGTAAAGTTACAGCTGAATGGTTAATGACAGGTCATATCAATGAGGATATTTTTAGTTATGATATAAAAAGATTTCAAAACTTTCATTCAGAACTTGGTTTTATTAAAGAGAGAATTACAGAAAGTTTAGGTGATTTATATGGAGTGCATTGGCCCTTCAAACAACATAAAACTTCTAGAAATATTAAAACATTACCACATCATGAAAATCTAAAAAGATTTGGCGCATGTTTCGGTGTTTCAGGTGGATATGAAAGACCAATGTGGTTTGCTTTAAATGGAAAAAAAGCTGAATATGAATACAGTTATAATTATCAAAATTGGTATCCATCAGCAGAATATGAAAGTAAAAATACAATAAAGAATGTTGGTCTATTTGACTTAACACCTTTTTCTAAGTTTGAGATATTTTCAGAAAATGCTCATGAAGAATTACAAAAAATTTGTACAGCAAATATTAAAAATGAAATTGGAAAATGTACATATACACAAATGCTAAATAGTGATGGTGGAATTGAAACAGATTTAACAGTTATTTGTCTTGATAAAAATTATTTTAGGATAATTAGTTCAGCTGCAACTAGAGAAAGAGATAAATTTCATATAAAAAAACACATTTCTTCAGATATTGAATTAAAAGATGTCACTGATGATTTTTGTGTTTTTGGACTATTTGGTCCCAAAAGTAGAGATTTGATTAAAAGTTTAAGTAATGACAATTTTGAAAATAATGATTTTAAATTTGCAACAGCTAAATTTATTTATATTGAAGGAATTAAAATTTGGATTCAAAGATTATCTTATGTTGGTGAACTAGGTTATGAATTTTATGTAAAATTAAAAGATACAAAAAAAATATATGAGTTAATAGTAGAGGTAGGAAAAAATTTTAATCTCTCAAATTGTGGCATGCATACAATGGATATCATGAGAATGGAAAGTGGATTTTTACATTGGGGGCACGATATTTCACCTGATGAAAATCAATATGAGGCAGGTTTAAATTTTGCAATTAGTTATAAAAAAAATGTAAAATTTATAGGAAGAGATACTTTATTAAAGATCAAAGATAAAAAATTAAACAAACGATTTGTTATGTTATGTTTAAAAGATAGCAACCCTGGTGAGCCTTTACTTTTACACGACGAACCAATTTATTTAGATGATAGAATAATAGGAGTAACTACCTCTGGTAATTTTTCATTTAATTATAATAAAAATTTATCTTTTGGATATATAAATTCAAATTTAAGCAATGAGGAATTATTAAAAGAGAACTTATATATTGAAATTGAAAAAAAAAAATATTCAGCAGAAATTTTGCTAAAACCATTAAAACTAACAAATTTTAAAAATTTATAATTTATAGAATAAATGAATTGTTTTTTTGTATATTAGCTGTTTAAATAGGATATGAAAAAAATGATTAAAGATAAATATTCATTAAACGCAAATTTAAATCCTCAAATCAAATATTTTTCAGATCACATAAAAACAACTAATATAAATATATTATTAAATAGAGTAAAAATTGAAAAAAAAAATGATTTCAAAAAGAAAGTTTATCTTTTTTCAATGTTGTCTTTTCTAATTATTTTTTTTTCAGTTATAATGATTTATATCTGAATTTTAAAAATTTAAATTTCTCTAATAAAATTATTGATAATAAATACATAATTTTTTTTAGTTTTTGTAGATGTATATAAAATTATCTTGATCAGGATTATTTTCGTTATTTACCTCTTGAATTTTATAATATGGTAATTCTAAGTTAAAAGGATCTTTCAATAAATTAATTTTTCTGTGTTGACCAGTTGAAATTTCTTTATTTAAATTTACACTTTCATAATTGTTAAAAGCAAAATACTTACAATTTGAATTCTTTAAATTTGTTAAAATTTTTTTAATCATTGGAAGAGGTAAGTGTATAAAGAAATCCCTCATTAATATAAAATCATAATTATTAAATTTATTATATTCCGTTAAATCTTTGCAATAAAATTCAATATTTGAATTTGAATTAAATGTAACTTTATTTTGATTTATTAAATCCTCCACAACATCAATTCCAGTATATTTAATATCTGTTTGAAAAATTTTTTTAATCCAGGCACAATCACCACAAGGGGCATCTAAAATATTTTTAATATTGTTTTCTTTAAAAAATTTTTGAAACTCAAAAATTAAATTATTTGTTTGAATTGAATTGGCTGCTGAACCAGGACCAGAGTAAGATTGATTTGAATCAAATTTTTGGTTTTTATTCCAATGATTTGATTTGTAAATTGAATTAAAGACAATTTTGTTTAATGCTTTTTGACTTACAAATTTTGAAAAAAAATTATTAACAAATATTTTTCTAATCCAATAATATTTGTTTAAATACTTGCTCAAAATATGAAATTTTAAAAATTTTAATAAATTAATAGTATATTGAATTAAAATTTAAAAATAGTATAAAACTCATGTATTATATGGCGGGGTAGCTCAGTTGGTTAGAGCGCAGGACTCATAAGCCTGAGGTCAGTGGTTCGATCCCACTTCCCGCTACCAATTAGTGTCCAGGAAAATTAATTAAATTTTCAACTTCATAGCTTTTTTTAATTAAATTTTCAGAACCGCCTAAATCAAATAAATTTATAACAAAAACAAAAGCCGCGACCTTTCCTCCTGATATTTCAATTAGTTTAGCTGCAGCTTCAGCTGTTCCACCAGTTGCTATTAAATCGTCAATAATCAAAACAGTATCTTTTTGATGAATAGAGTCTTTGTGAACCTCTATTGTTGCTGTGCCGTACTCTAATTCGAAATCTATAGAATGAACATCCGCTGGTAATTTATTTTTTTTTCTTAACATTATGAATGGTTTTTTTAGTATATAGGAAACAGCTGACGCAAACACAAAACCTCTAGATTCTATCGCTGCAACTTTTGTAAAACTATATTTTTTTGATCTTTCTACAATTTGATTAATAGTTTCAGCAAAAGCATTTTCATCTTTAATTAAAGTCGTGATATCTCTAAATAATATGCCTTTTTTTGGATAATCAGGAATTGAACGAATATAATTTTTTAAATTCATAATTGTAAAATATAAAAGTATAAATAATTAAATTTTTAACTATGACAACAAATAAATTAGCAATAATTGGTGGAAGTGGTTTATATGATATTGTAGAATTTAAAGAAAGAGAATTACTTGATTTAAATACTCCATGGGGAAAACCATCTGATCAAATTTTAAAGACAATTTATAAGAATAAAGAAGTTTATTTTTTGCCTAGACATGGAAGAGGGCATTATGTTTCACCAACAAATATAAATTTTAGAGCAAACATAGATGCACTTAAACAATTAGGTGTTACAGATATTGTTTCAGTATCTGCAGTTGGATCATTGCGAGAGGATTTACCACCAGGAAAATTTGTAATTGTAGATCAATTTATCGATAGAACATTTTCTAGAATAAAAACTTTCTTTGATGATGAAATTGTTGCTCATGTTTCTATGGCCCATCCAACTTCAAACGGATTAATGAATGCATGCGAAGAAGCTATAAAAAAATCCAATATAGATTATCAGAAAAATGGCACTTACGTTGTAATGGAAGGTCCTCAATTTTCAACCTTGGCTGAGTCTAATTTATATAGGTCGTGGAAGGCAGATGTGATCGGAATGACTAATATGCCAGAGGCAAAATTAGCAAGAGAAGCAGAAATTAGATACGCATCAGTCTCTATGGTTACAGATTATGATTGCTGGCACCCTGATCACACAAATGTTGATGTTCAGCAAGTGATTAAAGTTTTATTGAGTAATGCAGAAAAGGCAAAAGATATGATTAAAAATTTAATAAATAATTTTGAAAATTATATTGATCCAAATGATCCAGCTATTAATTGTTTAGATGTAGCAATTATTACAGCACCAGAAAAAAGAACTCAGAAAACTATAGATAAACTTAAAACAGTTGCTGGAAGAGTTTTAAACAAATGAAAATTGCAGGTAAAGAATATAAAACAATTTGGTATGAAAAAAATGTTGTTAAAATAATTGACCAAACCAAACTTCCACATCACTTTAAAATTACAGAACTCAAAACAGTTAAAGACTCAATTAATGCAATAAAAGAAATGAAGGTAAGAGGGGCTCCTTTAATAGGTGCAACAGCAGCTTATGGAATAGCTTTGGCAATTCAAGAAAATAATGACCTTGATTTTATAAAAAAAAGTGCAGAAGAATTAATTCAATCAAGACCTACAGCAATAAATTTAAAATGGGCAGTTGATCGTACGATGAAAAATTTATCAGGAATTAATAGTGATCAACTTTTAAATATTACTTTAAATGAAGCTAAAGAAATTTGTGATGAAGATGAAAAATTTTGTGAAAATATAGGTATTAATGGATTAAAAATAGTTGAGGAAATTTATAACAAAAAAAAAGATACAGTTAATATTTTAACTCATTGTAATGCAGGTTGGCTTGCAACTATTAATTGGGGCACAGCAACGTCACCAATATATCATGCTCATAAAAAAGGAATTCCAGTTCATATATGGGTTGACGAAACAAGACCAAGGAATCAAGGTGCAAATTTAACTTCATATGAATTAAACGAAGAAGAAATTCCAAATACCATAATTGCTGATAACACAGGTGGAATTTTAATGCAAAGAGGTGAGGTGGATATGTGTATTGTTGGAACTGATAGAACTTTATTTAATGGCGATGTTTGTAATAAAATAGGCACCTATTTAAAAGCATTAGCTGCTTATGATAACAATGTGCCTTTTTATGTTGCGCTACCAAGTTCAACAATTGATTGGGATATTAAGGATGCAAAAAATATCCCCATTGAAGAGAGAAATTCCGAAGAGTTATCCCACATAGAGGGCATTGATGAAAATAATCAAATTAAAAAAGTTTTGATATATCCAAACAAAAGCAGAGCAATGAATTTAGCATTTGATGTAACACCTGCAAAATATGTAACTGGCTTAATTACTGAGAGAGGAATTTGTGAAGCTTCTCGTGATGGTTTAAAAAAATTATTTAAATGAAAAAATTTAAATCTGAAATAATTAAATATTCAAAGATGCTGAATAAAAAAAAACTTTCAGCATTAAGATCTGGTAATATTTCTCTTAGATATAAGGAAGGTTTTTTAATAACTCCATCAGGAAAAAAATACTCATCTTTAAAAGATAAGGATATTGTTTTTGTTTCGCTGGATGGAATTTATGATAAAAAAAAAGGCACTCCATCGTCTGAATGGAAGTTTCATCAAGATATTTATATTAACAAAAAAGAAGCAAAAGCAATTGTTCATGCACATTCAACAAATGCTACCGCGGTTTCTACTCACAAGAGAGGCATACCGCCTTTCCATTACATGGTAGCAATGGCAGGAGGCCACAATATCAAATGTGCAAAATATGCAACCTTTGGAACCAGAAAATTGTCAAATAATATTTTAAAAGCTTTAAAAGACCGTAAAGCTTGTTTAATTGCAAATCACGGACAGATTGCATTTGAAGAAAATTTATCAAAAGCTTTTGAGTTAGCGGAAGAGGTTGAAAATATATCGCTTCAGTATATAACGAGCCTAAAATTGGGTATACCTAAAATTCTTTCAGTTAAAGAAATGAAAAAAGTTTTATCCAAGGCAAAGAATTATAAAAAAGGATAAAAAAATGACTAAAGTTGGAGAGCATATAACTCTTGACATTATTGGCACAACTAAAGAGTACGATCCTTCCGTATTTGAAAAAGTTATTCATGATATTGCAAAAGCTGCAGATGTTACAATTCTAAATATTTCAAAATATAAATTTGAACCTCAAGGTTTTACAATTCTTGCTTTGTTAGCTGAAAGCCATATTAGTTTTCATACTTTTCCAGAAAAAGGAATTATTAGTTTTGATTTCTTTACATGTGGCAAGGTTAACCCATCAATTGCAATTGAAATTATAAAAAAAGAATTTGAACATACAAGAATAGTTAAAAAAGAATTTAATAGGGACACTAAATCTCTTTATCATGATATCTATAGTTCACCAGGATTACAAAAATCATATGTTGTTAATGATGTGCTTGAAGATTTTAAGTCAAAAGTTGGTCAACACATTGAAATTTTAGATTTAGAGCAATTTGGAAAATCTTTATTTATTGATGGAGAAATTCAAGTAGCCGCCACTGATGAACATTTGTATAGCTCAACTTTTGTAGGTGCAGGATTAGAATTAAATAAACAAAGTGAAAGAGCAGCTATTATTGGTGGTGGAGACGGTGGTGTCGCAAGAGAATGTATATCAAAAGATTTTAGTTTTATAGATTGGTATGAATTAGATCCTGAAGTTGTTGATGTTTGTAATAAACATCTTGGAGATATTGGAAAAAAAGCTACTGAAAAAAATTCTGTTAAATGTGTGTGGGGTGATGCTTTTGAAAGTATAAAGTCAGTGGAAGATGATACATACGATCATATTTTTGTAGATCTTAATGATGATCAGTTTTGCATTGATCTTGCAGCCAAAAATATGGACTCAATGATTAGAATTTTAAAACCTAAAGGGGTAATCACTGCTCAGGTTGGAAGCCAGGATAAAAAACCTAAACAAGTTGATAGTTGGTTGAATGTATTTAACCATCACTTTGGAAACACTAAATTATCAAGAGTTTATATCCCTAGTTTTGATTGCTCTTGGAATTTTTCATCATCAATAAATCATTAATTTTTCTTTTTTAATTATTAAATTTGTGAAATAATCACTCCAATTTAAAGGAGAAAATAATGAATATATTCAAAAAAACTATTTTAACAGTTCTTGCTTCTTTATTAGTCATCGGAAATGTTTACGCTGATAAAATAAAGATTGGAACTGAAGGTGCTTATCCTCCATGGAACTCTAAAGATGCTTCTGGCAATCTTATTGGTTTTGAGGTTGAGCTAGCTCAAGAACTTTGTGCAATCATGAAAGCTGAGTGTACTATCGTTGAGCAAGACTGGGATGGAATGATTCCAGCTTTATTAATGAGAAAGTTTGATGCGATTATGGCTGGAATGTCAATTACAGCTGAAAGACAAAAAACAATTACATTTTCACAAGGTTATGCAGATGAAGTTGCATCACTTGCAGTTATGAAAGGGTCAAGCTTAGAAGGAATGGATACACCAGAAGGTGTAAACCTAACTTTAGGTGGATCTTCAGTAAAAAAAGCTTTGAAAACTATCACAGGAGCACTTGCGGGAAAAACTGTTTGTACTCAAACAGGAACAATTCACCAAAACTTTTTAGAATCTGGTGATGTTGGTAAAGTGAATGTTAGAACTTACAAAACACAAGATGAAGTAAACTTAGATTTAACATCTGGAAGATGTGATGTTGCTTTAGCTGCGGCGGTTGCATTTACAGACTATGCTGACAAATCAGGTAAACCAGTTGTATTAGTTGGACCAACTTTTTCAGGTGGAGCATTTGGTAATGGTGTTGGAGTTGGAATTAGACAAGGTGGTGATGATGCGATTGGTAAAAGAGACGCTAAACTTCTAAAAGATTTCAACAAAGCAATTGATAAAGCTAGAAAAAAAGGAATTATTAGCAAACTTGCTATTAAGCACTTTGGTTTCGATGCTTCTATGTAATTAATTTCAGATTTGGCGACTATAATATATAGTCGCCAATCTATATGGAACTTCTCGCATTTGGCAAAACAGGTTGGGGTGATGAATTATTTTACGCAACCTTAATGACTATTGCTGTATCTGTTTCAGCAATGTTAGTTGGATTTGTCTTTGCATTAATATTTACACCCTTAAAATTATCTAAATATAAATCGTTAAATTTAATCGGAAATTTTTATACGACAGTTATTCGTGGTGTTCCTGAACTTTTAGTAATTTACCTTTTCTTTTTTGGAGGAAGTGGAGCAATTATGTATGTGGCCTCAATTTTTGGTTATTATGAATATATTGAAATTAATGCGTTTATTACTGGTTCATTAGCAATTGGTATCATTTCTGGCGCTTATTCAACTGAAGTTTTTCGTGGAGCGATACAATCAATAGATAAAGGTCAGTTTGAAGCTGCAAAAGTTCTTGGTGTCAGTAAATTTGCTCAGTTTTATAAAATAATTTTACCTCAAATGCTAAGACTAGCAATTCCAAATTTGAGTAACGTTTGGCAAATTACTTTAAAAGACACATCTCTTATCTCAGTAACAGGATTAGTTGAGATTATGAGACAATCTTATATTGCAGCAGGTTCTACTAGAGATCCATTATTCTTTTACTCATTTGCTGCTGTTTTATATTTATCGCTAACTTATTTAAGCATGAAACTGATCAATAAATTAGAAGTAAAATATAGTAGGGGTTATTAATGGATTTTGATTTAATGGTTACTAGTTTTCCAAAATTGCTAAGTGCTACTGTAATTACATTAAAACTTTTATCTGTATCTTTAATCGCAGGGATGTTCCTAGGTTTATTTTTTGCTGTTTTAAGAATGAACAATAATATTTTTATTAATAAATTTGCTTATGGATATTCTTATGTTTTTAGAGGAACACCTCTTTTAGTTCAAATTTTTATTATTTATTTTGGTTTAGGACAAATAGAATATCTAAGATCTACATTTATATGGGTAATATTAAAAGAGCCATATTGGTGCGCAATCATAGCTTTTGCTTTAAATACTGGTGCTTATACATCTGAGATATTAAGGTCAGCATTTCAAACAATTAAACCAGGTATAATAGAAGCAGGCAAAAGTCTGGGAATTTCAAACAAAATTATTTTTTATAAAATTCAGATACCAATAGCAATTAGACAATCTTTACCCGCTTATGGTAACGAGATAATTTTAATGATGAAAGGAACCTCTTTAGCAAGCACAGTAACTTTAATGGACCTAACAGGTGTAGCTAAATATATCATTTCAACAACATTTAAACCAATTGAAGTTTTTATTGTTGCTGGGGGAATTTATTTATTTATGACTTTTTTAATTCACAATTTAATTAAATATTTAGAAAAGAAGTATAGTTTTCAATAGAAATTAAATATGTATCTTTCAAAAAAACAAGTTGATGATTACCAAAAATTTGGAGTGATTGTTGTTAAAGATGTTTTCAAAAATTGGATAGAACCATTAAAAAAAGGATTTAAAAAAGTTTTAGAAAAACCCAGTAAACATGGAAGGGAAAATGTTACTGATAATAAAGGAAGATTCTTTGAAGATTATTGTAATTGGGAAAGGGTAGAGGAATTTAAAGATTGTATTTTTAATTCACCTGCTGCACAAATTTTTACTGAAGCTACATTATCTAATTCATCACAAATATTTCACGATCATATCTTTATTAAAGAGCCAGGTACCACAAAAGAAACCCCATGGCATCAAGATATGCCATATTATTGTGTAGATGGAAATGATACAGGTAGTTTTTGGATACCTTTAGATAATGTAGATAGAGAAAATAATCTGAAGTTAATTTTAGGATCACATAAATGGAAAAAATTAATTAGACCAACAAAATGGTCAAATAATCAATCTTGGTACAAGCAAGATAGCATATTTATGCAATTGCCAAATAATGTAGAATTCAAAGATGATATATTAATACCAGAATTGAATTTGGGAGATGCTGTGCTATTTAATTTTAAAATCGTTCATGGATCGAGTGGTAATAAAACTTTAAAATCTAGAAGAGCTTTTTCAATGAGATTTATTGGTGATGATGTAAGATTTATTGATAGAGGTGGGCCCACATCTCCACCATTTGATGGTATCAATTTAAAAACAGGTGAAATGATGAGAGAGGATTGGTTTCCTAAAGTTTTTAATAACTAGTGTACTCTTTAATTTCTTTAATCTTTGAACCGGTATGATTATTAATCTCAAGTTTAATCTTTGCACGATCATCATTTAAAATATGAACATCTCTTGAAAGTTTGATAAAATTTTCTGTAAAATCTTTCTCTTTTTCACATTTTCTTTTATCATCTTCAATTGTCCAAAGTCTTGCGTTAATGATCTTTAAAGATTGATACAGTTTGTGTATTTTTGAGTCTGACTTAATATTATTTTTAAATTCTTCTCTTAATAAAGAAAGCTCGTCCCTAATATATTCTAACTTTTCTGGATCTTTAATTTTTTCTTTTTTTATTTCTAAAATAGAAATCTTGTCTAATAATTCACCCACAGATACTTCTACAAGAATTTTATTCATATTAAATAATACTATGTTAAGTTAGTACAATTATGGCAAAAATATTGATCATAAAACTTGGATCTTTAGGAGATATTGCGCAGATTTCTGGCGCAATAAAAGATATTTCAGAAAATCATAAAGACGATGAAATTCATGTAATGACTACCAAACCCTATTTTGGTTTATTTAAAAAAAATCCCCATATTTCTAATGTGATTTTAGATAAAAGACTGCCAAGATATAATCTGATTTATTTATATTCACTAATGAAAAATATTAAGAAATACAAATTTTCTAAAGTTTACGATCTACAAAACTCAAGCAGAACGTCATTTTATAAAAAAATATTATTTCCCAAAGTCACAAAAGATATTTGGTCATCTACCGAAACCACATTACCCACAGGAACTTCAAAAGAAGATTTTGATAAAGATTCAGTTCTATCTAAATTTGATCATCAGTTAAAAAGTTCTGGAATTAATACGAGACACACTTTGAGCCCTGATTTTTCATGGAGTTTAACAGATATATCTCAAATTAAAAATTACCATCAATTGGAAAAATATATTGTTCTTTTTCCTTTTTGTTCTCCTCATTTAACTTCTAAGAAATGGCCCTATTATAATGACTTGATCAATTTGATTAACGAAAATTATGACAACAATTACAAGATAGTAATTGCACCAGGACCTAATGAGATTAAAGAAGCATCAAATATTAATGCACTTTGTATATTAGATAATGGTAAAGCCTTAGCTATATCTCAGTTAGCATCATTAATTAAAGATAGTTCATTTGTAGTTGCAAATGATACTGGTCCTGCGCATATAACAGCTCACTTAGGATCAAGGGGAGTAGCTTTATTTGGATCTCACACAAGTCCTTTTAAAGTTAGTATTGAAAGAGAAAACTTTAAAGCAATAGAAGCACCAGAATTATCAAAACTTTCAGCGGAAAAAGTCTTTGAAAGAATGTCTGAGATTATTTCTTAAGTTTTTCTAATATTTTTAAAAATATAGGAACAGTAAAAAGTATAAACAGTAATCTTATTATATGATGAAAAGCAACAAAGTCTGGATCTAGATCAAACGCAATTGCTATTACAGCTACTTCATAAATGCCACCAGGACTAAAAGATAGAATTAAAGTTAAAATATTTTTATCAACGAAGAATGTTGCGACATAGGCCGCAACTAAACCTAGAAGAACCAATATAGTTGTTGCAACTACACTATGTAATGAATTATTAGCAATTTCTTTAACAGTTTTTTCAGCAAATCTGCATCCGACAGAAGCACCAAGTATTAAAAGACAAAAGTTAATTGATGCATCAGGTAATTTATATGAAGCAATATCTGTAATTTGTAATAATCCACTAGCAAATAGCGTTCCTGATAATAAAGCTGCTGGAACCCTAATCTTATCAAAAATATAAATAAAAAATAATGATGCAATAATAAGAAAAATTAGATTTAGATGATTTTGGCCTATGTAATCAAAGTTATCTAGTAGTAATGTTTCTGAAGCAGTATTATTAACAATAATAAATGGAATAACCGTTATGATTATAATTAATCTTATTAAATGCGATGTTGCTACTTGAGATAAATCAGTTTTTTCATTTTCTGCCAAAATCATTAATGGACCTAAAGCACCAGGTGCTGCAGAAAATATTGAAGCCTTTTCACCATAACTTGAAAATTTTTGAAGGTATTTTGAAACAATCAAAATACATATAATAATATAAATTAACATTATTATTGAAGTCCATATCCAATTAATCATCTGATTAAATAAGTTTTGATCAATATAATTTCCAATATGCAGCCCGAGGATAATTAAGATCGAACTTAAAGCAATTTTAGGCATTACAACCTTTAATCCAGCTAGAGCTACAATAGATGTTATAATCATTGGCCCCAACATCCAAGCAAGAGGAATATTAAAATAGTCAGCGATAACAGCGCTAGGAATTGAAATTAAGATTACAGAAATAAATTTTTTTGATAGAATTTGTTTGAAACTTGAGTAATGAAAAATAATAAAAGACTTGTTCATAGTCAGATCTTCTATCACCACTTTGAAAAAAAATAACAGAAAAGAAATTAACCAATAAAGTGAATCTTAATTTTTTAATAAAAATTTTTTAATAATTAATATTAAGTTTTTAACCCAATAATTATAATCAACTATTAGTTGAATTAAAACATTATATGTTGCATTAAACCACTGAGTGTAATTTACTCAATTTTTTAAATTAGAGAGGAAAAATAATGAAAAACTTACAAAAAATAATTTCAGTATTATTTTCTGCAATCCTACTATTCTCAGCAACAACAACTAGTTCAATAGCAATTGATAAATTGCACTTTGTAATTGGTGGTGGTGCTGGTGGTGGTTGGGATGGAACTGCTAGAGGTACTGGAGAAGCTTTAACAAAAGCTGGAATGTTAAAAAGTGCATCATTTGAAAATATGTCAGGTGGTGGTGGTGGAAAAGCATTAGCTTTCATGATTAATACAAAACCTGCAAACACAGTTTTAGTTCAATCTACACCATTAGTATTAAGATCAATTACTAGACATAAAGGATATGTGAGTGGAAGTGGTACTTTATCTTATAAAGATGTTGTACCAATCGCTGGTGTAATAGGTGACTATGGTGCAATTGCTGTTGCAAAAAACTCACCATATAAAAACTTTAAAGATGTAGTTGATGCGTATAAAAAGGATCCAAGCTCAATTAAAATGGCTGGTGGATCAGTAAGAGGAAGTATGGACCATTTAATTGGTGCATTAGCTTTCCAAGCTGCGGGTGCTAATCCAAATGATGTAGCTTACATTCCTTATGATGCTGGTGGAAAAGCGTTAGCAGGACTTTTATCTGGAGAGACTCAAATTATCTCTACAGGTTTAGGTGAACTGATGGGTGCAAGAGATCAAGTAACAATTATTGGTATTACTGCTCCTTCAAGAGTTTCTGATGCTCCAGATGCACCAACTCTTAAAGAACAAGGTTATGATGTACAATTCGTTAACTGGAGAGGGTTTTTTGGTCCTCCAGGTATGAGCAGTGCAGATAAAAATGCAATTGCTAAAATGTTAGGTGATGTACAAAAAACTTCTGAATGGGAAACTGTCAGAGCAAGAAATGCTTGGGTAAATATATACAATCCAGGTGATAAGTTTGTTTCTTTCTTAGAAAAACAAACAGAAGAAATGACAGCTCTTATGAAGAAACTAGGAGTTATTTAATCCTAAGGATTATAAAAAATTAGAGCAGTGAATATAAATACTACAAAAATTATATCACTGCTCTTTTTTATATTTTCAGCGTTTTATTTATATACTGCATACCAAATTCAAGTTTTTGCATTTGATGAAAATGCACCTTTTAATGCTAGAACATTTCCGATCTACTTAGGTTACGCTGGATTATTTTTTTCTGGATTAAAACTTATTTTACCAGATCAAAATACTATTAAAGTTGAGCACAAAAATTTAGAGTATAAAAAAACTGGAATACTTATACTTATTGCAATTATTTATGGAGCTACAATTTTAAAAGTTGGTTATTTTTTAACTACTTCTTTATTTTTATTTGCTTCTTATTATTTCCTTGGAGAAAGAAGATGGATATTAATGTTTATTCTTTCTTTTCCTTTTGTAGCAGCATTTATGTATCTACTTCACGGAGTTCTTAATATTTATTTAAGAGATCCATTCTTACAATCAATTGGAGTGATGGGATGATTGAGGGAATATTAATTGGTTTAACGACAGCCCTTACAATTAAAAATATATTAATGGTTATGGTTGGTTGTTTTTTTGGAACAATTATAGGAATGCTCCCTGGTCTTGGACCAATGACGGCAATTGCTTTAATGATACCAATTACTTACGGCTTTGAGCCTGCAACAGGATTAATTTTAATGGCTGGTGTTTATTATGGAGCAGTGTTTGGTGGATCTACTTCGTCAATATTATTAAATGCACCAGGTGTACCAGGTACTGTTGCAACTTCATTTGATGGTTATCCAATGGCACAACAAGGTAAAGCTGGAAAAGCTCTAGCTATTGCTGCATGGAGTTCATTTGCAGGAGGAACGCTATCTGCGATTTATTTATTATTTATGGCACCAAGTTTATCTAAAGTAAGTTTATCTTTTAGATCACCAGATTATTTTGCTTTGATGATATTAGGCTTAACAGCAATTGCTGCATTTTCATCTAAAGGTCAATTTTTAAAAGCAATGATGATGGTGGTATTAGGTTTAATGTTAGCCTCTGTTGGCCAAGATAGTTTGTCTGATATTACCAGATTTACATTCAACAATATGAACTTAACTGATGGCATAAGTTTTGTTCTTGTAGTTATGGCAACATTTGCAATGAGTGAAGCATTAACAATTATTTTAAAAAGAAATGATCCAACTAGTGCTGCTAAACAGGTTTCTTTAACTGAATTAGGTTCTATTAAGATTAACAAAGAAGAGAGAACCAAAATGTACAAAACAATTCCAAGATCATCAGTGATTGGTTTTTTAATTGGTGTTCTACCAGGTGCTGGTGCAACTATTGCATCCTTCTTAGCTTACGGTATGGAAAGAAATTTAGTTAGCGATGAAGAAAAAGAAAAATTTGGTAAAGGTAGTGTAAATGGATTATCTGCACCTGAAACGGCAAATAATGCAGCTTGTTCTGGATCATTTGTACCAATGCTAACTTTAGGAATTCCAGGAAGTGGAACCACGGCTGTAATGTTGGGTGCTCTTTTAGGATTTGGTGTTCAACCCGGACCAAGACTTTATATGACAAACCCAGAAATTTTCTGGTCAATAATTATGTCTATGTATATTGGTATGGTAATCTTATTGATATTAAACTTACCTCTAATTCCTTATATAGCTAGAATTCTTGCTGTTCCTAAAAATTATTTAATACCTTTAATCTTATTTTTCTCAGTCACAGGGATATACGTGATGTCGTTTAATAATTTTGATATTTATTTAATGATTGGCATAGCGGTAGTTGCAACTTATTTAAGATTATATGATTTTCCAATGCCACCACTTATTTTAGCTTTTGTACTTGGTGGTTTAATGGAAGAAAACTTAAGAAGATCATTATTGCTAAGTAATGGATCGTGGGAATTCTTGTGGGATAGGACTTTGACTGCATGCATACTTGTAACAACAATTTTGATTGTTGTTTGGCATATTTATAAAACATTTTCTAAAAAAAATTAAGATTTTATATCTACTCTTTTTCTAATTATTTCTTTATCAAGTTTCATCTCTCTATAAGAAATTATCAATACACCTATAAATATTATTAATGCACCAATCCAAGTATAAAGATCTGGAATTTCACCAAACACAAAATATCCAATAATTGAAGCAAAAACTAAATTTAAAAAAGAGTAGGGTTGTGTCATACTTACATCTACTAGTTTAAAAGCATGGTTTAGCGTTAAATGTAATACAGTTCCACAGATAGCTGCTAAAAATAAATAGATAAATGTTTTTAAACTAGGTGTTTCCCAAAAAAATAAAACAATAATAAAACTAAATAAGCTCATAAAAATAGATTGATGAGCTAAAATTGTTATAGCGCTATCATCTTTTGAGATTTTTTTAGTTATGATTATGTTGATTGACCATAATAATGCTGAAAATAAAATCATATATACTCCAATAGATATATCTACATAACCAGGTCTAATGATAATTAGCATTCCACCAAAACCAAGAATTAGGGCTAAAGTTCTATAGATATAAATCTTTTCCCCTAAAAAAAATACCGCAAGTATTGTAACCATTAAAGGTACAACAAAAGATATTGCTGTAACTTTTTCAATAGGAAGCAATACTAATGAGGAAAAGTATAAAAGCATTGCAGGTAAACCAAGCGCCGCTCTTAACAAATGTTTTTTAATATGATTTGTTTTTAAAACAGCAAAATTTGTTTTGATAATATATGGCATAATTATTACTAAACCTAAAAAAAATCTAAAAAAACCTGCAACATAAACATTTACATCTTCTTGAGCTATCCTTAAAAATGAGAGCATCACAGTTCCAAAAAAAACAGAAATAATTATTAAAAAAATAGCTAATTTATTATTAGACATTAATAAATTACTATAAGTATAACTGAGGTATAAACAATCTTAGTTTAGAATATCTTTATATTTTTTAACAATATTTGACCAATAGAACTTTGTAACAAACTCTTTTGCATTTTTTCCATACTCTAAATATTTTTTGTTCTCTAAAATTGAATTTAATGAAAAATAAACTGCATCTAGATTGTTTCCATCACAAATTAACCCTGTCTTTTCATGTTCTATGGCATCTGGGGCACCACCATCTTTACCACCAATTGAAGGAACGCTATATTGAGCTGCTTCTGTATAAGCTATTCCAAACCCCTCAACTGAGGACTTATGAATAACTGATGGCATTACAAATACATCTGATTTTTCCACTAAAGCATTTTTTAAATCATCAGTAATATCTTTAAAAAACATTACCTGCGCTTCTAAATCTAATTCTTTAACAAGGTTTTTAATATTTTCCTCTTCATCACCATAGCCAACACAAATATATACTATGTCTGGATAGATCTGTTTAAGATTTCTTAAAGCCATTATTACTTTTTCATGATTTTTTCTCTTATCAAATCTTGAAACAGTTATTAATCTAGGCGTTTTAACTTTTAGTAAACTTTCAACTTTATCTAATATTTTTTGATCTAAATTTTTCATTGAGTCAATTCCAGGGTTGATCACAATAATCTTATCTTCATTTACCCCGACTTTTATTGCTAGATTTTTTGTGTATTCAGAATTTGCTACTACTTTTCCAACTTTATCTAACACTTCTAATAAACGCTTATTAGTTCTTGATCCTTTTTCATGATTAATTTCTTTTCCATGAATTAAACAAATCTTTTTTTTATTAGTTTTTAGATGTTCTAAACTTTTCCAGTGATCTGCAATAATTGCGTTAACTTTACTCTCTTTAACAAACTCATCAATTAAGTGCGCTTTTCTATATTTTCTAAGAAATTTAGGTCCACCAACTCTTTCAATTGAAAAAGATGCTTGTTCATCAAAAGTTTTATGATTTTTAATATAATCTGCAAAAACTTTAATCATAAAGTTTTTAGATAGTTCTTTTGAAAGTCCCCACATTAAACTTTGCATGCCTCCAAGTTCTGGAGGGAAAGATCTTGTAATAATTAAATACATTAATCAAACTTCCATTTAATACCACAACCTGCACTTGGAAGTTGATTTTCTGGTCCTTTACCAGTTTCTGCTATTTGTCTCATAGCTTTTAACAGATCACTTTCACCATCATTGACTGGTATAAATTTTTTTAATTCTCTTAATCTACCTCTGTATTGAAGTTCTAAATTTTTATTATAACCAAAAAAATCAGGTGTACATACAGCATCATAAGATTTTGCAATTTCCTGAGTATCATCATGTAAATATGGAAAACTAAATTGATTATTGTTTGCAAATTTAATCATGTTATCAAATGAATCATCTGGATAATTCACAAAGTCATTTGAACATATTGCTACTGAATTAATTCCTATTTTTTTTAATTCATTACAATCTTCAACAATTTCTTTAGTAACTGCTTTTACATAAGGACAATGATTACAAATAAACATTATCAAAGTACCATTTTCACCTTTAATCTTATCTAAAGTAATAATTTTATTTTCTGTAGATTTTAATTCAAATGGTAAAGCTTTTTTACCAAAATCACATATTGGAGTTTGTATCGGCATACTGTAATAATATATAAATTATGTTTTATGATTTAAAAGATAAAAAACCAAAAAACTCTGGTGAAAATTGGGTAGCACCTAACGCGACTATAATTGGCGATGTAACTTTGGAAAAAAATACCAGTATTTGGTTTAATGCTGTATTGCGAGGAGACCTTGAAAATATTCATATTGGAGAAGGTTCTAACATTCAAGATGGAAGTGTATTGCATACAGACCCTGGATATCCTTTAAAGGTAGGAAAAAATGTAACTGTTGGTCATTTAGTTATGCTTCACGGATGCACCATAGGAGAAAATAGTTTAATTGGTATTGGAGCTGTAATACTAAACAATACTAAAATTGGTAAAAATTGTATTATCGGAGCTAAAACTTTAATTGCTGAAAATAAAGAAATACCAGATGACTCTTTAGTAGTTGGTTCTCCAGGTAGAATTATTAGAAAAGTAACTGAAGAAGAGAAAGAAGCTGTTTTAAAAAATACAAAACATTATCAAGATAATTGGAAAAGATATTCAAAATCAATTTTTTAAAGGAGGTATTTAATGTCAGCGGGCTATGTAATTGCACAATTAAAAGTAACAAATCCAGAAAACTATAAAGAATATGTTGCTAAGGTTAGTGAGGTAGTAAAAAAATTTGGAGGTGAATATCTTGTCAGAAATGGTGAATATCAAGTTGTTGAGGGTGAAGATAATTTTCCAAGATTAGTAATTATTAAATTTCCAACCTACGAAAAAGCTTTAGAGTGGTATCATTCAGATGAATATAAACCTGTTAAAGATATACGATTACAAAATTCTGAAGGAAACAATATAATTGTTAAAGGTATATGAAAAAAAAATTTAAGGAACTAACCAGTTTTCTTTATTATTTTTAAGATCAAATTTAGCTCTACGATGACCTTTGGCGGCTAGATATAGCCACTCCATAGATTGAATTTTACACTGAATCACTGTAAAGTTTTTATATCCTTCTTCACTTTGTTCCTTAGTGTAATCAAAATTATCAAGTTCAGGTTTCAGCCCAGATGTTGGAATATCAGACTCTGTGCCTGGTCCATTATCAACTAAGTAACATTTTCTAGAGATATGTTGTGTTTTTAACCAAGACTCTTTTGTAATTTCATTGTCATGATTAACAATACATTCAACTTTTAATCTTACCTGTATTTTTTCTTCTTTATCATAAAATAACATTGCTGCATTTTTGTTTAATTTTAATTTGTCAATTTTATCTGATCTTATATCGCTATGATATTGTACAAGGTTATTTGCTCTATCTGATTTTCTTAGAACTACTATCCTGCCATCAAGATCATTTTCATTACCACAAATAAACACTGGAATTCTAAAAGGAGAATTTCTATCCTTTATGGCATTATCAAGCATAGACCAAATTTTATTTTTGATCTCATTAAAATCTTCGTAGTACGCAGGATGCATCCAAAATTACTTACTTAATCTTTTGATTAAACTTGATGTATCCCATCGATTACCGCCCATTTCTTGGACTTCTCCATAATACTTATCAACAACTTCAGTTATAGGAAGCATGGAACCGTTATTTTTTGCCTCTTCCATTGCAATTTTTAAATCTTTTCTCATCCAATCAACTGCAAAGCCAAATTCAAATTTATCATCAATCATTGTTTTGTATCTATTTTCCATTTGCCAAGATTGTGCGGCACCTTTGGATATAACCTCAATTACATCTTCCATATTTAAACCTGCTTTCATTCCAAAGTTTATCCCTTCAGATAAACCTTGAACTAATCCTGCAATGCAAATTTGATTAACCATCTTAGCTAACTGTCCGTTTCCAGCTCCACCTAATAATTTCATCTTTTTGCTATAACAATCTATTTTATCTTTTGCTTTATCAAAATCAGCTTGATCACCTCCAATCATAACTGTTAATGCACCATTTTCTGCACCAGCTTGACCACCAGATACAGGAGCATCTAATGCACCAAACTCATTTTTTTTAGCATATTCATAAATCTCAAGTGCAATAGTTGCTGAAGCAGTTGTATTGTCTATATAGATTGCACCTTTTTTAATTGTTTTAAAAATTCCATTTTCACCAAAAGTTACCTCTCTCAAATCATTATCATTCCCAACACATGTAAATATATAATCAGCTCCTTCAGCAGCTTTTGCAGGAGTAACTGCTTTAGTTCCTTTATATTCACTTATCCACTTATCAGCTTTTGCGTCTGTTCTATTATAAACAGTTACATTGTGACCAGCTTTTGATATATAACCAGCCATTGGATAACCCATGACACCAAGACCTATGAAAGCAACATTACAAGACATAATTTTTATTTCCTATGTTTAACAGTTTGAAGTTTAAAGTAATTTTATTCGGATTTATTTTTACATTTTTTTCTAGTTTTGGACAGAGTTATTTTTTAGGATTATTTAATTCTAGTATACGAGAGACTTTATCTATTACTCATGGACAATTTGGTACAATTTATGCATCTGCAACTTTATGTAGTAGCTTATTATTAATTTGGGTTGGAAAAAAAATTGACGATGTAAATATTTTTAAATTTGCTTTTTTGGTAATTATACTATTATCTTTTGCATGTTTTTTCTTTTCAAAAATTTCATCAGTTTTACTTCTTTTTGTTGCAATATTTTTAATGAGATTTTCTGGTCAAGGATTAATGTCTCATACAGCATCAACAACAATTTCAAGATATTTTACTAAAACTAGAGGAAAAGCCTTAAGTATAAGTTGGTTTGGATTATCCTCTGCAGAATTCATTATGCCAGTTTTAATGGTATACTTATTAACAATTATTAGTTGGCAAAACTTATGGTTAATATTTTCAATTACAGTTTTAATTTTCCTACCAATAGTTTCTTTTTCATTAATTAAAAATTTAAATTTAGACTCTAGAGAGTCTAAAGATGAAAATATAAAAGATGAAGAAATAAAACAATGGAAGAGAATAGAGGTTATTAAAGATTACAGATTTTATATAATTAGCCTTAATATGCTTGCTATGCCATGGATCTTTACTGGCTTTGCTGTATTTCAATCATTTGTACAAACATCAAAAGGTTGGGGGCCTTACACAATCGCTCAATCATTTATGTCTTACTCAATTTTTTCTGTTTTGACTCTATTCTTGTCTGGATATTTAATTGATAAATTCACAAGTAGAAAATTATTAATATTTATGAATATCCCGCTTTTACTCTCAGCAATTGTATTATTCTTTTTTGATACACCAATTATAGCTTTTGTTTTCTTAGGTTTGGTTGGAATTTCTAATGGTTTTTCAAATATTTTAGGGTCTTCTACTTGGGCTGAGCTTTATGGAGTAAAACATATTGGATCGATAAAAGCATTAACAACAGCATTAATGGTGTTTGCTACAGCATTTGGCACAGCTTTATATGGATTTTTGATTGATATTGGTTTTACAATAGAAGAAATTGTAGCTGTTTCAGGTACATATATTTCTATCTCTTTAATCCTTCTTTTTTTGATAAGAAAAAAGCTCAATCCAGTTATTATTTAAAAAAAACTTGCATTTTACAGGTCTCAGGTATAAATAATCGCCCATGGCAAGAGTAACAGTTGAAGACTGCATAGACAAAGTAGAAAGCCCTTACGAATTAGTTCTTGTTGCTAAAGAAAGGGCAACTCAATTAAATTCAGGTATTGAACCATTACTAGATAGAGATAATGATAAAAATACAGTTATCTCTCTTAGAGAAATAGCAGAAAAAAAAATTAAAGTTTCAGATTTAACCGAGAGTGCTGTTTACAAACTTAGAAAACACGTTGAACAAGTTGATGATGGTTCAGATGACGATGAAGAAATAGGTGATGATTTTGAAAATATGTATAAGGGTGAAATTTCAAAAAGTGGTACACCGATCTTACCATCTAAAAGAGCAAGAAAAACTCCTGAAAAAATTCAAGTATCTCAAGAAGACTTAGCTGAAATACAAAATTCTACAGAAACAAGTTCTGCTGATCCTATAGAAACTGCTGAAGAAGGTGATGCTTCTATCGAAGAAATGCAGGCAGAAGAAATTCAATCTAACGAAGAAGATACTAATAGCGAAGATTAATATTCCCAAAAAAAAGGGCTCTGAAAATCAAAGCCCTTTTAATTTTTTTATTTAAATAATAATTATTTTGGAATCCAACTACTCCATTTATCAGGATTAGCGTCTTTCCATTCTTTAACTACTTCTTTAAGATCTCTATTTTTTTGTTTAACTTCAACTAGCATTACAGCTTGATCTGCATTGTCAAACTTCATCTTTGTGAAGAATTCTGCAGCTTTAGCATTTTCTGGTTTAGCGAAAGTTGCTGGGTTACCATAGTTGAACGTATAGTCTTTTGCCCAACCTGTTGCTGGCCATGCAGCAGTTCCACAATCTTTCCAGTTATTAGCTTCAGTAAAACTATCACAAGTTTTGTGCTCAGGAAGACCTACACCAACCATATCGTAAGCACCAAAGAACCAATGCGGTTCCCATAGGTATAATAAGAAAGGCTCTTTTCTTTCATATGCAGCAGAGGCTTCAGCAAGCGCAGCAGCCTCAGTTCCTAACTCATCAGCTTGGAAATCAATTCCTAAAAGATCAAGTCTTTTTTGATCATGACAGTTCCAACCTGCAACAGGACAAGCAATTAATCTTCCTCTGTTACCACTTTCAATAGTTGCAAATTTGTCTTTATGTTTATTTAAATCTTTCCATGATTTAATTCCATATTTATCTGCAGCATATTTAGGAATAAAATAATCTGAAAGTCCAATTATACCAGATGTACCTAAAAGTTTTACACTTCCATCACCTTCATAATTGAACATAGTCTTACCATCATACACTAGAGGTCCTTTCATCATGACAGTATCTGCTTCAGCATAACTCGGCCAACTTTCACACGCAAAGTCAATTTCACCTGCAGCTATTGCTTCCCACAATCCTGTTCCTGATGGAAATACTACCCTTTTTACTTTGTATCCCAACTCTTCTTCCAACATACTGACAGCAACCTGACAAGTAATTTCTCCACCTGTCCAGTCTGCTACAGCTGCTGTTAATCTTTTAGCATTTGCTTGTGAAAAAGTTCCAAGTAAAAGTACAAAAGATAATACAAAAGCTGAAAAAGTTTTTGTTAATTTCATTGTTTCTCCTCTTAATTAATTAATTAAAAAAAACATACTAATTCAAAAATTATACCCATGTAAACTGTATTAATAATTATTTAAGCAAGATTTTATGCGAGTATAGGTGTGGTTTTTTGTCAATGACCCAGAATAGGTTAATTTTTTTTAATATCTCTATTTTGTTTGTTTAGGAATACTTCTGTCTATGCCTTTAACAATTTTTTTTTCAGGATCAAAAAAGGGGAGATTTACAACTTTAGATTTATGATTTTCTCCATTAGGCAATTTTAAAATTAATTCTTTTCCTGGCCAATCTTTTGGTTCATAAAACCTTACGTAACCTATACCTGTGTTAAGTGTTAAAGAGTGAACACCAGCAGTTATATGACCTACAATTTTATCTTCATCGATTACTTTACTACCAGACACTGGCGTTTCAGTTTTACAAGTTAAACCAAACAAACAAGTGCCTTTGTCTTTATTTAATAATGCATCACGACCTATAAAATCCTCTTTATCCATATTTACGCAAAATCCTAAACCAGCTTCGAAAGGATTTATTGTAGTATCAATATCAGTTAAATTACCAAATATCCCAGCTTCAATTCTTCTTATAGTCATTGCTCTTGTTGCTGAAAGTTCCATTCCAAAAGGTTTTCCACAATTCATAAGATGGTCCCATAAAGCTAGATGATCAGTTTTAAATCCATCAGAATAGATTTCAAACCCAAGCTCGTTAGTAAAACCTGATCTTGAAACATATAAGTTTTGTCCTCCAAGATCAAAGAATCCAGATCTATAGTACTGCATATTTTCATTTATCTTTCCATTTGAGGCTGCTTTCATAATATCTATTGAAGCTGGTCCTTGTATTTGTATAACCCTTGATTTTGGATCTAAAATTTTTACATCAAATCCTTTGCTGTGAGCTAATAACCAATCTTCAAAAGGCCCATCTGCTTGTACATACCAAAATTTATTTTCACTAAATTTAAAAATTACTCCATCCATAAATATTCCACCTTGAGGAGTACATGCTAATGAATAATAGCCTCGACCTTCTTTAATTGTTGAAACTTTTCTAGTCATAACTTTTTCTAAAAATGCAGCCACATCAGGTCCAGATATTTCAATTGGTTTTTCAGGAACATCAAACATTGCTGCCTTTTGTCTTAACAGCCAATATTTTTGAACCGGGTCTTCTCCTAAGGAAATTGCAAAATATCTTCCAGCATAAACACCTCTAACCATTTCTGGAGAATTAGTTCTTTCTATATAAGGGGATTCTTCAAATCTTCTTGCGCTAATCTTTACAGTTTTTTTTAAGTCAGATAATTCTTGAAAGTTTCCCATTAAATTCCTTTTAATTAATATTTGTTTTATTTCTTAAAATAGTTGGTGGATCGTATGCAGTAATAGATGGAGGATTATCAATAAACTTTTCCATCTCAATAAGACATGAATGTGCAATTGGGCCTTGTCCAAGTTTAGAGGTTCCTTTATCCAGTGTTAAAACATTAGGATTACCGTGTTTACACATAGAATTAGGTTCATTAGCTTTTTCTGGATCATACCAGGCTCCAGTGCTAATTTGTACAACACCTTCCATTACTTTTTTATTAACTTTAACTCCTGCCAAGCAAGCTCCTCTATTATTAAAGAGCTTGACAACATCACCATTTTTTAATCCACGTTTCTTTGCATCATGTGGATTAATTTCTATGGGCTCTCGGTCATTAATTTTGAAGGATTTACTGTATTTACCATGATCCATTTGGCTGTGTAATTTATTCTTTGGTTGATTTGAAATTAAATGAAGTGGAAAGGTTTTATTTTTTTTGCCAAGCCACTCACAAGGTTCTAACCAAACAGGATGGCCAGGGCAATCATTATAATTAAAGTCAGCAACAGTTTTGGAATATATTTCAATTTTACCGCTAGGAGTGTTTAAAGGATTCTTTAAAGGATCTTCAATGAATTCTTTTAGCATGAGTGTAGGTTCTGAAGGATCTTTAATCTTAAACCATTTATTCTCTCTAAATTTCTCATAGCTTGGAATTTCAATATTAGCTGCTTCAGCTCGTTTAGAAGTCTCGGAATATATCCATTTTTGCCATTCTTCTTGGGTTCTACCTTCTGTAAATTCGTCTTTAACACCCATTCTTTTAGCTATATTGGAAAAAATTTCATAATCATCTTTTGCTTGTTTATAAGGTTCAATTATTTTTGACATAGAAACAACATAAGGATCTCTTGGTGTCATCATAATATCACTTCTTTCAAGAGGTGTTGTGCAAGGTAAAACAATATCTGATCTTTTAGCCAATGTATTCCAACACCATTCATTTGATATAATAGTATCTGGTTTTTCCCAAGCTTTAATCAAACGATTTAGATCTTGATGATGATGAAAAGGATTTCCACCAGCCCAATAAACTACTTTTGTATCTGGATATTCATAACTTTTTCCATCAAAATCAAATCTTTCTCCTGGGTGAAGTAAAAGATCACTAATCCGAGCAACAGGAATAAAATTTTCTATTTCATTTTTTGTTTGTGGAAAGGCTGCTCCTGGTAAAATAGTAAATTGACCGCCTATAAAATTTGTAGCACTGTATCCAAATCCAAATCCACCACCTGGTAATCCAATTTGTCCAATCATAGATGCCAACATTATCGCCATCCAAAACGGTTGCTCTCCATGATCTTGTCTTGTCAAAGACCAACTTAGAGAAATCATACTTCTCTTAGAGGATAACTTGTGAGCTAATTCTTTTATTTTTTCTGGAGATATATTGCATATTTCAGCAGCCCAGCTTGCATCTTTTTTAATTCCATCAGTTTCACCTAAAAGATAAGGTAAAAATTTTTCAAACCCTTCTGTATATTTTTTTAAAAACTCTTTATCACTTAAACCTTCTACGTGAAGTGTGTGTGCTATTCCCAGCATAAGTGCAGTGTCAGTATTTGGTCGTGCAGCTATCCAATCACATTTAACGTCATCAATAAAATCAGATTTTAATGGGCTTACATTAATAAATTCAATTCCTGATTTTGAAGCCTCTATTAAATTTTCTTGCTGATAATGATTTCCTGTTCCTCCTTGAGAAATTTGACCATTTTTTATTGGAATTCCTCCAAAGCATAAAAATACTTTAGTATTATCTTTAATTGAACTCCAACTCGTACATGTATCTAGATAAGCTCTATAACTTCCAAGTATATGGGGAACCATTGCTTCAGCTGCAGCAAAGCTGTAAGTAAATTTTGAACTAGTATAACCACCTATACAATTTAAAAATCTATGAAGTTGACTTTGAGCATGATGAAATCTTCCAGCGCTTGCCCACCCATATGATCCTCCATAAATAGACGGGTTTCCGAATTTCTCTTTAACTCGATTAAGTTCATCGGCGACTAGCTGTTCAGCCTTTTCCCAACTAACTTCTACAAATGGCTCACTTCCACGTAATTTATTATTTGTACCTGGTCCACCTTCCAGCCAACTCTTTCTAATCATTGGTGAGTCTATTCGAGTAGGACCATCAAGTACATCTAAAATTCCTTGCGCAATAGGTGAAGGGTCTTTGTCATGTTCCCACCCTAAAAGTTCCTGAATTTTTCCATCTTTGACTTTTGCTCTGTATGTACCCCAATGATTACTAGTTAAAGGAAGACCTTTATCTTTGGTCATACTTGTTTTTTTTCTAAACCTAAAGCTATTCTTTGTTTTTTTGTCCAAGCAAGACTTATTCTATCAATAATAATAGCCATCAGAACAATCCCAATTCCTGCAGCCAATCCTCTTCCGGTATCAGATCTTGCTAATCCGTTAAACACTTCAAGACCTAAACCTTTACCCCCAATTAAAGGTGTAACAATTTGCATTGCAAACGCCATAATTACAGTTTGATTGAAACCAATTACTAGACTTGGAACAGCCAATGGAAATTTAACTTTGTTTAATGTTTGAATTAAAGTTCCTCCAAATGATCTTGATACTTCAGAAAAACTTCCAGACACTTGAGTAAGACCCAAAGATGTTAATCTAATAATTGGAGGTATCGCATAAATTACAGTTGCTAATACAGCAGAAACAATACCGCCCCCAAAAAACATCAAAACAGGAATTAAATAACAAAAATACGGAAGTGTTTGCATCGCATCTAATATTACATTTTGGATATCTCTAAATCTTTTATTATATGATGCTATTATTCCTAATGGTACACCAAGTGCAAAACATAAAGCTACTGATACTAAAACAGATGATAAAGTAACCATTGATTGTGTCCAAATTCCACAAGCAGCAATAAAAAATAACAACAACACTGTAATGATTGCAAATCTAAATCCTACAGTAAAGTATCCAATTGCTGCGAATATACTCATAGTGTACCACCAAGGTATATGAGTTAAAAATGTATCGAGAGGATTTAAAAGGTTCAGATAAACAAATGCTCTCAAACCTTTTGTAAACCCTATAAATGAAGGATTAACTGTAAGAGACTTAACAGTTTCTGCTATTGGTTGTCTTATAGAAAGTTTCCATTCTGATGGAAATGATCCAATGTTTACAACAAAAGCGTCAATTAAAACGATAATAAAAAAAACTATAAATGATGGAATTAAATAATATCTTTTACTTATTAACTCTCCTATTTCATTACCCAAGTCTTTGTTAAAAACAGAAATTAAATATTTAAATAAGTCACCTATTAAAGTGGTTACTTTTTCACAAATAAATTTAATTATTAAATGAATTAAAGTTAAAGGTCTTTCTAGGATTCTAGCTATTTGATATTTTTCCCAAGTTTGAGGTAGTAAATAAAATTTTTGAACATCTGATGGAAGAGTTTCTTCTTGTTTGCTAAACGACATACTAAACCTATCAAATAGAATAGCCATAAAAAGAATACACAATCCACCTTCCATTGCCCAACCTACATCAAGATTTCGAATTGCTAACCATACCTGGCCACCTATACCTTCCGCACCAATAAAACACGCTAATACTACTAGTGCCAAAGCCATCATAATTACCTGGTTAATACCCATCATGATGCTTGGTAATGAAAGTGGAATTTTAATTTTGTAAAGAAGCTGAAGTTTGCTTGAACCAAATGAAGTAGCAGACTCAATTGTTTCTTTGGAAACTTGTCTTATTCCAGAATTAGTTAACCTTATTACAGGAGGCATTGCATAAATCATTGTTGCCAATATCGCAGGTGCTCCTCCAATTCCAAAAAAGAATAAAGCTGGAAAAAGATAAACAAATGCTGGCATGACTTGCATTGTATCCAAAACTGGTTTCATGAAATTATCAAACCGATTACTTTGAGAACATAAAATTCCGAGAATAACTCCAAAAAACACACATAAGAAAACTGATAATCCCATTAATGCCAAGGTTTGCATTGACTCATCCCACATTCCTACTGCACCCCAAAAATAAACCACAAATATAGAATACAAGCCTAATTTTAAACCTCCTGCAATTAAGCAAGGCAAAAAGAGAATTGCAGCAATCAACAACCATGGAGAGTCTATAAGAAAATCCTCTAAGACATAATATCCTTCTTTAATATAGCTAGCGATTATTTTTGTTATCCATCTATAATTTTTTTTTAAGTAATCCTCGCCATCATTAACCCATGCAGTAAAAGTAAATTCATCTGTTATTTGCTTTGGAAATTTTGAAGGACCGTCGTTTTGGAAGGAAAGCCATAAGGCACCCAGAAACACAGCTAACACAAGAATATATTTAACTAAACTCTTTGACGAGTCTGATTTTTCTAAAACATGACCTTCAGCAGACATAAATATAGTAATTTAAATAAACTATTTTACTTTTAAAGTAAAATATTGTCTTATCTCGCTTAAAGTTTTTGAATTATTATGGCTGATAATAATAAAATAGTTTGCACAAATATCTGGAAATTGTTTGGACCAGATGAAAAAAGAATAAAAGAAAATTTAGATCCAAATCTCTCAATTAAAGAAGTTCAAGAAAAAACTGGGCATGTTGTGGCTGTTAAAAATGTTAGTTTTTCAATACAAAAAGGTGAAACTTTTGTTGTGATGGGCTTATCAGGAAGTGGAAAATCAACATTAGTAAGATGTATATCTAGATTAATTGAACCAACCTCAGGTACAGTTAAAATGGACGATATTGATGTAACTAAAATGAGTGGTGGAGAATTATTAGATTTAAGAAGAAACAAAATGAGTATGGTCTTCCAGCACTTTGGATTATTTCCTCATAGAACAGTTGTTGAAAATATTGCATACGGACTAGAAATTAGAGGCAATAAAAAACAAGAACGAACAGACAAAGCTATGGAAGTTTTAAAAATGGTTGGTCTTGATGGTTGGCAAAATAACTACCCAAGAGAATTGTCGGGGGGCATGCAACAAAGAGTAGGACTTGCAAGAGCATTAGCTGTAGATCCAGAAATTTTAATTTTTGATGAACCATTTTCAGCTCTAGACCCTTTGATAAGACGAGAGATGCAAGATGAATTATTAAAACTTCAAGAGAAGCTTCAAAAGACAATGGTCTTTATTACTCACGATTTTTTAGAAGCAATTAAAATGGGAGACCATATTGCAATTATGAAAGATGGCGAAGTTTCTCAAGTTGGGACACCTGAAGAAATAGTCGCAAATCCAAAAGACCAGTATGTAAAAGATTTCTGTGAAGATGTTCCAAAATATAAAGTTCTTAGTGCAGGAAAAGTCATGAGAAAAGAATGTTGTGATGATACTAAAAAGTTATATGGAGATAAATCACATTGTATACTTGATAATTCTAAAATTGAGACACTTATAGATAAGTTAGTCGACTCCGATAAATCGTTTCCGGTAGTGTGTAGCGATACAGGAGATTTGTTAGGCGAAATAGATCGAGCGATAGTAATGAAATCAATGAAATCAGCTAGTTAAACTGATTATTTCCTTTAATACTTTTTTGTTTAACTTTATCTCTCCAAATAATTATCATACCAGCTAAAACAATTGCTATCACACCTGGAAAAAGTTGTTCCCAAGGTGCTTCTTTAAAAAAAATCCATCCAAGAACAAAAGAGGAGGGTATACCCAAATATTCAAATGAAGCCATTTTACTTGCTGAGATTAATCTATAGGAATAGATAAATAAAATTGCAGCAGTTCCACCCAATATACCTGTTAAAGTCATCAAAAAGAAATCTTCAATACTTTTTATTTCAACATGGCCAGTTGTAATAAAATATAAAATTACACCACCTATAACATTAAACATAAGAGTGAATAGTTGTATCTTTGCAGTTGAGTGACCCTCAGGAATAAATTTAAGTATTATAACTGTTATAGCCCAAGCGATAGCAGTTAAAATAGGGAAGATAGAATAGAAATTGAATATCTCGCTGGTGGGTTTCATAATTAAAACAACACCTAAAAAACCTATAAAAATTGCTGACCATCTATAAATACCAATCATGTCTTTTAAAAAAAATATTGAAAATATAACTATAAAAAAAGGGGATGAAAAAGTAAGAGTCATTGCAGTTGCAAATTCAAGATTTATTACAGAAATAAATATAAAAATATTCATTGCTAAAAATCCCAAACCTCTAAAAAAACTGAGTGTAATGAATGTCTTATTAAGATTTTTAAATATCGTAAAATGCTCTTTTGTAAATAAAATCAGCAAAATTAGAGGTATAATACCTGCAATATTTCTAAACACTGCAAGTTGAATGACAGAATATTCATCTCCTAAAAATTTAATTACTACCATATATAAATCAACACATAGAATTGCCATTAGCATAGTAGTCACTGCAAGATAAGTTTTTTTAATATCAATCTTTTCTGAGGAAATTTTCATGTATAATTTTTTTTAAAATTGTATAAACCTTACAAATAAAATGAGTAATTTTAAACTAAATGAATCTGATATCTTGTCTAATCAAGATTGGACATTCCCAACTAACATTGCATATGGTCCTGGTCGTTTAAAAGAAATAGGCACAATGTGTAATAATTTAGATATCAAGAATCCACTAATAGTAACAGATAAAGGTAGCCCAAAATTACCATTTGTAACAAATTTACAAAGATATTTAGATAACTCAAATGTAAAGTCAGATATATTTTTTGATATATCGCCTAATCCTCGAGAGGATGAAATATCAGTGGGTTGTAAAAAATATAACGATGGAAAACATGATTCAATAATTGCTATCGGTGGTGGAAGTGCCATGGATGGAGGTAAATTAATATGCCTCACAGCAAATAATGATGTGCCACTAAGAGATTTTGAATTTGAACTTACACCTCCAATAATTAGTAAAGATAACCCTTTTCCAAAAATTATAACTATTCCTACAACAGCAGGCACAGGAGCTGAAACAGAGATAACAGCAATGGTTACCTACTTAAAAGAAGGTATGAAATTTTGTATGTGGCATCCAGATGTTAGACCGTCTTTAGCATTAATTGACCCCGAGTTAACAATAGGATTACCATCTAATTTAACAGCATGGACAGGAGCTGATGCTTTAATACATGCTATAGAGGGATATTGTGTGCCTGGATTTAATCCAATGTGTGATGGGGCAGCACTGGAAGGACTTTCTTTAATTTCAAAATCATTAATTAAAGCAGTTGAAGAGCCTGAGAATATATTAGCAAGAGGTGGTATGCATGTTGGATCTTGTTTAGCAGGAATATCATTTTTGAAAGGTTTAGGAAATGTTCATTCTATTTCCCATATGGTAGGAGCAGAATATAATACCCATCATGGACTAACTAACGCAATAGTTTTACCAGTTGTCATGAAATATAATTTGCCAGGAATGGAAGAAAAAGTTCAAAGAATGTCAGAAGCAATGCAATACAAAGATCATTCTGTAAACGCATTTATAAAAAATTTAGAGAACCTTTTAGATAGAATTAAAATTCCAAATAGTTTGAGTGAAATTAATGTTCCAGAGGATTGTGCTGAAAGAATTGCTGAAAAAGCAATGAAAGATCAAGCGTATGCAACCAATCCTAAAGTAGCTTCATTAGCTGAAATGAAAGAAATGGTTTTGCAAAGTATTAAAAAAGCTCGATAAGCTTTTATGCTTGAAAATCAATCAGTTAAAGAAATACAAAACAATATAAAAAGTCGACAAATCTCAATTAAAGAGGTTGTTGAGTATTATTTAGACAGAATTGAAAAATTTAATCCGGATTTAAACGCTATTGTTCTTCAAAAAGATCGTGAATTAATCATAAAAGAGGCAATTGAAAAGGATAATATCAAGGAAATTGACAAACCTTTAAATGGATTGCCAATAGCAATTAAAGATCTGACAGATGTCGTGGGTTTTAAAACTACATACGGATTTCCAGGATCAAAAAATAACCAACCAAAAAAAAACTCATTATTTGTTAATCGATTAATTGATAAAGGAACAATTGTTATTGGTAAAACAAACACAGCAGAACTTGGTGTAGGTGGACATACAATTAATAGGCTTTTCGGACCAACATCAAACATTTATGATTTATCAAAATCAGCAGCAGGATCAAGTGGAGGTGCAAGTTCAGCTGTTGCTGCTGGATTATTGCCATTTGCTGATGGTACAGATCAAATGGGATCATGTCGTGGACCTGCAGCATATGCAAATATTTATGGTTTTAGACCCACACCAGGTCTAATCCCTTCAGATCGCTCAGGACAAAATTTAAATTATCCAATACTTACGACGCCAGGATGTTTTGCGAGAAATCCAAGAGATATGTCGATTTTATTAGATGAAATTGTAGGAAGTGACTCAGTTGACAAATTTTCATTTGATTTAGATGGCTATTTTAAAAATCAAAATATAAGTGAAAAAGAATTTTCATCTTTTAAAATTGGATGGCTTTCTAATATGAATGGGAATTATATTATAGAAAAAGATATATTGGAAATTTGTGAGACTAAATTAAAAGATTTAGAAAAAATAAATCTTAGAGTAGAAAATCTTAAACCAAAAATAAATACTGATATTTTGTGGAAGAGTTGGACAACTTTAAGAGCCAAAAGTATTTATGAAGATACTTTAGCTATGAATATTATAGATATTAGTTCAATGACATATCAAGCAATTTGGGAATATAACAAAGGCAAAGAAATTAAAGCCGAAGATCTAAAAATAGCCTTAAATCAAAAACAAGAATGTTTAAATCAAATAAATTTAATGTTTGAGAATTTTGATTTTTTAGTATTACCATCAGCTCAAATTTTTCCCTTTGATAAAAAATTACAATTTCCAAAAAATATTAATGATAAAGAATTAGATACTTATCATCGTTGGTTAGAAGTTTTTATATTATCCAGCCTTTTAGAACTACCTACAGTTACAATTCCAGCAGGTTTTAACAAAGATGGCATGCCTATGGGTATGCAAATTATTGGGAAAAATAAAGATGATTTGAAATTATATTCTTTTGCAAGTAAATATGAAGATATTTTCAATTTTAGTAAAATTAAACCTAAATTAGATAAGTTAAGATGAGACACCCCCACCATTATAAAATTTCAATTGCTCTTGCGATATCCGCTGGTGCTTGGGGAATATACTGGTTACCACAAAGAATTCTTGAGGACGGTGGTTTAACTGGAGGCTGGGGTACAATTTCCCAAATGATAATTGGAACTCTAATATTAATGCCTATTGCACTTTGGAGAATGAGCAAAAAAAAAGGTACCGGATTAGAGCTCCCTGGTATGGGAATTTTAATTGGGGGAGGTTTTATATGTTATGCATTAAGCTTTCTTTTAACTGACGTAGTCAGAGCTTTAATAATGTTTTATATGACACCTGTTTGGACAACTATTTTCGAAATTATTTTTTTAAAGAAAAAACATGGTTGGCAAAGAATTGTTAGTTTAGGTTTAGCACTTGGTGGATTATGGGTAGTTTTTGGCCAAGGTGGCAATATTCCATTACCAGAAAATGCAGGAGACTGGTTAGCTCTTCTAGGTGGAATTATGTTTGCAGGAGGAATGATTAGACTTGAAGTTATAAAAACTGACGGAGTATTTCCTATAATTTTTGGTTTTTTCTTTTATGGCACATTGTTTAATATAGTAGCTGGCTTTTTACTTGTAGATTATCTTGGACCAATGCCATCAATAGAAGCATTTATTTCAATGACAACATTTCTTGTTTTAATTTCAGTTTTTTATTTTATCCCAACTGGTATTATAATCCTTTGGGCCCCAACCCAAATAGGAGCAGGAATATGTTCAATTTTATTTTTATCAGAAATAATAGTTGGTGCAATTAGCTCAAGCATTCTTACTGATGAACCATTTGGCTGGCGTCAAATCACTGGATGTTCTTTAATTGTTATTGGTGGAATAGTGGCTGTAGTTTTATCTCCAAAAGAAGATGTCAGTAAATAATAACGAGCAAAAAAAAATTTATAACATTTTAAATTATGAGATATAGTAATTAGATGAATTCAAATAAAATAAATGTAAGACGTAGTTTTATTTTTACACCAGGTCTTAAACCAGAAATGTTTCCAAAAGCTATTTCGTCAGGTGCAGATATGGTTTGTATTGAATTAGAAGATGGAATAGCAATCAAAGATAAAGATGAAGCAAGAAAAAATACATTTAAAGCACTTGAGACTCTTGAAGTTAAAAGTGGTGTTGAGTTAGTTGTTAGAGTAAATTGTCAACGAACTAAATTTGGTCTCATGGATCTTGAAGCTGTTGTTTCAAGCAAAACAAATGTGAAAGCAATAATGTTACCTAAAGTTAAAACACCTGATGAAATTACTTTTATTGATGATATGTTGACAGATTGTGGTTTAGACACTGATCTTCATGTAATAATGGAGACTAATGAGGCACTTGAGAGTATTTATGACATTGCTCATGCAAGCAAAAGAATAGTTGCACTATATTTTGGAGGTGTAGATATGGCTGCAGAGCTTAGAGTTCCGAATGAATATAAAAATTTGATATACGCAAGATCTAGATTAGTGCATGCAGGAGCAAGTGTTGGTGTAGATGTTATAGATGTACCATATTTAGATCTAGAGGATATGGATGGAATGAAAAAAGAAGCTGAACTTGTAAGAGATTTAGGATTTACAGGAAAAGGTTCTATCCATCCAAAACAAATAAATATGTTGAATGAAATTTTTACACCTTCTAAAGAAGAAATTATTAAAGCTAAAAGAATTGTAGACCAATTCAATGAGTCGGATACCGGTTTAGTAGTAATTGATGGAAAGCTTATTGAAAAACCTGTTCTTCGAGAAATGCAGAGAAAAATTTTAATAGCAGATAAAATTAATCAAAGTTAATTTCTAGAAATTTTTATTAACAATTTCATCTAACATATTGATCATATCTCTCTTGTAATTTTCATCAGTGCCAGAGTCTGTTTCAATGACAGAAAAGTATGATGCAACAATTCCATTCTTTAAATTTATTGCTAAAAATTGACCACCAAGACCAGAATGACCAATCCAATCACCACATTTCATAGATGAATTAGAATAGTATAGATATTTGTCAGTAGATAACTCCATATATTTAGTACCCTTATTTGTAAGAGTTTCACTTAAAAATTTTTCTGAGCCAACTTTTCTATTTTCTACACCATGGCCTTTTCTAGAGAATAAAAGTCCATACCTTAAAAAATCTCTTGAAATCAAGCATCCTCCACCTGAAATCCACGGCATACTATCTCTATCAGTTCCCATATACATAGCATCTTCAAAACCCGCCGCCTCAACGGCTTCTAATAACCAGTCTTTTAATTTCTTTCCACTAACTTTCTCAATTATTACACCTAAGACATCAGTATTTGCTGACTTATAGTGAGATAAATCATTTTTATTTTCTAATGTTTCTCCCTTAATAGACTCAATTGAATTTAGAAACTCTTCTTGAACAATTTTATAATTTTGGTCGTTAGGAAGTCTCCATCCACAAACAGGCTCATGTAAAAAAGATGATGTATAGGGATCCGTATAATCTTCACTATAAGAGTTTTGTATATTCATATCTAGTACATCCTGAATTTTTGCTGAAGCATATCCAGAATTAATATTTGGTAAATATTCTGAAACAGTTTTGTTTAAATCAATTATATTTTTTTCGACAAGTTCTCCAATAAATAAATTTACAAACATTTTAGTAATAGACATAATAGTTTGGGGAGTATGTTCACTAAAATCATCTGCGTATTTCTCAAAAAGAATATCTTGATCTTTGCCAACTAATAATGAGCAGAAATATTTATGACTTATCATTTTTTGTACAGATATAATTTTTTCAATTTCAGGATTATACTTTGTATTTAAAGTTAAAACTTGATCAGATCTAAATAACAAACCATACCTATTTATTTTGTGTAAATTTCTGTATCCTTCTCTTCTTGTTTCAGGTAAATACCATTTTGGTTTATTATCTCTTATAATTTTGAGAGAGGGGTTTGGTTCACTAAAAATTTTTTTTTTATACATTAAATTTAAAATACATAATTTATTTTAAAACTGATATAGCTTTAATTTTATCTGGTCCAACGCCACAACATCCTCCAATAATTTGCGCACCATTTAATACCCATGATTTTGCCTCTTCAAGATACGAAGATGGTGAAATATCATCTACTAACTTCCAATTTGGTTTTTCAAAATATCCATTATTAGGATAAGCACCAATTGATCCTTTGTGAATTTTTTTAAGAATTTTTACTGCTTCACTTGTTACTTTAATATCAGAGTGAGCAACTAAAATTGGCCCTTTATGAAGTTGAGTAAATTTCAATAATGAATTTTCTAAATAATCATAAAACTGAGCTTTGGAATTAGTCACACTCTCTTGATACCCATGCATTAACTTTCCTTCCTCATTATTCATTGCACAAGAGATAGAAAGCCATACTGGTAAATTAATTTTAGATGAACATTCAATAATACTTTCAACTGTTTCATCTTTAGAAGTCATTGCTTCTAAAATAATCAAATCAACACCTGCATCTGATAAAATTGTTAACTGTTCAGAAAATCCAGGTGTTATCTCATTCTTTGTTAATTTATCCCAACTACCAGATGTAGAAACGGAACCAGCAACTGCAATTTCTCTCTCAGTCGAGGCAGCAGCTTTTAATGCTATATCAACAGTTTTTTTATTCCATTCCTGAGTAAATTTTTCATAACCATATTCTTTCATTGATATAGGGGTAATTGCGTAAGTATTTGATGTAATTACATCTGCTCCTGATTTTATATAATTTTCATGAACTTGAAAAAGTTTATCTGGATCATCAATTGCACTCTTTCCAGCCCACAAATCTTTGTCCATCTTTGCACCAATTTGCTCTAGTTCCCCACCATTTCCACCATCAAGTATTACAACACTATTTTTATCTAATTTTTTTTTTATGAACTGGTAAGACATTACCTATTTGTTATTTGTAAACGCACAGATTTTATTTCCATCTAAATCACGAATATAAGAATAATAAACTCCAGAACCTTCAGGTCTTTCACCGCCTGAACCTTCACTTGTTGCCCCAAGTTGCAAACCAAGTTCATGAAATTTGTCTACAATATTTCTAGAATTAGTTATAAATGAAACCTGAGAACCATTTCCTATAGTTGCTTCTTTTTTATTTACAGGTTTTGTAACATAAAACTCAACTTTTCCATCACCACCTTTTTGAGAATAGCCTGCACAAACATCATCAGTCTCAATTCGTTCTAAGTCTAAAATTTTAAATAGTTCATCATAAAATTTGATTGAACGATTTAAATCATTAGTTCCAACCATGATGTAACCGATCATATTATTTTGGCCAGTGCGTAATTGTTTTTACTTCTAAGAATTCGAGCAATCCCCATATTCCACCTTCACGTCCATTCCCTGATTGTTTATAACCACCGAATGGAGCACCTGGGTCAGCGCCATTACCGTTAACATAAATTGTTCCTGCTTTAAGTTTTTTTGAAATTCTTTTTGCTTTTTCTTTGTCTTCAGTTTGCAAATAGTTTCCAAGACCATACTCTGTCTCATTTACAATTTTGATAGCTTCTTCTTCAGTTTCAAATGGAATAATTGAAAGAACAGGGCCAAATATTTCTTCTTTAGCCACTCTCATATCATTAGTCACATCTGTAAAAATGGTTGGTTTAATAAAGTAACCTTTATTCATACCATTAGGTAGTTCAGGACCACCAGCGGCTAAGGTAGCACCTTCATCAATACCACTCTGTATTAAACTAATTATTTTATCGTATTGAACTTTTGAAACAACTGGACCTATGTGATCTCCTTTTTTAGAAGCGTGATCAACTTTTATCAAATTAGCTTCTTCGGCAGCCTCTTTTATAGCTCTTTCATAAATTGATTTTTCAACTAGCATCCTTGTAGGTGCATCACATGATTGGCCTGAATTGCTCATTACATTTCTAATACCATCACGAACCGCATTAGGGTGGGAGTCAGCAAAAACAATGTTTCCACCTTTACCACCAAGCTCAAGACAAACTCTCTTAATCGTATCAGCTCCATTCTTTAATATTAGTTTTCCTGCACGTGTTGATCCTGTAAAAGATACTAAATCAATATCAGGGTGGGTTGAAATATCAGTACCCACACCAACACCATCACCGTTTACTAGATTAAAAACACCGGCAGGAAAGCCTGCTTCATCTATCATTTCAGCAAACAACATAGCTGATATAGGCGCAATTTCTGAGGGTTTATGGATCATGGTACATCCAGTTGCGAATGCAGGAACAACTTTTAATGCTATCTGATTAATAGGCCAATTCCATGGTGTAATCAAACCACACACCCCTATAGGCTCATAACAAATTCGATTGTTTGACTCAGGACTAAATTGTTCATCAAATTTAAATTCTTTTAATCTGACTATGAAATCTTCTAAGTGTGATTGACCACTTGAAGTTTGAGCATCATTTGACCAATCCATTGGAGCTCCCATTTCCATAGATATGGCTTCTGTCATTTCAGAATATCTTTTTTTATAAATATCTAACAATTTTTCAAGAAGTTTTAACCTTTCTTCTTTCGAACTTTCACTCCATGTGACTAGCGCTTTTTTTGCAGCACTAACTGCAGCATTTGTATCCTCTTTTGAACCAAGAGAGATAGTTGCAAAGGCTTCTTCGGTAGATGGATTGATTACATCAAGATCGTTAGGTTTACTTGGAGAAACCCATTTTCCATTTATATAAAATTTTCTTTTGTCTAACATAATAATGTCTCCTTATAATATATTTAATTAAATTCCTTAAGTATTTTTTCCCGATGTTCATCTAAATCGGGTATGTCACCTCTTTTATTTGGATCTTTGTAAGCTGACATTTTAATAGGATTACCTGCTAATTTGAAATCCCCAATAACTTTATGATAAGCTTTGACAATCATATTTCTTGCTTCAACCTGTGGATTCTCAACTGCTTCTTTAATGTTGTATATAGGGCCACAAGGAATTCTTTCTTTTTCCATTTCATTTACCCACTCGTTTGTTGTTTTTGACGACAACTTATCCTCTAGGATAGTTTTTAATTTATCCATATTTTTTGCTCTAGCAGAATTGGAATTAAATTTTTCATCTATACTAACTTCTGGAATTTTTAAAACATTACATAATTTTTCAAACAATTTATCATTACCAGCAGCAACTATAATGTAGCTATCTTTTGTTTTGAAAGCTTCAAAAGGTGCAATAGAAGGATGTCTTGAACCCATTGGTTTTGGTATTTCATTTTTTGATAAATATCTAGCAATTGCATTTTCAAGTATAGCTATTTGACAATCTAGCATAGAGACATCTATGAACATTCCTTTTCCAGTTTTTTGTCTGTCATATAAAGCTGCGTTAATACCAATAGCTGTAAACAATCCAGCTGTGATATCACCAATGGATGTGCCGACTCTTGTTGGTTCTGAGTTGGGTTGACCAGTAACACTCATTAATCCTCCCATACCTTGAACTACCATGTCGTATGCTGGCAATTCTTTTAAAGGACCTGTTTGTCCAAAACCAGAAGCAGATGCATAAATGAGTTTAGGATATTTTTTATTTACTTCATCCCAACCATAACCCCATTTTTTTAACGTGCCCGGTTTAAAATTTTCTACTAAAATATCTGCTTTAGATAAAATTTTATCAAAAATTTTTTTATCATCCTCATTTTTTAAATTTAAGGCAATGCTTTCTTTCCCCCTATTAAGCGACATGAAATAAGCAGAATAGTCTTGAACAAATGGGCCAAATTTACGCGAGTCATCGCCAATTTCTGGAGCCTCAACTTTTATAACTCTTGCACCAAGATCAGATAATATCATTGTGCAATAAGGCCCAACTAATACTCTAGTTAAATCAACTACTAATAAGTTTTTTAAAGGTCCATCCATAAATTTTTGTAGTTATTTTGAAGACTTGACTCTTATCAACATCTTCATTTTAATGCACGAATTAAATAACAATTGAGAGGAAAAAATAATGTTTAAAAAATTATCTTTATATTTTACTTCATTAGTTTTGGCGTTCACAATGATTGGTTCAGCTTATGCTGTTACTTTAAAAGCAAGTCACCAATGGCCAGGAACTCCAAGAGCTGATGGATCATATGATCCGCGTCATGAAATGGTTCAAATAATTGCGGATGAAGTAAAAAAAGCTAACGTTGGAATAGATATAAGAATCTACCCAGCAAAATCTTTATATAAACCAAAAGAACAGTGGAAACCAATGACTACTGGACAATTGGATATATCAGCATTCCCTTTAGCATATGCTTCAAAGTTTCATCCAGAATTTGATGCAACATTAATGCCTGGAACTGTAAAAAATCATGATCATGCATTGAGATTTAATAAAGGTCCAATGATGACAGAAATAAAAAGAATTATTACTGACGCTGGTGTAGTAGTTCTGTCTGATGCATGGTTAGGTGGAGGATTTGCATCAAAATCTAAATGTATAAAAAATCCTAGTGATGCAAAAGGACAAGTAATGAGAGCTGCTGGAAAAGCTTTTAACCAAATGTTAGAAGCAGCAGGAGCTGGTATTCAAAGTATGCCTTCTTCAGAAATCTACACTGGATTACAAACAGGTGTATTAACAGGTGCAAACACTAGTTCGGGAAGTTTTGTAAGTTATAAAATTTATGAACAAGTTAGTTGTGCAACACCTCCAGGAAAATTTGGTTTATGGTTTATGTATGAGCCAATTCTTATGTCTAAAAAGTCTTTTGATGCTTTAAACTCAAAACAACAAAATGCACTTATGGACGCTGGAAAAGTTGCAGAAAAATATATGACTGCTCAAGTTGAAAACTTAGATAAAAAGTTTGAGGATGCATATAAAGCTGCTGGTGTAAAATTAGTTTATATGGATGAGAAAGATCACGCTGCTTGGGTTGAGATAGCAAAAAAATCTTCTCACAAAGCTTTTGCTGAGAAAGTTCCAGGTGGAGATAAATTAATGGAAATGGCTTTGGCAGTTAAATAAATATACTATATAAAGAACCCCTATTTATTCATTTTAAATAGGGGTTTTTTTTTATGAAAAATAAATATTTAAAATTTTGTGATTTTACAGCAAAAGCTTGTGGAGCTTTTGCTGTTTTGGCCTTACTTTTATCTATATTAGTTATTGTGGAACTAGTATTTGAAAGATATTTTTTTCAAAGAGCAATAACTTGGCAAACTGAACTTGTAACAATGTTACTAGTTGCTTCCACATTTATAGGAAGTGCTTATGTTTTAAGCGAAAAAGCTCACGTTAGTATGGAGTGGATTTATGATTTTATGTCAAAAAAAAGTGTTTTACGTCTCAAAATATTCACTTCATTTTTAAGTTTATTATTTTTTTTAATTTTGTTTTATTTTGGTTTTTTAATGGTAGAGGAAGCATTTACTAAAAACTATTCTACAGGAACAGTTTGGGACCCACCATTATGGATACCTTATTCATCAATGATGATAGGAGCTGTTTTAATGATACTTCAATATATTGCGGAAATTATTAAATTAACGGATGAGGCTAAGCAAAATTAATGGATCCTCTAATAATAGCAGTTATAGTAGCTGTTTTTACATTGATAGTTTTATTTTCTGGAATACCGATAGCCTTTGGTCTTAGTTTTGTATCAATAGTTTTATTGGTTGCATTTGAAGGTATTCAAATGCTCGATGTTTTTGCAGAAACATTTTATGCGGGCCTAAATTCTTTCGTACTTCTCTCAATTCCAATGTTTATTTTAATGGGAATGGCAGTAGCAAATTCTCCTGCGGGAAAGGATCTTTATACTGGTTTAGATAGATGGCTTTGGCGAGTGCCAGGGGGATTAGTTATTTCTAATATAGGTGCTTGTTCTATATTTGCTGCTTTAAGTGGATCTAGTCCAGCTACATGTGCAGCCATAGGAACAATGGGTATACCAGAAATGAGAAAGAGAGGTTACTCTGACCAAATTGCTACAGGTACTATTGCAGCAGGTGGAACATTAGGAGTCTTGATTCCTCCAAGCATAGTTTTAATTGTTTATGGAATTGCAACTGGTACATCAATTGGAAGATTATTTTTATGTGGTTTGGTTCCAGGCTTTATGTTGGCCGGCATGTTTGCTATTTGGGCATTAATACATAGTTACTTCATTGATAAAGAAGCAGCAAAAGCTTTAAGTAATAGAGTAAGACCAACCTTAAAAGAAAAACTAGAGGTGTTACCAAGAATACTACCGTTCTTAGCAATTATAGCTGGAGTTCTATATGTTTTGTATGGCGGTGTAGCAACTCCTTCTGAAGCTTCTGGTGTTGGAGCATTTTTAGTATTTGTATTGATAGCCGTAGTCTACAAAATTTATCAACCAAAAAAAATATGGAACATAGTTAAAGTATCAATGAAAGAAAGTGTAATGATTATGTTCATTATTGCAGCTTCTTATCTTTTTGCATTTACTCTTTCCCAGCTTTATGTAACTCAGTCTTTAGCTCAGAGCATGGTAGAATTAAGCTCAAATAAATGGGTAGTGTTTATATTAATAAATATATTTCTTTTGATTGCTGGTTTCTTTTTACCTCCAGTTGCTGTTATTGTGATGACATCAGCAATATTATTACCAGTTATAACAACTCTAGGATTTGACCCTTATTGGTTTGCAATTGTATTTACAATCAATATGGAAATTGGATTAATCACACCTCCTGTTGGATTAAATCTTTATATTATTAAAGGAATTACCCCAGACGTTAGTTTGTCAGAAATTTTGAAAGGCTCTATACCATTTATGATTATAATGGCTTTAGCTATTTTAATTTTATGTATTTTTCCAGAAATAGTTACATGGCTTCCTGACAAAATAATGGGTAAACCTCTTGGATACTAATAATAAAATTAGTAGAAAAATATCTGTTGCTCCAATGATGGATTGCACAGATAGACATGATCGTTTTTTCTTAAGATTAATGAGTAAAAACGTAATGCTTTATTCTGAAATGGTTGCTACAAAATCTGCAATTCATGGAGATAGAAAAAAAATCCTATCGTATAGTCCTGAAGAAAAACCCTTAGCATTACAGGTGGGTGGATCAAATAAAGATGAGTTGGCAGAAGTTGCTAAGATCGCAGAGGATATGGGATACGATGAAATCAATATTAATTTGGGTTGTCCAAGTAAAAAGGTTCAAAAAAATATGTTTGGAGCATGTTTAATGAAAGAGCCCGATCTTGTTGCAGAGTGTATTAATTCAATGGTAAATTCGTGCAATATTCCTGTTACAGCAAAAACAAGAATTGGTTTTGATCAAACTGAGGATTTTGATTATTTGAACAACTTTATTCATAAAATGCGAGATGCAGGGACCAAAACATTTATTTTGCATGCAAGAAAAGCAATGCTTACTGGTTTATCTCCAAAACAAAATTTAAATATTCCCAAACTAAACTACAATATGGTTTATGAAATAAAGAAAAAAAATCCTGAATTAGAAATAATTATTAATGGAGGAATTTCAAAGGTAAGTGAGATTGATAATCATTTAAAATTTTGTGATGGTGTTATGATAGGAAGATCAATTTATCAAAATCCATATTCATTAATAGAAATTGAAAGAGATATTTTTAATACCCACAACAATCCAACTAGAGAACAGGTTGTAGAAAAACTTTTAGAATATGCTGATAAGGAAGTAAAATTAGGAACAAAGATTAATCATATAATGAGACACACAGTAGGTTTGTACCATGGACAGACAGGTTCAAAAGATTGGAAAAGATATTTAAGTGATAACTTAATGGCCCGAGAGTCCGATTTTCAGAAAACAAAACATATTATGACAATTGTTCAAAACAATGAGAAAGCTATCCAGGCTAATTCTTAATGGAAATTTTAGATATAAATGAAATAATTAATTTATTAGTTGTTTTGTCAATAGCTGCATCAGTAGCAGGTTTTATGGCTGGCTTACTTGGAGTTGGCGGAGGTATTATAATGGTTCCAGCTCTGTACTATGCTTTTACAGTATTAGATTTTGATATTGCAACAAGAATGCATTTATCTGTTGGAACTTCTTTGGCAATAATAATTCCAACTTCAGTTATTTCATCAAAAACTCATATGGAATACGATGCAGTAGATTTTAAGTTAGTAAAATCATTCGGCATCTTTATTGTACTAGGCGTAATTGGAGGAACATTTTTAGCAGTTAATCTTAAGACATCCACATTTGTTTTATTTTTCTCAGTAATGGCATTTATTGTTGGTTTATTTTTTATTTTCTTTAGAGAAAAAGTCGTAGAAAATCCAAAAAAAATCAAAGACTCAATTAAAAATATTTCTGGGATTATCGTAGGTTTTATTTCTGTACTACTTGGTATAGGGGGAGGTTCTTTAATGGTCCCATTTATGAGAACTTTTGGTTATGATATAAGAAAATCAATTGGAACAGCATCTGCAATTGGTTTTTTAATTGCATTAAGTGGAACTATAACAATGATAACGGGAGGTAAAATAGCTGCAAATATAAATACACCTTTTAGCATTGGTTATATTAATTTACTTGGATTTATTGTATTTGTTCCTGTGACGATGTTAATGGCACGTATAGGGGCAAAAGCAGTGTATAAATTAGATAAAAAGTTATTAAGTAAGATTTTTGGAACATTTTTAATTGCTGTTTCTATAAGATCTTTTATTGAGTATTTAAATTTAACTTAAAAAAAAATAAATTATGAAGTTTAATTTAAAAGAAATTATTTCCTCAATAGCTGACGTAGGTCAAAAACTATTTAAAAAAACTGAACTTAAAAAAGATGATTTAGAGACCATAGTTTCATTATGTGATGATTTAATTTCTAATAAAGGAGCTGCTTTTGGAATTACAGTTGCAAGAGATATAACTGATTTATATCAAACACTTTCACCTGAAAATAAGCTTCTATTTTTTAAAAAGATAAATGAAAAATATAAACCAAGTCATACAAAAGTGACTGAGGCAATTGAAAATTATCAAAAAACTCAAAATGATAAAAATTTGTATAAATTATTTATTACATCTGAAGGAAAGAGAAGGGAGCTTTTCAAAAGAATGAATATGGCTCCAAATGGAATATCAACAATTGTTTCATTAAGAGAGGATTTATTAAAAATACTGGATGAAAATAAAGATCTTGTGCCTTTAGATGATGATTTAAGAGAATTATTTAAATCTTGGTTTAATCCAGGGTTCCTAAAATTAGCAAAAATTACCTGGGAAACTAAAGCTGCTGTTTTAGAAAAAATTATGAAATATGAAAGAGTTCATGAAATTAAAGATATGGATGAATTAAAAAGACGGCTTGGAGAAGATAGAAGATTTTTTTCTTATTTTCATCCAGCGCTTGAAGATGAACCAATAATTTTCGTACAAGTTGCTCTAACTAATGGTTTGGGTAGATCTATTCAAGAAATTACAAAACCAAGGTCAGATGGAGATCAAAAATATGACTCAGCAACCTTTTATTCAATTAGTAACTGTCAGGAAGGGTTATCTAGAGTTACTTTAGGAAATTTTTTAATTAAAAGAGTTGTGTTTGAAATCCAAGAAGAATTGCCAAATATCAAACATTTTGGAACACTTTCACCCATACCTGGTTTTAGAGATTGGTTTTCATATCTAGAGGATGCAAAAATAAAAAATATTTTAGGAGATGCGCCAATAGAAAATATTTCTTTTTTAAAATCACCAGACTTAAAAGTTGGTGATCCAAGGATTGTTTCAAACAAAGTATCTATTACAAAATTAGTTGCACATTATTTAATGAATGAAAAAAATAATAAACAATTACCAATAAATGATGTTTGTAGGTTTCATTTAGGTAATGGAGCTATAATTGATGATATTATTATAAATGCCAATGTATCAGAAGTGGGTTTAAATAGATCATTTGGTGTGATGGTTAATTATTTATATGAGCTTAGGAATATTGAAAAAAATCACGAAGAATATATCAATAACAAAACAATAATAATCTCTGATAAACTTAAAAAAATTATTTAAAGTATAATTTAATTAATTCCCCATTTAACTTTATTCCAAATTCTTTCATGGAAGTAGTAGAAAAAGAGAGGAATAATTGACCCAACACCTAATATGCCAGCACCTGTAAATGTGCCAGTATAAATATAGCCAAAAATCATCCAATAAATGAAAATAAAAAATCTCCAGGAAAATGTTTTTGCAATAGATCTAATTTTTTTATCTGCCATTATTTAATTATATAATAAATAATTATTGTAACAAATCTTTAAATAGTTAACTTTAGATTTAATGAATAAAATAAACAAAAATTTTTTAAAATCATCTTATCCTATAACAAATCTAAAATTATGTTCGATTAGATTAAATGATAATTTAAAGTTTCCGTGGTTGATATTAATTCCTAGAAGAAAAAATATTAAAGACATGACTGAACTTAATTCTAAAGATCAAGTATTGCTAATGAAGGAAATTATTTATGTAAGTAAAATTGTTAAAAGAATATTCAAAACTTCTAAGCTTAATGTTGAAAAAATAGGAAATATAGTTCCACAATTACATATTCATATTATTGCTAGAAAAAAAACTGATAGTTCATGGCCATTATCTGTATGGGTTGTTAAAGGAAAACCTTATTCTGCTAAAGTTTTAAATAAATTAATAAATAAAATTAGATTAGCCTTTAAATAGAAAGAGGTGATTTCAGTCTCCCTCCATCACCTCATGAATTAGATTAAACGATTCTCTGCTAATAACTAAGCACGTTTTGATTGAATCTTGATTAATTGTATAACTTTATTTTGAGATTTCTTTTTCACAAAATTTAGATGCAAATTGAGTATCCTCAATAATTTTTTCAGGATTTTGTTTAAAAACTTCTTTTAATTCCTCATCATTAAATTTTTCACCCAACTTTTGAATGGTGCACATGCAATAAGTTTTCGCTTTATTTGAGCCTAAATACTGCTTAGAATTTTGATAACATCCAATATAGATTTGTTGTTGATTTATCTCACTTAATGCTTGGTTTTTAAAAGGGATTAGTAAAAATAAAAGTAAAATTAAGCTATATTTTTTGATCATATTCCCCAATTTTCCCAGTTTTTTGAAGTAGATCATCAATAAATTCAAAGATTTTTTTCTTTCTTATATCTGATGTTGGGCTTTCAGTAACAATAACCAAAGATGGTTTATTAGATGAGGCTCTTATTAAGCCCCATGATCCATCCTTGAATGAAAATCTTACTCCATTAACTGTTAGTACATCACTAATCTCTTGATCATCAATTTTAATTTTATTTGTTTTAATTTTTTCAATTTGTTTTACTAAATCATCTACTACTTTATATTTTTCCTCATCTTTACAAAAAGGAGCCATAGTCGGTGTTTGAAAAGTATTTGGTAATTCACTTATAATTTCATTCATTTTTTTACTCTGATCATTTAGCAAATGACAGACGTGAATTGCTGAATTAATACCATCATCATATCCATAACCTAGTGGTTGATTAAAAAAGAAGTGACCACTTTTTTCAAATCCAGCTAATGCTTTTTCAGTATTTACTTTTCTTTTAATGTGAGAATGACCTGTTTTCCAATATATGGTCTCACAATTATTTTCTAATAAAATTTTATCTTTTGAATATAGTCCAGTAGATTTTACATCAACTATAAATTTCGAATTTTTATATTTACTAGATAAATTTCTTGCAATTATTAATCCTATTTTATCTGAAAATATTTCATTACCATTATTATCAATTACTCCAACTCTATCACCATCACCATCAAACCCAAATCCAATATCAGCATTATTGTCTTTTACAGCTTTAGCAATCGCATGAAGCATCTCTAAGTCTTCAGGATTAGGATTATATTTTGGAAAGGTCCAATCTAATTCACAATCAAGTTCTATTACTTCACAACCTATACCTCTTAAAATATCTGGGGCAAATACACCTGCCGTACCATTTCCACAAGCAACTACAGCTTTTATTCTTTTATCGATTTTATTGTTATTTATTAAATCATCTTTGTAGATTTGTTTAAAATTTTCAATTTGTCTTTCATCCCCTTGACCCGAAATAAACTTCTCATTTAACGTTATTTCTTTTAATTCCTTCATTTCCTCTGGTGCATGAGTTAATCCTTTTTTGATACCCATCTTAACTCCAGTCCATCCATTTTCATTATGACTTGCAGTTACCATTGCAACAGCATCAGAGTTTAAATTAAATTGGGCGAAATAAACCATTGGTGATAATGACAATCCAACATCATCAACATTACAACCAGTTGACATTAAACCTTTTTTTAGAGCTGTTTTTATCTCTTCGCTATAGGAACGGTAGTCATGACCAACTATAACTGTAGGATTATTTTTTTTGGTGTGATTAATTATTTGTGTTCCAAAACCTTTTCCAAGATTCTCTATACCTGCTTTATTTATGTTTTCTTCGTACAACCATCGTGCGTCATATTCTCTGAAACCATAAGGGTCAATTTTAATATTTTGTGACATTTGTTAATTTCTTAACCCTTTTATGTTAATTAATTGTAATTTTTTAATTTTTTTTATTGATAAATAATTTGTCACGTTCTATAAATGTTCTGTTGATTTACTGTTTATATAGTATATTAACTCAAAACGCCTACAACATGTAGTTGTTTTCGTATAATAAACAAAATATAATTAAATTTATGAACAAAATTTTATCACAAGCCCTAAAGAAAGCTGTCTCTGAATATAGCCCTAAAGTTAATGAAGTTCAAAACGATAAAAGACCAGATCTTTTTTCATTAAACAATGAAACTGAATTATTTCAAAATGATAAAGGGATTATTATTAAAATTGATCGTTCTAAAGATGCAAACCTAACAGATTTTGGTAAAGCAACTTTAAAGGATAGATACTTAGGTCATAACGAATCTTTTCAAGATTTATTTGCGCGTGTAGCAAGTTCATATGCTGATGATAATTTACATGCTCAGAGAATTTACAATTATATTAGTAACCTTTGGTTTATGCCAGCAACACCAGTTCTATCTAATGGTGGAACGAAAAGAGGTTTACCTATTTCATGTTTTTTAAATGAAGCCTCTGATAGCTTAGGTGGTATCCTTGATCTTTGGAGTGAAAATGTTTGGCTTGCTGCAAAAGGAGGAGGTATTGGAAGTTATTGGGGTAACTTAAGATCAATTGGAGAAAAAATTGGCAAAGTTGGAAAAACTTCTGGAATAATTCCTTTTATTAAAGTTATGGACTCTCTAACTATGGCAATCAGTCAAGGTTCATTGAGAAGAGGATCAGCTGCATGTTATTTACCAATTGACCATCCTGAAATTGAAGAATTTATTGAAATGAGAAGACCAACAGGTGGAGATCCAAATAGAAAAGCATTAAATTTACACCATGGTGTATTAGTTTCAGATGCATTCATGAGAGCTGTTGAAACTGATGAACAATGGGCATTAAAAAGTCCTGCTGATGGAACAATTCAACAAACTATTTCTGCTAGAAATTTATGGATAAGATTATTAACTGCAAGAATTGAAACTGGTGAACCATATATTATTTACATCGATACAGTTAATAGATTAATACCACAGCATCATAAGCTTGCTAATCTAACTGTTAAAACTTCAAATCTTTGTAGTGAAATAACTTTACCTACAGGAATTGATAAAGACGGTCATGATAGAACTGCTGTATGTTGCTTATCATCACTTAACTTAGAAAAATATGATGAATGGAAAGATGATCCTGACATGATTGGTGATGTTATGAGATTTTTAGATAATGTCTTATCTGATTTTATAAATAAAGCCCCTGATCAATTTAAAGATGCAAAATATTCAGCAGGTAGAGAAAGAAGTGTTGGTTTGGGTGTAATGGGCTTCCATTCTTTCTTGCAAAAAAATAGAATTCCACTTGAGTCAGTGATGGCAAAATCATGGAATAAAAAAATATTCAAACAAATTGATGCACAAGTAAATCAAGCATCAAAAGATCTAGCTGAAGAAAGAGGAGCTTGTCCTGATGCTGCAGAGTATGGTTATCAAGAGAGATTTTCAAACAAAACTGCAATAGCTCCAACTGCATCTATTTCAATTATTTGTGGTGGAGCTTCACCAGGTGTAGAGCCAATTGCAGCAAATAGCTATACGCATAAGACTTTGTCAGGGTCATTTAATGTTAGAAACAGGTATTTAGAGGAAATATTAGAAAGTCATGGAAAAAATGATGATGAAACTTGGTCTACAATTACTACAAATCAAGGTTCAGTTTCACACCTAGATTTTTTAACTGATTTAGAGAAAGATGTTTTTAAAACAGCTTTTGAACTTAATCAAAACTGGATTATAGAATTAAGTGGAGATAGAACTCCATTTATTTCACAAGCTCAGTCTGTTAATTTATTTTTACCAGCTGATGTTCATAAAAAAGAATTACACAAAATTCATTTTGATGCTTGGAAGAAAGGCTTAAAGAGTCTTTATTACTGTAGATCAAAATCAATTCAAAGAGCTGAAAATATCAATGATGCAAAATCAACAGATATTATGGCTAACGTTTATAAAAATAAAGCAACCAAAACTGAAGAACCAGAGTACGAGGAGTGTTTATCATGTCAGTAGTAAAAAAAGTAAATTCAGAAATTATTCAACCAAAAAAAATGGGATTACTAGTTGAAAATCCTGTTTATAAACCTTTTAGATATCCATGGTGTTACGATGCATGGTTAACTCAACAAAGAATTCATTGGTTACCAGAAGAAGTTCCATTAGGAGATGATGTAAGAGATTGGCAAAAAAATTTATCTCAGTCAGAAAAAAATTTATTAACACAAATTTTTAGATTTTTTACTCAAGCAGATGTTGAAGTTAATAATTGCTATTTAAGACATTACACTACTGTTTTTAAACCAACTGAAGTATTAATGATGATGACAGCTTTTGCTGCAATGGAAACTGTTCACGTAGCAGCTTACTCACATCTTTTAGATACTATTGGTATGCCCGAGTCAGAATATTCTGCTTTCATGAAATATAAAGAAATGAAAGATAAATATGATTACATGCAAGATTTTAATGTAAACTCAAAAGAAGACATTGCAAAAACAGTTGCCGTATTTAGTGCATTTACGGAAGGACTACAATTGTTTGCAAGTTTTGCAATTCTTTTGAATTTTCCAAGACACAATAAAATGAAAGGAATGGGTCAAATTGTTACTTGGTCTGTTAGAGATGAAACTCTTCATTGTAATTCTATGATAAGAATATTTAAAGAATTTATCAATGAAAACCCTGAAATTTGGACTCCTAAATTAAAGAAAGAACTTTATGAGGCATGTAGAACTATTATCGCTCATGAAGATGCTTTTATTGATTTAGCTTTTGAAATGGGTCCCATGGAAGGTTTAACTGCCCAAGAAGTAAAAGATTACATAAGATTTATTGGCAATAGAAGACTTACTCAATTAGGCTTGGAACCAATTTATGATGTAGATAAAAATCCACTTGGTTGGCTAGATACAATGTTAAATGCCGTAGAGCATATGAACTTCTTTGAAGGTAGAGCTACAGAATATTCTAAAGCATCAACTCAAGGAACATGGGCTGAAGCATTTAATTAATTTTGGAATACAAAAAATACTATAGAAAAACCAGTCTAAAACAAAAGGGTGTCGGTTCTTTCTTTTTAGAGGAAATATCTAAAAAAAAACCAAAATATTTTTTAGAAATTGGCGTATTTCACGGTGTGACAGCTAGAAATGTTTGTGAGCTTTTATTTAAAATCCACGGTAACAATTTTCAGTATATTGGTTTAGATTTATTCGAGGAGAACGATGAAAATAAACACGAAGTTATACCAAATACTTCTTTTTCTTCTAACCCTATAAAACAATTTTATTATAAATATATAAAAAGACAAAACCCTTACAGTTTAGATGCTGTAAAAGATCTATTAAAAAAATTTAAAGATAATATTCATTTAATTAAAGGGAACTCTAATAAAGTATTAAAAAAAATAGATATGTCTAAAATTGATTATGTTTTCTTAGATGGTGGTCATGAATATAATACAGTACTTAATGATCTTAATTGTTGTTTTGAAGTAATAAATAACGATGGAACAGTTTTATGTGATGATTATGATCTAAAACAAGCACCAGGTGTTAAAAAAGCGATTGATGATTTTATTGAAAAAAATTCTTTTAATTGTTCAATTATATGTAATGGTAGATTTGCAAAAATAGAAAAATTTCATATACATAACGAAAATCATTAAATGATATGAGTGATAATTTTTATTTAAAAAGAAGATCTGTTTTAGCTAGAAAGATGTCATCTGAACCAATTAAAGATGAAGATCTTAAAATAATATTAGATGCCGGAATAAGAGTACCAGATCATGGTGCCTTAAATCCCTGGAAAGTTATAGTTATTAAAGGAGAAAAAAGAAAATTAATTGATAACGAAATAATTTTAAGTGAATTTGAAAAAGAAAATCCAAATGCAAATCAAGAACAGTTGGAGATCGAGTCTAAAAGATTTCAGAGAGCATCAGTGATTTTAGCAGTTTTATCAACCCCTTTAGAACACCCAAAAATACCTGAGTGGGAAATGAGATTATCTTCAGGCGCAGTATGTATGAATTTACTTTCCTGTGCACAATCATTTGGTTATGCAGCTCAATGGCTTACAGAATGGTATGCATATAATGAAAAAATGTTAACTTTTTTAGGTGGTAGAAAAGAAATAGATAAGATTTCAGGTTTTATCTATATTGGTCACAAAATAGAAGAACCTAGTGAAAGAAGAAGACCAGATCGTTCAAAAATTATAAATTATCTTTGATTTAACTGCATTACTTTTCGGTGCTTATTACCTTTGTAGCTAGCTAGTGGTCGTATAAGTTTATTTGCAGCATGTTGTTCCATAATATGAGCTGACCAACCTGTAATTCTTGAAATTACAAATATTGGAGTAAAAAAATCAGTATCAAATCCCATTAAATGATAAGTTGGACCAGTAGGGTAGTCTACGTTTGGATGAATATTTTTTTCCTTAATCATAACTTTTTCAACAATGTCATAAATCTTTTCGAAGGTTTTATCTTTTTTGATTTTAGCAACTTTTCCAAAATATTCCCTCATTGTTGGAACTCTAGAGTCTCCTGATTTATAAACTCTATGACCAAAACCCATTACAACATCTTTATTTTTTAGAGCATTGTTAATCCATTTTAATGCATTTGCAGGTTTTTTAATTTTCTTCATCATATGCATTACTTCTTCATTTGCTCCACCATGTAATGGTCCCTTTAAACTAGCTATAGCTCCTGTAATTGCTCCATGAATATCCGATAAGCTACTGGTGATAGTTCTTGCTGTAAAAGTTGATACATTAAAACTATGTTCAGCATATAATATTAAGGAAACATCAAATGCTTTAACAATTTCTTTTTGAGGCACCTTTCCAAAACACATATAAAAAAAGTTTTCAGAAAAAGATAAAGACTTTTTTGGTTTTATAATTTTTTTACCACTTCTGATTCTATAAAAAGCAGCTAATGCTGTTGGAGTTTTTGAAAAAATTCTTAGAGCTTTTCTCATATTTGCCTCTGGAGATGAGTCTGAGGTCTCTTTATCTTCTAATCCCATTACACTAACAGCCGTTCTTGCTACATCCATAGGATGAGATTTTTTTGGCATATGTTTAATTATCTCATATAAATTTTTTGATAAATCTCTATTATTTTTTTCTTCTTTTTCAAACTTTCTAAGTTGAATTGAATTTGGAAGATCTTTATTTAAAATTAAATACGCAACTTCTTCAAATCTACAATATTCACATAAATCTTGAGCAGCATAACCTCTATAAGTTAGAGAATTTATTTCAGGCATTACTTTAGAAACTTCAGTTTCATCAACAACTATACCCAGTAAACCTTTTTTAATTTCATCACTCATTATTCATGTCCTTCTGTACTAAAGTTATAAATTTTTTCATCTAGTGAATTGTACTTTTCATAATCAACTAATTCATAAAGCCTTTTTCTTGTTTGCATTTTATCAATAACATTATTTTGGTGTCCATTCGTAAAAATGTCTCTTAGTCCATCCTCAACGTTTTTCATAGCCAATCTTTGGGTAGTAACTGGATAAATTACAATATTATATCCAAAGTTTTCTAACTCTTTAAAATTAAAGAGTTTTGATTTTCCAAATTCAGTCATATTAGCTAGTAAGTAACAAGAAAGTTCTTTTCTTACTTTTTCAAAATCTTTTTCATCATATAAAGCTTCTGGAAATATTATTTCAGCTCCAGCATCTATATAAGCTTTACATCTATCAATCATTTTATCGATACCCTCAACTCCTTTAGCATCAGACCTTGCAATAATTTTAAAGTTAGAGTCTTTTTTAGCTGCTACACATTCTTTAATTTTTTTAACCATTGCCTCGGTTGTAATTAGCTCTTTATTGTCAAGATGACCGCATCTTTTTCTTTCAATTTGATCTTCTAGATGAACAGCAGCAATTCCAAATTCTTCAAAAGTTTCTATAGTTTCTTTGCAAGATTTAAATCCTGTATCTATATCTACAATTGTAGGCAAGTTTGTAACTCTTGATATTAAATATGATCTTGTACTTACATCTTGTAAGGTAGTTAAACCAATGTCAGGAAAACCGAGATCGTTTGCCATTACACCACCTGAAATATAGACAGCATCATATCCAATTTCTTCAATTAGTTTTGCAGTTAAAGGATTATAAGCTCCAGGAACTCTTAAAATTTTATTGGAATTTAATTTATCAACAAAATCTATTCTTTTTTGACTTGGCTCTTTGTTAACAAAATGCACTAAAATATTCCTTTTTTTAAATTTCTTTTTAATTTATTTTTTTTAGTTTCTATATTCAGTTTATCTAATTGACCTGGTTTTAATTTTTTTAAATTTTGAACTACTTTTAAAAAACGATCACTTTCTTTTTTTTCTAAAATATTATCTGTTAATGTTTTAAATTTATTAATATAGTTTAGTCTTTTAAATGGTCTTGCTCCATAAGGATGTGCGTCTGCTCGATCAAGCTCCTCTGATATTTTTTTTCCATTATTTAAAGTAATGACAACTTTTGCTCCAAAAGATTTTTTCATAGGATTAGGATCATGATATTTCCTAGTCCATTTTTTATCTTCATAAGTTGTAATTGATTTCCAAATCTTTATTGTACTTTTTTTATTTGCCCTTGCTTTCGTATAAGACTTAACGTGATGCCAATCTCCATCTTCCAATGCTACAGCAAATATATACATAATAGAGTGATCTAGTGTTTCCCTGCTTGCATTTGGATCCATCTTTTGTGGATCATTAGCACCTGTTCCAATTACATAGTGCGTATGGTGGCTTGTAAATATATCAATCTTTTTGATCTGGTTTAAATTTGGAATTTTAGTTTTTAATTTTTTTGCTAAATCAATTAATGCCTGAGATTGGTATTCTGCAGAATATTCTTTAGTATATGTTTCTAGTATCGCTTTTTTACTTTCATTCTTTTTAGGTAATGGGACTTTGTAATTTGCTTTTTTTCCATCTAATATTCTAGCTATTATACTATCTTCACCCTCATAAATTGGACTTGGTGCACCTTCACCACGCATAACTCTGTCTACAGCCTCAATAGCAAGTTTACTAGCATGTGCTGGAGCATAAGCTTTCCAGCTTGAAATTTCACCTTTTCTAGATTGTCTTGTAGAGACAGTAGTATGTAAAGCTTGTTGAACAGCTTGATAAATAGTTTCAGTATTAAGTTTAAGCATAGCACCTAATCCAGCGGCAACACTTGGACCTAGATGTGCTATATGATCTACTTTGTGTTTATGAAGACAAATGCCTTTTACAAGATTTACTTGCACTTCATAAGCAGTAATAATTCCTCTCAGTAAATCAATTCCACCTCTTTTATTTTGTTGAGCAACACTTAATAATGGTGGAATATTATCTCCTGGATGACTGTAGTCTGCTGCTAAAAAAGTATCATGAAAATCTAATTCTCTAACAGCAGTGCCGTTTGACCAAGCAGCCCATTCACAATCAAATTTTAATTTTGAATTTACTCCAAATAAAGTAGCACCGTTCTTTCTTGCATGTTTTAAAGCCATTTCCCTAGAAGAAATTACTGGCTTTCTATTTAAAGAGGCTATGGCAACTGATGCATTATCAATTATTCTATTAATTACCATCTCTATTGCGTCTTTATTTAATTTTGCATTATCACTTGCAATCTCAGCAATTTTCCAAGCAAGCTGTTTCTTTTTTGGAAGGTGTATTTTAGACGGATAAACTTTAACTGTATGTAATAACAAAAAAACTCCTTAAGTAGTGATTTTGTTTTAATAGTTAAAAAAAAATAATCAATATTAAAGATATTCTGAAATTATTTTTTCAATTCCAATAAAGTCTTTTATCAAGTGATTATGATATATTTCGTTTGTATTTTTTTCAGTATAACCGTTTTCAAGTAAAATAACAGGGATCTCTGCAGCTTTTGCTGCATTTGCATCCGTCTCACTATCTCCAATCATAATAGTTTTATTTACATCACCATCTAATATTTCAACTACTGAAGTAAGATGTCTAGGATCAGGTTTACAATAATCAAAAGTATCTGAACCAGCCACATATTCAAAAAAATCATAAATGCCAATCTTCTTTAAAAGATCATTTGATAAATGTTCTTGTTTATTTGTACACACAGCCATTGATATGTTTTGATCTTTACACCAAATTAAAAATTCTTTTACACCTTTGATAAGTGTACTTTCGTTAATAATATTTTTTCCATAATAATTTACAAACTCTTTAGACATTTCATCTTTAATCTTTAAATCAATTACACTATGAAATTCTTTTTTTGCTTGACCCCAAATAGATCTTCCAATTAAAGCTCCAGCACCTTTGCCAACTAAATTTCTAATTTCTTCTGTAGACTTTGTTGGATATCCAAATTTTTTCATTACATGATTATGAGCACGCATTAGATCTGGTGCTGTATCAACAAGTGTGCCATCAAGATCAAATAAAACTGTAAATTTTTGCTTCATTTTAAAAGTATTTTAAAGAAATATTATGTGAATTAATTAAGAAGTATACTTAATGTAAAGAATTTTAAAATGAAAGAATTAAATTTATATAAAATTCAAAATAAACTTAGAAATAAATTTTTAAAATCTGGTGTTAAAATGATGGGACCTGAAACAATTTTTTTCTCTACTGACACTAAAATTGGAAAAAATGTTACTATTGAACCCTATGTTGTCATTGGAAAAAAAGTTAACATAGGAAACAATGTTATTATTAAATCTTTTTCACACATTGAGTCTTGTAAAATTGAAAATAGAGTTGAAGTTGGACCTTATGCAAGAATAAGACCTGATACAATTTTAAAAGAAGGTTCAAAGATTGGAAATTTTGTGGAAGTCAAAAAAAGTATTGTAGGAAAAAAATCTAAAGTAAATCACTTATCTTATATTGGCGACACCACTATCGGAAAATCTTCAAATATTGGCGCTGGAACCATTACATGTAATTATGATGGAATTAAAAAGAGTAAAACAAAAATTAAAGATAATGTTTTTATAGGCTCTAATTCTGCATTAGTAGCGCCAGTTACTATTGAAGAAAAAAGTATAATTGGAGCAGGCTCCGTAATTACCAAAAGTGTAAAGAAGAAATCTTTGGCGCTAACAAGATCGTTACAAACTGAAATTAAAAACTATAAAAGAAAATAATTATGTGTGGAATAATTGGAATTTCTAGTAACAAACCTGTTTCAGCTAATATAATGAATTCTTTAAAAAAATTAGAGTACAGAGGCTACGATTCAGCTGGCATTGCAACTCTGTCAGATGGCAATATTAACGAAGTTAAATCTGAAGGTAGAGTTGAAAATTTAGAAAAAAATTTTGATTTGAAGGTTTTATCTGGAAATATTGGAATAGGTCATGTTAGATGGGCAACACATGGAGTGCCTAACAGTATTAATGCACACCCACATTCATCAGAAAATGTTTCTGTTGTACATAATGGTATAATAGAAAATTCAACTTTATTAAAAAAACATTTAACAAATCAGGGCCATAAATTTAAATCACAAACTGATACTGAAGTAATTGTTCATTTGATTACAGAAAATCTAAAATCTTTTGAGCTACAGGAAGCAATAACAAAAACTCTTAAACAACTTCATGGTAGTTTTGCTTTAGGCGTTATCTTTAAGGATAAACCAGATTTAATTGTTGGGGCTAGACGTGGCTCACCTCTTGCTGTTGGATATGGTCCCAATGAAAATTATCTTGGATCAGACTCATATGCATTAAAATCAATGACAAATAAAATTACTTATTTGGAAGATGGAGAGTTTTGTATAATCAAAAAAGATGAAGTTAATTTCTTTAATAACAAAGGAAAAAAAATTAATAAAAAAATTTTAGAACTTACATCAAAAGAAGAAAGTTATGATAAAGGTGATTTTAAACACTTTATGGCTAAAGAAATAGAAGAGCAGCCAGTGACTTTAAAAACAGGTATTAAAGAATACATAAATAACATTAATAACGATATAAATATCTATAATTTCCCCTGGAAAATTGAAGAAATTAATTCAATAACTTTAATTGGGTGTGGTACTGCATATCACTCATGTTTGATGGCAAAATATTGGTTTGAAGAATTAACCTCTTTAGATGTTAATATTGATATTGCATCAGAATTTAGATACCGAAAAAATAGATTTAAAAGTGATACCTTATATGTATTTGTTTCACAGTCAGGTGAAACAGCTGATACTTATGCCGCTTTAGACATATGTAATAAAAATAAAATGAAAACATGTGCTGTAGTAAATGTAATTGAAAGTTCAATTGCAAGAGACAGTAATTTTGTATTACCAATTCATTGTGGACCTGAAATAGGTGTAGCTTCTACGAAAGCATTTTTAGGTCAGATACTTGTACTTTATATACTTGCTATTAAACTGGGATCTTTAAGAAATGAGATTGAAAATAAAGTTTATCAAGACAAAATTAAAGATTTAAAAAATTTACCTACCTTAATTGAAAAGACTTTATTAATTGATAACGATATTCAATCTATTGCTTCTACATTTAATGAAGCAAAAGGTTCTATGTTTTTAGGAAGAGGTTTTTCTTACCCAATAGCTCTAGAGGGTGCTTTAAAACTTAAAGAATTATCATATGTACATGCCGAAGGTTATCCAGCTGGAGAAATGAAACATGGACCTTTAGCTTTAATAGAAGAGGGAATGCCTGTTGTGGTATTAGCGCCAAGAGATAGTTATTATAAAAAAACTATTTCTAATATGCAGGAAGTAGTTGCTAGAGGTGCAAAAGTTTTGTTAATAACAAATAAAAGTACAGATGAGGTTTTATCTGAAAATATTTGGGAAACTATCGAAGTTGAGAGTACAAATGATGATTTATTACCTTTTCTTTTAACTATTCCTCTTCAAAAATTAGCTTATTATTCAGCCCTTAAAAAAGGTTATGATATAGATAAACCGAGAAATTTAGCTAAATCAGTAACTGTCGAATAATAAAATATATTTAGTTAATTTTTTTTATACGTTAAATTAAATTAATGAAAAAAATTATTAACAATCCATCAGATTTTGTTGAAGAGTCTATTCAAGGTTTAGTCATTTCTCATCCAGAAGTTTATTCTTTTGCTGATGATAATCAAAGAGTAATTAAAAGAACCGACAAAGCAAAAAATAAAGTTGGAATTGTATCAGGAGGTGGTTCTGGACATTTACCAGTATTTACAGGTTATGTTGGAAAAGGAATGTTAGATGCTTGTGCGGTTGGTTCAGTTTTTGCATCTCCTTCTGTTGATCAAATAACATCTACAATTAGAAACGGAAATAATGGTAGTGGTGTTTTGTGTGTTTTAGGAAATTATGGTGGCGATGTTATGAATTTTGAAATGGCATGTGAAATTGTAAAATCTGAGGGGATTGAAACAAAAATGATTATTGTTTCAGATGATATTGCAAGCGCAAGTAACGAGGATAAATTAAAAAGAAGAGGAATAGCAGGATTAATTTTTGCATTTAAAATTGCAGGAGCATCTTCAGAAAATGGGGCATCGCTTGAAGAAGTTTATGATTTAACCTTAAAAGCAAATAATAATTTAAGGACAATTGGTGTTGCTGTTTCTTCATGTATTTTACCGGAAGTTGGCAAACCTACCTTTGAACTTGAAAATGATGAAATTGAAATAGGAATGGGAATTCATGGTGAGCCTGGCATTAAAAGAGAAAAATTAAGAAAAGCAGATTTATTAGTTGATGATTTATGTAAAATAATTTTTGAAGATTTTGAACTATCAAATAGTGATAAAGTTTCAATTATGATTAATAGTTTAGGTGCAACTCCATTAGAAGAACTTTATATTGTATCAAAAAGAGTAAATGAAATTTTTTCAAAAAAAGATATTGAAATTGTTAAATCATATGTTGGAAGATACGCAACATCATTAGAGATGGCAGGTATGTCTATCTCTGTATTAAAGCTAGATGATGATTTAAAAAAAGCATTATTAGTTCATAGCGAATGTCCATTTTGGATTAATTAAAATGTTTAATAAGCTAGTAATGATCGATGTCTTTAAAAATTTATTATCTCAAGCTAAAAATTTATATGATGAATTTAATGCTGCAGATGGAAAGATAGGAGATGGCGATCTTGGAATTACAATTTTAAATGGTTTAGAAGAAATTAACAACAATATAGATAAATTTAAAGATGATCTAAGTATTAATTTTATGCTTTGCTCACAAGCATTTGTAAAAAAATCAGGATCAAGTTTTGGAACCCTTATAGCTTTTGCATTTATGAATATTTCAAAGAATTTAAAAGGTAAAAATACGTGTGACAATGAGGACATAATAAATATGATTAATATTGCTATGGAAACTATTCAAGAAAGAGGAAAAACTAAATTAGGTGACAAAACTATTTTGGATAGTTTAAGTTTTATTTTAAATAATCTGAGAGCAAATAAGAATAATGTGAATTATCCAGAATTATTTAAATCAAGCACCAAAGAAGCTTTGGACGCTTTTAAGGGTAAAAAAATATTAATTGGTAGAGCAAGAATGTTTGAGGACAAAACCAGAGAACTTGATGATCCTGGTATGCTTGCTTTAAGCAAATTAAGTGAAGTTTTTGTAAAAAAAATTCAAAATAGTTGAATTATAAATAATCTCTGGTAAACAATTCCCAGTTGCATATGAAAAATTGGAAAAAAAATAGTTGGAGAAAATATCCGGTCAAACATATTCCAGATTATCCAGACAAAAATGAACTGGATACTGTTTTAGATAAGATTGGTACGTTTCCACCTTTAGTTTTTGCAGGAGAGACAAGACATTTAAAAGAACAACTTGCTGATGTTGTGGATGGTAAAGCCTTTCTTCTTCAAGGTGGAGATTGTGCTGAGAGTTTTGCTGAATTCAATCCAGATAACATAAGAGACACATTTAAACTACTGTTACAGATGTCATTAGTTTTAACATATTCAGCATCTTTACCAGTTGTAAAACTTGGAAGAATAGCTGGTCAATTTTCAAAACCGAGAAGTTCACCAGTTGAAACAAAAAATGGTGTCGAGCTACCAAGTTATCTAGGTGATAATATTAATGGCATGGAATTTAATAAAAAAGCAAGAATTCCTGATCCAAAAAGATTATTTAAGGCTTATTCTCAGTCAGCTGCAACGCTTAATCTTATAAGAGCTTTTTCAAAAGGAGGTTTTGCAGATTTAAATAAAGTACATTTGTGGAATCTTGATTACATAAAAAAAAGTCCACAAGCTAAAAAATTTAAAGACCTCGAAGATAAAATTGCTGATGCTATAGCTTTTATGAGAGCATGTGGAATTACATCAGATTTTAATAACAGATTGTACACTGTAAATTTTTGGACATCACATGAAGCTTTGTTGTTACCATTTGAGGAGTCTATGACAAGAACAGATTCTACTACGGGTGAGAATCATGATACCTCAGCTCACTTTGTTTGGATTGGAGATAGAACTAGACAATTAGATGGTGGACATGTTGAATTTTGCAGAGGAATAGAAAATCCAATAGGTATTAAATGTGGCCCTACTTTAAAAGCAGATGATTTGATCAATCTATGTAATAGGATTAACCCAAAAAATGAAAAAGGTAAAATTACATTAATATCAAGATTTGGAGCAGATAATGTCTCAAAACATTTGCCCAAACTAATTAGAGCAATCAAAAAAGAAGGTCTAAATGTAATTTGGTCATGTGATCCTTGTCATGGTAATACTATTCAAGCAGTGACAGGATTCAAAACAAGACCTTTCAACAGAGTTTTAAAAGAAGTTAAAGACGTTTTTGCTTGTCATCAAAGCGAAGGAAGTTATGCTGGAGGCCTTCATATTGAGCTTACTGGTCAAAATGTAACGGAATGTATAGGTGGTGCTCAAAAAATATCTGAGAATGATCTATCTTCAAGATATCATACTCATTGCGACCCAAGATTGAATGCAAATCAAGCTTTAGAATTAGCTTTTTTAATATCAGATGAGATTAAAAAGAATAGCTCATATTCAAAAAATGCAGATAGAGCGGCATCTTAAATCATTGCAAAAAAAAAAATAATTAATATTTAGATAATATGATTGTTTCTGAAAAAGTTAAATTTATTTCTAATTGGATTAAAGATTATGCAGATAATATGCCGTCTAAAGCAGAGTCTTTAGTTATAGGAATTTCTGGAGGAATAGACTCTTCTGTATCAAGCACCTTAAGCGCTATGACAGGTTTAAAAACAATTGTTTTGTCCATGCCAATTAAGCAAAAATCACATCAGCATGATTTAAGTTTAAAACATCAAGAGTGGTTAATAAAAAATTTTAAAAACGTTGAAGGACACACTGTTAATCTTGATGAATTATTTTTAGCTTTTAGTAACAGTTTATCTAAGTTTGATAACGAGCATGGAATGGCAAATTCGAGGGCAAGATTAAGAATGACAACACTTTATCAGGTGGCTGCAGCCAATAAAGGAATTGTTGTAGGCACAGGGAATAAAGTAGAAGACTTTGGTGTTGGCTTTTATACAAAATATGGAGATGGTGGAGTTGATATTTCACCAATAGCTGATTGTAATAAAACTCAAATTTGGGAACTAGGAAAAGAACTTGGAATTTTAAAAGAAATAATTGAAGCTGCTCCAACGGATGGGTTGTGGGATGACGGAAGAACAGATGAAGGACAACTAGGACTAAAATATGCAGAATTGGAGGAGGCTATGTCTAATCCAAATTCACCGAATCGATCTAAATACGAAACTATAAGAAAACAAAATATGCATAAAATGGAGCCAATTCCGGTATGCATCATTCCGAATTAATCAAATAGATTCACAAATCTATTTTTTAAGTATATTTCTAAAATCATGGGAAATGATATTTTTTTAACTAATAATCTAAGTAACAAAAAAGAAAAGTTTGTCCCTTTAGATGAAAAAAATATTGGTATGTATGTCTGTGGCCCAACAGTTTATGATGATCCTCATATAGGAAATGCAAGACCAATTGTAATTTTTGATATTCTTTTTAAAGTTCTTAAAAAAAAATTTTCAAATGTAACTTATGTTAGAAATATTACTGATGTTGATGATAAAATAATTAAATCATCAAAAGAAAAAAACATATCGATCTCTGATTTAACTCAAACTGTTATAAAAAGTTTTAATGAAGATTGTAATTATTTAAATTGTGAAAATCCTTCACAACAACCAAAAGCAACTGAACATATTGATTTAATGATTGAGATGATTTCTGAATTAATTAAAAAAGGTTTTGCTTATGAAAATAATCAACATGTTTATTTTGAAGTAAAAAAATTTGATGATTATGGAAAATTATCAAATAAAAAATTAGAGGATTTAATAGCAGGATCTAGAATTGAAGTTAGTGATAACAAAAAAAATTCAGAAGATTTTGTATTATGGAAACCATCTTTAGACAATGAACCAGCATGGGACTCACCATGGGGTAAGGGAAGACCAGGTTGGCATTTAGAATGTTCAGCAATGTCTAAGAAATTTTTAGGTAATGAATTTGATATTCATGGGGGAGGTATAGATTTAATTTTTCCTCATCACGAAAATGAAATTGCACAATCAAGATGTGCAAATGATACCGATGTTTTTGCAAATTATTGGTTACATAATGCTTTTATTACAATGTCTAATGAAAAAATGGCAAAATCTCAGGGAAATATTTTAAAGATAAAAGATTTTAGAAATAAAGTTAGTGGTCAAGTTTTAAGACTAGCGTTAATAAGTGCTCATTATAAACAACCTCTGGATTGGAATGATAAACTTTTAGAAGATTGTCAAAATACAATTGATAAATGGTACAATGTTTATTTGCCATCTGATAACGATTTGGACGAAGAAATTATCCAACCTTTGTATGATGATATAAATACACCTGGTTATATTGCAAATTTACATAAGCTTTATGATAAAGCCAATAAAGGAGATGAAAAAGATAAACAAATTTTTAACTCTGCATGTAATTTTATAGGTTTACTTCAAGAGACAAAAGAAGTGTGGTTAAATCATAAAAAAGATAAAATAGATATTTCCGAAGAAGAAATAGAAAACAAAATACAGCTTAGAAATACTGCAAGAGCTAATAAAGATTATAAGGAAGCTGATAATATTAGGGATTATCTTTTAGATAAAGGAGTTTTAATAGAGGATAAAGATGGTAAAACAATTTGGAAATTTAAATGAGTAAAGAAAGACTATATATATTTGATACAACGTTAAGAGATGGGGCACAAACTCAAGGAGTTGATTTTTCAATTGATGATAAGGAAAAAATATCTACTTCTTTAGATGCTCTAGGGGTTGATTATATTGAAGGCGGGTGGCCAGGAGCCAATCCGACAGATACTGAATTTTTCAATAAAGACCAGGGTTTTAAAAATGCCAAACTTACTGCTTTTGGTATGACTAAAAAGTCTGAACATAGTGCAGAAAATGATCCTATGTTGGCATCTCTAATCAATTCAAAAAGTTCTTCAGTATGTTTATTTGGCAAATCTTGGGATTTTCAAGTTGATGTAGCACTAGGTATTACTAATGAACAAAATTTAGAAAATATAAGTGAGAGTGCTAAGCATATAGTTAGCTCAGGTAAAGAGTTTATGTTTGATGCAGAGCATTGTTTTGATGGTTATAAAGCTAATCCAGAATACACACTTTCTTGTTTAAAGGCAGCTTATGATCAAGGTGCTAGATGGATTGTATTATGTGATACCAATGGAGGAACTCTTCCACATGAAGTATCAAAGATAGTTTCAGAGATCGCAAAACATATTCCAGGTGAAAATTTAGGAATTCATGCACATAATGATACAGAAAATGCAGTTGCAAATAGTTTAGCTGCAGTTCAAGCAGGAGTGAGACAAATTCAAGGTACAATAAATGGATTAGGGGAGAGATGTGGAAATGCAAATTTAATGTCTTTAATTCCAACTTTATTCTTAAAGAAAGATTTTAGTGAAAAATTTGAAATCAATATCAAACATGAAAATTTACAAAATTTAACTCAATGTTCTCGTTTATTAGATGAATTATTAAATAGAAAACCTAATAAACATTTACCATACGTTGGTGCATCAGCATTTTCGCATAAAGGTGGTATGCATGTCTCAGCAGTTCAAAAAAACCCTAAAACTTATGAACACATTGATCCAGAAGAAGTTGGAAATTCAAGAAATATTGTTGTATCTGATCAGGCTGGTCAATCAAATATAATGTCTAGATTAAAATCAATTGGCATTGAGGTTGAAAAAAATGATCCAAAAATTAAAAAACTTTTAAGTGAAGTAAAAGATAGAGAGTTTATTGGCTATAGTTATGATGGAGCTGATGCTTCATTTGAATTGTTAGCTAGAAGATTAATGGGTGAAATACCAAGATATATCTTGATTAATGAATACGATGTTTCAGTTAAAAAGGATAATGCAGGTGAAATTATTTCTCATGCAAAAGCCAACCTAGTTGTTGATGGTGAAAAAATATTGTGTGAAGGTCAAGGTAACGGACCTGTAAATGCTTTAGACAATGCAATTAGAAAAAATGTGAATAAACTTGCAAAATATTCTGAATATTTAAAAGATTTAAAATTAGTTGATTATAAAGTTAGAATTTTAAACACTGGTACTGAAGCGGTAACTAGAGTTTCAATTGAAAGTACAGATTCAAAAGGAGTAAATTGGTTTACAATTGGGGTATCACCTAACATAATTGATGCTTCTTTTAAGGCATTGGTTGATAGTTTAGATTACAAGCTATTTAAGGATAAAGCTCCTGCAAGCTTATAAGAATTGATACATTAATATTATGTCATCAACCAATATTACTTTTATCTTACATAAACCCCAGCTATCAGAAAATATTGGAGCTTGTGCGAGAGGGATGAAGAATTTTAATTTTCAAAAATTAATTGTAATAGATCCAAAACCTATTTTTCCAAATGATAAAATTTTAGCAACTTCTGTTGGTGCAAAAAATATAATTAGTAAAAGTAAAGTTTTTGACAATCTAGAACCAGCATTAAAAAACATTGATTATGTGATTGCAACATCAGCAAGATTTAGAAACAAAAATATTAAACATATTCAATTAGAAGACTTAAAAAAAATTGATTTTACAAAAAAAATAGCGTTTCTTTTTGGATCAGAGGCATCAGGCTTATCTAATAATGAGGTTAGTTATGCAAATTATACACTACAAATACCCACCAACCCTGATTTTAAATCTTTAAATCTATCTCATAGTCTAATCATTATTGCTCAATATGTTTCAAGTATAATTAAATCAAAGACATCTAATTTTAAAAAATCCAAAAAAGTTAAAACTGCATCAAAAAAAGAAATACACGCTATGACTAATTTATGTATTAAAAACTTGGATGAAATTAACTTTTTTAAACCCAAAGAAAAGAAACCTATAATGTTGGAAAATCTAAGAAATATTTTCTATAAAATGGAATTATCAGCTAAAGAGACAAGAATATTAGCTAGTGTATTCGCTAGTTTGGGTAAAAAACGTTGATTGACAAAATATCCTGTAAGCTTATAAACCCCTCTATCAAATGACTAAAAGATTAAACTCTAAACATAAAGTAGATAGAAGATTAAAAGTTAACCTATGGGGCAGACCTAAAAGTCCATTTAATACTAGAGCTTACGGACCAGGACAACACGGTCAGTCAAGACAAGGTAAACCATCAGACTATGGAATTCAGTTACAAGCTAAGCAAAAATTAAAAGCTTACTACGGAAATATCAACGAGAGACAATTTAGAAATATTTATAAAAAAGCAGTTATGCTTAAAGGTGATACAGGTGAAAACTTAATTGGCTTATTAGAGAGAAGATTAGATGCGGTTATTTATCGAGCAAAGTTTGCAACTACAATTTTTTCTGCAAGACAATTAATCAATCATAACCATGTAAGAGTTAACGGTAAAAAAGTTAACATTGGAAGTTATTTAGTTAAAGAAGAAGATTCAATTGAAATTAGAGATAAGTCTAAGCAACTTGCAATCATTGATATTGCTTTAGCTAACAAAGAAAGAGAAGCTCCAGAATATATTCAAATGGATGAGAAAAATAAAAAATTTAAATTTGTAAGAACACCTAAATTCGAAGAAGTTCCATATCCAATCGTAATGGAACCAAATCTAGTTATAGAATATTATTCTAGATAATATAATTACCTCTGATTTTCACTCTATTAAATCTTAAGTTGAAATTTAATTAAATTTAAATTTTTAAAAAATAAATTTTTGAAATCCAAGTAATAATAACGATATATAAAAAATTGGAAATGCTATTTTAAAAAAAACTGTAACCTTACTCAATTTTTTTTTTACTGATCCTTTAAAATAATAAGTTAAATAAAAAGACTCAACACATAGTGCAACTATGGACAAAACAGAGATTAAATATCCCATCAAAATTGTCCAATCTAACAGTGTTACGTAAGGTAATTCAGGTATCCTTCCAATTAATACAAAGTTAAAAGCTACAAATGATACTAACAAAGTTCCTAATAAAGTCGCTCTACCGTGAGATAAAGAAATATATAAACAGGCATAAGAAAGTAATGATATTACGATAATTGGTATAATAAATTTTAATAAATATGGTAACCAGTTTCTCTCCATTATTAAATCAGATTTTATTGAATGTTTTGAATACTCAGAGTAAGCATCGGTTAAAGAGTCTACTGCTGAGTAAGAAATATAACGATTAATTGTCCATCCAGGTGAGGATATATTTAAGTAATTATTTTTCTTTGTTTCATCTAACAGCAACTTAAATTTATTTGAATTTTCAAAATATAAATTTTCATAGATTTTTGATGATATAGAAAATCTGAATTGATGGCTGTCAAAAGGGTAAATTCTGTAATCAAATTCTGGAACTGCATAATATATTTCTTCATCAAAATGAACATATTCTATAGTTCCATCATAATAAATTAAGATTTTCGGTTGGAGTTGTGGATTTTCATTTGTAAGTACCTTTAAAGAATTATCAAATGACATTTTAAAATCAAAAAACTTTCCATTTTTTAATGAACTAGCCAAATCATATTCACATACTACTATTTTTTTTGTGCCTGCTTTTGTGATTCTTTCTGTAATTGATTGTATTTGATCAGAAAAATCGTCTGATAAACTTCTAAAAATTATTAAATCTAATTTTGGCTCTTTATAAGAATAAGTTCTTTGATCGAGATAAATGGTAAATTCTGCATCTGTTTCATTTAGTTTTAATTTTTTGAGATTAATATAATTCATTAACATAATCTCTCTTTCTGGTTTTTTTGCTAAACCAAAATTACTGTTACTATAAATATCGTCACAAATTTTTTGGGGAAATAATTCATTAAATTCTAATCTTTTTTCAGGTTGAAATGAAGAAACTTCAATTGAATACCCAATAGTATTTAAGAACAATAATGAATAAAAAAAGATTATGAAATAAATCTGTTTAAGTAGCTTATGCATACTACTGTGAAGTAAATATAAGCTTATTTCTTTGAAACCATTTAGTTATAACTTCTTTAAGATTATTACAATTATAATATTTTTTTCTTTTATCCTTTTGATCTACTTCTTTTGATAAATAATCTTTATTTACACCATCTATCAAAATAGATTGAATAGTAGTTCTACTGGCAACAGTGACTAAATTTTTACATAAATCTTCAAAGGTAATCTTTTTATTTCCAAAAATTTGAAAAACTATTATTGCATGAACTTTAGTTTTAAAAATATAAGATATCTCACCTTTGTCGCGTGAATTGTTAATTAAATCTTTTGAAATTTGTAAAAATTTTGAATTCATAAAAATTTAATTACTATAATTTATTACTATTTGTTGGTAGTTTTACAGTGATAATATGTCACTTTAGATATGCATTGAGATCAGAGCTTAATGTCTTTTAGGCCCATTTAATATCATTTATTTAATATTAATTTTTGATACTAAATTTTGATAATATTCTTGTTATGTTAAAGTGCTAAATTATCACATAAGGTATTGTTTTCTTCACGGTTTAAAAACTAAGTATACCAATAACAATTTAATAAAATTTTTTAGTATTAGTTTTTGGTAGTAAATTTAATTATTTTTTTTTTTGTATTAATTAAATAAATGATAAGTGATTATTAAAAAATTTAAATTTTTTAATATTGTTAACATCATATTAAAAATGAAAAATTTAAATTTTCCAAAATACTTTTTACTATTAACATTTACATTATTTTTAAATGCAAGTATTGCTAACGCTGTCACTGTAACTTTCAGTTATACTGGCTCTGCACAAACATGGACAGTACCAAGTGGAGTTACATTAATTACTGTAGATGGTTATGGTGCTATGGGAGGCCATGGAGCAAGTGACCGAAATGGTCGTGGAGGATTAGGTGGAAGAGTTCAAACTAATATCAGTGTAACACCTGGCACTACACTAAACATATATGTCGGAGGTTCAGGTGGTAACACCACATCAAATCCTGGAGCAAATTACAAACCAAGCTATAATCCATATGAAGCTGGAAACGGCCAAGGAGGTTTCAATGGTGGAACTCAGGGAGGTCAAACTTCTGCTGGCGCAGGAGGCGGAGCTACAGATATAAGATTTGGTGGTACCGCATTATCTAATAGAATTTATGTTGCCGGTGGTGGCGGAGGTGGTGCAAATCAAAGAAGGGAGTCACAACCCGGCGGAGATGGCGGTCACGGTGGAGGTACTACTGGTGGAGCTGGATCAAAAGGTGGAAGTGGTGGAACCAATCAATCAAGTTCAGATTTAACTAGAGGCCCTAATGCTACAGGAGGCGGAGCTGGTGGTGGAGGTGGTACTTCATCGGCTGGTGGAGCTGGAGGCTCTGTGTCAGGTTCAGATGGAACACTAGGCATCGGTGGTCAAGGCGGTAACTCTGGTAGACACGGCGGTGGTGGTGGCGGTGGCTATTACGGCGGCGGCGGTGGAGGTCACAAAAATGGAAGTGACGCTGGCGGTGGTGGTGGTGGAGGATCATCTTACTGTGATCCAACTTATTGTTCATCTACTACGCACACACAAGGTTACACAACAGCTACTGGTAACGGATCTTTAGAAATTACATATGACACCACAGCACCAACTCTTAGTTCATCATCGCCAGCTGATAATGCAACAGCAGTTGCTATAGATGCAAATATTGTTCTAAACTTTAGTGAGAGTGTTGATGCTGAAACTGGATACATTACAATTAAAAAAACATCAGATGATTCAACTGTAGAAAGTTTTAGTGTTACTGGAAGTAAAGTTAGTGGCTCAGGTTCAAGTCAAATCACAGTAAATCCATCTTCAAATTTTGATCCTAATATTGAATATTATGTCTTAATTGATGCAACAGCTTTTGATGATATTTCAAGTAATTCTTACGCAGGTATCAGTTCAACAACTGCTTTAAGTTTTACAACAGCTAACGTTTTGCCAACTTTAAGCTCATCAACCCCAGCCGATAATGCAACAGACGTTGCAAGGGATGCAAATATAGTTTTTAACTTTAGTGAAATAGTTGATGTTAAAACTGGAAACATAACTATCAAGAAAACCTCAGATGATAGTACTTTTGAGACAATTGATGTTACAAGTTCAAATGTAACTGGCACAGGAACTACTCAAATAACTATAAATCCAACCTCTAATTTCGAAGCAGAAACTGAGTATTATGTATTAATTGATGCAACAGCGTTTGATGATGTTAGTAGTGGATCATACACTGGGATAAGCTCAACAACAGCATTAAGTTTTACAACTGAAAGTATGGTTGATCCAACTACTGTTAAAGATGTAGTAGGTTCAATTGATGTACAATCTCATTTAGCAAAAAATTCAATTACTCAATCAACTATTACAGTTTCAAGTAGATTGAGTTATTTAAGACAAAATAAAGATAATCAAAATTTATCAAAACAAAATATTAAATTAGATTTTGGTAATGCTATTCTAACATCACTCACAAATGAGCTTTTAGCTAAAAATGATAAATCAATAATACCAGATAACTGGTCTTCATGGTCTGAAGGGTCATTAAGTTCTTCTAAAATAGGAGATAGAACAGGCTCATCTTCAAGTGAGACAGATGCTCAAGCTCTTGCATTTGGATTTGATACAAAATTAAATGATAGTGATTTATTAGGATTTGCTATTCAGTATGGCAAAAGTGATACGGATATTGGATCCAGTGGAAGTTCAACGGATAGTGAAAATATAAATATATCAATTTATCGAACAAGACCTTTAGATGACGATAACTTTATTGAAGGAATGTTTGGGGTTGGTTTAATAGAAAGTGATTTAAAAAGGATAAGTGGTGCTAATACACTAACTGGATCTAGAAGTGGAACACAAATATTTGGGTCAATTAATTATGGTAAAACTTTAGATAAAGGAGATTTTAATTTAACGCCTATTGGACGTATTGATTTAGGATACACTGAACTAGATGCGTACAAAGAGACTGGAACAGATGCTTTGTCTTATGGTAAGCAAACTATTGAAAGTGGATTAGCTTCCGTCGGACTAGAGTTAAGTGATATTGTAAAATTTAATGACAATAAATTAAAGCCATTTGGATCCATTGAATATGGAATGGATTTTAGTAATTCATCAGAAGCTAAGATGAATTATGTATCAGATACTTCAACTATTTATACATACACTCAAGGCGCAAATTCTAATCATTTGATTACCTCTGTGATTGGCTTTGAATATATTACAAAAGATAATCTAGAAATCATTTCAAGCTATAAAAGAATTCAAGGTAATGAGAGTGAGCAAACTGATATTTTGAATGTATCTGTTAACTTTAAATCTAAACGAGAGACAGAATATGCAATGAGCATTGATGGATCTGAAGATTTAAATGCTGGATTTGATATTACAAAAAATGTAAATGGATTTGATATAAACTTTTACGCAAACCGATCTTTAAGTGAAAACTCTGATCAGACAGCTAATGTATCTTTATCAAGATCGTTTTAATTAGTTTTTAGCTTTAAAACTTATTCCTTTAGCCTCAAGTAGTTTTGATAATTCTCCACTCTCGTACATCTCTTTTACAATATCACAACCACCAACAAATTCTTTTTGAATATAAAGCTGAGGAATAGTTGGCCAGTCACTAAAAGCTTTAATACCTTCTCTAATATTTTGGTCTTCTAAAACATTTACGCTATGAAAATTTACCTCAAGAAGTTTTAACATATTTGTTACTGCCATTGAAAATCCACACTGAGGAGCGTCAGGCGTTCCTTTCATGAACAGACATATTTCATTTGTATCGATATGATTTTGAATTGTGTTTTTTGTATTTTCGTCCATTACTGCTCCTTTGTTTTAATTGCTAGGGCATGAAGTTCGTTACCCATTTTACCCTTAAGTGAGTTATATACCATTTTGTGTTGTTCAATTTTACTTTTACCTGAAAATTGAGATGAAGTCACAGTTGCTGAGTAATGATTACCATCTCCAGCTAAATCTTGAATTTCAACTGTGGCGTCAGATAGTGCCTCTTTAATTAAGCTCTCAATTTCTTTTAAATCCATTGCCATTATTTACTCATATATTTAGTTAACCAACTTGTATTAGAAGTTTTTAATTCGTCAATTGTAACTTTTGTCTTTTCATTAATAAATAGCTCGTTTTCATTTACCGTTCCTAATTCATCGAAATGGACAGCATTTTTATTAAGTATATCAGTTACTTTTTTTAGATCTTTTTTGGTAATCTCAATTATATACCGACCTTGATCTTCAGCAAAAAAGTATTCAATTTCATTAATTAAATATTTTGGTTTTTTAAGATCAATACCCTTATTTCCTTTAATACACATCTTGCTAACTGCAGTGATTATTCCACCAACTGATACATCATGAGCACTTTGAACTAAGTCGCTATTTATTAATTTTAATAAAGTTTCTCCATTATTTTTTTCATTAAATAGATTTATCTCGGGTGGGGGTCCATTTTTTTCATCTAGTATATTTCTTGCAAATAAGCTTTGATCAATATGACCTTCAGTTTTGCCAATAACTAACACTATATTATCAACCTCTTTAAGGTCCATTGTGATCATTTTTTTATAATCTTTAATCAAACCAACACCACCAATCGATGGAGTAGGCTTGATACCTTCATCTTTTGTTTGATTATAAAAAGATACATTTCCTGAAACGACTGGGAATTTTAAGTATTCAGCTGCTTCACCTATACCTTGAACACACTCAACAAACTCACCCATGTTTTCTTCATTTTCAGGGCTACCAAAGTTTAAACAGTTTGTAATGGCTATTGGTTTAGCACCAACAGAAATCAAGTTTCTAAAACTTTCACAAACAACTTGTTTTCCACCTGTCAAAGGATGTGCCCAACAATATACAGCAGAGCTATCAACTGATGCTGCAACAGCTTTATCTGTTCCATGAACTCTAACAACTCCCGAGTCCCCACCTGGTTTTTGAATAGTATCTCCCATAACTGTATGATCATACTGTTGCCAAATCCATTCTTTGCTACAAACATTTGGATTTGCTAAAACTTTTTTTAAGACATCAATTATCTTTAAATTTTTAAGATCTTCTTTTTTAATTTTATTTTTTTTAGGTAGTTTTGCTTTTTTCCATTTACGGTCATACATAGGTGAATTTTCAACTAAAGTATTAACTGGAATATCAGCCACTTGATCATCGTCAAAATAAAGTTCAATTTTTTTTGATTTAGTAGTTTTACCAATTACAGCAAAATCTAAGTTCCATTTATCAAATATTTTTTTGGCTTGTTCTTCTTTGCCACTTTCTAAAACAATCAACATTCTCTCTTGACTTTCTGAAAGCATAATTTCGTATGGTGTCATCTTTGCTTCTCTACAAGGAACTTTATTAAGATTAATTTCAATTCCAAGATTTCCTTTAGATGCCATTTCAATACTAGATGAAGTAAGTCCAGCTGCACCCATGTCTTGAATGGCAATTATAGAGTCACCTGCCATTAACTCCAAGCAAGCTTCGAGTAATAGTTTTTCAGTAAAAGGATCTCCAACTTGAACTGTTGGTTTTTTTTCCTCAATTTTTTCATCAAAACTAGCTGAAGCCATACTAGCACCATGAATTCCATCACGACCCGTTTTAGATCCAACATAAATTACAGGTTTGTTTAATCCTGCAGCTTTTGAATAGAAAATCTTATCTTTTTTAACCAACCCTAAAGTCATCGCATTAACTAAGATATTACCGTTATATGAGCTATCAAAATTTGTCTGACCTGCAATTGTTGGAACACCCATACAATTACCATATCCACCAATACCGTGAACCACACCTCTTAATAAGTTTTTAGTTTTTTTATGTTGAGGAGATCCAAAATGAATAGAGTTTAAATTAGCAATAGGTCTTGCTCCCATTGTAAATACATCTCTCATTATTCCACCAACACCGGTTGCAGCTCCTTGATAAGGTTCAATAAATGATGGGTGGTTGTGGCTTTCGATTTTAAAAACGATTGCATCATCGTCACCAATATCAATTACTCCTGCATTTTCTCCGGGTCCTTGAATGACTTGTTTTCCTTTAGTAGGAAGTTTTTTTAAGTGAAGTCTTGATGATTTATAAGAGCAATGTTCATTCCACATAGCTGAGAAAATGCCAAGTTCTGTAATATTTGGAGTTCGTTTCAGTAACTCACAAATTTTAGCATATTCATCTTTTTTAAGACCATGATCGATCGCTACTTGTTCGTTTACTGTCATTTAAGGTTATTAATCAAATTATTAAAAAAAAGTGAACCGTCTTCACCTGATAGTGAAGGGTCAATCATCCTCTCGGGATGAGGCATCATTCCTAAAACATTTTTTTCTTTATTAAAAATACCTGCAATATTTTTTATTGACCCATTAGGATTAAATTGTTCTTCTGTTTTTCCATCTTTATCACAGTAATTAATTGCAACTTGTTCATTATCTTCAATTTCTGTTAACTGATCTTTCGTACAGAAATAATTTCCCTCATTATGAGCAATATGAAATTCTAAAACATCATTATCAATGTTTTGAAAATAGGTATTTTTCTTATTTTTAATTTTTACAAATACATTTTTACAAATAAATTCTAAATATTTGTTTCTTAATAAAACTCCAGGTACCAATCCAGTTTCAACTAAAATTTGAAATCCATTACAAATTCCCATCACCATTCCACCTGAGTTTGCAAAGTTCATAACTGACTTCATTATTTTTGACTTTGATGCCATGCTTCCGCATCTTAAATAATCACCGTAAGAAAATCCCCCAGGCAATACGACCAAATCACTTTTGGGAAGTTCAGCATCATCATGCCAAACCATTTTATTTTTAAAACCAAATTTTTTTAGAGCAACATCCATATCTCTATCACAATTAGAACCAGGAAATGTAATAACGGATGATTTCATTTAGTTATTGTGCATCAATAATTTTATAATTTTCAATAACTAAATTGGCTAAAAGTTTTTTACACATTTCTTCAACTTTTTCTTTAGCTTTGTTTGGATCACTTTCTTTAGTATCAATTTCAAAATATTTTCCTTGTCTTACTTCATTGACATCATTGAAACCCATTCCGTCTAAAGTTTGATGAATAACTTTACCTTGAGGATCAAGTACATCTTTTTTAAGAGTTATAATTACTGAAATTTTCATTTTCGTTTTCTTTTTACAGATGATAGTTTTGTAACATTTACTGCTGATACATTTGATTGCTCATGAAGTATTCCAAGCCTTTTTGCAACCTCTGTATATGCTGGGATAAGATCACCTAAATTTTTTCTAAATCTATCTTTATCTAATTTTTTATCTGTTATGCTATCCCAAAGTCTACAAGTGTCAGGGCTTATTTCATCTGCTAGTATAACTTCATCTTTACCATTAACTTTTAGCCTTCCAAATTCTAGTTTAAAATCAATAAGTTTTATTCCAACACCTCTAAACATTCCAATCATAAAATCATTAATTCTCAAGATCATTTTTTTTACTTTTTCGATCTCTTTTTTAGTAGCCCATTCAAAAGCTAAAATATGTTCTTCAGCGATTAACGGATCACCTAGCTTGTCATCCTTTAAGCAATACTCAATTAATGGTTCTTTTAGAACAGTACCATCTTCTATTCCCAGCCTTTTAGTTATAGAACCAGATGCTACATTTCTTACAATGAATTCAATAGGGATGATTTCAACTAACTTAATAACTTGTTCACGCATATTAAGTCTTTTTACCAAATGATTTTTAATTCCTATTTGTGATAAATTTGAGAGAATATGTTCTGATATTCTATTGTTTAAAACACCTTTTCCTTCAATTACAGATTTTTTTTGATTATTAAAAGCTGTTGCATCGTCTTTAAAATATTGAATTACTAAACCTTTATCATTTGTAGCATAAATGATCTTAGCTTTACCTTCGTATAATTTTTTACCTTTTTTCATTATTTAAAAATTCTTCTAAAGATCAAATTTACATTTTTAAAGTGCTTAGCGTAACTAAATATAGATTTTAATTTTTTTGGTGTAATTTTACTCATAATTAATTTGTCAGATGAAATAACATCAAATAAATCTAAATTTTCAGCAAAACATTTTTTAGAATAACTTTGAACCATTTTATAGGATTGCTCTCTACTTAAACCTGATTTTGTTAATTCAAGCATAACTTCTTGTGAAAAGATTAAACCTTTGGTGATATTCAAATTTTCTATCATTTTCTTTGGATACACAATCATGTTGTCTAAAATATTTGTTAATCTTACTAAAGCAAAGTCAGTTGTAATATTTGCATCAGGTCCAATATTTCTTTCAACACTTGAATGAGAAATATCTCTTTCATGCCATAAAGCAATATTTTCTAAAGCAGGTATTACAGCACTTCTGACCATTCGTGCAAGCCCCGTTAAGTTTTCGCTTAAAATAGGATTTTTTTTATGAGGCATTGCTGAAGAGCCCTTTTGATTTTTTGAGAAATATTCTTGCAACTCATACACTTCTGTTCTTTGTAAATGTCTTATTTCAATTGCAACTCTTTCTATTGATCCAGCAATAATTCCTAAAATTGAAAAATAAAAAGCATGTCTATCTCTAGGGATCACTTGTGTTGATATGGGTTCTACTTTTAAACCTAATTTTTTTGCAACATGTTTTTCAACATTTGGATTGATATTTGCAAAAGTCCCAACTGCACCTGAAATTGCACAAGTTGAAACTTCATCTATGGCATCAACTAATCTTTTACGGTTTCTTTTAAATTCTTCATAAAATGATGCTAATTTTAATCCAAAGGTTAAAGGTTCTGCATGAATGCCATGACTTCTTCCCATGCATGGAGTAAATTTATGTTTTTTAGCTTGTTTCTTTAAAACTTTTAAAATTTGATCAATATCTTTAAGAATAATTTTTCCTGATTGAACCATTTGGATATTAAAGCTTGTGTCCAATACATCAGATGAAGTCATTCCTTGATGTAAATATCTAGCTTTAATACCTGCTTTCGCTGTAACTGATGTTAAAAAAGCAATAACATCATGTTTGACTTTAGACTCTATTTTATGAATTCTATTAACATTGATTTTTGTTTTTTTTCTAACAACTGAGGCAACACCTTTTGGTATTTGACCTAGTTTTTCCATTGCTTCAGCTGCAGCAATTTCAACATCAAGCCAAATTTGATATTTATTTTCTTCTGACCAAATGTCAGTTAATTCTTTACGCGAGTATCTTTTAATCATTAATTATAAGTACGGGGGCTTAGAAAAACCTTTAGCAGATTCTGTAAAGATTTCATAACCATTTTCAGTAATTCCTAACGTATGTTCAAATTGTGCAGATAAAGATTTATCTTTTGTAACAGCTGTCCAACCATCATTCAACATTTTTACATCATATTTACCGGCATTAATCATTGGCTCGATCGTAAATGTCATACCCGGTTTTAAATCCATACCTGAATTTTTACTTCCATAGTGTAAAATATTTGGTGGTTCATGAAAGGTTGTGCTTATTCCATGACCACAAAAATCTCTTACAACAGAAAAATCTTTTTCTTCGACAAAAGATTGAATTTCATATCCTATATCACCTAATCTAATTCCAGGTTTTAATATTTTTATAGCTCTCATCATAGACTCATATGTTGTATCAATAAGATTTTTCAATTTGACTGAAGTCTTGCCTACAGAAAACATTCTACTAGTATCACCATAATGCTTATCAACTATTGCAGTCACATCCACATTAATTGCGTCTCCATCTCTTAAAATTCTATCAGATGGAATACCATGACAAACTACGTGATTTAAAGATGTACATAGAGATTTTGTAAAGCCTCTGTAATATAGTGGTGCTGAATGTCCGCCATTATCCCTAATAAATTCATATCCAAGTTTATCTATAAAGTCTGTTGAAACACCTTCTTTAATATTTTCAGTTAACATATCTAACGTGTTTGCAGCTAGTCTTCCTGCAATTCTCATCTTTTCAAATTTTTCTTTATAATCAGTCATCAATAATTTTTAGTTTTTTATCAATAAAAATTTTTTTAGAACTTATATCACACCTATAAGCTAAAAAGTTTACACCAGCTTTTTTTGCAATTAAAAAATTTTTATAATACTCAGTATCAATATCCTTTGCTATTTTAAAATATTCCATATTTTGAATTTGTACTAAAAATAATAGATATGTTTTATAACCTTTTTTTATGGCATCAATAAGGGTAAGTAAGTGTTTAGAACCACGTGAAGTGATAGCATCTGGAAATTCAGCTGTATTTTTATCTCTAAATAAGGTCACATTTTTAACTTCAACAAACATTTTTTGTTTTTTTTTCTCGAGTAGAAAATCAAATCTAGTTTCTTTATTAAAAAAAACTTCAGGCTTTACCAAATTATTGTCTTTAAGTTCTTTGATAAGATTATTTTCTAAAGCATGTTGAGCTATTTTGTTGGCCATATGAGTGTTAACACCAACTAAATTTTTTCGCGTTTTTATGATTTCAAGTCCATATTTTAATTTTCTTTTTGGATCATTATTTGGAAGTAAGTAGACATCATTTCCTTCTTCCAATAAGCCTTTCATTGAGCCCGTATTAGGACAATGTGCTGTGACAATTTCTTTACCCAATTTTATATCGGTAAAGAAGCGTTTATATCTTTTGATTAGTTTGCCTTTTACTAAAGACTTGGTAAATTCCATTTCTAAATTATACAATTAAAATGACTAAAAACACAAAAGTTAATGCTGCAATCTTAATTATTGGTAATGAAATTTTATCTGGGAGAACTCAAGATACTAATACTTCAACCTTAGCAACTTGGTTAAATTCAATTGGGGTAAAAGTTCAGGAAGTTAGAGTAATACCAGATATTGAAAAAACAATTGTAGATACTTTAAATGTTTTAAGAAAAGAAAATGATTATGTTTTTACAACTGGAGGTATAGGACCAACTCATGATGACATAACAGCAGAATCTGTTTCAAAAGCATTTGGTTTAAAATATAAAATCCATAAAGAAGGTTACAAAATTTTAGAGGCTTACTATAAACCAGGTGAATTTAACGAAGGTAGACAAAAGATGATATGGATGCCTGAGAACGCTGAATTAATCTTAAACCCAACAAGTGGTGCACCTGGATTTAGTGTTGAAAATGTATTTTGCCTTCCTGGTGTTCCATCAATTATGAAATCGATGTTAGGCGGATTAATAAATAAGATAGTTGGTGGGGAACCTATTTTAAGCCATACAATTAGTTTAAAAACTGTTGAAAGCGAAATAGCAAACTCTTTAACAGAAGTTCAAGATAATAATAAAGATGTTGAAATTGGAAGCTACCCTTTTTTTCATGCTGGAAAATTAGGAGTGTCAATCGTTTTACGTTCAGAAAATCAATCCAGAATTGATGAATGCAATTTACAGATTTTAAATTTTGTTAATGAAAAAAATATTGAAGTAGTGGACCGTTAAATGCTTTATTTTGCTTATGGAAGTAATTTACATCATTTTCAAATGAAACGTAGATGCAAAGATAGTATTTTTTTAAAAAAAATAAATCTTAAAGATTTTAGATTAACATTTAGAAGTAAATATAGAGCTGCCGATATTGAGCCAAAGAAGAATTCTATTGTACCAGGTGGTTTGTTTGAAATTTCAAAAAGCGATGAAAAAAAACTAGATCTTTATGAAGATTTTCCAACTTTATATAAGAAATATTATTTTAGTTATTATGGAAAAAAAGTAATGACCTATACAATGGTTAAAAAATCTCCTTTTAAATTTCCAACAGAACGGTATTTAAATGTTGTAAAACGTGGATATAGAGATTGTGGTCTTGATAAAAAATTTCTCAACCAGGGATTAAAAGCTATTTAAGATAAATGTTTTTACATACAAAATTAGAAAATAGAAAAGAACCTATAAGAATTGCTTTTATAGGTTGTGGAAAATTTGTGAGCATGTTTCTAGCTCAATACAATCATTTAGATAAAATCAAAATTGATAGCATAGTTGATTTAAATATAGATATAGCAAAGAAAAATTGTATAAATAGCGGCATTAAATCGTCCTCAATCGATGAAATAAATTTTACAAATTCCTTGGATGATATTTTAGATAGAAATATTGATATTTTTATTGAAGCAACAGGAAACCCGATTATTGGAACTGTTCATGCTGTAAAAATAATCAAAAATAAGAAAAACTTAATTTTGGTTAATGTTGAGGCAGATATTACTTGTGGTAAATATCTATCCGATCTTGCAAAAGATAATAATGTTATCTGCTCTATGGCTTATGGCGATCAACCGTCGTTAATATTAGAGCAAATTGAATGGGCAAGATTAAATGGTTTTTCTGTAGTATGTGCTGGAAAAGGCACAAAGTATCATCCAACATTTGAATACTCTACACCCGATACAGTTTGGGATTACTATGGATTAACAAAAGAACGTGCTGAAATTGAGTCTGGTATGAATCCTAAAATGTTTAATAGTTTTTTATGTGGTGATAAGTCAGCTATTGAAATGTGTGCAGTAAGTAATGCAGCTAATCTAAAATGTCCTGAAAATGGTTTAACATTTCCACCAATAGGAGTTTATGATATAGCAAAAAAAATGATACCAAAGTCCGATGGTGGATTATTAGACTTTGAAGGACAGGTTGAAGTTATATCAAGTATTGATTTTGATAAAAAAGATATAGAAAATGATTTAAGATGGGGTGTTTACATTGTCATTAAAGCACAAAATGAATATGTAAAAAATTGTTTTAAAGACTATGGAATGGTCACAGATACATCTGGAAATTATTCAGCTATTTGGAGGCCTTACCATTATATAGGCTTAGAACTTGCTCAATCTATTTATTCAATTGCTTTAGATAATAGGGCAACAGGATATACAAAAAATTATAATGCAGATGTTGCAAGTTATGCAAAAAAAGATTTAAAAAAAGGTGATAAACTTGATGGCGAGGGTGGATTTTGTGCAAGAGGACGCTTAGTGACATCTGAAAAATCTAAAAAAGATAAAATCTTACCATTGGGTCTTACAGATAATGCTATTTTAATAAGAGATATTAACAAAGATGATATTATAAAATTAGATGATGTTGATTTAGATCTTCCCGAAGATATTGTTAAAGCAAGGGAATATCAGTATAATACATTGAAATAATGACTTTAGTTAATGATAAAATAAAAATGATCAGCTGTTCAGACTTCAGGCTGTTTTTAAAAAAGATGATTAAAGATAAGATAGAAAAACAATGGTCAGAAAGTTTTGTTGAAAATTTAAATTTTGTAATGGTTTCAAGAAATACAATAAAAAGAAGATATGAAGATAAGGGAATAGACCTAATTAAACTTTTGAATGATGTTAGTTATTATAAACATGTACAAAAAAGAGTAAATTCTAGAGGTAATTTAGAGTTTCAATATAAGCAGTAAAATATATTAATTTTTATTATATCTCTCTTAAAACATCAGTTTCAGTAATTTTTGAAATATCATTAGAGTTATAAAGTTTTTTACTATCAAGAATAATAACATTTCGTTTTTTAGGAGCAAATTTTTCTGAATTAGTAGGACCAAATAAAGTTATCATAGGTATATTAGCTAAGCCCATCATATGCATTATTCCATTATCAATTGTAATAGCTTTTTTTAATCTTGTGGAAAGAGCAGTAATTAATGCTGGGCATGATAAAGATGTATTAGTTTCAGGAAATATTGCTTTTTTTACTCTTGAAGAAATTTCTTCTATTAATTGTTTATTATTTTTTTCAATAAAAAAAACTGGTATTTGATTATTTAAATTGTTCGCAACATTTATAAATTTTTCTGTTGGCCAAGTTTTTTTTCTATATTTGTTACCTTGTGTAATTGAAAAACCAATATAATCATTATCTGGTAACAGTTTTTTTGCTTCATCAAAAAATACTTTATCAATTTTGTTAATATCGTAATTAATTAGTGGAATATTTATTTCTAAAAGTTTTTCTAGGTTTAATAAAATATTATCTATATTATTCTTAGCACTAATATAATTTTTTTTTTCACTTGAAAATGAAAAATTTAGTGTTGGTGAATAAAATATTTTAGATTTAATTTTTTTTAATATTACTGTATTTCTGAATTTTGACTGTAAATCTATTATTAAATCAAAATTTATATTTAAATCATTTTTAAGTTTATTTTTAACTTGAAACCAATGCTTCCATCTAAAACCAAAGTATTTCAAACTTAAATCATATGTTTTAGTTTTTATGTTGTATTCTTTAAGACTATTTTGAAAATGATTTTCGTGAGCTCCAAGATACCATATTTGACTATTTTTAAATTTTAGATTTAAACTATAAATAAGATTAAAAAGTTGAATAGAATCTCCCAATCCCCCACCAGAATTATAAATTAAAATTTTCATTATAAACTGTTCAAATTTAATTTAGATAAGTTATAAGTTATCTCATGAAAACATACAACATTGCATCAATTGCTGGAGATGGGATAGGTACAGAGGTTGTTCCAGAAGCACACAAAGTTTTAAAAAAAATTTCAGAACAACATCAATTCAAATTAGTAATTGATGAATTTGATTTTGCATCTTGTGATTACTTCGAAAAACATGGAAAAATGATGCCTGACAACTGGAAAGAAAAAATTGAAAAACATGACGCTATTTTTTTTGGAGCGGTTGGGATGCCTGACAGATATCCTGATCACATAACTTTATGGGGTTCATTATTAAAGTTTAGAAGAGAATTTGATCAATACATTAACTTAAGACCGGTAAAATTGTTTCCAGGTGTTAAATCACCATTAGCAGACAAAAAACCTGGTGACATTGACATGGTTATTATTAGAGAAAATACAGAGGGAGAATATTCGTCAGTTGGTGGAAGAATGTTTGAGGGCACAGATAGAGAGATGGCACTTCAGGAAACCATTATGTCTAAGCATGGAATTGATAGAGTTCAAAAATTTGCTTTTGAATTAGCTAAATCTAGAAAAAGAAAAAAACTTACTAGTGCAACTAAATCAAATGGTATTTCAATTACAATGCCATACTGGGATGAAAGATTTAATGAAAATAAAAAAGATTATTCAGATATTGAAACTGATCAATTTCATATTGATATTTTAGTTGCTAGATTTGTTTTAAATCCTGAATGGTTTGATGTTGTTGTAGCTTCTAATCTATTTGGAGATATTCTGTCAGATCTTGGTCCAGCTTGTACCGGAACCATTGGTATTGCACCATCTGGAAATATCAATCCTGAAAAAAAATTTCCATCATTATTTGAACCAGTTCATGGATCTGCTCCTGATATTGCAGGAAAAGGCATTGCTAATCCTATCGGACAAATTTGGTCTGGTGCTTTGATGTTGGATTATCTTGGTGAAAAAGAAGCTGCTAATTCAATTATGACATCAATTGAAAAAACTTTATTTGATAAAAAGAATAGAACAAAAGATTTAAATGGAGAAAGCAATACTATTCAGTGTGCTCAAGCAGTATTGGATAATTTATAATTAAAAATGATTAAAATTATTCCAAATAAAAAAGATATTGGAGCTGAAATTGAATGTGATTTAAAGAAAATCTCAAATCAAGATTTGAAAAAAATAAAACAAGCGCTTTATAAATATGGTGTTATTTTTTTTAGAAAACAAATTTTAACATCAAGTTCTTACATTAAGTTTGCTAAAAATTTTGGGAAATTAGCAAAATATCCAAGACTTAAAGGTTTAAGTAAAAAGTATCCTCAAATTACTGTAGTTCAAAGAAAATCTTCAGATAAAGGACCTAGTTTTGGTGAACAGTTTCACACAGACTCGATTTACACAAAAAAACCACCAAGATTTACGATGTTGTTTTCAAAACTTGTTCCTAAAAAAGGTTTAGCTAATACAGAGTTTTGTTCTCAATATTTAGCTTATAAACAATTACCAGCTGAAATTAAAAAGAAATTAAGATTATCTAAGGGTGTTTATTCATCTGAGGGGCCAATATCAATAACAACACAAGAAAGAGTTAAGGAAAAGGGTAGAAAAATTAAAGAATTAATTTCCACTCATAAAATTTTAAAAAAAATAAATAAAAATTACGCAATTTATTGTAGCCCTGGTCATTTAATAGATTTTAAGCCTGAAATTAAAAATCAAATAAAACTAAAAAAATTATTATTAAATCATCAAGTTAAGAAAAAATTTCAATATTCATTAGAATGGGAAAAAAACCAGCTTGCTATTTGGGACAATAGATCAATGCTTCATCAAGCAACACCATTTAAAGGCAACAGAATAATGCATAGAATTACAATACATTAATATTTACAATCAATTTTGTTAGATTAAGAATTATCTATTAGATAACCAAACAGTCTCGAATGGTTCAAGTTTGATTATTTTATTTGAAATATGATTATTGTTAGAAGATAGTAAATTTTTCCATGTTAAAAAATTTTGATTTATTTTTGTACTTTGAACTTTAGAGGATAAATTAGTTATACATAGGATAGTTTGTTTTTTATCAACACTTTGTCTTTTAAAACAAAATATTTTTTTACCGATATTGACACTAGACCTTATCCCATTGGGATGAAAGGCCTTTTGTTTTCTTCTAATTTCTAACAAGTTAGTAATTTTTTTATAAAAAATACTCTGTTTTGATTTTAAGTTTTTAAGTTTTTTGGTGATATTTTTATGGTTCCACCTGTATCTATTTAAATCTCTATTATTTCCAGTGATGATATACTTAGCCTCATCATTAGATGTTCCAAATAATGAATTAAAATATATTGCAGGAACTCCTTCGAAAGAAATCATAATTGAGTGAGCAGAAACAAATCTTTCTAAAAAATACTTACCTTTTGGATCATAGTCTGATTTTTTTAAAGCATCAAAAATTGTAATATTTGCCTCATAAACTTTTTTCGATTTATTCTGAACTTTTCTGTATGAGAATTTTGAGCCATTTTTTTTTAATCTTTTAAGAAATTTATCTTTATTGTTTTTATTTATAATACCTTCAACAGGTCTCATTCCGATACCATCATGTGAAGCAATAAAATTTAGATAACTATTTCCTTTTTTTGTTTGTGGTAATTTTTTGTTCCAACTGTTGAGATATGAGCTATTTTCAAATAAAAAACTATAAATTAATAGGGGAGGTAGGGAAAAGTTATAAATCCAATTAGCTTCATCTGCATTTCCAAAATAACTTATATTTTCTTTTTCTGGTAAGTTAGTTTCTGTAACAATAATGCTTTCAACATTCAGTAGATTACAAATCAATCTAAAAAGCTTTATTATTTCATGCGTTTCTTTTAAATTTATACATTTAGTACCGCTTTCTTTCCAAAGATATGCAATTGCATCCAATCTAAAGATTGTTACCCCATGATTTACAAGATTAATCATAATTTTTATGAATCTTAATAAAACTGCTGGATTTTTAAAATTCATATCCAATTGATCTGGACTAAAAGTTCTCCATAAATATTCTGGTTGTTTAAAGATATCAATTTTTTTAAGCAATTGATGATCTCTTGGTCTTATTACTTTTGATACATTAAAATTAGAATTAACTTTTAAAAAATAATCTTTTCCAGGCTTTTTACCTTTGAGAAAATTTTTGAACCAAAGACCTCTCGCAGATGAATGATTAATTACTATATCTGCCATCACATCATTTTTTTTTGAAAATTTTGTTATGTCTGACCAATTACCAAGTCTACTATCAATTTTATAATGATCTTTTACCGCAAAACCACTGTCACTACTTGAAGGGTAAAAAGGTAAAAAGTGTACGGTATCAAAAAATTTATTTAATTTTTTTTGAAAAAAACTTTGAAAATTTTTTAATAAATGTTTTTGTGAGCTGGAAAAAACACTATCTCCATAACAAATTACTATTGAAGTTTTTTCTGAAATTAATTTTTTTTTTTTATTTTTTCTCTTATTAAATTGATTAATTATTTTTATTATTTCTTCACAATAATTGCTAATTTCAATTTCTGATATATGATACCTGTATATACTTTTAAGCTTAAATTTAATTTTTTTTTGAGCTATTTGAGATAACATTAACTATATTTTTTATTATCATCATTTACTACTTTTTCTAATCTATTTAGAAAATCTGGAATTGCACTTTTTACTCTACTCCAAGTTGGTATGAAAGGTGTATCCATTGGATTTAGAATAAAAGCTTCACCAGCTTTCATTATATTCATTGCAAACAATTCAACAGCCTTTTCTTCAGTATGAGAGTCAAATTTTAGACCATTCATATCAGCATCGCTTCTATATATATCGATAAGATCTAAAGCAGACCTGTAATAGGTTGCTTTTAAAGATCTAAATTTTTCTCTACTAAATGAATTACCTTGAGTAGCTAATTTTTTTATAAATGTTTTTATTATATCTATAGACATTCTCGACAATCCTTTGGTCTCATCATCAAGGGATAAAACTTGATGTTTATGATCGTAAGTTTCAGCTAGATCAACTTGACAAATATTTTGAGGAGAAAAACTTCTTTGCATTTCAGATAGAATTCCTACTTCAATACCCCAATCTGAGGAAATTCTTAATTCAGGTAAAACGTTACGTCTAAATGAAAACTCACCTGCTAAGGGGTACTTAAATGATTTCATAAATTCCAAGTAATCACTTTTTCCAATAGTTTTTTCTAGGGCTGTTAATAAAGGGAAAACAAGTAGTCGTGCAACACGTCCATTCATTTTTTCATTCGCTACTCTAGGGTAGTAACCCTTGCAAAACTCAAAGTTAAAAAGTGGATTTACTACTGGATAAAATAGTTTTGCTAGCATTCTTCTATCGTATGTTTTTATATCACAATCATGAAGAGCAACAGAACGAGCAGTATTTCTAGCTATAGACATTCCAAGACAATACCAAACATTTCTTCCCTTCCCAAGTTCACTGGGGGCCAGATCCTTTTTCCTTAACTCTTTATCAAGACTTTTTAAACCTGGACCATCATTCCATAGTATTGAAAAAGGGGATTTTAATTTTTTAAAAAACTTCCAGGTTTTTTTTGCTTGACTTTCATTTGCTCTATCAAGACCTACGATAATATGGTCTAAATACTTGGTCTTACTTATTTCTTCAACTATATTAGGTAGTGCTGTTCCTTCTAGCTCAGAGTAAAGACATGGTAAAATTAATTCCATTTTTCTTTCTTTTGAAAATTTTAATAATTCGTTTTCTATGACTGATGTTGATTTTGTTCCAAAATCATGAAGTGTTGAAATTATTCCGTTTTGAGAGAAATCACTCATAAAAATATCTTATTAATTTTTATTTATTTTAACCATAGCTATTTTGACCACATCAGCCCAGCCCTCAGGAGATGGCTTATTTGTTGTTATTAAATCATTTATTGGAATATGGTCTAATGTAAATTTATCATTAAACACCAAGCAAGGAAAATCACTCGTTTTAAGCATATCTAAATCATTGTAATTATCACCAACTGCTATTGTTTTTACATCTTGATTTTTTTTTTTAAAAAATCTGACAAATACTTGAAGCGCTTTAGCTTTATTGACTCTATCAGTTAAATTAATAACTCTACCGCCTTCCTGTAAAGCTAAACCTTTTTTTTTTACAATTTTATATAATTCTTTTTTTTCACCTTTGTTTCCCTCAAATATAAATGGAATAGTATACTTACGATCTAAAGCCATATTAAGTTTTTCATCTTTTAAACCAAAAATTAAACTTTGTTTTTTTTTATCCATTTTAGATAACCATTTACATTTATTTTGCAAATTTACTGGTACAGATTTTTCAAAAATATTTATTAGATTATCCTTTTCTCTGCTGAGAATTAATTCCTTTGGTAAATTTGAATTTAATAAATCTAAACCTTTTATTGATGCACCATTTTCAGAAATATAAGGTAAACTTGAACCTAACTCATTGTTAAATTCTAAAATCTCTTTTTCTGTTTTGCTTGTATTAGTTACTATAATAATACCTTTAGAAAGTAGTTGATTTAGATACTCTTTTATTTCATTAAATTCGAAAGTTTCTCTATGAAGAAGTGTGCCATCAAGATCTGTAAATATTAAAACTTTGAACATTTTTTTCATTAATTAATATTTATAAAATATTCAGATAAATAACAATTTTACTTATTTCTCTTGTTCAATTATAAATATTAGCATAGATACTCATGAAATTCACAAATGCCCTCGTGGTGAAATTGGTAGACACAAAAGACTTAAAAGCCGAGGGATAGAAGTTAAAGTCAGTCCATAGTAGTCCATAGTAGTCCAAGGTAGTCTAAGCATCCTATAAAATCTCAAATCAAGATTTAAAAAAAATTAAAATTGCCAAATATTATTAACTTTACAAACATGTTTAGTTGAATGTTTTTTAGCGCCATTTAATTTAACATAAGATTGAAATATTCTACAATATCTATCATTTTTATAATAAGTTTTTACAACCCTTACTTTTCCTGAGGATAATCTTTCACCGTTATGCCATGATACTATTTTACCATTTGGAGTATTATTCAATGCTAATTGGATAGAATTTGTATGCATGTCTACTTCTTTATTATTCAAATTAAACTTGAGATAATTATTTAGATCAATTGCTAAAAACAATACTGCAGCACTTGGGGAGCCTATTGAAAGAGCACTCATAGCAGAACCAGCACTTTCATAATCTAATATTTTTTTATCTGTTTTAGTATGATTTGTATTAGAACAACCTGAGAGTATAAGAAAACTAATTATTAGAATTACAATTTGTCTTAAAGGATTTATTTTTATTATCATTTTATTTAGAAATTGAAAAATTAATTAATTACACCATCCATCTTTTTTAATTAAGATTGGATAATAATCTTTTGGAGTTTTTACCCAAAGTGCAATTTGTTTTTTTGATGATCCTGAAAAACATTCAGTTTCATCAAATCTCATTCTTCCGTCTCGATCTGCAGAACCATTTCTTGCAGTATAGACTACTGGATCTGTTTCTCCATATGGATTTTTCCAATCAATATCTAAAAAATGTTTTATGAAAATATCGTTTAGTTGATTAATGCCTGAAGCATTATTTGTAATACTGCAATTAATTGAACGTTTGTCAGAAATCTTTAAAGTTCCACCTCCATTAACATCACACATCCCTAAAGTGTTTTGAATAAATTTAACAGCTGTTCTATGTTGAGCAAGTGTAGCATTTCTTTTAGCAGCACTTGTATACCCACTATATGCAACTACACCTACTGCAGCGAGAATACCAATTATTGCAACTACAACTAAAAGTTCAATTAACGTAAATCCTTTTTTTTTATAATTAATATTCATAAATTTATAATATTTTAATTTATATACTTTTCAGCACCTGGCCAATCCCAATAATTAAATGACCAATATCCCCAATTAAATTTACAAGCAGTAAAAGTTTTGGATCTTGCTTTTTTTTCTATGTATAAAAGGACTTGAAAATCACGACATGTACTTGAATTTAAAGCATAAGTAAAAAAAGGACGAATTTTTCCACCAGCATCTCTTGATTTACTATACCAACTTACCACTTCAAAATTTTTAACATGATTTAATGCCATATAAACAGCAGCCCTATGTTGTTTTTCTTCCTTTGAATTAAAAAATGGAGGTGACCAAAATCTAAAATCCATAAAATGCCTTGCATTCCAAGAAGAACCATTACCAGAAGTTATATATTGTGCATCTGGGATTAAAAAATCTGGATCTGGAAGTTTTCTTTCTTTTTTGACTTTGCTCATGTCTACTTTTTCAGGATGAACACCTACACAATTGTTTAAAAAAAGTAGACTACTCAATACCAGTATAATTTGGAATAATTTCATATCCTCCATCTAGTTTTTCACAAGCGAGCGATCTATATTCAACTGGTATATAACCCTCCAGACCAGTCCATGTATAATATTTACATTCTTTAGCTATGCCTGCATCCTGTAAGAAATGTTTAACACCATCATCGCATTCAACAATTTCTTGATTTTTTTCACTTATAACTTTTCCATTTTCATCAACGGTTCTAATAAGTGAAGTTTTAATATTGCAGTATTGATTTTCTTGATTAGCTGAATGAGCTACATCAAAATAAGCTAACCAAACAAAATATCCTAGCACAATAATTATAATATTTTTAATCAATATTTTTTAATACCTCCTTAACTTTTAATTTTAATTTATTAGGTTTTTTATTAGCCAGAACTAATTTTCTTTCGGCTTTGATATCACTTAATACAACATCAATATCTTCTTTTGAAACTTTAACCTTAACGTAAGCTCGATAAGATTTGTGATGAGTAAAAAATATTTCAACTTGTTCAACAACATAATCTTTAACTAAAGTATCACTGATTTTATTAACAACTGTATCCTCAGCTTGACCTGTAATATTATTATCTTCATCAATTCCAACCTCTTCTTTAGTAATACTAGTCTGATTATTCATTTTACCATTAATACGGTCAGCTAGTTTTGCTTTGGCTAAAAGAGTTGATTTTTTTATGGCTAATTCAAGGTCTGGAGAAACACTCGATGCTGTTTCATACATCCAATTCTTATCTTCACGTTTAAATTTTATATACCATTTAGGTGTTTTTGTTAGCTCACCTTTTTTTGTCATGTCCCTTTTAACTGTATAGGTTGAACATTGAGCTAAAAATAAAGTTAATGATGAAACAATTAAAATTTTAAAAATATTTCTTATCATTATTTTTCATCCAATCTTGGAAAATCAGAAAAAAAACCAGAAAGTTTATTTTTTACTATTTTTACATTTTTATTGTTTTGGTTTTTTACCTCTTTCCAACTTCTTATTTGAAAATCTTTAGTCTCTTCAACTTCTTGATTTATGCATTCCCAAAAGAGGTTGAATTTTTCACTAAGTTTATTAATATTATTTTCATCAGCATATATTGGTTGGATTAACATCAAAATTGCTGACAAAGTAATTATTATTTTTTTTACCATTTTATCCTTTTTTATTGAGTTTTTCATATTTAGATATTTGCATGAATTTCTATTTCGTCAACTAGAGGAGCAGTGAAATGTTTACAATCTAATTTCACTTAGGTATGATAAAACTATGTCAGGCTATTCTAGAAAATTAGTTTCATTAGAAATTACACTCAAAGAAATTATAAAAGATTTAAAAGCAGATGCTTTAAAAGAAATTACTGGTAAATCTGAATCTCATTTTAGAAAATGTAGTGATGAGAATGATACTCAAGATATCCATCATATAGATTCAATTAAAATTGATATTGAGTGTTTAAAAAGAGGTTTGGGTAATCCAATGTTAAGTGCTCACGAAGATATGTTGGAATCAACCAGTCCAGAGTATAAAAATTTAGATAATGTATCAAATACCTTAATTAACATTGGAGCAAAAATAGGTAAATTGATGGAAACTACTCAAAAAGCTACTAGCCCTAAAGGAGAAGGGGGCAGTAAAATTTCTGAAAGTGAAAAAAAACATATTAGTAAAGCTCTTAATGATGTTGAAGATAAAATATTAGAATTAAAACTTATTATTGAAAGATCCAATAAACTTAGTGAAATTAAATAGATAACATTTCACTTCAATCTCAGTTGACGTAATAGAAAAGTGTGAGATTGTAAATTTATCAATAAAACAATCTAAAAAAAGGAAAATATATTGAATAATTGTGAAATAAAGATGAAGACTGATTACAGAGATATTGTTAAGCTAAATTCGATGAAAGATAAAACTGAAATGTTTAACTATTCTCCAAGTGAATTTGCCTTCGGTTTTGAGAGTTGTAAAAGATGTTATTATGATAAAAAAGTAAATAGTATTGAACTAAAAGTTCCTTTTCCAGGAATATTCTCAAAATTTGATAGTTTACAAAAAAATTTTTATCACGGCAAATCAAGCAAAACTCTAACTGATAATCTTGAAGAGGGTGAAATTGTAGGTGATTTTAATAAAATGTTAAGATCAGAAGTTTTATATGATCTTAAAGATAGACCATTTACCATGAGTGGTAAAATAGATGCTTATATTAAACATAAAGACTCATTCACTATAGTAGATTTTAAAACTACAAAAATTAATGAGAGTAAAATTGATGCTTATGCAACCCAGCTTCAAAGCTATGCATTAATGATGGAAAAACCTAAAGAAGGTAGCTTAAAACTTACTCCAATAAAAAGATTAGGTATCTTTTGTTTTGAGCCAAGTAATATTTCAAGAGCAGAGAGTAATAATTGCAACATTCATATGGATACACAGTGGTATGATATACCAAGAGATGACAAAGATTTAATTGGTTATATTACCAAAATTCAAGATGTTTTATATTCTAAAGAAACTCCAGAGTCTGGATCAAGTTGTGGAATATGTAATTTTAGAAAGGTAATGAAATAATGCAAAAACTTTCTAATTCTGAAGTTAAAGTTACAGAAGTCATTAGTTTTATTTTAGAACAATATAGAAATGAAAAAGTTAATCATGATCTTGAAGTTGCATCTGAATTAATTCTTATTGCTAGAATTCTTCATCAAAGATTTAAAATTTCAAATGGAACACAGGTTAAAGAGGATAAATCTGTTGTTTTAGCTAAAAATGAAATTCTTAAAGAAATTAAGGATGACGAATATTATGAGCTTATTAAAAACTTTATAAAAGATTATCGACAATTCAGAGATAAAAACGTAAATTAATATTCATGTGGAAGTTCATTAAGTACAGCTTCAATAAAGCTTTTGAGAAAAATTTATTAAATTTAATAATTTTTTTTATTGCACTTAGTTTTATTGGAGTATTTGTAATATCAACAGTAATTTTTATATTTCAAAAAATTGGACTTTTATCAGAAAATAACTTTTTTACAGAAACACTATGGCAAGGATTTAGGTTATTTTTTGATCAAAATGCTATTTTTGTTCTTGACAGTAATAAAAATAATTTTTTTGATTTCTTATTAAAGTTTAACCTTACCATATTTGGTGTTTTAATATTTTCTTCAATTATTGGAATTGTCACAAATTTTATATCAGGAAGAATAGAATCGTTAAGATCTGGTAAAACCAAAATTGAAGAGGAAAATCATATTATTTTTTTTAATTTTTCTAGAAGATTAATTCCACTATTAACTGAGTTATGTAATGCTTATGTAAAAGAAAAGCAGTCTTTTGTAATTGTAAGCACTGAAGAGCCTTTAACAGTAATGGAAAAAATAAATAGTGTTGTCAAAATTCCAAAAAATATAACGATAGTTGCTAGGAAAGGTTATGCTTGGCAAAAAAGTCTGCAAGATAGAATTAATTTAGAAAAAGCAAAACAAATTATCATTTTAAAACCAGATGCAGGTGTGACTTATAAAACTGAACTAGATTGTGATGTTGAGGTTGGAAAAAGTTTAGCATCACTACTTGCAAGTAAACATTGGGATATAAATCCATGTAAGGTCTTAGCTGAGTTTCATGATGAAAAAAGAGGCTTTTTATACCTTTATTATTCAAAAGATATCATTGTTAAAAAAATGGAACAGAAGGGTAATACTTGGCAAGATCCAGATATCATCAGTTCATCAAATTTAAAAAACTCTTTATTAGCACAATGCACTAATACACCTGATCTATCAGAAATTTATGACAACTTATTTGGTTATGAGGGATCAGAAGTTTACTTTGTTGATCCAAAGAATGAAAAATATTCTGAAATTCTTAAAAAAAACCAAGGCAAAACTATTAAAGATTTAAATGCTTTATGTGACAACATAATAATTATTGGATTTTTCCAAGATGATCAAAGACACAACTTAGGTTGGAATAAACTTTTTATTAATAGTCCAATAGATTTTCCTTTATCAGATAATTTTGGAATTATTTGTGTTGCTAAAGATGAAGACCAAATAATTAATGAGTTAAACAATATAGATAATCAAAGTAAAGAAGTTGCAGATATTTCACCTAATTTTAAAGAAGATAATAAGGATATAAATGTTTCAATGTTTGATTATAGTAAGGAGAATAACAATCTCTATCTTACTAGTCTAATCAACTCTATTATTGATAGTAACTATTATAATAATCTAAAAAGTCTTAAAGTTTACAGAGATAAATTTAATGGCAGTTTAACTGATAAAAAGTTTTTACCAGCTGCACCTGATTATAAAATTAATAAAGATGAGGTTAACCACCCTTTATTAGGAATTATATTTCATATTTTAAAAACTGAGGAAAAAAATAAGTTTGGTTTTCAAATATACTCAATCAATAAACAATCATCTTTAAGTGAAAAATTAAGCTCAGGAGATACTATTTTAAATATAGCATCAAAATCAGAAGCAGAGAGTCTTAAAGGAAAATCTGAAATTGAATTATCTTATAAATCTGCACCAGGAGGTGCTCATAAAAAATTTAAAGAAAAATTAATTAAATTAATTAATGAAAATGAAGAAGTTATTTTAATTGTTAAAAAATCTAGTTCTAAAGACATAGAGTTTATTGAAATTAAAAAAGATCAAATATCAAAAGATCAACAGCAAATTCATCAATCATTTGAAGAGATACAGTCGAACCGTCAACAAATGATCAAAGATCTTAATGATAATGTAACCTTTGAAGAAAAGAACTTAGAGGATGTTACAAAAGACATGAGTATGGGCACAGTAATGGAGTATGAAAAAGATAATTGTTATATCTTCTTTAATGAAACTAACCAACAGATCCAAAAGTTTAGAGAAAACCCTACAGAAGACCATGTAATGATTAATAATTTTGTTGGATTTTCAAACTTAAGACTAAGTGATGGTAAAATGGCAGATCATTCAATGATTACTGAGATTAATGGATATAGAAGTAAAAAAATCCTAGAAGACTATAAAGCAAAGTACTTTAGTCCTTATATAGGCAATGATGTAATTGAATTGAATTCAATTGTGAGTAAATACTTAGCTGCAGGTACATTTGATATTAAAAATACTAAACTAATTGATCTTCTCTTTAGTAGAACACATACTGTTAAAGCTCACACATTAGTTGATAAAGAATTAACAGCTACATTTTGTGAATTAGAAAAATACTTTCAAAATAAAAATGAAACCTTAATTGGAATAATTGACTATGAATTTGATAAGGATCAAAGACGAAAAATTAAAAATATATCAATTAACCCTAAGCAAACTGAAAACATTAAATTAGATCAAGGGGATCGATTAATAACTATTGCAAACTTTAATGATTTAGAGATAGTTAATCAAAGTAGATATTTACACATATTATAATAAACTAATGACTAAGTATGACCTTAAAAATAAGCTAAGATTACAATTAAGTGATGATATGAGGGAATTTGCGATAATAAATAATTTAACTGAACAAGATGTAATAAAAATTAGAGACAATAATTTGATACCTCAACCCCATCTAGGTTTTTTAACTGCATTATTAAAAGATAAACATTTTGAATTCTATAAAGAGGAAAAATGACTGACGAGAATAAAATAGAAAACCTTGATGAAAGAATTAACTTAATTAAAAGTGCTTTTGAATTTTCTGAAGCAAAATGGATAGAGCCATTAGAAACAACCGAAGGAGATATTGTTGATCAAAAAATAAATACCAAAATAAGAGGAATGTATTATTTCTATGAAAATAATTTTTATTTGGGTATTTCTTCAAAAGGAACTATTTATGATAGACACAAAACACATAAACCAAAATTTGATGTTGATTTACATCTTTTGTGGAAAAATCATTGGGACTTCTCAAAAGTTTGGCAAGAAGGTGTAAAAAAATTTTATCTAGAAAAAGATCCAGGGCCTATTCCATTTATTAAAAGAATTAATAAAGATCACAAACCTTATGCTGAAGAATTTACATTTCCAGTAATACATAAAATTAATACTGATAAAATCAAAGTTTTAATATGGAATATGGATCATTTACCTCCATGGCAAATTGAAATGATAGAAAAAATTGCAATATATAAGCTATGGCCATATTGTAATGATGAAACAAGCAGGAGGAGACAATATGAAAATAGACATCTATAAATCAAAATTTTTTATATTTATGGATTTTACTCAAGCAGAGATTATGGAAATGTCTTTTTCTAAAAATAGTGATTCAGAAAAAAAAATTCTTAGAGAAGGAAAAAAACATTCAAAAGAAATGACTAAATTATTTGATATAATAATTGATCCTTTTAAAAAAAATGGTCTTGACCAAACAGCTGAAAATAAAAAACATATATCTAGTTTAAAAAAGTATAAAAAAGAATATGAAGACATGTTTAACTACACTCCAAATCAAATGAGAAAATGGACAAGGAAGCTTTTATTGTTAAAAAAAAATATAATAGAAAAATTTATTCTTGAACAGCACCCAATAAAGAAATGCACCTATAGATATATTAATCCAATGCAAATAGGATTTTATGAACATTTTAAAATAGGACTAAATCACAAGGAGCCTCAAAAAAAAACAAAGTTTAATAAAGATATTCACTATGGACATCAAATAACAGTAGAGTTTAAAAATAATAATAAAGCAAATCAATTGAAAGATAAAAAAAAAGCTATAAATTTAAAAAATAAATTTGAAAAGTTTTATAATAAAAAATTTCTTACCCCATATAAATTTAATTTATTTAATTTTGAAGATAAGATTGTAATTTCTAACTTGAATTAAATAATTTAGTCTATTTAAAAGCTATTAACCTATTTAACCAGGATAATAAACGTATTCACAAAGTGAAATTTATCATTAAAAATTTCACTCCCACCTGAGTTGACGGATTACACTTTTGCCTTATGATTAGTTTATGAATACATTTAAATCTAACGAAGAAAATACTATCAGTAACTTTGTTTCAATTAACGAAGTAATTAACTATGAACCACCAAAATATATTCCTAACTGGGATGGTAGCTTTAATAAGATTAAAAGTGGTAAAAGCTCATACTTTAGACCCAATAAAGAGTTTTCTATTTTTAATATAAATATTATTAACAGTAACTCATTAAGATTAGATGCAAAATCTGAAGGTATTTATATTATCTTAAGTGAAAAGTTTAATTTCTTTTATGTTGGAAAAACCTTATCTAATATAAAACAAAGATTACACTCACACATACAAAAGCTTACCTCAACAAATAACAATAGGTATACAACACCTCTTAAATGGCAAAAGTTAGCATTTATCAGATATAATGCTTTAAAAGAAGAAAGTGTAAAGTTAGATGATCTTAAGATTAAATTTTATCATTCATCTGAATATTCAATGTGCAGTATTGATGAGCTAGAAAATAATATATATCTAAAATATAAAGCTTTATTGCCCAAATACATATCATTGAATGATCCAAAGGCGCTTGAAAGTTAAAATTAATTTTAATAAGTTATTAGAAGGTAAAATATTTGCAGATAAAGATTAAGAAAAATTAAAAATACTTGATGAATGGATAGAAAAAAATAAATGACAGATATATACAAAAAAATAACTGAGCTTAACTCCAAGTATGGTAATGATTCTTCTGAATTTGAAGAAGAATTAACTGAGCACCTTAAGAAGAAGTTTCCTGAACAATATAAATTATCATTGAAAGATCTTAAAAATGATGGTTCAGATGATCCTGAAATGGAAATGACACCAGGTAGATTTGCAGATCATATTGGTGATAAAAGTGAAGAGTTATTGAAAGAATATGAAGCTATTCTAAAAAAACTTAATGGATAAAATAGGATAAATGGCTTTTGAATATAAAAAACTTGGTAAACTTCAAGATCATTTAGAAGCAGAAGCAACTGACTGGATAGAAAATTATATCAAGGACCTACATGGAGTTAATGATTCGGTAGAGCTTACAAAAGAACAAATAAGTGAAATTGATAAAGCAGCTGAGGATGAGAAATTAGATATCTATGTAGGTTTAGCACTGAGAAATATAGTTCAAGCTTGGTATGACCATAACGAACCCGATACTCTTTAAAACTTAGTTTTCTAAATTATCAAACCAATCATTAACAATAGTTAAAGCATTAGCTTGATCAGCTTCAGGCAAATCTTCTATATAAGCTGATATAGTTCCAGGTGATGGTATTTCTTCTTCTGGATTATTAAGTTCATTAGCTGCAATTTTATAACTTTCACCAAAACTTTCTTTTAACTTTTTTGCTAATTCTTCCTCAAGAGATGTTGCATTGCCTGGACTGTTATTATTGTAAATTTTGTCCATTACTTCATTAACTCTGTTACGTAAATTTCCCATATTTAAATCTAATATATTTAGTGAAATTGTTCAATTAACATTTCACTCCTAGCTTGGTTGACGGATTAGGTTTCTGTTTTATGATTAGGTTATGAAAACATATAAACCTTTTAAGTTAAAAATAAAAAAAAAATCTACCTATAAACCAATACGTTTTAAAAAGCCTAAACCTTATAAAAGGGGCAGGTTATTAAAAAATGGTATTACTCAGCATATGAGAGTTTCAATTACAGGTAGACGTTATTGGACACCGATTATCACTAAAATAGATCGTCCAGACTAATAATTTTTTCATAAAAAAATGAATAATAGTTTTAGATTCGAGACTAATTTTAATAATCCAATACTCTATGAAGTTATTTTCTTAAATGACCAAGTTACTACAATCGAATTTATAATCCGAGTTTTAAAACATATTTTCAATAAGGAACATAAACATGCTCTTAAACTTACCAGAAAAATTCATGAAGAAGGATATGGAGTTGTTGGGTCATATATTTATGAAATTGCAGGACAGAAAGAATTAGAAACAAGTTTGATGGCAAGAGATGAAAATTTTCCTTTAAGAGTTGTTATAAAAATAAAATAACTTCTTTTTAAATTAAATAAAATTTAAAATAGCTGATAAATAAATTAAATATGTTATATTTGGTTTATGAAAACATATAGAATTAGAGTAAGAATTGCTGGTGGAAGAATAGTTGATATTGAAATTCAAGCACCTGATGTACATGCTGCGTTAAACATGGCTAAATCACAATATGGTGAAGGCAATGTCCTAAGTGCTCCAATATTGGTAAGATAACAAAATGAAGTTTAAAATTGTACCTACTAGACAATATGACATCAGCAAGTTCACAAAAGGTGAGCAAGAAATTTGGGTACATGTAAATTGGGGTTATTGTGAAGCTGATGAGTTAAATGTATACAGCAGTGATTTGTTTGAAAATTGTACATCGATCGAACAAGTACAAAAAGTTGTAGATGATACAGTCAGTAAATGTAAGACAGTTACAAAAAATACCGATTTAGATAATTACGAAGAATATTGGAAAGACAGTCTGGAAACCGATGTGTATGACAGCGCTGAATTAGGAGAAGCGCTCAAACTTGATTATGAGGTATTGCTGAATACAACATCAAGTGGTGGTACAAATTGTGAAATAATTTTTCATAAAAATGTATCAGATGAGGAATTCAACAAAGAACTAGACAATGATGGAGAAATTATCACACTCGAAGATGCCGCAAATATTTGGAGAGACGAAGTATTATCAAACGATGGTTGGTTGGAAAGCACAGATACTTATTATCAAGCACCACTTAAAGTCGTCAATGTGTTGAGTGAAAAAGAACAAGCTGAGTTAGAAGCAAGTGCAGAATATCAATTTAACAAGAACGAAAGTGCTAAACGATGGGCAAGTAAGATTAACATTTTATTCATGGACAAAAAACCAGAAACAACTGAGGTCGAAAAACTACAAAAACAACTTAGTAATGTTAAACAAGAAGATTTAGATCTTATATTGCGTTACTATGAACAAAAACATGGTGATACGGAATTTAAAGGTGGTGGGATTAAAAAAATAGATAATAATAAAAAAATTGAATTTTTAAAAAATTTAAAACAACAGAAAAGCAAAGAAATAAGAGTTAATTAAATGAGCAATAAAGAAGATGAATTGTTTAAATTTGTCAAAGAATGGGAAAATAAAGATTATAATGAGTTTAACAGAAACTTTGAAGCCTTTGTGGAAAAATTAGAATTATCTTATGAGGAAACAAAAGAAATTTCATTATCCTTAGACGCAGAATCTTATAAAGATGGTAGTCCAAATTCAGGCAGTGCTCACTTGCAATATGCCGCTGACTTTTTTGTAATGATACTTGAAGATTACGATAATAATAATGAGTCAGATGATTCAAGAAAATATTTGATTAATGAATGACAGACGATAAGAAAACTCTTTTTAATAAATTAGAGAGCATTAATGAAGAAGCGCATAATTATGCTTACAATTTGTGGGAAGAAGCAGGCAGACTAGAAGATGAGCATGGATATACTGATGAAGTTGAAGAGAAAAAAATATTAGCTAGTGATGAACAAGCATCATCATTTAAAGAAATTTTTAATAAAGAGCTAACTATTGAACAAAAAAAATTATTTTGGAAATTAGTAAAAAATGCAGATCAAGATCCTGATAGAGGTTTAATTGAACAATATTTAGATTGGTTTTGCAACAATTCTGAAAGAATGAAAATATGCTTAATTAAAGAAATGAGCAAATTAGCCACCAACCAATATTTTGCAGACCTTTTTCAAATTAAAAACTTTAATTATTTGGAAGATTAAAATGTATTGTAAGACATTATAGGATAACTTGCACCCTAGTTGCACTCAGAGATACAATAATATAAAATATTTTTATGGAAATGAAAGAATATGAATTTTATGTAACGTTACAAGATGGCAAAGGTTTTAAGGTTATTCAAAAAGCAAGAACAATGTCTGAAGCTAAACAAGCAGTAGAAGCACAGTATTCTAATGCTAAATCTGTTATGTTTACAAGAGTTCCTTATTAAGAAAGCTATTGCACTATACTTACACATAAAAGAAAAAAATACTTAGTTTAAATTCTCGTAATATTTTTACATTATTGACTAAATTAGTATCTCAATATAATGTAAATTATGCCATCAGTGAAAGAGATTGCAAAAGCAGCTAAATTAAAAGTTCAGTCAAAAAAAAAAATAACAAATGAAGCTTTTGATGAGATAAAAAAAAATTTACCAGAAAATTGCGCACTATTATTACAAGTACTTAACAAAAGTTTTAAAATAAATAAAGATTTTGATGATTTAAATCACGAATTAAAGGAAATTACTAAAAATCTTCATTTTAATATAAATGATACATCATCAAAATATAAAAAAAGTATTAAAGATCTTTGGTCAAAAGAAAAAGCAGAACTTCAAACAGATGGTATAATTATTTGTGATATATATTACAAAACAAAAAATTTAACTGCAAAGTATGGCTTTAAACAAATTGCAGATAAGAGCGAGGGCAATAGACAGCTAATAGCTGATGCACTTGCAAATCAAACTTATTATGACGATGTTATAATAAGAGTTTCTGCTAATCCAATTCAATCAATTGATGTTAATAATCTAACTAATCATCTTATTAATTTTTCAGAAATTGATATTAAAAAATTAGCACAATTAATTTCAAAAACCGAGTTTAATTGGACATTAATAACATTAGCAGGATTCTCTGGAGCAACGCCAAATAAAAAAATATATAAATTTAAAAATTATAAAAAAATGATTGAAAACCTTACCAATTTTTTAGTTGATGAGACTTCTAAAGAAAAAGGTGAAATTTTAAAATATTTTTCAAAAGGATTGGTTTCTTCAATATTTAGTATCGCAAATGAATTTTTGACAGGTTTTAAAAGAGAAGAAATTGATTTTGCTTCACAAATACTTTTTTATGATGAAAAGGGAAGAGAGAAGAAAATATAGAATAATTAAATAAATAAAATTATCTATATTTATAGTAAACTATTAAATATATCTCTTTAAATTGTTTTTATCTAACTTCTTTTACTTGACCATTCTGCATGTAAATTCTAAATGATTTTCTACATTTTTTACAATAAGCGGGGCTACTACCATTACTTACACCTACATTATGAGTGTCAGTATTCCCACAGCTTGGACAAGCTACAGTTTCTCTTGATGCCATTAATAAATTATAATCTAAATATAATCGAAATACAATTAATATTAATATATAGAAATAGTTAAATAAGAAATAGAATATAAAAAAAAATGTCTATATTAGATAAGTTAAATAAAAAAAAAGCTAATAATAAATCTAATATTGAATCTGATCCAACACCTGATACTGAATTAGCTTATAAAGAAATTCACAAATTTCTTGCAACAACCTCCATTTTGATAAAGAAAGAAATGACTACTTATGTAGATGGTCTTATTAAAGCAAAATTTAAAAAAAAAAGTGATATTAATCGTTTTGAAAAAAATTTTAATAATTCAGCAATAACAGATACATATTGGTTTACTCAGAAAGATGGTTTTGAGTTAGATAAATTTGTTGCGGTAGGATTAAAAATTAAAAGTTTCAATGAACTACAAATTAAAGAAGAAGAAAAATTAATTAAATTTAATAAAAAAGAACCAAATTGGTTTAAACTAACCGGAGAAGATGGTGAAATTCCCTGGGAAAGTATTTCATTTTTAAAAAGAAAATCTGCAAAACAAGCAGTACGAGATTTTAATCTAAATTACAAAAAAATTTTAGATATAAAAAATGTAAAAATTGAATTAAGTATTATATGCGCTTCAAAAACTCTAAGTGGTAAAATCTCTGATATAGGATCAATTTTCTCAAAAAGAGTAGATACACATAAGGAAGATATATCATCATCAATAGATAGTAGTGTTAGTGATGTGTTGTCTAAAATTGGAATAAAAAGAAATCCAGAAATTATTAAAATTTTGAGAGACACAAAACAAAAAGTTAAAGAGAAAGTTAAAGAAAGCTCTATAAAAGATTATAAAAAAAATCTAGAAAAGATAACTGAATTATTGGCCTCAAAATATCTTAATATTTTATGATTATGGCTAAATCACAATATGGTGAAGGTAATGTTTTAGGTGCTCCAATGTTAGTGAGATCCTCATACAATAATAAAGAAGAAAATATTTGAGTAAATGACAGTCGACAGAATTAAAAATTTAGAAAGTTAAAAATGCTATATTCTGAAAAAGATGTTATTGAAAAAATTAAGAATTTAACAAAAACTGTTAAGAATGATCAAACATTTGAAAGTGTTGTTGATCGTTTTATAAACGAAACCTTTGGTGATCCATCAGGCACAGGAAATACTGAGGGTGTAGAGTCATTGATATTAGATTTAACAAATAATAACGAAGAAATAAGAAAATTTTTTAATAATGATCAATATAATATTTTAATTGAGAAATTAAATTTGTGGCAAGACCAAAATTTTGAATAAACTATAGGACTTTATAGGATAACTTGCACAAGACTTGTACATGAGGAGATAAAATAAAAAAAATTTACTTATTAGCCTTGTTCAATTATAAATATTAGCATAAACACTCATGAAATTCATTAATGCCCTCGTGGTGAAATTGGTAGACACAAAGGACTTAAAAGGCGAGGGATAGAAGTTAAAGTCAGTCCATAGTAGTCCAAGGCAGTCTAAAAAATCCTATAAAATCTTATAACCTTAACTTAGCTTTAAATTAATATTGGATAATAAGACTTAATTAATTTGTGCAAACCAGCACAAAACCAGCACATAAATAGTTAAAAAAATTTTATTTACAACCCAAACTAGAGGGATATTTGTTTTTATTTACAAATATAGTCAATCTTATAAAATGAAATTGTGAGTTTAAAAAAAAAGTTACTATGTAGTGTAGCAGTTGCCACTGTAGCTATACCTTTATCATTAAACAATATTACTTCTTCTGCTAAAGCTGAATCTTGCTACTCCCTTGGTAACTCAATTTATTGCAGTGATGGTTTTAGCGCCTATTCTCTTGGAAACTCGGTTTATGGTAATGATGGTTATAGTTCATACTCTTTAGGTAACTCAACTTATGGCAATGATGGTTTTAGTTCCTATTCTCTTGGAAACTCGGTTTATGGTAATGATGGTTTTAGTGCCTATTCTCTTGGAAACTCGATTTATGGTAATGATGGTTTCAGTGCCTATTCTCTTGGAAACTCTATATATAGTTTTGGCAATTAATTGAAAACAATTAAAGTTGGGTGGTTTATAGACGACACACATAGAGCTAAATTTCTTTTTAATGAACCTTTTCCAGTAAAAAAAACCAGAAGAATTCCTTTATCAAAAAGAGCGGTACAGGCATGTCCTGCAGTCAATCACTTCGAAAGACGATATTTTCAAGTAAACTTTCCTTACGATCTGAGACTAAGATATGAGTTTGAAAATGAAAAACATAATTTGTATGTAATTCCAGAAGAAACAAGAATCGACGATGATTTAATTGCACAAAATATTGTTTTAATGCCTCCAAAATTTTGGAGGGATGAAAATTTTCCAACTATTCAAATAATGTGTCCTTATGTTTTTATATCTGATGATGATGTTTTTATGTCACAACTACCACCATTCTTAGACTATAAGCATAATTTATGGCCTGGTTTAGTGACAGCAGGAAGGTTTCCTATAAATATTTGGCCAAGAATTCTTTCTTGGGGATTTGAGTGGGTCGATAAAAAAAAAGATTTAATTTTTAAAAGAGGTGACCCCTGGTTTTATGTTTTTTTTGAATCAAAAGACCCAACTGACATAATTAATTTAATAATGGCTGATAATACTGATGAATTAAAAGAATATAGGAAAGGTATAGCAGATACTGTTAAATACACTTCAAATTCTTTTGGATTATTTGAAGAAGCAAAAAAAAGAAGGCCAAAAAAACTTTTAAAAGAAAGGAAAAAGTGATGAGTATTAAATCTAATTTCTATTATGACGCTGTTAAAGGAATTTATTTAAATGATAATATAGTAAAATTTAATATGGTTTCAGTACCAATGTCTCAAAACGAAATTGAAGAAAAAATTACATTAATTTCTTCGTTAAGTCGTTTCGAAGCAATGGTTAATTTTTTAAGTGGAGAACTAAAAAAGATGAAATCTTTAGAAATTTCAAACAATGGAGAAAATTCTGCTGAGGAAAAAATAGAAAATGAAAAAAAACCTGAAAAAGGTAAAATTTTAGGTTCTTTTGAAAAAAAATAAAATTATAAAAAAATTAAGATATTAATTAAATTAATCGTCCTATAAAGTATAGGATAACCAGCACAAGACCAGCACACAGAGATATAAAATAAAAAAAATTTACTTATAGGTCTTGTTCAATTATAAATATTAGCATAAACACTCATGAAATTCATTAATGCCCTCGTGGTGAAATTGGTAGACACAAAGGACTTAAAATCCTTGCCGCTTGCGGAGTGCCAGTTCGAGTCTGGCCGAGGGCACCACTAAATGAGCAAACCTCAAATTATTTCTGACAAAAATAAAAAATCATCAAATATTAAAAATTTACTTTTAAAAAAAATTAAAAATTACTCATTTAAACAAAAAGATCTTGTAATTGTCATTGGTGGTGATGGCTTTATGCTTAAAACATTAAAAAAAATTAAAAATTCAAAAAAAAGATTTTATGGAATTAATTCAGGAAATTATGGATTCTTAATGAATAAGTTTTCTTCAAAAAATATAATTAAGAATTTATCTAATGCTAATATGATTTCAATTTCACCTCTAGAAATGGTTGTAAAAAATAAGAATAATCAAACAAAAAAATCCTTAGCTATTAATGAAGTTTCAGTACTAAGACAAAGCAGACAAGCAGCATCTTTATCAATTAAACATGGTTCAAAACAAATTATTAAGAATTTAGTTTCAGATGGAGTTCTAGTATCAACACCTGCGGGGAGTACTGCTTACAATCTGTCAGTTCATGGACCTATATTAGGGTTAAACTCAAAAAAATTATCTATTGCTCCCATTAGCCCATTTAGACCTAGAAGATGGAGGGGTAAAATAGTTGGTGATAAATTAAAAATTATAATTACTAATTTAAACACAACCAAAAGGCCAATTAGTGCTGTTGCTGATAATTTAGAAGTTAGAAATGCTAAGTCTATTTCTATTCAAACTAATAATAAAATTAAGTTCAATCTTCTTTATGACAAAAATAGAAGCTTACAAAAAAAAATTAAAATTGAACAATTAAGAAGAGAAACAAGCTAACTTACCTAATTATATTTAATGATGGTGCTTTCGCACGGATTCGAACTATAGACCTATTGATTATAAATTAAAATTCATTTTTTTAAATAAGCATTATCTATTATCATTAATTGTTGAATATATTTAGTCTAGTCACACACTAATCAGAATGATAAGGTTTTTATTGTGAAAAATATTTTCATCTCATCACTTTTTTATTTATTTTTATTTTTACCATATTTAAATTATACAAATGCTGATCACACACTTTTGCATAATTTAAATCAAAAAAAAGCAAAATCCAAAAATGAAATACAAGGATCAACATCGGCCAAAGACACTACTAAAACTCCAACTTTAGAAAAGTGTAAAAAAAAGATTGCTACTCTAGCAGTTGTTGAGCCGCAAGATTATGAGATGTTGGCATTATCACAATACTCTTTACCTTCACCAACATCATTAATAAGACTAATAGTACAACAGTCTAATTGTTTTATTGTTTTGGAAAGAGGTATTGCTATGCAAAATTTATTACAAGAAAGAACTCTTTCATCTTCAGGAGAGTTAAAGCAAGACCAAAATATGGGTAAAGGTCAAATGATTACAGCTGATTATATTTTAACACCAACGATTATATTTAAAGAAGCTAACACCGGAGGTGTGGGTGGATTATTAGGGGGATTATTACCTGGCAACGCTGGTTCTGTTGCTGGAATTATTGGAGGTAGTTTAAAATTTAGTGAGTCTCAAACCTCACTTACACTAGCTGATACAAGAAGTGGAATCCAAGTTGCTGCTGCTGCTGGTGCTTCTAAAAAATCAAGTTTTGGAGTTGTTGCAGGTTTAGGAGGAAGCTCAGCTGCAGCTGGTTTGGGTGCTTACTCAAATACTCCTGAAGGTAAAGTTGTAGCCGCAGCTTTTTTACAAACTTATAACTCTATAGTAGATACAATTGAAGGTGATAAAGACCTAATAAGAGAAAACTCCTTACTAGAATTTAAAAAAGAAGGAGGAAAGAAAATTAAAAAAGCAAAAAAAAGTATTGTTGGAGAAGTTAGATTATCAAAAATAAATAATGTTCCAGTATTTACAAAACCTGATGGAGAAAATATTATATTTAAACTTACTTCAAAAGAAGAGGTTGTTATATTGGGTGAAGAGGGAGATTACTATAATATAATGGGATCTGGTGGAGAAGGTTGGGTAAAAAAAATTTTAATTAAATAACTAAATTATAAATAAATCCTGTAGGCAATTGCTACACACTTAATATAAATATTTATATAAAATCAAATTCTTCAAATATAATAATCTTTGATTTAATTTAATGATGGTGCCCCCGCACGGATTCGAACCGCGGACCTATTGATTACAAATCAATTCTAAAAGTTTAAATAAACATATGTTTGCAACAATAATCTTAAAATATATTTAGCTTGGCAACAATCTGGCAACAGTGATAAAGTTTTTTTATGAAGCGAAATGGTTTCACATTAATAGAACTCTTAGTCGTAGTAGCAATCATCGGTATACTTGCTGCAGTGGGTGTTGTTGCTTATGATGGTTATACTAGTATTGCAAAAGATAATGCTGTTAAGGTAAATTGTAAACAAGTTGCTTCAGAGATAGGTTCGAAGTTTGGTTTTTGTGCAATGAATCCTGGATCATCTATACAACTAAAATCAATTGGTGGAAGACAAACCATAGAAAATGTTCAATGTGATAAAAATAAAACCAGTACAGGACAGATGTTAATCAAAATAGTTAATCATTTAAATAATGAAGGTTATAAAAATCCTTATGGACATAATAGTGGTACAGAAGGTGTTCATAATGGACCCGGTGCCTATCAAGCAAGTTCTGGACTTTGGTGGCAAGATTTAATGATTAAAGGAAATAGCTATGATAAGTTATCACTAGGTAGATGTGTAGTGCAATATCATACCAATGGAGATATTGGTGTTACAGGTTTTTTTGATGCGGGAACTTTTAAAGCAAATGGTCGTGACCTTTCAGAAGCATTGCAATGGACACAATTAATCATGACAGCTGATACTAGATGAAACAAAAAGGTTTCACCCTAATAGAACTCTTAGTCGTAGTTGCAATCATCGGTATTCTCGCTGCAGTAGGTGTGGTTGCTTATAGTGGATATACGAGTGGTGCAAAGAAATCTGCCATTAAATCAAATTTTAAAACTGTAGAAAAATATACATCTGCTGAATTAATGAAGTGTCAAATAGGTCAAACAGATATTTTTATAAACTCTGGATCAAATAAAGTTAGTTGTAGTGGTGTAGATAATCCAGGTAGAACTTATACAGCAATGGTTTTTGATCCTAGTCTTAGATTCTTAAATCCAATTAATAATGGAATTGGAAATAGAGCTGACCAACATGTATTAAGAAACGATGTTTATAAAGGATCAAACATACCAGACAACATGACTGGTTATATTTTTTTAAATTTCGGATCAACTTGGCCAGCAACTATGAGATCTTGTATTGAGGCACCTTGTTCAAATCCAAACAACATCTTAACTTCAAGTATTAATTATTAGCAACCGACTACTTGATTTGATAACAAACTGACAACAATCTGACAACACTTATTGTTGTAAGATTAGTTCCTGCATAGATATTTTATATGAAAAAGTAAGTGAAGTGGTGCCCCCGCACGGATTCGAACCGCGGACCTATTGATTACAAATCAGGAATAAAACTTTAAATAGATCTTTGTTTTCAACGAAATTCAATATTTAACTTTGATATAGTCACACTAGCGTCACAGTGATAATATTTTTGTATGGGAGATATTAATAAAGCACCAAATGACTTTTTCGAAAATTGGAATAACCTTAAAAGTATGCCTTATAAAAATGTTATCGAACAATTTGTTAAAAGAAGTGATGAAAATAAAATGATGAATGCTACTCAGTTTGAAATTGAAAACTTCCCAAAGAAAGTTCGCAAAGATTTAACTGTTTCTGAAACTAATATATTTTATCACGGCTTATCAGGATTATTCAAAGATGATAAATGGTGGAAAGATGCGTCAGTTGCTGATGCTTGTACGTTTTATTTATCTTGTGCACGAAACTTTATTCCATATTTTAAAGATTATGCACAAGAGGAAGATAATCTATCTCAAAAGCAAAAAAATGAAATTTTTAGCTTATATCAAATATGTACATTATTTATTTCTTGGAACGCGATGAGAGAAAAGAATTTAAGAAAAATTATGGGTATTAAGAAGGGTTTATTTTTAAGATGAAAAAACTTTTAGGGATCGTGGTTCTTGGTTTGTTGTTGAGTGGGAATTCTTATGCAAAGATTATAAAACTACACTGTGAATTTATAGCAGGGAATATTATTGAAAAAGTACCTCACCCTGGTCACGAGGATATTAAAAAAAATACAACGTATATTTCAATTAGTGAACACGATATAAAAGGCTATAATATAAAATTGGACACAACGAAGGAAGAAATTATTGAGGCTCCAAATTATAGTTCAGATGGTTCTACACGTATGTTTGGTGATGAAATAATAGAATGGTTTGCTGCGCTTGGCTCTGGATCAGAACTTAAAGTACGCTACACATTAAATCGATATACTGGTCGATTAAGAGAATATCACAAACATTATAAATATGGAGATACAGAAAATAACTATTGGATGGATCTTATTTATGATTGTTCAAAAGCTAAAAAATTATTTTAATATGAAAAAACTTTTTGAAGATTTTAAGACACTAGATAACTCTTGGAAATTTATTATTGTAGGTAGTTTAATTGGATTGGTTGGTTATGTGATGAGTGAAACAGTTACTTATGAATTTTGGTATTCTTTTCACTGGGTTGGTTTAGGTATAGCAATTTTTGGCTGGTTGATGGCAGCTTTTGGAAAATAAAAATGAAAAAATTTTTAGAGATAACTATTCTTTGGCTTTTTTTAATTGGAAATTCTTATGCTATTGAAAATTGGGAAATTAAAAAAGTTATAGATAATAAATATATAGAAATATCTACAGAGGGACTTAATGTTAAAGGTGATAAATATAAGCTCCTTATGAAGCTAAATGGAAAATGTGATACTATTGAAGATGGCTTTACGTTTTATACAACAAAAAATAATCCAGGAGTTATGCTTCTACCAGGAAAGAAAATTAAAATTGAGTCTATGGGAAAAATATTTGCATCTGAAATAAAAGCGGTTGTTCCAGTTTTAAGTGGTTCTCATCATCTAGTTTGGATAACAAATGGATTATATGAGTTTGAAGGACATACAAACTTTATAAGCCAAAGTGAAAAAAATGACGTTAAGTTACATTTTGTATTTGATGATTTTGAGAAAGGAACAGGTTGGGAAGCAAAAGAATTTTTTAATGAAACAGAAAATACTTGGAGTCTGAAGAATTTTTCTGAAGCTGTGAAGTTGGGTCAAAAAATGTGTTTGGATAACTAAAACGACTACTTGATCACACCACACTCACGTCACACTAACGTCACACTCATTAAAGAAATTTAATTTAAACTAAAACTTTAGAAAAAAATTTAACGTTGATTTTATTGAGTGAAGTGGTGCCCCCGCACGGATTCGAACCGCGGACCTATTGATTACAAATCAATTGCTCTACCAACTGAGCTACAAGGGCATGCGCAATAACTATTAATTATTTATAAAATAATCAACTCTTTTTTTTTAAATAACTTAAATGATGAAATACAATTGCTGCACTATTTGAGATATTTAGACTTTCTATATCTTTATTTATATCTATTTTAACAAAAAAATCAGCGTATTTACCTGTATGTTCTTTCATACCAAAACCTTCGGATCCAAAAAGAAGAACATTTTTTCCTTCCCACTTAACATCAGTAAAATTTTTTTCGCCTCTTGCATCAAAACCATATACCCAAAAATTTTTCTCTCTTAAATTTTTAAGTGTAGAATTTATATTTGATACTTTAAAAATGTTTAGATGTTCCATACACCCACTTGCTGATTTATACATCAGCTTACTATCACTTGGAAAATGTCTTTCTTTGACAATTAATCCATCAATTTTAAATGATGCAGCACTTCTAATTAATGAACCAATATTTCTTGGATCAGTTACTTCATCCAAACATACAAAAGTACAATCTTTTTTCTCTTTTATAAACTCTTTGAGATCAGGCTGTTCAAGATGTTCAACTTCTGCAATGTAACCATTATGCATTAATTGTTCTTTTGAAGTGTATTTATCTAATTCTTTTTTTGATTTAAAGTAAACTTTGACATCTTCTAATACATTTTTTCTAGAGTTCTTTTTATGAATATTTTTTTTTGCATCTTCAGTTAAAAATACTCTTAAAACCTTCCTGTTAGGATTTCTGAGAGCTTCTATTACAGCATGTTGGCCAGCGATGAAAAAGGATGATTTATTCATAAATTTAATAGAGTTTTACACGTTTTTTTGAATATTTTCTTATTAAATCACGTGTTGCATTTGCATAAATAAAATATATAAAACGCATGTTGTTTGAAGCTTTATTGAACAGGGGACACTTCCCCAAAGGAGGGGTTCCAGAGCGGTCAAATGGGGCGGGCTGTAAACCCGTTGACTTCGGTCTTCGAAAGTTCGAATCTTTCCCCCTCCACCATTCAATAAAAATTTTAATAACGTGGAGTGTTACTCTTGGGGTTGTGCGGGTGTAGTTCAATGGTAGAACGCTAGCCTTCCAAGCTGGATGTAAGGGTTCGATTCCCTTTACCCGCTCCAAGAAAAAGAAATTATTAATGAAAACAAAAACTGAGGTAAAAAAGTAATGTCAAAAGAAAAATTTGTTAGAAGCAAACCCCATTGTAACATTGGGACTATTGGTCATGTCGACCATGGTAAAACAACTCTTACTGCAGCTATTACAAATGTATTAGCAGAAGCTGGTGGTGGAACTGCTGTAGCTTACGATCAAATCGATAAGGCTCCAGAAGAAAAAGAAAGAGGAATTACAATTTCAACTGCACACGTTGAATACGAAACAGAAAAAAGACATTATGCTCACGTTGATTGTCCAGGTCACGCCGATTATGTAAAAAATATGATCACTGGTGCTGCACAAATGGATGGTGCTATCTTAGTAGTAAATGCTGCTGATGGTCCTATGCCTCAAACAAGAGAACATATTCTTTTAGGAAGACAAGTTGGAATCCCAGCAATTGTTGTTTACTTAAATAAAGTAGACCAAGTTGATGATAAAGATATGATCGAACTTGTTGAAGAAGAAATTAGAGAACTTTTAACATCTTACAAATATCCTGGAGAAACAACTCCTATCGTAAAAGGTTCTGCATTAGCAGCTGTAGAAAAAAGAGATGATGAAATTGGAAAAAATTCAATTTTAGAATTAATGAAAGCTGTTGATGAGCATATTCCGCAACCAGCTAGAGAAGTTGACAAACCTTTCTTGATGCCGGTTGAGGACGTTTTTTCAATTTCTGGAAGAGGAACAGTTGCAACTGGAAGAGTAGAGTCAGGTGTAATTAAAACTGGTGAAGAAGTTGAAATTGTTGGAATTAGAGAAACTAAAAAATCAGTTTGTACTGGTGTTGAAATGTTTAGAAAACTTTTAGATTCAGGTGAAGCTGGTGATAACGTTGGAATTTTATTGAGAGGTATTGAAAGAACAGACATCGAAAGAGGACAAGTTCTTTGTAAGCCTGGTTCAATTACTCCACATACTAAATTTGAAGCTCAAGCGTATGTACTTAAAAAAGATGAGGGTGGAAGACATACACCGTTCTTTACTAAATACAGACCACAGTTTTATTTTAGAACAACTGATGTAACAGGTGAAGTAGAGTTGCCAGCAGGTACTGAAATGGTAATGCCAGGTGATGATGCTAAATTTACTGTTAAGTTAATTACACCGATTGCAATGGCTGAACAATTAAACTTTGCAATTAGAGAAGGTGGAAGAACTGTTGGAGCAGGAGTAGTAACTAAAATTATAGAGTAACTCTATAAATAGGAGTGTAGCTCAATTGGTAGAGCGCCGGTCTCCAAAACCGGAGGCTGAGGGTTCGAGTCCCTCCGCTCCTGCCAATTAGAGCTTAAAGATTATGAAAAACCCGATTAAATTTATTCAGGAAGTTAAACAAGAGGCTTTTAAAGTTTCATGGCCTACATGGAAAGAGACATTACAAGGTGCTTTAATGGTATTTGCAATGGCTGTAATAATGTCATTGTTTTTTCTTCTTTTAGATCAGGTTTTAAAGTTTTTTTTAGAACTACTACTTAAAGTGAGTATTTAATGAAAAATTGGTATATTGTTCAATCACATTCAAGCTTTGAAAACAAAGTGGCTGGCCTTATTAAAGAAGAGGCTGATAAAGCTAAAATTGGTGAAAAATTTGAGGAAATTATTGTTCCAACTCACGATGTAACTGAAGTTAAAAGAGGTAAGAGAGTTCAAAGAAAAAAGAAATATTTTCCAGGTTACGTGCTAATCAAAAGTGAAATGGACAACAATATCTATCACATGATTAAAAACATAAAGAGAGTGAGTGGTTTTCTTGGATCAAAAGGAATTCCTGTTCCAGTTTCAGATAAAGAAATAGAGAAGATATTAGGTCAAATAAAAGATGGTGTGGCTCAGCCAAAATCTGGTATAGAGTACAGCGTTGGTGAAAAAGTTCAGGTAGTTGATGGTCCTTTTGCATCATTCAGTGGAATGGTGGAAGATATAGATGAAGAAAAGTCTAGACTTAAGGTCTCTGTTTCTATATTTGGACGTCCAACACCAGTAGATTTAGAATATAACCAAGTTGAGAAAGTAAGTTAATGGCAAAAGAGATAAGTGGATTTATAAAATTACAAATTAAAGGTGGTCAAGCAAATCCTGCTCCACCTGTTGGTCCAGCATTAGGTCAACGTGGTGTTAACATTATGGAATTTTGCAAAGCATTTAATGACAAAACAAAATCAATGGCAGGTAAACCTGTACCAGTTGAGATAACGGTCTATAAAGACAAAAAATTTGATTTTAAAATTAAATCACCACCAGCATCTTTTTTTATAAAAGAAGCAGTTAAACTTAAAGGTGGATCAAAAGAACCAGGTAGAAATATTGTTGCAACAATTTCAAAAAAACAATTAGAAGATATTGCTAATCAAAAAATGGCTGATTTAAATGCTCATGATTTAGATGAAGCAATAAAAATTATTGCAGGTTCTGCAAGATCAATGGGTATAGAGGTAAAAGAATAATGGCTTCAAAAAGATATAAAAAATTACCTAAAAATACTAAAGATTTAAATGCAGATGTAATTGAAAAATTATTACCTCAATTAAAAGAAAACTGTACAACTAAATTTGATGAGTCTTTAGACTTAAGTTTCCAGATTAATAATAAACAAAAGAAAAGCGAAGTTAATATTAGAACAGTTGTAAACTTACCTGGTGGAACTGGTAAAGATGTAAAAGTTGCTGTTGTTTGTGAAGAAAACAAAGCTCAAGAAGCAAGAGATGCTGGAGCAGATATTGTTGGAAGTGATGAATTTGTTGAAAAAATTAAAGGTGGTGAATTAAATTTTGAAAAATTAATTTGCACACCTGGTATGATGATCAAACTATCAAAATTAGGAAAAGTTTTAGGTCCAAAAGGATTGATGCCTAACCCAAAACTTGGTTCTGTATCTGAAAATATTAAAGAAGCTATTACAAACGCTAAATCAGGTCAAGTTGAAATTAGAAATGATAAAGATGGCAACATTGGTGTTAGCATTGGAAAAAAATCTTTTCATGATGATCAGTTATTAAAAAACTTCCATGCGGTATTAGATGCTCTAGAAAAAGAAAAGTCTAACAATACTCTCAAAGGTGATTTAATTAAAAATACTTTTGTAACTTCAACTATGGGTGTTTCATATAAAGTTAAATTAGGGAAGGCGATTTAGTTATGATGACCAAAGTTCAAAAAAAGAATTATATTTCTGAAATGTCAACACAGTTTGAAAATAGTAAAGCTGTTATGGTTACTCATTATCAGGGATTGACTATGGTTCAACTGGATGAATTAAGAGCTCAGATGAGAGAGCATGGAATTATTTTTAAAATTACAAAAAATAGAATCACTAAATTAGCTTTAGAAAATACTAAGTGTAAAGAATTGTCAGACTTATTTAAAGGACCAACAGCAGTAGCTTTTGGTGAAGATGCAATTATGTCTGCAAGAATTTTGTCTAAATTTGCAAAAGATAACGATAGTTTAAAATTAATTGGTGGAATTATGGATAATGAGGTCTTAGACCAGGCCGGTGTCCAAAATGTAGCAAGTTTGCCAACATTAGATGAAGCAAGAGCAAATATTGTTGGTATTTTAAATGCTCCAGCGTCTAAATTAGTGAGTATTTTGCTTGCATACTCAGAAAAAATGAGTAGTTTGTCCGCAGAAAATTCTGAAACACAACCTAAAGAGTAATAAAATATGCCTGACCTAAATAAAATTATTGAAGACCTTTCGAGTTTAACTGTTGCAGAGGCAGCTGAACTTTCAAAACAATTAGAAGAAAAATGGGGTGTTACTCCAATGGCAGCAGCAGCTCCAGCAGCAGCAGGTGGTGCAGCTCCAGCAGAAGACAAAGATGATTTTACAATTATGCTTGTGTCGGCTGGTGAGAAAAAAATTAACGTTATCAAAGAAGTTAGAGCAGCAACTTCATTAGGTTTAAAAGAAGCTAAAGATCTTGTAGAGGGAGCACCAAAAGAAGTTAAATCTGGTGTTAATAAAAAAGAAGCTGAAGAGATCAAAGCTAAGTTAGAAGCTGCGGGCGCTAAAGTAGAACTTAAATAAATTAACAAGAAAGAATTCGAATACTGATTATTTTTAATCAGTATTATTAAATATAAATGCAATTATCTTTTACTGAAAAGAAAAATATAAGAAAAAGTTTTGGTAAACTAAAAGAAAGTTTATCTATTCCAAATCTTATTGAAGTGCAAAAAAATTCTTACAAAGAATTAACAGAATTTTATTCTGAAGCAGAGTTAACAAAAGGTTTTGATAGAGTTTTTAAAAGTATATTTCCTATTGAAGATTTAAACGATAAAGCAACATTAGAATATGTATCTTATAGATTAGATAAGCCAAAATTTGATGTTGAAGAATGTATAACTAGAGGTCTAACTTATTCATCTGCACTTAAATGCACATTAAGATTAGTAGTTTATGAAATAGATCAAGACAATAACACTAAAGATATTTTGTCAGCAAAAGAGCAAGAAGTTTACATGGGTGAAGTTCCCATGATGACAAACAGTGGTACTTTTATAACTAATGGAGTTCAAAGAGTTGTGGTTAATCAAATGCACAGAAGTCCAGGTGTATTTTTTGATCATGATAAGGGAAAAACTCATGCAAGTGGAAAATTATTATTTAACTGTAGAGTAATTCCAAACAGAGGATCTTGGTTAGATTTTGAGTATGATGTAAAAGATTTTTTATATTTTAAGATTGATAGAAAAAAGAAAATTTTTGCATCAACATTATTATTAGCGCTTGGATATTCAAAAGCTGAGATCGCTGATGAGTTTTATGCAAACGAACTATATACTTTTGATCCAAAAACTGAAAAATGGAAAACTAAATTTAATCCTGAAAATTATAAAGCTAAAAATTTCTCTGAAGAGGTAATTGATGCCAAAACTGGAGAAGTTGTTATTAAATTAGGTGATAAAATTAATTTTTTAAATGCAAAAAAATTAGCAAATGATGGTTTAAAAGACATTTTAGTTTCAAGAGAGTCTTTATTTGGTAAATTTTTACACAGAGATGTCAAGGTTAGTGAAGAAGAAGAAGGAGTATTTAAGATTGGAACTGAGCTAAACGATACAATTATTCAACAAATTTCAGATGCAAATATCCATTCTTTACAAATATCAGTAACAAATTCTATCAATAAAGGACCTTATTTATTAACTACAATCCTAAACGATAAGAATAATTCTAAAGATGAAGCTATTACTGAAATTTATAAAATGCTAAGACCTGGTGAACCACCTACAATTGAAATAGCTACTCAAATATTTAATAATTTATTCTTCAGTTCCGACAGATACGACTTATCAGATGTTGGAAGAGTTAAAATGAACTCAAGACTAAATCAAGATTGTTCAGATAAAATAACCATTTTAAGAAATGACGATATAATTGCGATAGTTCATAAAATGCTAGATTTAAGGGATGGTAAAGATGATGTAGATGATATTGATCACCTTGGAAATAGAAGAGTTCGATCTGTTGGTGAACTAGTTGAAAACCAAGCAAGAATTGGCGTTTATAGAATGGAAAGAGCGATTAAGGAAAAAATGACCACACTCGATGTTGAGTCAGCTATGCCTCAAGATTTGATTAATGCAAAACCATTAACAGTTTCATTAAAAGACTTTTTTGCAAGCTCGCAACTTTCTCAATTTATGGATCAAACAAATCCATTATCTGAAATTACTCATAAAAGAAGAGTATCAGCCTTAGGTCCTGGAGGATTAACTAGAGAAAGAGCTGGATTTGAAGTACGTGACGTGCACCCAACTCACTACGGAAGAATTTGTCCAATTGAAACACCTGAAGGTCCAAACATTGGTTTGATTAATAGTTTATCGACGTACGCAAAGATCAACAAGTATGGTTTTATTGAAAGTCCATACAAAAAAGTAAAAGATGGAGTAGTTCAAGATAATGTTGTGTATCTATCTGCAATGGAAGAAACAAAATTTACTATCGCTCAAGCAAATACAAAATTAGACAAAAATGGAAAAATAGTTGAAGAATTAGTTTCTTGCAGACAAAATCTTAATTTTCTATTGGCAAAACCAGATACGATTGATTATATCGATGTATCACCAAAACAACTTGTATCAGTTGCAGCATCATTAATTCCATTTTTAGAGAATGATGACGCTAACAGAGCTTTGATGGGATCAAATATGATGAGGCAAGCTGTTCCTTTATTGAAACCTGAATCACCACTAGTTGGTACCGGTATTGAAAGTGACGTAGCATTAGACTCTGGTGTAACTATCGTTTCTAAAAGAGATGGAATTGTTGATAAAATTGATGGAAAAAGAATTGTAATCAAAGCTACTGAAGAAACTGATTTTTCTAAATCAGGGGTAGATATTTACAACCTTCAAAAATTTAAAAGATCAAATCAGAATACTTGTATTAACCAAAAACCATTAGTTAGAGTTGGTGATAAAGTTAAAACTGGAGATATTATTGCAGACGGCCCATCAACAAAATTAGGTGAACTAGCATTAGGTAAGAATGTGACTGTAGCATTCATGCCTTGGCAAGGATACAACTTTGAAGATTCTATATTAATTTCAGAAAGATGTGTAACAGACGATGTATTTACTTCAGTTCACATTGTTGAATATGAAATTATGGCTAGGGACACTAAATTAGGTGAAGAAGATATCACAAGAGATATTCCAAATGTTAACGAAGAGGCATTAAAAAATCTTGATGAGTCTGGAATAGTTTATATTGGTGCAGAAGTTAATGCAGGAGATATCCTTGTAGGAAAAGTTACTCCAAAAGGGGACTCAGCTTCAGGTCCAGAGGAAAAATTATTAAGATCAATATTTGGTGAAAAAGCTATTGATGTTACAGACACATCATTAAGAATGTCAAGAGGAAGTAGTGGTACTGTTGTTGATGTTAGAGTTTTTAATAGACATGGCATCGAGAAAGATGAAAGATCTATTACTATTGAAAGAGCTGAAATTGAACAAGTTCAACAGGATAAAATAGTAGAAGAAGAAATTTTAGAGAGAAGTATTAAGCAAAGAGCATCTCAATTTTTATCAGGATCGTCTCTAATTAAAAAAGTTAAAGATTTATCAGAAGGTACAAAACTTGATTTTGAAACAATAGATAAATTATCTGTTAATGATGTATTCAAAATTACAGTTGGAAATGTAAATGATGAAGCAACACTTGCTCAACTTAAAGATCAGTACAATAAAGCCAAACAAGATATTACAGAGAGATTTGAGGATAAAGTTTTAAAAATTAGAAGTGGCGATGATTTGCTTCCAAGTGTGATGAAAATGGTAAAAGTTTTTGTTGCAATTAAAAGAAGATTAAGACCGGGTGATAAAATGTCAGGAAGACATGGAAACAAAGGTGTAGTTAGTAAGATTGTACCTGTTGAAGATATGCCATATCGTGAGGATGGAAGACCTGTTGATATTGTATTAAATCCACTTGGAGTACCAAGTAGGATGAATGTAGGTCAAATTTTAGAGACACATTTAGGATGGGCTTGTAAAGAGTTTGGTGAAGAAGTTAAAAAACTAGTTAATGAGAATAATAAAAAAATAGAAAAGACTGAAAAAATATCAAAATTTTTAAAATCTGTTTATGGGGAAGAAATTTTTAATGAAAAAGTTGAAAAACTGAGCAAACCTGAGTTTAAAGATTTATGTGAAAATTTACAAAACGGTATAGCTATATCAACACCAGTATTTGATGGTGCAAAAGAAAAAAATGTTACAGATATGCTGGAATTAGCAAATCTACCTGGCTCAGGACAAACATACTTATGGGATGGTAGAACTGGTGAAAAATTTGATAGACCAGTAACTGTTGGAATAATTTACATGTTAAAACTTCATCACTTAGTTGAAGATAAAATTCACGCAAGATCAACAGGACCATATAGTTTAGTTACACAGCAACCATTGGGTGGAAAAGCTCAACTTGGTGGTCAAAGGTTTGGTGAAATGGAAGTATGGGCTTTAGAAGCCTATGGTGCATCTTATACACTTCAAGAAATTCTAACTGTTAAATCAGATGATGTTGCAGGAAGAGTTAAAGTATATGAAACAATTGTTAAAGGTGAAGAAAACTTTGAGTCTGGAATACCTGAATCATTTAACGTATTAGTCAAAGAGATTAAATCATTAGCATTAAACGTGGAGCTTAACTAAAATGAAAAAAGAATTAACAGATTTATTTAAAAATACTGAAATATCTGAAGCTCAAAACTTTAATAGTATAAAAATTTCATTAGCTAGTCCTGAAAAAATAAAATCTTGGACATTTGGAGAAATTAAAAAGCCAGAAACTATAAATTACAGAACTTTCAGACCTGAAAAAGATGGATTGTTCTGTGCAAGAATTTTTGGACCAATTAAAGATTATGAATGTTTGTGTGGAAAATACAAACGAATGAAATTTAGAGGAATAATCTGTGAGAAATGTGGAGTTGAAGTAACTAAATCTAATGTTCGTAGAGAAAGAATGGGACATATAAACCTTGCAACACCTGTAGCACATATTTGGTTTTTAAAATCTTTACCTAGTAGAATTGCTCTAGCAGTTGATATGAAGCTTAAAGAGATTGAAAGAGTTTTATATTTTGAAAATTTTATTGTTATTGAGCCAGGTTTAACTGGATTACAAAAAAACCAACTATTAAATGAAGAAGAATTAGCCAAATATCAAGACGAGTTTGGTGAAGAATCATTTACTGCAGGAATAGGTGCTGAAGCAGTTCTAGAAATGTTAAAGAATTTAGACTTAGAGCTAGAGAGAAAAAATCTTGTAAGTTTTATTAAAGAGACAAAATCAAAAGTTAATGAAGAAAGAGCTATTAAAAGATTAAAACTTTTAGAGTCATTTATTGAAACAGGTCAAAAACCAGAGTGGATGATTTTAACAGTTGTTCCAGTAATTCCACCTGAACTAAGACCTTTAGTTCCATTAGATGGTGGAAGGTTTGCAACATCAGACCTTAACGATCTTTACAGGAGAGTAATTAATCGAAATAACAGATTAAAAAGATTAATGGACCTTAAAGCTCCAGATATAATCGTTCGTAATGAAAAAAGAATGTTACAAGAATCTGTAGATGCATTATTTGATAACGGTAGAAGAGGAAGAGTAATAACTGGTACTGGTAAAAGACCTCTTAAATCGCTGGCAGAAATGCTTAAAGGTAAGCAAGGAAGATTTAGACAAAACTTATTGGGAAAAAGAGTGGATTACTCTGGAAGATCTGTAATTGTCGTTGGACCAGATTTAAAGCTTCATGAGTGTGGATTACCTAAAAAAATGGCTCTTGAATTATTTAAACCATTTCTTTACGCAAGATTAAACAAACAAGGTTTAGCTTCAACTATTAAACAAGCTAAAAAATTGGTTGAAAAAGAGACAAATGCAGTTTGGGATGCACTAGAGTTAATTGTTAGAGAGCACCCTGTGATATTAAACAGAGCACCAACACTTCATAGATTAGGTGTTCAGGCATTTGAACCAAAATTAATTGAGGGCGATGCTATTGAATTACACCCATTAACTTGTGCAGCTTTTAATGCTGACTTTGATGGTGACCAAATGGCAGTTCATGTTCCACTAAGTTTAGAAGCTCAATTAGAAGCAAGAATATTAATGTTATCCACAAACAATATTTTGTCACCATCTAATGGAAAGCCAATTATCGTTCCAAGTCAGGATATGATTTTAGGTATATATTATCTTTCTCAAGAACCTTTGACTGATAAACCAGCAGGTTATTTTGTTGACGTAGATGCAATTGAATTTGCCTTATCTTCAGACCAAATAAAAGTACATAGTACTATTATATCAAGAATTGCAACTGTAGATGAAAATGGGAATAAAAAATTTGAAAAATATACATCTACTGCAGGGAGATTCTTATTAGCTAACTTGCTTCCAAAAAATAGTAATATTAAATTTTCTCTAGTAGATAGATTACTACCTAAAAAAGTTGTTTCAGAAATTATTGATGTAGTCTTTAGGTTTTGTGGTCAAAAAACTACAGTTATATTTTGCGATAAGCTAAAAGATTTAGGTTTTAAACATGCATTTAAAGCTGGTATATCTTTTGGAAAAGATGATCTTGTAATCCCAGAGAGCAAAACACAACTTATCGATAATACTAAAAAATTAATTGCTGATTACGAAACTCAATATGCAGAAGGCTTAATTACTAGAGGTGAAAAATATAATAAAGTAGTTGATGCTTGGTCTAAGTGTACCGATAGTGTTGCTGGTGAAATGATGAAAGGTATTTCAGCGACTGAAAAAACAGAAGAGGGTTTAAAAATTAATTCAGTTTATATGATGGCTGATAGTGGTGCTAGAGGATCAGCAGCACAAATGAAACAATTAGCCGGTATGAGAGGATTAATTGCAAAACCTTCAGGTGAAATTATTGAAAGTCCAATTATATCAAATTTTAAAGAAGGATTAACAGCATTAGAATATTTTAACTCTACACACGGAGCAAGAAAAGGTCTTGCTGATACAGCGCTTAAAACTGCAAGTTCTGGATACTTAACAAGAAGACTTTGTGATGTTGCACAAGATTTAACTATCACTAAAGTACAATGTGATAATCCTGGTTTTATTGAACTTTCAGAAATTCTAGAAGGTGGAAATGTTGTTGTAAGTTTATCAGAAAGAGCTTTAGGAAGAGTTACAGCTGGTGACGTTAAAAATCCATTAACAGGTGAAGTTGTTGTTAAAAAATCAGAAATGATAGATGAAGCAGGTTGTGATTTAATAGATGCTGCAGGCGTAAAATCGATCAAAGTTTATTCAGTAATGACATGTAGCTCAAAAGAAGGTGTTTGTGCAACGTGTTATGGTAGGGATCTATCAAGAGGTAAAATGGTTCATGTTGGTGAGGCAATTGGTATGATTTCTGCTCAATCAATTGGTGAACCTGGAACACAGTTAACTATGAGAACATTCCACGTAGGTGGTACAGCTTCAGTAAAACAAGAATCTCAAATCGTAAGTAAAAGCGAAGGTACTCTTAAAATTATAAACTCTAATATTTTAGAAGATTCTAAGAAAAACTTAATTGTAATGGGAAGAAATACTCAACTTTCAATTGAAGATGATAATGGAGTTCAAATAGCAGTTTATAAAGTAGCTTATGGATCAAAATTATTTTTTAATAATGGTGACAAAATAAAAGCAAATACTAAAATTTGTGAATGGGACCCTTACACAACACCAGTAATTGCAGAAAAAAGTGGTACAGCAAGTTTTGTTGATTTAATTGATGGTGTTTCAATTCAAGAAACCACAGATGATGCCACAGGTATTTCATCTAAATCAGTAATTGACTGGAGGGCACAATCAAAAAGTACAGATTTAAAACCAAGAATTACTTTAAGAGATGAAAAAGGAAATGTAATTAAAAAGGCTGATGACAATGAAGCAAGATATTATTTAGTTCCAGATTCAATTCTATCCATTAAAGATGGACAAAAAGTATATGCTGGAGATGTAATTGCAAGACTTCCCAAAGAAACTACTAAAACAAAAGATATTACTGGAGGTCTTCCAAGAGTAGCAGAATTATTCGAAGCAAGAAAAGCAAAAGATAGTGCTATTATTGCAGAAAACGATGGTCAAGTTGTGTTTGGAAAAGAAGTAAGAGGAAAACAAAGAGTATCGATTGTTCCTGAAGATGGTGCAGAAGCTTCAAACTATTTAATTCCTAAAGGAAAACATATTAATTTTAATCCTGGCGAAAAAATTCAAAAAGGTGAATATTTATTGGATGGACAACCATTACCTCATGATATTTTAAGAATACTTGGAATTAAAGAATTGACTGAATATTTTGTTAATCAAGTTCAAGAAGTATATAGACTACAAGGTGTAATTATAAATGACAAACACATTGAAACTATTTTAAGACAAATGCTTAAAAAAGTTGAAGTTAAAGTTTCAGGTGACTCTAATTATTTACCTGGTGAAGTGATAGATAGAATTAAATTCGATAATGCAAACGAAAAACTTGTTGCTGAAGGTAAAACGCCAGCAGTTGGAGAAAGAGTTTTAATGGGCATAACCAAAGCATCATTACAAACTGAGTCATTCATCTCAGCCGCTTCATTCCAAGAAACAACAAGAGTTCTGACAGATGCTGCAATTAAAGGTAAGGTTGATCCATTAAATGGATTAAAAGAAAATGTTATAGTTGGTAGGTTAGTCCCAGCTGGAACTGGAAATATTAAGAACAAATGGAACAAAAAAGCTCTTGAAGATGACAATAATTTTATTGCAGAACAAGATAAAATAGAGTCAACAGAAGCTGCTGAAACACCAGCAAATTAGTCATTTAAATCACTTGAAAATTGAAGTTTTAGTTTGACAAAGCCAGATTATTAAGTATTTTGGCGATATTTTTGGTTGGAATGTAGTACCTGCTAATAGTACTAAACGCTGCCACAAAATAACCTGTCAGTTATTTTCACCTAAAAATAAACTAATTAATTTAAAAAATTTATGCCAACTATTAACCAGTTGTTAAGAAAAAAAAGAGTCAAACAAGTTTCTAGGAACAAAGTTCCAGCGTTACAAAAGCAACCTTTAAAAAGAGGTGTTTGTGTAAAAGTTTATACAACAACTCCAAAAAAACCAAATTCAGCTTTAAGAAAAGTTGCTAGAGTAAGACTCTCTAATGGCTTTGAAGTAACAGCTTATATTCCAGGTGAAGGACATAACTTACAAGAACACTCTGTAGTTTTAATTCGAGGTGGAAGAGTTAAAGATTTACCTGGTGTTCGTTACCATATTTTAAGAGGTAATCTTGATACACAAGGGGTAGCAAATAGAAAAAAAAGAAGATCTTTATATGGAACTAAAAAAGGTAAATAATGTCTAGAAAAAAAACTCAACCTAAAAAAAATGTTGTTCCTGATCCAAAATTCAATTCAACTGTAATTCCAAAATTAATAAATAATATCATGTATGATGGCAAAAGAGGTGTTGCAGCCAAGATAGTATATGATGCAATTGAAAAGATTAAAACAAAATCAAAAGATGAACCAATAAATATTTTTAACGAGGCAATTAATAATATTAAACCAACCGTAGAAGTAAGATCTAGAAGGGTTGGTGGTGCAACTTATCAAGTACCCGTTGAAGTAAAAAGCAAAAGAGCTCAAGCTTTAGCAATTAGATGGTTAGTGGACTCAGCAAGAAAAAGAAAAGATAAACATATGTCTGATAAAATATTTAATGAACTTTTTGATGCTTATGAAAAAAAAGGTGCTGCTGTAAAAAAAAGAGAGGATGTGCATAAAATGGCAGAGTCAAATAAAGCTTTTGCACATTTTAGATGGTAAAAAATTATGGCTAGATCTCATACATTAGAAAAATACAGAAATATCGGGATCATGGCTCATATTGATGCTGGTAAAACTACCACTACTGAAAGAGTTTTATATTATACTGGTAAAAGTCATAAAATTGGTGAAGTGCACGACGGCGCCGCAACAATGGATTGGATGGAGCAGGAGCAAGAAAGAGGAATTACAATCACCTCTGCAGCTACTACTTGTTTTTGGAATGATCATAGAGTCAATATTATTGATACTCCGGGTCACGTAGATTTTACTATTGAAGTAGAAAGATCACTAAAGGTGTTAGATGGAGCTGTGGCTGTTTTTGATGGTGTTGCAGGTGTTGAACCTCAATCTGAAACAGTATGGAGGCAAGCAGATAAATACAAAGTTCCAAGAATATGTTTTGTTAATAAATTAGACAGAACTGGAGCAGATTTCTTTAGATGTGTGGATATGATTAGAGATAGGCTAGGAGCTAAACCATTAGCATTACAAGTCCCTATTGGTATAGAAGCTTCATTAACTGGTGTTGTAGATCTAGTAAAAATGAAAGCTCAAGTCTGGAAAAATGAAGCATTAGGAGCTGAGTGGGAATACAAAGATATTCCAGATGATTTGAAAGAAATTTCTCAAAAATATAGAACTGAATTAGTAGAAACAGCTGTTGAACAAGATGAAAATCTTATGGAAGCTTACTTGAATGGTGATGAGATTAAGGAAGAGGATTTAATTAAATGTATTAGAAAAGGAACTTTAAATTTCAGTTTTGTGCCAGTTTTAACTGGCTCTGCATTTAAAAACAAAGGGGTTCAACCATTACTAGATGCTGTTGTAAACTATTTACCAAGTCCGGTAGATATAGGATCTATCAATGGAACTAAATTAGGCACTGATGAAGAAATTGAAATGAAATTTGAAGACAGTGCTCCATTTTCAGCTTTAGCTTTTAAGGTTGCCAATGACCCTTTTGTTGGATCACTAACTTTTATAAGAGTTTATTCTGGAACAATTAAAACAGGTACGGCTGTATTTAATTCCTCAAAAGAAAAAGAGGAAAGAGTGGGAAGAATGTTATTAATGCATGCAAATTCTCGAGAAGATATTAAAGAAGCAAATGCAGGTGATATTGTTGCATTAGCAGGTTTAAAAAATACAATAACCGGTCATACTTTATGCGATAAAGATAATCCAGTTTTACTAGAACCTATGGAATTCCCAGAACCAGTTATTGAAATTGCTGTTGAGCCAAAAACAAAGGCTGACCAAGAAAAAATGGGAGAAGCATTAGGAAGACTAGCTGCAGAAGATCCTTCATTCAGAGTTACATCAGACGAGGAGTCAGGTCAAACAATCATAAAAGGTATGGGCGAACTTCACTTGGATATTATCGTTGATAGAATGAAAAGAGAATTTAAAGTTGAAGCCAATGTTGGAGCACCTCAAGTTGCATACAGAGAAACATTAGAAAATGCATCAGAAGTAGAATACACACACAAGAAGCAAAGTGGTGGTGCAGGACAATTTGCAAAAGTTAAATTATTAGTTGAACCTCAAGAACCAGGTGCAGGAAGATTAGTTGAAAGTAAAATTAAGGGTGGAGCAATTCCTAAAGAATTTATTCCAGGAGTAGAGAAAGGTATTGAAACTGTATCAGATGGTGGAATTTTAGCTGGATTTCCAATGATAGATTATAAAGTTACGATTTTGGATGGTCTACATCATGATGTTGACTCAAGTGTTCTTGCTTTTGAATTAGCTAGTAGAGCATGTTTCAAAGAAGCTTGTACAAAAGGAACATTAAAATTATTAGAACCAGTTATGAGAGTTGAAGTGGTTACACCAGAGGACTACATGGGAGATGTTATTGGAGATTTAAATAGTAGAAGAGGTCAGATAAGCACTCAAGAACAAAGAGGTAATGCTACTGTAATAACAGCAATGGTACCTCTAGCAAATATGTTTGGATATATTAATAATTTAAGATCTATGTCTCAAGGTAGAGCTCAATATTCAATGTTTTTTGATCATTACTCAAAAGTACCTCAAAATGTTCAAGACGAAGTAACTAAAAAGATTGCAGGGTAAATATGGAAAAACAAAATATTAGAATTAAACTTAGAGCTTACGATAACAAAATTTTAGATGCTTCTACTGAAGAAATAGTTAATACAGTTAAAAGAACTGGTGCTACTATAAAGGGTCCGATACCATTACCTACAAGAATTGAGAGATATACAGTATTAAGATCACCTCATATTGATAAAAAAAGTAGAGAACAATTTGAGTCAAGAACTCATAAAAGATTAATAGATATTATTGAACCAACACCACAAACTGTGGAAGCATTAATGAAATTAGATTTAGCTTCAGGTGTAGATGTGGAGATTAAAATTTAGTTATGACTGAAATAGCTTTAATGGGAAAAAAAATTGGTATGACACGGGAGTTTTATAAAACGGGTCAATTAGTTCCTGTTACAGTTTTAAAAGTTGAAAAAGCTAGAGTTGTTCAAGTTATTGATGAAGAAAAACGTGGCTATAAAGCAGTCCAACTTGGATACGGAAAAATCAAAAACTCAAAATTAACAAAAGCAATGAAAGGATTTTTTGCAAAAAAAAATACTGAAGCTAAAAGAAAACTTAAGGAATACAGAATAAAAGATACAGAAGCATATAAAGAAGGTAATGAATTTGGACTTGAAATATTTAAAGATATTAAATTTGTAGATACAAGGTCAAAAACCATTGGAAAAGGTTTTGCTGGAGCTATGAAAAGATGGAATTTTGGAGGTTTGAGAGCAAGTCATGGTGTATCCATTTCTCATAGAGCACATGGATCAACTGGACACAGTCAAGATCCAGGCAAAGTATTTAAAGGCAAAAAAATGGCTGGTCACATGGGTGACAGATTAAGAACAATGTTAAATATTGAAATTGTTAAAACAGATTTAGAAAATGAATTACTGTATTTAAAGGGTTCAATACCAGGATCTAAAAATACAGAGGTATTTGTTAGGAAATCAGTAAAAAATATTAACAAAATGACAGTTTCGGAAAAAATAGCTGCTGCTGAAGAAGCAAAAAAAACACCAGATAAAAAGAAAAAATAATGAAATTAGAAAAATTTAGCATTGATGGAAAAAAAGATACTATAGAAGTATTAGATAAAATTTTTTCAGCAAAAATTAACAGCAAACTTGTAAGTAGCGTTTTGTATAAAACAAATGCAAATTACAAAGGTAGACATGCGAAAACAAAACAACAAAATGAAGTTAGCGGACCAACATCTAAAATTTATGCACAAAAAGGCACAGGTGGAGCAAGACACGCAAGTAGAAAAGCACCTATCTTTGTAGGTGGTGGTATTGCTCATGGTCCTAAAGGTGAACTTGCTTATAAAAAAAGAAAATTAAACAAAAATGAAAAAAAATTAAGCGTTGCTTCTCTTATAACAGAAAAAAATAAACATAAAAATTTATTGATATTAAATGATTTTAGTTCTGAAATAAAAAAGACTAAAGAAATGAATGCTATCATCCAAAAATTAGAGATATCTAACTCATTAATTATATTAGACAAATCATCCAAAGAAAAAATTGAAAAATCAGCAAGAAATATTCCTAATGTTAAAGTGACTGATGTAAATCATTTTAGCTCGTATGACATAATTAAATTCAAAAAAGTTGTTTTCACAGAAAGCTCTGTAAAAGAATTGGAAAAGAGATATTCGTAATATGGACAAAATACACTTATACGACAAAATAATTTCACCAATGGTAACTGAAAAATCAACTAATTTATCAGAACAAAATAAAGTAGTTTTTAAAGTTCCAGCAGGCGCAGATAAAGTAAATTTAAAAAAAAATATTGAAAAAATTTTCAAAGTTAATGTTACTAAAATTAATATAATTAATAAGCAAAACAGAACAAAAATTACTAGAGGAAAAAAAGTAAAAGTATCTGGTTTCAAAAAAGCAATAATAACTCTTAAAAAAGGTCAAAGTATTGATCTAACAACAGGAATTTAAAAAAATGGCATTAAAAACATTTAAACCCTATACAAAATCTACCAGAGGAACAATTCTTGTTGATAGAACTGGTCTCTGGAAAGGCAAACCTTTCAAGTCACTTGTATCACCAAAGAATGCAATGAAAGGAAGAAACAATAATGGCCATATTACATCTATTAATAGATCTGGTGGGCATAAAAAAATGTACAGACATGTTGATTTTTATAGAAAGAAATTTGACATGGAGGCTACAGTTGAGAGAATTGAATATGATCCAAATAGATCGTGCTACATAATGTTAGTAAAATTTGAAGATGCATCACATGCTTATTACCTAGCCCCTCAAAAGATTAAAGCTGGTGATAAAATAGAAAATGGTTCAAAAAAAGAGATTAAAGTTGGAAATTGTATGCCACTTCAAGATATACCAGTTGGTATTAATATACATAATGTCGAAATTCAACCTGGTGCAGGTGGAAAAATTGCAAGATCTGCAGGATCATCAGTAACTATAAGTGGTCTAGACGGTAACTATAGTTTAATTAAATTAGCTTCAGGTGAAGTTAGAAAAATTGATTCTAGATCTTTAGCGACAATAGGTGTTTTAAGTAATCCAGATCAAAAAAATATTAAAATTGGTAAAGCTGGTAGATCAAGATGGTTGGGTAGAAAGCCCCATACTAGAGGTGTTGTTAAAAACCCAGTAGATCACCCACACGGCGGTGGTGAAGGTAAATCAGCAGGAGGTAGACACCCAGTTTCACCAACAGGTCAATCTGCTAAAGGATTAAAAACTAGAGATAATAAGAGAACAGACAAATATATAGTTAAAAGAAGAAACAAAAGGAAGGATACCAAGTAATGGCTAGAGCAGTATGGAAAGGACCTTTTGTGGAAGAAAGTTTAATGAAAAAAGTTGATAAATATAAAGATGATCCAAAAAAAATACCTATCAAAACTTGGTCAAGAAAATCAACAATTTTACCAGATTTTGTTGGAGTTAGTTTTCAGATATATAATGGTAAAAAGTTTATTCCAATTACAATATCAGAGGATATGGTTGGACACAAATTAGGTGAGTTTTCACCAACAAGAACTTTTTATGGTCATACACCAGCAGATAAAAAAGCTAAACCTGCAGAGAAAAAATAAATATGAACAAAACTAAAAAAAAGAATAGAAAAAAAGTTGATACAGTAAAGTCTGTAAACAATAGTATAAGAACTAGTGTTAGAAAACTTAATCCTATTTTAAAAAGTATTGTTGGTAAAAAAGTTGATGTTGCTATTAGAGACCTTCAGTTTTCTGCTAAAAGAATTTCAAAAGATATAAGAAAGACAATAAGCTCAGCTGTAGCAAATGCTGAAAATAACTTTCAGTACGATATCGATAATTTAGTAGTTAAAGAAGCTTATTGTGGCAAAAAGATTGTAATGAAAAGATTTAGACCAAGAGCTAAAGGAAGAGCAGCTCCTATATTAAAGCCATGGTCAACTGTAACTATAATATTATCAGAAGTTAAACAAATGGAGAGTCATGGGTCAAAAAGTTAATCCAGTAGGTTTCAGATTAGGTGTTAATAGAGGTTGGGACTCTGTTTGGTACGCAAAGAAAAAAGATTTTGGTAATTACCTAATAGAAGACTTTAAAATAAGAGAATACATCAAAAAAAATGTAATTAACTCAGGTGTTTCTAAAGTTATGATCGAAAGAACTTCTAATAAGTGTTATGTGACTATTTATACATCAAGACCAGGATTTGTCATTGGTAAGAAAGGTAGTGATATTGATAAAATTAAGAATAATCTGTCAAAATTTACTACAAATGAAGTAGCGTTAAATATTAAAGAAGTTAAAAAACCTGAAACTAACGCATATTTAGTTGCAGAAAATATAGCTCAACAACTTGTTAAAAGAATTTCATACAGAAGAGCGATGAAAAGAGCTATGCAATCATGCATTAGATTAGGTGCTAGAGGAATTAAAGTTTCTGTCAGCGGAAGATTGGGTGGAAATGAAATAGCTAGAACCGAATGGTTAAGAGATGGCAGTATACCTTCTCACACACTAAGAGCGGATATTGATTATGCAGAGGCAGAAGCCTTAACCACTTATGGAATTATAGGTATTAAAGTTTGGATTTACAAAGGTGAAGTATTTGCAAGAGAATTTAGCCAAGAAACAAATAAAATAACACCAAAAGAGGGTAAAGAATAATGCTTCAACCAGTACGAACTAGATGGAGAAAAGCTCATAAAGGTAGAATTCATGGTACGGCTACCCGTGCGAGTTCTATTAATTATGGTGCGTATGCACTTAAAGCCTTACAACCAGAACGTATTACAGGAAAACAAATTGAAGCTGCTAGAGTTGCTTTAACAAGACACATGAAGAGACAAGGTAGAGTTTGGACTAGAGTATTTCCAAATGTACCAGTTTCAAAAAAACCTATAGAAGTTAGAATGGGAAAAGGTAAAGGAAACCCTGAATTTTTTGCATGTAGAGTTAAACCAGGTAGAATTTTATTTGAAGTTGATGGTGTTTCTGAGCAAATATCTAAAGAGGCATTGTATAAAGCTTCAGCAAAGCTGCCCATTAAAACAAAAATAATTAAGAGATACGCATAATGAAAAAGCAAGAAATTAAAAAATTATCTAAAGATGAAGTTGTGAAAAATATTGATAAACTAAAAAAAGATCTTTTTAATTTTAGATTTCAAAAAATGAATTCTCAAGTTACAAATCCAGCAAAAATTGGTGAAACAAAGAAAACAATAGCAAGATTAAAAACTATATTAAAAGGAAAGATTAATGCCTAAAAAAATTTTAACAGGTGTAGTCATAAGTGACAAACCAAACAAAACAGTGACTGTAATGGTAGAGAGAAAATATTCACATCCGGTTTTGAAAAAAGTAATTAAGGTGAGAAAAAATTACAATGCTCATGATGAAAATAATACTTTTAAAACTGGTGATAAAGTATCAATTATAGAGAGCAAGCCTTTCTCTAAAAATAAAAAATTTCAAGTTATGGAGAATACAAAATAATGATCGGTGTACAAACAGAATTACAAGTTGCAGATAATACTGGAGCAAAAAGAATTGAGTGCATTAAAGTTCTTGGTGGCTCAAAAAGAAGATATGCAAGTATTGGAGATACTATAGTTATAGCTGTTAAAGAAGCTATACCTAAAGGTAAGGTAAAAAAAGGAACAGTTCATAAAGCTGTAGTAGTAAGAGTAAAAAAAGGTATCCATAGAAACGATGGATCTAAAGTAAAATTTGATAATAATGCAGCTGTGCTTGTTGACGATAAAGGTGAACCAGTAGGTACAAGAATTTTTGGGCCTGTAACAAGAGAACTGAGAAGTAGAGGGCAAATGAAAATAATTTCATTAGCACCGGAGGTTTTATAAAAATGATAAAAAAAGGTTTAAAAGTAAGAGTTTTAACTGGAAAAGATAAGAAAAAAGAAGGTGAAGTAATTGAAATTGATAGAACTAACAATAGAGCAAAAGTTAAAGAGATCAACATGGTAAAAAAACATGTTAAGACGACAAAGGAAAAAAAAGGTGGAATTGTATCGAAAGAAAGTTTTATTCATTTATCAAATTTAAAACTAATCGATGATAAGGCAGTTAAAAAAACAGAGGCTAAAAAATAATGACACCTAGATTAAAAGAAATTTTTAGTAAAGAAATTCAACCTGCTTTAAAAGAAACGCTTGGTTTGAAAAATATCTATATGGCGCCTAAAATTGAAAAAATTGTATTAAACATGGGACTTGGACTAGATGGCGCAGATTCTAAAATTTTAAAGGCATGCGAAGAAGATATGGCTAAAATAACTGGACAAAAACCAGTTATTACAAAATTTAAAAAGTCAGTAGCAAACTTTAAGACAAGAAAAGGCTCTAATGCTGGTTTAAAAGTAACTCTAAGAAAAAACAAAATGTACGAGTTTATAGATAGACTTGTAAATATTGCATTACCAAGAATTAAAGATTTTAGAGGACTTTCTTCAAAAGGTTTTGATAAATTTGGTAATTATACTTTTGGAATTAAAGAACATATCATATTTCCAGAAGTAAGCTTTGATAGAGCTGATAAAGTGAGAGGACTAGATATTGTAATAGTAATTAAGGCATTAAATAAAGATCATAGTTTTGCTTTATTAGAAAAAATGAATTTTCCATTTATTAAAAAAGGAGACAATTAGATATGGCTAAGTTAAGCGCTGTAAATAAAAATAAAAGCAGAATAAAACTTTCTGACAAATTATTTAAAAAAAGACAAAGTCTAAAAAAAATAGTTATGAACAAAAAACTTCCATTAGAAGAAAGATTTAAAGCACAACAAAAACTTTCTCAACTTCCAAGGAATTCAGCTAAAACAAGAGTTATGAACAGATGTGAAATAACTGGCAGACCTCATGGCGTATATAGAAAATTAAAGATTTCAAGAATTGCATTAAGACAACTAGGATTACAAGGAAAGATACCGGGCTTGGTTAAATCAAGCTGGTAGAAAGGAATAATTATGAGTTTAAGTGACCCAATTGGAGATATGATAGCAAGAGTTAAAAATGCTCAAGCTAGAAATCATAAAAAAGTAGAATTACCCTCTTCAAATTTTAAATCAAAGATTGCTGATATACTTAAAAACGAAGGGTTTATTAAAGATTTTAAGATTAATGCTGTAGATAAAAAACCAACATTATCATTAGAACTAAAGTATCATTCTGGAAACCCAGTTATTAGCGCTTTTGAAAGAGTATCAAAACCTGGTAGAAGAATTTTTTCAAGCGCTGAAGGTCTACCGAAAATTAATAATGGTCTTGGGATCGCAATAGTTTCAACACCAAAAGGTGTGATGACAGATATAGATGCAAGAAAACAACGTGTTGGTGGCGAAATAATTTGTAAGGTATTTTAATGTCTAAAATTGGTAAAATAAGTATTTCTATTCCTGAAAAAGTCAAAGTTGCTTTAACCGGTAATATGATAAACATAGAGGGACCACTTGGAAAAAAATCAGTAAATATTGATTTAGATATGTTCAATTTAGACATCCAAGAAGGTAAAGAAATTTCAATTAAACCAAAAGAAATAAATCAAAACTCAAAAAGATTGTGGGGTATGAATAGAAGTTTGATCAATAATGCTGTTATAGGTTCTAGCACTGGTTATGAAAAAACGTTAGAACTTGTAGGAGTAGGTTATAGAGCAGCTCTTAAAGGCAACCAATTAAACCTTCAACTAGGATATAGTCATGATATTGATTTTGATATACCAGAAGGAATTAAAATAGCCGTAGAAAAACAGACTACTCTCAAAATTACAGGCTCAGATAAACAACTAGTAGGGTCTGTTGCATCTAAAATAAAAACATTTCGAAAAATAGAACCTTACAAAGGTAAAGGAATTAGAGAAAAGGGACAATATGTTCTTAAAAAAGAAGGAAAGAAAAAATAATGAAACTAAATACTAGTATTAGAAAAAGATTTAGAGTTAGCAATAAAGTTAAAAAAGTTGCTCCTAAAGATAGATTTAGATTATGTATTTCAAGATCTTCAAAAAATATTTCTGCACAAATAATTGATGATGTTAAAAAGATAACTTTATTATCATCATCATCAATCGATAAAGATATGAAAGGTGGAGATAAGGTTAGCAAAACTGAGTTATCAAAAAAAGTTGCAGCTAATCTTGCAAAAAAAGCTCAGGAAAAAAAAATTACCAAAATTTTTTTTGATAGAGGTATTTATAGATACCATGGAAGAGTTAAAGTATTTGCTGAAACACTACGTGAAAATGGAATGGATTTTTAATTATGGATAATTTTAAAGATAAAAAAACTGACGATATTTTAGAAAAATTAGTTCACATTAACAGAATTACCAAAGTTGTAAAAGGTGGACGTAGATTTGGATTTTCTGCATTAGTCGTTGTTGGTAACCAAGCTGGTAAAATAGGTATTGCTCATGCTAAGGCTAAACAAGTTCCTGATGCTATTAAAAAAGCAAATGAAATGGCAAGAAGAAAATTAACTCATATTCCTCTTAGAGAGGGTAGAACAATTCATCATGATGTTAGAGCAAAAGATGGTGCTGGAAGAATTGTTTTAAGAGCAGCATCTAAAGGCACTGGAATTATAGCAGGTGGCCCAGTTAGAGCCGTTTGTGAAGTATTAGGTGTTAAAGATATTGTTGCAAAGTCTATGGGTACATCAAATGCTCATAATGTTATTAGAGCAACAATGAAAGCTTTGTTAAAACAAAATTCGCCAAAACAAATATCATCAATAAGAAATAAAAAGATTTCTGAGATTGTGGAAAAAAGAGGATAATGATTACTTTAAATACAAAACAAAAGATTAATACATCTAAAATGAGAGTTGGCAGAGGTATTGGCTCTGGAAAAGGCAAAACATCTGGAAGAGGTGTTAAGGGTCAAAAATCTAGGTCAGGTGTAGCAATTAAGAGTTTCGAAGGTGGTCAGATGCCTTTATACAGAAGACTTCCAAAAAGAGGTTTTAATCCTATTTCAAAACAGAACATTGCGATAATGAATTTGGAAAAAATTCAATCTTATATTAATGAAAAAACCATAAATCCTAGTGATATTATTAATATGGAATTATTAAAAAAATTGAAATTGATAAATAAAAATTCCCAAAAATTAAAAATATTAGGAACAGGCGAAATAAAAGATAAAGTTAATATAGAAGCGGATTTAGCCTCTAAATCAGCAATAGAAAAACTAGAAAAAATTAGTGGATCTATTCAATTAAAAAAATAATTAGCCAAAATGAGTTCTTCATCATCAACCAATGATTTAAGAAATAGAATATTATTCACTATATTTATACTCGCGGTTTACAGATTTGGAACTTTTGTTCCGCTTCCTGGAATCGATCCAGAACAGCTTAAAATTATGATGGAAGGTAATCAAAAAGGATTACTTGGTATGTTTAATGTATTTGCAGGAGGTGCAGTTAGCAGAATGGCAATTTTTGCATTAGGTATAATGCCATATATATCTTCAGCTATTATTGTTCAATTGATGACTGGTGTTTCTGAATATTTTAAAAATTTAAAAGCACAAGGAGAAACAGGAAGAGCAAAAATAACTCAAATTACTAGATATGGAACTGTATTATTAGCAACATTACAAGGTTATGGTTTATCTGTTGGATTAGAGTCATCTGCAGATTTAGTTATTAACCCAGGAGTTTTTTTTAAATTAACAACTGTAACAACAATTGTTGCAGGAACAATGTTTTTAATGTGGTTAGGTGAACAAATTACACAAAGAGGTATAGGTAATGGTATTTCTTTAATTATTTTTGCTGGTATTGTTGCTGAAATTCCTCGTGCTTTAGTGACTACTTTTGAACTTGGTAGAACTGGCGCTGTTTCAACATTCATGATTTTAGCAATTTTTGTTTTATTAATTTTAACAATTCTCTTTGTTGTTTTTATGGAAAGAGCATTAAGAAAGATATTAATTAATTATCCAAAAAGACAAATGGGAAATAAAATGTATGGAGGTGAATCGTCACATTTACCACTAAAAATTAATCAAGCTGGAGTAATACCAGCAATTTTTGCATCAGCACTTTTATTATTACCGGTAACTTTTTCAAATTTTTCATTTTCTAATAATGAAACATTTTTAAATTTAAGTTCTTATTTTACACAAGGTCAACCTTTGTATATGTTGTTATATGCGTCAGGAATAATATTTTTTACATTTTTTTATACAAACATTACTTTTAATCCTACTGAGACTGCAGACAACTTAAGAAAGTATGGTGGTTTTGTTCCAGGAATTAGACCAGGTGAAAGTACAGCTTTATACATAGAAAATATTTTAACAAAATTAACAACGATTGGCGCACTATATTTAACTTTAGTTTGTTTATTACCAGAGTTTTTAATTGCAAATTATCCAATACCTTTTTATCTAGGTGGAGCTTCAATTTTAATTGTTGTAGTGGTTGCTATTGATACAGTAACTCAAATTCAAACAAGATTAATGAGTTCTCAATATGAACAATTAATCAAGAAAACAAAATTTGGTAAGTAAAAGTGAATATTATTTTATTTGGGCCTCCTGGCGCAGGTAAAGGCACACAATCTAAATATCTAGTAAATAAACTAAATAATTTTCAAATATCAACAGGTGATATTTTGAGAGATGAAATTAAAAAGAATTCAGATATTGGTAAACAGATAACAAACGATATGAATGATGGAATTTTCATAAGTGATGATATTGTTAATGAGCTAGTAGAAAAATTAGTCAACGATCCCCAAAAAAAAGATAGATTTATATTTGATGGATATCCAAGATCATTAAGTCAGGCTAAAAATTTAGATGATTTATTAAATAATTCAAATCAAAAAATTGACCATATTTTTTTTCTTAATGTAAACAAAGAAACAATCATAAAAAGAATTGAAAAAAGAAAAGTTTTAGAAAATAGGTCTGACGATGATATGAATACAATTATAAAAAGGTATGATACATATATGGAAACGACGAAACCTGTTCTAGATTTCTACTCTAAGAATCCAAATTTTCATGAAATAGACGGAACACAGGAAATTGATGAAATAACAAGGAAAATAGACAATTTTATCAATGTTTAAGGCGTTGACTTTAGATAATCTTCTTATATAAAAGGCACAAATTTATCACAAAAATTATGGCTCGTATCGCAGGTATTAACATCCCACAAAATAAACTTGTTCACATAGGACTTACTTATATTTATGGAATAGGTGACAAATTTTCAAATCAAATATGTTCTTCACTTGAAATTCCTAGAGCTAAAAGAATAAACGAATTGACAGACGATGAAATATTAAAAATTAGAGAATACATTGACCAAAATTTCAAAGTTGAAGGTGATTTGAGAAGGGATTATTCGCTTAGCATTAAAAGATTAATTGATCTTGCGTGCTATAGAGGAACTAGACATAGAAAAAAATTGCCTGTCAGAGGTCAAAGAACTAGATGTAATGCTAGAACAAGAAAAGGTAAGGCGATTGCAATAGCAGGAAAAAAATTAACTCCAACTAAAAAATAATTATGGCTAAAGCTGATAAAGTTGAAAATAAAGATCAGAAGGTAGAAAAATCTTCAAAGAAAAGTAATAAAAGTTCTTATTCGAAAAAGAAAAAAATTAAAAAGAATATTTTAAATGGTATCGCTTACGTACAATCTACATTCAACAATACGATAATTTCAATTGCCGATACTAATGGCAACGTAATATCATGGGCTTCTGCAGGACAAAAAGGATTTAAAGGTTCAAGAAAATCTACTCCATATGCAGCTCAAATTGCTGCTGACTCTGCAGCCTCAAAAGCTTTAGAGTATGGAATGAAAACATTATCAGTTGAAGTTAAAGGACCTGGTTCAGGACGTGAAACAGCTTTAAGAGCATTACAAGCTAGAGGTTTTAAGATCTTATCAATAAAAGATACTACGCCAATGCCTCATAATGGAACTAGACCACCAAAAAAAAGGAGAGTTTAATGGAAGTCGAAAATGTAAATGTAAAAAACTGGAAGTCACTAATTAAACCATCAAAATTAGATGTACAAATTAGTGATGATTTAACTCATGCGAAGATAATCGCAGAACCATTAGAAAAAGGTTACGGATTAACTTTAGGTAATTCACTTAGAAGAATTTTGTTATCATCTATTAGAGGTGCAGCTGTTACTTCGATCCAAATTGATGGAGTTTTACATGAGTTTACTTCAATTAAAGGAGTTAGAGAAGATGTAACTGATATAGTGTTAAACGTTAAATCTTTAGCATTAAAATCTAATTCAGAAGGTACTAAAAAATTAGTTTTAGATGCCAAAGGACCTGGTGAAATTAAAGCTTCTGATATAGCTCCTGTAGCTGATGTTGAAATTCTAAATCCAGATTTAGTTATATGTAATCTTGATGAAAATACTAATTTCCATATGGAAATGAATGTAAATACTGGAAAAGGATACGTTCCTGCAGATTTAAATAAACCAGAGGAGCCACCTTTAGGTCTTATTGCGATAGACTCATTATATAGTCCAGTTAAAAAAGTTTCATACTCAATAAGCACCGCAAGAGAAGGTAAAGCATTAGACTATGACAAATTAACTATGGAAGTTGAAACTAACGGGGCAATCTCTGCAGAGGACGCAGTGGCCTATTCTGCAAGAATTTTTCAAGATCAATTGAAAATGTTTGTTAATTTTGATGAGCCTGTAGAAGCACCGGTTAAAGAAGTTTCGACAGAACCTGAGTTTAATAAAAATTTACTGAGAAAAGTTGATGAACTTGAACTATCAGTAAGATCTATGAATTGTCTTAAAAATGATAATATAATTTATATTGGTGATTTGGTGCAAAAATCTGAAGGAGAAATGTTAAGAACTCCAAATTTTGGAAGAAAATCTTTAAATGAAATAAAAGAAGTTCTAACTGGAATGTCTCTCTACCTGGGTATGGAAATACCAAATTGGCCGCCAGATAATATAGCAGAAATGTCCAAAAAATTAGAGGAAGCTATCTAATGAGACACGGAATGGCAAATAAGAAGTTAAATAGAACTTCTGAACATAGAAAAGCTCTTTTAAAGAATATGTTAAATTCTTTGATTAAATATGAGCAGATCAAAACTACTTTGCCAAAAGCTAAATTCTTAAAACCGCAAGCTGATAAAATTATTACACTAGGTAAGAAAGAAACATTGCAAACAACAAAAATGCTCGTTTCTCAACTTCAAGATATAAAATCTGCAAACAAAGTAAAAAAAACACTTTCAAAAAGATATGAAAAAAGAAATGGTGGATACACAAGAATTATAAAGGCTGGGTTTAGATATGGTGATAATGCACCTATGGCAATTATAGAGTTTGTTGATAGAGATGTTGAGGCTAAAAGAGTAGATAAGCCAAAAAAAGATACTACTAAAGAAACACAAAAAGCTGAAGAAAAGAAACAAGCAACAGCATAATCTTTAATCATGAAAAAGTCATATACCGTTGATGCAACGTGTAATGATATGCGTATTGATCGCTGGACAAGATTAAAAATTGGCAAAATTCCACAAGGATTAATTGAAAAATATTTTAGGTCTGGAAAAATAAAGATTAATAAAAAAAAAATTAAAAGCTCAACTAAAGTTAAGACCAATGACGTTATAAGTTTTTTTAATTTAGACTTTAAAGAACAGATAATTCAGAAGAAAATAAAATTTGAACCATCAAAAGAAATCATTAAATCTAATGAAGATCAAATTATAGATAATAATGAAAATTTTATAGTTTTAAATAAAAGCTCAGGTATCTCTGTTCAAGGTGGAACTAAGTCAAAAAAAAATTTAGTAGATATTTTTGCTAAGAGTGAAATCTTTCAAGGAACAAAACCATATTCAGTTCATAGATTAGACAAAGACACTTCAGGTGTTTTCATAATGGCTAAGACAAGACAATCTGCACAATTGTTAACCTCTTTATTTAGATTACGAAAAGTTCACAAAACATATTTAGCCATCTGTCATGGAGAATTAAATAAAGATTCTGGTGAATGGAACGATGATCTTATTCGATATGATGGAGAAAAAAAAATTATAGAAAAGGCAAAAACAATTTATAGAGTTTTAGATAAAAATTCAGAAGCAAGTTTAGTTGAATTAAAACCTATTACTGGTCGTAAACATCAACTTAGAAAACAATTATATGCTTTAGGACAACCAATATTTGGTGATATTAAATATAAATTATCTAATTCCTCAAGAGGTTTAAATAAAAATTTAATGCTTCACTCATATCAGATTAAATTCATCATTGATGATGTTAAACACACTTACACAGCTTTACTACCAGATTACTTTAGAAAATTATTAAAGACAAAAAGACTTAAATTTCCAGGTTTGAAATAAATTTTTCTATTAATAAATTATCTAAGTTTGAATAATCATTTTTTGCAATACTAATTAGATTGGTAACACCTTTGTCTTTGACTCCACATGGTATAATTTTTTTATATTGATTAAGATTATTATCTATATTTATTGCAAACCCATGATAAGCAATCCATTTTTTTACTCTCACCCCAATTGCTGCAACTTTGTTTACTGTTTTATTTTTTTTATGCCAAATTCCGATATTATTTTTGTCTGAAAATGTTTCTATCTTATATTCTTTAAGAGTTTCTATAATTGTTTTTTCTATACAAGAAATAAACTTTCTAATATCTTTTTTTTTTCTTAAATCTAAAACAAAATAACAGATTAATTGACCCGGAGAATGACAAGTTATTTTACCACCACGATTAGTTTTGATTAAATTAATAGAATTATCTAAAATTTCATTTTCTTTATAGCTTGTACCAGCTGTAAATATTTCATCATGTTCTAGTATCCAAATAAGTTCCTTATCTTTATTTTTGTATAAATTTTCCAATCTTTTTTCCAATAAATCTATTGCACTAAAATAATTTATTGGTTTTATTGACTTTTTGATCTCTAGATTCATTTATAAATTGTATTATCTTAATTATCTATTAATAGTCCAATCTAAATTATAGGTAGATTTATGTCTTTAGTTAAAAAAATAAAAGATAAAAAAGTAAATTTTGAATTTAATAAAGAATATATAAAAGTTGTAACATCTAAGATTGCTAACAATGATGCTACTTTTATTACAAATTCATTTAAAGAAATGCACCCAGCTGACGCAGCTGATATTATAGAACATCTAAATCAATCTGATCGAGAGAGTTTAATAAAACTTAATAACTTTAAAATTGATCCTGAAGTTTTTGTTGAACTTAATGAGTCAATTCAGACAGAAATTATTACTTATCTTTCATCTGACTCAATAGTCTCTATTTTAACTAATCTTGAATCAGATGATGCAATATCAATTTTAGAGAATGTACCTGAAGATGATAAAAATAATATTCTTAGTTCATTACCTCCCAAAGATCGTTTCGCCCTATTAGAAAGTTTGAGTTATCCAGAAGATACAGCTGCAAGAATAATGCAGCGTGAATTTACGGCAATACCTAGTAATTGGTCTGTAGGTCAAACAATTGATTATTTGAGAGAAAATAAAGACCTACCAGAAGAATTTTTAGAAATCTTTATTATCAATGAAGAATTCAAACCAATTGGTACAGTTCCTTCTTCTCGAGTTTTAACTACATCTAGAGACACGAAAATGCTCTCAATTATGTCTGAGTCTCAATTACTAATACCAGTAGATATGGATAAAGAAGAAGTAGCTAACTTATTTGAAAACTATAATTTAAATTCAGCTGCAGTTATCGATAAAAATAATAAGCTTGTTGGAATGATTATGAGTGATGACGTTCTAACTGTATTACAAGAAGAAGCTGAAGAGGATGCTTTGAGATTAGCTGGGGTAGGTGACGAAGAAATAACAGATGGGGTAATAACTAAAACTAAAAGAAGATTTAATTGGCTTTTATTAAATTTATTTACAGCTTTTTTAGCAACTTGGTGCATTAGTTTATTTGGTGCAACAATTGAACAGATGGTGGTATTAGCTTTTTTGATGCCTATAGTTGCATCAATGGGTGGTAATGCTGGAATGCAAACTCTGGCTGTAACTGTTCGAACAATAGCAACAAATGATTTAACAGAAAATAATTTTTCATCTAATGTTTTAAAGGAATTTACTATTGGAATTTTAAATGGAATTATTTTTGCAGCTATAAGTGCTTTTATTGTTCAGATATGGTTCCAAGATAATACTCTTTCAATAATAATTTCAATTTCAATGATATTAACCATGATAATAGCTGGTCTCTTTGGTATTTTAATTCCTGTAACACTTAAAAAAATGAATATTGATCCTGCAATTGCATCAAGTGTATTTGTGACAACAATTACTGATGTAATTGGCTTTGTATCTTTTTTAGGTGTAGGTGCATATTTCTTATAAATTTAAAAATTATCAATTAATCTGATGTCTTTGAAATAATAAGCTAAAAATATTCTAGAACCTTTATATTTGTTTGATTTAGATAGATTTTTAATACTTCTATTCTCTAAATATTCAATTTTGATATCAAAAAAATTTTCAATTTCTTTTTTTGATTTTTGTAAAAATTTATTAATTTCTCTTATTTTTTTGATTTTTATTTTTAGTTTTAAAAATTTATTCGAAATTTTTTCAACTTGTTTCAATTCTTTTTTTTTAAATAAAAAATTTCTTGAAGATAAGGCCAAATTATTTCTATTTCTTATTGTTTTGCATCCAATAATTTTTGTATCAAATCTTTTTTCAATAAAATTTTTTACTAAAAAAAATTGTTGAAAATCCTTTTCTCCCATAAATATATTTTTAGGCTTAATTTTTTTTGTTAATCTATTCATAACATCTAATACACCCTCAAAGTGTCCTTTTCTAAACTTTGCACAGAGAATTTTGTATTTTTTTTCAATCTTTATATTTGAACGTTTATTATTTTCATAAATATGCTTAAATTTAGGAATATAGACATAATCTAATTTTTTAATTCTCTTTAAAATTGTTAAATCATCCTTAATACTTGAAGGATAAGATTTGAAATCTTTTATGCTATTAAACTGTTTTGGATTAACAAATATACTCACTATAGTTTTTTTGTTTGATTTAATTGATTTTTTTATTAGCGAAATATGACCATCATGAATTCCACCCATAGTAGGAACAAACCCAATATCACTAAATGGCCTCAATGTTTTGATTAATGTCTGATTGTTTAATAAAATTTTCATTTGTATTAAAATATTTAATAAGTAAAACATTTAAATGATTAAACAAGCTATTATTCCTCTAGCTGGACTTGGCACTAGATTGCTGCCTTTAACTAGTGTGTTTGCTAAAGAACTTTTACCTATAAATGGAAAACCTGGTTTAGAATACATAATAAACGAATGCATTGATGCAGGTATTAAACAAATAATCTTCATTATATCAAAAAGAAAGAAGATGATTAAAAAGTATTTTTATAATGATAAATTTTATAAGGAGTTGATTAAAAAGAAGAATGATCCAAGAGTAATAAAAGAATATAAAAAAATTTTAAAATATAGAAAAATGATTAAGTTTGTTTATCAAAATAAGCCAAAAGGAACTGGTGATGCGGTTCTTAAAACTAAGAAATATATTAAAGATAAGTATTTCTTAATGTTGTTGCCTGATGATCTAATAATTAAAAAAAACTGTTCTAAATCTATGATTCAAACTCATAATAAATTTAAATCCTCAGTAATGGCAAGTATGAGTGTTAATAAGAAAACGGTTTCTAGATGGGGAATTTATAAAATTAATAAAAAATTAAATATAACAGATTATTCGATCAAAGGTGTTATTGAAAAACCTAAAATAAAAGAAGCGCCTTCCAATAAAGCTGTTATAGGAAGATATATATTGCCTAAAAAAATCTTTACTAAATTGAGAAAATTGAAACCTAGTAAAGGGGGTGAAATACATATTACAGATGCAATTCAGTTATTAATCAATGATAAAGAAAAATTTATAGCTCATAACTTTACTGGAAAATATTTAGATTGTGGAACAATGGATGGATATATTAACTCATCGAAGGAAATTGCAAAATTATGAAACTCTGCATGATAGGTACAGGCTATGTAGGTCTTGTTAGCGGTGTGTGTTTTTCTGACTTAGGAAATATAGTTTATTGTGTGGATAAAGATAAAAAAAAAATTGATTTACTAAATAACGGTATAGTTCCTATTTATGAACCTGGTTTAGAAGAAATTTTAAAAAAAAATTATATGCAAAAGAGATTAATTTTTACTTCCGATTTAAAGAAAGCTGTTAAAAATTCTGATATTATTTTTATTTGTGTTGGTACCCCTACAAAAAAAAATAGTAATTCTGCTGATTTAAAATATGTATTTAAAGTAGCTAATGAATTAAAAAAAGTAATATCAAAATATAAAATTATAATTACAAAATCTACAGTACCAGTTACCACTGGAGATAAGATTGAAAAGATTTTAATTAGATTAAAGAATAAAAAGTTAGTTGATGTCGTATCTAATCCAGAATTTTTAAGAGAGGGTGAAGCTATTAGAGACTTTTCTTATCCTGATAGAGTAATAATTGGCACAGAAAGTAAAAAAGCTAATAGAATTTTAAAATCACTTTATTCACCTATAATAAAAAAGAATAGTAGATATTTTAACACTTCTAGAAGAGGTGCTGAGTTAATCAAATATGCCTCTAATGCCTTTTTAGCTACAAAAATTTCATTCATTAATGAATTAGCTAATTTGACGGAAAAGGCTGGTGTTGATATTAAAGATATTTCTTCGGGGATGGGTTCTGATCAGCGTATTGGAGAAAGATTTTTAAGAGCTGGTCCAGCTTATGGTGGATCTTGCTTTCCAAAAGATACTCGAGCTTTAATTGATACTGCTAAAAAATTTAAAACCGATTTATCTATTGTTAATAGTGTTGTCACATCTAACGAAAAAAGAAAAGTACTTCTTACAAAAAAACTTGAAAAAATTCTTAAAAATAAACTTAAGAATAAAGTTATCACTTTTTTAGGTGTTACTTTTAAACCAAATACAGATGATATGCGTGAGGCTTCCAGCATTCCAATGATTAAATATCTAAATAAAAAAGATGCTAAAATTAAATATTACGATCCTTCAGGAGAAAAAAATGAATTTAAAAAATTAAAGAATGTTAGATATTGCAAAGATATTTTCTCTGCATGTCTAAAGAGTGATTTAATTGTTTTACATACAGAATGGAATGATTTTAAATTTTTAGATTTCAAAAAAATCGTAAAACAAGATAATTTTAAAATTTTTGATATGAGAAATATATATTCTCCAGCGAAAATGAAAAATCAGAAAATTAACTACTTTTCTATAGGAAGATAAATATTAATTTAATTCAAAAATCGCATCAACTTCAACCGATACACCTAACGGAAGACTGTTAGTGCTTACTGCTGCTCTAGTATGCATTCCTGCTTCACCAAATATCGAAGCTATCAAGTCTGATGCCCCATTAATCACTTTTGGTTGTTCTGTAAAATCATCTGTTGAATTAACAAATCCAGTTAGCTTAATACATGATTTAACTTTAGAAAAGTCATCTTCACATGCTTTTTTAACTTGAGCAACAATACTTAACCCGCATCTTTCTGCAGCTTTATAGGCTTCTTCCGTGTTAAGATCTTTACCAACTTTTCCTTTAATTAGCTCTCCATTTGAAGTCATTGAAATTTGTCCAGAAACATAAAGTAATTTACCAGAAACTTTTGTTGCAACATAAGAGCCAACTGGAGATTTTGCTTCTGGTAGTTCTATTTTCAATTCTTTTATTTTTTCTTCAAAACTCATTTATTAATCCTTTTTTTTAAACTTATTAGTAATTTTATTTTTTGTTTCGCTTAATTTCATTTTTATCTTTTTTGTTTTATTTGATGTATTTTTCTTTAAATCAGATGCTTTTTCAATAGTTTTTTCCTTAATATTAATAGTACTACATTTTATAAATTCCTTTGAAAGTTTTTTCATTCCTGCACATTTATTTTCTTCTGATTTTACTGGAATAGTGAAGAAATATAGGATGAAAAATATTGAACCTAAAATTTTCATTTCTTTTTCTTTTTTTTATTTTTTTTATTCTTATCGTATTCTTTTCTTTTCTCTATAAGGATCAAGGCTTCTTCCATTGTAAGTTCTGTAGGATCTTTTTCTTCAGGTATAGTAGCATTTAAGGACTTATATTTGATATAAGGCCCATATTGACCTTTCATTACCTTTACTGGTTTTTTATCTTCTGGATGTTCTCCTAAATCCTTAATGATTGAGGCAGACATTCTCCCTGTTTTTGCTTCAGCTATTAATGTAACTGCTCTATTTAATCCTATTGAGAATATTTCCTCAACATTTTCTATTCTTGCAGATTTATTTTCACATTTTAAGTAGGGTCCAAATCTTCCTGTATTTAAAAAGATTTCTTTTTGATTATCAGGATTAATACCAAGTGATTTTGGTAAAGAGCACAAAAATTGAGCTTTTTCAAGATCAATACTTTCAAGCTCTAAACCTTTAGGTATTGAAACATTCTTTAAAAGTTCATTAACATCATTAAGTTTTTTTACTTTTTTTTTCTTTTTAGTTGTTTTTTCTTGAGGCAATTCATCTAATATTTTTTCATATTGTAAATAAGGGCCAAACCTTCCATTCTTTAGAAATATATCATTTCCATTTTCATGTTTGCCAATAAATTTTGGTTCTGCTAATTGAGCCTGTGCTGCGGCTTTTGCTTTAGAGAGTGGCCTAGTAAATTTACATTCAGGATAATTTGAGCAGCCTATAAACGCACCTCCTCTAAAGCTATTTTTTAAACTCAAAGATCCTGTTTCACATAATTGACATTTTCTTACAACTTTTCCATCCGCATCTTTGTCAAATATTAATGTTCCTAGACTTTCATTTAATAAATCTAAAACCTCTCTAGTTCTTTTCTCTTTCACCTCTGAAACATTGTTATTAAAATCCTTCCAAAACATCTCTAGAACCTTTATCCAACTTTCTTTACCTGTTGTTATTTCATCTAGTTGATCTTCTAATCCTGCTGTAAAATTATAATCTACATATTTAGAAAATAATTTTTCTAAAAAAGCAGATATTAATTTTCCTCGGTCTGTTGGAAAAAACCTTTTATTTAATATTTCTGCATATCCACGATTTGCAATAGTTGATATGATACTTGCGTAAGTAGAGGGTCGACCAATTCCAAGCTCTTCTAATTTTTTTACAATACTTGCCTCAGAATATCTTGGAGGAGGCTGTGTAAAGTGCTGTTCATCTATAAGTGACTCAATATTAATCGGTCCATTTTTCATTTCTGGCAAGATTGTTTCATCATCATCTTTACTTAGACTTGGAAATACTTTCAAATAACCATCAAATCTCAGCACAGAACCACTAGACTTACATATTGTTTTATTATCTGTAGAAGTTATTGTAATCGTATTCCTATCAAATTTTGCTGTTTCCATTTGTGATGATAAAGCTCTAGTCCAGATCAAATTGTATAGTTTTTGTTGGTCTGTACTTAAATATTTTTTAACAGAATCTGGTGATCTATTTATATCTGTAGGTCTTATTGCCTCGTGAGCCTCCTGGGCATTTTTAGCTTTTTTACCTGAGTAATTTATAGGGTTATCGGGAAGGTATTCTTTTCCGTATTGATTTATAATAAAACCCCTAAAATCAGAAACAGCATCTTTTGAAAGATTAGTTCCATCAGTTCTCATATAAGTAATTAACCCTATTGTCTCTCCATCAATTTCAATACCTTGATATAGTCTTTGAGCAATTTGCATTGTTCTTGATGCTCCAAAACCTAATCTGCTTGAAGCTACCTGTTGTAAAGTTGATGTCGTGAATGGACCAGATGGATTTCTGCTAATAATTTTTGATGAAATATCACTTATATTAAACTTTTGATCTTTAATATTTTCTATCGCTTTATTGATTTCGATTTTATTTTTAAAGGAAAATTTTTCTATTTTATTTCCATCTAATTGAGAAATACTTGCGGTAATTAAATTATTTTTTTCATCTTGAAAATTAATACTTAATGTCCAAAATTCCTCTGGATCAAATGACTCAATTTCATGTTCTCTCTCTGTTATAAGTTTTAAAGCTACAGATTGTACTCTACCAGCTGATTTTGATCCTGGTAATTTTGTCCATAGAATAGGCGAGATATTAAAGCCAACTAAGTAATCAAGAGCTCTTCTTGCCATATAAGCATCGACTAACAAAGGCTCAATTTGTCTAGGGTTATCAATACCATGTGTGACTGCTTTTTTTGTAATTTCATTAAAGACTACTCTTTCAACTGCTTTATCTTTTAAAAGCTTTTTTTCGCTTAAGTACTCTTTTACATGCCATGCTATTGCTTCTCCTTCACGATCTGGGTCTGTTGCCAAAATAATTTTAGATGAGTCTTTTGCCGCATCTGTAATTTCTTTTAAATATTTTTTAGAAAAACTATCAACTTCCCATTCCATCTTAAAATTTTGATCAGGATCAACAGATCCATTTTTTGATGGCAAATCTCTTATATGCCCATAACTTGCTAAAACAGTATAATTATCACCCAAATATTTATTTATTGTTTTAGCTTTTGCTGGACTCTCAACTATGACTAGATTCATTATTTTATCAAACTACTCAAAAGTCTTTGATAGTCAAATTAATAAATTTTAGTCTTATTTTCTTCTTTATTTTTAAGTCGTTTAATATTTTCTCTATGAGTGTAAAAGATCAAAATGAACATTATTCCAAAAAAGATAACATCTTTTATCTGACTTGTAATAATCAAGTAAACTGGAATTGATAAAGAACCAATTATTGATGACAAAGAGGAGTATTTAAAGATCAAAAATATTATTCCCCAACTTAAAACAAAAATTATTCCTAATATTATATTTATTGAAAATAAAATTCCTACGTATGTTGCAACACCTTTACCTCCTTTAAATTTAAGCCATATGGGAAAAACATGTCCTAAAAAGGCACATAACGATGCTATATATATAAGTTCTGGATAATTTATTTTGACATAAATAACTGGAATTATTGCCTTAGCTATATCTAAGATTAATGTAGAATAACCGATTAATTTGTTTCCTGTTCTTAAAGTATTAGTAGCCCCGATATTACCAGATCCAATTTCTCTAATATCTTGTTTTAAGAAAATTTTTGTTAAAATATAACCAAATGGTATTGAACCCATTAGATATGAAATTATTCCAACAATTAAATATTCCATTATTATATTTTAAATAATTCCTTACCTTTTACAAAGGTATTAGTGACTTTGCCCTGCAATTTTTTATCCTCTATTGACGTATTTTTTGATTTTGAAATTAGATTTTCTTTTTTTACAATCCAAGGTTTATCTAAATCTATAATACAAAAATCTGCATCATTTCCTATTGTAAGATTTCCTTTGTTTATTCTAAGAATTTTTGCAGGATTTGATGTTAATGCTTGAATTATGGTTTCAAGTTTAACTGAACCATTATGGTATAATTCTAGGCTTAGTGATAACAACGTTTCAATTCCAGATGCTCCAGTTGCAGCTTGTGAAAAAGTTAATCTTTTCGACTCTTCATCTTCAGGTTTATGATCTGAGACAATTACATCAATAGTTTTGTCTTTTAACCCTTGAACTAATGCTTCTCTATCTTCCTCTTTTCTAAGCGGTGGTGATAATTTTAAGAAGGTTTTGAAATCACCAATATCATTCTCATTTAATGAAAGATTATTTACTGATACTCCACAAGTGAATTTGATATCATTTTTTCTCTCTTTAATTACTTCAACTGATTTTGCTGATGAAAGTTGAGAAATGTGATATCTACATTTATTTTTCTCGAGTAACGTTAAGTCTCTTTCAATTATTATTCTTTCTGCAATATCTGGTATACCTGATAACCCAAGTTTTGTTGCAATTATTCCAGAATTAATCATTCCATTTTTAGAAAGATGATAATCTTCTGCATGTTGCATAATTAAACAATCCAAATCTTTTGCAGAATTCATTATTCTGGACATTAAGCTCGTATTTTGGATTGTTTTGACGCCATCAGTGAAGGCTATTATTCCTTTTTTTGCTAATAATCCAAATTCTGTCATGTTGGTCCCTTCGATATTTTGTGTAAGCGATGCACAAGGGAATATATTTATTTTAGATTTATCTCTACCTCTTCTTTTTAAGAAATCTACAATTGAAACATTATCTATTATTGGATTAGTATTTGGCATGGTCACAACCGATGTAACTCCTCCTGATAATGCCGCATTACTTAGGGTTCTAAAATTTTCTTTATATTCATATCCTGGTTCACCCACAAAAACTCTCATATCAACAATACCAGGAATTAAATATTTTCCTTTTAAGTCAATAGGTTTTTCTCTGGTGGGTAAATTATTTACATTTACTTTTTTGCCAACAGCTTCAATTTTTCCATCTTCACTGACAATTAAACCTCCATTCTCATTAATAGAATTATGAGGATCTATAATATTTCCATTTATAAAATATTGTTTTTTCATTTATTCACAAAATATTTTTAAACATGCCATTCTAACAGCCACACCTAGTTCAACTTGTTCTTTAATTACACTTTTATTAATGTCGTCAGCTAATCTTGTATCAATTTCAATCCCTCTATTCATTGGACCAGGATGCATTATAATTGCATCTTGTTTTGCATGATCTAGCTTGTCTGGTGTTAAGCCATAATATTCATAATATTCTCGATTTGATGATAAAAATGAACTGGTCATTCTTTCATTTTGAAGTCTTAACATCATCACAATATCGCAATCCTTTAGTCCTTTTTTCATATCGGTAAAAGTATTTACTCCAAATTTTTCTATTTCTTTAGGCATAAGATTTGATGGTGCTACAATATTTACTTCAGCACCTAACATAGTTAATAAATAAATATTAGATCTAGCTACTCTTGAGTGGAGAATATCTCCACAAATTGCAATTCTTAATCCTTGAATTTTATCTTTCCTATTAATTATTGTTAAAGCATCAAGTAATGCTTGAGTAGGGTGTTCTCGTCTTCCATCTCCTGCATTTAGTACCGCACAATTTACTTTTTGTGATAAAAGATTACAAGCACCTGAGTCTTGATGTCTTATTACAATTATGTCTGGGTGCATTGCATTTAAAGTCATTGCTGTATCAATTAATGTTTCACCTTTTTTAATTGCTGAATTTCCCATATTCATAGACATTACGTCTGCACCTAATCTTTTTCCTGCCAATTCAAATGAACTTTGTGTTCTAGTCGAGGGTTCAAAAAAAAGATTAATTTGTGTTTTTCCATTTAGAACATTCAATCTTTTGTTCTTACTTTGGTTAAGTTTTATGAATTTTTGAGATTCATCTAGAATCAAATTAACATCATTAATTGATAAATCTTGGATGCCTAACAAATGTTTTTGAGAGATTTTAATAGCTTTGTTTGATTTAGTTGCCATTAAAATTAACTCTATAGTCATAAAGAAGCTTTATGGCAAGCATTAATTGTTTAAAAAATCTATTGCTCCTTGAAGTATGAAAGCTGCTGCATTTTGATCAATATTTTTTTCCCTTTTACTTACATTTACATCTAGTTGACTAGACAAATTAAATGCTCCAACCGTAGAAAGTCTTTCGTCCCACAGGCAAACATCAATATCAATTGCCTTGTCTATGTTGTCAGAAACATCATTTACTGATTGAGACGATCTTCCCAATGTTCCATCCATATTGATAGGATTTCCTACTACAATTCCTTTAATATCGTATTCCTCAATAATTTTTTTTAGTTCATTAATTAATTCGTTAGTATTTGTCTTATTTATTGTTTTAAAAGGTGTGGCTATAGATTGCTTTTCGTCACAAATTGATACACCAATTCTTTTTGAGCCAAGGTCTAATCCAATTAATCTAGAGGTTTCAGACTGCTTTTTTTTTAAATCTTCGATAGTGATCATATTGTATATTTTTAACTTAAGTGATAGTTTGCGACATATCTAAATACCATATGACCATTGATCTTAAAACCATAAAACATATATCAAAATTATCAAGAATTTCTGTTGATGAACAAAAAGCCGAAAAACTAGCTGGTGATTTAAACTCAATATTTGAATTTATTGAAAAATTAAATGAACTAAAAACAGATAATGTTGAGCCATTGACATCAGTTGCTGAAACGACATTAAAATTTAGATCTGATGAGATTAAAAGTGAAAATATTAGAGAACAAATTATAAAAAATTCACCCGAAGATAATGAAGATTTTTTTGTAGTTCCAAAGGTAGTTGAATAATGCCCAACATAACCAATCAATCATTAACATCTTTAGTAGATAATATTAAAAATAAAGAATTATCTTCAGAGGAAGTTACCAAAGCATTTATAGACCGTTCAGAAAAATCAAAAGAATTAAATTCTTATATTTCCGAGGATTTTTCTAATGCAATTGATAAAGCTAAAAAATTTGATCAAAACCCTAATTTTGATTTAAAATTACCAGGCATACCTATGGCTGTAAAAGATCTATTTTGTACTGAAAATGTTCGAACTACTGCTGGTAGTAAAATTTTAGAAAATTTTGTTCCAACTTATGAGTCCACTGTTACTCAAAATATATGGAATGAGGGTGCTATTTTACTTGGTAAATTAAATTGTGATGAATTTGCGATGGGATCATCAAATGAAACAAGTTATTATGGAAATGTTCAAAATCCAATAGACAAAGGATTAGTACCAGGTGGTTCATCTGGCGGCTCAGCAGCAGCTGTATCAGGCCAACTTACGCCTATTACAATTGGAACTGATACAGGTGGATCTATTAGACAACCAGCATCATTTACTGGAACTGTAGGTTTAAAACCAACTTATGGAAGTTGCTCCAGATATGGAATTGTTGCTTTTGCCTCATCTTTAGATCAAGCAGGACCTATGGCTCAAAATGTCAAAGATTGTGCATTGCTACAAGAAGTTATCAGCACTTATGATAAAAAAGATTCTACATCAATAGACTTTAAAAGAAATCAATATAGCAAAGAATTAAACAAAGATATTAAAGGAAAAAAAATAGGTATTCCTAAAGAATACAGAGTAGATGGTATGCCAAAGGAAATAGAAGATTTATGGCAAAAGGGAATTCAATACGCAAAAGATTGTGGTGCTGAAATAATAGATATTTCTCTTCCTAACACTAGTTATGCTTTGCCTACATATTATATAGTGGCTCCTGCAGAAGCTTCATCAAATTTAGCAAGATATGATGGTGTAAAGTATGGCTTTAGAGCTAAGGGTGAAAATTTAATTGATATGTATGAAAAAACTAGATCCGAAGGTTTTGGTGCTGAAGTTCAAAGAAGAATAATGATCGGTACATACGTTTTATCATCAGGATATTATGATGCTTATTATTTAAAAGCTCAAAAAGTTAGAAAATTAATTAAAAATGATTTTGATGAAGCGTATAAACAAGTAGATGCAATCCTAACACCATCAACACCTAGCTCAGCTTTTAAAATAGGTGAAAAAAAAGATGATCCAGTTTCAATGTATTTAAATGATATATTTACAGTTCCAGTAAATCTAGCTGGACTACCAGCTATTTCTATTCCTGCAGGTCATGACGCAGCAGGCTATCCACTTGGATTACAAATAATTGGAAAAGCTTTTAAAGAGCAAGAAATATTAGATGTTGCCTATGCAATGGAAGAAAAAATTGGTTTTAAAAATAAGATTACTGATTGGTGGATTAAATAATGACCAAAGATAAATCTAAATATTTGATTGAAAGATATGACAATGTTTATGAGGTTGTTATTGGTTTAGAAGTTCACGCACAAGTAACTTCTAATTCTAAGTTATTTTCATCATCATCTACTAAATTTGGTGCAGAGCCTAATACACAAGTTAGTTTAGTTGATGCTGCTTTTCCTGGAATGTTGCCTGTGATTAATGAATTTTGTGTCAAACAAGCAATTAAAACTGGAATTGGTTTAAAAGCCCAAATTAACAAAAGATCAGTATTTGATAGAAAAAATTATTTTTATGCAGATCTACCTCAAGGTTATCAAATATCCCAATTTAAGTATCCAATCGTAGGTGAGGGTAAAGTTGTGCTAGATATGCCCAATGGACAAAAAGAAGTTGGTATAGAAAGACTTCATTTAGAACAAGATGCTGGAAAAAGTATTCATGATATTGATCCTCAAAATACATTAGTTGATTTAAATAGATCAGGCGTAGCTTTAATGGAAATAGTGAGTAAACCTGATTTGAGATCACCCGATGAAGTTAGTGCATATATTAAAAAACTTAGATCTATAATGAGATATTTAGGCACATGCGATGGTAACATGCAAGAAGGTTCTTTAAGAGCAGATGTAAACGTTTCTGTAAGATTAAAAGACTCTAAAGAACTTGGAACACGTTGTGAGATTAAAAATGTTAATTCTATTAAGTTCATGCAAATGGCAATTGACTATGAAGCTAATAGACAAGTTGATTTAATTGAAGAGGGTAAATCAATTGATCAAGAAACTAGATTATTTGATACAAAAAAAAATGAAACAAGATCAATGAGATCAAAAGAAGATGCTCATGATTATAGATATTTTCCAGATCCAGATTTATTACCATTAGAAGTTACTGATGAATTCATAGAGAATCTTAAAAAAGATATCCCAGAACTACCAGACGATAAAAAGAAAAGATTTATTGATGAATTCAAAGTTTCTCCTTATGAAGCAACAATATTAGTTTCTGATATTGATACTGCTAAATATTTTGAAGAAGTCGTAGCTAAGATGGGTAAAAACCAAGACATTAAATTAGCTGTTAACTGGATAACAGGGGAGTTATTCGCAGTTTTAAACAATAAAAATCTTGAGATTTCTCAAAGCCCTATAAGTGCCAAAAATTTAGCAAAGCTAGTTAATTTAATTAAAAACGGAACGATTTCAGGTAAAATTGCTAAGACAATATTTGAGTTGATGATGGATGGAGATAAAGATCCACAAATCATTGTTGAAGAAAAAGGATTAAAACAAGAAAGTGACCCTAAAGCCCTGGAAGCTTTAATAGATAAAATTATCGACGATAATAGAGAGAAAGCCATTGAATATAAAAATGGAAAAGAAAAACTATTTGGTTTCTTTGTAGGTCAAGCAATGAAAGTTTCAGGTGGAAAAGCTAACCCTCAATTGATAAACGAGATATTAAAGAAAAAGCTTTAATAAGATGGGTGCAAACCTAGAAATAACAAAAAAATTACAAAATTATATTAACGATTTTGGTTTAAAATTACACCCAGTTCAACAAGAAATAATTGATTATAATAATACACTAGGTGATATCAAGAGGATGCAAGTTGATCCATCCCAATGTCATTTTTTTCATTTAATTATAAAGATCACAAATATTAAAAATGTACTAGAAATTGGAACCTTTACAGGACTTAGCGCACTTTCAATTTTACTTGCTCTACCTGATAACGGAAAACTTATAACACTCGATAAAAATGAAGAAACAAATAAGGTTGCTTTAAATTTTTTTAAAAAAGCCAAACAAGATCATAAAATTAAAACAATAATAAAGCCAGCTCTTGAAAGTTTAAATGAACTAAAAAATACTAAATTTGATATGGTTTTTATTGATGCGGATAAGATGAATTATAAAGAATATTATGAAAGATCATTAAAGTTAATTAACAAGAATGGGTTAATAATTATTGATAATGTCTTATGGCATGGTGAAGTAGCAGATGAAGATAATCTAGATAAATATACAGTGAATATTAGAGAATTTAATAATCATGTATCTAACGATAAGAGAGTAGAGCAAATTATAGTACCTTTGGGGGATGGGATGACTATCTGTAGAGTTTTATAATGTTTGAAGTATTAGGATTTTATAAATTTATAAAAATAAAATCATTAAAAAAAAATAAAGTTTTACTCCAAGATTTTTTAATAAATAAAAAGATTAGAGGAACTATTATTATTGCTCACGAAGGTATTAACGGATCTATATCTGGAAAATTAAAAGATATAAAAAGTACTATTCATAGATTAAAAAAAATGTTTTCTTTTAAAGAATTCGATAACAGCAATAACTCTAAAAGTTCATTTCAGCCATTCCATAAACCTAAAGTTAAAGTTAAAAAAGAAGTTGTGCCAATGAATTTAATTTTAAATTCTAAAGAAAGAAATTTAGAAACTCATTTAAATCCAAATGAATGGAATAAATTAATCAAAAAAAAAGATACTCACATAATAGATACAAGAAAACATTTTGAATATAATGTAGGAACATTTAAAAAATCAGTAAATCCTAATGTTAAAAATTTTAGGGATTTTCCAAAATATTTAAATAAATTAAAAAAAGATAAACCTGTAGCTATGTTTTGTACTGGCGGTATTCGATGTGAAAAAACATCAGTATATTTAAAGAAAAAGGGCTTTAAAAATATCTATCAATTGAATGGTGGTATTTTAAATTATCTTAAAAAGATCAAGAAGAAAGATAGCATGTGGAAAGGTGAGTGTTTTGTTTTTGATAACAGAATTAGTCTCAAGCATGGTCTTAAAGTAGGAAGTTATTTTATGTGCAGTGGATGTAGAAAGCCAATTAACTCTAAAGATAAAAAATCTAAAAAATATGAGGAGGGTGTTTCATGTCCAAATTGTCACGATAATTTAACAGAAATTCAAAAAGAACGATTTAGAATGAGACAAAAACAAATAAATCTTGCTAAAAAGACTGGTTCAAAGCATATATTCCAAAAAGAATTTAAATAGAAATAAATTGTCAAAAAAAATAAATTTAACAAAAGATCCTATCTGGGATCTCTTAAGAAAAGTAACAATACCTGCAAGTGTAGGATCGTTATTCCAAACGTTTTATAATTTAGTTGATACTTGGTTTGCAGGTAAAATATCTGCTGAAGCTATAGGAGCAATCGCTAAGTCATTTCCAATATATTTTACAATTATTGCAGTTGGCGTTGGTATAGGGGCTGCAACAAATTCAATAATTGGAAATTCTATAGGTGAAAAAAAAGAACGTATAGCTTCAATGTATATTGCTCAATCGTTAATTTTTGCTTTATTCATCTCTATATTGGTAACTCTTTTTGGTCTGAATGCTTCAAATTTTTTACTAGGCATTATGGGTTCTGATATTTCAGGGATAGCACTTACTCGGGAATATCTAGATATTATTTTTTATGGAACATTTATTGTACTTATACAAATATCTTTAAATGGCACTCTCAATGCTCAAGGGGATACTAGGAGTTATAGAAATGTATTAATTTTTAGTTTCTTTTTAAATATTTTTTTAAACCCATTATTTATATGGGGTTATGGCTTTATACCAGGATTTGGGATCGCAGGTCTTGCGATTGCCACTGTTATATCTCAGTTATTAGGTACAATATATTTGGCCTACAAAGTTAATCAATGCAAAATAAGAAAATATTTAAAACTAGTATGCTTTATTCCTAAATTTGATTATTTAAATGCATTAACAAAACAATCCATCCCAGTAATGTTTAGCATGCTGTTTATTGGTGTTGGAATTTTTAATATTTTATATTTTATAGGTAAATTTGGAGATTTAGCTACAGCAGGATATGGTGCAGCTTTAAGAGTTGAACAAGTTTTTTTATTACCAGTAATTGGCTTAAATACAGCAGTACTATCTATTGGCGGACAAAATTTTGGTGCAAAAGAATATAATAGAATTAGAGAGCTTTATTCAAAGGCTCTTTTATTTGGATCATCATTTATGGTTGCAGCAGGTATAATATTATTTTTTGGTGCAGAATTTTTTGTCTCACAATTTACAGATAATCCAGAGGCTATTATTTATGGTGCGATATATCTTAAGATTGCAGCTTTAATTGGCCCAATTTACCCAGTATTCTTTATTACAACCGCTGTGTTTCAAGCATTAAAGAGACCTATATACAGTTTGTATTTAAGTATTTTACGATTAACAGCATTTCCATTTCTTTCTTTGTGGTATGTTATTAACATAAGAGGTGGTGATTATACTGATATATTTTATACAATAATGGCTACTAATTGGGTAATGGGTATTGCTCTAATCATATTCATTGGATATTTCTTAAACAATGTATTTAAGCAAAAGAAAAGTCATTTTAGTTACTAGTATTTCAGTATTAGTATTTTTTTTTACTTACACTGATATCAAATCACAAGATATTAGAATAACAGATGGTGATACTATTAAATTAAATGGAGATAATATTAGATTTAGTGGCATAGATACTCCAGAGTTAAAACAAACATGTATTAAAAATGACATAAAAATCTTATGTGGATTAAATGCTAAAAGAATCCTTGTTGATAAAATTGGAAATAACAAAGTGACTTGTGTAAAAGAAGGTAAAGATCGATACAAAAGAATACTAGCAGAATGTTTTGTTAATAATGAGAGTTTATCAAGTTATTTAGTTCGAAGTGGTTATGCATTTGCTTATAGAAAATACTCTAAAAAATTTATATCTGATGAAGAATTTGCTAAATCTAATAAACTTGGAATGTGGTCAATGGAATTTGACTATCCATGGGATTGGAGAAAAAAAAATTAATATTTAATCTTTTTTTAAATTTTTTTCTAATTTTCTAACAAAGAAAGAAACAATTAAGATTAAAACCAAATATTCTAATATCAAAAAAGTATAAATTTCTAAAGGACGATAAGTTGTGACAACTAATTCATTTGCTTTTCTAGTTAAATCTCCAATACCAATTATTGATACTAATGAAGACATTTTTAAGACATATACAAACTGATTTCCTATCGCTGGCAATATATTTTTTATTGCTTGAGGTAAAATTACCAATCTCAATCTTTTGAAAAAATTTAAGCCTAGTGAGCTTCCAGCTTCCCATTGAGCTTTTTTTATTGAATTTATGCCTGCTCTAAAGATTTCAGCCTGAAATGCACTTTCACTTATTGCTAGAGCAATTATCCCAGAAACAAATGGACTAAAGCTAATCCCAGTCATTATTGGCAATCCATAATAGATCCACAAGATTAAGACTAATAGTGGTACAGCTCTTACAATCTCAACATAACCAATATTAATATAAGTTAAAAATTTATTTTTAGCTAGAGAGGGAATAGCAACTATTAGTCCAAGAAACATAGATATAATAATTGATACTACTGATATATAAATAGTAGTTGTTAAACCGCTTAATAAGAATTTTAGATTTGTTAATCCTTCAATATTATTTGGAGAAATTATAAACCATCCCAATTCTTGATCTGTACAAGAAGAGAGCGGAATAATTAAAAGTAAAAAAAAAATATTTTTCACTCTTAAAGTTATAGAGAATTAAATAGTAATATCTAACTGATTATAAGCTTTTAAGATTATACTTGGATAATAGTTTTGCAAAAAAACCAGAATTTTTTTTCTTCTCAATCCATTTACTCACATAATCATTCCAAACAGTATCACTTTTTGGCACCATCATTGCTAAAAAGGCAGGATTTTTTTCACCATCCTGTACTATTGCTAGCTGAGGATATTTGATAACTAATTTATTTGCTTCAGTCGAACTTGTAATATTTCCATCAGCTCTACCTGCTAAAACTTCCTGAAAATCTCTAGCTGGAGCTTCAACAGATTTTAATGTTGAATTAGGAAAGAATTCCTTAGCTTTTTGCTCTTGAGAGGTTCCTAATGTAGTGGCTATCTTAACACCATTTTTATTTAAAGAGTCCCAAGTTGGAAATTTGTTTAAATTCTTTTTAAGAACAAGTGGAACTGTACCATATTTATAATATGTAGATGTAAATCCAGCTACTTCAGCTCTTTTTGCAGTTTTAGTAACACTTGTTGAAATATCATACCTACCTGAAGTGATTCCAGAAACTATTGTTTTCCATTCAGTTGGTACAAAAGTTACTTTAACACCCATATCTTTTGCTAATTCGTTCATAACATCTATGTCAAAACCTTTATATTTATTTGTAGCGGGATCTTTCATTGTCATTGGATCCCAGTCTCCTGTAGTTCCAACTTTTAATTCACCAGATGCTATTATTTGATCTAATTTTGACTCTGCGTTAACTGATAAGGGTAAAAGCACTAAAAGTGCAAGCAAGATTATTTTTTTCATAATGTCTTTTAGCTTAAAATTAGGAATAAAAAACTCTATAACCTTGACGCACTATCATTTATCCAAGAACATAAATGTTCTGAAAATGAACGTCTAACAAATAAATTAACTAAGTTTTCATCTTTATGATGCACAATAACATCTATGTTATTTAGTAAAGTCTGTGTTGTAGAACCCTTTTTTTCTTTAAATTCATTAAAATTAAAAGGACTACCTGAGGCAAATAATTCAAAAATATTTTCTCCTTTTAATTCAAGTAATACTAATTGATCAGTTACATCAGTAACTGCACCTAAATTAGTTTTAGAAATACTATTATATAACATCTCCTCTAATTCATATATATTGCTATCTTTTTGAATCTTTTCATTTGAAAAGACCATCCATTCATCTGGACTTAACCAGATTGAGGTAAGTTTATCACTTGAAGATGAAGTGTTGGCTTCTGTTGGTAATATCATATTTAAGTTTTTACCAACTGATGTAAAAAATTCTCTTTTTTTTCCTCTTAAATTAAGTTTCATAATTGGAGAAATTTCTTTAATTGATAAACCATTATGGTTTATTTCATCTTTTAAAATACTGTTATAATTAAGCATTTAACCTCTTATTTCCTTCATCAAAAAAAACTGGATTAGCAACAGTTACATTGATTGTCTTAGTTTCCATTGGAATAAATAATTTTTTACCAATCATATCTTTTCCACCCCTAACAACTGCTAAAGCAATAGATTTATTTAGATTTGGACTAAAATAACTAGAAGTTACATGACCTAACATTTGAACAGGATTTTGATTTAATTCAGATACAATTTGAGCACCTTCTTCCAAAACTATGTTTGGATCATCAGTTAACAATCCAACTAATTGTTTTCGATCTTCTCTCATTGTATCAGATCTATAGAGAGACCTTTTGCCAATAAAATCATATTTCTTTTTACTAACTATCCAATCCATTTGAAGATCAATAGGCGTCATTGTTCCATCTGTATCTTGACCGACTATAATAAAACCTTTCTCAGCCCTTAGTAAGTGCATTGTTTCTGTTCCATATGGAGTAATGTTAAATTCTTTACCTGCTTCTATACATTTTTCCCAAAGTGATTTACCAAAACTTGCTTGAATATTAATTTCATAACTAAGCTCACCTGTAAAACTTATTCTCATAACTCTGCATTTAATGTTATTAATTTTCGCCTCTTTAAATGACATGTGAGGAAAACTTTCATCAGAAAAATCTAGATCAGGAAATATTTTTTTTAATATCTTTTTACTATTAGGTCCACAAACACTAGCTGTAGAATAATGGTCAGTAACTGAAGTTAAATATACATCCAGTTCAGGCCATTCAGTTTGTAGATAATCTTCAAGTTTCCCCAAAACATTAGCGGCACCACCTGTTGTAGTGGTCATTAGATAATGGTTTTCTCCTAACCTGGTAGTAACACCATCATCATAAACCATTCCATCTTCGTTAAGCATTAAACCATATCTACATTTACCAATGGCAAGTTTTGACCAGGCATTAGTGTAAACCCTATTTAAAAATTCAGAAACACCACTTCCTTGAATATCAATTTTACCTAGTGTAGATGCATCTAAAATCCCAGCACTTTCTCTTGCAGCTTTACTTTCTCTTTGTACCGCTTGATGCATAGTTTCTCCATTACTAGGATAATACCAACCTCTTTTCCATTGACCAACATTTTCAAATTCAGCTTTATTTTCAATATGCCAATCATTCATTGCTGTTCTTCTAAATATATCAAAATATTCTCCAACATTACGCCCAACAATAGTTCCAAAAGTTAAAGGAGTGTAGGGAGGCCTAAAGGTTGTAGTACCAAGTTCACCCATTTTTACTCCTGCAGTGTCAGCTATTATTCCAAGGGCATGCATATTACCAAGTTTACCTTGATCTGTTCCCATACCGGTTGTTGTATATCTTTTTACATGTTCAATTGATCTAAAACCCTCACGTAACGCTAATTTAATATCTTTTGCGGTTGCATCATTTTGATAATCCACAAACGGTTTTGTTTTTCCAATAGCTTTATCAGATGGAAGTAACCAAATATTTCTTTTAGAAGTTTCTTCCTCGCTCTCTATAGTAATATTATCAAAATCAGTTTGTTCTATTTTTAAAAATTCTTTTAGTTTAATTGACAATTCGTTAATTATTTCTTTTAAATCAAAACTTCCATTACAGGAACCAACACTAATTTGATCTGAAGGATATTTATTTGGTAAAAATATATTGTTATCTTCATCAAATTTCAATTTTCCTCCCGACTGGGTAAATAAGTGTACAGCTGGTGTCCAACCACCCGCAACTCCCAAACAATCACATGAAATATTAATTCTATTACCAGTTACAGTCATTCCATCGTTTGATAATTTCATTATTGAAATATTATTTAATCTTTTATATCCATTAGTATCAACGACAGTATGTGACCAATAAATTTTAATTCCTACCTGTTCAACAGCTTTAACAATTTTTGAATTTGAATTATTTCTAATATCTATAATGGCATCAACTTTGATTCCTTTGTTGAATAAACATAATGCACTTTCATACGCACTATCATTGTTTGTGAAGAACACATTTTTTTCACCACATTTAACACCAAAGAAATCAGCATATTTTTTTACAGCTGTTGACAACATTATTCCTGGTCTGTCATTGTTATTAAAAACAAGTGGTCTCTCTAAAGCACCTGTTGCAAGAATTACTTTTTTAGCTCTTATTTTTAAAAGTCTTTGTCTTACTTTATTATTTTTATCTTTTTTTTCTAAATGATCTGTTAAATTTTCTCTAGCTAATAAATAATTATATCCATGATATGCTGCTACACTTGTTCTCGTTTTAACTTCTAGATTATCAATATTCTTAAGCTCATTTATTTCTTTTTTGATCCAATCAGATGAACTTTGATTATCAATTTTATTAAACTCTCTATTTTGGTAAATGGTTGCACCACCTAACTCGTTTTTTTCTTCAATCAATAAAGTTTTTAAGTTATTTTTAGCTGCATTTTTTGCAGCTAATATTCCTGATATACCTGCTCCAACAACCAGAACATCACAATGTATATTTCTATGATCGTAAATATCTGGATCTTTTTCTGCTGGTGATTTACCCAAACCAGCTGAGTGTCTAATGAAAAATTCATATTTTTCCCAAAAGCTAGCTGGCCACATGAAAGTTTTATAATAAAAGCCTGCAGGTAAAAATGGAGAAATTAGATTATTTATTCCACCAATATCAAAATTTACGTTTGGCCAACAATTTTGGCTTGAAGCTTCCAAACCTTCATAAATTTCAACTTCTGTAGCTCTAACGTTAGGTTCTGTCCGATTTGTGTTATCATTAACTTGAACAATGGCATTCGGTTCTTCTGAACCAGCCGTCATAATTCCTCTTGGTCTATGATATTTAAAACTTCTTCCTACTAAATGAACATCATTAGCGAGTAGGGCGGATGCTAATGTATCACCTTTAAATCCATAATATGTTTTACCATTAAACTTAAACGAAACTCTATGTGTTTCATCTATATATTCGCTAGATTTAACTCTTAAATTTGCTGACATATTATTTTAGCGGTGGTTTTTCCCCCATTTTATAAACTAATTTGATTTCGTCATTAGAAGTGTCTCTGACCATATTGAACCACTTTCTACATCCATGTGTATGGTTCCATCTTTCAAACTGAACACCCTTTATATTTTTTCTCATAAATAAATACTCTGCCCATTCATCATCACTTAATTCTGTAGGTTGTTTTGGTCTTTCTATGTGTGCTTCACCACCAGCCTTAAATTCTTGCTGATCTCGCTCTCCACAATAAGGACAATTAATTACGAACATTAGTGAGCGACAGCTGCTGCCCCATGTTCATCAACAAGATCACCACTAACAAATCTATTTAAATTAAATGCAGCATTAAGTTTATGTGGCTCATCATTTGCAATTGTATGAGCAAATAAATCTCCTGATCCTGGAGTTGCTTTAAATCCACCAGTACCCCAACCACAATTAAAATATAAACCTTTAATTGAAGTTTTACTTAATATTGGACTAGCATCAGGGCAAATATCAACTATACCTCCCCATTGTCTTAACATTCTCATTCGGCTAAAAATTGGATAAAGTTCTAATATAGCATTAAGTGTACCTTCAACTATTTGATGACTTCCTTTTTGAGAATAAGAGACATAATCATCTGTTCCTGCACCTATGACAAGCTCACCTTTATCAGATTGACTAACATAAGCGTGAACAGCATTTGACATTACAACAGTATCAATAATTGGTTTAACTGGTTCAGAAACTAAAGCTTGTAATGGTTTACTTTCCAAAGGTAGTCTTAACCCTGCCATGTTTGCTATCACACTTGAGTGACCTGCGGCTACGACTCCAACTTTGTTAGTTTTAATGAATCCTTTAGTTGTTTCAATTCCCTCTACACTATCACCATTTCTTTTAATTCCTTTTACTTCACAATTTTGAATAATATCTACACCCATCTCATCAGCACCTCTAGCGTAACCCCAAGCAACAGCATCATGCCTTGCAGTACCAGCTCTTCTTTGAAGTGTTCCACCTAAGACAGGATATCTTATATTAGGTGAAGTATTAATAATTGGGCAAAATTTTTTAACTTCTTCAGTATTTAAATAAACTGCATCAATTCCATTTAATCTATTAGCATGCGTTCTTCTTTTTAAGTCTCTTACATCTTGTAGATTGTGAGCAAGGTTCATTACACCTCTTTGACTAAACATAACATTGTAGTTTAATTCTTGTGATAAATCTTCCCATATTTTTAATGCATGGTCATATAGACCAGCACTCGCATCCCATAAATAATTTGATCTTATGATTGTTGTGTTACGACCAGTGTTTCCACCACCAATCCAACCTTTTTCAACAACAGCAATATTTCTCATATTGTGTTTCTTTGCTAAATAGTAAGCAGTTGCTAATCCATGACCACCACCACCAACAATTACAGCATCATATTCTTTTTTAGGTTGTGGGTCTTTCCATGCTTTTTGCCAATTTTCATGATAGCTAAAAGCATTTTTAATTAGCGAAAATATCGAGTATTTGTTTTTCATTATTCGCAATAATTACTTTATAAATATTGAATATTCAATACAATCAGTTATATCAATGTCGCAGTGGAAGAGTGGGTGAGAGGCTGAAACCAGTCGTTTGCTAAATGACCGTGCGAGGAAACTTGTACCGAGGGTTCGAATCCCTCCTCTTCCGCCATTAATATAGAGGCTGATCTTTGAAGAAGTTTTTCATAATTATAGGTTTTTTTTCTAATATATATCTATAGACGTTATAGTTTTCCAATACACGCTGCACATAGTTTCGAGTTTCTCTAAATTTAATTAACTCAACCCAATCAACATAATCAACCTGTTTTTTTTGCGGATCTTTATTAATTTTTTTCCAATATTTAACTCTATTAGGACCCGCGTTGTAAGCAGCTGTTGCAAATGGGTACGCTCCATCATACTGAAGTATTAATCCAGCAATATAATGAGAACCCAAATTAATGTTATATTCTGGATCAGTAGTTAATCTTGATTTTGAATATGGAAGTTTGGCTTGCTTTGAAACAAGTTTTGCAGTGTAAGGCATTAATTGCATTAATCCTTTAGCTCCCGCATGGCTATTTGCACTTAAATCAAATTCACTTTCTTGTCTAATAATTGATAATATAAATGCGCTTTCAGGAATTTTTCGGCCGTTAATAGTTTTAGGCGTACTTATAATTGGATAATTAAATTGGTTATGAAATCTTTTTTGATAAGAAGCTATTTTAGAAACTTGAATTGCAAAATCATATCTTTCAATACTAGTAGCTAATTCAGCGGCAAGTATTTCACTTCCTCTTTTAATGTTATCATTTGCAAGATGTCTTAAAATATATTTTGTATATTTATCTTTCTTAAGTTCATCTAGTAGATAAATTATCTTAACTAACTCTTTGTTGTAAAAAATATATCTATATTTATTATCAACCTCCATACTATCATTAAGTGTAAATTTGCCATTAGGATTCAATTTTAAAAACGCTAACTGGCCATAATAAGTGGTGAGATACTTTGATGCTTTTTGATACCATTTAAGTGATTGTTCTTTATTACCTAGTTTTTCATAAGTTCTTCCAAGCCAAAAAGCACCTCTAGATGTACTAATTGGATAACTGACATTTTTATAAAAATTATGAAAATGATCTTTTGCTATTAAAGGATCATTTAAAAAACTTAAAGCTATCCATCCACTCATCCATTCAGCTTCAGCAAATTCTGCACCCGCAGTCATACCGTGCTCACTGGTAATTTTGTAAGCTATTTCATATTTTTTTTTATAAATTAATTTTCTAGAAATTATTTCACGCTCTTTCCACCATTTTTCTGGCATCACTAAATAATCTTTATCATTTTTAATTTTCATTAAAATTTCAACAGAGGAGTCAACACGCCCTTTTTTTCTTCTCCATTTTAAGCGATCATAATTTAAGCCAGCATCATTTTTTAATTTTTCTGGAACGTTTTTAATTGCTTGATCAACCCCGTAACCTTTACTCATTAAGATATGCCTCGCGGTATACAAAAGTTCATAATCTTTAGGTAAATATCTAGTTAATCTTCTTAGATCCCAATATTTATTATTCCAAGCTAAATAATCTGCTCTTTTGATATAATCATCTGCATTGAGATATTTTTTAAATTTTTTTCTAAAAAATTTTAATTCATTTTTTGATATTTTTGCTGTTATCCATCCTTTTTTAATTAGATTTATTCCTTTTGTTTTTTCACCTGTTAATATGAAACTTTCTCCTAATATCATTTGTCCATATCCACTTAGCGGATCTTTACCAGTAAACCATTTGATAATTTTTTTTGGAGATACTTTTGATGTTGATAATTTGTGCTCTGCTAAATATCTTAATCTATCTATTCTTGGATATTGATTATTACGATCTATAAAAACCTTATAATCATAAAAAGACGCCTGATTTCCTGTTGTTAGAAGGTATCTCCACTTAATAAAATTATATATAGATTTATCTTTCGCTTTTTTTGCAATTTTTAATGAAGAAGTCCATCTACTTTTTTGCATTTCAGATATTGCTTTTCTTGCAATATTGAAATCTTTTTTGCTGTAATATTTTGAAATTTTGACACTACGAGATGTAGTGACACCAGGTATTGAAGGTTTCTTTTTAGGAATTTTGAATGATAGTTTTTTATCTTTTGTATCTTTAACTGTTTTTGTAATTTTTTTTTCAACGATTTTGATTTCTTTAATTTTTTTTGGTTTTTTAATTGGTAAAAGAATATTTTGTGTTAATTTTTTTACTATTTCTTCATCAGTTAACGATGGCTTTTTTAAAGGAACTAGTATCGTTGTTTCAGCTGAAAGATTATTAATATTTACTATGATGGATATTACCAAACTGATAAATAATAATTTTTTAAGCATAATCTTTTAGTATATGAATCTATAAACTATGTTATAAGTATTTATGTTCAAAGGATCAAATGTTGCTTTAATTACTCCATTTAAAAATAATGGTCTTGATGAGGAAGCTTATATAAAATTAATCCATTTTCATATGGATAATGGAACTAGTGGATTGGTACCTGCCGGAACAACAGGGGAGTCTCCAACACTTAGTCATGACGAACATCAAAGAGTTATTGATTTATGTATCAGAGAAAGCAAGGGTAAAATACCTGTAATAGCTGGAACAGGTTCTAATTCAACAGAAGAAGCAATTTCTCTTACTTCACACGCTGAGAAAGCTGGGGCAGATGGAGCACTAATTGTAACGCCTTATTATAATAAGCCAACACAGGAAGGTTTGTATCAACATTATAAAGCCATAAATGATAAATGTGGAATACCAATAATCATTTATAATATACCAAGTAGATCTGTAATTGATATGTCTGTTGATACAATGGCTAGACTATTTGAATTAAAGAACATTGTTGGCGTAAAGGATGCAACTGGAAATTTAGATAGAGTAGATCAACAATTATCAAAGATGGGTAAAGAGTTTATTCAAATGACTGGAAATGATGAAAATGCTTTTGAGTTTAACAAAAGAGGGGGAGTAGGTGCAATTAGTGTAACTGCAAATATTGCTCCAAAACTTTGTTCAGATTTTCAAAAATTTTCAGTTTCGCAAAATGAAAATGATATAATAGAAGCTAAAAAAATAGATAATATTTTACAGCCTGTTCATGATGCAATGTTTGTAGAGAGCAATCCAAGCCCTGTAAAATTTGCAGCTAAATTGATGAATTTAAGTGATGATGAAGTTAGACTGCCACTGGTCAAGGTAACTGATAACACTCAAAAAATTGTTAGAGAAACACTGCAGTCTGCAAAATTGATTTAATGAACAAAAAGACCAACTCTGGTTTAAAAATAATCTGTTTAAATAGAAAAGCTAGTTTTAACTATTTTTTTGAAGATCTTTTGGAGGCAGGAATAGTTTTAAAAGGTTCGGAGATTAAATCAATCAGAGACGGCAAAGTTAATATAGCTGAGTCTTATGCTGTAGAAAAAAATGGAGAATTGATTTTAATTAATGCTCATATAGCTCAATATAAGCAGGCAAGTTATTCGAGTCACAATCCAACAGATGAAAGAAAACTTTTGCTTAATAAGAGAGAAATAAACAAATTAATTGGCAAAATGCAAAGAGATGGCTTTACGATAGTTCCAACAAAAATGTATTTTAAAAAAGGTAAAGCCAAAATTGAGTTAGCTGTTGCAAAAGGAAAAAAACAATTTGATAAAAGAGCAACAAAAAAAAATAGAGATTGGAACCGTGACAAAGCTAGATACATCAGGAAAACAAGCTAGAATAACTTATTTAGGAATAGGTTCTAATCTAGGTAATAAAAAAGATAATATTGAAAAAGCTAAATCTCTTTTAATTGAAAACAATATAAATTTAATTTCAGTATCAAGTTATTATAATACTCCTTCATGGCCAAATCCAAAAAATCCTGATTTTATAAACATAGTTGTTAAAGCTAAATGTGCTCATGAACCAGAAATATTATTAGGCATATGTAAATCTATTGAGTCTAAGTTAGGAAGAAAAAAAACTCCAAAAAATTCTCCACGTGAGTGTGATATTGATATAATTGATTTTGATGGAAAAATCACCAGAAATGGTTTAATCCTTCCACATAAAATGATGCATCTAAGAAACTTTGTACTTATCCCATTATTTGAGATCGAAAATAATTGGTGTCATCCATTAACGAAGACTAATATCAAAAAATTGATTTTTTCCTTACCAAATAAAGACATTAGGTCTATTAAACAAATTTGATTTAATGTTATAATTAAATATGCTCAATTCAAATGAATTAATAAATAAAGTAAAAGGATATAATAAATTTTTAAATCCAGAGAGACTAGATAAAGCTTATAATTTTGCAGTAAAAGCTCATCAAAATCAAAAAAGAGCATCTGGTGATCCTTACTCAGTTCATCCAATTGAAGTGGCAAATATTCTTACAGATCTAAAATTAGATAGTGCAACTATCACAACAGGGTTATTACATGACACCATAGAAGATACTTTTGCTACCTATGATACAATTAAAACTGAATTTGGTGATGAAGTTGCTGAATTAGTAGATGGAGTTACGAAGATATCAGTATTTGAAAATACAGCTGGTGCTAACTCAAAAGTAGAAAACTTTAGAAAATTAATTTTAGCTACATCAAAAGATATAAGAGTTTTATTAGTTAAAATTGCAGATCGTCTTCACAATATGAGAACGATTAAAGCGATACCTAAAGAGGACAAAAGAAAAAGAATAGCACAAGAAACTATGGAAATTTATGCTCCATTGGCTGATAGAATGGGAATGCACAGAATTCGAGATGAATTAGAAGATTTGTCTTTTGAAATTTTAAATAATGATGCAAGAAAATTAATCAAGATAAGACTTGATGAAATCAAATTAGATAAAAAAGACATTTTTGAGGAACTTTCATTTGAATTAAGTGAAATTTTAAATGACAATCATATCAATGCTGAAATTTATGGGAGAGAAAAAACGCCTTTTTCAATTTGGAGAAAGGTTCAGAAAAAAAGAGTATCTTTAGAACAAGTTACTGACATCATTGGTTTTCGTATAATTTTAAAGAATATAGATGATTGCTACAAGACATTAGGTATATTTCATAAAAAATGGAATTGTATACCTGGGAAGTTTAAAGATTATATCTCTTCACCAAAAATTAATGGATATAAATCTATACATACAGCAGTAATAGGTTCTAATAAAAAACCCATCGAAATTCAAATAAGAACAAATGAGATGCATGAATTCGCTGAAAGAGGAGTTGCATCACATTGGCAATATAAATCATCTGAAAGATTTAATTCATTAAGCTGGAAAGAATATGATTGGTTAAAAGATTTAGTAGAAATTATTGAAAAAAATGAAAATCCTGAGCATTCATATGAATACACTAAACTTCAAATGTTTCAGGAAAATGTATTTTGTTTTACACCTAAAGGCTCTGTAATAAAATTACCAAAGGATGCAACACCAATAGACTTTGCGTATGCTGTTCACACTAAAATTGGCAACACTGCAATTGGATGTGAAATAAATGGAAATAAATCAGAACTACAAGATATTTTGAGAAATGGTGATAGAGTTAATATAATTACCTCTAAAAATCAGTCACCGTCATTACACTGGATACCTACAACAAAGACAGGTAAGGCTAGAGCGGCCATAAGAAGATACTGGCATGATAAGGGTGAGCAAAAAGAAGAAAGAATAAAAAAATACAACACAACACTCTGGATTTCACTTCCTGATCAACCTGGTCAATTAGGTGATATTAGCTCACTCATAGGAAGCCATAAACTTAACATATCTAATGTTGAGATGGTGGGTAAAAATCCAAAATATATTAATTTTAAATTTAAATTGATAATTACTAATCTTAAAAATTTTACTAATTTTATTGCAGAGCTTAAACAAAAGGGTATAAAATTTAAGATAATTAGACACGAAGATAAAAGAAATGCTTTCACTCAAAAAATCCTTAAATATTTTAAAAAAGACTAATGCTTTATTAGAGGGCCATTTTGTATTATCTTCAGGTCTACATTCTTCGAAATATATTCAATGTGCAAAACTTTTAAGTCATCCAAATTTAGCACAAAAAATATGTAAATCACTAGCCAACAAAATAAAAAAAAAATATAGAAAAATTGATCTAATATTAGCTCCAGCCATGGGTGGAGTTATAATTGGTTATGAAATAGGAAAACTTTTGAAAAAAGAAACAATTTTTTGTGAAAGAGTAAATGGGAAGTTTATTCTAAGAAGAGGTTTTAATATAAGAAAAGGTTCAAGAGTTTTAATTATTGAAGATGTAATAACCACAGGAAAGTCTAGTTTAGAATGTGTTAAATTAATAAAAAAAGCTAATGCTAAACTTATTGGTTTTGCCTCTATAATTGATAGATCAACAAAAAAAACATTAAAAATAAAAACTGAAATTATATCTCATTTGAAGATTGATGTTCCAACTTTTAGTAAAAAACAATTACCAAATAATCTAAAATCAATTCCTATTTCAACACCCGGGAGTAGATTTATTAAGTGAAAAGATTAGGTGTAAACATAGATCATATAGCAACAGTAAGAAATGCAAGAGGTGAAAAGCATCCAGACCCTTTTTTTGCTGCATCTCAAGTTGTTAAAATGGGTGCTGACTCAGTAACTATTCATTTAAGAGAAGATAGAAGACATATTAATGATGCTGATGCAAAAAAAATTTGTAAGCTAAAAAATATTTTTGTTAATCTTGAAATATCAATGGATGATAAAATTGTTAAAAATGCTCTTAGAATAAAACCTAACTATATCTGTATTGTTCCTGAAAATAGAAAAGAAATAACTACTGAAGGGGGATTGAATTTAACCAAGAATAAAAAAAAATTAAAAACAATAATTGAAAAATTCAAAAAAGTTAAAATTCGTACAAGTTTATTTATAAATCCAACAATTAAAGATATTAAACTTTCAAAAGAATTAAATGTAGACTGTGTAGAGATACATACTGGAAGAATTTCAAACTTAGTTAAATTAAAAAAGAAATATAATACAGAATTTAGTAGAATAAAAAAAAGCTCAATCTTAGCAAATAAACTAAATATCGAAGTTCATGCTGGCCATGGACTTGATTATAAAACAACAAAAATACTTAATAAAATTAACGAAATTCAAGAATTCAATATCGGTCACTTCATTATTGGTGAGTCTATTTTTTATGGTCTATCTAAAGTTATTAAAAAATTTAAGAAAATATTAAAAAATTAATTTATGAGAATTGTAGGAATCGGTGTTGATATTATCGAAAATAAAAGAATTAAAAATTCATTAAAAAATTTAAAGTTTAGAAAAAGGATTTATAGTACTAAAGAATTAGCTCAATCATCCTTATCCAAAAATAAAGTTGGTTTTTTTTCTAAAAGATTTGCTGCTAAAGAGGCCTTTGCAAAAGCTTTAGGCACAGGTTTTAGTGGTAATCTCAACTTTAAAGATATTGAAATTGTTAATGATAAAAAGGGAAAACCTTACTATTTGAAATCAAAAAAAATTTCAAAGATCATTCATAAAAATTTTAATATTAAGAAATATAACTGTTTTCTATCAATTTCAGACGAAAAAGATTATTCAACTGCATTTACTATAATTCAATCAATATGAAATTAGATAAAAATTTTTTTTCAGAAAATATTAAGACTCTTTTTTACGCTTTAATAATAGCAGTTATAATCAGATCTTTGTTAGTTCAACCTTTCTATATTCCATCATCTTCAATGGAACCAACATTGCTTGTAGGGGATAGACTATTTGTAACCAAATATTCCTATGGTTATAGCAAACATTCATTTCCATTTAGCCCACCATTATTTAAGAATAGAATAATTTTTAGCTCACCTGAAAGAGGAGATGTAATTGTCTTTAAAACACCTGCTGACAATAGAACTGATTATATTAAAAGATTAATTGGACTTCCTGGTGATAAAATTCAATTTATAGATGCAAATTTATACTTAAATAACAGTGAAATTTTAAAATCAAAAATTTTAAATAAGACTAAAATTTATTGTGGTAGTAGATCAATCGATGTTTATAAATTTGAGGAAAAATTACCAAACGGTAAAAAGTTTCACACGGTTTATTTAAAAGATTACACTTATCAAAACTCAGATGTATTTACTGTGCCAAAAGACCATTATTTTTTTCTAGGAGATAACAGAGATTGTTCAAAAGATAGTAGATATTTAACAAGCGTTGGTTATGTTCATAAAAATAATTTAGTTGGTAAGGCGCAATTTATTTTTTTTTCTTCTGATAAAAAAATTGGGAGCATGTTTGCATTCTGGAAATGGCATAAATCCATAAGATTTAATAGAACTTTTAATAAGATTAATTAATGAAAAAAAATTATCAAAGTTTAGAAAAAAAAATTAATATCAAGTTTAAAAATACAAATTTATTAATTCAATCGCTTACTCATAAAAGTCATAATTCGCTTAAAAATAACGAAAAAATTGAGTTCTTAGGTGATCGTGTTCTTGGATTAGTTATAGCAAAAAAACTTTTAGAAATTTATCCTGATGAAAAAGAAGGCATATTAGATAAAAAATTTGCCTCTCTAGTAAATAAGAGAACTTGCTTAGAAATAGCCAAAAATATAAATCTAGAAAAATACATATTAACTTTTAATCTTAATAATAAAAAAATAAAAATTGAAGACAAAATCATTTCTGATTGTTGTGAGGCTTTAATTGGAGCATTATATCTTGATAAAGGATTAAACATTACTGAAAAAATAATATTAGATTTATGGAAAAATCATATTAAGAAAAGTGTAGTTACACAAATTGATGCAAAGACTAAATTACAAGAATTAGCGTTAAAAAATTTCAAGAAACTTCCAATTTATAAACTTATTTCAAATACAGGTCCACGACATAAGCCATTGTTTAAAGTTGGAGTTAAACTTCCTAATACTAAATATTTTATTGCACTTGGTAAATCAAAAAAAGATGCTGAACAAAATGCTGCAATTGAGTGTCTGAAAAATGTTAAGTGATTGAAAAATGAATTGGATCGATGAAGGTTTTTTAATAAAAAAGAATAGATATAGTGAAAATTCCTTAATCGCTGAAATTTATACTAAAGATCACGGTAAGATAGTTGGCATAATATTTGGTGGAACCTCTAAAAAGATCAAAAATTATTTACAAATAGGTAATAAGTTACATGTAAATTTTAATTCTAAAAATGAAAATAAGATTGGATATTTCAAAGTTGAAATTTTACAAGCTTATAGTCCGCTATACTTTGATCACAAACAAAAGCTTTCATGTATTATTTCAGCAGTTAATTTAATTAAAATTTTAACAGCAGAGTCTCAAGCTAATTTAAAGATTTATAAAACAATTGAGAATTTTTTTATGATTCTAAAAGATAATGACTGGCTAAAAAAATATGTATTTTGGGAATTAGAATTACTCAAACTCTTAGGATACGATCTTGAATTAGAGAATCTAGTTGAAAAAGATATAGTTAAAAATGAAACAGTGTATTATGTAAGTTCTTCAACTGAAAAAAAATATGTTCCAAATTTTTTAATTGAAAAAGATATTGAAGTTAGTGATATTAAAATTTTATTAAGTGGTTTGAGATTAGTTGGAGATTATCTTGATAAAACCATTTTGAAACCAAATAATCTAAATTATCCAAATAGCAGATTATTATTTTTAAATTCTTTTAAATAATTATTTTATTATTTTATCAATTCTATCTGCGTAATAACTAACAATAGCATTTGCACCAGCTCTTTTAAATCCGACTAAACTTTCATATATAATGTCTTCATTAACTAATTTTTTCTGTATCGCATTATCAATTAAACTATATTCTCCTGAAACTTGATACGCAAACACAGGTATTTTAAATTTTTCTTTTACTGATTTAATAATATCTAAATAGGGCATACCTGGTTTAACCATCACCAGGTCCGCACCTTCTTTAATATCAAGTGCTACCTCTCTCAACGCTTCATCACTATTTTTAAAATCCATTTGATAAGTTTTTTTATCACCTTTTAATGATCCTTTCGAACCTACAGCATCTCTAAATGGTCCATAAAAACTTGAAGCATATTTTGCTGCATAAGACAAAATTTGAACATCTTGATAATTTGATTTATCCAAGGCTTTTCTAATTTTTCCAATCCTGCCATCCATCATATCAGAAGGAGCCAATACATCACATCCCATCTCTGCTTGTAATAAAGATTGATTGATTAAAACTTCTATCGTTTCATCGTTTATAATTTGATTTGATTTAATTAATCCATCATGACCATGTGACGTGTATGGATCAAGAGCTACATCACACATTATCCCAATTTGATTTTTATATTTTTTTTTAATTTCCAGGATGGCTTTGCAAACTAAATTATTTTCATTTAACGATTCTGACCCAATTTCATTTTTTAAACTATTTTTAGTTTTTGGAAAAAGAGCTACCATTGGAATACCTACTTTTAGCGCTTTATCAATGATTTGAGATAATCTATTAATTGTGTATCTATACACTCCAGGCATTGTAGATATTGACTGTTTTTTATTAGATCCATCAATTAAAAATACAGGCAAAATAAAATCATTTGCAGTAAGTGTATTTTCTTGGATCAGTCTTCTAGACCATGATTGTTTTCTAGTTCTTCTTAGTCTTAAGCTAGGATATTTTCCAGTAATCATGTTTTAATTTTCTTCCAAATTGCGTCAAATGTAATATACACATATACAATAAAAAGGGTACAAAGCAATCACGATGAGTATTGAAAATTCTAAAGTTATTGATTTAAATCTAAAAAAAGATGAGAGGATATTAAACTTTTGTGATTTTCAAAAACAAGAAGTAAATTTTGATATAAATAAATTACAAGAAGCCTACCATCAAATTGTAAAAATAAAAAAATTTGAAGATGCTGGTGTAACACACTTTGGCGCTATATCTTTAACACAAATTCCTGGAGACCCAGATTCTATTAAGGGCAATAAAGCTCGAGGAATTTTTTGGACCAAACCTGATAAATCAGGAAAAGAAGTTACAAGAGACGAGATGATTGATGAGTCAGCATATTCTGAATTTGTAAAAGATTATGAAAATACTTATTTTAAACATGTATATGATGTTTTATCATCAAAATATAAATTAGGTAGAATGAGGATTCTGCTTAAAGAGCCAAGGTCAACATTAAGTTGGCATAGAGACCCTGAACCAAGACTGCATATTCCAATAATTACAAACCCTGGATGTATAATGGTCATAGATAGTGTTGCAAAGCATATGCCTGCAGATGGATCAGTTTGGATTACTAATAACACTAAATATCATAATGCGTTTAACGGTGGCGAAGAGAACAGAATTCACTTAGTCGCTTGCGTATTAGACTATAAATTTAATTAATTTGAGAAAAATATTTATTGCATCTGATCATGCTGGATTTGATTTGAAAGAAGTAATCAAAGAATATCTCTCAAAAAAAAAATTAGCTTTTCAAGATTTAGGACCAGATAATGATAAAAGTGTAGATTATCCTATATATGCACATAATGTCGCAAAAAAAGTAAAAGTTAACAAAAACAATGTTGGAATTTTAATTTGTGGTTCAGGAACTGGTATGAATATTACAGCAAATAAACATAAAAATATACGTGCAGCTCAATGTTTTAATTTGAAATCAACTAAATTATCAAGATTGCATAATGATGCAAACATCATTACATTAGGGTCTAGATTAATAACAAAAAAAAATGCCTTGAATTTTATTGGTATTTTTTTAAAAACTAAATTTGAAGGTGGCAGACACTCTAAAAGAATAAGGAAAATTTAAATATGTCTAGTGAAAAAAATTACTTAAATGATCATTACAAAAGTTTTTTTGAAGATAGTTTATCAAAAAAAGATCCAGAATTACATAAGGCTATTCAAGATGAATTATTACGACAACAACAACATATTGAGTTAATAGCTTCAGAAAACATAGTTTCACAAGCAGTATTAGAAGCACAAGGTTCAGTTCTTACAAATAAATATGCTGAAGGTTATCCAGGAAAAAGATATTATAATGGATGTGAGCATGTTGATGTTGCTGAAGACTTAGCAATAGAGAGATTAAAAAAATTATTTAATTGCAAATTTGCAAATGCCCAACCTCATTCTGGCGCCCAAGCTAATGGAGCTGTATTTTTAGCTTTATTAAGTCCTGGAGATACTTTTATGGGAATGAGTTTAAATTCAGGCGGACATATTACTCATGGACTTAAAATTTCAATGTCAGGTAAATGGTTTAATGCAATAGGTTATGATGTAGATAAAGAGTCGGAACTTATAGATTATGATAATGTAGAAAAACTTGCATTAGAACATAAACCAAAATTAATTATAGCTGGAGGTAGCGCTTATTCAAGAGTAATTGATTTTAAAAGATTTAGAGAAATTGCAGATAAAGTTGGTGCTTACTTAATGGTTGATATGGCACATTTTTCTGGTTTGGTTGCTGGAAAAGGATATCCAAATCCTTGTGATCATGCTCATGTTGTAACATCTACAACTCACAAAGTATTTAGAAGTGCTAGAGGTGGAATAATTTTGACTAATCATGAAGACTTAGCAAAAAAATTTAATACTGCAGTGTTTCCTGGATATCAAGGTGGACCTTTAATGCATATTATAGCAGCAAAGGCTGCTGGATTTTTAGAAGCTCTTCAACCTGAATTTAAAGATTATATTCAATCAGTACTCGCTAATGCTAAAATGTTAGCTGAAACATTAAAAAATAATGGTTTTAAAATTTATTCAGATGGAACCGATACTCACTTAATGCTTGTTGATTTAAGACCCTACAATGTTAAAGGAAATTTAGCTGCTGAGAGTTTATCAAGAGCTAATATAACTTGTAATAAAAATGGTATTCCATTTGATACTGAAAAACCTATGATAACCTCTGGTATAAGACTTGGCACACAAGCAGCTACAACAAGAGGTTTTGGTTTAAATGAGTTTAAAACAGTTGGAGAGTTAATTACCAAAACGTTAAAGGGTTTATCTGAAAATCCGACAGATAATAGTAAAATAGAAGATGAAGTAAGAAATGAAGTTATATCTTTAACTTCGTCGTTCCCAATATATAAAAATTTATAAAAATGATATGTCCTTGTAATAAAAAAGGAGACACATCAGTTGTAGATTCTAGACCAACAGAAGATGGAACAGCTATAAGAAGAAGGAGATTGTGTGTATGTGGTGAAAGATTTACCACATTTGAAAGAATTCAGATTAGAGAATTGATGGTTGTTAAAAAAAATGGAAGAAAATCATCTTTTGATAGAGATAAATTATCTAAATCAGTTTATATAGCGCTCAAAAAAAGACCAATAGACACTGAAACTGCTGAAAAATTTATTAGTAAAATTTCACGAGCACTTGAGGAATTAGGACAAAGTGAAATTTCTACAAACACAATAGGGACTATGGTTATGGAAGGACTAAAAGAATTAGATCCAGTTGCATATGTTCGTTTTGCATCAGTTTACAGAAACTTTAGAGAAGAAAAAGATTTCGTTCAATTCGTGGACAAGCTTGATGTCTACAAAAAAAGATAAATTTTCAATTAAAGATAAATTTTTTATGGATCTTGCTTTAGATTTAGCAAGATCTAATGAAGGACTAACTGGAACCAACCCATCAGTTGGTTGTATTATTGTTAAACACGATAAAATAATTTCAATTGGACAAACATCTTACAATGGTAGACCTCATGCTGAAGTTAATGCAATTAAAAACAGTATTGAAAATCTAAATGATGCAACAATGTATGTAACATTAGAACCATGCTCTCATCATGGCGTTACACCTCCTTGCACAAGTTCAATAATAAAATCAAAGTTAAAAGAGGTTATTTATTCAATTATTGATATTGATCAGAGAGTTAAAGGCAAAACATATAAAATATTAAAATCGAAAAAAATTAAAGTTCGAACAGGTTTATTAAAAAAAAAAGTTAAACAATTTTATACTCCATATTTTTTTAACAGGCAGAAAAAATTACCATATGTTAGTGGTAAAATTGCAATTTCAAAAAATAATTTAATTTTTAGTAAAAAAAATAGAAAAATTACCAATATAAAATCTGATAAATTTACACATTTTTTAAGATATAAAAATGACTCTATATTAATTTCATATAGAACCTTAAATAAAGACAACCCAAAATTAAATTGCAGATTAAAAGGTCTAGAAAAATTTTCTCCAAAGAGAATTATTTTAGATAATAAATTAAAAACAAATACAAATAGCTATTTATTCAAAACAGCGAATAAAGAAAATACTATTTTTTTTTATAATGAAGCCATTAAGTCAAAAATTTTAGAGTTTAAAAAAAATAAGATCACAGTATTAAAATTAAATATTGATAACAATAAAAGATTTAATCCTTCGATAATTTTTAAAAAACTTTATACTTTAGGATGCAGAAACGTCTTAGTAGAAGGAGGGGATGAACTCACTAAAAATTTTGTAAGTAATAAAATATTTAATCAGTTTTTTTTATTTAAAGGTTCTAAAGATTTATCAAAATCATTTGAATTTAAGGAATTTAGTGGATTAAAAATTTTAAAAAAGAATTATAAAAAAAGGTTGAAAATCAACTCTAATTTTGGAAAGGATACAATAACTTTGTATAAAAATTAAAATGTTTAATGGAATTATATATAATCAGGGAATTGTTTCTAAAATTATAAAAAGACCAAAGGGTTTAAATATTTTTGTTAAAAGCGACTTTAAATTGAGTAATAAAGATATCGGTTTATCTGTTGCTTGTGACGGAGTATGTCTTACTTTGATTTCATATAAAGCTAAAATTATGGAGTTTTATTTATCTAAAGAAACTATAGTAAGATCAAAATTTAAGTATTTAAAAACAAAAGATCAAATTAATTTAGAATTACCACTTAAATATGGAACCAAAATTTCAGGTCATATATGCCAAGGTCATATTGATACAGTTGGTAAAGTTTTAAGTATTAAAAAAATAGATAAATCATATCTTTTTCATTTCGAGCTGCCAAAAAAGGATAGAAAACATTTAATTGAAAAAGCTTCTATTTGTGTGAATGGAATATCACTCACTATTTCAAAAGTTTCTAAAAAAGGTTTTGAAATTTGGGTAATACCTCACACCTTTAAAGAGACAAATTTATCAAAACTTAAGAAAACAGATTTGGTAAATATAGAGATAGATATCTTATCTAAATACGTTAGGAATTATTTTAATGAAAAAAGATAATTTTGCATCAATAGAAAGCATAATCCAAGTAGCTAAAAAAGGAGGGATGTTTATTTTAGTTGATGACGAAAAAAGAGAAAATGAAGGAGATCTTATTATCTCAACATCAGATTCTAATGCTAAAAATATAAATTTTATGGCAAAGTACGGTCGAGGATTGATATGTTTGGCACTTGATACTGTACAAGCCAAGAAATTAAATTTATCTTTAATGTCACCAATTAATCAGTCTCGAAACAAAACAGCCTTTACTGTATCAATTGAAGCAAAAAAAGGAATCACCACTGGTATCTCAGCTAAAGATAGAGCTAAAACAATTAAAATTGCATCTAAAAAAAACGTAAAAAAAAATGAAATTGTCTCACCAGGACATGTGTTTCCAATAATTGCAAAGGATGGTGGTGTATTGGTTAGAGCTGGTCATACAGAGGCCTCTGTTGACATATCAAGATTAGCAAAAAAAAACAATTCAGCTGTCATTTGTGAAATAATGAATGAAGATGGATCAATGGCTAAAGGTCAAGATCTTATAAATTTTTCAAAAAAACATAATCTTAAGATTGGTAAAATTGAAGATTTAATAGCCTACAGACTTAAGAAAGAAAAATTAATTAAATTAAAGAAACAAAGTTATATCGATGTTAAAAATCAAACATATAAAATCAGAATTTATGAAAATTTACTTGATGGTTCAGAACATTTTGCCCTAATTAAAGGTAATATTAAAAAAGGAGTTACTCCAAGAGTAAGAGTTATTTCCTCTAATGTAGTTCAAAATTATTTGATTAATCAACAATTACCAAACTCATTTAATAAAACTCTAAATTATTTTAAAAAATTTAATAATTGTGTTTTGGTTTTCATAAAAGATACAAACCTAAAATCAGTTACTCAAACACTTAAAGATTACAAAAATAAAGATTTTTATAAAAAAGGTAATGATAAATTAATTAGAAATTATGGTATTGGAGCTCAAATAATTAAAGATTTAAAGATAAAAAATATGACTTTAATCACTAAGTCACCTAAAAAAGTTATTGGTTTAGATGGATATGGTATAAAGATTACCAACCAGGAATTAATTTAATGAAAAAAAAATATTTGATAGTTATTGCAAATTATTATGATGATATTTCAAAGGGACTTCTTGACAGTGCCCTGAAATTAATTCCAAAGCCAAACATTGTTAAAATTATTACAGTACCTGGCGTATTTGAAATACCTGTTACTATTTCAAAAAAAATAAATAAATTTGATGCTTTTTTAGCCTTGGGTTGTGTTATCAAAGGTGAAACACCTCATTTTGATTTTATTTCACAAGCCTCAACTAATGCGATTATGGATTTGTCAATAAATAGTAAAAAACCCATTGGTAATGGAATTATTACTTGCTTGAATATGAAACAAGCGAAAGCAAGAATGAAAAAAGGTGCAGAAGCTGCAAAAGCTGTAATTTCTATTTTATCTCAAAAATGAGAACTCATTTTAATCCAAAGAATAATCCCAGAGTAATTATAATCCAAAAATTATATGGAAAATTTTATAATGAAGATAATAATTTAGATTTTCCAAAACATAGATTTAAAAAATTTATTAAAGATATTGTATTAGGAACAATTGAAAGAAATGATTTAATTCTTTCTGAGCTAGATACTAAATTAGGTAATGAATTTGTTTTTGAAAATTTAGATAAAGTATTTCAAACAATTTTGAAGGCAGCTACATATGAATTTCTTTATAAACCAAATGTTTCAATAAATATAATTATTAAAGAATATTTAAACTCATCAAATTTTTTCTTAGAAAATTCTCAAACAAAATACCTTAATGCTTTATTAGATAATATTGGTAAAAAATTAAGATCAAATAATGCATGAATTTCAATTAATTAATAAATATTTTTCTAGTATTGTAAAACAAAATAAATCTGCACTTAATCTAAATGATGATGTTTTTTTTGATAGGAAAAAGGAACTAGTAATATCCATAGACACTTATAATGAAGGATATCATTTCATCGATTTTAAATATCCTGATCTAGTAATAAAAAAGATAATTAGATCATCAATTTCAGATTTAATTTGTAAAGGTGTAGAGCCTAAATTTTACTTTATTGCTGGATCTGGAAATAAAAGATCTTTTTCCAAAAAAAATTTGTCTCTAATGTCAAAATCATTAAAAAACGAACAAAAAAAATATGGTATTTCTTTGTGTGGAGGTGACACTACTTATTCAAATAAATTAAGTTTTTCAATTACTTCAATAGGTTACTCAAAAAATATTGTTTATAGAAATAATGCAAAATTAAATGATGATATTTATGTGACTGGAAATTTAGGTGATAGTTATGTTGGCCTTCAGATTTTAAAAAAAAAAATTAGATTTAATAAAAAAATTAATGATTATTTTGTTAAAAATTATTATGAACCAAATATTCAAATTGATTTTACTAAAGAATTACTAAAATTAGCAAATTCATCTATAGACATATCCGATGGTTTAATTGCTGATTTAGAAAAAATGATAAATAATCAAAATTTATCTTACCAAATCAATGAGTATAAAATTCCAATCTCTAAAATATTAACTATGATAGTTAAGGATCATAAATTTAAAAAATCTCAACTTATATCCAACGGCGATGACTATCAGATCTTATTTACTGCCAGTCCCAGTAAAGCTAGAATCATAGAAAATAAATCAAAACTTCTTCAAGTAAAGATTACTAAAATTGGAAAAATTATCTCAGGTTTAAAAAAATCCTTAATAATTGACCAAAAAGGCAAGCAAATACTGATTAAAAATAAAGGTTACACCCATCAATTTTAAAAGTTAAATATTGTCTTTTTTAGCTTTTTTTGTATTGTCCGGGCTTAAAAATTAATAACCAACAACCTTAAGGTTTATATGAGCACAACAGTCGAAACTATACTATTATACACTATCGCAGCAGGACTCTTATCCATTGTTTATGGATTTTTTACAGGAAAAAATATTTTAAATCAAAGTGCGGGTAATGCTAAGATGCAAGATATTGCATCAGCCATTCAAATTGGAGCAAAAGCATATCTAGCAAGACAATATAAAACAATTGCAATTGTTGGTGTTGTTGTTTTAGTTATTGTTAGTGTAGCATTCAGTCCATTAGTTGGACTTGGTTATCTAATTGGTGCAGCATTATCTGGAATTGCAGGATATGTTGGAATGTTAGTTTCTGTTGAAGCTAATGTAAGAACTGCTGAGGCATCAAGAAAAGGGCTTGCTCAAGGTTTGTCTGTAGCTTTCAAATCAGGTGCTGTTACTGGTATGTTGGTTGCTGGTTTAGCATTATTAGCTATAGCTGTTTATTATTATTTTCTATTAAGAAATGGTGTTGATGAAAGAGAAATTGTTAATGCACTTGTTGCATTAGGATTTGGTGCTTCTTTAATATCTATTTTCGCAAGATTAGGTGGAGGTATTTTTACTAAAGGAGCGGATGTTGGTGCTGATTTAGTTGGAAAAGTTGAGGCTGGAATTCCAGAGGACGATCCTAGAAACCCTGCTGTTATCGCAGATAACGTCGGGGATAACGTAGGTGATTGTGCTGGTATGGCTGCTGATTTATTTGAAACATATGCTGTTACAATTGTTGCTACAATGGTTTTATCTTCAATTTTCTTTCATGGTGATATTAATATGATGATTTATCCGCTTACTATTGGTGGAGCTTGTATTTTAACATCCATAATAGGAACTTTCTTTGTTAAACTTGGTAAAGACAATAATGTGATGAATGCTTTATATAAAGGTTTTATAGTTTCTGCACTTGCCTCATTAGTAATATTATATCCAGTTACAGATCATGTTATTGGTTTTACAAATGAATATACAGTTAATGATAAAACTTTTAATGGATTAAATTTATATTATTGTGGCGTTATTGGTCTAATAATAACAGGATTGTTAATTTGGATTACAGAGTATTATACTGGTACAAATTATAGACCCGTAAAATCTGTTGCCGCATCTTCAACAACTGGTCACGGTACTAATGTTATTCAAGGTTTGGCAGTATCAATGGAAGCAACAGCTATACCTGCATTAATAATTGTTGCAGGTATTTTAGTTACAAATTCTATAGCTGGATTGTTTGGTATAGCTATCGCCGTTACAACCATGTTGGCTCTTGCTGGAATGGTTGTTGCATTAGATGCTTATGGTCCTGTTACAGATAACGCAGGTGGTATTGCAGAAATGTCTAACTTAGATAAGAAAGTTAGAAAAACAACTGACGCATTAGATGCAGTTGGAAATACGACTAAAGCTGTCACCAAAGGTTATGCAATTGGTTCTGCTGGATTAGGTGCATTAGTTTTATTTGCTGCTTATGTAGAGGACATTAAACATTTTTCTAATGTCGCTGGTTCAAAATTAGAAGGCATAGTAGTAACATTTGACTTATCAAATCCATATGTAGTTGTTGGATTGTTAGTAGGTGGGATGCTACCGTACTTATTCGGTTCTATGGGAATGCAAGCTGTTGGAAGAGCAGGTGGTGCAGTTGTTGTTGAGGTAAGAAGACAATTTAAAAAATTTCCAGGTATAATGAAAAGAAAACAAAAACCTGACTATGCTAAATTAGTTGATTTACTAACGGTTGCGGCAATCAAAGAGATGATCATTCCATCTTTATTACCAGTACTCTCACCTGTGGTTCTTTACTTTATTATTCTGTCAATAGGTGGACAAGTAGCAGCTCTAGCGGCTGTTGGCGCTATGTTATTAGGTGTAATTATAACTGGTTTATTTGTTGCAGTTTCAATGACAGCAGGCGGTGGAGCATGGGATAATGCTAAAAAATATATTGAAGATGGTAACCATGGCGGAAAAGGTTCAGAGGCTCATAAGGCAGCTGTCACAGGAGATACTGTTGGTGATCCATACAAAGATACAGCTGGTCCTGCAGTAAATCCAATGATCAAAATTACCAACATAGTAGCTTTACTTTTATTGGCTGTTATCGCTGGCTAATTTCTTTACGTTTTTTGGCCCTCACGCCTAGAGGGTCATTAAGCTTTTGTCTCATACTAGACATGAATTCGTAAATAAAAGAATTTTTTTTAAATCCTGCTTGTGTCGTAGCTTTAACTATTTTGATGTTTTCCATATCATCTTTATTATAAAATTTTTTGTTTTTAAGAATTCCATATTTATCAATTTCTAAAACAAGAACATCATTTTTATATATTTTCATTCTTCCTAAATTTTTTAATTCAGATTGTGTTTGTTTTCTTTCAATATAAATCCAAACATCATTATCAAATTTACTAGTAGTTGAAGGATATCCAAGAATTTCTCTTATATCATTTTTATTAGCTTTATTTACTATTAAAGTTTCTTGTTTTTTTTCTAAAAAGGGCACTCCATGATGTTTTACCACATTTTTAAAAGAGCAATTTGCAACTACTAATGAAAGAAAAATTATATATAATATTTTGATCATGGATGAAAAATACCTTTATATTTATAACAATTTAATTAATTACACTAGAAATAAAGATTTGTACAAATCTTTAAATAGAGATGATAATTTTGCTGATCGGCTAACATTATTTTTATTACATTTTTCGTTTTTTCTTAAAAACTATAAAAATGAAGAAAACAAGATTATTTTACAAGAAATCTATGATTTTAATTTTAGACAACTAGAATTAAGTATTCGTGAAATTGGTTATGGTGATCAGTCTATTAATAAAAAAATGAAAGATTATATTAATCTTTTTCATTCGATGGTTTCAGAAATTCACTTTTGGGATAATTTGAACAAATCAGAGAAATTAAAAAAATTTTCTATTTTTTTAAGCGATTTTAATAATATTGAGGATTTGCTTGATTATTTTGAGGATTTTAATGAAAAATTATCAAAAAAAACTTTGAATTCTTTTCTAAAAAGTGTAAGTAACCCATAATTATGGCTGTACCAAAACGAAAACAAACCCCTTCCAGAACAGGAATGAGAAGAGCACAAACGATGAAATATTCAACTAAAAATATAGTTGAGGATAAAAAGTCTGGAGAATACAGACTTTCTCATCATCTTGATTTAAAAACTGGCATGTATAAGGGTCGACAAGTTTTGGATCCTAAAGAATAATACTATAATCTTAAATTCTATCATTTATAATGTCAGATATGATTAAAATTGCTGTCGATGCAATGGGCGGTGATAATTCACCAAAAAAAATAATAGATGGTATTATTCATAATCATCAATCTAATAAAGAAGTTTGTTATAAAATTTTTGGTGATCAGAATAAAATTTCAGAAATTATCAAAGATAAAATAAATAAAGATTTTTTTGAAATTTTTCATACTGAGGATGTTGTAAAAAGTGCTGATAGCCCTTTGGAAGGTGCCAAGAGAGGAAAAAACACGAGTATGTGGCTTGCTATTGAAAGTGTTAAAAAAAAAGAAGCACACATTGTAGTCTCTGCAGGGAATACAGGTGCCTTATTAGTTATATCTAAATTAAATTTAAAAATGATCGAAAATATTGATAAACCAGCTTTATCAGCTTTATGGCCTAATAAAAAAGGTATGAGCGTAGTTTTAGATTTAGGAGCAAATATTGAATGCAGTTCTAAAAACCTACTAGACTTTTCAATTATGGGAGCTTCTCTTTACACTTCATTATATCCAAATGATAAACCAAATGTAGCATTATTAAACATTGGCTCAGAAGAACTTAAAGGTAATGAAATCATAAAAGAAACTTACCAAATCTTAAATGATAAAAAGTCAATTAATTATGATTTTGCAGGTTATATAGAGGGCAATCATTTAATGGATGGCGAAGTTAACGTTATTGTATCAGATGGGTTTACTGGTAATGTTGCATTAAAAACTGCTGAGGGAACAGCTAATTTCATAACAGGTGAACTTAAAACTGCAATGACGGGTTCTTTAATTGGTAAAATTTCATCTTTTTTAAATATTTCAAACCTAAGAAAATTTAAAAAACGTCTTGATCCAAGACTGTATAATGGAGCTATTTTTATTGGTTTAGACTCACCTGTAGTAAAAAGCCATGGAGGAACGGATTATATAGGTTTTTCAAATTCACTTGATGTTTGTCATAGAATTGTTAAAGGGAATTTGATAGAAAAGATTAAGCAAAATATTTAAGCTAATGAGAATAAATTTAACTAAAAAAGACTTAGTTAATTTAGTTTATATGCAACTTGGTTTTTCTAAGCAAATATCAGAAAATCTTATAGAAGATTTTTTATCTACTATAATTAAAAATATAAAATTAGAAAAAAAATTAAAATTATCTAAATTTGGAACATTTTCAATTAGACAAAAAAAATCAAGAATAGGAAGAAATCCAAAAACTAAAGAATCTAAGATTATATCTAGTAGAGATGTTGTTTTATTTAAACCTTCAAAAGAATTTAAAGATTTTATAAACTTAAAAGATAATGGATAAATCAGATAGTGCTTATAAAACAATAGGTGAAGTAGCTAAAATTTTACAATTAAAATCGAAAAAAAAAGGAGTTTTACCAACTCACACAATTAGATTCTGGGAAACTCAATTTAAACAAATTAAACCCAAAATATTAAACGCGAATAGAAGGTATTATGATGAAGGAACCATTAATTTATTAAAAAAAGTTAAATTTTTATTAAAAGATAAGGGTATGACTATTAATGGTGTTAAAAAAGTTCTTAAAGGTGAGGAGTCTTTAGAACTTGACGAAATGGCAAATAATTCTATAAAAGCTGATAATTTAAGAAATAAGTTGAACAAAATTTCAAGTATTATTAAAAACATAAAAAAATTAAAATAAAATGGCAAAAAAAACACATGTAAAAGTAAGACTGGTTCCAGAAGCAAAACCTGATAGTTCATTTTTTTATTATGTAAAAAAACCAGCTGGCGGTGAAAAGGCTAAAGTAAAACTTTCAGCAAAAAAATATAACCCCGATACTCGAAAACATGAGTTGTTTGTGGAAAAAAAACTCCCACCTCATAGTAAATAATTATTTTTTTTTAAAGTTTCGTCTTTCGTAATCAATATAAGACCAGATCATATTTTTCCATATTCGATTTGTTATTTTTGGATCTATATTAAGTTTTTTTGATTTGTCCTTAATCTTATTTAATATGAAGTTAATTCTTTTTTTGTCTACAATTTCTTTTTTGAATTCTTTTAGTTTTAGCACCTCTTTTACAAGAAAAGTTCTATATTTTATCAGATCAAGCAGTTTATTATCTAATTTATCAAGTTTAACTCTTATTAGATTTAATTTCTTTTTATTTTTTGGCGACATTTAATTTATTGGATTAATTAATAATTATTATATTTATTTACATATGTACAGTCAGAATAGTCATTTAAATTATCAACTTAAGATTTGGTTATTTTTATTATTAGGGTTAGTTATTTTGATAATTCTTGTTGGTGGATTAACCAGACTAACAGATTCAGGTTTATCAATTACAACATGGGAATTATTTGTAGGTCTTGTACCTCCACTATCTAATGAGAAATGGATTAATTATTTTGATCTTTATAAAACAATACCAGAATTTAGTGAACAAAATTTTAATATGACATTAAATGAATTTAAAGTAATTTTTTGGTGGGAATGGATTCATAGACAATTAGGAAGATTAATTGGATTAACTGTATTGCTGCCATTAATTTATTTTACAATTAAACATGGTTTATGGATTCTAAGAAGATTTGGAATAATTTTTATACTAGTTTGTTTTCAAGGTTTTATAGGATGGTATATGGTTTCAAGTGGTTTAGTAGATAGAGTTGATGTTAGCCATTATAGATTGTCGCTACATTTAGTTACAGCTTTCATTATATTGTCAGTAATATTTTGGAAAATTCTACAAATCAAAAATATTCAAAAAACTGGAATTTCAATTAGATTATATCTTTTTAAGTTTTTTCTTTTACTCTTATTTTTACAATTAATAATTGGTGCATTTGTATCAGGTATGGATGCTGGCACAGTTTATAATACTTGGCCTTTAATGGGAACCTCATATTTTCCGGACGATAGTAAAATATTAGAATTTTTAAATATCTCTTTTTTTAACAACCCATCAATAGTCCAATTCGTTCATAGAAACTTAGCATATTTAATTGTTATAATTTATGCCTATTTATTATTTCTGGTTATTAGAGAAAATAATAGAATATTTATAAAACCAATTTTATTAATTGGTGTAAGTTTATTTTTACAAGTTATTCTAGGTGTGATGACGCTTTTATCTGGAGTAAAAATTACTTATGCATCTTTACACCAGATAAATTCAATTTTTATTATACTTACAACTTTATATTTTCTTTATATTTCTAAATATAAAAAATTAAACAACAGCTTTTAAATTAGGTTTTGAAGATTTATTCAAAGCTTGATTTAAATCATCAATAATGTCATCAATGTGTTCAATACCAATACAAAGTCTTACATAACTTTGAGTTACACCTGATGCTGCTAATTCTTTTTCATTTAATTGACTATGAGTAGTACTAGCAGGGTGAATAGCCAAACTTCTAGCATCACCAATATTTGCTACATGATAAAACATTTTTAAAGACTCGATAAACTTTTTACCAGCTTCAATACCACCTTTTAATTCGATACCTACCATTGGTCCATTTCCACCTTTTAGATATTTGGAAGCTCTATCAGCTATTGTTTTTTCATGTTCTGTTGAATAAATAACTTTTGTTACTTCATCATGTGTTTTTAGGAAATTAACTACTTTTTGAGCATTTTCACAATGTTGTTTCATTCTAAGGGCAACAGTTTCGAGACCTTGAATAATGGCAAAAGCATTATCTGGAGCAAGTGCTGAACCTAAATCCCTTAATAAACAAACTCTTGCTCTAACAGCAAAAGGTATGTTTGCTCCAGTTAATTCTGGAACAACTTTTCCCCAAATAGCTCCACCATAACTTGCGTCAGGTTCGTTAAATAATGGCTGTCTGTTTGGATCAGCTGTCCAATCAAAATTTCCACTATCAACAATACTCCCCGCTACAGCAGTTCCATGTCCACCTATATATTTTGTTAAAGAATGAATTACTATAGCTGCACCATGTTCAATTGGTTTACAAATAACAGGAGAAGCTGTGTTATCCATAATTAATGGAATATTATACTTTCTACCTATATCAGAAACTTCTTTGATTGGAAAAACTCTCAAATAAGGATTTGGTAATGTTTCACCATAAAAAGCTCTAGTTTTATCATCAACTAATTTTTCAAAATTTTTAGGATCACTTGGGTCTGCATATCTTATTTCAATCCCTAATTTGCTTAACGTGTGAGTGAATAAAGATACTGTTCCACCGTATAGATCAGTTGAGCTAATAATATTATCTCCTGCTTGAGCTACATTTAAAATTGCAAACGTAGAAGCCGTTTGACCTGAAGAAACAGTTAGACACGCTAAACCACCTTCTAATGCAGCAACTCTTTTTTCTAACGCATCATTAGTTGGATTCATTATTCTTGTGTAAATATTTCCAAACTCCTTTAATGCAAAAAGATTAGCTGCATGATCTGTGCTAGTAAACTCATAGGATGTTGTTCTATATATTGGTACTGCTACAGCGTTAGTTGTTGGATCGCTTCTGTAATTACCACCGTGAATAGCAATTGTCTCAGGGTTGTTTCGTTTTGTACTCATTTTTACTCCTTTTTTAGTGCTTTAACTTTATGTTAGGCGCACAATACAGTTCAAATGCCTACCGATTATGTTTTGAAAGTTCCTTTTTAGCAGTTTTACGCCCGCAATAGGATCAAATCGGCAAATACTTTCTATCAGATTAGACTTATTTTACAAGGCAAATATCAAATTGACTTTGTAATTAATAATAGTATTAATCCTGGCACAATGACAAAATTCGTAAAAAAAGACCAATTAAATTCTTCATGGTATGAAATAGATGCAACTAATGCAGTTGTTGGAAGATTAGCTACAGTTGTTTCTAAGATTATAAGAGGAAAAAACAAAACTACTTATACACCTCATATGGATCATGGAGATTTTGTTGTAGTAAAAAATATTGAACAAGCAAAGTTTACTGGTAAAAAATTTCAAGAAAAAAAATATTATAGACATACAGGTCATCCAGGTGGGATTAAAGTTGCAACACCTGAAAAATTATATGAAAAAAAACCAGGTGAAACTCTAAAACTTGCTGTAAAAAGAATGTTGCCAGGTGGAGTTCTAGGAAGAAAACAACTAACTAAACTTAAAATTTATTCTGGTAACGATCACCCTCATTCAGCTCAAAATCCTCAAGTGATCGAACTTGAAAAATTAAATAGCAAAAATCTAGTAAGAAATTAATATGGAAAATACTCAAACAACATCAAAATCACCTAAATTAAAACTAGATTTTAAGGATAGTAAATACGCAACTGGAAGAAGAAAAACTTCAATAGCTAAAGTTTGGTTAAAAAAAGGTACTGGAAAAATATATGTGAATGGCAAACTTTTTAATGAATATTTTTCAAGTGAATTTCATCATCTTCAAATAACTAGGCCGTTTGATATTATTAACCAATCTACAGGATACGATGTAAGATGTAGTGTTAGCGGAGGCGGTCCTACTGGACAGGCAGGAGCCATGGTTCATGGAATTTCAAAAGCTCTAGTAATGTTTGATGAAAGTTTTAAAACTACATTAAAGACCGAAAAACTTACTACAAGAGACTCTAGAGCTGTTGAGAGAAAGAAACCAGGCAGAAGAAAAGCTAGAAGAAGTTTCCAATTCTCTAAAAGATAATTTTTTTTTAATTTTTTAACTGTTATAATAAATTATGCCTAAGCTTAATGCATTAGTTGCTGGTTCAACTGGATATATTGGTGTTCAATTAATAAAATTATTAGTTAAACATAAATATATTAATATTAAATATTTATGTGGAAATACCTCTGTTGGTAAAAAAATTACTTATTATGATAAATCATTATCAAATAAAGAATTACCTAAAATTGTTAAATTTAATAAAAACCTTTTAAAAGATATAGATGTAATTTTTACAGCTCTTCCAAATGGAGAAGCTCAAGATATTTCAAAATATTTAACGAAAAATATTACTTTAATTGATTTAGCTGCTGATTTTAGATTAGAAAAAACATCTGATTATCTTAAATGGTATAAGCAAAAACATAGAGCAAAAAATTTAATAAAAAAAAGTATATATTCTCTTCCAGAAATTAACGGCAAAGAATTAAACAATTATCAAATTATTTCATGCCCAGGATGTTATCCAACCTCTATATTGTTACCCCTAATACCTCTTTTTGAAAGTAATTTAGTAAAAGTAAAAAATATAATTATGGATTCTAAATCAGGTTATTCAGGTGCTGGTAGAGGAGTTCATAAAAAATATAAAGATAAAAATCTTTATGAATCTTTAAGTGCCTACGGTGTTGGGTTTCATCGTCATAATTCTGAAATAGATCAAATGTTAAAAAAATATACTAAAAAAGAAATTAATTTTAGTTTTACACCTCATCTAACACCTATGTTTAGAGGAATCTTGAGTACCATTTATATAGATTTGGAAATTGGTGTTACACAGTCAGATGTTGTTAAAAAACTCTCAACATTTTATCAAAAAGATAATTTTGTTAGGATCTTAAAAAAAAATACTTTAATCAGCACTAACGATGTGATTAATACAAATAATTGCCATATATCAGTTTGTAAATCAAAATATAAAAATAAAATTGTAATACTTTCTGCTATTGATAACTTGATTAAAGGTGGCGCAGGTCAAGCTGTACAAAATTTAAATATGAAATTTAATTTTCCCTTAAAAACTGCATTGTAATGAAATTTACTTTTATTTTATCTTTATTCTTTATTTTAAGTAATTGTTCACTAAATACAGATTCTAAATATTGGACAGAAGATGTAGAAAAAAGAAAAGAAAATCAAAAAAAATTATCTAAGATATTAAAAAAGACAGACGATATAACAACTATGACACTTGAGGAATATAAGATTTATATAGATGACCATACAAAAAAAAGTAAATATCCAGATATAAGCCAATGAAAAATATAATTAATATTGCTGTAATAGGTTTGGGTCAAGTTGGAATTTATCTTTTAAATGAATTAAATTTAAAAAAAAAAGATATTGAGATTAAAACTGGAAAAAAAATAAATATTGTAGCTGTTTCTGCAAAAAATTTTAATAAAAAAAGACAATTTAATTTTGATAAAAAAAATTTTTTTAAAAATCCTTTAGAAATTTTTAAAAAGAAAAAAGTTGATATTTTATTTGAAGCAATTGGACAATCCGACGGTGTTTCAAAAAAAATTGTTGAAACAGCTTTGAAAAATAAAACACATGTAATTACACCCAATAAAGCTTTAATATCTAAACATGGAAATAATTTAGCAAAACTTGCTGAAAAAAATAATGTTAACTTTGAATTTGAGGCATCAGTAGCAGGTGGAATACCTGTATTGAGATCTATCAAAGAAGGTTTAGCAACAAATAAAATTTCAAAAGTTTATGGAATTTTAAATGGTACCTCCAATTATATTCTTTCTGAGATGGAAAATTCAAATCTCAATTTTTCAGATGTTCTTAAAAAAGCCCAAAAACTTGGTTATGCTGAACCTGGCAATCCTAAATTAGACTTAAATGGATTTGATGCTTTTGCAAAAGTTAGAATTCTATCAGCTTTAGCATTTCATAGTAAAATTTCTTCATACAAATGTCTAATGGAAGGAATAGAAAAAATTGAATTAAAAGATATTAAAATAGCTAACCAATTAGATTTAAGAATTAAATTACTCGGCATTTCTGAGTTAAAAAATAATCAACTTTTTGAAACAGTTCATCCATGTCTTGTGAGTAAAAAATCCTATATAGGAAATGTTAATGGTGTAATGAATGCCGTTATAATTGAAGGAAAACCAGTTGGTGAAAGTATTTTACAAGGGGAGGGCGCTGGACCTGGCCCTACATCTTCTGCTCTATTGTCTGATCTATTATCTATATTACGAGGTAATATTAAAAGACCATTTGGTGTCAGTGCTTCAAAGCTGAAAACTCTAAAACCATATAATTCAAATAATTATGTTAATTCTTTATATTTAAGATTTGAAGTTAAAGATAAACCAGGCGTATTATCTCAAATTACTAATCGTTTAGCTAAGTATAAAATTTCAATTAAAAGAATTATTCAAACTCCAGATAAAAAAAATAATAAAGCTACAATTGTAATAATTTCACACAAAACGACGGAGTTAAATTGCAATAATTGCTTATCTATTTTCAAAAATAATAAGAATATACTTAAAAATCCAACATTGATTAGATTACTTGATTAATAATGGATTTATACATTAAACTTTTTGAAGTTTTATTTCCTGTTTTTTTTGTTGTTGGGATTGGTTACTATCTTGGAAAAAAAAATCCAAAAATAGATACAACATTCATAACAAATTTTGCTGCTAATGTAGGTACACCAGCAATGATTATTTATGCATTAACAGCCACTGGAACATCATTTGAAATTTTCAAAAATTATTTTTGGTATTACTTGATAGCAATTATAATTTTTTCTTTAATTGGTGTAATCTTTTTATTTTTACTTAATACTAAAGATATCATTCGTGAATTGCCTCCATTTATAATGCCAAACACTGGTAATATGGGTTTACCTATATGCTTATTTGCTTATGGATCACAAGGTTTAGGTGTTGCAGCTGCAATTTCAGCCTTGATAATATTGAGTCATTTCACATTAGGTATATTTCTTGCAGCTAGAAAATTTAATTTTGATGTAATTCTTAAAAGTCCTCCATTTTATACAATTATAATTTCTGTTCTTTTACTTTATTTCGAAATTGAGACTCCAGTCTTTATTGAAAACACAACTTTTTTATTAATGTATGCAACTATATTTTTAATTTTAATGTCTCTAGGAATTGCACTTACTCGATTTAAAGTTTTTTCTTTTAAAAAAGCTTTAGTCTCGTCAATAGGTAGAGTTATTCTTGGTCCTATAGTAGGTTTCTTATTAATAAGATATTTTAATTTATCAGGATTTGCAGCTGGTGTTCTACTAATTCAATGCTCAATGCCATCAGCAGTATTAAATTACCTTGTTGCATCAATTTACTCACCAAAAAAAATTATTGATAGTGTTGCTAGTACAATTGTAGTTTCAACACTAATGTCATTTATTACAATACCTATTGTTGTATTCTTTGCTTTAAAATACTTCAATTAAAATGTATCTATTGGCTTATGAAAGCCATTATTTTTAGTTTACTTGGATGGATGTTTTTACCTGTCATGGATGGTTTTGCTAAATTTTTGAGTGATGATCTTCCAATATTACAAATAACTTGGGCAAGATATTTTTTTACGGTTTTTTTTACACTTCCAATAATGATATTTTTTTTTAAAAAACAACTAGTGTGGTCCGACAAACCTAAATTACAAATATTAAGAGGTATAATATTGCTATCAGCTAATATTTGTTTTTTTTATGCAATATCTATAATTTCTTTGGCGAAAGCATTAACTTTAGCTTTTGTAGCACCTTTAATTGTAACTACATTTTCACCTGTTATGCTAGGAGAGAAAGTGGGTTTTAGAAGATGGACAGCAGTGGTAGTTGGTTTTACTGGTTCTTTAGTAGTGATTAGACCTGGTTTTGTTGAGTTAAATTTTGCTAGTTTAGCAGCATTAGGAACTGGCATTCTTTATGGATTTTATTTAATAATAACTCGAAAATTAAGTACTTCAGATAATCCACTTTTAACGCTTTTAATGACTGGAATGGTAGGGGCCATACTTGTTTCAGCAATTATTCCCTTTTATTGGGTAAAACCATCACTAAATCAATGGTCTTTAATGGCTGGTATAGGCGTTTTCGCGTGCATAGGGCATTTATTTTTGATATTATCCCTCAAATATGCTGATGCCTCTAAATTAGCTCCTTTAGGCTATACAGAGATAATACCAAATGTATTAATAGGCTATTATTTTTTTAGTGAGTTCCCTGATAAATGGACATATGTAGGTTTATTAATCATCATTTTAAGTGGTTTATATATATTTAGACGAGAATATATACTTACTAGGTCTAAATATTAGTAATTAAATATTTACTATTATCTAATCTATTACATTAATATTATATTATAAACTATTGTAATTATTATAATATCTTAATAAAAAATTTAATAATAATTTAGGATAAGTTTAATAAAATACTTAATATTTTTAAAAAATAATAAGATAATTTGGATACTAATCAGAGAAAAAAGGCAAATAAGACAAGTATAAAAATACAGAATTAACAGTAAGCTTTTAAAATGTTTAATAGCAATGGTTTTTTAAGGTTTGAATTTTCATTATTTGAATAAATATAAAAATAGGTGAGTAGGGTTGAAGAAATTCATTTAAAATTGATAAGATTTTGCACATTAAATTAACCTTGGTATCATTGCAAACTAGAGCAATGCAGTTATAGAATATATGTTTTAATCGGCCATAGAGGTGCTTTATTTTGCTATATCTCGATATATAGTACAACTAAAGGGTGCATAGCACTATTTATGCTAAAATATACTTAAAAATTGAAAAATTGTTGATTATGCTAGTTTTTTGACGATAAAATAGGCTTAAAATACCTCTAAATATTAACTTTTTCAGATCTCAATAATCGCAGCTTTGTCTTAATTCCCCCTCTACCTGAGTATCCACCAAGACCTCCATCGGACCGAATTACTCTATGGCAAGGTATTTTCGGGGCATATGGGTTTTTTCCGATAGCATTAGCTACTGCTCTATGAGCTTTTGGCTTTCCAATAGCTTTTGCCACTTGCAGGTAAGTTCTAATTTCTCCTTTTGGTATTTTTTTTAGGTAATTCCAAACTTTTATCTGAAATTTAGTCCCTTTTAAGTTCATATAATTCAAATCCTGTATTGTTAGCAATCTTATCATATAATGTTTTTGCTGTCTCATTGGAAGAGTGGGTTATCCAACGAATTCCTTCCCAATTATTTTTTTTAGACAAAGACTCCAGGTATTTTATAAGCTTTTGAGCTATTTTTTGTCCTCTAAAATTTTCATCTACGAATAAATCATCTAAAAAACCAATATATTTACCTTTAATTGGTCTTGGCATTGTTCTGTAGTGAGCTATTCCAACGATTTTATCTTCTATTTCGTAGCATATTCCATTAACAACATGAATTTCATCGTGTATCCAGCTCCATAAAGTATCTAAAATCTCTTGTTTCATAGGAACTTTATAAAATCTAGCATACCCACAATATAATTTTATCCAATTTTCCTTAACTTTTCTTTTAATTTTTCTAATCATTTACATTAATAGTATTAAATAAAACATTGTAATTGTTAATTTATTAAATAGTAAACCATCTAAAACCTTCATACATCGCTACACCATATATCGAATGCCTAATAAGAAAAATAATAGAAGTTTCAATTGGTTTATCAGTATTTTTTGCAAAAATACCTTGCCCTGTAAAAGGTAAAAATACTAAAAGTGGAGCTAAAGTTGTTATTGCTCCAAAAATAAGCCCTGAAAAATAAGACATTTTAATTCCAACATTAATGAAGATAATATAGTAAATAACTGCCCAAGATATTGATATAAAGTAATGAAAAACCCATCCAAGCAATACTTCATATTTAAATTCAGGTTTTTCAATAATTGTTGGGTTAAAAAAAGCACCATTTTTTATCATATAAAAGGTCCATCTACCTACAATGCCCCAAGAGGGTTCTGGAATACCTATTTTTTTTAATAAATAACCCAAAATATCTAAAATGATGCAAGAAAATATGCCTGCAACGAAAATACTCAAAAAATCAATCAATATTAACTCAATAAAAATTTAAAATAATAAAGCAAACTATAAAGAAAACAGCTAAAATAGACAAATAAATCGTTTCTAGAGTTTTTCCAGTTTTTTTATACTGAATAAAGCTTAATATTACAAAACCAATTGAAGTTATTAAAAAATATATTGGTTCAATTACACCGTCAATGCCCATTTTTTAATCTTATTTCATCCATGTTTTGTTCTCAATATCATTAATTGTCATCATAAATGATTAATTATTTTATTTGACATTAGAAAACTCCTGATATATTACTAATGATAATTAATTGTTATCAATAGTAATAATATGAACGAACTAACAACAGACTTAAAATTACTTCATGAGGCAACTTTAAATAACCTTAAAAGCTCAAAAGCAAATAACACTTTGAGAGCTTACAAATCAGATTTTAAAGATTTTGGAGCTTTTTGCTCAAAACACGGTTTAAATTCGTTACCATCAGAACCTAAAATAGTAGCTTTATACCTCACACATCTTTCTAAAAATTCAAAAATAAGCACTCTAAGAAGAAGGTTGGTATCAATAAGCATGGTTCATAAGTTAAAAGGATTTTATTTAGATACAAAACACCCTATCATTGTTGAGAATTTAATGGGAATAAAAAGGGTTAAAGGAAGCATTCAAAAAGGAAAAAAACCTCTATTAATTAATCATTTAAAATCAATTATTAATGTAATAGATGAACAAAAAATAGAAGATATAAAGAAAGCAAGAGATAAGACAATCATCTTAATAGGCTTTGGAGGTGGTTTTAGACGAACTGAACTTATTTCAATTGACCATGATGATTTAGAATTTGTTCCTGAAGGTCTTAAAATAACTATCAGAAGATCAAAAACTGATCAATTCGGTGAGGGGATGATTAAAGGACTACCCTACTTCACTAATGAAAAATATTGTCCAGTAGTTAATCTAAAAAAATGGTTAGAAATTTCTAAGATTAGCTCAGGACCAATTTTTAGAAGGTTTAGCAAAGGTTCATCTTTAACAGATAAAAGATTAACAGACCAATCTGTAGTATTATTGATGAAAGAATATCTAAATTTATCAGGCATAGAAAATAAAAATTTTGCTGGTCATAGCTTGCGATCAGGTTTTGCAACTGTTGCAGCAGAGTCAGGAGCAGATGAAAGAAGTATAATGGCTATGACAGGTCATAAAACAACACAAATGGTTAGAAGATATATAAGAGAAGCCAATATCTTTAAAAATAATGCATTAAATAAAATTAAAATTTAAAATATTATATGTTCCAAATTTTATAAACTACTTTGTATAACATCGTAATGTATAAAATAATTGAAATTAATCTCAAAAAATTCTTGTATGACTTCTTTGGCCTGAAGATTATAAAATTAATTATAATACGTTGAAAATAATCTATAAAATTTTTGATTATACGAAAAATTAAAGAACTAACATTATTATTTTTTTTAAAATAAATATAAGAAGATATTTTATGTATAATTGATAATTTGGAGTTTGTAAAAAATTTTTTTTTTGAAGAAGCATTTTCTAAATGAATAAATTTTGATGAAGGAACTTCCATAATGTATTTTCCTTTTTTTAAAGTACGATCGCATAAATCATTATCTTCGAAGTACATAAAAAAGTTTTTATCAAAACCTCCTAATGAATTAAAAAAATCTCTATGCATAAGATAGCAACAACCCATTAAAAATTTACAACAAGTATTATAAGATGGAATATTATTAGATATATTTGAAACTTTAACACCATTTAATTGATCTAAATATGAAATTGTCCCGTTAGTACGTCTGTGCATTTTTTGATCATATAATGATGGCCCCAAAATTCCTATATTTTCAGGATCATTTAAAAAATTTTTAAATAGATCATTAATAGAATCTTCATTTATTAAAATATCAGGATTTACAATTAAAATAAAAGGTGTTGTAGCTCTAGAAATAGCTAAATTGTTTGCAGCTCCATATCCTAAATTTATAGAGGATCTTATAAAATCTATATTTTTATAATTAAAAATAATTTTTTCTAATTCTTTAGAATTAGAATTATCAACTATTATTGTAGGAAATTTTTTTAATATTTCTATATTTTTTTGAATAAGCTTTTCACTTCTGTATGTTACAATTATTAATGTAATATCTTCATAAATACTTGTCATAATTTAAATTATAATTGTTTTAAAAGATTAGAAGCTACTGTTTTCCATTTTTTAGAACCTCTTAAATTTAGTAAATTATTTCGTATTTCATTCCATAAATTATAGTTATTAAAAATATTTAATGTAAAATCAGCAAATTCATCACTATTTTTTGCTATAAATCCAGTAATACCATGCTCAACACGCTCTGAAAGTGATCCAATACCCAATGTTATGATTGGTATACATAGTTCTCTTGCTTCTTCAGCTGCTATGCAAAATAATTCGCCTTTATGACCAGGCACCAATAACACTTTAGATTTAAGCATATCTTTAAGCAATGAAATCTTATTATCAAAATTTCTAGAGTATATATTAAAATTATTTTCGATTAAATCACTTGGTGTAACAAAAAGTTTTATAGATTTGTTTTTTGGAAATATCTTTTTTTTCCAAATATCAATTAATATATCTAAATTTCTATCTCTCCTCGAGGTAAATATAGCTCTATTTTCTACATTAGAATCATCAATTTCTGCTTCTAAAAATAATGGGTCAACCGCCCATTGGAGATTAATTTTTCCAAATAATTTTAAAAGGAAATTTCTATTATCATCATGATATTTTCCCAAAATAATAACTTTAGGTTTATACTTTAAGAAACTTAATAATTGACCTTTACGAATAAATTTTTCAATAGATTGAATACTGTGTGAAAAAGCAATATAATTTTTTGCTGAGATTTTATTAAAAAGCCTAATATCATTATTTGTGAATGCATAATCAAAAACATTTTCTTTATTAGTATTATTAATATTAGTCCACTTTACATTATCAAAAGTTTGACTTTCTGAATTATTATTAAAAACTTCAACATTATTATTAAGTTTTGCAAGTTCTTTTGATAAATGGATTATTACATTTTCACCACCTCTAATATCTTTTGAATTCAAATCATTTGGTGTGTATGGAATAGGTGAATTATCCAAGAAACAAATTTTCATTAAAACAAATTAGGTTTTTTTCCGAAAGATATATCGATTATATATTTTGAAATTTTATTTCCATTAAAAAGTTTAAAATATTTTGCTTTACCATTTTTTGCTATTTTTTTTCTTAACTTATCATTTTTACTATAAAAATTAATTTTAGAAGCTAGATCATCAATATTATTGTAAAATATTACCTCCCTCTCATCATCAAAAAAAACATCCAGTTGTGTTTTTTTATCTATAAATGTAAGTAGTCCATTACCTAGTAATGATGCTATTCTATTACTTGAATAATATTTAGTTGGTGTTCCCCTGCTTAAATTTAATCCCATTTTTGAATTAATTAAAGCTCTATTAAAACTATTACCCCAAATAGGCTGTCTGTTTTTAAATCCATGAAAATCATAATTTATATCTGGAATTTTTTTTATAAGTTTATCCAAAAAATTAATTCTATTATCCTCAAACCCTTTTTTTAAAATACCTCTATTAACTCCATGACTCATAGCGTAAAATATATCTTTTTTTGGGTTTAACTTATAAACATCAAAACACTCAATATTTTTATCTACTGGCACAAAGAAAAAATTAAATTTCTGATTTTTAAATTTATTTTTTAAAATTGATGGGTGTGTAGTTATAAAATTATGATCAACTACAGAAACATATGGCTTAATATTTTTAATATTTTTGGTAGAGAATTCAAGTCCAGGCATAAGAGGATCCTCATTCCATTGAGATATTATCAAACTTTTATTAATTGATCTCATGTAATCAAATGTTTCTAAATTTATATTATTTGTGTGTCCAAATAAAAATAAATCAGGATTATAATTTTTAACTACCTCTATCAAATGTTTTTGAAATGAATCTAAGTTAGTTCTAAAATTTAATAGACTACGATTATTCTTTATATAATCACGATCACTAATTTCTAAAACATCATGATTATTTCTAATGAAGCCATTTGTAAATTTTTTTCCTAGCGAGATATTAAATAATCTATAATTATTTTTTTGACCTTGATTAAATAAATTTATTATTCTTAATCTGTTCTTAATAAAATTTAATTGAAATTTTGAAAAAATGTTACTCCTTATTAAATCAATTTTTTTTGTATTTTTATCAATTAAATGAATAACATTGTTCCTAGATAAATTTTGAATTTTTTTTCTTTTAATTTTATTATTTATTAGATCTTTAATATTCATATAAAGTTTTTCAGAATTAATATTATCAATAGGAACTATGTAATTTGATGTTTCTAACAACCCACCTCTATTTGATGTAACAGTTGCGCATCCTGATGCAGTAGCTTCTAATGAAACACGACCAAATGGTTCTTCCCATCTTGAAGGGACAATAGCAATTTCAGATTTATCTAATATATCTAATGTTTTTTGGTGATTTAAAAAACCATATTCTTTATGTTTTTTATGTTTGATATAAATACTCCTTCTACTTTCATCACCTAAAGATAATGCACGCCAATCTGGATATTCATTAAGAATTCTAATAATTGCATCTTTGTATATATCATATCCTTTAGAATGATTTAGTTTTCCTACAAAAACAATCTGATTTGTTTTAATTTTTTTTTTTCGTTTATTTGTGCTGTGATAAATTATCTCTGTTTTATCTTCTTGGGTGCTATCTAAACCTTTAAAAAATCTTTTTTTGACCCATTTGCTTATGAAAACTAATTTCTCAACTTTTTTTAAAATTTCAACTCTTTCTGAAATTGATTTTGATCCAGACATAGTTAATGGATCGTTATGATAATACATAATAAATTTAGCATTTATTCTTTTTAAAAGTTGAAATAATATCAATGGTCTATTATGTATTTCAACTATATCAAATTTTTCTTTAATAATATTTTTGGATATTTTTTCTACATATTCGTATGATGTACTTCTAAATTTTGATTTAAGATTTTTAAGGGGTATATTTATATAATTCTTAGATAAATAATTTTTAGAGTTTGAATTTCCATAAATAAAATTTTTATTTTTAAATTTTGACTTATTAAAAAATTGTGAAACCCAAAGAGATACAGCTGAAGCATTCTCTAAAGTGTAGCTTTCTTTATATGGTAAAATAGTTGCTATTTTAATATCGTTTTTTTTTACTATCATTCAATATTCTTAATCTCTCATTTCTATCTTTTTTTAATTTGTATTCAAACGAAAGAGCTTTATTCTTGGAATAAAATCTTTTTTTATAAATAATTTCCCATTTATAGCCTCTAGTCGATTTAGCACCTAAATTGGAATTATGCTTATGAAGCCTTTTTTTAATATTATTTGTATACCCAACATATGATTTATCTAAAAAACCATCTAAGGTTTTTATTAAATATACATAGTAAACCATAATTAATTATGCTTATTTGGCGGTCCCTGGGGGAATCGAACCCCCCTTTGCAGGATGAAAACCAGCTGTCCTAACCGATAGACGAAGGGACCATGAGGTGATCTTTTATTTTAAAAGTTTATATTTATCAAGTCTAATTAAGTTCAATAAAAAGATCTTTAATATTTAATTGTAAAACCTTATTATTATTCCAATAATTTTGATGAATTTGAGCAATTACATGTACATTTTTTTTATATGTCAAAAGATATTTGCCAAGTTTTGTATTTAGTGAATTGAAGCATATAGATTTAATAAATTTACCTACTTTAGGTTTAAAAATAACATTAATATGTTTTTCATTAAAAGTTTTTACTTTAGTTATTTTTAGATTTTTAATTAGAAAAGTAGGAATAGGATTTCTGTTACCATAAGGTCCTATTTTATTAATTTCGTTAACAAAATCCATATTAATTGCATTAGGTGAAATTTCTGCTTCGTAGGTATTAACCAAACTTGTTTTTTTATTTTTGAGCGCAAAATCTTTTAACATAAAATCTTCTAAATCTTTAAGCTTATTTTTTTTCATTGAAAAACCAGCTGCCATATTATGTCCACCTCCGTTTTGAATTAATTTTTTATCAACTAGTTTTTTGATTACGTTACCAATATTATAATTAATTGTTGATCTAGCTGATCCCTTTAGTATCTCTTGTGATGAAGTTATTACTATTGAAGGTTTATTAAAATAATCTTTTAGTCTTGAAGCGATAATACCAATAAGACCTTCTTTAATTGTAGGATTGTAATAAATAATAACATCTTTATTTTCTTTTTCCAATTTAGCAAAATTAATTTCATTTAATATTTTTTGTTCAATATCTTTTCTAATATTATTAAGTCTTATTAATTCATTCAATTTTGCTTTAACAAAATTAGGATTTTCAGAAATTAATAAATCAGCAGCAATACGTGAATCAGATATTCTACCACCTGAATTTATTATCGGACCAATAAAAAATCCAAGATCTTCAATAGTAAGATTATTTCTTTTATTACATAATTCATATAAAGTTCTAAATACAACGTTATCTTTTATCTTAAAATCCTTGATAATATTTAAACCAATATATCTGTTAATTTTTCTCAATGGCATCACATCACAAACTAAAGCTAATAAGACATAAATTAAATAATTTGTAATATCAAAAGATGATTTAATCTTTTTAATAAAAATTTCTAAAAAGAAATAAGTTAGTGTTGTTGCGCAGTAATAGTCTTTAGATAGATTATTAATATTTTTTTTTGGATTTATAATTACATTAGCTTTTGGATATGGTTTATCTATTTCATGATGATCGATTATTATTGATTTAATCTTCTTATCATTTAAATAAGCTATCGATTGATTCGCTGTTGATCCACAGTCTACCATTATTACTAGCTTAGGTTTTTTTAGTATCAATTTTTTAAACACTGAATTACTAGGACCATATCCGTCGCGCTCTCTATCAGGTATGTAAAAAAAATAAGGCTGTTTAATATAATCAAAAAATTTAGCTAATAAAGATGTTGCTGCTGATCCATCAACATCATAATCACCAAATATACATATAAGTTCTTTATTATTAATACTTTTTTCTAAGAGTAAAGAGGCATTAATAAAATCTTTATCATTTTTGAATTCATTTCGGATTACAGAGGGATTTTCTATACTATAAATTTCTTTATAATTAAAATTTCTAGAAATAATCAATTTTGAAACGATTTCACTAAAATTAAAATCTTGTTTAATTTTTTCAATGGAATTTTTGCTAATTTTTTCTTCAATCCATTTTTTTCCTGAAACGGATATCATTCATTAATTAAATTAGTTTTTTTTATTATTTTTTTAAAATTCGAACTTTTATGAGTAACCAATGTTTCAGACTCAATTCTATTATCGTTTAATTTAATACCTTTTAAAATTTTGCTGTCAGTAATTCCAGTAGCACAAAAAATTGAGTCGCCTTTAACTATTTCATTTAATTCATATTTTTTGTTTAGATCATAAATTCCCATTTTTTTTGCATCTTTAATGTCTTGATCATTATCAAATATAAATCTTCCTTGAAAATGACAATCATAAGCATCTAAAGCAGATGCAGCCAGAACTCCTTCTGGACCACCACCAATACCTAAAAATATATCAACTTCATATTTAGGGTCAGAAACAAAAAGAGCCCCAAGGACATCACCGTCAGAAATTAATTTAATTTTCACATTTAGATCTTTAAGTTGATCAATTATTTTTTTATGTCTTGGTCTGTCTAAAATACAAGCTGTAATGGATGATATTTCTTTATTCTTAAAATCTGATAAATTTTTAATATTTTTTTCTATTGTAAAATCTAAATCAATTAAACTTTTATCAATTTTTCCAGTAGCAATTTTGCTCATGTATGTTTCGGGAGCATTGAACAGATTATTTTTTTCAGCAATTGCTAATACTGCTATACCACCAGGCAGGTTGTTTGCTACAAAGTTTGTTCCTTCTACTGGATCTACAGCTATGTCTAAAGTAGGACCTCTTTTGTTTCCAAGTATTTCACCCGTATATAACATAGGAGCCTCATCAAGCGAACCTTCACCAATAACAACTTTACCAATCATATCAATTTTGTTTAGTTCAGATCTCATTGAGTCAACTGCTGCTTGATCGGCAGCATTTTTATCTTTTTTACCAACAAGATACGATGCAGCATTGGCTGCTTTTACTGTAACATTTACAAATTGATCAACAAATTTTTTATCTAATGTCATTAAATTTTTTGATCTATAAAATCATTTTGGTTAATTTTTGACTCAAATTCTCTTAGTCGTTTATAAACACTTGCTAATTCGATTATTGTTGGCCAAGCTTTAAGTATATATTGCATTGAACCTTCTACCCTTCCAAAGGCCCTTATTATTTGTTGCATAACTCCTAAAGTCACAGCTCCTGCTACAATTGCTGGTGCTAAAAATACATAAGCAGATAACACATTTGCCTGCAAATAAGCAATTCTACCAATATTAAAATATAAATACCTAATATAACTAAGAAAATGAATTTGTCTTACACCATCAAAAAGTTCTTCAATTGATTTAGGTCTTACTGATCCGTCATCTTCTGCTACTACTAATATTTTTCGATAAGCAGCTTCTTTTTTTTGTAGATCATACTCGACACCAACCAATCTTAAAATTAATCCTAAAAATATTAAAAATATTGTTCCTCCTACAGACCAAATGAGTGCACCAACAATTAAACCATAGTCCCAATCACCAAAAAAGAATATGGGTATACTTACACTTAAACCAAATAGTATAGGCATAAATTCGACTAATATCATCAATGCTTCAATTAAACTAGTTCCTAAAGATTCCATTATTCTTGAAAATTTAATTGTATCTTCTTGAACTCTTTGAGAAGCACCTTCTATTTTACGAGCTTTGTCATAAACGCTATGGTACCATTCTACCATTGCCGTTCTCCATCTAAATAAATAATGTGAAGTAAAAAAGCTTACTATTACTGCAACACCAACATATATTGCTGCAAGTGTAATAAATGATAACAAGCTAGCCCAATATTCTTCTATAGTAACTGCATTAGGTTCACCTAACGCTTTTTGTATCATATCATAAAACTGACCAAACCATTCATTAATCTTAACATCTATTTTTACTTGAACCCACAAAGATGATAAAATTATTGCTGAACCAAACCAAGACCATAAAATCCATTTTTTAAGTTTAAAAAATCTAAACATTCATTATTTCAAAAAATTATCTGCATATGATTTTTTTACAGTTTTTCTTTTTTTAGGTTCAATCAACTCAAAATCTATTTTCTTTTTTTTTGCATAGTTTATAGCAAGCTCTTTAGAAGAGAATTCTAATTTTAATTCTGTTAAAGTGTCTGATGAACTTTCCCATCCCATCAGTGGATTTTTAGTGGGATCTTTGGTTCTAAATTCTAAAATCCATTTTTCATTTTTAGCTATTCCTGATTGCATAGGATTTTTATTTGGAATGTAAATTATTGCTTTATTCATAATACATGGTCGGAGTGGCAGGATTCGAACCTGCGACCCTCTGGTCCCAAACCAGATGCGCTACCAGGCTGCGCTACACTCCGATCGATGTACTATTACAGTACATTTTAATTATTTCAAAGTGTAAAGATTAGCAAAATTCGAGTTTTTTTATGAAAATCTGTTATATAAGTAGAAATGATTATTAGTTGTCCTTCTTGTCATAAAAAATTTAAAATTGAAGATGCTTTAATTCCATCTAAAGGTCGTAACCTTCAATGTGGCTCCTGTAATCATAATTGGTTTTATAAAATTGAACATAAAATTGCTGAACCACTTAAGTTGGAAGTAAATATCGAGGAAAAAATTGAACCATCCGATGATAATGTATTAATTTCTGATACTTCTGAGTCATTAAAAGCAAAATTAGAAAAAGAATTAGATAATGATGTTAAGAATGACTATATTATTCAAAATAGCGATTTACCTAAAAAATCTGAAAATATTACATTTAGTAAGTTTTTATCATATATAATTGTTTCGATTATTTCATTTGCTGTTTTTGTTATTTTAATTGATACGTTAAAAACACCATTAATTGATATTTTTCCTGGATTAGAAATCCTTTTATTTAACCTTTTTGAAACATTGCAAGATATTAAACTATTTATTATAGACCTATCTTAATTACATATGATTAACTATTTATCCAAACCTTTTAAGTGGTTTTTTAAACTAGAAGCAGCAAGTGGCCTTGTATTGTTATTCGCCGCAATAGTTGCATTATTTGTTAGCAACTCAGATTTGGCAGAATTATATTTTTCTACTTTAAATAAATATCTATTTATAGGAATAAATAATTTTGGATTAAAATTATCTGTACTGCACTGGATAAATGATGCCTTGATGGCTATTTTCTTTTTTTTTGTTACTTTAGAAATAAAACGAGAGTTTTTACAAGGCGAACTTTCAAATATTAAACAGGCTTTATTGCCAATAATAGCTGCCGTAGGTGGAATGCTAGTGCCTGCATTATTTTATGTTTTTATAAATTTAGGTGATAGTGAAACATTAAATGGTTGGGCAATACCATCTGCCACTGATATTGCTTTTTCTTTAGGTGTTTTATCTTTGCTTGGTAAAAGAGTCCCATTATCTTTAAAAGTTTTTTTAACAGCCTTAGCAATTATTGATGATTTAGGAGCAATTGTGATAATTGCCCTTTTTTACTCAGGAGATTTAAGCATAAAGTATTTAACCTTAATGTTATTGGCTTTTATAATCTTGTTAGTAATTAATAAGTTTAACATTAAAAAGTTTTTGCCCTATCTAATTATTGGAATTTTCCTTTGGGATTTTACTCATAACTCAGGTATACATGCGACCATTGCGGGAGTTTTGTTAGCTATAACAATCCCACACAGAAAAAAAGAAAAAGATTTTTCTTTATTAATTAAAGTAGAGCATGCAATCAGTCCATATGTTGCTTTTGGCATAATGCCTTTATTTGCTTTTGCAAATGCTGGTGTTTCTTTAGAAGGTTTATCTTTTGCTTCATTATTAGATAAAGTCCCTCTAGGTATTGTGCTAGGACTATTCTTAGGCAAACAATTAGGTGTATTTGTATTTTCTTATGTATCAATAAAATTAAAAGTAGCTCAAATGCCCAACAACACAAGTTGGTACAATTTTTATGGTGTCGGAGTTCTCACAGGAATTGGTTTCACAATGAGTTTATTTGTTGGAAATTTAGCTTTTGTTGAAAACATGCAATATATGGATGGCGTAAAAATTGGTGTATTAACAGGATCGTTATTATCAACTTTATTTGGTTACTTTTTAATATTACTTACTCCAAATAAACCTAATCAATGAGAAAAATAATATTTTTATTATCTATATTTATGCTTTTTTTTAAAACATCAGCAACAGCAAATTATGAAAAAAAATTTTATGATTTCAGTATTGAAAGTATAAATGGTGAAAAAATTGATTTTAAAGATTACAAGAATAGAGTTATTTTAGTTGTGAATACTGCCAGCTATTGCGGATTTACCAAACAATATGGTGAATTACAGGAATTGTGGGATTTATATAAAGAAAAAGGATTAATAGTTTTAGGTGTTCCATCTAATTCGTTCAATCAAGAAAAAAATAATAATGCAGCTGTTAAAGAATTTTGTGAAGTGAACTTTAATATTAACTTTCCTCTAACAGTTATAACCGAAGTAAAAGGTAAAAATTCTCATGATCTTTTTAAATGGGCTAAGCAAAATCATGGTAAATCAGCTGAACCTAAGTGGAATTTTCATAAAATTTTGATTAATAAGGATGGTAAGGTTGAAGATACATTTGCATCTTTTACAAAACCTTTGTCAAAAAAATTAATAAAGGCTATAGAAAATATCTTATAGGTTTAAAGTTAGTCCATCATGCGCCGGAATAACGTTTTTAGGCACTAATTTTTTCAATACTTTATAGTCAAGTACTGGAGAAAGATTAGTTAAGATAGCTTTTTTTGGTTTAAGATAATTTATAAGATTTAAGGATTTTTCTAAATTTAAATGAGATGGGTGAAAATTATACCACAGACAATCTACGATAAGATATTTTAAATTTTTAAAATATTTTAAGTCTTTTTTTAAAATCTCACTAACGTCACTTATATAAGCTAATTCTCTGTTTATAATATAACAAATTGAGTTAACATTGCCATGTATGACTGATATTGGCTTAACTTCAATTTTTTTTATGGAACTATTAACAAATAAGTTATTTTTTGTATTAATCTTATTTAATTTTAATGTTGCAGGATATTCCTTTGAATAACTTTTAAAACAAAAAGAAAAATTATCTTTTAAATATTGTGATGTTGACTTATCAGCAAAAACTTCGATTGGTTTTTTATTACTTAGGTAAAATGATCGTAAATCATTGATACCATGAGTTTGATCAGCGTGCATATGAGAGTAAAAAACTTTATTAATTTTTTTTATTTTATGTCTTAGTAATTGTTGACGTAAATCAGGAGAAGTATCTATAAGAACATTTTCTTTTTCAGTTTTAATAAGAGCTGAACATCTCGTTCTATAATTTTTTTTTTCATTAGGATCGCAGTTGCCAAAAAAACCATCTGGACGTGGAACACCCATTGAACTACCACAACCTAAAATTATAAATTTCATTTTAAAATTAATTAAAAAAAAGACTATTAAAATTAGAAGTTGTTATTTTAATAAGCTCTTCTTTAGGAATTCCTTTAATATCAGCTAATTTTTTTGCTGTATGGTCAATAAATGAGGGTTCATTTTTCTTACCTCTATTAGGCACAGGTGCCAAAAACGGACTATCTGTTTCAATCAAAATTTTATCTAACGGTAATAATTTAAAAGTGTTTTGTAAATCTAAAGAATTTTTAAATGTAATAATTCCACTTGCAGAAAAAAAGGCATTTAGAGATTGAAGTTTATTTGCAAATTCTAAAGATCCTGTAAAGCAATGCATTAATATTTTAAGATTTTTATCCTTATATTCATTTAAAATTTCAAATGTTTCATTTTCTGCATCTCTTGAGTGAATTATTAAAGGAACATTTGACTTTATCGAGGCCTCAATATGTTTATAAAAACTTTTTATTTGTTTTTCTTTATCACTATTATTATAAAAAAAATCTAGGCCAGTTTCACCAATACCTATAATTTTAGGATTTTCATTTAAATTTTTAACAATTTCATCTGAAGTAATTATATCACTGTCAGCTTCATGAGGGTGTATGCCAATAGTGCCGTAAATTATATCATCAAGATTTACGATATCTTTAACTCTATTAAAACTTTCAAAAGAAGTAGAGATAGTTAATAATTTTTCTATACCAACATTTTTAGATCGTCGTATTATATTTGGCAAGTCATTAATAAGAGGTTCGTGATCTAAGTGACAATGTGAATCAATCATTATTTTTTTCTATTTTTTTAAAAAGAATATCTATTTTATTAATATTACTACCTTTTACTAAAAAATCATTATTTTCAATTGATGAAAAATTTATATCTTTTTCAGTTAAATTAAAAATTTTTAAAGCCTTTAATGAAGAATTGGGAATTATTGGGAATAATAAAAAACTTATCTTTCTCACAATTTCTAATGTAGTGTAAACTATAGTATTTAATCTAAGTTGATCATCTTTTTTTTTCCATGGTTCTTGATCATTAAAATATTTATTAGCCTCAAACAATGAATTGATAATATAATCAATATAAAAGTTAATATCTTGATTATCAATTTTTTCTCTAATATTTTCTAAATTATTCATATATTTATTAAGTATTTCCAAATCTTCTTTTTGAAAATCTATTTGTTTGGGAATTTTACTTTCACAATTTTTTATTGCAAAAGCTGTTACCCGTTGACATAGGTTACCAAAGTTATTAGCTAAATCACTATTTATACAATCTTCTAATCTCTCTTGTGAAATATTTCCATCATTACCAAATGAAACTTCTTTAATTAGATAATATCTTAAGGGGTCTAAGCCATATTCTTTTATTATTTCTAATGGATCAAGTATATTACCCTTTGATTTAGACATTTTTTCATTATCGGAGAGAATCCAACCGTGACCATATACTTTTGTAGGTAATTCAATTTTAGCAGCCAGTAAAAAAGCTGGCCAATATACAGCATGAAATCTAAGTATATCTTTACCTATTAGATGAATTGATGCCGGCCAAAAATTTTTAAATAACTCATCATTTGCATTTGGAAAATTTAATGCGCTTAAATAGTTAGTTAAAGCATCCAACCAAACATAAATTACATGATCATTGTTATTTGGAACTTTTATACCCCATGAGAAACTTTTTCTACTAACGGATAAATCTTTTAAGCCACTTTTAACAAAACTTATTACTTCATTCCTTCTTGATTCAGGGGCAATGAAATCGGGATGTGATTTGTAATAATCAAGAAGCGGTTTTTCCCATTTTGATAAACGAAAAAAATAAGACTCCTCCTCTATCCATTCAACTTTTGATTTTGAAGAGATTGCAACTTTATTTTCATCAATTGTCTCGATTTCATCATCATTATAAAATGCTTCATCAGATACAGAGTACCAACCTGAATATTTTGATAGATAAATATAGTCATTTTTCTCAAGTTCTTTCCATAAGTATTGGACTGTTTTTTTATGTCTTTCCTCAGTAGTTCGAATAAAATCTGTGTTAGTTAAATTAAGAGTTTTTGATAAATTTCTGAATGTTTGACTTATTTGATCACAAAATTCTAAAGTATCAATATTTTGCTTTTCAGCAGCTCTTTGTATTTTTAATCCATGTTCATCCGTACCAGTTAAAAAATAAACATTAAAACCATCCATTTTTTTAAATCTTGCAAAAAAGTCAGCAATAATACTTGAATAAGCATGGCCCATATGAGGTTTCGCAGAAGGATAATAGATAGGTGTAGTTATATAGTAATTCTTATCCATTAAATACTTTATCTTCAAATTCCATTAAAAGTGCTTCTTCGTCCAAATTAAACTTTTTTGTATCATTAATCTTTTTTAAAAAATAATCTTTTATATTGATTAAACTAATATCATCAACTGAAATTTTTGATCTTAAATAAAATTCTATCAAAGAATAAATTAGTTCATTAATGATTAAATCTTTTTTATAATGTTTATTTTTGATAATAAAAAATATTAAATCTTTTAAATTCATTTCTTTTAAATTTAAGTCAAATTGATTTTGTAGATTTATTAAATTTAATAATTGTCTAGGTGTATTATAATAATTTATTAAGTTTATATTTAATAAATCATAAATATTATTATCTAAAATCTTATTTATGGTATCAATTGATTGTTCAAAGTTTAATTGAATCTTAAAATTTAAACATCTTGATTTTAAAGTAGGTAAAATTTTTTTATTATTATTAATTAATATAAAATTAATATTGTCATTAGGTTCTTCTAGAATCTTGAGTAGAGCATTTACGGAATTTAAATTTAATAATTCAATATTATCTATCAATACAATTCTAGGTTTATCGTTAAAAGAAGATTTGTTAAGTGACAAAATTAAATTTCTGATTTGATCTATATCAATATTTTTTTTATCGGCAGAAACATCAATTAATATAAAATTTGGACTCGATTTATTTTGAACTAATTTGAATGATTTATTTTCCGAATTTATTTGAAGATTTTTAGTATCATAAGGATTTTCTTCACTGAGTGATAGTATGTAATTAACCATGTGATAAGCTAAAGTACATTTACCAATACCTTTTTCTCCAGAAAAAAGTATCTTATTAGGCAATTTATTTTTAGAATATAGATTTATTAAACTTTCAAATTTTTTTTTATGAGAAAATAATCTGATTTGATTTGCGGGTTCTAATTTCATTTATCTAAAAAATTAATTTATCTATTTTTTTTAAGATTAATTTTTCATTCAATTTAATATCTAAGTTAGAGTTTACCAGATGATATGAATTTTTTTTAAGATTAGCTAATTTCAAAAAACCGTTTTGAACTTTATTGTAGAAATTCATATTGAATTTATCATATCTATTTAATTTTTTTCTTTTTTTTAATCTTAAATATAAGTTTTTTTTATTAACAAGATTTAAAAAGGTAAAGCTGACAGATATATTGTCTAATAAAAATTTATGTATCAAATTAATTATTTTTATATCTATACCCATTCCATAATGCTGATAAGCTATTGTTGAATCTGTAAACCTATCTATTAGTATAATTTTCTTTTTATAATACTTTTTAATAGTTTTTATATTTTCGCTTCTAGCTGCTAAATATAAAAGTAAATCAGTATTCTTATTAAAATCAGATTTATTATTAAGTATAAGTTTTCTAATTTTTTCAGAATTTGGATTTCCACCCGGTTCACGAATTTTTATATAATTTATTTTTTTTTTATCTAAATATTTTGAAACAATAGATATATGGTGACTTTTCCCACTTCCTTCTATACCTTCAAAAACAATAATAGGTTTTTTAGACATCACCCCAAATAAGGTAATTTATAGATTTAAATAGTCTAGATAAAAAATTTACTTTTTTAACTTCTTTTGATGATAGAAGGTCGTATTCACCAATTAATTCTTCATCGTAAACAACTTTAAGTGTTGCAATTTTTTCATTTTTTTTAATTGGTGCTTCAATTGGACCATCATAATTAACAGATACTTTTAATAATTTTTTTTTAGCTTTTTTTATAGTTTTATAAATATCTTGTCTTGCGTATGATTGAACAAAGTTTTCCTTACCTAGCCAAACATCTATTTTGTAAAAAGGTTCATTCGCCTTTGTTATTTGAACTAGATCATAATTCGTAAGTCCATATGTAAGTAGTTTTATACTTTCTCTTGAACGAGAATTTTTAGAATTAAATCCACTTCCAACAGCAATAAGTCTTCTGCCATTTCTATTTATTGAAGATGCTAACGAGTATTTTTCATAAGACAAATATCCAGTTTTTATGCCATCGGCATCTAAATTTTTATATAGTAATGGATTTCTATTTCCTTGAGTAATTGGGTCACCACCTGTCCTGTCCCAAGTAAATTTTTTTTCTTTAAAATATTTATAATAATCAGGATAGTTTTTAATCAAATATTTAGACATAATCATTATATCTCTAACTGTTGAGAGATTATCTGGTGAATTAATACCTGATGAATTTGAAAAATTAGTATTTTCCATACCAATTTCTTTTGCTTTTTCAGTCATTAAAATTGCAAATTCATCTTCTGTACCAGCTATCCCTTCTGCCAAAGCAACACAGGCATCATTACCTGATGAAATTATTATTCCTTTTAATAAGTTTTCGACTGAAATCTGATCACCTACCATTATAAACATTGATGAATATCCTGACTCAGATAATCTCCAAGCATTTTCTGAAACTATAAACTTATCATCAAGACTAAGCTCGCCGTTTTTAATTAAATCAAAAGCAATTATTGATGTCATAATTTTTGTCATTGATGCTGGAAAAATTTTTCTATCTGGATCTTTTTCGTACAAAATTTCATCTGAATGATAGTCTAGTAATATTGCAGTCCTAGCTTTTACATCGAAATTTGCGTTCGCAAAATTAGTTAAGGGTAAACATAAAATTATATAAATTAATATTTTTTTAAACATTTTTTAAAATTTCTAAATTTTCAAAATTTAACGATTTCATTTCATTAAAAGACTCTTCAATTTTTTTTATATCATTAAATGGGCCTAATAATACCCTATATTTAGTATTCGCTAATTTTTCTATAATAGGATTTTTTAAATTAGTTTCATCCTTAATTCTTTTAATCATACTTTCTGCTGAGTCTTTGTAGTAGAAGTCTGCTATTTTTATAGAATACGAAAATTTAACTAAATTTGTTTGTTCTTTTTTTTTTATTTCTGCACCTAAATTATCGATCTTAATACCATCTACAGGTACTTTTTCTGCAACTTTTTTTTCTGCTTCAAATGTTTTTGCTTTTTTCGCTATAAAAGTAGAATTTTGAGATATTAATACTAATTCGATGTAAGGTTCATCTAAGTTAAGTGAGAGTTCTTCAGCTATTCTATTTGTTATTACAGAGTTATAAAACTCAGAAAATTTTACATTATTTGAGATAACTTTTGCAATTATTGTTTTTTGATTTGATGGATTTGTAATTTTAACAAATGAGTCTTTTCTTAAATTTTTATGAAATATAATTAAAGATCTTTCATCAATCTTTTTTGAAATCTTTTTTTCATTTTTAAGTGAATTATTATAAACTAACGTAAATCCAGTATTTTTATATTTTTGTTCAGAGATAACATTTATTTTGTCATCTTTATGAATCTCTTGATTGCATGCTGATAAAATAAAAAATGTAATTATTAATAATAAAAATTTAAAATTCATTTTTAAATTTATCTTTCAAAGTACATACAGCTAATGAAAATCTTAAAGATCTATTCCATTGAAGAATAATTTCATAATTATCAAAAACTACATATGCAGGACTTAAATTTTCTGCATCAGGTATTATATCTTTATCTGGAGTTATAATCGCTACATTAAAGTCATCTAAATTTTGATTTAAAAAAGAATTATTATTTATATAATTTCTAAAATATTTTAATTTTTTTTTATTATTAAGCTTTTTAGCAGAAACGTTAAGATACTTTTTTGGAATATCATTTGATAGACTTATTTTATAAAAACATGGTTGATTAATTTTCCAGCCTATCTTTTTTAAATAATTAGCAGCGGATGCATATGCATCAACATTATTTTTTAGATCTATGTAATTATTATCATCATAATCTATTGCATAATTTTTCATAGTTGATGGCATAAATTGAAAAAATCCAAATGCACCAGCCCAAGATCCATATAATGTTTTATAATCAATTTGTTTTTTTTCTATTAAATTTAATAATATTAATAGCTCATTAGTGAAAAATTCTGATCTTCTTTTGTCATAACTTAGAGTTGCTAATGATGAAAGTATGTCCATTTTTCCAACATAAGTACCAAAATTAGTTTCTATACCCATTAAAGATAAAAGTAATTCTTTCTCAATATTAAATTCTTTTTCTATTGAATTTATTAAATCAATATTTTTTTTATAAAGAATCAATCCTTTAGAAACTTTTTTATCTGATGTTCTTTTTGATATATATGTTTTGGTATCTTCATAAAATTCAGGTTGATATCTGTCATATTTAATTACATTTGGTAAAAATTTAGTATTAGACATAACTGTATCAAATGTTTTTTCCGAGATATTATTTTGTAAAGCAATTTTTTTAAAATTTTTCTTCCATTTTTGAAATTCTAAATTTTCATCTGAAAAAGCTGGTATAAAATTAAATATAAGAAAAATTACTATTGAACTAATCAGTTTCATATAAGTCTTTTAAATATATAATTACAGCAATCCAAATAAAAATAAAGCTTACTAATTTTGTTATTGAAAAAGGCTCTTCATAATAAAAAAAACCAAGTAAAAACTGAAGAGTTGGTGTGATATAAAAAATCATTCCAGTAGGTCCTAGCCCGCTCAATTCAACACCTCTTACATATAGAAATAATGGTATCACAGTCATAGGACCAGCTAAAAATATAAACAGCATCATTGGTGGATTAGATAATTGAAAATCATTATGATTATTTGAGGCAATTAGATAAAAAGCTAAAGCTGCAAATGGCAATATATATAAACTTTCTATTAACAAACCGATATCAGTATCTATATTAATTTTTTTTCTAATTAAATTATAAAAACCCCAGCTTAGAGCTACAATTAAACCTACCCAGGGTAATGATTTAAAGCTTACTAATATTAAATATAATATTGAAAATATAACAAGTATAATTGAAAATATTCTTTTTTTATTAAGTTTTTCTTTAAAAAATATATAGCCAAGTAATACACTTAATATAGGCATCATAAAATAACCAAAGCTTGCATCAATTATTCTATCTGTTGCAATTGCATATATCCATACAGCCCAATTTATAAATATAAGTAATCCTGAAAAAAAAAGATAAATTAAATATTTTTTATTTTTTATAATATTAAAAAAAATATCCCATTTAGAAAAAAAGAAAGTTGATATTATTAATGTAAATGTGGTCCAAAGACATCTATGAACAACAAGTTCTACATGACCAATATAAGCTATATATTTAAAATAAAGTACACCAATAAACCCCCACCAAAAAGAACCAAAACCAGCTAGCAATAACCCTTTGTTAAAATCTTTATTCATTGGAAACTTATTGTCTATTAATAATAGCTTTTATTAGACTATTTTATGGTTGAATTAAATAATTATAATAATAAAACCTTTTGCACGGAGAGATGGCTGAGCGGTTGAAAGCACCGGTCTTGAAAACCGGCAAAGGGGCAACTCTTTCCTGGGTTCGAATCCCAGTCTCTCCGCCATATATTATTAATCTTCGTTATTATATTTAAAATTTTTAAATAATTTAAGTACATTGGTTTCATCAATTTTAATTTCGTTATCAATACCGTTAAAAAAATTATAGAGACTTGTGTCATCAATATCTAATAATTTTTCTAAATCTATTAATTCATCTTGGTTTAATTGATTAATATATTTTTTTGTGAAAGCGCCTAAAAGCTTATCCATTTCTTTGGTTCCTCTATAATTGGATCTGTAAATAATTTTTTTTTTTAATTGATCTATATTGAAGTTCATAATTAGAATATATTAGTTGAATATGAATAATAAAAGTAATTATCAATATTTATTATCAGATTTGACTGCTTTAAAAGGTGTTGGAATTAAAACCACTAATTTACTCAAGAAAAAAAACATAAATAATATATTTGATTTATTGTGGAAATTACCAAAATCATCCACAGATAGAAGTTTTTCTACTAAAATTGTAGAGCTTCGTATTGGTGTTGAGCAAACTGTTACAATTGTTCCTCAAAAATATTTATTTCCTAGAATAAGAAATCTACCAAATAAAGTTTTGTGCAAAGATGAAACTGGAGAAATAGATTGTATTTTTTTCAATAGTTATGAAGGGTATGTCAAAAAGATTCTTCCTATTGGCAAGGAGATAACTGTAAGTGGTAAAATTGGTTATTTTAGAAATAGATATCAATTAACTAATCCAAAATATATTTCAGAAGATGCGTCTCTAATAAAACAATCTCACAATACTTACTCTCTTACAGAGGGTATATCTGAGAAAATATATAATAAAATTATAAATCAAATTATTGAAAATTTACCTATCTTGAATGAATGGCATACCAAAAGTATATTGAAGAGATTTGATAATATTAGTTGGAATGACTCAATAAAAGCTTTGCACAAACCAGATAATATAGGTGCCTATAAAAATAATTTTTATCAAAGACTTGCTTTTGATGAAATATTTTCAACTTTTTTAGTTAATTCTGAAATAAGAAAAAAAATAAAAAAAAATAAAAAATTAAATAAAGTTTTGAATATTCAAAAACAAAACAATTTGATCAAAACATTAGATTTTTCTCTCACAACAGATCAAATTAAATCATTAAAAGAAATTAATAATGATTTAAGCTCTTCTAATAAAATGTTTAGACTTTTACAAGGTGACGTTGGAAGTGGAAAAACAATAGTATCATTACTAGCTGCATATAATAGTGTTAATGCAGGATTTCAGGTAGCAGTAATGGCTCCTACTGAAATTCTAGCGAGACAACATTTTACTTTAGCAAAAAAAATTTTTTCTAAAAATTTAAGATTAGAATTAATTTCTGGTAAATCTATATATAAAGAAAAAAAAGTTATATTAGATAATCTTTGTAATCATAAAATTGATATAATATTTGGAACTCATGCGATATTTCAAAAAAAAGTAAATTTTAAAAAACTTGGATTAATTATTATTGATGAACAACACAAGTTTGGTGTTAATCAAAGAAAAAGATTATCTGATAAAGGTGGTGTTGACTGTGATGTTTTATTAATGACAGCAACCCCTATTCCAAGAACTTTGACAATGACTGTATATGGAGACATGGACCTTTCAATTATACGTGAAAAACCTCAATCAAGAAAACCAATAAAAACATACAGCAAATTAGAAAGTAAAGTTGATGATGTTATTCAATTTATTAAAAAAGAAATCAAATTAGGAAACCAAATATTTTGGGTGTGTCCATTAATTGATGAGTCTAAAAAAATTGATTATTCATCAGCTATTAAAAAATTTGAATTTCTGAAAGAAAAATTTCCTAATAAAGTATCCTTATTACATGGAAAAACTGATACTGAGGAAAAAGAAAAAATTTTGAATAATTTTTTAAACAAAAAATTTGATATATTGGTTTCAACCACAATAATTGAAGTGGGAATAGATTTCCCTAATGCCAATGTAATTATCATAGAAAATGCTAATAAATTTGGATTATCACAATTGCACCAACTAAGAGGTAGAGTTGGTAGAGGTGATAAAGACTCAACATGTATATTAATGTTCAAATCTAACTTAAGTGAAAATGCAAAAAAAAGAATTAATATTTTGAAACAAAATAATGATGGCTTTATTATTTCTGAAGAAGATATGAAAATAAGAGGATTTGGAGATATTTTAGGATTTAAGCAAAGTGGTATTAAGAATTTTAAGTTAGCTGATCCTATTCATAATAATGATTTATTTCTTTTGGCAGAAAAAGAAATGAGAAGAATTGAAAAATCTAATGAAGATATTTCTAGATATAAACCTTTAGTAAAATTATACGATAGAGCTGATATAATTAACGATTTAGCCTAAGACTTTTTTGTAGATGTCCCTGCTGAAACAATAAATTTAGAAGCTTCTTCAAAACTCATATTTAGATAAATTACATCTTCTATTGGAAACATTAATAAAAAACCACTGGTAGGGTTAGGTGTGGTTGGAACAAAAACATTTATTAATTTTTTGTTGGTTTTTTCTGCCATTTCACCAGCATTTTCTTTTGTCGCAAACCCAACAGCCCAAACATCTTTTCTTGGGTATTCAACTAGAACAACACTTTTTTTATTATCATCCTTTTTAGAAAATGTTTCGGTCATTTGAACAATTGCCGAATAAACAGTTCTCAAAAAAGGAATTCTTTTAAAAAGATCATCAATCAATTTTAAAATTCTTCTTCCAAAAAAAGATAAAGAAATACCACCAACAAAAGTTATAAAAATTATTGAAATAACAATTTCAACCCCTGGTATGTTAAAAGGTAAATAACTATTAGGATTGATATTTTTAGGAATTAAATTTGAAGATATTCCAATTAAAATCTTACTAAGATAAAGTGTAAATCCAATTGGTATTAAGACAACTACACCTGCTATAAAATAATTTCTTAGAGTTAATGATATAGATTTTTTATTTGGGTTTTTAGCCATAAGATCAATTAAAACTTGAGTAAATAACAAAACTAATTGCAATAATAAATAGAACTAATAAAATTTTATTATTAAGATTCATTTATAATGTTATTATCAATTTTATGCAAAAATGAATAGAAGAAAATTCTTATCATACATAGGTTGTGGTTGTTGTGGCTTCATTCTACCCTCTTGTACAACAGCTCCAATAACTGAACGAAAACAATTAAAAATTGTTTCAGAAGCTAATTTAAATGCTCGAGCTGCTAAAATTTATGAAAAAATTAAAGAAAAAGAAAAAATGAGTGATGATATAAATACACTTAATGAAATTAAAGAAATAGGAAAAAGAATGGAAGATTCTATTTCAGAATATTTTGATAGAGAAAATTTAGATGACCCGACAAAAAATTTTGATTGGGAATATATCTTAATAGATAAAAAGAAAGTACGTAATGCATGGTGTATGCCAGGAGGAAAGATTGCAGTATACACTGGTATTTTAGATGCAACAAAAAATACAAATGGTCTTGCCGCAGTAATGGGTCATGAAATTGCCCACGCAGTTGCAAAACATTCTGTAGAAAGAGCTAGTAGAGGAACTTTATTAAATCTTGGAACTAAAATTATTGATGTAGCCAGTGGTGGGATTTTATCTGATATCAACAGAACTACAGGACAAAACACTATTGGTTTACTTGCTCAACTTGGAATTTTAAATCCATTTAATAGAAAACAAGAAAGCGAAGCAGATTATTTAGGAATGATTTTTTCTTCATTATCAGGCTATGATATTAGAGAAACTACTAAAATATGGGAGAGAATGAAGAAACTTAATAAAGGAAAAGAACCTCCAGAATTTATGAGCACACATCCATCTTCAGATAATAGAATTAGAGATTTAAACGAAAAAATGAATGAAGTGATTTTAGATTATCCTCCAATAAAACTTACTTAATTTAAATAGTGGTGAGCCCTGATGGACTCGAACCATCGACCCATTCCTTAAAAGGGAATTGCTCTACCAACTGAGCTAAGGGCCCCCAGATATTCAAATTGAATAGTTGTTATATACAGAATTATTTAAATTTTTCAAACGTCAAATTGAACAAAAAAATAAAATTCTACTACAACTTTTCAATGTATTTATCATGAAATTGATCAAATGTACCTTCAGAAATATTCTTTCTAATAGCTTGCATTAATTCTTGATAAAAATTTATATTATGAAGCGTTAAAAGCATCGAAGCTAACATCTCATTAGTGTTAAATAAATGATTTAAATAATTTTTTGAGTATTTGTTAAGGTTTAAATTATTACAATTAGAGTCTAAAGGTGTATTGTCATTCTGATATTTATTGTTTTTAATATTAATTCTTCCATCCCAAGTAAATGCCAAACCAGTTCTGCCAGATCTAGTGGGTAAAACACAATCAAACATATCAATACCTCTTTTTACAGCACCAATTAGATCTGAAGGGGTGCCCACACCCATTAAATAATGCGGTCTATCATTTGGAAGATGTTCTTTAATATCATCTAATACTTTAAACATTTCACTTTGAGACTCTCCAACCGCTAATCCACCCATCGCATATCCATCAAAACCAATTTTGATTAGTTCATTTAAAGATTTTATTCTTAAATCTTTGAACAATCCTCCTTGAACAATACCAAAAAGTGCTTTGTGAGGATTTTGTCCAAATGCTTTTTTTGATCTCTCTGCCCAATACAAAGATAAGTTCATTGATTTTTTAATTAATTCATAGTCATTTGATTTTTTAGGACATTCATCCATAATCATTACTATGTCTGAGTTAAGACCAAGTTGAATTCTTATACTTTCTTCAGGACTTAAAAAAAACTTCTTACCATCTACATGAGAATTAAAAATTGCTCCTTTTTCTCTATCAATTTTATTTAGTTTTGATAATGACATAACTTGAAAACCACCAGAGTCTGTAAGTATAGGCATACTGCAATTCATGAACTCATGCAGACCACCTGCTGATTTAATTCTATCAACACCAGGTCTAATCATTAAATGATAAGTGTTAGATAATATAATTTCTGAACCAGTTTTTTTAATATCATCTATTGTACAAGCTTTAACTGTTGCTTGTGTTCCAACAGGCATGAATGCAGGTGTATTAATATTACCCCTATGTGTTTCTATTAATCCACATCTTGCAAATTTATCTTGATGTAAAACTTTAAAGGCAAATTTTTTTAATGCCATTTAAAAAGTTTATTGCGATTTAAAACTAATAATTTTATCTGGCTCTGATACAGCTCCATTATTGCTATCATCACCTCTTTTAATCATATCAACAAACTCCATTCCCTCTAAAACTTTTCCAAATACTGTGTATTGTCTATCTAAGAAAGGTGCAGGTTTAAAACATATAAAGAATTGACTATTTGCAGAGTCTGGATCAGATGATCTTGCCATTGAAAGAGTGCCTCTGTCATGTGGTAAGCTACTAAATTCTTGTTTAAGATCTGGTAAATCAGATCCACCCATACCAGCTCTACTTAAATTAAAATCATTTGAACTAGAGTTTCCAAATTTTACATCACCAGTTTGTGCCATAAAACCATCAATTACTCGATGAAATACTACATCGTTATATTGGCCGCTATCCGCTAATTCTTTTATTCTTTTAACATGATTTGGTGCAACATCTTCAAATAACTCTATTTTAACGTCACCATCTTTTAATTTCAAAATCATTATATTCTCCTGGGCTATTGATTGATTAATAAATAAAAAAAATAAAATAAATATTTTAATAAGAAATTTATTCATATTTTTCTTTTAAAGATTTAATTGTGCTTTTGGTAGTAAATTTTTTTATATCACCATTTAATTTAACAATTTCTTTAACAAATTTTGAAGATATAATTTGATTTTCCACATCTGACATTAAGAAAATTGTTTCTATATTATTATTTAATTTTCTATTCATTCCAGCTAATTGGAACTCATATTCAAAATCAGATACAGCTCTTAAGCCCCTTAAAATGACATTAGATTTATACTTTTTACATAAATCAGTTGTAAGAGAACTGAAAGAAACAACCAATATTTTTTTTCTATTTAATTTTAGATCTTTGAATAAAGCTTTATTGACAATATCTATTCTTTCATTTGAATTAAATAAGTAATTTTTATTACTAACATCAGATACTGCAACTACTATCTTATCAAACAACTTCAATGATTTTTTAATAACATCAATATGACCATACGTAATAGGATCAAATGTTCCAGGATAAATTGCTACTTTATTCATTAAATTAAATTATCATCAATTTTGATTGCAGATACAACTTTTTCTTCTCCAGAAAGTTTTATAATTCTAACTCCTTGGGTATTTCTACCTGCTGTTCTAATTTCTTTTACAGCAACTCTAATTACCCTACCTTTGTTAGTTGATATAAGTATTTCATCACCTTCAAAGACAGGGAAAGAAGAAGTAATATTTCCATTTCTTGGAGAGTTTACAATACCTATAATGCCCTTGCCTCCTCTATTGGTAACTCTATAATCTATATGAGATGTTTTTTTACCATATCCATTTTCACTTATAGATAATACAAATTTTTCTTTAGCTTTTATCTCAGATTTATCATCTTTTGATTTCTTACCATTTTTTTTAGTTTTATCATTATCTATGACTGATAATGAAACAATCTGATCATTAGGAGCCAATTCAATTCCCTTAATTCCTTTTGAAGATCTACCTTTAAATACTCTTAATTTTTTTGCTTCAAATCTAATACATTTACCAAACTTAGTACTTAAGATGATATCTTGATCATCTTGACAAATTTTAACTCCAACAATTTTATCATTATTATCAAGTTTCATTGCAATTTTACCTGATGCGTTAATAGATGAAAAATCTTCTAGACTATTTTTTCTAACCTTACCTTGAGCTGTTGCAAAGATTATTTGGTAATTCTTTAAGTCAGTTTCATTTTCTGGCATTGGCATAATAGAACTAATTGATTGATGGCTTTTCAGAGGTAAAATATTAAACAATGATTTACCTTTTGATGATGATGAGCCCTCTGGAATTTTCCATGCTTTAACTTTATAAACTAACCCTTCTGTTGAAAAAAATAAAACAGATGTATGAGTATTAACAGATAGTGTTTGTACAACAGAATCTTGATCTCTAGTAGTAATTCCAGACTTTCCTTTTCCACCTCTTTTTTGCTGTTTAACACCGTCTAAAGAACCTCTTTTAATATATCCTTGTAGAGTAACCGTTATTATTACAGATTGTTTTTGAATTGTTTCTTCAATATCGTAATTTAGGACTGCATCAATAATTTTAGTTCTTCTTGGAACAGCAAACTTTTCTTTTATGTTCTTAAGTTCTTCACTAATAACTTTTAAAAGCTCTTTTTTTGATGAAATAATTTTTTTATATCTTGCAATTAATTCAGCTAACTTTTTTATCTCAACTTCAATTTCGTTTATTCCAAGTGCGGTTAATTTTTGAAGTCTAAGTTCTAATATAGCTATAACTTGAGGTTCAGATAAGGAATATAAACCTTTACCTTTTTTTCCTTCTACTAAAGAAATTAATTTTTGAGATTTGTTAATTTTCCATTTAGTTTTTAATATAGCTTGTTTTGCATCTTCAGGTGTTTTTGATGATCGAATAATTTTTATAATTTTATCTAAGTTTTCAACTGATACAGATAATCCAATTAATATGTGAGCTCTTTCTTCAGCTTTTTGTAAATCAAATTTAGTTTTCTTAATTACGATATCTTCTCTAAAAGATAAAAAGTTTGATAAGAAATCTTTTAATGTACATGTTTTAGGTTTCCCTTGAACAATTGCCAAAGTATTAAAACCAAAAGAACTTTCAATTTGAGTATTTTTATAAAGTTGTCTTTTAATAGTCTCTGGCTCAACTCCATTTCTTAAGTCTATTGCAACTCTTATACCTTCTCTATTTGACTCATCTCTAATATCTTTAATCCCTTCAATTTTTTTTTCTCTAACTAATTGAGCAATTCTTTCATTTAAAACTGATTTATTGACCTGATAAGGTATTGAGGTAATTACTAACCTTTCTCTTCCGTTTTTTAAACTTTCAACAGAAACTTCACCTCTTATTTTAAAGGACCCTCTACCATTATTATAACCATGTTTTATAATGTCTTTACCGATGATAACACCACCAGTTGGAAAATCAGGACCCGGAACATATTTCATCAATTCTCTGATCTTAATATCTTTATTGTCTATTAGAGCTAAAGTACCATTTATAATTTCACCCAAATTATGAGGAGGAATGCTTGTGGCCATTCCAACTGCTATACCTCCAGCACCATTTACTAGAAGATTTGGATATTGAGCAGGTAAAACTGTAGGCTCTTTTTCTGTCTCATCATAATTACTTTTAAATGAAATAGTATTCTTCTCTATATCATCAATTAAATATTGTGAAACTTTAGATAATCTTGTTTCTGTATATCTCATTGCAGCTGCAGGATCACCATCAATAGAACCGAAATTACCTTGACCTTGAACCAAAGGAAGACTCATTGAAAAATCTTGAACCATTCTTACTAATGCATCGTAAACTGATTGATCTCCATGTGGATGATATTTACCAATGACATCTCCAACAATTCTTGCAGATTTTCTAAATTGTTTTGACCAATCATAACCACCCTTGTACATAGCGTACAAAATTCTTCTGTGAACAGGTTTTAAACCATCTCTAATATCTGGTAAGGCTCGACTTACAATAACACTCATTGCATATGATAGATAAGATGAGCTCATCTCATCATGCATTGAAATTAACTTAATGTTATTATCTTTTGGAATTTCAGTTTTTTGCATAGATATTAAAATGGAATTTCGTCATCCATATCATTTGACACTTGAGAGGAGTCTTCAATATTATTTTGTTGAGTAGTGTCATTTTGAATACCACCTCCTGAGCCCCCACCACCAAGCATAGTTAAAGTAGTGTTATACCCTTGAAGAACAATTTCAGTTGAATACTTATCTTGACCAGATTGTTCATCTTTCCATTTTCGTGTAGTCAGTTGGCCTTCAACATATATCTGAGCACCTTTTTTTAAGTATTGTTGAATAACATTTACTAGTCCTTCGTTAAATACAACTATACGGTGCCATTCAGTTTTTTCTTTTTTTTCACCTGTATTCTTGTCTTTCCAAGATTGACTTGTTGCTAAGCTCAGTCTTGCAACACTTTTACCGTTTACCATTTGTTTTATCTCAGGATCTGCGCCCAAACGACCAATTAATAATACTTTATTTAAACTTCCAGCCATAATATTTAATATTTGTTAAATTAATTAATTAGATTTATATCACAATTCTTCTCATTATTAATTTTATTAACTCAAAGCAACAAAAAATATGATGAAAAAGATAGTTATTAAGGGCGCTAAAGAACATAATTTAAAGAATGTTTCTGTAGAAATCCCTAAGGACCAATTTGTCGTCATAACTGGCCTATCTGGTTCAGGAAAATCATCATTAGCTTTCGATACCATCTATGCAGAAGGTCAAAGAAGATATGTTGAAAGTTTATCAGCATATGCAAGACAGTTTTTGGATAAGATGAAAAAACCAAATGTTGATCTTATAGAAGGTTTAAGTCCAGCTATTGCAATAGAGCAAAAAAATACATCAAAAAACCCAAGATCTACAGTTGCTACAGTGACTGAAATTTATGATTACATGAGGGTGCTATACGCTAGAGCTGGAACTCCCTACTCACCATTTACAGGTAAAGCAATTACTTCTCAAACCATTACTCAAATAGTTGATCTTGTTAAAAAATTACCAAAAAAATCAACAATATATATTTATGCACCTGTAGTAAGAGGTCGTAAAGGTGAATATAAGAAAGATATTCTAAGTTACAAAAGAAGAGGATTTAGAAAAATAAAAATTGATAATGTTTTATACGATATAGAAAAATCTCCTAATTTAGATAAAAAATTTAAACACGATATATCAATACTTGTAGATAGAATTGTTTTAAATTCTAAGCTTGGCAACAGATTAGCAGAGAGTGTTGAAACAGCAGTAAATTTATCAAATGGATTAGTTTTTGTTGAGTATGAAGATGAAACATTGCCACAGAAATTTAGAAAAACTGAGAAACTTATTTACTCAACAAAATTTGCATGTCCAGAAAGTGGTTTCACCATTGAGGAAATTGAACCTAGATTATTTTCTTTTAATAGCCCTTATGGAGCTTGTGAGGAATGTGAAGGTATAGGGATAAAATTAAATGTTGATCCAAATTTAGTTATACCAGATGACAGAAAAAGTATAGCTGATGGCGCCATTGAACCTTGGGCTAAATCTACAACATTATATTATGCGCAAACTCTAGCATCTATAGCAAAACATTATGGTTTTTCATTAGATGATAAATGGAAAAAACTTCCAAAAAAAATCAAAGAAATAATTTTGTATGGTTCAGATGAAGAAGAAATCAAATTTAATTATGATGATGGTTATGAAAAATATTCACATAAAAAAACATTTGAAGGTGTAATTAACAATCTTGAAAGAAGATTTTTAGAGTCAGATAGCGAATGGAAAAGAGAAGCAATAGCAGAATATCAATCTGATACAGCTTGTGAAGCTTGTAATGGAAATAGACTTAAGGAAGAAGCTTTATGTGTTAAAATTGATAATCATAATATTAGCGATGTAACAAAAAAATCAATATTAGATGCTGCAGAATGGTTTAAAAATCTTGAAAAAAATCTTGATAATAGACAATTTAAAATTGCAGAACACGTTCTTAAAGAAATTAATGAGAGACTTACTTTTTTGTTAAATGTAGGTTTAGATTATCTTACTTTAGCAAGAGAATCTGGCACACTTTCAGGTGGAGAAGCACAAAGAATAAGACTAGCGTCTCAGATTGGTTCTGGTCTAACCGGTGTTTTATACGTACTTGATGAACCTTCAATTGGTTTACATCAAAAAGATAATGTTAAACTTATAAATGCTTTAAAAAGATTAAGGGATTTAGGAAATACAGTCATAGTTGTTGAGCATGATACTGAGACAATGGAAAATGCAGATCATATAATTGACTTAGGACCAGAAGCTGGATCTAATGGCGGTGAAGTTACTGCTCAAGGTACATATGATGAAATAAAAAAAAATAAAAATAGTATTACCGGACAATATCTTTCTAATAAAAAAAAAATTGAAATACCCAATGCTAGAAGATTAGCAAAGAACGGTAGATTTGTTGAAATTAATGGCGCAAGTGGAAATAATCTTAATAATGTAAATCTTCGAATACCAACAGGAAGTTTTACTTGTGTAACTGGTGTATCAGGTAGTGGTAAATCAACCCTTGTTCTTCAAACATTGTATCATGCTTTAAATCTAACACTTAACAGTAAAGCTCGAAAAGCACCAAAAGCATTTAAAAGTTACAAGGGTGTAGAATTAATTGATAAAATTATTGATATTGATCAATCCCCTATTGGAAGAACCCCTAGATCAAATCCAGCAACTTATACAGGTGCTTTTGGTCCAATTAGAGATTGGTTTACAAGTTTACCTGAGTCAAAAACTAGAGGTTACAAGCCAGGAAGATTTTCATTTAATGTCAAAGGTGGAAGATGTGAAGCTTGTGAAGGTGATGGTGTAATTACCTATGAAATGCATTTTTTACCTGATGTTTATATACAATGTGATGAGTGTAAAGGAACAAGATATAATAGAGAAACCCTTGAAATTAAATTTAAAGGTAAAAGTATTGCTGATGTTTTAGATATGTCTGTAGATGAAGGTTGTGAATATTTTGAAAATATATCTAATATTAAAACTAAGTTACTTACATTAAAAAAGGTTGGCTTGGGTTATATTAAGATAGGTCAACAAGCAACAACACTTTCAGGTGGTGAAGCTCAAAGAATTAAATTAGCAAAAGAACTTTCAAAAAGATCAACAGGACGAACTATGTATATCTTGGATGAACCAACAACTGGACTTCATCAACATGATATTAAAAAATTATTAGAAATACTTCATACTTTTGTTAAACTTGGAAATACTGTTGTAGTCATTGAACACAATTTAGATGTAATTAAAACAGCTGATTATATTGTTGATATGGGACCCGAAGGCGGTGTCAAAGGTGGAAATATTATCGCAGAGGGAAAACCCGAGGAAGTTTGTAAAGTACCTGCTAGTTATACAGGTCAATATTTAAAACCTTTACTAAAATAATACTTTAAATTTTAGAAAGATTTAGTGTATAATAACTGTGAATCATGAGTAATTTATTATCTTCATTATCAAAAACAATTCACACTTCTGTAGGTCTTATGATTGTATTGTTTTTGGGCTTATTTTATTTAAATGAAGGTTTCGCATTTGATACATTGTTCTGGAGTTGGTTATTTAGATATATTCATGTTGTCGTAGCCACTATGTGGATTGGTTTGCTTTGGTATTTCAATTTTGTTCAAATACCAAACATGGCTAAAATTCCAGATGAGCAAAAACCAGCAATTGGTAAAGTAATTGCACCTGCTGCATTATTTTATTTTAGATGGGCTGCTGCATTTACAGTGCTATCTGGATTATTATTAGCTTTATTTAATGGATACTTGCATGATGCTATGACTTTAAGCATTGGATCAGGTATACCAAAACATACTGCTATTGGTATTGGTATGTGGCTTGGAATTATTATGGCTTATAATGTTTGGTTTGTCATTTGGCCAAATCAAAAAAGAGCTTTAGGAATTGTAGATTGTGATCCCGATTTAAAAGCTAAATCTGCAAGAACTGCAATGTTGTTTTCAAGAACAAACACACTACTTTCTCTACCCATGTTATTTACAATGGTAGCAGCACAAAATCTTTATTAATTTTATTTTTCGCTATCTTCTCTAAGAACTGTTTTTTGAGATACTCTTAATCTTACTAATACTGTGTTTGCAATATAAATTGAAGAATATGTTCCAAATATTACTCCAAGTATCATTGCTAATGAAAAACCTTTTAAAATCTCTCCACCAAAAAAATAAATAGCCAATAAAGCAAGCAATGTAGTTGCAGAAGTAATTATTGTTCTAGATAATGTTTCATTAATTGAGATATTTGTAAGTTCAAAAATTTTAATATCAGAATATTTTCTCAAATTTTCACGTACTCGATCAAAAATTACCACAGTATCATTCATCGAATAACCAACTATTGTTAAAACAGCTGCAATTATTGATAGATTAATTTCTAAACTAAATAATGAAAAAACACCTAATGTAACTATGACATCGTGGAATAAGGCAAGTATTGCACCTAAACTGAATTGCCATTCAAATCTTATCCAAATATAGAATAACATCGCAGCTAATGATAATGAAATTGCGATAACTCCGGACTTTAATAATTCAGAACTGACCTTAGGACCAACATTTTCAACTCTTCTAAAGTTAAAATTATTACCAAATGACTTATCTAAATTGTTCTTAATTTCTTCAATTATATTTTTTTTGTTATCTTTATTTTCAAACTTAATTAAATAATCTTTGTCATTACCGAATTTTTTAACAGACACATCACCTAAATCCATCTGACTAAATTTATCTCTTAAAGAACTTACATTTATCTTCGCATCTGTAGATCTAAGTTCAATTAAAGTTCCACCTTTAAAATCAATTCCGAAATTAAGACCTTTAAAGATTAAAAGAACTAATGAAAAAATAATTAATAATGAAGAGAATATATTAAAATGGTTATAATATTTATTAAAAGCAATCATTAAATTAACTTCTCCTTATCTCTATTTTTAGACACGTAAAGACTAGTAAATAACCTTGCTATAAAATAAACTGAAAAAAGAGTAGTAAAAATTCCAACACCAAGAGTTACTGAAAAACCTTTAACAGGTCCAGAACCCATAAAGAAAAGTATTACTGCTGCTAGTAAAGTTGTTATATTTGCGTCAATAATAGCAGTTCTAGATTTTGTATAACCACTATCAAAAGCTACAATATTATTATTTTCATCTCTTAATTCTTCTTTAATTCTCTCAAAAATTAGTACGTTAGCATCTACAGCCATACCAACTGTCAATATTATTCCAGCAATTCCAGGTAAAGTTAATGTTGCTTCAAATAAAGTTAATATGCCTAATAGGATAAATAAATTTATAATTAAAGTTACATTGGTGATTAATCCAAAAACTCTGTATTTTACAAACATAAAAATTATTACTAAAAGAAAACCAATAGCTAGAGCAATCATACCTGCGTTTATAGAGTCTTGCCCTAAATCAGGACCAACAGTTCTCTCTTCAATTATATTAAGAGGTGCTGGTAATGCTCCTGATCTTAATAATAGAGCTAAATCTGTTGCAGTTTGAAAAGTAAATCCTCCACTAATTTGACCTGAGCCACTAGCAATCGTATCTCTAACAACTGGTGCACTTATAATTTTACCATCTAAAACTATTGCTAATTGTTTACCAATCCCAGTTGAAGTTGCCTTACCAAATCTCTTTGCTCCTACCCTATCAAGTGAAAAAGATACTATTGTTTGGTTTGTTTGAGTATCCATTTTAGGTTGAGCATCTAAAAGATTATCTCCACTTATTATTATTCTCTTACTTACTGTTGCTTCATCAATACCATCTTCAAACTTAAGTTTTTCAACTCCAAAACTGTCATTGTCATCGTTAGTTACAAATCTAAAAGTTAAATTAGCAGTTTTTCCTAATAAAGATTTAACCCTCATTGGATCATCTAATCCAGGCAACTCAACTAAGATACGATTATTTCCTCTTTTTAAAATATTCGGTTCATTAGTTCCAACTTCATCAATTCTTCTTCTTACAATTTCAATAGCTTGATCTTGTGAAGAAGTTTTGAGAACTATTAAGCCTTGTCTTGAAAAATTTAATTTAAAATTAAGACCAGTATCTTCAATTTCTAATTGGTGAGATTTAAATCTTGGATAATAGGGATTTATGTCACTATTTTCATCTGTAAATGTATCAATGATAGTTTGTTTATTTTTTTCTAAAACGTTGAAATAGATATTTTGATTTTCAATCTTGATATTATTTATCTTAATGTCTTTTTCCTTAAAATAATTTCTAATACTGGTTGTTAAGTTTTGAAGTTTTTGTTCTATAACTGGAGCATTATCAATCTCCAATAACAAATAAGATCCACCTTGAAGATCCAGACCCAAATTTATCTTTTTATCAAAAAAACTATCATCAAATTTAAATAAATTAGATGAAGCAATTAAAACAAATAAAAGTGAAAAAAGAGTAATAAATAAAATTCTTAACTTTGAAAAATAAAGCACTTTATATAAAAATTATTATTTCTTAACTTCTTGTGGATTACCTTGAAGAGCTTGAATACCAGTAGCTTTAACTATTTCAACTTTAACATTGTCAGCTATTTCAACTTCAACTTTGTCATTATCAATTAATCTTTCTACAGTACCAGTGATACCTCCAGAAGTGATTACTTTATCACCTCGTTTAAGTCCTTCAACCATAGCCTTATGCTCTTTTACTTTTTTTTGCTGTGGTCTGATTAAGAAAAAATAAAAAATTACAAAAATTAAAATTAACGGTATAAATTGTCCTATTCCTGAACCTTCCATAAATCTCCTTATAAATTAGCTGAATTCTTATACTATCTTATTGATTAAAACAACTTTATTTGAGTGAAATTATTTCTAAATTATTCATGTATGGTCTCAGTACCTCAGGAACAATTATTGAGCCATCTTTTTGTTGATAATTTTCTAATACAGCAATAAGAGTTCTTCCAACAGCTAAACCACTACCGTTTAAAGTACCAACAAACATAGTTTCTTTATTTTCATTTTTATATCTTGTTTTCATTCTTTGAGCTTGAAATGTTGAACAAGAAGAACAAGAAGAAATTTCACGATACTTATTTTCTGATGGAAGCCAAACTTCTATATCATATGTTTTTTCAGCGCTAAAACCCATATCGCCAGAACATAATATAATTTTTTTATATGGAAGTTTTAATTTATCGAGAATGTCTGTAGCACAATCAGTCATTCTCTCTAATTCTTTTAAACAATTTTCTTTTTCAACAATACTAACCAATTCAACTTTGTAAAATTGATGTTGTCTAATCATGCCCTTGGTATCTTTACCGTAACTCCCAGCTTCTTTCCTAAAACATGGTGTTGAAGCAACAAATCTCATTGGAAGATTTTTTTTATCTATGATTTTATCTTTAACAATATTTGTTAAAATAACTTCAGCAGTAGGAATAAGAAATTTTCTATCAGAACCTTGATCAAATTTAATCTCAAATTGATCGTTTTCAAATTTCGGCAATTGTCCTGTGCCAAACATCGTATTGTCAGAAGCTATTAAAGGCGGAGAAATCTCTTGATATTCATTTATGTTGATATGTGTATCAAGCATAAAATTTGACAATGCTCTTTCTAGTAATGCCAACTTATCTTTTACGAAAACAAATCTAGAACCTGTGGTTTTAGTGGCAAGATCAAAATCTAGCATATTTAATGCTTCGCCTAATTCGTAGTGAGATTTAGGTTTAAAATCAAAAATTGGTATTTCACCTGATTTTGATATTTCAACATTATCATTCTCATCATTACCTTCAGGAACATCGGTGTGTGGAATATTCGGTATGTTTGATAAAATTTTATCTAGTTCGATCTTTATATTTTTTTGATTTTCAGTAACTTTGCCTAATTCAACAGATATTTCTTTAGATTTTGCAAACATACTTTCATCTTTAGATTTTGAAATATCTTTTTTTTCTTTTTCTAGAGACTCTTTTTTTTGAATTAAGTTTCTATTTTCTTCATCTAATTTTTGTAAATTTTCAAAATCAATATTAGCGGATCTGTTTTTTAAAGATTTAGCAAAAGCAGAAAAATCATTTCTAATATCTTTTAAATTATGCATCTGTTTTTTCTAGATTCTTATTTTCTATAAATTTTACTGAAAATATTGATAATTCATATAAAATTAATAAAGGTATAGCTAATCCAATTTGAGTTATAGGATCAGGTGGCGTTAATAAAGCTGCAGCTGCAAAAATTATTACGACTACATATTTTCTTCTTTCTCTTAAAAAATCACTATCTACGATCCCTACTCTTGCTAATAAACTTAATACAACAGGTAACTGAAAACTTATACCAAAAGCAAAAATTAGTTTCATCACAAGTGATAAATATTCATTTACTTTAGCCTCAAGTTGTATTGGTAAACTAGTAGAAAGACCTGTACTTTCAAAAGATAGAAAAAACTTAATTGCAAGAGGCATAATCAAATAATAAACAAGCATTCCACCAAGAAAAAATAATATTGGTGTTAATATTAAGTAAGGTAAAATTGCAATTTTTTCGTGTTTATATAATCCAGGAGCAATAAATTTCCATATTTGCATCAGTATGTAAGGACAAGTAACAAAGAAAGCGGTAAAAAATGAAACCTTTAAATAAGTTAAAAAAGTTTCTTGAAGTGCAGTAAATATAAGTCTTCTATCTGATCCATCATCTTTTACAGCTTGTGCATAAGGATCTACTAAAAACCCATAAATATGTTCGGCAAAAAAATAGCAACCGATAAAAAAAATAATAAGAAATATAAAACTATGTATAAGTCTTTTTCTTAATTCAGTTAAATGGCTTACAAAGCCACCTTCATTTTCTTCATTATTCATCTTCTTTACTATCTTTTTTTATTTTATTGTTGTTTGTTTCATCATCAATATCAATATTAGAAACTTCATTTTGTATGTTGTTCACATATCTTTTTGCAGTTCCTATCCAAGAACCCACTTTTTTTAACATTACTGGAAAATCTTTTGGCCCCAAAACAACAATAGCGATAGCAACAACTATTAATATCTCAAACCAACCAATAGTAGGCATGTGATTTAATTTTTATTTTCTGAGTCTTTATTTTCTTCGGAAATATTTTTTGGCTCTGACTCATCAGTAATATCTGATGCCATTCCCTTTTTGAAACTTTTAATACCTTTAGCAACATCTCCCATTAAACTAGATATTTTTCCTCTACCAAATAATAAGACTACTAATATTACAACAATTGCTATTTGCCAAATTCCTATGCTCATAAAATCTTATAACCTTTTTATGGATAATTTAAAAGTTACTTTTTTGTTAATCTTTATCTTCAGTATCAAGAGTGCTATTTAACATTTCATCAATATTGGAATAGATATCTTCTTTCTTTTCATCTTGTTTTTCTTTAAAGAATTTTCCTGTTCCAAAAATAGCATTATCTATACTTGAACTATCAATCAATCCAGCAGCACCTAATTCATCTACTGTTGGCAAATCAGAAAGTTTTTGCAAATTAAAATGACTTAAAAATTCATCTGTAGTCACATATTGTATAGGTTTACCCGGTACCTCTTTACGACCTCCTGGTTTGACCCAATTGAGTTCCATTAAAATTTCCAGGGTATTAGTTCCAAAAGCTACTCCTCTAATTTCTTCAATCTCAGCTCTTGTTACAGGCTGATGATAAACAATTATAGCTAACGTCTCTACAGCTGCTCTTGATAATTTTTTTTCAACAGTCTTTTCTTGTGACATTAAATTTGAAAGTTTTGGAGATGTTCTAAAAGACCATTTATTTTTAATGCAAACTAAATTTATTCCTCGATTAGAATATTCATTTTGTAATTTTTCTAGTGATTTAACTACATTTGATTTTTTTGAGACCTTATTTTCAATTGTGTCCACATCCAATGGTTCAGCAGCAGCAAAAATTATAGCTTCGATCTCTTTTTCTAAGTCAGTTAACTTAGAAGGAAAATTAACTACATTATCTTTAATCAATTTTTCTTTTTTAATCATTTATTTTTTTAATATAAATATCTCCATATAAGTTTTCCTGTTTAATCGAAATATTACCTTCTTTAACAAGCTCTAAAGATCCAGAAAAAATTCCAGCTTTGCCGGTTTTTTTATATTTAGATCCATCCTTAAATCCTCGAGGTATCAAATCATCGATATTTTTCCAATCAATTAATTTACCAAAAAATTCTTTAATTGTTTTGATGCCATCCTCAGTTGTAAAAACAGGTAGTTTTGGAATGTTTATTCTTTGAAAGTCTTTAGTCATTATAATTGATGAATATGCTTTTAATAATTCAAACATAGTTAAATTATATTCAGAACTATAAATTGACCTTATATTACCTTTTATTCCTCTAGTCCTAATCTCTCTACCCAATCTTTTTCTCTTAAGCATTTGATCTGATAGTAACCTGATTAATTCTAATTTTTTAAGTTGTAATTTTAACTTGTCAGCTACTTCTTGAACTTTAAATTCTTCTTCAGGATCTCCAGGTAATAATAATTTAGATTTTAGATAAGCAAGCCAAGTAGCCATTAATAAATATTCTGAAGCAATTTCTAAATTTAGATCTTTTTCTCTGGTAATATATTCATGAAATTGATCTGCTAGTTTAGTTATTGAAATTTCTTCTAAATCAACTTTTTGTGCTTTAGCTAAATCTAAAAGTACATCTAAAGGACCGCTATAATTATTTATATCAACATTAAATAGAACAGAATCAGACTCAGACATTCTTGGATATTAACTTAAAATTTTATAAAATTGTGATGTTTTTTTAATTATAAAATTACTTATCAAGGGTGTGTTATTAGCAACAATCATCATTTCTTTTTGATTACCATTACAATGTAAAACAATGTTACAACCTGCTTTAAAAGCTTTAATAGTCTTTGTTTTCATATCTTCTTTTAAACCTTTCATAGATAGGTCGTCAGAAATAAGAATATTTTTAAATCCAATTTTCTTTCTAATATATTGAATCACTTTTTTTGAATGGGTTACCGTGTTGTGTTTATCTAATTTTTCATAAATGACATGAGCAGTCATTGCAAAATGGCAGGCTTTATTCTTAAAAGGATAAAAATCATTTTTTTCCAGAAATTTAAGTGATTTTTTAACTATTGGTGTAAAGTTGTGACTATCAACTTTAGCTAATCCATGTCCTGGAATATGCTTAATTACAGTACCAATTGAGTTTTTGTGAAAAAGTTTGATACATAAATCTCCTATTTTAGAAACTGTATTTCTATTTTTAGAAAAAGATCTATCACCAATTATGTTACTTGCGCCTTTTACTCTTAGGTCGAGTATTGGAACGGTATTTATATTTGACCCAATTAATTTTAGTAAATATGAAGTTTTATCAACAAATAATTTATAGAATATATCGAAATTTTTTCTATTTTTTTCATAAAGACCTCCAAAATACTCTGATGTTAAGTTATCAAATGATATTATCCTATTTAATCTATTAACCCTACCACCTTCCTGATCAATTAATATTGGATAATTTTTATCTTTAAAAATTTTTTTAATATTATCTGTAAGAGTTTTTGTTTGATTAATAGATTTAATATTTCTTGAAAATAAAATAACGCCCCAAGGCTTATGTTTTTTTAAGAAAATTTTTTCATTATTAGATAATTTATAAGATTTTAAGCCAACAATAAAAGCCTTTCTATTGCTAATCATTTTCTAAAAGTTTCCAAAAATTAAATTTCTTTTTCTTCTTTTTGTTAGTTTGATTTACGTATTCAATTATATCTTGGGTATCACTTTCTAAAATGGGCAAATCTTTTGAATAAATCTTTATTTTTTCTTCAATATTATTATGTGACCGGTAAGATTTTTTAATATTTTGATCAGAGAAATAATATCTTCCTGTAAAAAATAGAAATATTCCAATAATTAGAATGAATATTAAATATTTAATTTCTTTTAACATTACATTTTATCTGGTGTATCGACACCTACGATAGACATACCTGATTTAATCACATTTGAAATTGCTTTTAAAAAGACTAGCTTGTCAGGTGAGATCTCTTTTTGATCATTGATAAATCTTTTTTCCGGCTGTTGTTTTCCTAAGTTCCAATATGAATGAAATTCTGAAGCAAGTTCATATAGATAAATTGGTATACGATGTGGTTCAAGTTTATTACTTGCTGCTTCAATACATTTTGGCCATTCAGAAACTTTTTTTAATATCTTAATTTCATCATATGAATATTCAAATGAATAATCATCAATATCTATATTTGAGTTTAAATCTTTATTAAGATGTCTAAATACAGATGAAATTCTCGCATAACAATATTGAACATAATATAGAGGATTATCTTTTGATTTTTCTTTAACAGCATCAAAATCAAAATCTAATTCAACATCACTACTTCTATTAAGCATAATAAATCTTGTAGCATCTTTTCCAACTTCTGTGATTAAGTCATCAACAGTTATGTAGTCACCTTTTCTTTTAGACATCTTAAAAGGTTTTTTATCTTTGATTAGTTTTACGAGTTGGCTCACTTTACAAATTAATTTTCCTTTGGTGCCTGATAAAGCTTCTACAGATGATGAAATTCTTTTAATATAACCAGCATGATCAGCACCGAGTATATTAATTAGATAATCAAAATTTCTATCAACTTTATTTTTATGATAGGCAACATCACTTGCAAAATAAGTCCAACTACCATCAGATTTTTGTAATGCTCTATCTTTATCATCACCAAAATCTGTTGATTTAAACAACAACTGTTCTCTTTCAACCCAATTTTGATCATCTTCACCAGCTGGTGCTTTAATTTTACCTTTGTATACAAATTTACTAGCTTCTAGAAATTTAATTACTTCTTCGACTTCATTATTAACAACTATATTTTTTTCACTTACAAAATTATCGTGATTAATTCCCAAACTTTTCAAATTTTTTTTAATTAACAGTAATGCTTGTTCTATAGATAAAGTGGTTAATTTTTCAGAAATATCGTCATAATTATCAAAATTAATATCGGAATTTGATGAAACAATATTTTTTGCAAAATCAATTAGATAATCACCTGGATAAAGATCCTCATTATTTGGAAAAGTTTCATTAAACTTTAATTCACGTATTCTAAAATAAACAGATCTAGTAAAGTTAATTATTTGATTGCCGTAATCGTTTACATAATATTCTTTTGTAACCTTGTGTTTATTAAAGATAAGTACATTAGAAATTACATCTCCTAAAATTGCTCCTCTACAATGACCAACATGTAATGGACCTGTAGGATTTGCAGAAACAAATTCTACTAAATAATTAAGTTTTTTTTCTTTTTCATTAACACCATAGGTCGATGAGTTAGTTATTATTTGTTGAATAAAATTTGACCAAAAAAAAGGTTTGAATTTAATGTTTATAAAACCTGGTTTAACAACATTTATATTCTCGATTAAAGGATCTTTATTTTTAATAATTGGTGATATTTGTTCCGCTAAATCTATTGGAGATTTTTTATTTAGTTTTGAAAGTACCATAGCCACATTTGTTGAAATATCACAATCAAATTTTGGTGGAGGGATTTCAGCATTAATTCCGTTAAAAGACTCAGGTATTAGTAGTTCACCTTTTTTATTAAGCTCAATTATAATTGATTTAATTTTATCTAAATATAATTCAAAAATATTCATTTATAATTATTATAAAGGTTAATTGCATAACGATCAGTCATACCTGAAATAAAATCTGCAATAGCTCTAAATTTATCCTTAGTCAATTGATCTTTTGTTAAAAATTTTTTGGGATTTGATTTGATTATTTTAAATAGTCTTTTGATAATTACTTTTCCTCGTTTATTCTTTTTTAAAACTGATTTGTTGTCATACATTTTTGTCCTTAAAAAATATTTAATTTCTTTTTCTGAATTTTGTATTTTATTTGAAAAACAAACGAGTAATTGGCCAGAATTAGAAATATCTTTTAATGATTTAATCTTTAATTCTTTTAAATTCTTTTGTGAATTAGTTAATAAATCTCTAATCATTAAATCTATTGAGTCTCTAATAATTTGATAAATTGCTATTTTGTAATTATTTTTATTAATCTTTTTCTTATACTTAATATAGATTGATTTAAAAAAATCTATTTCCATAAGCTCTTCTAATTTGAACAAATTGGCATTAATCCCGTCTTGGATATCATGATTATTGTAGGCTATATCATCCGATATTGCTGAAATTTGCGCTTCTAAAGAAGGATAAGTGCTAAATTTAATCTTATCTTTAAATGTTTTTAAACCAATTAATCTATTAACTAAACCTAAGTCATTAACTGGTCCATTATGTTTTAAAAGACCCTCTAAAGTTTCAATTGTTAAATTTAGACCTTTAAATTTAAAATACTTATTTTCTAAAAACATAACTATTCTTAATGTTTGTAAATTGTGATCAAAGCCACCATAATTTTCCATACATTCATCTAGTGCATCCTCACCGGCATGACCAAATGGTGTATGACCTAGATCATGAGCAAGACTTAATGTTTCAGTTAAATCTTCATTTAAATTAAGATATTTAGCTATAGATCTTGCAATTTGAGCAACCTCAATTGAATGTGTAATTCTTGTTCTAAAATGGTCACCTTCTGTATTAACAAAAACTTGGGTTTTGTGCTTCAATCTTCTAAAGGATGCGCTATGAATTATTCTGTCTCTATCCCTTTGAAATGGAGAGCGATATTTTGAAGTAGGCTCATTATTTAGTCTTCCTTTACTTTTAAATACGCCTAACTGAGTATGTTTTTTCATCCTTTAATTTAAATAATTAAGTATTATATTAGTAATATCAGTGTTGAAACATGATTAAAGAAATTAAATTTACAGATAATGCTCTAAAACAAATAGCAAATTTATTATCTAAAAAAGATCAAGGATCATTTTTTAGAATCGCTATTAAAGGTGGTGGTTGCTCAGGTTTTCAATATGAATTTACATTCGATAAATCTAAAAATGATGACGATTTAAATTATGAAAATATTTTAATTGATAAAGCATCAGCAGATTTATTAAAAGGATCTGAAGTTGACTATGTATCTGAGCTTATAGGTGAGTCTTTTAAAATTTCTAACCCACAAACTAAATCCTCGTGTGGTTGTGGCGTTTCATTTTCTCTATAATGTTAATTTCATCTTGGAACGTCAACTCAGTTAGAGCAAGGATTGAAAATATAAAAAGTTATTTACTAAAATACAAACCTGATGTTTTAATGATGCAAGAGATTAAAACAGAAGATGTAAATTTTCCTTATGATGATTTTGCTTCAATGGATTATGAAAGTCATGTTTTTGGTCAAAAAAGCTACAACGGTGTTGCTATAATCTCTAAGAATAAATTAAATAATATAAGAACTGATTTAATCAAAGATAAGTTAAAGCAATCTAGAATTATTTCAGCTGAAATTGAATATAAAAAAAAGATTATTCAGTTAATTAATATTTATACACCAAATGGAAACCCTGTTGATACTGAAAAGTATGATTATAAAAAAAATTGGATGGATCAATTAATCAAACAATTAAAAATATTATCAAAAAAAAATTCTAATATAATTTTAGCTGGTGATTTTAATGTTATTCCTGCAGCCGAAGATGTTTATAATGTTAAAAGTTTTGAAGATGATGCTTTATACAGACTTGAAATAAGAAAAAAATTTAGAGAGATGTTAAACTTAGGATTTAGTGACACATATAGACATTTTCATGAAGAGAAAGAAGGATATACATTTTGGGATTATATGAGAGGTGCGTGGCAAAAAAATAATGGTATGAGAATAGATCACTTCTTAGTATCAAACTCTATAATTGATAATGTTAAAGATATTAATATTAATAAAGATCCACGTGGCAGAGAAAAACCTTCAGATCACACACCAATTGAAATCAAATTAGCTTAAAGACTTAATTTTATTTACTAATTCCTCATTTATATTTCTAGGACCTGTATCTTGCCTATTTTTATGTCTTCTTTCACCAGGTAATCTTACATCACCCATAGATTTCATTTTATCAAAAAATTCATCAGAATGTTTTTGCCAACTTGTGCCTGCTGTTTTGTCTGGACAAATAGCTAAGATAAATTCACCACCACTTGGAGGGCCACCATCATTGTTATCTTTTTCCGCAGTTTCATAACTAAAATTATCTCCAACTAATGCACCAGCCATTAATTCAACCATCATTGCTATTGCAGAACCTTTGTAACCACCAAAAGGTAATAAAACTCCACCATCAGCAATTTCACCTGGGTCCGTTGTTTCTTTACCATCTTTAGTCAAACCAGTTCCAAGAGGTACTTTATGGCCTTCTCTTTTTGCAACTTGAACTTCACCCATAGCCATTGATGCTGTTGCCATATCATAAACTACAGGTGTTTTTCCAGGTCTTGGCCAAGCAAATGAAATTGGGTTTGTTCCAAATAAAGGTTTTATAGCACCAGCTGGAGCCACTGCAGGTTTGTAAGAAGTACAAGCAAAAGCAACCAAACCATCTTCAGCTAATTTTTCAGTTTCAGGCCACATAGCAGCCATATGGTGTGAGTTATTTATAGCTAACACCGCAACACCATTTTCTTTTGCAGCTTTTGCTAGTTCTGGCAATCCTTTATTTAAGACTACAGGAGCTAAACAATTATTCCCTTCAATTTTAATTACAGATGGTGAAATTCTTTTTACCTCTGGCGTCCCTTTTCCATTTATCTTTCCACTTTTAAGACCACTTACATAAGCAGGTAATCTAAATAATCCATGAGATAATGATCCATCTCTTTCAGCATTTTTAATTAGTTCAGATAAAATAGATGCAGTTTCATCATTACATCCATTAGCTACAAGTGTTTTTTTTGCTAAATTAAAAATTTCATCTAGTGTTAAGGAGACTGTACTCATTATGAGGTTTTACATTTTTTGCATAAACCAAAAAATTCTAAATTATATTTATTATATTTCATTCCAGCTTCATCAGCAAAGTTACTTAAGTACTTGGAAAGTTTAGAATTGCTTATTTCAGAAACTTTTTCACAACTTTCACAAATTGAAAATGCTGTTGCTTTAGAAATTTGACAACTTGAATTTTGACAAGCTATAAAAGCGTTTCGACTTTCAATTTTATGAATTTTTCCAATCTCTACTAATTTATCTAAAGCTCTATAAACTTGTAGAGGTGCTTTAATTCCTTTTTTTTGAACATTATAGAGAATAGAATATGCTTTTAAAGGCTCAGATGATTTAACAATTAAATCTAAAATAATTTTTTGATTTTTTGATAAATTATATTGTTTTTCCATATTCTTTTAATTACTCACTAATTCTTTAGTTTAATCGATTGCTTAATATTTAACAAAGATAATATAAATAAAATCAAAGAGGCAACTATAATTGAAGGTCCAGAAGAAGTATTAAATTCTAATGAAGTAAATAATCCTAATACTACAGATAATAAACCTCCAATAATTGAATAAATTACCATTTTTTGTGGACTATCAGAGATATTTCTTGCCATGGCAGCAGGTATAATCAGCATTCCAGTGATCAATAGTAAACCCACCATTTTAATTGAAATAGCAATGACCGCAGCCATCAAAATTGTAAAAATAGCTTTTGCTCTATCAGGATTTAATCCTTCGGCTTCAGCTAGTTCATAATTTACAGTTGATGCAAATAATGGTTTCCATATTAACTTAAGCACAATTAATATTATTGCACCACCAGACCATATTATAAGAATATCATTAATATTAACGGCTAAAATATCTCCAAATAAAAGCCCCATAATATCAAATCTGATAAAAGTTAAAAAACCAATTACAACCAAACCAACAGCAAGTGATGAGTGAGCTAACAAACCAAGTAATGCATCACCTGGTAAGTTAGTTTTTTTTTGAAGCTGTATTAATATCAAGGCTATGATAGATGAGATTAAAAACACAGAAATGGCTATATTCAAATCAAAAGTATACGCTATGGTAACACCAAGTAATGCTGAATGAGCAAGTGTATCACCAAAATAAGACAGTCGTCTCCACACTACAAAACAACCTAGTGGACCGGTAACTAAGGCAATTCCAATACCAGCAAATAATGCTCTTATAAAAAAATCATCAAACATTTAATTTTTCTTTATACTTCCCTCGTCTAAATGTTCGTGATCATGCTTATGTTCATATATTGAGAGAATTTGAGAAGCTTGTTCACCAAATAATGTTTTATAAGCATTATTTTTTGCAACATCTATTGGTGTGCCTGAACAACAAACATGTCCATTTAAACAAACAACATGATCTGTTGCTGTCATTACTGTGTGCAAATCATGAGATATTAATAAGATTCCACAATTCAAAGAATCAGAGATTTTTTTAATTAATTCATATAAAGCAATCTCACCAGTGTAATCAACTCCTTGGACTGGTTCATCAAGAACCAATAATTCAGGTTTTTTTGAAATTGCCCTTGCAATTAAAACTCTTTGAAATTCACCACCTGATAAATTTCCTAAATTTTTATTCTTAAGGTGAATAACTCCAGTAAGTGTAAGAGCCTCATCAATAGCTTCATCTTTAATATTTTCTGTTAGCAGCATAAAGTCATAAACTCTTAGCGGCAAAGTCCAATCAATTGAAATTTTTTGAGGAACGTACCCTACTTTGTTAGTATATTTTTCAACACTACCTTCAATATTTTTATAAATTCCTAATGCAATTTTTGCGGTAGTACTTTTACCAGATCCATTTGGCCCAATAAGTGTTATAATTTTACCTTTTTCTACTGTTAATGTAACACCTTCCACTAACCATTTATTATTCTGTTTAATTCCAGCGTTATTTAGTTTTACTAATATTTTATTTTCTAAACTCATAAATTACTTGACTTATAAATGTTATATTATTACATAATGTTATAATATAACAACCAATTAATCTTAAACTATGAACAATCTTAAAAAAATACCTTTTATCCTTACAATTATTTCATTTTTAACATTCTTTACAACAGCAAACTCAGAAATAAAAGTAGTTGCTTCAATTAAACCAATACATTCTTTAGCTAGTTATCTAATGGATGGTATTGCTAAACCTGATTTAATAGTTGATGGATATGCATCTCCACACGGATTTGCAATGAAACCTTCTCATGCGAAAATGTTACAAAATGCTGACCTAATATTCTGGGTTGGTGAAGATTTAGAGAGTTTTTTAGAAAAACCACTTAATTCAATTGCTAAGAAAGCTGAAAAAATTGAGTTAATGGACATTAAAGGTCTAAATGTATTAGAATTTAGAGAAAGAAATATTTTTGATGATCACGATGATCATGATCATGACAGCCATGCTAAGAAGAAAAAAGATGATCATGACGATCATGAAGGACATTCTAAAAAGAAAAAGGATGATCACGATGACCACGATGGACATGCTAAAAAGAAAAAAGATGAACACGATGACCATGATGATCATGAAGGACATGCTCATGGTGAATACGACCCACACATTTGGTTAGATCCAATTAATGCGAAAGTTATTCTAAAAGAAATGACAGAACATTTAATTGAAAATGATAGTAAAAATGCATCTACTTACAAAAGTAATTTAGACAAAGCTCTTAAGGATATTGATAAGCTTACTATGGATGTAATGACTGAATTAAATCAAAGTGTAGCATCTATTGTTTTCCATGATGCTTACCAATATTTCGAAGAGAGATTTAATGTAAATATATTGGGTGCTTTTACAGTTAATACAGATGTGATGCCTGGTGCCGAACAATTAGCTAAAATTAGAGAGATAATTGAGCATGACAAAGTAAGTTGTGTATTTTCAGAACCTCAATTTAATCCTGATATTATAAAAGCAGTTGCTAAAGATATGAATATGAAAACTGGTGTAATAGATCCTTTGGGAGCCACTCTTGATCCAGGAAAAGATTTATATTTTGATTTAATTAATAACATGTCTTCTTCATTTAAAGGCTGCTAATTTAAAGGATAAATTAAGATTTTAGTTTCCTCTATAATTGTAATAAATTCTTAACAAAACTTACATACAGAGGAGACTATGTTTATTAAAAAATATCTAAAATGGATTAGTACAGCTCTTGTTTTAACAGGAATATTGTTAACTAATCTAAATATTTACCCTATTAATATCTACTTCCATGGACTTGGCGTTATAGGATGGACTATCGCAGGATTTTTATCAAAAGATAAGGCTATTTTAACTAACTTTGGATTACAAATACCATTGTTTGTAATTGGAATTTATAAAATTATTTTCTAATAAAAAATATCTTATTCGTTTGCACAGGTAACTCACCTAGAGGCATAATAGCTGAAAATATTATTAAAAATGAATATTCAAATATGTTTAAAGCTTATAGTGCTGGGAACAACCCATCAGGTAAAATTAATGAAGATATAAATAAATTTTTAGAAAAAAATAAAAATTTGATCTTTCTAATTATAGGTCTAAAATTTTGAGAATTCCTTAAATAATGGTATTAAAATAGACAAGCACAGTGTTAACACTTTTAGGAATATTAACTTTTTATTTAGATTACTATCCTTATCATGATACCTCACAGTTTAGGTATAATCGGTTGGACAATTGTTGGTACCATTACAAAAGACAAGCCTTTATTAACAAATTTTTCATTACAAATACCAATAATGATAACAGGAATTATAAAATACTCTTATACAACAGGAATATTTTAGCTTACTTGGATACCGTTTGACCAAACGTTTTTTACAACGGGTAAATTTTGATAAATTTTAAACCTTACTAAATCTGCTCTTTTATTGTTGTCAATTAAACCCCTATCATTTAAATTTATAGCTATAGATGGAGCGTAACTAGCTGCTGCAAATGCTTTCGGAAGATTATCAATTTCTAAACCCCATTTGATAACAGATATAATTAATGAGGATGGAATATAATCTGAGCTTAAAATATCTAGACAATCATTTTCTAAAAGTTCTTTAGCAGAGATATTGCCAGAGTGAGAACCTCCCCTAAGTAAATTAGGAGATCCCATCATGACTTTAATATTGTAATTTTTAGAAGTTTTGGCTGCTTCTAAAGTTGTTGGAAATTCAGCCAATTTTACTCCATATTTATTTGAGTTATGAACATCATTTTCAGTTGTATCGTCATGACTAGCCAAAATACAATCATATGAGGATTTAAATTCTAGAATTCTATCTATGTGTTTCTTGCTATTTTTTTTTTGAAGATTTATTAAGTGTTCAAAATGAATTTCCATTTCATTTTCTGTCATACCGTGTTTAATTGAAAGATATTCTTTATACTTATCTATAACTCTAAATTGCCTCTGACCTGGTGTATGATCCATTATACTAATTAGTTTTACATCGTGAGTTTCATTGTATTCGTCTAATTCATCAATCAAATTTTCCGAACAAGTTTCAGCTCTTAAATGTATTTTGTGATCAATCTTGAGAATATTATCTTTTTTAAAACTTGAAATTATATCTGAACAGTTTTTTGCATATTTTTTATATTTTCCTGTTTTTTCAATAGAACCAACTCTTAATGCATCAAAAACTGTAGTTATTCCTACAGATGCTAACTCTCTATCATGAGATAAAATTGCATTTTCTACTGGAAATGAAACTTTAGGTCTTGGTGTCATGTGTCTTTCAAGATTGTCGGTATGTAGTTCAACCAATCCTGGAGAGATGTAATCTTTTTCACAGTCAATTGAATTTTTGTTATTACTTAATCCACTACTTATATCGACAATCTTATTATTTTTAATTCTTATATGGCCATGAATAATCTCATCCTTTTTAATTATCATGGCGTTATTTAAAATATATTCATGCATCGTTTTTTTATATACATGAATTGTTACAAATATTTTAAATTTGAGAAAAAAATTTATATAAGTATTAAAAGTTGAATTATGAAAAAATATTCTAGATATGCTATTTATTATGCACCTCCAAAAGAGAGTAGTCTAGAAGAATTTGGTAGATATTGGTTCGGTTGGGATCCACTTAATGCAAAGTTAATAAATAACAAACATAGAATTAATTATCTAAACAGATTTGGAATTAAAAACTTAATAAACATAGATAAAAATGTTTTAATTCCAAAGAAATATGGGTTTCACGGTACACTTATTCCTCCTTTTAAACTAAACAAAAATTATAGTACCACTACATTATTTAAAAAAACTGAGGAAATAGCAAAAAAATTCAAAAAATTTAAGTTTTATAAATTTAAATTAAAAAAAATAAATAATTTTTATGCTTTTGTTCAAAATAAAAAAAATAATAACATTAATAAGTTATCCAATAGACTTGTTAGAGAATTATTTAAATTTAAGTCACCTCTTACAAAAAAAGAAATTGATAGAAGAAATCCCTCTAAACTAAGTAAATTACAATTAAATATTTTATATAAATGGGGATACCCCTATATAATGTCAGAATTTAATTTCCATATGACCCTTGCATCAGAGGTCACAGGAAACAAATTGTACTTTGAGTTAAAAAAAATTGAAAAAAACAAAGAAATCATTTTAAATGAAATAAATAATTTTGATAAAATATATATATTTGGTGAAAACCAGAAAGGAATGTTTGAGAATTTAGAAAATTTTTCACTTAGCTAAAATTATTTTTTTTAATTTATTTGCACCGATAGATATTGATTTATTATTATTTATAGTAATTATATTTTTCGGAAGTAAATTAATTTTTCTTTTTATCCTTTTATTAATTGTTTTTTTGTCTTCTCTAGCTCGATTTACAAGTCTCTTTTTAATAATTGTTGATGGGGCGGTAATATTAATTATTTTAACGTTATTAACTTTTTTTTTTACTTTAAAAAGTACTTTTCTTGATCCATTAAAAATTACTGTTTTACCTTGCTCTATTTTTTTTATTTCTTTAAATGGAATACCGTATGAAAAACCATGAGCATTCCAGTAAACGAAGAAATGTTTTTTTGAAATCTTATCTTCAAAATTTTTAATCGATATACTGTAATGATCTTCATTTTTAATATCTTTTTTCCTAGTAATGTATCTCTTAACCAAAATAGAATTAGGAATTTTTTTAATTACTTTTTTTAACAATGTATCTTTTCCTGATCCTGATGGTCCGACTACTACAATAAGCTGACCGTTATTTTGCATTTGATATTTTTGTAATATCTATTTCCCTAGCATTTAAATATTTACGTGAATATTTATCATGAAAAATGCCAATTATTGAAGATCCTTTATCTTTTTTTTCATTAATCAAATTCAAAACAATATCTTTGTTAACACTATCTAAACTAGCTGTTGGTTCATCTAGTAATAAACATGGATAATTCCTAATCAGTCCCCTAGCTACATTAACTCTTTGTTGTTCTCCTCCTGAAAAAGTAAGTGGCGATAAATTCCATAAGTTTTTATCTATATTAAGTTTTATTAAAATTTTTTCAGCTTTTTCACGAACTTCATCTTGATCTGAATTTATTTCTAATAAGGGCTCCATAACAATTTCAATCGTAGGAACACGAGGTATCACTCTTAGAAATTGACTAACATATCCTATTGTATTTTTTCTAAGTTCAATAATATTTCTAGGATATTTATGATCTATGTTGTGATTATTAATTTTAATTTCTCCTGATTGAAAAACATAGTTTCCATAAATCATTTTTAAAATACTAGACTTTCCAACACCTGATGGTCCTGTCAACGCTACAATTTCTCCAGGATTAATTTTCAAATTCAAATTTTTAAAAACTGATATTTTTGTTTTGCCTTGATTATGAAGTGTAAATTTTTTTGTTATTTTATTAAGTTCTATCATTTTAAACCTGAAGTACTGAGCTGACTAATAACTGAGTGTAAGAATGTTGTGGATCATCTAATACTTGATCACACAATCCAGACTCAACAGCCTCACCATTTTTCATTACAATAATTTTATCAGCTAACAATCTAATAACTGCAAGATCGTGAGAAACAATTACAACTGATAAATTTAATTCTCTAACTAATTTTCTTAACAAATCTAAAATTTTGGCTTGAACAGAAACATCAAGACCTCCTGTTGGTTCATCCATGAAAATTATTTTTGGACTCGTAACTAAGTTTTTTGCTATTTGTAATCTTTGCAACATTCCACCTGAAAATGTTCTTGGAAAATCATCTACCCTACTTTTATCGATTTCCACTTTATCTAACCATTTAAAAATAGTTTGCCTAATATTTCCATAATTTCTTTGTCCGATGGACATTAATCTTTCACTAATATTTCCACCAGCACTTACATCCAATCTTAAACCATCTCTAGGATTTTGATGAACAAAAGCTAGTTCGGTTCTTATTAATAATCTTTTCAATGACTCTGATATTTCTAAGAAATTAATAATTTCATTATTTGTATTAATTAGGATTTTTCCACTATCTGGAATAAGATTGCCTGATATTGAGTTTATAAAAGTTGTTTTTCCTGACCCAGACTCCCCTACCACTCCAACGACTTCACCCGGATACAATGTCATATTCATATTTTTACAACCAACTTGATCCCCATAATATTTATTTAAATTTTGAACAGATAAAATTGGTTCCATTTACTTATCTTTCATTCTTTGATTACAGTAATTTGTATCTGAACATATGAAAGATCTATTACCATCATCGTCTGTAATTATTTCATCTAAAAAACTATCATTTGATCCACAAATAGAACATTTATGTGGTGCTTTTGAAGGATCAAATGGATAATCTTCAAAATCAAGACTTGTAACCTGTGTGTAAGGTGGAATTGCGTAAATTCTTTGTTCTCTACCGGCACCAAACAATTGTATAGCAGGATTGTTATTCATCTTTGGATTATCAAATTTTGGTATAGGTGATGGATCCATTATGTATCTGTCATTTGTTTTCACTGGATACGCATATGCGGTTTCTATATGACCATTTTTAGTAATGTCTTCATATAACTTTACATGCATAATTCCATATTCTGATAGTGCATGCATTTTTTTAGTCTCTTGATATCTTGGTTCTAAAAAAGCTAGTGGCTCTGGAATTGGAACTTGATAAACAAGTATTTGTTTTTCCTTTAATTGATTCTCTGGTATTCTATGTCTTGTTTGTATTATTGAAGCATCTTCAGTTGTTTCAGTAGTCTCAATATTTGCAGTTTTTTTAAAAAAATTTCTTATTGAAACTGCATTAGTAGTGTCATCTGCTCCCTGATCAATAACTTTAAGGACATCGTCTGTTGTTAAACAAGATGAAGTTACTTGCACACCGCCTGTACCCCATCCGTAGGGCATTGGCATTTCTCTGGATGAAAATGGGACTTGATAACCTGGTATACAAAGAGCTTTGATTAAAGCTCTTCTTATCATTCTTTTTGTATTTTCATCTAAATAAGCAAAATTATAAATTTCATCTTGATCTGAAACTTTAGCTTTTTTATTTTTAAATTTAAGTATGTTGTTCATTTTTTTTATATTCTTCTCTAATTTTTCTTACTAGATCCAATTCCGCCTGAAAATCTACATAATGAGGTAATTTGATATGTTCTAAAAAACCAGTAGCTTGAATATTATCACAATGAGATATAATAAATTCTTCATCTTGAGCAGCAACGCCTAAATATTCCTCTCCAAATTCTTTCCATCTCATTGATCTATCAACCAAAGCCATAGAAATTGCTTTTCTCTCTAATTGACCAAAAACTAATCCATATCCACGGGTAAATTGAGCAGGTATTTTTTTACTACCTTTAAATTGGTTTACTGACTCACACTCAGTAAACATGACATCAGCAATATTTATTTCTATCCCTAGTTCAGGAATTTCAAATTTAACTTCAACATAACCAGTTCTTAATTCACCAACAAATGCATGGTTTCTAGCATACCCTCTCTGTGTTGAATAAGCTAAACCAAGAAGAAAACCTTCATCTCCTCTCGAAAGAGATTGCAGTCGTTCAGATCTTGTTAAAGGAAAATTAATTGGATTTCTTGTAATATCTTTAGATGTTTTGCCACTAGGTATTTCTTTCTGAATTAATCCTTCTTTATTTAAAAAGCTTAAAACATGAGGGATTTCTTTGTCATCATATTTTTCAATCTTAGCTTTATCATACTCACCATCAGCAAGAAGTTTAAAGTCAAGTAAACGGTGTGTGTAATCAAATGTTGGACCTAATTTTTGTTTACCCGGTATATCTTTAAATGTTGCAGATATTCTTCTAAGACATAACATTTTGCCAGTTTCGATAGGTTTGCTAGAACCAATTCTAGGTAAAGTAGTTCTATAGGCTCTAATTAGAAAAATTGCTTCAATCAAGTCACCTCTAGACTGTTTGATTGCTAAAGCCGACAAGTCTTTATCATACAAAGATCCCTCAGACATAACTCTGTCGACACTTAATGTTAGTTGTTCACTAATTTGTTTAATATTTAATTCTGCTATATTTACATCACCTCTTCTTATTTCAGATAACCAGGAATGTGCGTTATTTATTGCCTTTTCTCCTCCTTTTACTGATACATACATTTTATAGCTCTCCTATTTTTAATGATCTTGGTATTGAATAAAATTTTTCATCATCAACAAAATAAAAATCAAGCCCTAAAGGAAATTGCTGGTTATTTTTTTTTATAATCTCTTTATCGGGTAAAAATATACTTTTAGAACTTTTAATACCAGGACCAGTAATTTTGGCATTTGGTTTTTTAAATTGAGACTGACAAATTATAGTGCAGGATTGATCAGGATTTTGCTCGTCACCAATTTTAAAATCTTCAAATGGAATGAGATCATTCCAAAAACCAATTGCAAAATTTGCATTTTTTTTATCAGTTATGTTTGCACCTGTATTAAATTTAATCCATTCTATAGTTTCTGGATTGTTAACATCACCACTTAAAAAAATATTTGAATAACTATCACAAAAAGTTTTTATAATTGAACAACTAGCTGAAAACATATTCGAAGGGGGATCTGTATTATTTAACGTCTCAATTGAACCAGGATATGAGGTTGCAAACAAAATACTTCTAAAATAATCAGCACTCGTTTGAGAATTATTTTTTTTAAAAACAACTTCCATAAATTATTTATCCTCACCTCTTACCAAGGTAAAAAAATCAACTTTAGTAGCTTCTGTTTTAGATAATATTTCGTTTCTTTTATTATTTTTGTATTTAACTAATTTATCCAGTATATTTTTTTTTATAATTTCTTTTTTTTCAGTTTGCATTAACGCATCACACAAAGCTGCAATTTTAGATTTATATTTATTTCTACCTTGAACATAACCATGACCTTGAATTTTTTTATCTAAATTAACTGAACATCTAGTTATAGTTACCTCTCCAACATTAAAATTATCACCTGTGGCTCCTGCTTTTCCTTGAACCATTACACTACCAATCTCAGGTTCTCTTAACCAATTATATTTTATTTTCATATTTAAATTATCCCAAAGCAAAATGAGATAATCTTCATCAGCGGTTGCTAAATAACTTAACCATTGTTTTCTTGATTCATTTAACATAATACTATACAACTAGACAAGTAACAAAATTGGAAAATATTTCAATAGATTATTTATTAAAATTTTATGACATCAAAGGATTTGCTTTGGAAAGAAATATACAATTCAATTAAAAGAGAAATTGTTTTAAATAAGTACAAAATTAATAAAAAATTAGATTCCGAGGGTGAGTATGCAAAACAGTTCAATGTTAATAGACACACTATAAGAAGAGCTTTTAAAGAACTTAAAAATGATAATTTAATATATTCAAAAAGAGGTTTAGGTGTTTTTGTAAAAACATCAAAAATTAATTATTCAATAAGCAAAAATGTTCGTTTTACTGAAAATATTCTTGAAGAGAACAAATCAGTGCGAATTGAAATCAAAAGTTTTGATATTGCAGAATGTAATCTATTTGAGAAAAAAGAATTGAATTTAAATAAAAAAGAAAAAGTCACTAGAATAAATAGTATAGGATATATAAATAATTCTCCTTCTGTAATAACATTTAGATCAATACCCCATGATAGATTTCCAAAATTTATTAATCATTTTGTTAAAAAACAGTCTGTAACTAAAGCCTTTAATTTATTAAATGTTAAAAAAATAATAAGATCTAAAACGTTAATAAGCGCTGAAATTTCAGACAAAATAAAATCAAATCTTTTAAATATTGATGTTGGAAAACCTTTAATAAAAACGACATCTATTAATGTTGACTTTAATAAAACCCCAATAGAGCTAAGTGAAAGTTATTTTGATGGGTCTAAAATTCAGATACTTGTTAAAGTTTAGAGTAATAAATACTGTATTTTCTACCTGTAGTTTATTTTTAACAATAATTAAACAAAACTTATAAATTTTATTAATAAAGTTTTAACATTTCCTAAAGAATTGAGGTGCATAAAATTGCATGCTTATAAGTAATGTAAATAAATATTTTGGCAATAACCATGCCGTAAAAAATGTCTCATTTAAGGTTAATAAACCACAAATGATAGGAATTATTGGAAGATCAGGTGCAGGTAAATCTACTCTTCTAAGAATCATTAATCGACTAACAGATGCAACAGATGGAAAAATAGAAGTCGATGGTCAAAATATATTAGAACTTAAAAGCAAAGAAAAAAGATCTTGGCAGAGAAATTGTGCAATGATTTTTCAACAATTTAACTTAGTGCCAAGACTTGATGTATTAACAAATGTCATTTTAGGTAGATTAAATTATCAAGGTTCATTTAGGGCATCTTTAAAAATGTTTTCTCGTGATGAAAGAGCTGATGCTTTGATTTTACTTAACAGCTTAGGTATGGCCAATACTGCTCTTCAAAGAGCAGAAACATTATCTGGGGGTCAACAACAACGTGTGGCTATATGCAGAGCATTAATGCAAAATCCTAAAATGATTTTGGCAGATGAACCTATAGCATCTTTAGACCCAATGAATGCTAGGATGGTTATGGAGTCATTAAGAAAAATTCATGATGAAAAAAATTTAACCGTCATTTCAAACCTTCATACTCTAGATACAGCAAAAACTTACTGTGACAGAATTATTGGCATGAAAGATGGTGCAGTTGTCTTTGATGATTTACCAGAAAAATTGTCAGATAAACTTGCAAGAGAAATTTATGGAGCAGAAGCAGATGAAGCTTTTGAACCACAAGTAACATCAACTGAGCTTAAAACAAAAAATAATTTAAAAGAGATGTTGAAAAAAGAATTTGCAACTGCATGAGGTCAATAACTCATCGGTACAAATAGGTCGTTAGACTAAAATTAAAAAAAGGAGATAATTATGTTTAATAAACTAACAAGAGTTATTGCACTTTTGGCTATGATAATGTTTGCAACTCAGGCTAATGCAGTAACTTACACAGGTCCAAAAATGGACTTAAGTAAATACCAACCAGAATTTAGAGTTGGTTTTTTAGGTGACGAAGCAGCTCAAGATATTATCGCTAGAAATGAATGTTTCATGCCATATATCGAAGCAGCTTATGGTGTACCAGCAAAATTTTTTACATTTAAAGACTACGCTGGAACAATGGAGTCGATGCTAGGTGGAAATCTAGATTATACATGGTTTGGTTCTTCTGGATATGCAGGTATGTATCTTAAAGATCCAACTGCTGTAGTGCCAGTTCTAACTAGAATGCAACCAACTGGAGACATGGGTTATTACTCAGTAGCAGTAGCAACTAAAAAATCTGGTATTAAATCAATGGAAGACCTAAAAGGTAAATCATTTGGTTGGGCTGACCCTAACTCTACATCAGGTTTTTTAATTCCATCAATTGAATTAAAAGCTATGGGTATGGATCCAGATACATATTTTTCAAAAACACAGTTTTCTGGAGGACATGAAAACAATGTATTAGCATTAATGAATGGAGATGTTGATGCTGCTGTAACATGGGTATCTGGTGTTGGTAGCTGGGAAGAAGGATATTCATCAGGGAATTTAAGAAAAATGGTTGATAAAGGGATTTTAAATATGGACGACATTGTTCAAATTTGGTCTTCAAAATTAATTCCTAATGGACCAATTGTAATGCCTACTTTTTTACCTGTTAGAGCACACCAAGTAATGATTGGTTTAAAGCAATGGATACACGAAAACGATCCAAAGTGCAGTGAAAACGTTGCAAACGGTATCGTTAAAAAATGGGTAGCTGTAGATCACTCTTTCTATGAATCAGTTGTAGCAGCAAGAAAAGCTAAAATTGAAGCACAAAAAAATAATTAATCAAGTACCCCATTTAGAGGCAAAGACTTAAAATCTTTGCCTCTAATTTTTTTTTTAAAATTATGTCAAAAGCATTACCTGCAAACCTAGAACAAATTGAAGTTAATTTAAAAAAATTAACAAATCAAAGAACTAGGTCCTCGTTACTTGGAATTGCAATTCTAATATTAGTTTTTTTTGGTGGTACCTTGGTATCATTAGAGGCAAATGCAGGATCTTTTGGAAGAGGTATAGCTAATTTTTTTAATTATCCTAGAGATTTATTTGTAGACACTTTTGAGATGGGATGGAAATATTGGCCAAGAGTTATTAAATACATTCCTGAATTAATTATAACTTTAAATATTGCTTTATTTTCAACTTCGATCGGATTTGTTTTGGCAGTTATTTTTGCAATCTTCTCAAGTAGAAATTTAATAAGAAATAAAAGGGTTATTCAATTTACAAAATTTTTTATGGATGTGACAAGATCATTTCCAACATTAATAATAGCAATGGTGTTTTTATATTTAATGGGTAAATCATCTTTACCAGCAGTGATTGCCATAACAATACATACTGCAGGAGCACTTGGTAAATTATTCACGGAAGCTATAGAAAATTGTGATGGAAAACCTATTGAAGGTTTAAGTTCTGTTGGTGCAACTTGGACACAAAAGATAAGATTCTCAGTTCTTCCACAAGTGCTCCCTCTTTTTCTAAGTTATGGAATATTGAGGTTAGAAATAAATGTCAGAGAATCTACTATATTAGGTTTTGTTGGTGCAGGAGGAATTGGAGAAATGTTAGCAGCTTTAATTCAGTGGAATTATGGAGCTGATGTTTTGGCTTGTATGTTCTTACTGGTTGGTACAATAATTGCATTAGATTATTTGTCTGCATATTGGAGACATAAATTAATTGGGGTAAATCAATGAGTTCTAGTTTAGCAATTGAAAGAGATAATATTCGAAAATTATTTCCTGACACATTTAAACAGGCCAGGAAGAGTAGATTAAAAGGCCAAATAATTTTTTTTCTTATTATGTTATATTTAATAGTAGGTTTTTTTACTCTAGACGTTGTTGATATTCCAAAAAAATGGAAACCACAAAATGCCGCTATGTTTGCTTTAGATACATATGCGCACAAAGATCATGTAACAATGAAATGGGAAAATCATGATGATATTAAGATAGCTTTTGAAGGTAACTATAGAAGTGTTTATGGAAGAGACAATCTAGATAAATCAATTCCAGATTGGTTTTACAAAAATTCTGATAATGTTGGCAATGTAGTTGAATTTAATAATAAAGGTAAAGCAATATTATACAAAGATAGAGTAGAGATTGTAAATTTTCCTAAATATGAAAGAGATTTTACTATAAAATTAAATACTAATGGTAAACCTTACCTTGTTGGTTCAGAAGATTTAGCTGAAGACGATTTAAAGGGTTTTAGAATTACAGAAAACAGGGTTGAATTTAGACCAACTTTGTATGAGAGAATTCAAGTATATCCAAGAAAAGTTGAAATTCATCGTTACAGTATCGGATGGAAATATTTTTGGTTTGATTTCTCAAGTCCGTTAGAACCATATAGCTTTTTCGAAGCATTAGGTTTGACTTTTTCTAAAGAAAGAGTTGTTCCTGAAATGTCTAATTTAAAACTTTTCTTTACAGAAATTAAAGACAATGAAGCATTCATGCACGGTAGAGTTTGGTGGGCAATGCTCGAAACCATAGTTATGGCTGTGCTAGGAACAATGTTTGCTACAGTGATGGCTCTACCCCTATCCTTTCTTGCGGCGTACAACGTTACACCCATTAAAGCTCTAAGATTTACGTTGAGGAGATTATTTGACACTTTAAGAGGAATAGATTTTTTAATTTGGAGTTTAATATTTTTAAGAGCCTTTGGTCCAGGACCCTTTACTGGAATTTTTGCAATTGGTTTTACCGATACAGGTACTTTAGGTAAATTGTATTCTGAAGCAATTGAAAATACCGAGAAGAAACAACAAGAAGGAGTTCAATCAACGGGGGCTAGTAAATTTCTACAACATAGATTTGGTATAATTCCTCAAATACTTCCTATTTTTGTATCACAATCCTTATACTATTTAGAGTCAAATACTAGAGGTGCTGTAATTATTGGAGCAATGGGTGCTGGAGGAATTGGGTTACAATTTTTAGGTGCACTAGGTACTGGAAATGATTTTGAAAATGTTGCCTACATGGCAATATTAGTTTTAGCAGTTGTAATATTTATGGATAGATTATCTGCTTGGCTTAGAAGAATATTAATTGGATCAGATCAATTAATTGTAAGGTAAATAAAAAAAAATCTTTATCAAATATTTTTTCTAAAAATTTTAATCTAAGAATTTAAAAAGATAAAAATCTATTTTACCAGAATTTCCACCAAGGTTTTTCATCCTTTGTTATCTCATTATTGTCAACAACAACTTTAGTTATAGATGGATCCTCTCCATCTACTAATCCTGCTCTAGCAGTTGTTTTAGCGTCTTCTAATTTTAGTTTTGCCTCAAAAACTCTATTTTCATTACACAATTTCATACCCTCTTTCATTAATGCTTCTGCCTCAGATGCTTTTTCGGGACTAGATCTTGAAATATCGTTTTTAACAGTGGCTCTTAACATAAGTACGCCAGAGTCTTCACAATTCCCTATTTCATTTTTAAATGTGTCCTCAGTGTTTTGTGAATAACTACTACCAGCTTGTTGTTCTGTTATTTTGACATGGTTGTCAGCTTGAGTAATAGAGATTGTGGATAAAGTTAATATAAATGAGATTAAGATTTTTTTCATAATAATCTATTAACTTACTTTTGTTAAAAAAATGTTAAAGAAATAAAAAATTTTATGAAATATTTACCAGCATTCCTAATAGGTATATCGGTTACCTTTTGTTACAGCAGCTGCATGTACTTATTTTCAGCACTATTGTTAACTTGGGAAAATGAACTTGGTATTTCAAGAAGCAACTTAACTTTTATTTATTCTCTAGGCTTGGTTGTGCATAGTTTACTTTTACCTTTTCTTGGTAAGATTGTAGATAGAAATCTAAGTTTTCCAATGATGTGGATCAGTCCTATACTGTTAGGACTAAGTGTAATTTATCTTTCATTAGTAGATACATATGGTGGATTTTTAGTTGCTTGGATACTTGTTAGTGCAACCTCTGGTGGTTGTCTTTACACGATACTTTTTAGCGTCATTACTATTAATTTAAAATCAAAGGCTAAGACATCTATTGCAATTATTACTTTGTTTGCGGGATTTGCAAGCACATATACATTTCCTACTGCAACTTATTTAACAGAACAATATGACTGGAGGTTTACTGTATTTATTTTTGGAATAATAAATATACTGATCAGTTCACCAGCTAATTATTTTGGTTTTAAAAATATAATTCGAAAAGAATTTAAAAATTTTGAAAAACAAAACAATCAAAATTCAAAGCTTAAAATAATACTTAAAGACTATAGGTTTTGGTTATTTAGTTTTTCATTGTTTGTTATTGGATTTAATATTGGTGCTATTACAACTCATGTAATTCCAATGTTACAGGAAAAAGGAATGAGTCTGTCCCTAGCTGTACTGACGGCATCAATGTTTGGACCTGGTCAAGTAATTGGAAGAATTTTGGTAATGATATTTGGAGGAAATAAATCAAATTTAAAATTATTTGTAATTTGTTTTTACTCGATGGTAGTTGGAATGATATTTTTATACTTTATAAATATTAATCATTACTTAGCATTTTTATTTGTTTTATTTAATAGTTCAGCATATGGCAGTATGGCTATTTTAAAACCTTTGGTTCAAAATGATACTTTCGGCCAAAAAAACTTTGGCAATATTCATGGTATTTTAGCTTTGCAATATATGATTGGTAGTATTTTAGGTCCTTGGATTGGTTCATTAGTTTGGAATATCGGAGGATACGACTTACTTATATTGGTATTTTTGATTTTAGCAATTATTGGGAACGTAACAGCTATTTTTCTAAACAAAAAAAAGTTTATTTAAAACTTCTTTCTACATATTTATAAAAATAATGTATGTTTGGAATTTCCAAATTTTTGACTTTAGCAAGGTCATCGTATTTTCTTAATCTAACTGCATCTTGCATAAAAGGTTGTTTAATAAAATCATTTGCTTCATCTGTAGAAAAACTTCCACCTTGAACATCTAAACTCTGTTTTGAAGCAATAGATAAAGTATCATAATAACCTTTTTCACAATAAACCAAATATCTTTTAGCTGGCACATGTCCTTTAATTAATCTTGTAACATCTTCTGGAAAAAATCTAGAAAGAAAAAAAGATCCTGAATTTTCATGCTTTTTATCTATTCCTTTTTTTATGGCTTCTTTGTCATTATTAATTAAGTGACCAATATCATGGAATAGAGCTGCAGTAATGAAAAAATGGTTTTCATTGTTTTTTTTTGCCAACAATGCACATTGAATTGCATGTTCTAGTTGTGAAACTTTTTCATTTCCATATTGTTTGTTTGATCCAATTTCCTCTATAATTTTAAATAAATTGACAATATTTGATTTAATGTCCATTTTACTCTTTTAAATTAACAATGTTTCAGTTTTATTACAATTAAGATTTAGTGCTCATTAAGTATAGAAAAAATAATATATAGTAATAAAAGTTAAAAATGAAAAAACTTTTATTTGTTTGTACTGGCAATTCTCATAGAAGCATATTGGCTGAAAGTGTAGTTAATAAATATCATAAAGATAAATTTATTGGTTACAGTGCGGGTAGCAAACCATCTGGAATAATTAATAAATATGTCATTAAATATCTAAATGAAAATAATTTTGATACAAAAAATCTATCTTCTAAAAACTTTAATAAATTTTTGGATGATAAAACAATATTTGACCAGGTATTTACTGTATGCAACAATGCTAGTGATGAAGTTTGTCCAGTCTGGCCATCTCCTGAAAAAATAGTTCATTGGGACATTGAGGATCCCGTTTATGTAATTAATGATTTAGAAAAAAGTGATAAACCTAATAGAGAGGAACTAATTTCAATAGAAATACATAAAACTTATTCCAATTTAGAAACAAGAATTAATGATTGGATTAAAAATTATGAAAAATAGCAAAAAAAAAATAATCTACAGTGAATTTATAGGTAGTTGCTTCCTGGTAATGATAGTTGTTGGATCTGGTATTATGGCTCAAAATCTTACAACTGACGTAGCCATCATGCTATTAGCAAACACTATAGCTACTGGTGCAGGTCTATTTGTGCTTATTACAGTTTTTTCTGATATATCTGGAGCTCACTTCAATCCATTTGTTACACTAAGTATGTATTTTACTGGAAGATTAAAATCAAAGTTAATTCATATTTATATTTTATCACAAATATTGGGATGTTTAGCTGGTGTAGGTTTGGCTAATTTTTTTTTTGAACTACCTATTTATGAGTTGTCATCTAAAACAAGAGATGGGGTTTATATATTTGTTGCAGAAATAGTCGCAACTTTTGGATTAATTTTAATTATATTTGGATCAATGAAAAGTGGAAAAGTTGTAACTGCTGCATGTGTTGGTTTTTATATTACAGCTGGATATTGGTTTACTTCATCAACTTCTTTTGCAAATCCTGCTGTTGCAATAGCTAGAACTTTTACAGATACATTCACCGGAATAAATTATTTAAATACACCTTTCTTTATAATTGCAGAACTATTAGGAGCAATGCTAGCAATATTTGTAATAAAAAAAATGCTTTTTACGAAATAATTTTATTTTCAATCTGTTCAATTATTTTCGGTAAATCCTTAATTGTATCAATTACGTAATGTGCGCCTATTTTCTTAAACTTATGAGAGATTTTTTTTCTAATTTTTAATTTTTCTTTGTCGGTTAATTTATTAAATTCATATTCATTTTTGCCAAATTCATTTCCAGAAAATATTACTCCTATTACCCACATTCCAGCATTTAATCCTTCTTGTAAACCAGGAATAGTATCATCTACTTTAATACAATTTGATCCCCTGGTTATATTTAAATTAGAAAAGATCCTATAAATTATTTCTGCAGAGGGTCTTCCAATTTTTGTGTAAGAAGAACTATATGATACATCGGGTATAAATCTTTGTTTTTTTAATTCCGGCAATATAACTTTTAGAATTTCTTCTGAATATCCAGTATTGACTCCTATTTTTATTTTTTTTTTTTTTATAAAATCTATAGTATTTTTACTTCCTGATATAAATTTTGAATGTTTCTTAATTATTTTTTTTAATTCTGGATTAAAAAGTTTAAACAATTTATCAATATCTTTATCTGTTGGTTTTGATTTAAATTTTTTTTTCCACTGTAAATTAATTATTCTTGTTGTTAGTAATGCTTTTATATGAGCTCGTTTTTCGATACCCATTGGTCCTATGGCTTGTTTTCGTGTAATTTTAATTCCAAACCTGTCAAATATTTCAATAAGAACTTGAGAAGGTGCGAGGCTTCCAAAATCTATTAATGTACCTGCTAAATCAAATACTATTGCTTCTACTTTGGAATTTTTCATATTTTTCGAATCTTTGATTTGAATTTAATAATTAAACTTAATTATAACTTTAATTGAGTAAAAACACTGATTTTATTGCAATTTATTTAGATTTTATCTTTTTTTATTAATGTTACAAAAATATTACAAATTTATTACAGATGAAAAAAATACTAAATTTCTTATTGATAATTGCAACGGTATGTTTAACCTCAACAGCAAAAACAGATGAGTTAAATTTAAACAAACTTTTAAATAAGTTAAAAGATTGTAATTCACAAAGTGAAGCAAAAATTTTAGAAAAAATCATATGGAAATTTTGGGAAACACATTCGTCTAATTTTCAATTAACTATTGATTTAAAAGAAGGCTCAAGACTAGTTCAAAATGGAAATTATATAAAAGCATATGGAATTTTTAGTAAAATTATAGAAAAAGATCCTAATTGGGCTGAAGCTTGGAATAGACGTGCAACATCTTTATATTTTATGGGTAAGTATAAAAAATCACTTAACGATATTGATATGGTCTTAAAACTTGAAAGCAGACATTTTGGAGCTCTAATTGGAAAAGGACAAGTATACATGGAAATGAAAGAGTACGAAAAAGCCTATAATAGTTATTTAGAATCTTCATATATAAACCCAATGAATACGGACACAATATATCAAATAAACAAAGTCTCTAAATTAATTAAAGAAAAAACAATATAATAATTTTATCTGTAAAATATCTTTAATATTATTAAAATATAATAAGCTATGGATTTTTTAAAAAATATTAAGCTTACAAATAATATAACTTTAATTAATAAGCCCTTCAAAAAAAAAGAATATTATCATTTCTTAAAAACATCTGATTTATCTTTGATGGTTGCGGAAATTAAGAAAAATGTTTTTGTTGTAGTTAGTCAAAAAAGAATTCCAGTAAAAAAAATCACATATGAATTTCCATCTGGAATAATTGATAAAAGTGAAAAATCTATCGATGCTGCATGCAGAGAATTTTATGAAGAAACTGGTTACAAAATATTAGATAAACCAAGAAAAATATTCACTATAAACTGCGAACCAGGAAGATTAACAACCAAAATTCACTGCTATTATACAAAAAAAATAACTAAATTAAAAAAATCAGAGAAAGGCATAAAGACTTATTTAGTTTCTAAAGACAAAATAAATAAATTAATTTTTCAAAAAAAGTTTTGTAATGCATCTCATATCGCATCATTTTTAAAAGTTATTAAGGTGCCTACAAAGTAAGCACCTTTTAATAAGAGAGAAATAAAAAACTATAAATTAATTTAAGAGTTAAATATTGTCTTTTAGTAATGAAAATATTAAATCTAAATTAAATAAATATTAAATTAATTTGAATAAATAACTCGAGGCTCTAAAAATAATTCTCTCGCTAGTGCTTTGAATTTTTTAGTTACTTGCTTGGAGATTATTTCTTGATGTTGGGATGGAATTTTTAAAAAAACAGAATTTCCTCTTCGGTATAGTTTAAATTCTTCAAGGAATATTGTAGAAATAGAAGTTAAAGAATGGGCAAATCTTAATGCAGAACCTACCTGTTTACTTGAGTAAATTTCGTTGTTATTTAAAAAACTTAAATATTCAATTTTAGGATTATATTTAATACTGCAATATCTCCAATAACAAGATAATGCTATCTGTATTCTTTCTTTGTGGGACAGTCTTAATAAAGGTGTGTTTAATGTTTCTTGGAAAACTAATTCTGCTTTTTGAAAAGCACCTAAGCCCCAATCCATATGACTTAATACGCAGGCTAGATTAAGTAATTTTTCATTGAAATGTTCATTTCCATCAAAAACTGGTTTTATAAAATCATAATACTTTTTAAAAGTTAATCCTAGATCACCTCGTTTCTTAGCAATAAACTCTAATGATTTTTCAAAAACCTGAGTATCATCAACATTTTTAAAATGATCTTTTGCTAACGATCCCTCTCTAATGCCACTGATAGAACATATTACATTTTTGGGATTTGTTACATTCATGATCTCAGCTAAAATTATTGAACTGTAAGGCAAATATGGTGTTCTTGATTTAGATATATATTCAACTGTTTTAAGTTTTGCTTTATTAAAAGAGGATATTTTTTCTACAAATTTTGATATCGTGTCGTAATTAACAGAATACTGATGAATAATATGAACCGGATATTCATTTTGAAATAAATGTAATTTAAAAAGTGCTCTCCAAGTTCCACCAACTAAATACAAATTTTCAAATTTCTTTTTTGATAACCATTTTTCATCTCTTAACAATTTTTTAATATACTTAGAAAGATTTCTTTTCTTTACAATAGGGTTATTAAGCAATCTTAAAACACCTAGAGGTAAAGAGGTTTTATTTGTAATATCTCCATTTTCTACTCTAGCTAATTCTAAACTACCACCACCTAAATCTGCTACTAATCCATCTACATTGTCAAATCCAATTTTAACTCCTTCAGCTGAACATAAGGCTTCTTCTTCACCACTTAATATTTCAATTTTTTTTTTAAATAATGTTTCTATATTTTCAACAAAGGGTTGAGCATCAGTAGCTTCCCTTAATACAGCTGTAGCAATAATTTTTACATTGGAAATCTTTGAAACATTTAATATTTCAGAAAATCTTTTTAAAACACGATAAGCATATTCGACACCAGATTTGTGGAGCTTACGTGATTTATCTAAATTTTTTCCTAATTCACAGACCGCTTTTTCATTAAAAAAAGGCACTCTTGATGAACTAAAATCATCATAAATTAACATTCTTATTGAATTAGAACCAATATCAATTACAGCAAGTTTAGCTTGTTTTAATTTTAAATTCTGCTTGTTTTTAAATACTTTTATTTCCACTTTTAATTAATCTCAAATTTAATTTTTTTGGTTTTAAATTTAATTTAGCCTTTCCTCTTCCAGATAAACTAGGATTATTCATAAAATAATCATGAGCTGAAAAAGAATCATTTCCACTATATTTAATTTTTTTATAATTTCCATTCATATCAAGCATCCAGCTTTGACTCTGATCTAAATAATTAGCTAGCATAATTTGATCAAGAACTTGCTCATGAACAGTTTGATTTTCAATTGGAACTAGAAGTTCAACTCTTCGGTTTAAATTTCTTGGCATTAAGTCAGCTGATGAAATATAAACTTTGGCATCTCTGCTTGGCATAGTATTTCCATTTGCAAAACAATAAATTCTTGAGTGCTCCAAAAATCTTCCAATAATACTTTTAACAATTATATTTTCTGATCTGTTTTTAATTCCAGGCCTCAAACAACAAACTCCTCTAACAAATAAAAATATTTTTACACCAGCATTTGAGGCTTCATAGAATTTATCAATTATATTTGGATCAACTAAAGAATTCATTTTGGCCCATATTGCAGCATCTTTACCTTTTTTAGCGTTAGAAATCTCCTGATCAATACAATTGTTTAAGGTATCTCTAAGATTAACAGGAGATATAGATATCTTATTAAGATTTCGAGGTTTCGCATATCCAGTTACATAATTAAAAAATTTTTCAACATCAGAAGCTAATTTTTTATCTGAACTAAACAATGATAAATCAGTATAAATTTTTGCATTAATAGGGTGATAATTCCCTGTACCTAAATGAATATAAGTTTGAATTTTTCCATGTTCCCTTCTTAATATTAAAGATGATTTTGCATGTGTTTTATATTTTGCAAATCCATAGACAATTTGGACACCTGCCTTTTCTAAACTTCTTGAAAGCTGTATGTTTGCTTCCTCATCAAATCTTGCTTTAATTTCTATTAAAGCAGTTACAGTTTTTCCATTTTCAGCTGCTGATATTAAAGCTTTAACAATTGGAGAGTCTAAGGTGGTTCTATACAAAGTCTGTTTTATAGCGATTACTTTATTATCATGAGCAGCTTGATTCAAAAACTCGATTACAGCATCAAAAGTCTCAAATGGATGGTGAACAATTAAATCTTTTTTTTTAATAGTATCAAAAAAATTATTATTAAATTCTTTTAATCTTTCAACTTCTCTTGGATTAAAATGTTTAAATCTTAATTTTGGATTTTTAATTTTGCAAATTTGATCAATATCTTGAATTCCTACAAGTCCTTCTATTTCATATATGTAATCAGAATTAACAAGTAGTTTGCTTGTAATAAAATTAACTAATTCTTTATTACTGTTTCTTAAAATTTCCAACCTAACAATATCACCTGTTCTTCTTCTTTTAAGTGCTAATTCAAAAGATCTTACCAAATCTTCAGCTTCTTCTTGAATTTCAACATCACTATCCCTGATAACTCTAAATAACATTTTCATTTCTAAGTCATGATCAGGGAATATTTCTGATGCAAAAAAATTTATGACATCATCAATAATGACAAACTTTTTAAAATTTTTACCAGTGTCAATTTCAATAAATCTAGGTAAAGCTTTAGGAATAACAATTATAGAATTTAAAACTCTTTTTTTATTCTTCTTTTTTAATTTCATGACGAGGGCTCTACCTTGATTTACAATGAAAGGAAATGGATGAGCAGGATCTATTGCTGATGGTGTTAGTAATGGGTATATCTCTTCATTAAAAATTTGTAACAGTTTTTTTTTATCTGCTTTTTTAAGATTTTCAGGTTTTATCAAACGTATATTTACTTTTTGTAATTGAGATATTAGATCCTTATAAATTTTGTTTTGCTTATTAAGTAAATTTTTTGTTTCTATCACAACTTCATTCATTTGCTCATCTGGAGTTAAACCATCAGAGCTTAGAGATTCTACTTCTTGTTTTATTTGGCTATATAGTCCTGCAACACGAACCATGAAAAATTCGTCTAAATTTGAACCAGCTATTGATAAAAATTTTACTCTTTCATAAAGAGGGTTTTCTATGTTTTGGGCCTCTAAAAGCACTCTTTCATTAAATTTAAGCCAAGATAGTTCTCTGTTAATATATTTAGATTTTAACTCCTCTTTATCTTGTTTTTTTAATGCAGTCATATATTTACACCTTATGCTCGAATTATACGTCATGCGACATGCAAAATCTAGTTGGGAAGATATAAATTTAGAAGACTACAAGCGACCTTTAAATAAGCGTGGAAAGAAAAATGCTAAAATGATTTGTGAATTTTTTGTTAAAAAAAAATATTATTTTGACTACATACTGGTTTCATCCTCAAAAAGAACAGTGAAAACATTAAAAATCTTGTTAAAAAAAATTGATAAACCTAAAAAAATTATTTCAACAAAAAAACTATATCTAACAAGTGAAGATAAAATTATCAATATTATAAAAAAAATACCTAAAAAATTTAAATCAGTTCTGCTAATAAACCACGAGCCTACTGTAAGAAATCTTGTCAGGCTTGTAAGTAAAAATCAAAACAGTAATCATTTTAAATTATTGAATAATAAATTTCCTACTGCTGCATTTGCAAAAATTAATTTTAATTTTAATAGTTGGAATCACATAGATAAAAAAGGATTGATTAAAGAGTTTATCAGACCCAAAGACCTTCAAGATTCTAAAGAATAACCAGCTGATCTAACTGTTCTAATTAATGGCTTAGTATTTTCAATATTTATTGCTTGTCTAAGTCTTCTTATATGAACATCAACAGTTCTTGACTCTACATAAATATTTTCTCCCCAAACATTATTCAGGAGCTGCTCACGCGAATAAACTCTTTTTGGATTTTTAATAAAAAAATCAAGTAGTTTAAATTCTGTAGGTCCTAATGAAATTTCAGTATTATTTCTGTATACACGTTTAGTAATTCTATCTATTTTTAAATCTGTAAACTCTACAACATCAACTGAGGACTGTGGTTTTGATCTTCTAAGAAGTGATTTTATTCTTGCATTCAATTCTTTTTGACTAAATGGTTTGGTTACATAATCATCCGCACCTGTATCGAATGCTTTTAATTTATCTTCCTCTTCACCTTTTGCTGTAAGCATTATTATTGGGATGTCATTAAACTTTTTATCTTTTTTTAAATTTTTACATATATCAACACCTGATAAGTCTGGAAGCATCCAGTCCATTAAAATTAGATCAGGTTGCTTGTCTTTAATTTGTTTGAGCGCTTCCTCTCCATTTTCACAGAAGCTAACTTTATGACCTTCTTTTTCTAAGTTATATTTTAAAAGAGTAACTATAGAGGTTTCATCTTCAGCTATAAAAACATGAGCTGACATTTATTACTTTTCTCCTGTTACTATTGACTCTGTTCCTTTTGGACGATCGCCTTCTAAATATTCACCAGTAACTAAAAAATAAACTTGTTCTGCAACATTGGTAGTATGATCACCAATTCTTTCAATATTTTTAGTTACAAAAAGTAAATGGGTGCCGTCTTCTAAATTTTTTTCGTTATCTTTTAAATAACTAATTACTTCATTCATACATAAGTTAGTTAGATCATCAATTTGCTCATCACTTTCCCAAACATTTATTGCCACAGCAGCTGATCTTTCTAAATATGAATCTAGAACTGCTTTTAGTTGTTTTTGAACATTTGTTGATACTCTAATAAGCGAATCAACTAGATTTTTTGGCAAATTTTCATTTAATAAAAGAGTTCTCTTAGAAATATTTTTTGCTAGGTCTCCTATCCTCTCAAGGTCAGAAGAAATTTTTAAGGCAGTAACTGTTTCACGAAGGTCTATCGCCATTGGTTGTCTTAAGGCGATTAGATTTACTACTTGTTGTTCTATCAATGTTTCAAATTTATCAATTTTTTCATCCTCTTGAATAACACTCTCGGCATTATCACTATTTCTTGTAGTAATAGCTTGAATAGCTTTACCTAGAGCCTCTTCACAAAATCCACCCATTTTAATTATATTGCTGTTTAAATTTTTAAGTTCTTCTTCGTAAGACTTAACTGTGTGCGGTGCTTCAGTCATTATCCAAACCTCCCTGTTATATAATCCTGAGTTTGTTTTTGGTCAGGATTCTTAAATATCTTATCAGTAGAACCAACCTCAATCAATTTACCTAAGTGAAAAAACCCTGTTTGTTGTGATACACGTGCCGCTTGTGACATTGAGTGAGTTACAATAACAATGGTATGTTCTTTTTTCAATTCATCAATTAATTCCTCTATTTGTGCTGTTGCAATAGGGTCTAATGCTGAACATGGTTCATCCATTAAAATTACCTCAGGTTTTACTGAAATAGCTCTAGCTATACATAGTCTTTGTTGCTGACCACCTGATAAACCTGTTCCAGGTTCATTAAGTCGATCTTTAACTTCGTTCCAAAGAGCTGCCTTTTTTAAACTATCTTCTACGATTTGATCAAGCTCATCCTTTGACTGAGCCATACCATGGATTTCAGGTCCATAAGAAATATTTTCATATAAAGTTTTAGGAAATGGATTAGGTTTTTGAAAAACCATTCCAATTTTTTCTCTCAATCTAACAACATCAGTAGCTTTTTGATTGATATTGTAATCGTTTATTTTGATTTCTCCTTCAACTTTGCAGATATCAATAACGTCGTTCATTCTATTTAAACATCTTAAAAAAGTAGATTTACCGCAACCAGATGGACCAATTAAAGCTGTCACTTGTTTTTCTTGAATATCCATATTGATATCAAAGAGAGCTTGTTTTTCTCCATAAAAAACATTTACATTTTTTGCTTCTATTTTATTCATATTTTAGTTCCATTTCTTTTCAAATTTATGTCGTACCATTTGTGCTACTAAGTTCATTAATACTAAAAATATCAACAAGACCATTATACAAGCTGATACTTTTTCAACAAAACCTCTTTCAGCACTTTCAGCCCAAATATAAATTTGAACTGGTAAAGAGGCAGCTGGATCCATGGGAGAGCCTGGAATAGTATTAACAAATGCAACCATTCCAATTAAAATCAAAGGTGCAGTTTCACCTAAAGCTTGAGCAAGACCAATTATTGTTCCAGATAATGTGCCTGGTAAAGATAATGGAACTGTATGGTGAAGAGTTGTTTGCATTCGGCTAGCGCCCATTGCAAGGGCGGCTTCTCTTATACTTGGTGGTACAGCTTTCAATGATGCTCTAGCCGCAATAATGATCGTCGGTAAGGTCATTAAGGACAACGTTATTCCACCAACCAAAGGCGTGGATCTTGGTAAACCAAATACCGCAAGTAATACGCCAAGACCAAGTAATCCAAATACTATTGATGGTACTGCTGCTAAATTATTAATATTAACTTCAATAAAATCTGTAAGCCTATTTTTAGGTGCAAATTCTTCTAAATAAATTGCTGCTAAAAGGGCCACTGGAAATGATACAGCTAAGCAAACTAATATACTAAACAATGAACCCATAAATGAACTTGCTATACCAGCCAATTCCGCTTCTCTTGAGTCTGCATTGGTAAAAAAGCTAAAATTAAAATTACTTTTAACTTTACCTTCAGCACTTAATTTATCAAAAATTTTTAATTGATAATCAGTAACTCTTCTTCGTTCCTCCGGTAATTCTCTTGGATAATTTCCCTTAAAGACTTGATCCAAATCATCAGATGCTGTCAACTTAACTTCAACTATTTTTCCAAAATCATCTGGATTTGAAAGAATGTGATATTTTATTTCTTCTTCAAATATAAAAGCAAACATTCTTTTGATATCTGTAATTTGATCTTCATTAGCGTTTTGATCTAATGCAGCAAAACTTTCAATACCGACATCAAAGTACTCAGAGTCTTCAAGATCTTGAATTGAGGGTTTTTGATCTGCATCTAAATACATGAATTCAGGATCGTAATTTATAGGTATAGTTATCCAAGTTTTTTGAAATGCTGTATAGCCAGTAGAAAAAATTTTAAACAGAAATATAGCTAAAAACAATAAAGCCAAAACTATTGCTGATTTACCGTAAAATTGAAATCGCTTTTCTGATTTGTATCTTTTGTTTAGAAATTCTTCTCTATTAATCATATTTTTCTCTATATTTTTTAACAACTGATAAAGCTATTACATTTAAAATTAATGTAACAACGAATAATGTAAGTCCTAATGCAAAAGCCGCTTGTGTTTTAGGATCTTCAAATTGTTGATCTCCAATTAGTATAACAACAATTTGTGCAGTTATAGTTGATGTGGATTCTAAAGGGTTTAAAGTTAAGTTTGCAGCCAAACCTGATGCCATAACAACAATCATGGTTTCACCTATCGCTCTTGATACTGCTAAAAGAATTGCACCAACTATACCCGGTAATGCTGCAGGAAAAATTACTCTTTTGATAGTTTCAGATTTTGTTGCACCCATTGCATAACTGCCATCTCTTAAACTTTGAGGCACACTATTAATTACATCATCACTCAGACTTGACACAAATGGTATGATCATCACTCCCATTACAGCTCCAGCTGCAAGTGCACTTTCTGCAGATACATCTAATCCAACGGCATTACCAATATCTTTTAAAAATGGTCCAACTGTTAAAGCTGCAAAAAAACCATAAACTACCGTTGGTATCCCTGCTAATATTTCAATAATTGGTTTTGCAAATTGTCTAAATTTATTTGAAGCATACTCAGCAAGATAAATTCCGCTTAATAATCCTATAGGTATTGCAACACACATGGCAATAAATGCTATAAAAAAAGTACCAGCAAAAACTGGTACCGCACCAAATGTATCACTATACATTGATGGATCTAAAGCTTCACTCGAGTCTCTAACAAATGCTTTTGCTGGATACCAATGCATTCCAAATAAATAATCAAAAAATGGAATAATTTTAAAAAATTCAATTGTCTGAAATAAAAGTGAAAAAACAATTCCAACAGTGGTTAAAATTGCACCTAATGATGCAAAGAAAAATAGCCATTGTAAAAAAATTTCTACAGGTTCTCTTGTTCGTGAATTTTTAGATAATTTATTATAAGCATATGCAATCGAAGAAATCACCAAACATAACACAATTACTGCTTTAGAGGCTGAGGCTGTGCTTCTTAAAGATGCATACTTGTCTGCTGCTACCTGTAATGCTGTAGTTATTTCACCACTAAATTGTCCTCTTGAAAGTGACTTAGCTTTTTCAAATATAAGATTTAATTCTCCTTCTAATAATCCTTGATCACTAAAAGATTGTAAAACTATATATTTTACTACGGTTGGTTCAAAAATAGACCACAAAGCAAAAATAATAAATGCAGGAGCTGCACACCATATTGCTAAATAATAACCATAAAATCTCGGTAACGCTGTAAGTCTTGTATTTGTAGATCTTATAGCTAATGCTTTTTTACGACCAAAAAAATAACTCGATAATGCTAAGAGAACAATTGTTAAAAAAATTATCGAGTTCATTTATGTAGATTTAATCTTGTATTAAAAAAAAGGCCCTAATAAAAGGGCCTTTTTAAATTTGTTAACAAATCAAAATTACTCGCTCATTGCTACAAGATCCATAGCGTTATCTCTTGTAGTTCTGTACATTGCTTTATCCAATGGTACTAAACCAATGTCAGCTAAGTAACCTCTTTTTCCAATTGTTCCAGTTTTTGTAAATTCTTTTACAAATTCATGTAAACCTGGAATTACACCTACGTGAGCTTTTTTCACATAGAAGAATAAAGGTCTTGCTACTGCATAGCTATAATCTTGAATAGATTCTAATGAAGGTTGTCCACCATCAATACTAGCTGCTTGTAGTTTATCTTTTGCCGCTAAGTAGTAACTGAAACCAAAGAAACCAAACATATCTTTGTCTTCAACAAGTTTTTGAATGATTAAGCTATCATTTTCTCCAACTTCAATTGCTAAACCGTCTTCTCTGTATAGTTTTTGAGGTTTTTTATATTTTTTGTTTCCTGCTGCATAACCAGCTTTGTAAAGAGCCTTTGCTTCTTTAGTCATACCTTTTTTCATTACTAAAGAGTTCCAAGCATCTCTTGTTCCAGAAGTTCCTGGAGGAATCATTACTTTAATTGGCTTATTTGGTAAGCTTGAATCGATCTCATTCCAGTTTTTGTAAATGTTATCAACTAATTTACCATCAACAACTGTATGTTTAGCAAGTGCTAAATATAAATGTTCTTTTGTAAAGTTAACTGGCTCTGCATCTAAACTGTAAGCTAATGTTATACCGTCATTACCAATAATAATTTCTACAATATCAGTAATACCATTTTTTGCACAAAGAGCTTTTTCTTTATCTTTCATAGCTCTTGAAGCGTTAGTGATATCTGGGTGAGCTTCACCTACACCTGCGCAAAATAATTTAGCTCCACCACCTGTTCCAGTTGACTCGATGATAGGAGTTTTAAATCCTTTTTTACCGAATCTTTCAGCAACTACTGTTGCATATGGGAATACAGTTGAAGAACCAACGATTGTAATTTGATCTCTTGCTTGCGATGTAACAGTGCTTAATGTTAGCACTAAAAACGAAGCAAGGATAATAGTTAGTTTTTTCATTGATATTTCCTTTCGTAATTAAATTTAATCAACGAGTCGGTTATTAGATTTGAATGTGGATATTAATATTACAAATATGTTACAGTTTTGTTAAAAACCTAACTTTTTAGTTGAAATTTTTAGTGACAACAATGGCGTCAAATTCGTCAGCTAAACTACCTTTACAATGTATTGGACTAACACCTTCTCTAAAGGCGAGTTCGTTAGATGGTCTTAAAGTCACTTCTAGTTGTATCATGGAAACTAATTCTTTGATTTTTTTTTGTTCATATTTCCAAGAAGGCCAACTTGTTGGTGTAGAAAATGTTGAAACTACATAAGACGAGGCTCTTGAAAAATTATAATTGCTCTCGTTTTGATTTCTTAAAAGATGATCTCTTACAGAAAAAAAAATATTCTTACATCTGTACATATCTGAAAAATAGTTTGTTTTTGTTAATGTTTCGCTCATTGGTACAGACACAATTAAATCAATTGTATTTCTCCAAAGTGATGAAACCACATCAGTATAAACATCAGAAATTTCAATTTCTTTATCAGGAAAATGCTTTTGAACTTGTGGTATCGTTGATTTCATATCCTCTTGTAATCTAAAAATACCAATATCAAATACAGTTAATTGCTGATTTCTTAAAATTGTGGAAATATCTGATGATATACTTTTAGTAATCATCGACATCAAAGAAAATATAATAATGGAAATGTAATTTAATATCTTAACCATAATAAAAATTTAAATAAACTGTAGTTTTATTCAATAAAAGATTTGTTAAATATTTGGTCAATAAAGGTTAATTTTAAACAACTTTTTTAATTAGTTATTTTGTTGGAAGATAAATTTTAATTTCAGTGCCATCATTAATTTTACTTAGAATCTCATAATCTCCCCTATGTTGAGCAATTATATGTTTCATTATAGCTAAACCTAATCCTGTACCACCAACTTTTTTACTTTTTTCTGTGTCAACCCTAAAAAATCTTTCAGTTATCCTTGAAATTAAATCTTGAGGAATACCTATGCCTTCATCTTTAATATTAATTAACATATTTTTTTCAATTAATTTACCTTCACTATTTTGACTTTTGACATAAATATTTTTTCCATCATTAGAGTATTTAATTGCATTATCTATTAAATTTGAAAAAACAGTTAACAATTTATCATAATCACCAAACACTAAAGTTGGTTCCATAAGCTCAATATGTAAATTAATTTTCTTTTTTTTTAGAATTAATTCAAAGTTGCTCTTAATATTTGTAAAAATATCATTTAAGTTCACAATTTTATTTGGCTTAATATGTTCCTCTAATTCTATTCTACTTAAAATCAATAAATCATTAATAAGGTTTTCCATTCTAAAAACCTGATCAGACATAATCTTCATAAACTTTTTTTGTGCAACTTTATCATCTGAGGCTGGTCCTAGAATAGTTTCTAAAGAACCTTTAATTGAAACCAAAGGAGTTCTTAGCTCGTGACTAACATTAGCAACAAAATCAGTTTTTAATTTTTGTGCTTTAGTTATTTCTGTAAAATCTTTAAGAAATAAAACAACAGAATCTGTCTCTGGAAATAAATGAGTAGGACCAGGAATAATATAAATTTTGTACAATTGATATGATGGTAAATTAATTTCAACATTCACATATTTTGTTACCTGATCTTTAATAGCTTCATCAATTGTTTCTAATAATTTTGTATCTCTTATTACACTTGATATATTTTTATCAATTAAATTTTCACCAAAACGTTGTTTTGCACTTTTGTTTAAATATTTGATTAAATTATATTTATCTAAAGCAAAAAATTGATCTTCCAATTCCTCAATTATTACACGTTTACCTAAATCGTCTTTGTTTGTTTTATTGATAGTGGGAGCAGTATTTATTGGTTTAATATTTTTTTTAATTAAGAGGTAAAATAGTACGATTATTATAATTAACAGAAAATAAATAATAAAATCCATACTATTTTAATGTAACAAATTTGAAATAATTTTTTAACTTTAAATACATGTGAATCTTTTATCAAAGTTTCATGACAATAAACAATATATTAAGAAAAAATAATATTACTAAAAAGTTTAATATTAATACTCATGATTTTTTTAAACCTGTTTTTGATGTTAAGCTAGCTGAAAGCAGAAGTGAGATCAAACTTGCTCAAAAACTTAGATACAAAGTTTTTTTTTCAGAAAGGATACACAATCCTATATTAAATATTGGAAATTTTAGGAGGGATTCTGATAAATTTGATAATTATGCAGATCATATAATTGTTAAATTTAGAAAAAATAAATTTTCAAAAACTAAAGTAATTGGCACCTATCGTTTACTAAAACAATCTGTAGCAGAAAAAAAATCAGGTTTTTACAGTTGCGATGAATTTAATCTAGACAATCTATTAAATTCAAAAATTTATAACAACATGCTTGAATTAAGTCGGTCATGTATATCTCAAAAATTTAGAAACAAAAATGTGCTAAAATTAATGTGGAATGAAATATATCGGTATATTAATAAAAATAATATAGATGCTTTATTTGGTACAGCTAGTTTTTTAGACACCAATATTAATAAGATTGAGGATCAATTAATTTATCTAAATAATAACCACAAAATGTCAGATAATATTAAAGTAAATGCATTAGCAAATTATAAAGTCAAAGTTGATTATAAAAAACAAATTGACATAAATCTTAAATTGGTTTCAAAGCTGCCAACCCTAATTAAAGCTTATTTAAAATTTAATGCATCAATTGGAGAAGGTGCAGTTGTTGACAAAAAGTTTAAAACAACCGATGTATTTGTTTTTTTACCTATTGAAGAAATTAACAAAGATTATGTTAATAAAATTATAGACTAATGGAAAAAATTATTAATAAAATATCCAAAGTCGATGAAATCAAATCTTTGTATAAAAATAATTATGAAGATTTAAAAAAGTCATCGAATTTTTGGAAAAAAACATTAGATATCTTAAATATAGATTACTACGCAGAACATATAACCAATATTCCAAAAACAGGTTCGGCAATAGTTGTTGCTAACCATCCTTTTGGATTATTAGATGGATTAATAATTTGTTCTATAATTTGTGATATCAGAAAAGATTATAAAATTTTAATTAATGAAGAGGTATCACAAATTGATCAAATAAGAGAATATTTGTTACCAATAAAATTTTCTACAGTTACAGCAGATATTAAAAAAAACATAATTACTAAAAAAAAAGCAATTGAACATTTAAATTCAAATGGAATTTTAATTACTTTTCCTTCGGGTGAAGTTGCTACTTCTTCATTAATTTTTAATGAGGCCAATGAAAGAGAATGGAAGCCTTTAATAGGCTCTATAATTAACAAAACAAAAGCAGATATTATTCCTGTTCGTTTTTTTGGTAAGAATAGTTTATTTTTTCACACAATGGGTTTTATAAACAATAATTTAAGAAAAGTTTTATTTATTAGGGAGCTTTTTAATAAAAAAAATAAAAAATTTAACCTAAGTATTGGAAAAAGAATTACTTTGCTTCAAAAAGAAAAACTAAGTAACAGGCAAATAGTTGGGAAACTTAGATCAATTGTATTAAATATTAATTAGGTGATATATTGTTATAAAATATCCTTGCTGTTTCTTCCCAACTATATTTTTTAGCAAATTCTAGACAATCTTCTCGATTTACTTTTAGTGCCTTAAGTGCGGAGGTTTTAAGGTCTTGATCTAATGTATCTATTTTAGAACCACCTAATATATCTTTAGGACCAGGAACTGGATAAGCTGCAACAGGTGTTCCACAACTTAAAGACTCCAAAACCACAATACCAAAAGTATCGGTTTTGCTAGGGAATACAAAAACGTCTGATGATGCAAAATGAGATGCTAATTCTCCATTAGTTTTTTCACCTAAAAAATAATCATTTGGATATTTTTTTTTCAATTTATTTAAGTTAGGACCTTTTCCAATTATAACTTTAGTGCCTTCGAGATCTAGATCTAAAAATGCTTTAATATTTTTTTCAACTGCAACTCTACCGACGTATATCCATATGGGTCTTTTATAAGGTAAATCTCTTTTAACTGGATTTTTAAATGCACCATGATTACCTCCCCTAGTCCATGTAACCATTTTATTATTATCAACACCTAATGCAATTAGCTCTTCTCGCATAGATTCTGTTGTTACTAAAATTCTTTCAGCTTTATTGTGGAAGTTACATAAAAATTTTTCTGACCATTTTGCTGGAATGATAGGCATATAAAGTTTAATGTATTTATCAAATCTTGTATGAAAACTTGTTGTAAACTTTAAGCCCTTTTTAATACAATGCCTTCTTGCCATAAAACCAAGAGGTCCCTCTGTTGCAATATGTATTGCATCAGGTTTAATTGAATTAATTAAATTACTTACACGTGGCCAAACATTTAATGATAATCTAATTTCATTATATTTAGGCATAGGCACAGTAAGAAATTGTTGAGGAGTAATATATTCAATTGTGTGACCTTGAGATTTAAGAATTTCACCAGTTTCATGGAGAGTTCGAACTACACCATTCACTTGTGGATAATATGCATCTGTTACGATTAAAATTTTCACGCTTAAGAAGCTCGCTTTAAATCTTCTACGTTATCTTTTTTAATTATTTCCTTTTTCTCTTTATCATCTGTTACGAATTCTTTCCTAACATTATCCCAATAAATAATTTCAAATGTTCCATCATATTTCTCTGCTAAAGCAGTGCAGGACTCTACCCAGTCTCCACAGTTTAAATAATTAATTCCATCAAAATTTTGATCTTCCGCATGATGAATATGTCCACAAATTATACCATCATATTTTTTTCTTTTTGCATAATCTGATACTGTTCTTTCATATTCACCTATATATTTAACTGCATTTTTAACTTTATATTTTAAAAATTTTGCTAGAGACCAGTAACTTTTTCCTCTTAATTTTCTGAAGAAATTTATAACAATATTTAATCTAAGTAATAGTTCGTATGCAATTGATCCTAACTTAGATAACCATTTTGCATATTTCATTACACCATCCCAAGCATCACCATGGACTACAAGATATTTTTTTCCAAGCTGAGTTTCGTGAATAACCCTGTTAACAATATTAATATCTCCAAAATGCATTGGTATAAATTTTCTAAAAACCTCGTCGTGATTTCCAACTATATAAAATACTTTAGTACCGTGTCTTGCTTTTCTTAAAATTTTTTGGATTACGTCATTGTGTGGTTGAGGCCAATAAAACGTTTTCTGCATAGCCCACACATCAATAATATCTCCTACAAGATATAAATTTTCTGACCTTGAAAATTTAAAAAACTCTAGCAATTTATCAGCTTGACACCCTTTAGTGCCTAGATGGACATCGGATATAAATAAACTTTTGTAAGTTATTAAAGATTTTTTTGATTCCATATTTTCTTGTTTAAATAAGCAATTCTATTATAACTAGAATCATTAATTTTAATTCTACATCTTTATGTTACAATTTTATTAAATATGAAATTTTGCCTAATATATAATAAGAAATCAGCAGGTGGAAGAAAGTCAAAATTTATCAAAAAAGTACTTGAAGAAATATCGAATCACCACAAAGTTGATTTGTTTGAAACATCAAGTGAGTCTGAAGCCTCTGAAATTATAAAAAACTTTGAGATAAATAAATACGATAGATTGTTAGTTGCAGGTGGAGATGGTTCTGTTTCTTTTGCAATTAATGAATTAATAAAAAATAATTTTAATCTCCCTGAAAATTTTGCAATTGGATATATTCCAGCTGGTACAGCTAATATTTTGCAAGCAGAATTAGGTATGACCAAAAATGTAAAACATATAGCTAATACGCTTACTTCAGATAATTATGACAAAACATGTTTGGTTAAAATTAATGACAAGCATTTTATTTTAATGGCAGGTATTGGATGGGACGCTCAAATTGTAAATTCGATTGACTCTTATTTAAAGAAAATTCTAGGAAAAGTTATTTTTGGTATAAAAGGTTTCCAAAAATTTTTATCAATGAATAATAAAAAAATTAAAGTGTCGATAGATAAAGAAGATATATTTGCTGATTGGGTGCTTTGCTCAAATAGCAAATACTATGCTGGGCACCATAAAATTACTGATACACATATATTTGATAAAAAATTTACTACCTATATTTTTAAGGATCTCAAAAGATATAAATTACTTTATTATATTTATTTAATAGCTGTATATGGAAATTTGAATAAATCTAAATCTGTGATTACTGTAAATGTAGATGAAATTAAATTTGACGGTTTGGGAAATAATATACCTGTACAAATTGATGGTGATAATTTTGGTGAGCACAAAAAAATAATTATTTCGTCTTCAAAACAAGTATTTAATATCCTAAAAGCAGCTTAAATATTTCATTTACTTAATTTTGATATTTTGCAATAATATATTATTAAACTCATACAATTGGAGGTTGAGATGAAAAAAAAACTTAAAAACTTTGCAAAAAAGAAACAAAAAATTAGTAAATCAATTAATAAGTTCAAAAATAAGATAAATTTAAAAGAAAAAAAATTATCTAAAATTAATATAAAAATTGCAAGTTTAGAAAAAAAAGTTGCTGAAAAAAAAGCAAAAAAAATAGCTAGGAAAAAAGCTAGTGAAAGCCCAGCATCTGTAAATAATTAATATCTAAATTTGTCTTTCTCTCTTCTCAATTATGAAAAGAGAGAAAGTAGTTAATTAACAAAATTTATAAAATTGAGAGAAGAATAATTGGTTATTAAAATATAAATTTTGTGAACAACTCTTAAGTAAATTTAATTACAAAAATATTTATCTAATATTACAATTCAGTTAATTTAACGAACTCTTCCATAAACATCTTGATATCTAACAATATCTGTTTCCTTGAGAATTGATCCTATTTGAGCTTCCATAATTTTTACAGGTTTTTTCCCAGGATTTTGAATTCTATGTATTGATCCTAGCGGTATAAAAATATGTTCATTAGGTTTTTTAATAAAATTATCTTTATTTAGAGTAATCTTTGGGTTTCCTTGAGTAACCAACCAATGTTCAGCTCTATGATGATGCTTTTGTAAACTTAAAATACCTTTTGGTTTTACAATTAATTCTTTAATTAAAAATTCTTTTCCTTCAAATAAGTTAGTGTATCTGCCCCATGGTCTATAAAAAACATTCTTTTTCTTAATATATTTATTTTTGTTCATTCCATACATTTTTAAGATTTCTTTCCAACTACCAAGATCTGACCAAGGGATATCTAATTTAATTGCATTGATTTGTTTTGTCTTTTCTAGAATTGCATAATCGAATGATTTTGCAGTAGCTTTTATAAATGATGCTTTGTTAAGATAATAAATATTAGATTTTAATTTAGCTTTTTTAACTGCGTTAACACAATTTCCATAAATTGTTGGCTGAAGATTTTTAAAATTATTAATTATTGAGTCTTTTCTAATGAAAAACATTCCTGAATTCCAATAACCTTTTTGTTTAATTACTTGTCTAGCTTTAGCTTCTTTTGGTTTTTCAATAAATTTAATTACTTTATTTATGTTTCCTTTAACTTTTTTAGTTACAAAATACCCATATTCACTTGAGGGTGCTGTTGGTTTAATACCAAAGATAAAGATATTTTGATCCGTTAATTTTGATTTATTTTTATTTATTGCTTTATTAAATACACTCATTTTTTCAATTAAATGATCTGCTGAAAAAAACATTAGTGGTTGTTCATTTGGAATATCTTTTATTAAAGCAGTACTTAAAATAGCTGGTGCTGTATTTCTTTTTAAAGGTTCTAAAACAATTTTATAATTTTTAATCTTATTTTTCTTAAGGTGTTGTTGAACTTGTTTTAGATATTTTTTATTAGTACTTATAATCGGTGCATCATAAATTGATGCTTTTGTTCTTTCTAAAGTTTTGTCTAATAAAGTCCATTTACCAAAATCAATAAATTGTTTTGCTTGATGATTTTTAGAATTAGGCCAAAGTCGAGTTCCAGCACCTCCACATAAAATTACTGGACGAATTTTCATTAAATTTCTGAATAATCCTTGACTTCTTTTTTCTTACCTGGATGAGTTGGTGCTCCTAAATAAGCTGGACCAACAGTTTGTGCATATTTCCACAATGTGCCAGATCCAAAGTCTGATTTTCTAGCCTTCCAATTTCTCTTTCTTGAAGCCAATTCTTTTTTAGATAGTCTTACATCGATAGTTCCTTTTTTGGCATCGATATCAATGATATCACCAGTACGTAATAGGCCTATAGGACCCCCTAGAGCGGCCTCAGGGCCTACGTGACCAACACAGAAGCCTCTTGTAGCACCAGAGAACCTACCATCTGTAATAAGAGCTACTTTCTCCCCTTTTCCCTGTCCGTAGATTGCACCTGTTGTTGATAGCATTTCCCTCATACCAGGACCACCTACTGGACCCTCATATCTAATTATGATCACATCACCATCATTATATTTTTTGCTTTGAACTGCTTTCATTGCACTTTCTTCATTATCAAAGCATCTTGCTTTACCAGTAAATTGTAATTTTTTTAATCCTGCAACTTTAACAATTGCACCTTCGGGAGCTAAATTACCTTTTAAGCCAACAACTCCCCCTGTAGGTGATAAAGGATCTTTGTAAGATCTCATCACTTTTTGTTTTGGATTAAATTTAATATTTTTTAAATTTTCTTTCATGGTTTTACCAGTAACAGTCATGCAATCTCCATGAATAAAACCACCTTCATATAAAGTTTTTAAAAGCATTGGCACACCACCTGCTAACCACATATCTTTTGCAACATATTTTCCACCTGGTTTTAAATCTGCAAGATAAGGAGTTCTTTTAAAAATTTTAGCAACATCCATTAAATCAAATTTAATTCCTGCTTCATTTGCAATAGCAGGCAAATGTAATCCTGCATTAGTAGATCCACCAGTTGCAGCAACTATTGTAGCAGCATTCTCTAATGCTTTTTTGGTTACAATGTCTCTTGGTTTAATTCCTTTTTGAAGTAAGTTCATAACTGTCTTACCACTTTCTTTTGCGTATTTATCTCTTTCCTCATAAGGAGCTGGTGTTCCTGCAGAATAAGGAAGTGCTAAACCAATTGCTTCAGATACACATGCCATAGTGTTTGCTGTAAATTGACCACCACAAGCACCAGCACTTGGACAAGCAACTAATTCTAGTTTTCTAAGTTCAACTGCAGACATTTGACCTGATGAATGCTTTCCTACAGCTTCAAATACATCAACAACAGTTACATCTTTACCTTTATATCTCCCTGGAAGAATTGATCCTCCATAAATAAAAACACTTGGAACGTTTAATCTAACCATAGACATCATTAATCCTGGTAATGATTTATCACATCCAGCAATACCGACTAGAGCATCATAACAGTGTCCTCTTACAGTGAGTTCAGCAGAGTCTGCGATCACTTCTCTGGAAATTAAAGAAGATTTCATTCCTTCATGACCCATTGCAATACCATCTGTTACTGTAATTGTACAAAATTCTCTTGGAGTTCCTCCATTAGCTCTCACTCCTTTTTTAACAGATTGAGCCTGCCTCATAAGAGCAATATTACAAGGAGCAGCTTCATTCCAAGTTGATACAACACCTACAAACGGTTTTGCCACATCTTTTTCAGTTTCGCCCATTGCATAATAAAACGATCTATGAGGAGCTCTATCTGCTCCTAACGATGTATGTCTACTTGGAAGTTTCTTCTTGTTAAATTTTGCCATTATATACCTTTTATTGTTACTGATATTTTATCAATATCATTCTTTAAATTATTATAATTAGTTTTTTCTTGTTCAACAATCTCTTTTGGGGCTCTATCTACAAAACTTTTGTTTTTTAATCTTTGAGATATCTTATTCATTTCTTCTTGAATTCTATTTTGTTTATTAGTCAAATTTTCTTTAATAAGTTTTAAATCAACATCTTTATCAAAATAAATCTTAAACAAATCACCTGAGACAACCATTGTTGCAGCTGGTTTATCTATATCATCATTAACAATATTATTTATTCTTCCTAATTTTTTTAGAATAATTTCATTGTTATTGATGAATTTTTTTTGGTTATCATTAATACTTTTAATAGACATGTCTATAAATGAACCAGGACCTACGTTTAATTCGTTCTTAAAAGATCTAATTTCTGAGATAATGCTTATGATATTTTCAACTTGTTCTGTACTAGTATCCTTATTAATTTCACCTGTCGGCCAATTAGCGAACATTAAAAAATCTTTACTTGAATTATCAAATTTGTTTTTGAGCCAAATTTCTTCAGTAACAAAAGGAATAAATGGGTGTAGTAGAATTAAAATTTGCTTGAATATATAACTTGAAACCTTTTTTACCTCTGATTTAGCCTCTTCATTATCTGAAAAAAGTATAGTTTTTGATAATTCTAAATACCAATCACAATAAGAATGCCATGCAAACTGATAAGCATTTTTAGCAGCTTCATCAAATCTGTAATCTTCTAAATTTTTTTCAATCTTTGATTTTGCATCAATTAATTCTGCATAAATCCATTTATTAATATTAATTGATAAATTTGAAATTTTATCAATATTAGTAAAATCACATTCATTTGTGATTAAAAAATTATTAGCATTCCATAATTTGTTTAGAAAATTTCTATATCCTTTAACTCTATCTTCAGAAAGTTTTACATCAGTACCAGGTGATGCCATTGAAAGAAGAGTAAATCTTAATGCATCAGCGCTATATTTTTCTATTAGATCTAAAGGATCAATAACATTTCCTTTAGATTTAGACATTTTCTGACCTTTTTCATCTCTTACTAAAGCATGAACATAAATATCTTTAAAAGGCTCTTTGTTTAAAAATTCTGTCCCAAACATAATCATTCTAGCAACCCAAAAAAATATAATATCAAAACCTGTAACCAAAACTGAAGTTGGATAAAATTTTTCAACATAATCTTTGTTATCTGGCCAACCTAATGTTGCAAAAGGCCAAAGACCAGATGAAAACCAAGTATCTAAAACATCTGGATCTCTGATTAATTCAACATCTTTACCATAATGTTTATTAGCAAGTTCTTTTACTTCTTCTTGATTGTTAGCAACAAAGATTTTCTTATCAGGACCATACCAAGCAGGTATTTGATGACCCCACCAAAGCTGTCTTGAAATACACCATGGTTCTATATTGTTCATCCACTGAAAATATGTTTTAGACCAATTTTCAGGAAAGAAATTTGTCTTTTTAGAATTAACAACTTCTTTTGCTTTAACTGATAATTTTTCAGCATCCACAAACCATTGCTCTGTTAAAAAAGGTTCAATTATAGAATTTGATCTATCACCATATGGAACTTTATTTTTAATATTTTCTTCTTTAACAAAAAAATCATTCTCTTTAAGTTCTTTTAAAATTCTCTTTCTTGCCTCAAATCTATCTAATCCAATATAATCTTTTGGAGCGTTTTCATTAATTTTTCCAGCTTCTGTAAATATATTAATAATCTCAAGATTGTTTCTCTGACCAACATCATAATCATTAAAATCATGTGCTGGTGTGATCTTTAAAGCTCCAGTTCCCTGCTCTGGATCTGCGTAATCATCTTCTATAATTTTAATCTTTCTTCCAACAATTGGTATTGTAACAATTTTACCAATAAAAGATTTGAATCTTTCATCTTTTGGGTTAACAGCAATAGCTGTATCACCCAACATTGTCTCAGGCCGGGTTGTTGCAATAGTTATAAATTCATCAGTTCCATCAATAGGATATCTAATATAGTAAATTTTGGAGTTAACTTCTCTTTGATCTACTTCAAGATCAGAAATTGCTGTTTTTAATACTGTGTCCCAATTTATAAGTTTTTTATCCTTATAAATTAAGTCTTTATTATAAAGATCTACAAAAACTTTAATAACAGATTTTGAAAGGTTCTCATCCATTGTAAAAGCATTTCGTGACCAGTCACAAGAACATCCAAGTTTCTTTAACTGATTGATAATAATGTCGCCATATTGCTCTTTCCATTCCCAAACCTTTTCAATAAATTTTTCTCTTCCAATTTCATTTTTATCTATCTTTTCTGTTGTAAGTTTTCTTTCAACTAAAGCTTGAGTTGCGATACCAGCATGATCAGTACCTGGTTGCCATAGAGTTTCATAATTATTCATTCGATGATATCTAACCAATAGATCTTGAATAGAATTATTCAAAGCATGTCCCATATGAAGACTGCCAGTTACATTGGGTGGTGGTATAACAATCGAAAACTTTTTTGAATTATTTTGAGGTTTAAAAAGTTCATTTTTTTCCCAATAAGAATAAATTTTATCTTCAACATCAGAATGTATATATTTATCGCTACTCATGTATGCTAAAGTTTATAATTTAATAATCTAAATTAACAATAATGAATTTAGATCGTTATTTAATAGACTAATCAGAAATATTTAATATAAAAAGGCATCTGAAGCTATTAGTCAAAACAAGATGGCAACGTGGCGGAATGGTTACGCAGAGGATTGCAAATCCTTGTATCCCGGTTCGATTCCGGGCGTTGCCTCCAAAAAAAATCTTGTTTTAGTTCTAAAAAAAAGTAAGTTGAGATTTTTACATTCCTCGGTAGCTCAGTTGGTAGAGCAGTTGACTGTTAATCAATTGGTCGCAGGTTCGAGTCCTGCCCGAGGAGCCAAAAGAATTTTCACAAATTATTTTTTTATTTTTTGACTTTTGTCAGAGTAAAAGTTCTAAAATTAATTTTTTTGGGTCTTAAAAAATAAAAATTATCCTACTTTTGAAATTCCTGCCCCAGAAATTTGTAAAGATTTATTAAATTTTAATTTCTGATCTGTGTTAAGTTCTGAATATAATTTTGTTAAAAAATTATAATTAACATTCATATGACCTTCTTGAGATTTTTCTAAATTAATTAAGTATTCTGAAAAATCTTCAAAGAAATAGTTAATTGGAACTTTTAAATAATTTGATAATTGAAGTAATCTTATAGAACTTACTCCATTGGTTCCTTTTTCGTACTTTTGAATTTGTTGAAATGTTACGTTAATTGCTTTTGCCACTTTAGTTTGAGTTAAGCCAAGTGCTAATCTTCTTAGCTTAAGTTTATTACCTAAGTGTTTATTGAAATTATCTTCCATTAAGACCCCTCTTAATTAAATTTTAAAAGCTCATTGAACAAACTTATTATAGCTACTGCAATAAAAAAATTTTTTATTTTTTAAAAAAATTATAAAAACTCAAATCATGTCAAGCATAAGTTCTTAGAAAATAACTCAATTTAGGTTACTAAAAACCCTTATAATATGGTCAGAAATTTTAAAAAAATTATAATATTTGACTTAAAAATAGCTTGGTTCTGTCACTCTTTGGATTAGCAAAGAACTCTTTGGTTTCTGCTCTTTCAACTATCATTCCTTCATCCATAAATATAACCTCGTCAGCTACTTCTTTAGCAAATCCCATCTCGTGTGTTACTACTATCATTGTCATTCCTGCTTTTGCTAAATTAACCATTGCATCTAAGACCTCTTTAATCATCTCAGGGTCTAACGCTGATGTTGGTTCGTCAAATAACATTATTTTTGGTTCCATACATAATGCTCTAGCAATAGCACATCTCTGTTGTTGGCCACCTGATAATTGTCCGGGATATTTGTTAGCTTGATCTGCAATTTGCACCTTCTCTAGATGTTGAATTGCTAATTCTTCAGCATCTTTTTTTGGCATTTTCTTTACCCAAATTGGAGCTAAGGTACAATTATCTAAAATAGAAAGATGTGGGAATAAATTAAATTGCTGAAATACCATTCCAACCTCAGCCCTTATTTTTTCTATATCTTTAGTGTCTTCCGTTAATTCGTTTCCATCAACTATAATAGAACCCTTTTGATGCTCCTCTAGTCTGTTTATACATCTTATTAATGTCGATTTACCAGAACCAGATGGGCCACATACTACAATTTTTTTGTTTTTTTCAACTTCTAAGTTAATATCTTTTAAAACTTGGAAATCACCAAACCATTTATTCATTTCTGCAATCTGTATTATTTTATCTGACATTATCTTTCTGTTTTATATTTTTGTTCTAAATTATAACTATATTTACTCATTGCATAGCAAATAATAAAAAATAACACTGAAGCAAACACATAACCTTCCATTGCAAAACCTAGCCACTCTGGATTAGTTTTGGCAAGATTAAGCATTCCTACTATTTCTAAAAGTCCTACTACAAATATTAAAGGAGTGTCTTTTACAAGAGCCAAAAAAGTATTAGCAATGCCTGGTATAACAAGTTTTAATGCTTGAGGTAAAATTACTAGAATATGCATTTTCCAATAACCCATTCCCAAAGATTTTGCAGCATCATATTGGCCTCTAGGCAATGCTTGCAAACCACCTCTTATAACTTCAGCCACATAAGCAGCTTCAAATAGTGAAATTGCAATAATTACTCTTACTAATTTATCAATAAACATATCCTCAGGTAAAAACATTGGGAACATTACTGAGGACATAAACAATACTGTGATCAGTGGAACACCTCTCCAAAATTCAATCATACCTATTGAAATATATTTTATTATTGGAAAATCTGATCTTCTTCCAAGAGATAGAAATAAGCCTATAGGAAAACAGAAAATCAAACAAAAAAATGAGACTATAAAAGTTAAGGATAAGCCTCCCCAAGCACCCGTCTCTACCCACTCCAATGCCTCTAATTTACCAAGTTCTATAAGCTCTTCATAAAAAAATACATATTTTAATAATATGTAGAGTGTGATCGGAACTATTATGAAATAGTACATTTTAAATTTTGGAGGAATAAAAAATCCTATTATAATTGAAAGAACAGATGCAATAATTCCATATGAGAAATCAAAAAATATTGGACCACCAGATATAAAAAAGAAAATAAAGAAAAAAGCAATAACAGGGTAAACGACTACATAATAAAGTGTTAAATACTTTTTAAATTTTTCTGTAGCAAAAAAACCTATAGTTCCGAGAAAAGCTAAAGCTATAAATGATAGGTTGATACGCCACTGTTCAGCATTAGGATACATTCCATACATAAATCTGTTAAACCAAATTTTAATATAGGTCCAACAAGCTCCAGTACCTGTACATACGTCTTTTGAGTCTCCAGCAATACTTGCATCTAAAATAAACCAACTTAACAATGGTGGAAGTGATTTAATAACAACAAATACAATTAATAATGATAAAAAAGCATTAAAACTATTGGTATTAATATTTTTATTAACTACATCTAAAAATTTTATACCTGAATATTCAATTCTAATTAAATGTAATCCCACAAAGCCTAAGATTAATGGCAAAAGAAAACTAATTGTTCCAGGTAAAAATGAAGTTAAATCTCTACTAAAAAAAGAGTTCAAAAAAACAATAAAGATACTTAGTGAAACTAAAATTATTCCTGTATACAAATATGTATAAATGTTATTTTTATCTGGTTGTAAAAAATTTAGTTTATTCATTATTTTTCTTTAATAGCTATTTTTTTATTATACCAATTCATAAATATTGAAATTGATATACTTAGCGATAAATAAGTTAGCATTGTAATCGAAACAATTTCGATTGCTCTTCCTGTCTGCATTAATGCAGTACCCGCAAATACAAGAACTAAATCTGGATAGGCGATCGCTGCTGCAAGGGATGAATTTTTTGTTAAATTCAAATACTGATTAGTAGTTGGAGGTATTATTATTCTTAATGCTTGTGGCATTACAACTAGTTTTAACACTTGATTTGGGGTTAGTCCTATTGAGGCTGCTGCCTCTTTTTGACCTTTACTAACTCCTTGAACACCTGCTCTAACACATTCAGCAATAAAAGTAGCTGTATATAAAGATAAAGCTAATGCTAGAGATATTAATTCAGGTGGTAATTTTATTCCACCTTCATAAGTGAAACCAGATTGAGATAATTGTTTTATAACAGGAACTTCAATAGACGTATCAACACCACCAAATAAAAAACTTAAAATAGGTAAAATTAACAATAATCCTATTGAAATTGATAAAACTGGTGTTTGAACACCATCTTTTTCTTGTTTTTTTCTTGCATAAATTCTAATGAAAATAATTGAAATTAATGCAGCAATTACTGAATAAATAAAAATATCTAAGTTATTCCAAACAAAAGCAGGAACAAAGAAACCCTTTATAGTAAGAAAAAAAACTCCAAACATAGGTTCTGCATCTTGAGGTAATGGAAGTGCTCTTAATGCTGCAAAATACCAAAAAAATATTTGTAACAACAAAGGTATATTTCTAAAAAATTCAACGTAAACTGCAGCAGTTCTTTCAATTAAATAATTATTTGATAATCTAGCAATTCCTACAACAATACCAATTATAGTTGCAAATATAATTCCTATAACTGAAACTAAAATAGTATTTAATAAACCAACTAGATATGCTCTAAAATATGAATGTGAACCATCAAATTCAATTAATGAAAATTGTACATCAAAAGAGGATTCTTGCGATAAAAAACCATAACCAAAAGTTATGCCTCTATTTTCCATATTTACTTGAGCATTATAAGAAAAAAATCCAAATATTAGAATTACAACTAGAAGTGTAAGTAATTGGGGTAATAATTTTTTTATATTCACAATAATTCAAGACTTATAAAAAAAAGGGCTAGAAAAATCTAGCCCTTTTTAAGTTTTATTTAAAGATATAAATTATCTTGCTGGTGGTACATAAAGTATTCCACCTTTAGTCCATAATTCATTTGGACCTCTGTCAGGTAGAATTCCAGTGTCAGCAATATTTCTTTTATAGCTTTCACCGTAGTTACCAACTTGCTTGATAATTCTTAAACTCCAATCATTATCTAGACCTAAAGCAGCTCCTAATTCACCTTCAGCACCTACTAATCTTTTTACAGCAGGATTATCTGAAGTTTTCATTGAATCTGCATTAGCAGAATTAACACCATACTCTTCAGCTTCGATCATTACGTTTAGAGACCATCTTACGATATCTTCCCATACAGAATCACCTTGTCTAACAACAGGGCCTAATGGCTCTTTTGAAATAGTTTCAGGTAAAACTACGTGATCATCTGGAGAACTCAATTTAATTCTTTGAGCAGCTAAACCAGATTTATCAGTTGTGTATGTATCACATCTTCCAGCATCATAAGCAGCAACAACCTCGTCAGCTTTTTCAAAAGTTACTGGCTCATAAGAAATTCCTTTTGAGTTAAAGAAGTCTCTCATATTAAGCTCAGTCGTTGTTCCTAAGTTTGTACATGCAGAAATGCCGTTTTTGAAATCATTCACAGATGAATATCCAGAATTTTTTCTAACCATAAAACCTTGACCATCGTAGAAATTTACTCCTACGAAAGTAAGTCCGATGTCAGCATCCCTAGAAAGAGTCCAAGTTGTGTTTCTTGATAAGATATCAATCTCATTAGAAGTTAAAGCAGTAAATCTTTCTTTAGCACTTAGTGGTGTAAACTTAACTTTGTTTGCATCACCCAATACTGCAGCAGCTACAGCTCTACATACATCAACGTCAACACCAGTCCAATTTCCTGCAGCATCAGCATTAGAAAATCCTGGTAAACCTTGAGATACTCCACATCTTACAAAACCCTTCTTCTGAGTGTTTTTAAGTGTCTTAGATTTTTTAGCAGCCATTGTCTCTGTTGTAAAAGTAAACAACACAGCAACCATAGCTACTAAAGAAGTTAATTGTTTTAGGTATTTAAACATTATTCTTCCCTTTAGTTATTTTTATTTGTTAACAAATAATTCAAAACGTATTTTGAATATTTTTAATTTAAGCATGTAAGAAAATACTCTTCAAGAAAAATTAATTAGTAAAAGCTTATTTAGACTAATTCTAGTCAAGCATAAATATTTAAATAATTACAGTGAAAAATGAAGTAATGGCGCGCCCTGGAGGATTCGAACCTCCGACCCTCGGTTTAGAAAACCGATGCTCTATCCAGCTGAGCTAAGGGCGCAATAATGAATTATTGATACATATATAATACTTAATTAATATTTAAAAAGAAATTTTTTTGCTATCAACAATAAAGATAAAAGTTCAACCCTTCCTATTATCATGAAAAATATCAGAAAATATTTAGTTAAAAAATGTAGATTGTAAAAATCAAAATCACTTATTCCATAGGCATATGAATTAACCGTATTCATTAATGTCAAAATTGCCAATTTAAAAGATCTCTCGAAATTAATATCACTAATACTTAAAAGTGAAGTGAGAAAAAATAGTGAAATTATGAATATTATTATAGTTAGAAAATATTTATTAATTTCTTTAAAATCAAAATTGATTTTAGAAAACATTAATTTATTCATAAAAATGTTTTTAGGTTTACTAAAAGATAAAATTTGATTGAAAGAATATTTGGTTAATGAGTAGATCTTTAAAAATCTTAATCCTGAACTGGTTGAAAAGAAAGATCCACCTATAATAACTAATATCAAATATACAAAATTTAATTCTGGTTGATCTATGTTAAGAGAAATACCAATATTTGAAATACTACTTACTAACGATAAGAAGCTATAAGTAAATTTACTATCAAAACTAAAAAAAATAAAAAAAATTGTAACTACTAATATAAAATATAAAAATAAATGAATATCTTCATAAAAAAAATTAAGATTTTTATTTCTTAAAAAAACTAAATTATAGATAAAAAAAATACTAAAAAAAGAAACAAGCATCAAAAGTGAAAAAATAATTATTTGAGTATCACTAATAAGAATTGTTGATAATTGATTATCAGGTAAAAAACCACCAGATGAAATGATTGTCATTGCCAAATTTAATGAATTAAAAGTCCTAATACCAAAAATATTTAATATTATAAAAATTGATACTGTAATTGCTGAATAAAGTAAAAAAATTTTAATTGTTTGTTTTAATACTTCAGAACTATTAAATGATAAGAAATTAGTTAGAGATTTTTTTAAACTATCATCATAAATATCTATTAAAAAAATAATAGAAAATAAAAAATATAATCCTCCAATCCATTGAATTGAAGATCTCCATAGAATCAAACCTTGGTCAATTTGTTTAATATTATCAAATATTGTAAATCCTGTTGATGTAAATCCTGAAACAGACTCAAATAATGAATTTAAAAATGTTAAATTATAAATACTAAAATAAAAAGGTAGTGATAAAATAATTGGTATTAATATATAGCCTAAAAAAACAGTTAATATTTTTTCAAATATAGTTGGCTTACTTTCATTAGTTTTTAATTTATAAAATAAGAAAGCTATTAATGTTGATGGAATTAAACTGAAGTAATACGTATTTAAATTAAGATATAAGTTAAAATAATATGAATAAATTATATTAAAAAAAGAAAAAATAGAAATTAATCCAAAAAAAAAACTTAAATATTTTACTCTAAACAAAGACATTTGATTAAATAGAGCTAATTCTAAATATGTTCTCTACTACTGAAATTGACTCTTTTTTAGCTAAAAAGACCACTTTATCATCTTTTTGAAAAACAAAATTCGATCTTGGTATAATTACTTTTTGATCACGTAATACAGCACCTATTCTGATTTCTTCTGGTAAATTAGAATTCTTTAATTCTTTATTTATTAACTCTGAAGTTTCAATTACTTCAGCTTCAATTACTTCATACTCGCCATTAAGAATAGTATAAGCGGTTTCTATAGTTCCTTTATGAATATGTTTTAAAATGCTTGATACTGTATTCATTCTAGGATCAATTAAATCATCAATTTTAAGTGAACTTTGTAACAATGAGTAATTAGGTTTGTTAATTAATGCCATTGTTCTCTTTTCATCGGTTTTCTTGTCATCTTTCGCAAATTTTTCAACAAGAACACTTACCATCAAGTTATCTTCATCATCATTAGTTAGTGCTAGAACGGTTTCTGCTTCTTCTAAATTTGCCTCTAGTAAAACTTCTTCGTCCAACCCATCACCATTAATTATTATTGTATTATTAAGTTCATTTGCTAAAAATTCGGATCGATCTTTACTTTTCTCAACAATCTTAACTCTTGCAGCATCTAAAGTGTCCTCTAGATTTTTAGCTAGATTAAATCCAATATTCCCACCACCAACAATTAAGATTTTTTTAGATATCTTTTCATTATGACCAAATGCTTCTAAAGTTTGAGACATTTGTGCAGAATTAATAATTACATAAATTTTGTCATTTTGTTGAATATCATCATTTTTTTTGGGTATTAAAAATTTATCTCCTCTTATAATTCCTATTATATTAGCATCTAGTTCAGGATATTTTTTTGTAAGTTCATTTAATTGAAAATTAATTAATTTGCAATTTTCATTAATTTGAATTTCCAATAATCTAATTTTATTTTCTGCAAAAGGAACACTATCTAATGCTCCTGGGGCCTCTAATTTTCTTTGTATTGAATTTGCTATTTCAAGTTCTGGAGAAATAATGACATCAATTGGTAAATTTTCTTTATTATAAACCCTTGTAAATTTTGGATTTAAATAGTCTTGAGATCTTATTCTTGCAATTTTTTTTGGTATCTTGAAAATAGAAAATGCTATTTGACATATAAGCATATTTATTTCATCATTACGTGTAACTGCAATAATCATGTCAGCTTCAGTTGCATCTGCTTTTTCAAGAATAGATGGATAAGTTGCTTTTCCAACAATTGCTTTTACATCTAATGAATCGTCAATTTTTTGAATATCATCACTTGATTGATCTATAACAGTAATAGAGTGTCCTTGATCACTTAGCTGTTTAGCAATAGTGAATCCAACTCTTCCAGCGCCACAAATGATTATATTCATTTTAATTAAATTCTTTTATTCCCAAGCCTTTCAATTTTCTATGCAAAGCACTTCTTTCCATACCAACAAAATTTGCTGTTTTTGAAATATTCCCTTTAAATTTTTTAAGTTGAATAGTTAAATACTCCTTTTCAAACTTTTCTCTAGCCTCTTTTAATGGCACAGATAGGCTATTTTCTGAAATATTATCTTTAAAATTATCATTTTTTAATGACTCTTTAATAATATTAGAAATTTTTTCATTTGTATCTGGTTGTAAAATTGCAATCCTTTCAATAAGATTTCTTAACTCTCTAACATTTCCTTTCCAATCATGATTTAGAATATAGCTATTATTATCATCTATATTTAACTCTTTAATATTGTAATTTTGAGCAATTTTTTTTGAGAAATACTTTATTAAAAGTGGGATATCAGAAATTCTTTGACTTAAAGGTTCTATATTAATTTCAAAAACATTAATTCTATGGAACAAATCTTCTCTAAAATTTCCAATTTGAATTTCTTTTTTTAGATCTTTGCTAGAAGAGCAAATTAATCTTACATCAACAGTAATGTCATTGCTACCGTTTACTCTTTTAAATTTTTGATCAGTTAAAACTCTTAAAATTTTTGACTGAATATCTAATGGGATTTCAGAAATCTGATCAATAAGAAGAGTTCCTTTATTTGCTTTTTCAAGAGCACCATAAGAAATTGATCCATTTTCTTTCTCTTCCCCAAAGAGTTCAAGCTCATATTTATTTGAGTCGAGTAAAGCTCCATTTAATATTACAAATGGATTTTTATTTCTTGATGAATTTTTATGAATTTTTCTTGCTATCAATTCTTTACCGGATCCAGAGGGACCATTTATAAAAACTCTACTCTGAGTTAAAGATATCTTTTTAATTTGTTCAATTATATTCGTCGTATTTTTACTATCTCCAATTAAATCATATGATGAAAATAATTTAGTTTCATATTCTTTATTTTGTTTTCTTAAATTAAAATTTTCAACTGCACGACTTACAAAGTTTAATAATCTTTCCTGATCAAAAGGCTTTTCGATAAACTCAAAAGCTCCATAATGTAAAGATTTAATAGCCATTTCCATATTTGCATGTCCAGAAATCATTATAACTGGCACATCTTTATCTTTAGTTTTGATGTGAGATAAAAGTTCAATACCATCATTATCACCCTTATCTAGTTTAACATCTAGTATTGCAACGTCGGGTAATTTTTTATCAATTTCAGTTAATGCCTGATTAAAGTTTGCAGCTATTCTAGTTTTATAACCAGCATCAATTATTAATTCATTAATGATATTTCGAATATCAGTATTGTCATCTACTATTAGAATTTCTGTATTCATTATTTTAAGAATTTAATTTTTATTTTTGCACCTTCATTTTTTGATACAAATTCAATATTACCATTATGATCATTTATTATTTTATTTACAATTGATAATCCAAGACCAGTACCTTTTTGTTTTGTTGTAAAGTAAGGGTTTAAAATATTTTTAATATCAGTATCCAAATTGTTGAATCCTACTCCAGTATCATCAATAGTTAGGTTTATATGTTCATTAATTTCATTTAGTTCAATAGCAATATTCTTCTCAAAATTAGTCACTTTTTCGGACTTTTGATGAATGCTTTCTATAGAATTTTTTATTAAATTGAAAAAAACCCTACTCAATTGCTCCTTATCACAATTAAATAATATTTTTTGATCAAAATTTATAAACTTAATATTGATAGAGTTATCTAATTCTTGAAGTAATTTGATATTATCATTCATCAAAGAAATTAGATCATTATTTTGAAATATAGGCTTAGGCATTCTTGCAAAATCAGAGAATTCGTTAACTAGTTTTTCAATTTGTTTAATTTGATTATTTATAATCTTAAGATTTTCTTTAAAATTCTCGTTATCATTTTTATTTAATTGAGATGTGTATTTACTTTTTAATCTATCAATAGTTAATTGAATTGGGGTTAGTGGATTTTTAATTTCATGTGCTAACTTTCTTGCTAAATTACCCCAAGCTTCATGCCGCTCATTAATTATTAGTTTTTCTTGCTGATTTTTTAATCTATCGATCATTTGGTTAAAATTCTTATTTAAAATTTCTAAATCTTTATCAGTTTTTAATTCAGGAACTTTAGTATTTAAATCACCCTCACCAATTGATGAAGATGCTAGTATAAGATTATTAATTGATCTAAAAAATCTTGAAGAAAAACGTATTGCTATAGAAATAGAAATAAACAATAAAAGTGAAACTACAATTATATATATAATTGCAAATGATATTTTAATTCCAGTACTTTTTTCTTCTACTGTATAATAAAAATTAATAGCTTCTTGAGACTCAATTAAATAACGAGAAATATCTTTATCTAAATATTTAACAACGTATAGAAATCTATCTTCAAAATTTTGTAAACGCATTATTGCAGCAGATCGATTTTCTAGTGCATTTATAATCTTTAATGGGCGATCATCATCAAGAACAAGATTTAAAGCTTTATCAACTGGAGCTATATAAGGTTCATCATCTTCAAGTGTTGTAAATAATATTTTTTTATCAATATCAATAATGTGTATTTCATCTACACCTCTTATAATTTTTTGAGTATTTAAAAATCTTTTATATTCATTCACATTATCATTTAAAAATTTTTTACTTTTATTTACATCAAAAGCTACAAGGACAATTTCAGATTGGATTTTATTTCGTACCTCTTCAACATAATCTCTTGCTAATTGATAAGAATTATTAACAACTGTAGTTACTTTTTTGTCAAAATATTTTTCGAGTGCAAATGAAAATAAGAATAATGAAAATATTGATATTAATAGTGAAGGTGTAAGAGTGAATAATGCAAAATAAGTAATATATTTTTTATTTGAATTGAGACCGTCTTTATCAATATCATTTTTAATTGCTTTTTTGATTTCTAAGAAAATGAATACGAAAAGTAAAAAAAGTAAAAAAATATTTAAAATTAATAATAATTGTAAATTATTATCAGATAACTCTACGTAGCCTTTATCAATAAAAGTTAAAAAGGTTAAAAAACCGATAGAAAGTGTGATAATAAAGAGAAATATTAAATATATATTTTTTTTGATAAATTCGTACATTTTAAATAAATAATCACATCAAATGATGAACAATTATTTTATAATACTTGCCTCAGGACAAAGCAAAAGATTTAATTCAACTAAGCCAAAACAATTTATTACTTATAAAAATAAAGCACTTTTTGAGCATTCAGTTGATAAAGCTATAACTTCTAAACTGTTTAAAAAAATTATTTTAGTTACAAATGATAAAAAACAAATCAAAAATAAATTTCCAAAAAATGTAATAATTATTAATGGTGGTAAAGAAAGATCAGACTCATCTTTGAAAGGTTTAAATTATATCAAGAAATATAAACCAAATAATGTTTTAATTCATGATGCTGCAAGACCAAATTTCTCAATTGGTCTTTTAAAAAAACTTATTAATTCATTACAAAAGAATAAGGCATCGATACCTATAATTAACTCTAAAGACTCCATAAAATATAAAGTTAAAAATCAATTGTTTAATTTAAAAAGAGATAATTCTTTTTTAACACAAACACCTCAAGCGTTTAAATTTAAAGATATCTACGAATTATCAATTAAACAAAAAAACAAAATTCAAGATGAAGCTACATTATTTATTGATAATAATTTAAATATTAAGTTTATTAAAGGTGAAATCACTAACGATAAAATTACATTTAAAGAAGATATTAAAAACATTAAAACTTATTTTGGTATCGGTTTTGATATCCATAGATTGATTAAGAAAAAGAAACTTTATTTAGGTGGAATGAAAATACCCTTCCACTCAGGTTTAAAAGGTCACTCAGATGGTGATGTTATTTTACATGCAATAATAGATGCAATACTAGGTGCAATCAGAAAAAAAGATATAGGTTCACTTTTTCCAGATAATAAAAATAAATTTAAAAATATTAGATCACCAAATATGCTTAAACCCATTCTTGAAATTTTAGATAAAGGTAATTTTTATATAAATAATCTCGATATAAATTTAATTTGTGAACAACCCAAAGTATCAAAATATAGGAAAAAAATAATAAGTTCATTATCGAATTTGTTAAAATTAAATAAAGATCTTATTAATTTAAAAGGTAAAACAGTTGAAAAATTGGGTTTAATTGGAAAAGAAAAAGCAATAGCTTGTGAAGTAATCATTTCTATTTGTAAATATGATTAAAACATTTAATTTCTTATTTGTTACTATGCTTGGTCTTGGAAAAGTAAAATTTATGCCAGGAACATTTGCATCTTTAGCTACAGTTTTAATTCTTTACATTTGCTTTCATATTTTGAACTTAAATTCAAACGTTATACTTTTAGGAATATTAATAATTTTTATATATTCGTTCATTGCTGTCACAAATCATACTAAAAATATTGAAAACAAAGATCCAGGAGAAATAGTTATTGATGAATTTATTGGACAATCTATACCTATATTCCTTTACGAAGTATCACATGGAACTGTTAAAGAGCCTAATGAAGCAATAATATTTTATGGAGTTTGTTTTATATTATTTAGATACTTTGACATCGTCAAACCATTTCCAGTTAGTTATTTTGATAAAAAATATAAGAACAGTTTTGGTGTAATAATGGATGATGTTTGTGCTGGATTTTGTGTTGTCTTATCATTAATTTGCTTCATGGTTTTAAAAAGTTACATTTTATAATGAAAAACCTTGTAAAAATACTTACCAAAAAAAAATTAAAAATTGCTTTTGCTGAGTCCTGCACCGGCGGGATGCTTGCTTCAAAAATAACTGCAATAAGTGGAGCATCAAAAGTATTTAGTCTGGGTCTCGTTACCTATTCAAATCAAGCAAAAATAAGTGTTTTAAAAGTAAACAAAAGTATTATTCAGAAATATGGTGCTGTTAGCCCTCAATGTTGTCAAGCTATGGTTAAAAATTTAGCAAAAATTTCTAAAGCTCAAATAAATGTTTCCATTACAGGTATCGCAGGACCAAATGGTGGAACTAAATTAAAACCTGTTGGGCTAGTATATATTGGAGTAAAAAATAATAATGAAATTTTTATTTCTAAAAATTTTTTTAAAGAAAAAAATAGAAAAGCTATTCAAAAAACTACAGTTACTAAAACTTTGAAAATTATAAAATCGTTAATTTAATTTAAATTATTTAGATATAAAGCTTATTATTATTATAAGTTTTCAGCTCTTTTTTGAAAAGCATCTGCAATTTTATTTAAACCATATTGGAAAGATTTTTCCATAATTAAATTTAAAAACTTATTTTTTATCTCAAAATCAACATCAAATTGAACTTCAGTATAATTTTCCATTTGTATAAATTTCCAATTATTTTCAAGATGTTTTAAAGGACCACCAATATTAGTTACATGAATAGAGTCATTTCTTTTATCATATCTGACAGCACTTTTATATGTATCTACAAAAGGTTTTTTACCAATGGTGAGATCTGCAATAATTGTTATCTGATCCTCATTATCATTTTTTTCATAAACTTTAGAGTTTATACAAAATGGAATGAACTCAGGATATTTTTCAATATCTAAAACAAAATCAATTAACTTTTGTTTCTCACTAGCTATTTGCCTGGTTACTGAGGCTTTAGGCATTAATTATTTTTCAATCTGTTCTGTTGAAGTTTAGCAAAATCTTCATCGGCGTGGTAAGATGATCTTGTTAGGGGTGAGGATGAAACTAAAAGAAATCCTTTTGAATTTGCAATATTTTTTAATTCTTTAAATTCATCAGGATGATAATATCTGCTAAGTGGATGATGTTTTGATGAAGGTTGTAAATATTGACCAATAGTTAAAAAATCAACCTCTGCAGACCTTAAATCATCCATTACCTGTATTAACTCATCTTTTTCTTCACCAAGACCAACCATTAAACCTGATTTAGTAAAAACTTTTTTATTAATTTTCTTAACATTTTTTAACAACTCTAATGAACCAAAATATCTAGCACCAGGTCTTACCTTCAGATAAAGACGAGGAACTGTTTCAATATTATGATTAAAAACATCTAAATCAGTTTCTAAGATTTTTTTATATGCATCTCCTTTTCTTAGAAAATCTGGTGTTAATACTTCAATTGTCGTGTTTGGATTTTTTTTTTGAGTTGCAGTAATTACATCAAAAAAATGATTTGATCCACCATCATCAAGGTCATCACGATCTACTGATGTTATAACTACATGTTTTAAGTTTAATTTATTTACAGCATTTGAAATTTTGTAAGGCTCAAAGGGATCTAGGCTTTCTGGTTTACCAGTTTTTACATCACAAAATGCGCATGCTCTTGTGCATGTGTCGCCCATGATCATAAAAGTTGCATGTCTTTTGCTCCAGCACTCAGTTATATTTGGACAATTTGCTTCCTGACAAACAGTAACTAAATTGTTTTGGTTGACTACTGTTTTTGTTAAAAAAAATTCTTTACTATTAGAAAGTTTTGACCTGATCCAATCTGGTTTTTTTTTGATTGGATTAATTGGTTTATTAACTTTTTCTGGGTGTCTAATTTTACTTGCCATTATCTTTTATTATATAAATTGTCTCCTCTTTTTTGCCAAACAAAAACCTCTCTCTGATTAAAGTTTCAACGTAATCAAGATCTAAATTTGTGCTTAATAATGAGTTTTTGTGATCTAAATAACTTATATTATTAATTAAGGTTAGTTCCTCTTTTTTCAAGTCGGACAAAAGTTCCTTTTTTTTAATATAAGAAGAATAACCTCTTTCACCAGACATTAGATTAAAACCAAAATATAAAATCAGAAATATAGATATTAATAAAAAATAATTTCGTTTTATTAACCTCAGCATTAATTGATTTTATTCATCCTTGCAGTTTTTCCAAGTTCTTCCTCTATACGAAGTAATTGATTATATTTTGCAACTCTTTCAGATCTAGCTAGTGACCCAGTTTTTATTTGATTTGAATTTGTTCCAACTGCTAAATCTGCAATAAATGTATCTTCACTTTCACCCGATCTATGAGAAATTATTGTTTTATAACCTATGGTTTGTGCAAATTTTATTACATCTAATGTTTCAGACACAGTTCCAATTTGATTAAGTTTTATTAAAATTGAATTAGATGAAATATTTAAAAAACCTTTTTTAAGTCTTTCAAGGTTTGTTACATACAAGTCATCTCCAACAATTTGAACATTATTAGTTGATTTCATCAACTTATTCCATGCTAACCAGTCATCTTCAGCAAATGGATCTTCTATTGATTTAATCTTATATTTTTTAATAATTTTTAGGTATTCTTTAATTGATTTTTCAACTGATACGTAATTTTTTGAATGAATTGAATACTTTTTATTTCTAAATAATTCGTTAGCAGCCACATCAAGACAAATTGAAATATCCCTACCATTTTTAAATCCTGCTTTTTTAATCGCCGATACAATTAAATCTAGAGCTTGACTATTACTGTTAATCATAGGTGCAAAACCACCCTCATCACCTACAGATGTTGATAAACCTTTATCTTTAATTAATTTACTTAGGCTTTTAATCACTAAAAAACATATTCTCATAGCTTCAGTGAAACTTTTTGCTTTATCAGGTCTAATCATAAATTCTTGTATTCTCAGTCCATTGTTAGCATGTGCTCCACCGTTAATAATATTCATTAAAGGATAAGGTAGTTGGTAATTATTTTTTTTAAAAAAAGTTTTATACAGGGGTAGTTTTTTTGCTTTTGCTGAAAGCTTTTTTACTGCCATCGATACAGCTAGCATCGCATTAGCACCCAAATTTGTTTTTTGTCTAGTTCCGTCTAAATTAATTAATAAAGTATCTATTCGTTCTTGATTGTGAATACTTTGACCTTTTAATTTTTTAGAAATTTTTGTATTTACTAAATTAACAGCAGTTAAAACACTTTTTCCAAGATATCTTTTATTATTTGTATCTCTTTTTTCAAACGCCTCAAATGTACCAGTTGATGCACCTGATGGACAAATAGCAGAAGCACTATTGTTTTTTATAAAAACTTCTGCTTCAACTGTTGGATTTCCTCTACTATCAAATACTTGACGTGCTTTTACTTTTAAAATCTTGCTCACTATTTTTTTATTAAATTATCGATATCATTTAATTGTTTTAATAAGTTTTCTAATTTATCTAAAGGAACCATATTAGGTCCATCGGATGGAGCGTTATCTGGGTCATGATGTGTTTCAATAAATACTCCTGCAACACCAACAGCAACTGCAGCTCTTGCTAAATATTCAACAAATTCTCTTTGGCCACCTGAAGACTCTCCTTGTCCTCCTGGTTGTTGAACCGAATGAGTTGCATCAAAAATTACTGGGTAACCATTTTTTGCCATTATCGGTAAAGATCTCATGTCAGATACAAGAGTGTTATAGCCAAAACTCGCACCTCTTTCTGTAACTAAAATATTTTCATTTCCAGAGTCTGAAATTTTTTTTGTAACATTAACCATATCCCATGGTGCAAGAAACTGACCTTTTTTTACATTTATAATCTTATTAGTTTTCGCAGCAGAAATTAATAAATCTGTTTGTCTGCAGAGAAATGCAGGGATCTGTAATATATCAACATGATTTGCTAAAATTGAACATTGTTCTGCGTTATGAATGTCTGTTAAAATTGGAACATCTAATTCTTTTTTAATTTTATCAAATACTGGTAATGAAGCTTCTAATCCTGCACCTCGCTCACCCTTTAAACTAGTTCTATTGGCTTTATCAAATGAAGTTTTGTAAATAAATCCTAAATTAAATTTTTTTGTAATTTCCTTTATTTTACCAGCCATGTCCATGGCATGCTGTTCCGTTTCTAGCTGACACGGACCCGCAATAATACAAATTTTATTATCGTTTGAAATTTCTATGTTTCTACAATTTACTTTAATACTACTCATTTATGATTTTTTGCTGCCTTGATAAATGAAGAGAATAAAGGATGAGGCGATAAAGGTCTAGATTTAAATTCAGGATGAAACTGAACTCCTATAAACCAAGGATGGTTTTTTAACTCTATAATCTCAGGTAATTTATTGTCAGGTGATAAACCTGAGAAAATCATGCCTTTTTTTTCAAATTTATCTTTATAAGCAATGTTCACTTCATATCTGTGTCTATGTCTTTCTTTAATAATTTTTGACTTATAAATTTTTCTAATTAAAGAATTATCTTTAAGTTTTGCATCATATGAACCTAATCTCATCGTCCCACCAAGATCTTTATCGGTACCTTTAATCATTTTGCCATCTTTGGACCATTCGTTAATTAACCCAACTAATGGTAATCCTTTCTTATCAAATTCACTTGAAGTTGCGTTTTTGATATTCAATTGATTTCTTGCAAATTCAATAATTGCCATTTGCATGCCATAACATATTCCTAGGAATGGAATTTTATTTAATCTTGAATGTTTAATAGCTTCAATTTTTCCATCTGTTCCTCTTTTACCAAATCCACCTGGTATTAATATACCTGAAATATTTTTAAGTTTTTTCTTAATTTCTGAAACTTTTAATTTTTCAGAATCTATTCTAACTAAATTAACTTTGACTTTATTTTCAATTCCACCATGAGTTAAAGCTTCATCTAATGATTTATACGCATCTTTGAGCTCAACATATTTACCAATAATAGCAATATTAACTTGTCTTTTATTTTGTAAAATAATTTTAGTAATTTTTTTCCACGGGTTTAAATTTGCTGATTTTTTTGATTTTAATTTAAAATAATTCAATACTTGAAGATCTAATTTTTCTCTAAAAAAACTCATCGGAGCTTCATAAATAGTCCTTACATCAACAGTCTCGATTACATTTTTGATATCAACATTACAAAATAATGAAATTTTCTTTCTGTGCTCTAAAGGTATTGATCGTTCAGATCTACAAATTATTATATCAGGTTGAATACCTATACTTCTTAACTCTTTTACAGAATGCTGAGTTGGTTTTGTTTTAATTTCATCGGAAGCTTTTAAATAAGGTACTAATGTAAGATGTATAAATAATGCATTTTTTTTACCCACATCATTTGCAAATTGTCTTATAGCTTCAACAAATGGTAAACTTTCAATATCCCCTACAATTCCCCCTATTTCACAAATAACAAAATCTTCTTTTGAAGAGTCATTTTTAATAAATTGTTTTATTCGATCTGTAATATGAGGAATTACCTGAACTGTTTTACCTAAGTATTCACCCTTTCGTTCTTTTTTAAGAACATCGTTATAAATTTTACCAGTTGTTATATTATCTGATTTTTTAGCTGATACCCCTGAAAATCTTTCATAATGACCTAGATCTAAATCGGTTTCTGCACCGTCATCTGTTACGTAAACTTCCCCATGTTGAAATGGACTCATGGTACCTGGATCAACATTTAAATATGGATCCAATTTTCTTAATCTAATTTTATATCCTCTAGATTGTAATAGAAATGCTAGCGATGCTGAAGAGAGACCTTTGCCTAAGGAAGAAACCACGCCGCCGGTGACAAATATATATCGCGCCATGGAATTATCTTATAACGAATAAAAAATGAAAAGAAAAGAATAAATTAATTATTTTCTGGAATTAAGGGCGTATCTTCAGCCTTCTCTTCAACAGTATCTAAAACTGAACTAGTTGGTGTTAATTCTGCTCTTGAAATAATAGTCAATGCTAAACTGCAAATTATAAATAAAGTTGCAACTATTGCTGTAGCTTTAGTCATGAAGCTACCTGCAGATCTTGATAACATAAAATTTTCTTGTGAAACGCCTATACCTAAGGCACCACCTTCTGATTTTTGTAACAAAATTAAAGAAACCAAAATCAGAGCAAGTACGATGTTAATTACGAGCAATATATTTTCCATGGGCGTTAATTATACGTTTTTTTAATTATATCAATAAATTTTTTTGGATCTTGTGAAGCTCCACCAATCAAAAAACCATCAATGCCACTGATATTTTTTAATTGTGAAATATTTTGGTTATTTACAGAACCACCATATAAAATTTTTGGAGGTTTTGAACCAAATTTATTTTTAATAAAATTTACTGATTTAATTAGATCTTTAGACTTTGGAATTATTCCAGTTCCTATCGACCAAAATGGTTCATAGGCAACAATTATATCAGACTTATTTCTAATTGATTTAAGTCCTTTATTAATTTGATTTGATAGAACTTGATTTGTTCTTTTATTCCTTTTTTCTTTCAAAGTTTCACCAATACAAAAAATTATTTTTAATCCTGATTTAATTGCACTTCTAATCTTTAAATTAATTAATTTATCGCTTTCACCCTCTTGTCTATTTTCGGAATGACCCAAAATAATATATTTAGCCCCAACATTTTTTAACATTTTTGAATTCACACTTCCTGTAAATGCACCGTAGCTATCACTAACATGACAATTTTGTGCGCCAACTTCTATTTTCGTTTTTTGCAATCTTTTTGACATAGGTCTAATAAGTGTATTTGGAGGACAATAAATTAATTTAGATTTTCTTTTATTAATTTTTGAAAATTTTATGACTTTATCAAGTGAATTTAGAGTTCTTAAATCTCCAAACATTTTCCAATTTGCAATAAAATACATATATTTATTTGTCATAATTGAATTTTTAATCTATAGATTTGTTTTTTACATATCAATGAATTAATGAAAATGCTTAAAACTTTGAAAAATTTTGGTGGAAAAAAATTAGGTGGATTAATCTTAATTGGTGTAATTATAATTGCATTTGGGTTTGGTGGTTTTGGAGGCGGATTTAGTACCAATAATCAAAATAATATAGCAAAGATAAATAAAAAAAATGTAACTACTCAAGATTTTATGAATTATCTTAATGAAAGTAGAATTTCACAACAAGCTATTAGAGAAAATATAGACAATAATATAATTGAAGAATTATTATCAGGTCTTATTTCAACTACATTGATAAGTTTGGAAATAGAAGAATTAGATTTATCAATTACAGAATTAACAGTTTTAAAGAAGATAAAAGAAAATAAAAATTTTTTTGATGAAAATAATGTTTTTCAAAGAACAAAATATGAAAAATTTTTATTAACAAATAATATGTCAGCTCCAATGTATGAGTTGCAATTAAAAAACAAAGAGCTTCAAAAACATCTTTTTGATTTTATAGGTGCTGGAACTATTACTCCAGAATTTTTACTTGTTAAAAAGTTTGAAGAAGAAAATAAATCCTTAAGTCTTGAATATTTTCCGATGGAAAACTTATATAAAAATAAAGAAGATTTAACTAATTCAGAAATAGAAAATTTTTTAAAAGAAAATAAAGATTTGTTAAAAAGGGAATTTATTGATTTTAAATATGTAACATTAAATCCACAGATTTTAATTGGCTTAGAGGAATTTAATCAAGATTTCTTTGATGAAATAGATAAAATTGAAAATAAAATATCTCAAGGTGTTACTTTTGAAGCAATTATAGAAAATATTAATGCTAATGTTTTAGAAATTAAAGAATACGCTCCTTCAACAACAAAAAAATTAAATGAAGATATGATCTATTCTAAAAGATCATCTGAACTAGATATAATTGAAAATGGAGATAATTTCTTGTTATATACAATCACTAATAAATATGATCGTGATCCAGATTTAACAGATCAAAATATAAATGAAGAAATACGACAATTAGTTTATCAAAAAAGTAAGTTTGACTTTAATAGAAGCATCTTAGAAGAAATTCAAAAAAAAGAATTTAATGATAATAAGTTTAAAGAAATGGCTAGCTATAATACTCAATACTTAACGATTAACTCAATTAATGATCATGATGTTTTTGAAGGAAATTCAGTTAAAATACTTTATTCATTACCTGAAAGTTCTTTCACTCTCGTTAATGACAAAGATAATAAGATTTATTTAGTAAAAATAACTGGATCTTCTAAAAATTCATTTAGCAAAACTGATGAAAATTATCTAAAATTTATAAGTAATCAGTATACTAACAATAGAATGGCTATACTAAAATCATACGATCAGTTACTTAATGACAAATATAAAGTACAGTTAAATCAAAAAACAATTAATAGAGTTAAAAACTATTTCAAATGATAATAAATCGAAGCTTCAAAGATTTTAAGTTTCGACACAGAAGCAAAAAAAATCAAATCATATACAGTTCAAAAAAAGTTCAAAATGATGATGAAGTTTTTAATCTTATTGATAATTTTTTAACTGAAAAAAATAGCTTTATTTTTGAGTCTGTTGAAAAAGGTAAAATTAAGGGTAGATACACTATATTTGGTAAAAACCCTGATAAAATTTGGGAGTTTAATAATAATAATTCATATCTAATTAAAAATAAAAAAAAGATCAGATTAAGAGAAAAACCTAACAAACTGATTGAGAAAATTATTGAAGAATTTAAATTTGAAACTCCAAAAAAATTACCAAATATATGTTCATTAATATCAGGGTATTTTTCTTACGACTCTATTAGGTATATTGAAAAAATTCCTAACAAATGTAAAAATGATCTTAATCTACCAGATGTTAGATTGTTGAGACCAAGAACACTAATAATTCATGATAATTTGAAAAAAGAAATCTTTTTTATAATAAATATTTTTAGTGACGAAAAAATTAACAATTATCAAAAAAAGTTTGATGATATTAAATTTGAACTATTTAAACTAAATATTCAATCTTCAATTAGAAATTTGAAAACATTAGAAAATAATGTTTTGAAAGATATCAAAGTAAAATCTAATACATCAAAAAATAAATTTCTGAAAATGGTGAATAAAGCCAAAGAGTACATTAAGTTAGGAGATATTTTTCAAGTAGTATTAAGTCAAAGATTTGAAGCAAAACTAACTAAAAAACCTTTAGATATATACAAAAAATTAAGACTTACTAATCCTTCCCCTTTTATGTTTTTTTTTAATTTTAGTGATTTTCAAATAATAGGAGCTAGTCCAGAAATATTGGTCAGATTAAGAGATAACAAAATTACTGTTAGACCTATTGCAGGAACAAGACCTAGAGGTAAAACTATTAAAGAAGATAACTTTTTTGAAAAAGATTTACTTAAAGATAAAAAAGAATTGTCTGAACATTTGATGCTTTTAGATTTAGGAAGAAATGATGCTGGAAAAGTATCAAAAATTAATTCAGTAAAAGTTACAGAAAGTTTCATTATTGAGAGATATTCACATGTAATGCATATAGTTTCTAACGTAATAGGTGAATACAATAAAAAATTTTCAAGATTTAAATCATTATTAGCTGGTTTTCCAGCAGGAACTGTATCGGGAGCACCCAAAATTAGAGCTATGGAAATTATAGATGAATTAGAAACAACTAAAAGAAAAGTTTACGCTGGAGGTATTGGATATTTTTCAGCAAATGGAGAATTTGATACTTGTATAGCTTTAAGAACAGCTGTTGCTAAAAATAACAAATTTTATGTTCAAGCAGGCGCAGGTATTGTTGCAGATAGTAAACCAATTAATGAATACGAGGAAACTGTTAATAAAGCTAAAGCTTTAATCAACGCTTTAAGATAATGAAAATATTATTAATTGATAACTATGATAGTTTTACATTTAATCTTTATCACTACCTATCATCTTTGAATACAAAAGTTGATGTTGTCAGAAATGACAAAATAACTTCGAAAGATATTATCAATAAAAGATATAATAAAATTGTAATTTCTCCAGGACCAGGAAATCCAAATCAGTCAGGAAATTGTTTAGATATATTAAAGAATCTTCACAAAGATATTCCTTTTCTTGGAGTTTGTCTTGGCCATCAAATCATAGGACAAGTATTTGGCTCAAAAATTATTCAAGCTAAAAAACTTATGCATGGAAAGACAAGTAAAATTAAATCTAAAAAAATTGGAATTTTAAAAAATCTACCAATTACCTTTGAGGCAACACGATATCACAGTCTCATAATCGATAAAAAATCGCTTTCTAGTGACCTGGAAATAACAGCTGAGACAACTGATGGATTAATTATGGGTGTTCAACATAAAAAATTTAATATTCATGGTGTACAATTTCATCCTGAAAGTATTAAAACTAAATTAGGAATTAAAATATTAAAAAATTTTTTAAATTATTAAAAAAAATAATGGATCAATATTTAGAAAAACTTAGAAATAAACAAAATCTATCATTTGATGAAAGTAAATCTGCATTTGAAATTTTAATGACAGGTGAAGCATCGGAAGATCAAATATATAATTTTTTAACCTTGCTTTCATCTAAGGGAGAGGTTTCAGATGAAATAGCTGGTGGTGTATATGTACTTAGAGAAAAGTCAAAAAGAGTAAATGTTGAAGGTTGTGTTGACACTTGTGGAACAGGTGGTGATGGAATGAATACATTGAATATTTCTACTGCTTCGGCACTACTTTTAGCAAGTATGGGTACTAAAGTAGCAAAACATGGTAATAAAGCTGTTTCGTCAAAATGTGGATCAGGTGATGTTCTGGAAGCGCTAAAAATAAAAATAGATCTTGAGCCAAATGATATAGAAAAAGAAATTAATAATAATAATTTTGGTTTTATGTTTGCTCCAAATTATCATAATGCTATGAGGTTTGTTGGTCCAGTGAGAAAAAAAATTGGTAAAAGAACGATATTTAATATGATTGGACCTCTAAGCAATCCAGCATTAGTTAATAAACAAGTTGTAGGGGTATTTGACAAAAGTCTATTAAATATATTTGCTGAAGGACTTAAAAAATTAAATATTAAATTTGCCTGGATTGTAAATAGTGAAGATGGATTGGATGAAATATCTCCTTACGCTAAAACTAATGTCATGCAATTAAAAGATGGTGAAATATCTGAAATTACTATCGATCCAAAATTATTAAATATTAATGCTGAGAAATTTGAAAATCTTGTTGGAGATGATGCTAACTATAATGCAAATAAAATGATAGAAATTTTTAAAGGTAAAGACAATGATTTTTCTAAAGCTGTTTGCTTAAATGCAGCAGCAGGTTTAATTGTTAATGAAAAATTTTCAGAATTTTCAGATGCATATAATCATAGTAGAGAATTTATTTTATCAGGAAAACCCTATCTGCATTTAAAAAAACTACAAAATGTCTGAAAATATACTTGAAAAAATAATTAAGAAAAAAATTGAAAAAATAGACCATCTTAAAAAGTCTATTAATTTGAACCAACTTAATGATATTATTAATGTAAATAATAGTTTTGTAAATTTTAAAGAAAAAATTCAAAATAATATCTCTAATAATAAAACATCCATTATTGCAGAAATAAAGAAAGCTAGTCCATCTGCAGGCATAATTATCGATGATTATAATCCTGTAGAAATAGCCAATATTTATAAGAATAACAAAGCAACTTGCCTATCTGTTTTAACAGAGGAAGATTTTTTCTTAGGAAATATAATTCACATTAGTAAAATAAAAGAAAAAATTAACTTACCAATATTATGTAAAGATTTTTTTATAGATACTTTTCAAATACCTTTAGCAAAAAGTTATGGTGCTGATGCAATCTTGATTATTTTAGCTGGTGTCTCTGAAAATTTAGCGAACCAATTATATGAAGAAGCCTTAAAACTTAACATGTCAGTTATTGTAGAAGTTCATACTGTTGATGAGGCTAAAAAAGCTTTAAATTTTAAGGAAGCTTTAATTGGAATAAATAATAGAAATTTAAAAACTTTAAAAACAGATATTAATACAACCTATGATATTTATAATGTGCTAATTAATCATGAAGGTCCTTTAATTTCTGAGAGTGGAATAAAAACTAAAGAGGAGTTATTAAATTTAAAAAACAAAACATCCATCAATACTTTTTTAATTGGTGAATCACTTTTGAAAAATTTAGAAAAAAACTCTATATTTTCAGTTTTATAGTTAAATAAACCCCTATTTTATTGGCATTTTTAGTATTGTTAAATCAAAAGAACTTTTATAGAACATTATTTGTACGATATTTGTTCTTATGCTAACTAAAAAACAAAAAAACCTGCTTTTATTTATCAACAAGAAGTTGAGAAGCTCTGGTGTTTCACCTTCTTATGAAGAGATGAAGCAATCACTCAATCTAAAATCTAAATCAGGTATTCATAGATTAATAAGTGCTTTAGAAGAAAGAGGATTTATTAAAAGATTAGCACATAAAGCTAGAGCATTAGAGGTAATTAAATTGCCTGAGACTGCCTCAGCAAATGATATTTATAATAGTTTTTCACCAAGTGTTATTAAAGGTGGCTTAGATGAAGTAAATATAAACTCTGATGAAATAGAAGTTCCTGTTCTTGGTAAAATAGCTGCTGGTACACCAGTAGAAGCAATCCAAAATGAGGTGTCTAGAATTCCATTGCCGAACAATTTAGAAAAAAATGGTGACTATTTCGGCCTAAAAGTTCAAGGTGACTCAATGATTGAAGCCGGTATTAATGAGGGTGATACTGTTATTATTAAAAGAACTGATACCGCAGATAATGGAAAAATTGTTGTAGCTTTAATAGATGAACATGAAGCTATGCTTAAAAGAATTCGTAAAAAAGGTAAAGTAGTTGCACTTGAAAGTGCTAATAGAAACTATGAAACTAAGATTTTTGGACCTGATAGAGTTAAAGTTCAAGGAGTATTGGTATCTTTATATAGAAACTTTTAAAAAAATAGTCTAAACATCATTGATGTCAAAAGTAGCAACACGATTTGCTCCCTCACCTACTGGAGCTCTTCATATTGGTGGTGTAAGAACAGCCTTATTTAATTGGCTTTATTCAAAAAATCATAAAGGTACTTTTCATTTAAGAATCGAAGATACAGATAAGGAAAGATCTAAAGATGAACATAAAGATCAAATTATCAAATCTTTAAAATGGATAGGTGTAGAACATGATGGTGAAGAATATATTCAATCAACTAAAATTAATGATCATGCAAAAGTAGCAAATGAGCTACTTAAAAATGGTAATGCTTATAGATGCTATTGCTCAAGTGAAGAAATTGAAGAACAAAAGAAAAGAGCTAGACAAAAAAAACTTCCTTATATTTATAATAGGAAATGGAGAGATATTCCAGAGTCAGAAGCACCAAAAGATATAAAACCAGTAATAAGATTTAAAAGTAAAATTGAAGGTACTTCAATTCTTAAAGATTTAGTTCAAGGAGATGTTGAGATAGATAACAGTACTATTGAAGATTTTATAATTTTAAGAAACGATGGCACTCCAACTTATAATTTGTCAGCAACTGTTGATGATCATCAGATGGGAATGACACATATTATTAGAGGTGATGACCATAAAATAAATACCTTTAAACAAATTCAAATCTATTTAGCAATGAATTGGAATTTGCCAGCATTTGCTCACATTCCACTAATTCATACTATAGAAGGAAAAAAGCTATCAAAAAGAGATAATGCTTCAACTTTAGATGACTATTCTAAAATTGGTATTATGCCTGAAGCATTAAGAAATTATTTACTAAGACTTGGGTGGTCTTACGAAGATAAAGAAATTTTTACATTAGAAGAAAGTATCAAATTATTTAATTTAGAGGGAATAGGTAAATCTCCATCAAAACTAGATATGAGTAGAATTTTATCAATGAATGAACATTATATAAAATCAATCGATGAAAACGAATTATATCAACAACTTGTTAGTTATTGTGAAAAATACAAAGAAAAAATTAAATCTGAAAAAGAGGCAAAGATTAAACCATCATTGTCCTTTCTTAAAAATAAAGCAAAAACACTAGAGGATATATACAATAATGCAAAATTTATAATTCATGATGAAATTAAATTTAATGATGAAGATTTAAAATTAATAGATGAAAAAGCTAAAATAATAATAACAGAATTCAAAAATAAAATTTTAGCAATAGATCAATTTAAGAAAGAAACATTAGAACCTGTAGTAAAAGAATTAATTAAATCACATGAAACAAATTTTAAAGGAGTGGGTCAACCTTTAAGAGTTGCATTGACAGGATCAAAATTTGGACCAGGTTTATACGATATTATAATTTCATTAGGTAAAGAAGAAGTTCAAAAAAGATTAAATAGTCAGATAATTATTTAATACTGTAGCAGCTTCACCTGAAGATGAAGTATTAGATCTAATACCTTCTAGAGTTTTATTACAAACATCTAATTGCTTTTGAATAAGATCTGGATTTCTTAAAAAATAAATAACAGTTCTACAAATTTCTTCAGCATTACATTCTTTTTGTAATAATTCAGGAATAATTTCTTTATCATTAATAATATTGATGATGTTTGCAAACTTAACATTAACTAATAACTTAAAAATCATAAAATTTATAAAGCTTAATTTATAAATTATTATTGATGGTATATTTAAATTAGATATTTGAAGAGAAACAGTTCCTGATTTAGAAACAGCAAAAATTGAATTTGATAAAACTTGTGACTTTATAATTTCATCAGATACAACATCAATATTAGTAAAGTTAGTTTTTTTAATATTATTTATTATGAATTCTTTATTTTCATCTGTTGCATGAAAAAAATATTTGTAGTCATGTTTTTTATTATTCATAAGTTTAATAAAATCTAAAAGAATTGGTAAAAGAACTTTGGTTTCAGATGAGCGGCTACCTGGAAAAACTGATATAATTTTTTTTTCTTTAGAGATAACATTATTTAAAACAGTTTTTACATTCTTATTTTTTTCAATTAATGGATGACCAACAAAAGTATTTTTAATATTTTCTTTTTCAAAATATTTTTTTTCAAAGCTAAACAGTAAAAGTATATGGTCAATGAATGATTTAATTTTTTTAACCCTGTTTTTTCGCCAAACCCAAACTTGTGGAGCAACATAATGAACAGTTTTTATCTTATTATTTAACTTTTTAACTCTTTCAGAAACTCTCAAAGTAAAATCAGGACTATCTACACTAAATAATATATCTGGATTAAATTTTATAATCTCGTCAACAGTCTTATTGATTTTTGCTCTAATTTTAAAAATATTAAATAAAACACTTGTAAAACCTAGGTAGGTAATATCCTTTAAATTAAATATTGATTTTATACCTAATTTACCAAGATGTGTTCCTCCTACTGATAAATATTCGATATCAGCATTTTGTGATTTTAATTTTGAAATAATTGTAGATGCTAATTTGTCTCCTGAAGGTTCGCCAGTTAATACAAAAATCTTTTTCATATGATCTTTATAAAAATCTTATTTTTATTAGCAAAATTTATACATTTATCCTTATCTAAAAAAATATTTTGCTTAGATTTTAAAACTATTCCTTTTAAACCAAATTTTTTACAATCTTTTAAAGTATTAATTCCAATGGTAGGAAGATCCATTCTAAGATCTTGTTTGGGTTTAGGTAGTTTAATTAAAATACCATTTGAATTTTTATTTAATTTTGAGAGCATTTTCTTTGTACCCTGCTTACCTTCAGTAGCTAAAATACTATTATTTTTAACAATAATTGCTTGTACATGATCTAAGCTTTTCAATTTCTTAAAATATACAACACCTTTTTTAATTGAATTAAGTTCATTTATATTAGGTTTTAATTTAGAATAATTTCCAGCTTTAAGCGCCAATTCTTTATTAAAATAAATTGAACTTATAACTTTAATACCCTCATTATCTAAAATTTTTATTATTGATTTTATAATAGCAGCATCACCTAATTTTGATGCTTTAATTACGCTGGGCATATAATAAATTCCTTTTAAATCTAATCTTAGTGATGAAAATTTTGGTTTAGCAATTTTTCCAGCAAATAAAACTTTATTAGAATTTTTTTCTTTAATTAAATTTATTATATTTCCAAATTTGCCGATACTTATTCTATGTGAATTAACGTCTTTCTTAAATATATTATCTTTTGAAAAATCAATTATAAAATATTTCTTTTTTAATTTTTTAATTTTTTTAAGAACAATTTCTGAGAAATCAGTATCGCCTAAAAATAATCCTATCATCTTATTTTGAAAAAGGTGTACAAATTGGTCTTTTTTTGTCTTTCTCTAAAAAATTAATAACCTCTAAAACTAATTCATTTTTTTTATAATCTTGATTTAAATTATTCAAATTTTCAGTTAAATTTTCATTTTTAAAAATTTCTTTATAAGCGTTACTTAAAGTGATTATTTCTTTATTTGATATATTTTTTCTTCTAAGACCAATTAAATTTAATCCTTGAAGCACACTTCTATTTCCATGGGCTATTCCATATGGAATTATATCTCTTACAACGCCACACATTCCACCTATCATTGCTGATCTTCCAACTCTTGTAAATTGTTGTACTGCTGAATTACCTCCAATTATAACATTATCCTCTATATTAGCATGTCCTCCCAAAGGAACGTTGTTAGCTAAAATAACATTATTACCAACATTACAATCATGAGCTATATGAGATGAAACCATAAATAAGCAATTATTTCCAACTTTTGTTAACCCTCCTCCACCTTTGGTTCCAGGATTAATTGTAACATATTCTCTAATTTTATTATTATCTCCAATTATAAGATTTGTTTGTTCGCCACTAAATTTGAGATCTTGAGGATCGTTACCTAGTGATGCAAATGGATATATTTTATTATTTTTTCCTATTTTAGTATTGCCAGTTATACTAACATGTGATTGAATTTCATTACCTTCTCCAATTTCTACATTTGATCCTATCACACAGTATGCACCAATTTTAATATTTTCAGGAACTTTTGCACTAGGATCTATAATGGCAGTTTTATGTATCATTTGTTTTCTTTCAAAAAGTCTCTAATATTTTTGGCTGGATACCCCATTACTTTTGAATTATCTGGAATATCTCTTATAACACCACTGCCTCCTGCTATATCAACATTGTCACCTATTTTTAAATGTCCTGATATCCCGGCTTGTCCACCAATTTTAATATTTTTACCTAAAATAGTACTTCCAGCTATTCCAACTTGTCCTGCTATTATACAATTTTCACCAATTTTAACATTATGGGCTATATGTATTTGATTATCTAAGTAAGTATTTCTCCCAATTATAGTATTAGACATTGATCCTCTATCAATTGTTGATCCACATCCTATTTCACAATGATTTTCTATAATAACAATTCCAATGTGTGGATACCTCACATTAGTTTTTTTATCAGGAAAAAATCCAAATCCATGTTTTCCAACAACACAATTATCAAGAATTTTTACATCATTGCCAATTAATGTATTTCTGATGACAGAATTTGAACCAATAGTGCAATAATCACCAATAGAAACATTTCTTTCAATTACGGTATTATGTCCAATCATGCAATTAGAGCCTATTGAAACATTATCGCCGATTAATACATTGTGTCCAAATTTAACTTTGTCTTTGTAAATAGTTTTGTCAATAAAGTTAGCAGTACTATCAAAGTTATCATTAATCGCACTTGGATAAAATTTTGCTGTAATGGTTGAAGTAGCTAATAGAACATTTTTTACAATTACAGGTGTACAAGTATCTGGTAATATTTCTTTTAAATTTTCATTAGTAATACAAAATGAAGCCTTAGTATTATTTGCTAATTCTTTGTATTTGTTTGAGTGAAAAAAAGTAATATCATTTTTATTTGATGTAATTAAATCTTTAATATCATTAACATTGACATTTGAATATTTTTCATCAGATTTAAGATTAAGAGTTTGTAATATATCACAAATCTTAAGTGGGCCATGATTTTTAAAGAATGCGTTTGGCATAAATGCTTTTACCAAAGCATTTTAAAATAAGTTATCAATAATTATTGCTATTTATTTCTTGTCAACAATAGTTGCAGACCATATTGCATCTGCCATTTTTTTATCCTCTACAAAAGCTTCACCTTTATATTTCCATACTCTACCATGAGATCTAATTGCCTCAATTTTTAAAATTAAATCACAATCAGGTATCACAGGATTTCGAAATCTTGCTTTTTCAACACCCATCAAAAAAACTAATTTATTTTCATATGTAGTTTTATCTAGTCCATGAGCAGTTAATGCTGCAGCAGCTTGCCCAAAAGACTCAACAATTAGCACACCCGGCATTACTGGATTATCTGGAAAATGGCCTTGAACAAAAAAACTATCTTTTCTAACTTTTACAACAGCTGTTGCAGATGATAATTTTTTTATGTCTGATAATTCATCTATTAGAAGCATTGGTTCTCTATGAGGTAATAAATTTACGATATCTTGTTTATTCAATTTAAGCATAGTTATTTAATTTTTTCATTTATTTCTTTTATTACTTCGTTTGTTAAGTTCAAGTTAGATCTGCCAATTAATATATTTTTAGAATCTAGCAAAATTTTGACCGATTTTTTTTCCATATAAGCATTTATGATTGGACTGATCTTGCTTATAATACCATCAAATTCTTTTTTTTTATAATTATTAAAATCTTCAACCATTTTAGATTGATCTTCTTTAAATTTATTTGCTTTTTCTTTGAAAAATAAAACCTCTTTATCAAATTCTTCTTTGGAAATTATATTTTTTTTGCTGATAATATCGTTTTCAAGATCTTTTAATATTTTTTCGTTATTTTTAAGTTCATTTAAATTTTTTTCATTTAAATTATTTATAGAATTTAAAGTTTTTTTTCCTATTTCAGAATTCTTTATAATAAAATCCATATCAATATATGCTATGGGTTCACTACTATAAGCTTGAGCTATATTTAAAAAAAAAAATATAGAAATAAAAAAAAAATTATTTATAAATTTCATTAAAATGTTGTTCCTAGATTAAATCTAAAACTTTCTGTAATATCATTATCCTCTTTTGTTATAACCTCAGAAAGAGTAAAATTTAAAGGACCAATAACTGTAAACCAATCAACTCCAACGCCAATTGAACTTCTTAATTTACCTCCATCATCAAGAGATGAGTCATAGTCTACACCCCAAAGGCTACCAGCATCAAAAAACATAATAGCATCTAAATTCTGAAAATTTTGAAAAATTCTTGGTATATTTGATTGAGCATTAAATGTAGCACTATAGTTACCACCTATAAAATCATCACCATCCTTTGGACCTATCTTACCAGCTTCAAAACCTCTTAAACGTCTAGAAGGAATAAAAAGTCTTTCTGATAGCTTAACATCATCATCTGTAACAGAATTGGCACCCGCCAAAGATACAGAAAAAGAAGTTATATTATTTTCATAAAATTCATTAAATACTTTATAATTATATCTATTTGTAAAAGTATTCGTTTCACTAATAATAGGAAAGTTAATACTATAATTTGACCTAAAACCATCTGATGTTTTAAACTTTTGGTTTCTTTTATCGTAGTCAAAATTAAATTTCAAAAATGAATCAAAATAATTTCCTGCTTGTTTTTTTTGTCTTGCAGAAGCAGTTGAGTCAGTTTCCATATTCTCAAAAAAAGAACTTGTTGCTAATCCTAAGTTAAAGTCTTTTAAATATTCGAATGAAGTACCTACTTCAAATCCTGTTTTATTAGTCTTATATCCAAAGTCTTTTAATTTATCAGTTTCTTCAGCTTTAATATTAAAATAAACTGATCTATCTGAATTATTATAATTTGGATTAGTTATTGAATAACTTCCTTTAACAGAGTCTGTTGAAAAAGTAATATCAGCATCAACAGCAACACCTTTTCCAAGATAATTATTTTCTTTAACACCAAAAAAGAAAGATCCACCATCAGTACCCACCCCTGCTCCAGCAGTTAATTCACCAGTTGGCTTTTCAACTAATTCATAATTTATTACTTTAGAATTTCGATTCTTACCATCAACTATTGTAGATTTAATACTTTTAAAAAAGTTTAAACTTTTTAAATTATTTTCAGATTTTTTTGCTAAGATTTCATTATAAGGATCACCTTCATCGATTTCTAACTGGTTTCTTACTACATTTTCTCTCGTAACATTATTTCCAAGTATATTAATTTTTTCAATAAAAAAAGTTTTGCTTTTCTCAACAACAAAATCAATATTTAATTTATCAGATACAATATTTTGCTGGGCGAAAGCATTGGATGATTTAAATTCTTCAGTTGTAGTAATCGAATCAATTTCATCTAAAATTTTATCAACAGAATAGAGTGAATAAGGTTCACCTTTAAGATCTACTAATAAATTCTTTAAATTCTTATAATTTTCTTCATCAAAATCATTTGGTAAGACAACTTTCATTTCACCAAAATAAATTTTTTTATTTGCATTTATATTATAAATTAACTCAAATTTATTTTTATCGATTAATTTTGCAAATGAAGCATTAATTTCAACATTGTAATATCCTTTATTTAAGTAAAAATTTTTAAGTAATCTTTTGTCAAGTTCAATCAAATCTTCATTTAAAAATTTTTTACCCGAAATAAATTTCCAAAATTTATATTCTTCACTAACTAAAATACTTCTTAGTTTATTATCTTTAAAAACTTTGTCGCCAATAAAAGAAATTTTTCCAATTTTAGATTTTTCACCAAGATCAATACGATAATCAATACTAATCATATTGTCATTTAATATTTCTATAAAAGGATCAATTTTAGAGAAATAAAATCCAGCTGATTTGAGTTTTGATTGAATAATCTTTGTTTCTTCTGATAAAAAAAAATTATTAAAAGATCCTCTTGGTTTCAAAATTAAACTTTCTTTGATTAATTTTTTAAACTTTTCAGCTTTTATACCACTAATCTTTATATCTTTTATAAGTGGAGCCTCTTTGACATTAATTTCAATTATACTATTTTCAAATTTAACTGAAACATTACTAAAAAAATTTGAGTCATATAAATTTTTTAATATTTCATTTAATATTAAATTATTAAAATTTTGACCTTCATCAATTTTGGAAAACATTAAAATTGTTTCATCAGAAATTCTTTTGTTACCTTTAATTTCAATCTTTTTAATTATTTCACTAAATGCAAAAGACAAAAATAGTACATTTAAAACAAACGACAAAAAAATTACTTTAACATTGTTCATATATAATTGATGATTTATATACTGTTTTCAAGGGTTATCAATCTAACATAATTATTTAATTCAACTATATCTTTAATTTTTTTTGGATACTTTTTTTTATATTTTGAAAATTTCTTTTTGTTTATAATTTTAAATAATTTTTTTTGTATATCGACAAATTTAATTTCATTATTAAGAAATAATTCAACCAAAGTATCATTTGCTGAAACAACAACAGTTTCAAATAAAGATTGTTTTGATGGTAAAAAATTCAATAAATTTACCATAGGAAATCTTTTTAATTCTATATTTTTTAAATTTAAATTATTTAGAATATTTATATCTATTATTTTTGACTTTAATTTTTTGCTATTATTATCATAAAGAGTATTAAATATTGGTATTTTCATAGTTGTATCATGTGCAATAATTTTTGTTAGTCCATTATCAAATTTTAAAATTGCATGAACATAAGATTTGGGATGAATTAAAATCTTAATCTTTTTATAATTAATTTTGAATATATTTCTAGCTTCTATAACTTCATAAACTTTATTAATCATAGTAGCTGAGTCTATGGAGATTTTTTTACCCATTTTCCAATTTGGATGTTTTAAAGCTTGATTAATTTTTATACTTTTGAATTTATTCAATGAAATTTTGCTGAATGGTCCGCCAGATGCTGTTAAATATATCATTTCAATATTATTTATTTTCAAATTTTTTAAACCATACCAGAGTGAAAAATGCTCTGAATCAACTGGTATAAATTGTGTTTTATTTTTTTTTAATTCTTTATTAATTAAATTCCACCCACATATAATTGACTCTTTATTAGCGATAGCAATCTTTTTGGAATACCTTATTATATTTAAAGTTGGCTCTAAACCATTGATACCTGTAATTGAGCTCATTGAATAATCAATTTTACTCTTAAATATTCTATGTAAATTTTTAAAATCATTATAAATATTCAAATTTTTTTTTTTATTAATTTTTTTTAACAAATTATATTTCACTGGATTTGTAATAATTAAATTTTTTACATTAAAATTTTTAGCCTGTTTGTATAATAACTTATAATTTGTGTCTGCAGTTAAAAGAATAATTTCAAAGTTTTTACGATCTTTATTTACAATGTCTAATAAAGTTTTTCCAATAGATCCAGTTGATCCAAGTATTGCAATTTTTTTTTTCATTGAAAATTCCAATTCAAAAATACAAGATAAGAGAAAGGATAAGCAAAAATCATACCATCAATTCTATCTAAAATCCCGCCATGTCCTGGAATGATATTTCCGGTATCTTTAATTTTAGAAAGTCTTTTAAAATACGAAATAATTATATCTCCTATTTGACTTACTAAGGATACAAATAATACAAAGATAAATGTTTCTTCTGTAAATTTAAAATTATAGATTTTTAAAGTTAATTTAAAAAATAAGATGGTAGTAATAATTGATAACAGAAAACTTCCAATCACTCCGGCATATGTTTTATTTGGACTCAATTTAGTTAATTTTGGTCCTTTTAATAGTTTCCCAAAAATATAACCACCGGTATCTGTTGAGACACATATTATTGCTATTAACAAAATATGAAAATAATCTTGGTTAAAATCATTTCTAATTTTAAATATTGTGTAAAATGAAATTATTATAAAAAATAAACCAATTATTTTTTGGTTATTAAATTTTGACATTTGTAGCCATTCATATGCGGTTATGACAAAACATATAAAAATAAAAAAATTGAATAAAATGGAACCTTCAATTATTATAAAAAGTACTATTGGAGCCATTATAAGGGCGCTAAAAAGTCTTATTATAAATTCATTTTTAATCATATGTTTCCGTAATTTCTTTTCACTTTTTTAAATTTATTAATTATTTTTGAATAATCTGTTTCATTAAAATCTGGCCATAATTTTTTTTCAAAGAAAATTTCTGAGTAAGCAATTTGCCATAATAAAAAATTACTTAATCTTTTTGTGTTACCAGTTCTAATTAATATATCTGGGTTGGGTATATTTTTGGTATATAGAAATTTTTCAATATTTTTTTCGTCGATATTGATATTATTTTTTATAATTTTCTTAAATGCATTTACTAACTCAAATTTAGAACCATAATTTAATGCGAGATTAATTTGGATTTTTGAATTTTTGGAAGTCTTTTTTTCTGCTGAATTTAATAATAAATTCAATTTTTTAGAAAAATTTTTTTTACCAATAACTTTAAATTTAATATCTTGTTTATCAAATTCATCAATTCTACTAATTAAAAAACTTTCTAATAAATTGAATAAATAATCTATTTCTTTTTTTGGTCTTTTCCAATTTTCGGTAGAAAAAGCAAATAATGTTAAAAACTTTATATTATATTCTATAGATTTTTTAATAATACGTTCAACTGATTTTAAACCAGCTTTATGTCCAGCGTTTCTTGATTTTTTTTGTTTAAGGCCCCATCTCCCATTACCATCCATAATAATGGCCACGTGATTTATAGGGTTCATTTTATATTGTCATTATTTCTTTTTCTTTTAAAGAAACCTTTTCATCTACAGTTTTAATATGTTCATCTGTTATTGTTTGAACATTTTTTTCAGATGATTTTTCTTCATCTTCTCCAATTTCTTTTGATTTTAAAAGTTTTTTCAATTCTTCGTTAGCTTCTCTTCTAATGTTTCTAATGGAAACTTTACATTTTTCTCCAATTGATTTTATAAGTTTTTTTAATTCTGTTCTTCTCTCTTCATTAAGCTCAGGTACTGGTAGTCTAATCAATTGACCATCTATTTGAGGATTTAATCCTAAATCTGATTTTTGTATTGCGGCGTCAACAAGCGATACGTTATTAGCATCCCATACTTGAATATTTATCATCCTTGGTTCAGGTGTTGTTATACTTCCAACTTGATTGATTGGCATTTGTTGTCCATAAACATCAACTTTAACTAAGTCTAACATTGCAGCATTAGCTCTACCTGTTCTTAAAGATGTTAATTCTTTTGAGAAAACCTCAATGGCTTTATCCATTTTAAGGCTGTATGATTTTTCATCAAACATTTATTCTCCAATCTTTATTCTATAAAACTCTTTTACTTTTAAGTCAGCAATTGAAAGTTCTTTCAAAACATCTTCTACTTTCTTTTTTGGCTCCATTACCCAAGCTTGAGACAATAGTGCATTTTCTTCCTTAAATTTGTTCATTTTACCCATGCTAATTTTTTTTGCAATATCATCAGGTTTGCCTGAGTTTTTTAATTCTTCCGTTACAAGTTCTTGTTCTTTATCAATTATTGATTGATCAATTAAATTAGATTCTAAAGCTAAAGGATTTGAAGCAGCAATATGCATAGATAATTGTTTTGCAAAAGTTTTAACTGTTTCTGATTTATCTTGAGTCTCTAAAGATACAACAACTGCTAATTTTGCAATATTATCTTTTACGACTGTATGTAAATAATGATTGTTTAATGATCCAGAATTTTCAATAGTTTTTGTTTTTCCTATTGTAATTTTTTCACCTATCTTTGCAATTAAAGCAACAATATTATCTTCAACTGTCTCACCATTTGACATTTTTGAAATTTTTAAATCATCAATATTTGAGTTTTTTTCGTTATTTAATTCACTTAATTCTTTAACAAAGTTTGTAAAATCCTCATTTTTTGCAACAAAATCTGTTTCACAATTTACCTCTACAACAGATGTTTTATTTTCATCTCCACTGACTGCTACAACACCTTCTTTAGCGTCTCTAGACATTTTTTTTGAAGCTTTAGAAATTCCTTTTACTCTTAGTATCTCTGTTGCTTTATCTATATCACCACCTGACTCTTTAATAGCAAGATTACAATCTTTAAAACCAGCACCAGTAACTTCTCTAAGTTTTTTTACTTTTTCTATATCGCTCATTTTAATTTAATTTCTCCTTATCTTCTGTAGAAAATTTTTTTTCTAATTTTTCTCTATCTAATTCTTGAACTGTTTTAACTTGAATATCCTTTTTATCATTATTAGAGTTTTCAGTTATTGGTGCTGAAGAAGGAATTGAACTTTTTGCATAATTAATTGTCTCTTTAATTAAGTTGCAATAAAGATCTATTGCTCGTCTTGCGTCATCATTGCCTGGAATAGGATAATCAATATTATCAGGATTTGAATTGCTATCTAAAATTGCAATTATTGGAATTCCTAGTTTTACAGATTCTGCTATTGCTAAAGACTCATAATTCGTATCAATAATAAATACTAAATCAGGAGTTTTTTTCATTTCTGCTATACCTCCCAAAGATCTTTCAAGTTTATCTTTTTTAACACTCATCTTTAAAAGTTCTTTTTTAGTGAAACCTCTATTTTCAGCTGCTAAGGCAGTCTCATATTTCTTCATCTTCTTTATAGAGCCAGAGATTGTTCCCCAGTTAGTAAGCATACCACCTAGCCATCTGTAATTTACAAAGTATTGATCTGTTTCTTTTGCAACTTCAGCAATAGCCTCTGATGCTTGTTTTTTAGTTGATACAAATAAAATTTTGCCATTATTTGCAATAATATTATAGACTTTTTCGAGAGCTACTTTTGTTAACTCTAAAGTCTGTGTTAAATCTATAATGTGAATTGAGTCTCTTTTTCCAAAAATGTATTTTTTCATTTTTGGGTTCCATCTTAAAGTTTTATGACCTAGATGAACGCCTGCTTCTAATAATTGCTGTATTGTTATTTCTGGTATTTTCATATTTATTCCCGGTTAAGCCACCACAGTAATTTCCAATTAAGGACCGGAGGTATAAAACCAACAACTGTGTGCGTGTTAATTTAATTGTGGATGTATTTACTAAGATTATGATAATAAAACAAGGCTTTTTTAGTTAATAGTGCTTGAAATATCCTCTTTTCTAAGAAGATATAGTGATTTTCTATCTAAATTTCTTAAGTTTTTGAGCTTAAATTTTAATGTTTTTTCATTAATGGTCATATTAATGTTAACAATCGTTTTGCCATCTTCCTTTAATATTTTTGAGATTTCATCAACTTCAATATGAGATTTAACATCAAAAGAAACTTCATTAATAGGGCTATTATAAAGTTCTTTTAAAGATCCAATTTTTTGTACATTGATACGTTTAAATCTATTTTCATCATTAGAAATATTTTTAATAAGAGTTAATATTAAGGAATTACCTTCTTTTAAAATCTCACGATTTAATTCTAAGATGTCAGAAAATATAAACAATTCAAAAACACTATTTAGATCAGTTAATTTTAAAACAGCATATGCGTTTCCCTTTGCAGTTTTCCTTTCTTGAAGTTTTAATAAAGTTGCAGCAATATTTGCATCTTTAATTTCATCATTGGAATTAAAATTTGAATAATCTTTAATTTTATAATCATCAAAAATTTCAGTAAATTGATTTAGAGGGTGATTTGAAATAAAAAATCCAACGGCTTCAAACTCTTTTGATAATCGTTCTTCAAAATTCCAATCTTCAATATCATGAGTTATATCATTTTGTAAACTTTCATCCTCTGAAAATAAATCTATTTGATTTGCTGATTTGTTATCAAATATATTTTTGGTTTTCAGAATAAAGTTTGGAATTGAGTTAAAAAGTGACTGACGATTATTATTTAAATTATCAAATGCTCCTGCTTTAACCAATCCTTCCAATTGTAATTTATTCATATCTTTTGGATTAACTCTTTTCAAAAAATCATTAATAGAGTCAAATTTACCGTTTTCAGATCTTTCTTTTATAACATTAGATATGGCTTCATAGCCAACTGCTTTGATGCCACCAAGTGCATAATAAAATTTATCTCCTTCTGTTCTAAAGTCTGCATAACATTCATTGATATTAGGTCTTACAACTTTAATATTCAGTCTTTTTAATTCCTCATAAAATTCACTAAGTTTATTTTGATTAGAAATATCCATAGTCATTGATGCTGCAATAAACTCCTTTGGATAATAAGTTTTTAAGAATGCTGTTTGATAAGAAATAATTGCATAAGCAGCTGCATGACTTTTATTAAATCCATATTCAGCAAAAGGTTCAATTTTTAAAAAAATTCCAGCAGCTACATCTTTGGCTATCCCATTTTGTACCGCTCCTGCTATAAAACCCTGTTTTTGTTTTTCTAGTTCAGCTCTTTTCTTTTTTCCCATTGCTCTTCTTAAAAGATCAGCTTGACCTGCTGTAAAACCTGACAACTTTTGTGCAATTTGCATTACTTGTTCTTGATAAATAATTACACCGTACGTTGGTTTTAAAATATCTTCTAAAAGTGGATGTAAGTAGTCTGGTGTTTGTCTTCCATGTTTACAGTCATTATAAGTTGAAATATTACTCATTGGTCCAGGTCTATAAAGAGCAACTAAAGCAATAATATCCTCTATATGGTTAGGTTTCATTTGAACTAATGCCTCTCTCATACCTGAGCTTTCAACTTGAAATAACCCAACTGTATTTCCACTAGATAAGAGCTCAAAAACCTTTTGATCTTCATAACTAATTTTTTCAATATCAAAATTTTTATCAATTTTTTTTACTAATTTTTGAGTATTATTAATTACAGTTAGTGTTTTAAGACCTAAAAAATCAAATTTTACTAATCCTGCATTTTCTGCTGAATACATATCAAATTGTGTCGAAGGTAATAACAATTCTGATGAAGCATCCTTATACAGAGGGACAACCTCTGTAAGCTTTTTATCTGCTATAACAACACCCGCAGCATGTGTTGCAACATTCCGATTTAAACCTTCCAATTTTAAAGAAAGATCTGTTAATTTTTTTACTCTTTGATCTTCATTTATTAATTTTTGTAATCTTGGTTCACCAGAAATACATTGGGTTAATGTTTGAGGTCTTGATGGATCAAAAGGTATCATTTTAGAAATGCTATCTACAAATCCATAAGGCAAACCCAACACTCTACCAACATCTCTAACAACCATTCTTGCTTTTAATTTTCCAAATGTAATTATGTGAGCAACACTATCTTGATATTTTTTTGTTAAATATTCAAAAACTAAATCCCTTTTTTCCTCACAAAAATCTATATCAAAATCAGGCATTGAAATACGATCAGGATTCAAAAACCTTTCAAAAATTAAATTAAATTTAATTGGATCAACATCCGTAATTGAGAGACACCATGCAACTAGTGAACCTGCACCGGAACCTCTACCTGGTCCAACTGGAATATCGTTGTTTTTTGCCCATTTAATATAATCAGAAACAATAAGAAAATAACTTGAGTATTTCATTTCAATTATTATTGATAATTCGTGATTCAGTCTATCCTTATAGTCTAAGTAGTTTTTATCATTATCTAATTCATTTTCCTTAATTCCAAAAATTTTATTAAATTTAATTTTTAAACCACTTAATGAGTCTTTCTTCAAAAGATCATCGGCATTTCCCCCTTCTTCAGAACTTATATTTGGTAAAATAGGATTTGAAAATAAAGGTCTAAAATTACATCTTAGTGGAAAATTATAATTATTTTCTAATGCTTCTGGTAAATCTGCAAATAGTTCTGACATTTCAGAATTACTTTTAAAATAATGTTGATTGCTTAAATGCTTTCTATTTTTTTCGTTAATATAAGTTTTGTTTCCAATACAAATTAGTGCATCGTGAGCTTCGTGCATATCTTGATTAATATAAAAAACTTCATTTGTGGCAATAATAGGAATTTTTAATTCCAATGATTTATTTAAATTAAATTTTTCAAATCCTAATTCATTTTGATCATTATGACGTTGTATCTCAATATAAAACCTGTCATCAAATGTTGAATTAAGTTTCTTGTATAAATCATGAATTTCAGTGAATTTTCCTTTATTAAATAATTCACCAAATAAACCAAATGTTGTACCTGAAAAAATTGCTACACCTTCATTATTTTCTAACAAATTATTAAAATCAACATGTGGATCAGAGAGCTTATCGTTTTCAAGAAATGATAGAGACGAAAGTTTGATTATTCTTTTATAGCCCTTCTCATTTAGCGAAAATAAGGGTAGCAAACCAACGGTATCACCAAATTTAAAATTAATTTGAGTTCCTACAATTGGTTGTGTTCCAACTTTAGAAATTTTTTCAGCAAACTCAAGTGCCCCACAAAGATTTGAAGTATCACAAAGAGCTAATGATTTAATTTTATTTGATTTTGCAAAATCTTGTAAATCATCAATTTTGACAGCACCTTCACATATAGAATATTGTGTGTGAATTTTAAGATGATTAAAGTTTTGAATTGCAGACTCAGCCATGTGAAGGTTTTATCTTACCATCACTCATCTCCAATAGTAAATCTGCTTTATTTGCAAAAAATCTATTGTGAGTTGCAAATATTATGAGCCTATTAGGATTTTTTTGACTTTCCAAAAGTTGAAAAATTTCTTTTGCTGTATTTAAATCTAGACTTCCAGTTGGTTCATCTGCAAGAATAATTTCAGGATCGTTAATAATAGCTCTTGCAATCGCAACTCTTTGAGACTCGCCTCCAGATAATTGAGAGGGAAAATGATTTGATCTATTTGATAAACCAATTTTTTTTAATAAATTTTCTGCTTTTGATATTGCCAAATCTTTATTATTGTTCAAAGATAGATTTGCTAAATAAACATTTTCTAACGCTGTAAAATCAGGAAGCAAATTATTTTGTTGATAAACAATACCAATATTTTTGGCTCTAAAGATGTCATTCTTATTTTTGTTGTTAAAATTAATCTGATTATTACTGAATTTAATAGACCCAAGTGAAGGTCTATCAATCAAAGAAATTAAATTAAGTAATGTAGATTTACCAGATCCAGAGGGACCCATTAAAGCATAAACTTTTCCTTTATGAAAATCATATGATAAATTTTTTAATACCTTAATTTTTTTATCAATATTAAAGTTTTTTGAAATATTTTTTAATTGAAGATAATTATTCATATTTCAACGCTTTAATTGGATCTAGTTTAGCAGCTTTAAATGCTGGAAATATTGACACAATTATTGTTATTAATATTGAACAAATTGATATCAATAATATTGATGAAGGATCAATTTCTGAGGGCATTTTACTTAAGAAATAAATTTCCTCAGGAAATAAACTAATATTAAAAGTTGAACTTAGAAATTGCCTTAAATTTTCAATGTATAATGAAAAAGTTACTCCTAAAAAAATCCCAAATAAAGTAGCTGAAGTACCAATTAATATTCCAATTAGAAAAAAGATTTTAATAATTGATTTATTTAAAACACCAATTGATTTTAAAATAGCAATATCACGTGTCTTATTTTTAACTAAAATTGTTAAACCGGATATTATGTTAAACGCTGCAACAATAATTATTAGTGATAATATAATAAACATAACATTTCGTTCAACTTTTAAAGCTGAAAATAATGACTTATTCATATCAGCCCAAGTGTAAATAAATTCTTGATCAAAAATTTCTTGCACAATTTGTTTTTGAGTTTCAATATTATTTGGATTTTTTAAATAGATTTCTAAGTTTCTATCTTTTTTTTCAAAGCCAAAAAAATCATCAAGAGTGTCCAGGTTAATTAAAGCAATATTATTATCAAAATCAGCTAATCCACTGTTAAAAATTGAAGTGACTTTAAAAATTTTCTGTTTTGGCATACTGCCTATAATAGTCTCAACTCCAGATGGAGACATCAGTGTAATCTTATCTCCAATTTTAAGATCTAAACTAAAACTTAGCTCATTACCTATCGATATAGAATTTTCGTCTAAATGAGATCTTATTCCTTTAAATTTTTTATTTTTTATAATTGTTAATTTTGAAAAATCATCACTTTTGTATCCTCTTAAAACAATTCCTTTTGATGTATTATTTTTTAAGATTATTGCTTCTCCTGAGTTGCTAAAAATAATATCATTACTAATAAGTTTTAGATTATTGTTCTTAAGTTTATTTTGATTAATACCGTTTTCTTCATAAGACTTAACGGTTATATGGGAGTTAAAACCAACAATCTTGTTGATCAGTTCTGTTCTAAAACCGTTCATAACAGACATAACTATAATTAAAACAGCAACACCTAAGCTGATGCCAATAAATGAAAAAATTGAAATGATATTCAGAAAGCCATCTTTTTTTCTAGCCTTTAAAAATCTAAAAGTAATTTCTTTTTCTAACGTAGAAATCAATTGGAAGCTTTTTGTTTTGTTATAATCTCAATTATTTTCTCTAATGATAAATTTTGAGTTTCACCACCAGGTTCTTTAAATTCTAAAAGGTCACCATCTGATTTTTTTCCAATAATTATTTGGTATGGTGCACCAATTAAGTTCATCTTTTTAATTTTTGACGAATAGTTCTCATCTGTATCATCTATAATTGCTTCAATATTATTTCTAATTAATTCTGAATTGATTTTATTTGCTTTTTCAAGAGCAGAATTGTCATTTTTATTTATCATTGGAATTAGTGCTATATCATATGGAGCAACAGACAATGGCCATTTCATGATTTCATTTTCATCATCATATTTAGCCTCAATAATAGCCCCAACTAATCTTGAAACTCCAATTCCATATGAGCCCATTTTAACAAAATCTTTTTTTCCACCAGGAAGATCTACAGCTGTATCCATTGCTTTTGAGTATTTATCTCCAAAATAAAATATATGACCTACCTCTATACCTTTTGTTATTAATCTATTTTCTTCACTGACCATCTTTTCAAATTCAACTTTATTAAATTTTTCATCTGTTACAGAATAAAATTTCTCATATCTTTTTCTCATTTGTTCTAGAGATGATTTTTCTAGTTCGGTATCATCATTAGTTAAATCAAAAATTCTTTTATCAGTAAAAATTTTACTTTCACCAGTATCAGCTAAAATTATAAATTCATGTGATAAATTTCCGCCTATTGGCCCTGTATCAGCTGCCATTGGAATAGCTGTTAAAGATAATCTTTTAAATGTTCTTAAATAAGATAAGAAAAATTTATTATATGAGAAAAAAGCATCTTCATCTGTAATATCAAATGAGTATGCATCTTTCATATAAAATTCTCTTCCCCTCATAATTCCAAATCGAGGTCTAATCTCATCTCTAAATTTCCATTGTATATGATAAAGTAATTGTGGTAATGATTTATAAGATTTTAAAGACGATCTAAATATTTCAGTAACTTGTTCTTCGTTGGTTGGTCCATAAAGCATCTCTCTATTTTGACGATCTTTAATCCTAAGCATTTCCTCGCCATAATCATCATATCGACCACTTTCTTTCCAAATTTCACTTGATTGAATTGTTGGCATTAAAATTTCTTGAGCACCAATTTTATCTTGTTCCTCTCTGACAATTTTTTCAATCTTTTTCATTACTTTAAAGCCAAGTGGCAACCATGAGTAAATACCAGCAGAAGCTTGTTTAATCATTCCAACTCTCAACATCAATTGATGAGATTTTATTTTGGCCTCTGAAGGATTGTTTTTTAAAATTGGGATAAATGATTTTGATAAAAGCATATTAATTAATAATATTTCTTAAGTTTAAGTATTCATATTTCATCAATAAATAAATTATTACGAAAATAAAGCTTGTTATACCAGTACAATAAATAAACTTTTTTAACATTTTTGGATTTTCTGGTGATCCAGGATCTTCACCTTCAATTTTAACCGTTTTTGTTCTATTCACATCTATTGGCAAAATAGCAAAAAACACAATCCACCAAATAATTATATAAATGATGGCTAAACCAGTAATGCTCATTAAATCCGGACTAAATTAATATTTGTAAATGGTTTTTTTCCAGTTTTTTCTTTTGAAAACTTTCTGCATGCTATTTTAAGAGCATCGATTAAATTATGTTCTTGTTGTCGACTACCAACTTTGAATGATCTTGTTGTCTTTTCTATTTCGTATTCTAGCCCATAATCAAATTCATCTTTATCATATACAGGCAAACCCCTGTAAGAAAGCACTGGATTATTGTGAATATTTCCTTTTGGAGTGATGATAATTGTTACTTCCATATATCCATTTGCGCTTAGGTTTTTTCTATCTTTAATCGATTGAGAGTCACCATCTACACTTATACTTCCATCGAGATATAATCTTCCACTTGGCGCCTTATCATATACTTCTGGTTTATCTCCAGGATATAATTTGACAATATCACCATTTTCAACTTGTACAGGATGAGGAACTTGCATTTCTTTTGCAAAGTTTATGTGTTCAATCATATGTCTATGTTCACCATGCACTGGTATTACACATTTGGGTTTTACCCAATTATACATATCTTTAAGATCTTCTCTGTTTGGATGGCCTGAAACATGAATAAATTCTGTTTCTTCAGAAATTACTTCTATACCATCTTTGACTAATTGATTATGAAGTTTATATAATTTTTTTTCATTTCCAGGAATTATCTTTGAAGAAAAAATAACTGCATCACCCTTTTCTATAAAGACATCTGGATGGATATAGCTTGAAATTCTCATCATTGCACCCATTGGCTCACCTTGACTACCAGTACATAAATAAACAATTTTTTCTCTTGAAAAATTCTTAGCCTCTCTTGCGTCTATTGGTTCAATGGTATTTTTTAAGTAGCCACATTGTCGAGCAGCTTTATAAATGCGGTGCATTGATCTACCAACCAATGAAATTTGTCTTCCTGTTTTTTCAGCACAATAAAAAGCTGTTTCCATTCTCGCAACATTGGATGCAAATGAGGTAATGATTATTCTCTTTTTTAAACGTGTCATTACATTAAGTAAATTTTTTCTAACATCTAATTCAGATCCTGATCTTCCTGCGCTAAAAACATTGGTTGAGTCACAAATCATTGCAAGAACACCTTCTTCACCTATTTGTTTTAATCTCTCTTGATTAATTTTGTCACCTACTAATGGATTTGGATCAACTTTCCAATCACCTGTGTGAAGGATAGATCCAGCAGGAGTTTTTATTTTCAAACCATTAGGTTCTAAAATTGAATGAGTAAGTGTTATATATTCGATCTCAAAAGGATCCAATGATACCTTTCCATTTAGTTCAACTATTTTTAAATCTTTAGTTATATCTATTTGTTTTTCCTTAAATTTTTCTTTAATAAGAACAGCTGTAAACGGAGTTGCATAAATTTTACACTTTAATTGAGGCCACAAATGAGCAATCGCTCCAATATGATCCTCATGAGCATGGGTTAAAACTATCCCAAGTAAATTATCTCTTCTCTCTACAATAAAACCAGGGTCAGGATAAATTAAATCAACTCCAGGAATTGTGTCATCAGCAAATGTAACACCTATATCCACCATAATCCATTTATGGTCGCTTGGTTGGCCATAACCAAACAAGTTCATGTTCATGCCTATTTCGCCTGATCCACCTAGTGGACAAAATAATAATTCATCTTTCATTTTATTTGATTAATTTTGTGATCTTTAGAAGTCCGTTAATAGTAATATCCTTATTATGAATAACCTTTGTTTTTATTGATTTTTTAAATAATTCAGAAAATCCCCCAGTAATAATTACTTTAAAAGATTTTCTTGTCTCTTTCTTAATTAAATTAATGATATTGTCAATTAAACCAGCATAACCCCAGAAAAAACCCGATCTAACAGCTGAGATTGTGTCTTTACCGATAACTTTTTTTATTAATTTTAGATTAATTTTAGGGATTAAAGTTGCTTTGTCTGACAAGGTATTTAAAGAAAGTCTTATACCTGGAGCAATTATTCCACCTGTATAAGTATTTTTTATAAGTACGTCAAATGTTGTAGCAGTACCAAAATCAAGAATTATAAAATTATCTTTATTATTCATTAAACTTATTGCATTAGTAATTCTGTCTGAACCAACTTGTTTATAATTAACTTTAATTTTAATTAAAGATTTTAAATTCAAATTTTTAACTTCATTGCATTTTACTTTAGTTTTTTTAATTAAATATTTCTTAATTAAATTAAAAGATTTTGGAACAACACTACAGAATAATATTTTTTCTATTTTCTTAAAATCTATTTTAAAATTTTTTTTTAGTTTTTTTTGATTTATGTCCTTAGTTAAAAAAATTATTTTTTTAAGAATTTTATTTTGTTTAGATACCAAAAAAAGTTTGGTCTCACTATTTCCAATATCACCTAATAAGTACATTTACATTCCATTCATTTTGTAATTTATCTTATACATTTTAGATAAGTTTTTTTCAAAAACTTCTTTTAGATCATTTTCGAATTTTTTCTTATTAATTCGTTTATTTGTTATTTCGTATAAATTTGTTGTTGGATATTTTTTTATTTTAGGACTTTTAATTAAATTTATGCCTATGCCAATAATTAGAAAACTTTTATCTGATATTGATATAATTTCTTGCAGTATTCCACTTACCTTTTTTTTATTTATCAATAAATCATTTGGTTTTTTAAATACAATTTTTTTTTTACAATATTTGATTAATATCTTTTTGACTAATAAACAATTAATTTTAGTTAAGGCTGATAAAGACATATTAATATTTTTAAGTTCGTGGAAAAAACTTACAAACAAATTTCCTTTATATGAAATCCATTTATTCCCATACTGACCTTTGCCGCTTAATTGAGTATCTGAAATTACCATACCAAATTTAAAATTTGTATTTTTAATAATTCGAATTGCTGTGTTGTTTGTACTTTTAACTTTTTTAAAATTAAATTTTTTAAATTTCATTAAATAATATTAATTCTTGATACAACGTCAATTAATTGACTTGGGAAAATGAAGTATAGTAGAATTAATATTGTTGAAAAAGTGAGTGAAAATTTTAACCAGATACTATGATCTTCGTCATACTTTTCTTTTTCTTCATCAAAATAAATAATTTTTATAATTCTTAAATAATAAAATGCAGCTACAACAGTTGATAGCAAACCTACTACAGCCAAGAAGAACATAGACTGCTCTATTACTGCTTTAAAAATATAGAATTTTGCAAAAAAACCAGCAAGTGGTGGAATTCCAGCTAATGAAAAAAGAATTACTAGTAAAGATAAAGACAATAAAGGATGATTTTTAGAAAGCCCTGAAAGATCTTTGATATCCTCGTAATATTTATTATTTCTTTTCAACATTAATAAGCACGAAAATAGTGCTAAATTCATAATTATATATATTGATATATAAACAATTGAACTCTGAATTCCATTATTAGTTCCAGCTGCTAATCCAGCTAACGTATAACCTATGTGACTAATAGAACTGTAAGCTATAAGTCTTTTTATATTAGTTTGACCTATTGCAGCAATTGCTCCAAAAAGCATAGAGGCGATTGATAAAAAAACTATTATCATTTGCCATTGATCTATTAAATTTAAAAAGGGTACGTAGAGAAATCTAATGAATACTGTCAATGCAGCAATCTTTGGTACCATTGTAAAAAATAAAGTAACAGATGTAGGTGATCCCTGATAAACATCTGGCGCCCACATATGAAAAGGAACAGCAGAAATTTTGAAAGCTAAACCTACAAGAATAAATACTATTCCAAATGTTAGAACATATTCGTTTGAATTAAGCTGACTTGAAATAATGTCAAAATTTGTTGATCCAGAGAATCCATATATTAATGAACAACCGTATAAAAGTAATCCTGATGATAGGGCACTTAAAACAAAATATTTTAATCCTGCTTCAGAAGATTGTAATTGATCTCGATTAAAAGTAGCCAAAACATAAAGTGCTAAAGATTGTAGTTCTAGACCCATATAAAATACAATTAAATCGTTTGAGCTAATCATAACCATCATACCTAAAACAGAACTCAGTATTAAAACAGGATATTCAATTTTAAATAATTTAAATGTTTTAAGATAATTTGTAGAAATAGTTAAAACTAAAAAAGCTCCAAGTAGAGTAATTATTTTCATCAATGATGACATGTGATCTATTACAACACTGTCTTTAAATAAAGTAATACGATCAATAGCAAAAGTTTCATTGATTGTTATTACTGCAGTTATTAAAAGTATTAACTGAGAAATGTTAAAAACAATTTTAGAGCTTTTTTTTTTAAAAACTCCTAAAACTAATAGAAACATAATTGAAAGTGCAATAAATATTTCAGGTAATATTAAATCGATATTTTCCATATTATTTGATTAGTAAATTTTTATTATACATATCAATTAAATCATTAACCGAGACTTCAATTGTATTAATTAAAGGATCAGGATAAAATCCAAAATACAAAGTAGGTATAGCTAAACATGTTAATATAAAATACTCAGATCTATCTAAGTCCATCATTGATTTTAAATCTGAATTAATTAATTTTCCAAATATAACTCTTTTATAAAGCCAAAGCATATATGCAGCACCTAAAATTACTCCTATACTTGCTAAAACAGCTACAAGGAAATTATCTTTAAAAACAGCCATTAAAATTAAAAATTCACCAACAAATCCACTTGTTCCAGGTAATCCAAGAGCAGCAAGGGTAAAGATCATAAATAATATAGAATATTTAGGAATAATTGTAACAATACCACCATATGAACTGATTAATCTAGAATGCATTCTATCGTAAACAACACCAACACATAAGAATAATGCTGCAGAAACTAATCCATGACTAATCATTTGGATTATACTTCCTTCAATACCTTGTTGCTGAATTGTAAAAACACCTAAGGTTACAAAACCCATATGAGCTACAGAAGAATAAGCTATAAGTTTCTTCATATCCTCTTGCATTAAAGCAATTAATGAAGTGACGATGATGGCAATAACGCTTAAAGCATAAATTAAAGGTGTGAATACTTCTGATGCAATTGGAAAAAGACCTAATGAAAATCTTATAAATCCATACCCAGCCATTTTAAGCAATATAGCTGCAAGTAATACTGATCCTGCTGTAGGTGCTTCAACGTGAGCATCTGGCAACCAAGTATGGACAGGCCACATAGGTGTTTTAACAGCAAATGAACTAAAAAAAGCTAACCATAATAGGTTTTGATATTTTGCATCAATTCCCAATTCGTATAACTTAATGACATCTGTAGTACCTGAGATCCAGTAAATTGAAATAATTGCAACTAACATTAAAACTGAACCTAACAAAGTATACAAAAAGAATTTAAATGCTGAATAAACCCTTTTAGGTCCACCCCAAATACCAATTATTAAAAACATAGGAATTAAACCTGCTTCAAAGAATAAGTAAAAGACTACCAAATCAAGAGCACAAAAAACTCCTATCATGAAACTTTCCAATATTAATATTGCAATAAGAAAATCTCTTAATCTTTTTTTAACTGAGTTGTTTACTGAAATAATACAAAGTGGTGTAATAAACGTAGTTAATATAATGAATAAGATTGAAATACCATCAACGCCTACTTTATAATTAATAAATCCTTCAATCCAAGTTCTATCCTCAATAAATTGAAAATTAGATGTAGATTGATCAAAAGAAACCCATAAATAAATAGAAATTAAAAAATTAACAGATGTAGTAAAAAGAGAGACATATTTTGCTGTTGAGTTGTTTCCTTCTTTATCTTTAGTAAAGAATAAAAATAAAGCACCAATAGTTGGTAATAAAATTAAAGAAGATAAAATTGGAAAATTCATTATCTAACAATTAAAAAAGTTAATAAAGCTGAAAATCCTAATAGCATTACAAATGCATATTGATAGATAAAACCACTTTGAAATTTATTTGCTTTAATAGAACATTTTTTGATAAAGGATGAAATTCCATCAGGTCCAAACCCATCAATTAACTTTCCATCACAGAATTTCCATAGAAATAAACCTAATTTTTTTGAAGGTTTAATGATTGTGACCTCATAAAATTCATCAAAATACCACTTATTTATTAAAAATTTATATAAAGGCCTGTTCAAATTTGTAATTTCTTCGGGTAATTTTTTATTTTTTACAAATAAATAATAAGCTATTGGTATCGAAATCAGTACTAAACAAGGTGTTAAAAGTAAAAACCAAGTAGGAGGATGTTCTTTACTAAGAGGTTCTAAAAATTTTATAGACTCTGCCCAGAAATAATTATCACCACTATGTCCTATGAATAAGTCTTTAAATACAAAGCCAGCGAAAATTGCACCAATAGATAATATTAACAAAGGAATTAACATCACTAACGGTGACTCATGTGTCTCTTCTATTTTGACTTCTTTATTGTTGTATTCTCCATGAAACGTTTTGAAAATTAATCGCCATGAATAGATTGAAGTTAAAAAAGCGGTAAAAATTCCAATACCAGCTGCATAATAACCTGTGGTATTTCCTTTAAGATAAGCAAATTCAATAATAGCATCTTTAGAATAAAATCCTGATAAAAATGGAAACCCAGTAAGAGCCAGAGTTCCTATGATCATTAAAGCATAAGTGTAAGGTAATTTTTTCCAAACACCTCCCATATTATTTATATCTTGCTCATCTTTAAATGCATGTATTACAGAACCAGATCCTAGAAATAATAAAGCCTTAAAAAAAGCATGAGTAAATAAATGAAACATTGCAACATTGTAAGCACCAACACCTGCTGCAAAAAACATATATCCAAGCTGACTACAAGTTGAGTAAGCGATAATTTTTTTTATATCTGTTTGAACTAATGCAACTGTTGCAGCAAAAAAAGCTGTTGTCATCCCTACAATTGTAATTAAGTTTAATATCAATGGAGAGTACTCATAAATAGGTGAACATCTTACAACTAAAAATACGCCTGCCGTTACCATTGTAGCCGCATGAATTAAAGCTGATACAGGAGTTGGACCTTCCATTGCATCTGGCAACCACGTATGAAGTAAAATCTGAGCAGATTTACCCATGGCTCCTATGAATAAAAATAAACAAATTAAATCTATAGCTTTGACTTCAAAACCTAAGAAAGATAAGTTTTGATCTACCACAGTTGGAATTTGTTGAAATACCTCTGAATAATTAACTGTTCCAAATAAATAAAAAATTAAAAATATCCCTAAGGCAAATCCAAAATCACCTACTCTATTTACTACAAATGCTTTAATTGCAGCTGCATTTGCACTTTCTTTTTTAAACCAAAATCCAATTAAGAAATATGAACATAAACCAACACCTTCCCAACCAAAAAATAATTGTATAAAATTATCTGAAGTTACCAACATCAACATTGCGAAAGTAAACAATGATAAATAAGCCATAAATCTTGGTTTGTGAGGATCGTGAGACATATATCCAATAGAATAAATATGAACTAAAGATGAAACTGACGTCACTACAACTAACATAACCGCTGATAGTGGATCAATCAGCATTGACCAATTTACATCAAGTGAACCTGAATTAATCCAAGTAGCAATTACAATATTTTCCTCATATTGATTAACAATTACTTGATATAAAACAAAAATAGATAACAGTGCTGATATCGATACGAGTAAACTAGTAACAATTTCTGAATTTCTGTCACCAATCATTTTTCCAAAAAAACCAGATATTATTGACGCTATCAAAGGAAGAAACAAAATTGAAATTTCCATATTATCCTTTCAATTTATCTATTTCTTCCACACGTATAGTCCCGGAGTTTCGATAGTAAACTACTATAATAGCTAGACCAATAGCAGCCTCAGCTGCAGCCACTGTTAGAATAAATAATGTAAAAACTTGTCCTGCAAGGTCGCCCAGGAAAATAGAAAACGCAACTAAATTTATATTAACTGCAAGTAATATTAATTCAATGCTCATTAATATTACAATAATATTTTTTCTATTAAGAAAAATTCCAATTATTCCAATTGAGAAAATAATTGCACCTAAAGTTAAATAATGTCCTAAACCAATTTCAGTCATCAATTTTAACTCCTTTATTCGATTCTACTTCAATAATCTTAACTCCCTCAGATCTTTCTCTTGATATTTGTTTTAAATAACTTTGAGTTTTAACGCCCTCTCTTTTTCTAAAAGTTAATACTATAGCCCCTACCATCGCTACCAATAAAATCATTCCACTAATTTGAAAAATATGAATGTAGTCAGTGTATAAAATTTGACCAATTGAGTGGGTATTACTTAAGCTATAATTTGTCATTGAATTATTTAAATCAAATAAATCAGGTTTGTATTTCCAGCCTCCAATAACAATTATTAATTCAAAAAATATAAGAGTGCTTATAATTAATCCTACAGGTATATGACCTGAACTTTCTTCTGAGGCAAACCATTGATTTTTTTGTTGAGCGACATTTAACATCATTACAACAAATAAAAATAAAACTGCTACTGCACCAACATAGACAATTAACATTATCATTCCTAAAAACTCAGCACCAATCATAATGAATAAACATGAAATACTAATAAAATCTAAGATTAGAAAAAAAACAGAATGAACTGTATTTTTAGATGCAGTAACCATAATTGCGGAAACAATTGCAATTAAAGAAAATAAATAAAAGAATATGGCATGAGCGATCATTAATCTATCTGTATGGATTATCAGCTTTAATATTAGCTGCTAAAACATTCTCCCATCTATCACCATTATCTAATAGTTTTTCTTTTGTGTAATATAACTCTTCTCTTGTTTCTGTAGAAAATTCAAAATTTGGGCCTTGAACGATAGCATCAACAGGGCATGACTCTTCACATAATCCACAATAAATACATTTCATCATATCGATATCATATCTAGTAGTTTTTCGACTTCCATCTTCTCTAGCTGCTGACTCGATGGTAATTGCTTGAGCTGGACAAACTGCTTCACATAATTTGCATGCTATACATCTCTCTTCTCCATTTGGATATCTTCTAAGTGCGTGTTCGCCTCTAAACCGCGGGCTAATTTTACCTTTTTCAAAAGGATAATTGATAGTTTTTTTTGATTTAAATAATTCCTTAATTGCAATAACTAAGCCTCCAATAAAGTCGGTCATAAATATTGTTTTAAAAAATCTTGATAATTTCATAATTAATTTGTCGGTAAAAGATTGAAATAAAATAAGTAGCTAGCTGTTAGTACCACCCATATTAGAGAAAGAGGCAAGAAAACTTTCCAACCAAGACGCATTAATTGATCGTATCTATATCTAGGAACAATGGCTTTAACTAAAGCAAATAAAATAAATAATAATAATATTTTAAGAATTAACCAAATTGCCCCTGGTACTAGTGTAAAGGGATAAATTTCAACAGGGGACATCCAGCCACCCAAAAATAAAATTGCACCCATTGCACACATTAATAAAATATTTGCATATTCACCCAACCAAAACATAGCGTACATCATTCCTGAATATTCAGTTTGATATCCTGCAACTAATTCTGCTTCAGCTTCAGGTAAATCAAATGGAGGTCTATTAGTTTCGGCTAAAGCTGAAATAAAAAAAATAACAAACATTGGAAATAGTGGAATTACAAACCATAAATTTTTTTGAGCTTCTACAATGTCGTTTAAATTTAATGATCCAACACAAAGTAAGACATTGATAATAATAACTCCTATTGATACTTCGTAAGATACCATTTGTGCTGCAGATCTAATTGCTCCAAGAAAAGGATATTTTGAGTTGGAGGCCCATCCACCCATAATAATACCATAAACTCCCAAAGATGAAACTGCAAACAAATAAAGAATTCCAACATTAATATCTGCTAAAACTTGTGTTGCGCTAAAAGGTATTACGGCCCATGATATTAAAGCTAATGTCATTGTTACAATTGGAGCTAAAATAAAAATCATTTTATTTGAACTAGACGGGATGATTATTTCTTTAAAAATATATTTTAAAGCATCAGCAAGAGATTGTAGTAATCCAAATGGACCAACTACATTAGGGCCTTGTCTTTTTTGAACAAAAGCCCAAACTCTTCTATCAAGCCAAACAATCATTGCAACAGAGACAAGGACTGGAACTAACAAAAATAAAATCTTATAAACTTCCTGAAAAAAAATATTAAAGTATTCCATATTATCCTTCTGTACCTGTAGATTTGAGGTTATGTTTTGAATTATTACATTCAATCATTGTTTTTGAAGATCTGGCTATAACATTAGAAAAATAATAATCCTTAATTTTAATTTTTAACATTTCGTTATTAAATTCATTTGCTTTGTCATTTTCTTCATTATTTTTTGTATCTGAGTGCTTTTCTTTTTGTAAATTCAGGTAGTTAAACATGCTGCTTTCTAATTCATCCTTATCGTTAAATAGTTTTCTATTGTTCATAAACTCAGCAATTTCATTGATAATTAACCAATCTTCTTTGGATTCACCTGGGGGATATGAAGCTTTATAAGCTTTTTGTAATTTGCCCTCTAAATTTGTGAAGTAACCATCTTGTTCTGTGTAAGCAGAGCCTGGTAAAATAATATCTGCTAATTCTGCTCCCTTATCACCATGACTTCCTTGATAAATTACAAATTCATCTTTTTTTTCAAAGTTCAAATTATCTTGTCCAACTAAGTAAACAATTTCAAATTTATGATCTTTCAAATCTTTTAATAAATTTTTATCTTTATTAATTAATTTAAGATCATAATTACCTACTGTTGCAGCATCACAAGACAATGTATTTAAAGAGTTCCACTCATTATTTATCTTATTATTTTCTATTAGAAATTTTTTAATTTTTTTGAAAAAATATTTTGAAGAATTTAAGTTTAAAAAAGATTCACCTAAAATTATTATTGGTTTGCTTGCATTTGAAATAAAATTTGAAATTTCATGATTTCCATCAAAAATATCTTTCAAAGTTTGAGTTTGGCCATCTAAACTTTCATAAGGATAAGTTAAATCACCTAATTCATTTAAAGAAATTATTTTAGTATTATTATTTAAGTATGATTTTCTAATTCTTGCATTTAAGATTGTTGCTTCGTATCTAGGATTTGTACCAATTAAAAAAATTAAGTCTGAATCTTCAATGCCATTTATTGATGAATTAAATAAATAATTTTCTCTTTCACTTAAATCTAAATATCGATTATCAGTTCTAGACTCGTAATTATTATTATCTAATGTTCTGTCAAAAAATTCCTTAAAAATATAACTAGTCTCCATGTTTGTTAAATCTCCAACAAATCCACAAATTTTTTCTTTTGATATATTTTCAAACTTTGATTTAATGATTTTATAAACTTCATTCCATGAAGCTTTTTCAAATTTTCCATTATATTTAATGAAAGGTGTGTCTAATCTTTGATGAAGTAAACCATCACAAGCATATCTTGTTTTATCTGAAATCCATTCCTCATTAATATCTTCATTAATTATTGGTAAAATTCTTTTTACTTCCCAGTCATATGTATCAACTCTAATATTAGATCCGATTGCATCCATTACATCAATGGACTCCGTTTTTTTAAGCTCCCAAGGTCTTGCTTCAAACACATATGGTTTTGATGTTAAAGCTCCTACTGGACATAAATCTACTACATTGGCAGATAGCTCAGATTGCATGGATTGCTCTAAATAAGTTGTAATTTGCATATCCTCACCTCTTCCAATCGCTCCAATTTCAGGTACACCAGCTACCTCCGTTGCAAATCTTACACATCGTGTACAATGAATACATCTTGTCATTTGTGTTTTAATCAATGGTCCCATATTCTTTTCTGGAACTGATCGTTTGTTTTCTTTAAATCTTGATTTATCTACACCATAAAACATTGACTGGTCTTGAAGATCGCACTCTCCACCTTGATCACAAACTGGACAATCTAAAGGGTGATTAGCCAATAAAAACTCCATAACCCCTTTTCTTGCTTTTTCTACAAAAGCTGTATTCGTTTTAATATTCATTCCATCTGCTGCCGGCATAGCACATGAAGCTACTGGCTTAGGAGACTTTTCCATTTCAACCAAACACATTCTACAATTTCCAGCAATAGATAATTTTTCATGATAGCAAAATCTCGGAATTTCAACTCCAGCTTTTTCACAAGCCTGAAGGACAGTAAGACCCTCTTCTACTTCTACATCAATATTATTTACTTTAAGTTTAAGCATTTTTTTTATCCAATAAATGTTGATCTACTAAGTATGGAATTGTATTTTTTTTCTCCACAATAAGATCTAAATTATTTCTTTCCTCTATTTCCTTTTTAAAATGTCTAAGAAGACCTTGAACTGGCCATGATGATCCTTCGCCAAATGCACAAATTGTGTGTCCAGCAATTTGATTTGTTACATCTCCTAACATTTCAATTTCATCTTTTGTAGCTTCACCTTTTGCCATACGCTCAAGCATACGCCACATCCATCCAGATCCTTCTCTACAAGGTGTGCACTGGCCACAACTTTCATGTTTATAAAATCTTGCAATTCGTGCCATACATTTAATTATGTCCTGGTCTTTATTAATTACAACTATACCTGCCGTACCTAACCCGCTTTTTTCAGCCATTAATGAATCAAAATCCATCGTTAATGTTTCACATTTTTTTTTAGGAATTAACGGCATTGAAGATCCACCAGGAATTACAGCTTGTAAATTATCCCATCCACCAATAACACCACCTGCATGAACTTCTATTAATTCTTTTAAAGGAATGTTCATTTCTTCTTCAACGTTACAAGGATTATTTACATTTCCTGATATGCAAAAAATTTTAGTACCTGTGTTTCTTTCTCTACCAAGTGAAGAAAACCATTTACCACCTCTTCTAAGAATAGTTGGAACTACAGCTATTGTTTCAACATTATTAATTATTGTTGGACATCCATACAAACCTATTAATGCTGGAAAAGGAGGTTTTAATCTAGGTTGACCTTTTTTTCCTTCTATACTTTCAAGTAATGCTGTTTCTTCACCACAAATATATGCACCTGCACCATAGTGAATATAAATATCTAAATCCCATCCAGTTCCTGCTGCATTTTTTCCAATCAATTTTTTTTTATAGGCTTCATCTATTGCAGCTTGAAGTTTTTGACCATCAATAAAATATTCACCTCTTATATAAATGTAACAAACATGGGCTTGAACCGCGTAAGATGCTATTAAACATCCTTCAATCAATTTGTGAGGTTCAAATCTTAAGATATCTCTATCTTTACAAGTACCAGGTTCTGACTCATCACCATTGATTACTAAATAATGTGGTCTTGATCCAACTTCTTTAGGTGCAAATGACCATTTTAACCCTGTTGGGAAACCTGCTCCACCTCTTCCTCTTAATTCAGAGGATTTAATTTCATTAATTATCCAGTCTCTACCTTTGTCTGTTAATTCTTTTGTATTGACCCAATCACCTCTTTTCTGCGATGAGTTTAAATCAGAACCTAAATCATTGTATAAATTCTGAAAAATTCTATCTTTATCTTTAAGCATTTTTTAAATCCATTAATGTTTTTCTATTATTTTCAGGCTCATTATTAACTCTTCCTCTATAAGAACCTGGTTTAGGTGTTTCACCTTTTAAAATCTTATCTAATATTTTTAATGTTTTTTCTTTATCCAAATCTTCATAATAATCGTCATTGATTTGCATCATTGGAGCGTTTACACAAGCTCCTAGACACTCTACTTCCATCCAAGAGCAGCTTTTATCATTTGACAACTCACACTCATTCTCAGAAATTTTTTCTTTGCAGGCTTCAACAAGTTTGTTAGCTCCTCTAATCATGCATGGGGTAGTTGTACAAACTTGAACAAAAAAATTTCCTACAGGAGATAAATTATACATAGTATAAAAAGTTGCTACCTCATAAACTTTTATATACGGCATCTCCAAAAATTTAGCGATATACTTCATGGCAGCTAAAGGTATCCAGTTATTGTTTTGTCTTTGCGCTATGTAAAGTAGAGCCATTACTGCGCTTTGTTGCTTACCTTTTGGATATTTTGAAACAATATTTTTGACAGCCTCTAAAGATGAAGAATTAAATTCAAAATTCTCTGGTTGATCTTTTGCTGGTCTTTTTAAACTCATCTGTCAACCTCACCAAAAACTATATCTAATGAACCCAATACTGCTGGTACATCAGCCAACATATGTCCTTTAATTAGATAATCCATTGATTGTAAGTGTGAAAATCCAGGTGCTCTTATTTTACATTTGTAAGGTTTGCTTGATCCATCAGATATTAAGTAAACACCAAATTCTCCTTTTGGTGCCTCAACTGCAGTATAAATCTCGTCTTTAGGTACTCTGTATCCTTCTGTAAAAAGTTTAAAATGATGAATTAAAGCTTCCATAGATTGTTTAATATCTTTTTTAGCAGGTGGACTAATTTTTCCATCTAACGATTTAATTGGACCTTTTTCCATTTTAGATAAACATTGTTTTATAATAGAAACACTTTCCTTCATTTCTTCAATTCTGCACAAATATCTGTCGTAACAATCTCCATTTTTTCCAACTGGAATTTTAAAATCTAACTGATCATAGCAATCGTAGGGTTGTGATTTTCTTAGATCCCATGGTACACCTGAACCCCTTATCATCACTCCTGAAAATGAATAATCTAAAGCATCTTCCTTAGTTACTATGCCTATATCAACATTTCTTTGTTTGAAAATTCTATTATCAGTTAACAAACTCTCAAGATCATCTATTATTTTTGGAAATGTTTGGCAAAATTTGCCAATATCATTTTCTAATCCGTGTGGTAAATCTTGATGAACACCACCTGCTCTAAAATAATTTGCATGCAATCTTGAGCCTGAAGCTCTTTCATAAAAAGTCATCAATGTTTCTCTCTCTTCAAAACCCCACAGTGATGGAGTTAATGCACCAACATCAAGTGCTTGTGTAGTAACATTTAAAATATGGCTTAAAATTCTTCCTATTTCACAAAAAATAACTCTTATATATTGAGCTCTAATCGGAACATCAATTTCCAATATTTTTTCCACAGCTAGTGCAAAAGCATGCTCTTGATTCATTGGAGCAACATAATCAAGTCGATCAAAATAAGGTACTGCTTGCATATAAGTTTTATTTTCGATCAATTTTTCTGTTCCTCTATGTAGTAATCCAATGTGTGGATCAGCTTTTTCAACTACTTCCCCATCTAATTCTAAGATTAATCTAAGAACACCATGTGCAGCTGGGTGTTGCGGTCCAAAGTTAAGATTTAAATTTTTAATTTTTTTTGTCATTACTATCTAATTCTTCTTTAATATATTTCGTACCTTCCCAAGGACTCTCGTAGTCAAAATTTCTATAATTCTGTTCTAATTTAACTGGTTCATTAATTACTTTTTTTTGATCTTCACTGTATCTGACTTCAGTGTGCCCGGTTAATGGGAAATCTTTTCTTAAGGGATGACCTTCAAAACCATAATCCGTCAATATTCTTCTAAGGTCAGGGTGATCTTTAAATGAAACACCGTACATATCAAAAACTTCTCTTTCCATCCAATTTGATGCAGGAAAAATGCTTGTTAATGATGGAATTATTTCATTTTCATTAATTGAATAACTTAAAATAATTCTTTGATTGTATTCATGACTTAAAAAAAGATATACCATTTTAAATCTTTGTGTATTCTCAGGATAATCAACAACTGTTATATCAATAAGTTGTCTAAATTTAGTGTCTTGATTAGTTTTAATAAAAAGAGTTACATCAATTAAATCATCCTTATCCGTTTCTATATATAATTGATTGTGTTTAATTTCAGTACTATTAATCTTAGTTGTTAACTCTGAATTTATTTTTTTTTCTAAATCTTCTAAGTTAATCATGTTTACCTAATGAAAGAGCCTTTATTTCTAATTTTTTTTTGAAGTTGAAGTATTCCATATAATAAAGCCTCAGCGGATGGTGGGCATCCAGGAACATAAACATCAACAGGTACAATTCTATCACAGCCTCTAACCACTGAGTATGAGTAGTGATAATAACCTCCTCCATTTGCACAACTTCCCATTGAAATTACATATCTTGGTTCAGGCATTTGATCATAAACTTTTCTTAATGCCGGTGCCATTTTATTAGTAAGTGTTCCAGCTACAATCATAACATCTGATTGTCTTGGTGAACCACGTGGTGCAGCACCAAATCTTTCTAAATCATATCTTGGCATTGCTGTTTGCATCATCTCTACTGCACAACAAGCAAGTCCAAATGTCATCCAATGAAGTGAACCTGATCTTGACCAATTAATTAAGTTATCAAGTGATGTGGTTATAAAACCATTCTTACTAAAATCTTCTGCAAGTTGTTTAAATTCCTCAGGAACTTGATCAATCTTATTATTCATTATGGTTAATAATTTATTCCCAGTCTAAAGCGCCTTTTTTCCATTCATAAATAAATCCAATTGTAAGAATGAATAGAAAAATCATCATTGATGAAAAACCTAATAATCCAATGTTCCCAAGTGAAATCGCCCATGGAAATAAAAAAGCAATTTCCAAATCAAATATAATAAATAGTATAGCAACTAAATAAAATCTAACATCAAACTCCATTCTAGAGTCTTCAAAAGGTTCAAATCCACATTCGTATGCTGAAAGTTTTTCGGGATCAGGTCTTTTTGGCGAAAGAATAAAATTAATTACCACAAATGCACAGCTCAAACCAAGAGCGATGATCAAAAAAATAATTATTGGTAAGTAATCTTTTAGAAAATCAGATAACATGCGAGTCTATATATCAGTTTTTATTTTATGTTGAAGCGTTGATACGTCACATTTTTCATAAAAAAAAAGTTAACAATTTCAATAATTTAGATTAATAAATTTAAAAAAACTAATAATATCAATTACTTAAGCTGTTAATTAATTTAATTGAAAGAAAGTGGCGGGAGTGAAGGGACTCGAACCCTCGACCTATCGCGTGACAGGCGATCGCTCTAACCAACTGAGCTACACCCCCACTTCAAAAATTTTGGTGGGCGGTAAAGGACTCGAACCTTTGACCCCCTCGGTGTAAACGAGATGCTCTACCAACTGAGCTAACCGCCCATTACCAAAAAATATAGTGTTTTATATCTTTTAGAATACTAACGTCAAGGTCTATTACTATTTAAAAATAGCTGAATTATTAATTAATAATATTAATTTATTAAAATGTACTAAATATTAGCAAAGAAATTCAAGTGCTTTAAGTATGCCACCTTTGTTAAAAGGAATTTTTGATTTCATAAGACCCATCTCAACACCAGATAGAGTTCCAGCTAACATTAATTCATTAAAATCTCCTAAATGACCAATTCTAAAAACTTTACCAGCTACTTTCGCTAATCCAGTTCCTAGCGACATATTAAAATCATCTAGAATTATCTTTCTTAATGAGTCCGCATCATGTCCTTCCGGTACAAGCACCGCAGTCAAAGAGCTCGAATATTCATCAGGATTTTTACATAAAATTTCTAACCCCCAAGCATTGACAGCAATTCTTGTAGCTTCTGCAAATCGTTTATGTCTATTAAATACATTTTCTAATCCTTCTTCTGTAAGAATATTAATGGCTTCATCTAACCCATATAAGAGATTAGTTGCTGGGGTATATGGAAAATAACCTTTTTTATTATTTTCTATCATTGGTTCCCAATCCCAATATGATTTGGGTAAATCTGAATTTTTATACGCATCTAATGCTTTTGAACTTATTGCGTTAAAAGAAAGTCCTGGAGGCAATAATAAACCTTTTTGTGATCCTCCAACAGTTACATCAACTTTCCATTCTTCGTGCCTATAATCTATAGAACCTAAAGAGGATATTGTATCTACAAATAATAAAGCTGGATGATCTGCATTATCCATTGCTTTTCTAATTTCACCAATTCTACTCGTCACACCTGTTGAAGTTTCATTATGAACAGCACATACAGCTTTAATTTTTTTTTCTGTATCTTCTTTTAATTTAGACTCAACAATGTTTGGGTCAACACCTGTTCTCCAATCACCTTTTACAAAATCTATTTCTAATTTAAATTTATGAGCAATATCATACCAAAGCGTAGAAAAGTGCCCTGTTTCAAACATCAAAATTTTGTCTCCAGCACTTAATGTATTGACCATTGCTGCTTCCCAAGCTCCAGTGCCAGATGCTGGAAAAATTATTACAGGTTCTGACGTTTTAAAAATTAATTTAATTCTATCTAATACCCTTAGACCTAATTCTGCAAAATCAGGTCCTCTATGATCAATAGTAGGATAATCCATAGCTCTAAGAACTCTATCTGGAACGTTTGTAGGTCCAGGTATCTGTAAAAAATGTCTTCCAGGTCTGATAGTATTTGAAATTGCCATAACGCTGTATATGTTAAAGTAAATGTATAATCAAATTTAAAATATATGACAAATAGTAGTAACTTAATAGATAGTTTAGAAATTTATACTTTAAGTAACCCATTTGATGTTAAGTCGCACTGGGTTAGTCACTTTATAGTTCCTACGGCAAATGAATTACTTATAAAAATCAAAAATAAAGATGGTAATTCTGGTTTTGGTTTAGCTACAAGCTATACAGATATTGCTCCGCTAATAAAACCTTTCTCAAATGGTCTTTCAGATTTAATAATTGGAGAAGACCCCTTTTGTCCTGAAAAAATTTACCAAAAAATTTTTAAATTAACCGATACAAGAATTAGTAATGAAAAAGGTTGGAGCAAAGAAGCTATAATTAGAATTTCAGCAGCCTTAGATATCGCTTGTTGGGACTTGATTGGAAAATCGTCAAATATCCCTCTCTACAAACTTTTTGGTGGTTATAGAAACAAAGTACCAGTTTATGTGACATGTGGATATTATCGTGACGGTAAAAGTAATACAGAGCTCAGAGAAGAATTAAATAAATTAATCAAAATTGGTCATCAAAGTTTTAAAGTTAAAGTAGGTGGATTGACTATTAAGGAAGATGAAAAAAGATTAGAGATAATTCGAGATGAGATTGGGGAAGAAAAAGATTTAATGATTGATGTGAATAGAGCTTGGGATCTAAAAACAGCAATAGAAGGTGTTAAAGAGTTTAAAAAATTTAAACCTACTTGGATTGAAGAACCATTAAGATGGGAAGATGACAGAAGAACTCTAAGATTATTATCTAAGCAGACTGATATACCCATTTCAGGTGGTGAAAGTGAACTAACAACCTATGGATGTAGATCAATAATTGAAGAAGATGCTATTCAAATTTTACAATTTGATTGCACAATGTTTGGAGGATTTACTAATGGAAAAAAACTTTCAGCATTATGTGAAATAAATCATATAGATATAGCTCCACATCATGATTGTTATATTCATGCACCATTAGTTGCGTCGACTCCATCTGGCAGAATTGTTGAGTCATTTGATGATGAAAGAGATCCTTTGCAGGCAGAATTATTTGAAAATCCTCATAAAATGGAAAATGGATGGATACATTTAAATGAAAAACCAGGTTTAGGGCTACAAATTTCTGAAGCCGCGTTAAAAAAGTTCGGTAAATTAGTTTACAAAAATAAATAATTCTTTATTTAATTTATTAATGTTTAGTTCAGATCAAATTTTAAAAATTGAAAAAGAAATTAGCAGTAAAGTTGATGGAAAAACTTTATTCGATGAATTCTCAAGAGGAAGATACAGTACAGATGCATCTGTATATCAAATAAAACCTATTGGAGTAGTTTTACCAAAAGATACCAACGATGTACTGAATGTGATGGAGTACTCACAAAAAAACTCAATTCCTTTGCTGGCTAGAGGTGGTGGAAGCTCGCAATGTGGACAAACAGTTGGAGAAAGTTTGGTTTTAGATTACTCAAGACATCAAAATAAAATTTTGGATTTAAATGTTGACGAAAAATCAGTTTGGGTAGAACCAGGTGTAGTTTTAGATCATTTAAATGCATACCTAAAACCTTATGGGTTATGGTTTCCAGTTGATGTATCAACAAGTAGCAGGGCAACAATTGGTGGGATGTCTGCAAATAATTCATGTGGTTCAAGATCTTTATATTATGGAAACATGGTACATAATGTATTAGCGATTGAGACAATATTAGATGATGGTTCAATACATACTTTTGATGAAATACAAAAAAACTATTTAGCACAAAAAAATAATCAAGACAGATTTTATAAAATAATTGATAAATTTATTGATTTAAGACAAAGAGTTGGGGCCGAGATTGATGAAAATTGGCCAACTACACAAAGAAGAGTTGGGGGGTACAACATTGATTTAATAGACCCTAATGGTTTTAATTCATCAAATATATTGGTTGGATCAGAGGGTACTTTATCTTTATTTAACAAAATAAAATTAAAACTTTCTGAAATACCAAAAAATAAAATATTAGGTGTTTGTTATTTTGATAATTTTCATCAAGCAATGGAATTAACTAAAGAGATAGTTAAATTAAAACCTACATGTGTCGAATTAATGGATCAAAATTTATTAAATTTAGCAAGAGAAATACCCATGTATTCAGAGGGTATAAAAAAATATATTAAAGGAAACCCTCAAGCAGTTTTGATGGTTGAATTTATTGATACTGAGCAAAGTATTTATGAAAAGAAAATTAAAGATTTAGAGTATTTAGTTTTAAATCAAAATAAAAATAATCAATTTTCATATTATTCTAATCTAGATGAACAAAAGGAAGTTTTTGAAATTAGAAAAGCTGGTCTAAATATTTTAATGTCTATGAAGGGAGATAAGAAGCCAGTTGCATTTATTGAAGATTGTGCAGTTTCACTTGATCATTTAGCTGATTATACAGCGAGATTAAATGAAATATTTAAAAAATATAATACTAGTGGAATGTTTTATGCTCATGCATCTGTTGGAACACTTCATATTAGACCTGTATTAAATATGAAATCTGATGAAGATATAAAAAATATGAAGTCTATCTCAGAAGAAACCTTTGAAATGGTCAAAGACTATAAGGGTTCTCACTCAGGTGAGCATGGTGATGGTATTGTAAGGTCAGAATTTCATGAAATGATGTTTGGTAAAAAGATTACAAATGTATTTGAAGAAATTAAAGATACTTTTGATAGTAAAAACTTATTAAATCCAGGAAAAATTGTAAGACCACTTAAATCAAATGATAGATCTTTAATGAGATATAAATCAGGATATCAAGCTCAAAATATAAACACTCATTATGATTGGTCTAGTTGGGGTCAATTTAGTGATGCTGTTGAAATGTGTAATAATAACGGTGCCTGTAGAAAATTAGACTCAGGAGTAATGTGTCCTTCTTATAGAGTCACAAAAGAAGAGAAAGATTTAGTTAGAGGTAGAGCCAATACTTTAAGACTAGCATTATCAAACCAATTACCAGAAGGTTCATTTGCATCAAAGGAAATGTATGAAACTATGGAACTTTGTGTAAGTTGTAAGGCTTGCCAAAGAGAATGCCCAATGTCAGTTGATATGGCAAAAATGAAAAGTGAGTTTCTGTCTCATTATTATAAAAAATTTAGTATGCGGATTAAAGATAGAGTTATATCCGATATGCCAAGACTTATTTGGCTATTAAAAATTGTTGCTCCAATATTTAATAAAATTAAAAATTTACCTTTAATCTCAAATATAGTTGAAAAATTTGGTTTTGCAGTAGAAAGACAAATGCCAGAAGTGCAAAATCAAAGTATTTTAAGAGAAATTTACAATGATCAATTATATTCAGAAAAAAAAGTAATTTTATTTGCAGATACGTTTAATATTAATTTTGAAAATCAAAATTTAATTTATTCAATTAAAGTACTAAATAAGTTTGGTTACCAAGTGATTATACCAAGTTTTGGAAAAGACAAATTAAATAGAGCGCTATGCTGTGGTAGAACCTACATATCATACGGTCAATTAGATAAAGCATCAGAGGAACTAAATCGTTTTAATAATTATATTATCGATAATAATTATTTTAATTTACCAGTAGTTGGAATTGAACCTTCTTGTTTGTTAACATTTAGTGATGAGTATCAAAAATTAAAAAATGTTAAAAATAAAGATAAAATAAAAAATAAATTTTATTTATTAGAAGAATTTGTATTAGAAGAAATTAAGAATGATAATAAAATCAAAATGAATAAATTTGATCAAAATGTATTAATTCATGGTCATTGTCATCAAAAGTCGCAAGATAGAATGAAGGGACTTAAAAATCTTTTATCTGAGTTAGATATCAAAAATGAAATGATAGATTCAAGTTGTTGTGGTATGGCTGGTTCGTTTGGTTATGATAGTAAAAATTATGAAGTATCCAAAAAAATGGCAAATTTATCATTGATACCAGCGATTAATAATAGTGATGAAAAAGATTTTATTGTAGCTAATGGTACAAGTTGTAGGCATCAGATTTCTGATTTATCTAAAAAAAAAGGGAAACACGTATCTGAATTACTATTTCAAATTTTTGAAACAGTAAATTAAATTATTATTTTTCTATTATAAAAATCATCTATTTGTTTGTCATTGTAATCAAAAATTTTCATGATTTCTTTTGTGTGTTCACCTAAGTTAGGTGCACCTTTAGATTTTTCAGTTTTACTTTTCGAAAATTTAATAGGCATTCCAATAGCTTTGCTTTTTCCTGCTTTTTTATTATCTACATCAATTATCATTTCTCTTTCAATTGTTTGAGGGTCCACGAACATTTCGTTAATCGAATTTATTGGACCGCAAGGTAGACCGTTTTCATCGAAAATTTTTAACCATTCTTTTGATGTTTTTTTTATCAATTCACTATTAAGTATCTCTACAAGTTGTGTAATATTTTCTTTTCTATTGAAGTTTGATGAAAACATTTCATTTTCTTGTAAATCCATTCGATCAATCGCTTTTAATAACATTAACCAAGTATTTTGATTAGAAGCACCTACAGTGATCCACTTATCCTTAGTTTTAAATGCTTGATAAGGGGCAGTTAATGGATGTGCTGAACCTAATGGACCAGGAGATTCTCCTGTTGCTCCAGCAATAGCTGATTGCCAATAAGTGTGTACAATTCCAGCCTCAAATAAAGAGGTATCAACTTTTTGACCTTCGCCTGTTTTATTTCTATGAACCAATGCTGCAAGAATACCGCTTGTAGCCAATAAGCCAGCAGTAATATCTGTAATAGGAGCACCAACTTTCATTGGTGGTTTATCTTTGCTTTCTCCAGTAATACTCATTAAACCACTCATACCTTGAGCTACTAAATCAAACCCACCTTTATCTGCATAAGGACCTGTTCTACCATATCCAGAAATTTCACAGAGAATAATTTTAGGATTTATTTTAGAAATTACATCATAACCAATACCTAATTTTTCTAATGTACCTTTTCTAAAATTTTCTAAAACTACATCAGAATTTTTAACCATTTTCTTAAAAATTTCTATTCCATCTTTGTCTTTTAAGTTTAATGCTATTCCCTTCTTATTTCTATTCATCATCATAAATGCAGCAGCTTCACCATTTATATCAGGAGGTAGAAATCTTCTTGTATCATCACCTCCAGGAGTTTTTTCTATTTTGATTACCTCTGCACCTAAGTCTGCTAACAAAAGTCCACAAGTTGGTCCTGCCATAATTTGAGACATTTCTAAAACACGAATGCCTTTTAATGAAGCTGGCATTTATTATTTATTTTTGAATTTTGGTTTTGTTTTATTTAAAAATGATTTGTATCCAATTTTAAAATCTTCAGTATCATAACATTTATAACCAAGATTATTTATTTTCTCAGTTACTTTGCCATTTTTAAGAATATTTCTAGCAAATTGCTTATGCCATCTTGCTACTTTTGGAGCACCTTCACATATTAATTCTGCAGATTTATAAGCTTCTTTTTCTACATCTTTATCATTAACAACTCTATTAACGAGCTTTTTTTCAAAAGCTTCCTCAGCACTAAAAACTCTTCCTTCAAATAAAATTTCCATTGCTGTTGAATAATTTGTTACCTTTAAAAGTACTTCTAATTCTTTAGCGGCCATTGTTAGTCCTAATCTTTTGATTGGTACACCAAATCTTGAACTTTTACCGCAAATTCTAATATCGCAACAACCTGCTATTTCTAATCCACCACCTACACAAATTCCTTCAATTAAAGCCACTGTTGGTATTGGGCAATTAAATATTTCACCTAGAGTTCCATGTAAATATTTTCCATAGTCTTTTGCAAGCTTTGATGAAGATCTTTCTTCCTTAAACTCTCCAATGTCATTTCCAGGAGAAAATGATTTTCCACCCTCGCCTCTAATAATAATACATCTTAATTTTTTATTTTTTGATAGTGTTTTAAATACTTTTCCAAGCTGAATCCACATCGGCTTAGTCATTGCGTTTAATTTATCTGGTCTATTTAAAACAACTTCAGCTAAATAAATATTTTTTTGATTTAATTTAATTAGTTTACTCATTTAACTCCTATAAAAGTATTCAACTAATGTCATTGGAATGGCTGGAACATAAGTTACCAACATTAACAATATCAATAATACACAAATAAATGAGAGATTTTCTCTTGTTACATCCCAAATATCAGCTTTAGCAACTGAACATGCGGTGACCAATACACTTGCTACAGGAGGTGTTTGTTGTCCAATAGCTAAATTCAAAGTAACTATTATTCCAAAATGAACTGGATCTATTCCAACTGCATTTACCAAAGGCATTACTATTGGAACAGTAAGTATTATTGCTGCCACTGAGTGTAAAAAGAAACCAATAATTAATAAAAATACATTTAGTATAGCTAAAACTGCATATTTATTATTTGTAAAATCAATAATTGATGCTGCAACTTTTTGTGGAATTTGTTCAATTGTTAAAAATTCACCTAATAAAACTGAAGCCGCAACTAATAACATCACTGATGCTGTTTGAATTGCTCCTTCTGTAGCTGATTCGTATAATCTTTTGAAATCAATTTCTCTATAAATAAATCCAATAACTAGTGAGGCAACAACTGCTAGACCGGCACCTTCAGTAGCTGTTACAACACCACCAAAAATTCCACCCAAAATTATTACAGGTAGTAAAAATGCTAATGCTGCATCCTTTGCAGTTTTTTTAACATTTGGAATATTAAATGTTTCCTCAACAGGAAAGTTTTTACGTCTTGCAGTAATATATGCTGCTAACATTAAAAAGAAACCTCCAATTACACCTGGAATAATTCCAGCTACAAACAATTGTACAACAGAACTTTGAGACATTACTGCATAAACAATCATAGGTATTGATGGTGGAATAATTATTGCTAAAGAAGCTGATGATGATGTTACTGCTGCAGCAAATGCACCCGGATATCCTTTTTTCTTCATTGCAGGTATAAGTATTGAGCCTAATGCAGCAACATCGGCAACAGCAGAACCTGAAATCTCTGCAAAAAACATTGATGTAGCAATATTAATCATACTTAAGCCACCTTTAATAAATCCTACTAAAGCTGAGGCAAATGCAATTAATCTCCTAGAAATTCCAGCACTATTCATTATTGAGCCTGCAAGAATAAACAAAGGTATTGCGATTAATGGAAATTTCATTGATCCATCAAATAAAACAATAGCTGTATCTATTAAAAAACTTGTTCCTGTTTTCAAAACCATTGCAACAATTGTTGTGACTGCAAGACCGATAGCAATAGGAACATTTATTGAAAGAAGGAAAAGTAGAACTGCAAACATTGTTAATATTATCATTAAATATCTCCTGTTTGCTCAACACCCGATGTTTGCAAAACTAAATTTCTATAATCTTCTGGTATTCTTAAAGTTTCAGATAAAATAAATAAACAAGATGCAATTGGTATTACTGATTGAACAAATGTTTGGGGCACCCACTCAAGTGTTACTAATGTTTCGCCTGTTATTAATGTCAAAACTAAATAACCGTAATATGCCAACAAAATTAAAAAACCATAAACCACTAATTTAGATAAAACAAAAAATATTTTTCTTAATGATAGTGGAAAGGCTTTAAAAATACTTGGAACACTTATATGAGCTCCTTTTAAAGATGCATATGCTGAACCATAATATGTTATCCATGCAAGTTGAACTGCAGCAACTTCGTCATACCAAACTAATGCACTACCTGCAAAACGAAAAGATACACCTAATAAAACTGTTACTGCAAGTGCCACCATCATGACAAACAATATTAGTTTTAAAAATTTTTCGTAACTATTTATAAATTTTTGTAATGTCATATTTCATTCAGGCCCTCAGAATGAGGGCCTGATAAAAATTATTTTTGAATTATATTAATTTGCTAGTGAAGAAACTTTATCAACTAACGCACCACCAGTTGGTACCTCTGATGCAAATTGATCGTATATTCCTTTACTTGCTTTTATAAAAGCATCCTTATCAGCTTCGTTAACTTGAACACCTGCTGACTTAATTACTCCTAACAAAGATTTTTCAAGTTTAGCCGCTTCTTCATAAACAAATTTTTGTGTATCTTGTGCAGCTTGTTCTAAAATACTTTGTACATCTGCAGGTAATTTACTCCAATGATCTTTATGTACTGTTACATAAGCAGGAGTGTAAACGTGACCTGTGATTGATAAATATTTTTGAACTTCTTGAAATTTAGCACTAGCTATTTGCGCATATGGGTTTTCCTGACCATCCATAGTTCCAGTTTTCAATGCTGTAAAAACTTCTGAAAAAGACATAGGTGTAGGGTTAGCTCCATATGATTGGAACATTTTAACTCTCCATTTTGATTTAGGAGTTCTTAACTTAATTCCTTTCAAATCATTTGGAGTGTTTATTGGTCTAGTGTTATTGGTGATGTGTCTAAAACCATTTTCCCATACAGCAATAACTTTATATCCAGTTTTATCCTCAAGATTTTTAAACATCCCTGGTAAAACTTGACTTTCAACCTTATTCATATGACTTCTATTTTTAATAATAAAAGGCATATCAAATACACCAAATTCATCATGAATTGATGCCATTACTGATGATGGTAACCACATATTTACTGTACCTAATTTAAGTTTTTGCATACCTTGTTTATCTTTTCCAAGTTGCGAAGAACCAAATACTGATACTTTACCTTTGCTACCTAATCTTTCATTAGCAAGTTTAGCAAAATGATCAACTGATGCTGAAAATAGTGAACCAGGTTTTCCTACGTGTCCAAATTTAACCTCTGTTGAGTTAACTGCGAAACTTAAAAATAAAGATGAAAACAAAACAACTAATATTTTGCTAAATTTATTCATATTATCCCCTCTATAAAGTTTATTTAATATATAAAAACTTACATAAATTATGAACAGATTCCTAGCTTAATAATGATTAAGAATTGAAAAAGATTGCTCTTATTGGATGCTTGCTTGTGACTTATCGTCTTTTTTAGCTATATCAACTTCAACCCATTCTGTAGGCTTAAGATCTTTTGTTAAGGCAATTTTCAGAACTTGATCAGCGTGCTCAACAGGAGAAATTTTAATATCATCAGTTATTTTTTTTGGCATATCAACCAAGTCTTTCTCATTTTCTTTTGGAATAAGCACTTCTTTAATTCCAGCTCTATGGGCCGCTAATAATTTTTCTTTTAATCCACCAATTGGTAAAACTTGGCCTGTTAAAGTAACTTCACCAGTCATAGCAACATCTCTTCTTATTGGAATGTTTGTTATTGAAGAAACAATTGATGTAACCATACCAATACCTGCTGATGGACCATCTTTTGGTGTTGCACCCTCAGGAACATGTATGTGAAAGTCTTTCTTTTCAAATAACGGAGGTATAATTCCATACTCTAAACACTTAGATCTTACAAAAGATTTAGCTGCTTTAACTGACTCTTGCATAACATCTCCAAGTTTTCCGGTGATTTGCATTCTACCTTTACCCGGCATAGTGACAGTTTCAATTTTTAAAATCTCACCACCATATTCTGTCCACGCTAAACCTGTTACAATGCCAACTCTGTTTTCAGGTTCAAGCTCTCCAAATTTAAATTTAGCTACACCAAGAAAATCAGATAGGTTTTTATCATTTATATTAACTTCCTTTTCTTCACCAGCTACAACTTTTTTAACGACTTTTCTTGCTAATTTTGAAATTTCTCTCTCTAAATTTCTAACACCAGATTCTTTTGTATAACCTCTGATAACTTCTTTGATAATATTGTCATCTAATTTCATCTCTTTGTCTTTAACACCGTTATCTTTTATTTGTTTCGGCAAAAGATACTTATTGGCAATACTTATTTTTTCATCCTCTGTGTAACCAGCTAATCTTATAACTTCCATTCTATCTAAAAGTGGCGGAAGAATATTTAGAGTGTTTGCAGTTGTTACAAACATTACATCTGAAAGATCATAATCTACTTCTAAGTAATGATCGTTGAAAGTTGTATTTTGTTCTGGGTCTAATGCTTCTAATAAAGCGGAAGATGGATCGCCTCTATAATCATTACCAATTTTGTCAATTTCATCGAGTAAAATTAAAGGATTTTTAGTACCCGCTTTTTTCATCATTTGAATTATTTTGCCAGGTAAAGATCCAATGTAGGTTCTTCTATGACCTCTTATCTCAGCTTCATCTCTCATTCCTCCTACTGACATTCTAACAAACTCTCTGTTAGTAGCTTTAGCAATAGATTTACCTAAAGAAGTTTTTCCTACTCCTGGAGGACCAACTAAACATAGTATTGGGCCTTTAATTTTATCCATTCTTTTTTGAACTGCTAAAAATTCAATAATTCTTTCTTTAACTTTTTCTAAACCAAAGTGATCAGTATCAAGAATATTTAAAGCTTTAGTTAGATCGATATCTACTTCACTTTTTTTGTGCCAAGGAAGTTCTGTCATCCAGTCTAAATAATTTCTCACAACTGTAGCCTCCGCAGACATAGGACTCATATTTTTTAATTTCTTTAATTCTTGTAAACATTTTTTTTCAACTTCTTTTGGCATTTTAGCTTTTGTAATAGCTTTATTGAGACTTGAAGTTTCATCCTTACCATCTTCAATTTCACCTAATTCTTTTTGAATAGCTTTTAATTGTTCATTTAAATAATATTCTCTTTGAGTTTTCTCCATCTGAGTCTTAACTCTACCTCTTATTCTTTTTTCAACACCAATAATGCTAGTTTCATTTTCCATTATTTTAATTATGGCATTCAATCTTTTCTTTACATCAACTGTTTCAAAAATTTGTTGTTTTTCAGAAATTGTAGCATTTATGTGTGATGCTATGTTGTCAGCAATTTGAGATGGATCTTTTAATTGTTTGATTGTGTTAATAGTTTCACTTGAAACTTTTTTGTTAATAGAAGTCAGTTTTTCTAATCTTCTTAGAGCTGTTACAGCTAATGGATATAAATCCTCATCCTTTGAAACTACGTCATTGTAATGTGAATAATCACAAGTAATAAACTTATCATTATCTTTAAAATCTAAGATTTTTATTCTTTTAATACCTTCTACTAAAACTTTAACTGTTCCGTCTGGTAATTTTAATAGTTGAAGTATGTTACCTTCACAACCGTACATAAAAATATCAGTTTTTTTAGGGTCATCAATTTCGGAATTTTTTTGAGTAACAAGAATAATCTTTTTATCCTTTTTCATTACTTCATTTAAAGCAGAGATAGATTTATCACGACCAACAAATAAAGGAATGACCATACTTGGAAATACAACAATATCTCTGAGAGGCAATAAAGGTAATGTTATTTTGACGTCCATAGGAATAATATGGATATTATATTTTATATTGCAATAGGTTTTTATTACTTATTAAGGATATTAAGCCGCTGATGGTTTGTTTGACTTTGATTTATTGTCACCTTTAGCATGAACTAAAATAGGTTGAGATTGTCCTCTAGCTGCTCCTGCGTCAACTATTACTTCTTCAACATTATCTTGACTTGGCAAGTCGTACATTGTTTTTAATAATATATTTTCCAAGATAGATCTTAAACCTCTTGCGCCTGTTTTTTTACTAATCGCTTTTTGTGCAATTTCTTTTAGTGCATTTTCTTTAAATGTTAGTTTTGCACCATCCAATTTAAAAAGTTCTTGATATTGTTTTGTTAGTGAATTCTTTGGTTCTTGAAGAATCTTTATTAATGATTTTTCATCCAAATCCTCAAGTGTTGCAATCATGGGTAGTCTTCCAATAAATTCAGGTATTAGACCAAATTTCAATAAATCTTCTGGCTCAAGAGTTTTCATCCATTCACCAGTCTTTTTATCTTGAGTATTTTTAACATCTGCGCCAAAACCTATTGATGTACCCTTGTCTCTCTGAGAGATAATTTTATCAAGTCCGGCAAAAGCTCCTCCGCAAATAAATAATATGTTTGTTGTATCAACTTGTAAAAATTCTTGTTGAGGATGTTTTCTTCCTCCCTGAGGTGGAACGCTTGCTACTGTTCCTTCCATAATTTTTAACAAAGCTTGTTGAACACCTTCACCAGAAACATCTCTTGTAATTGAAGGATTTTCAGATTTTCTACTAATCTTGTCTACTTCATCAATATATACAATTCCTCTTTGTGCTTTTTCAACATTGTAATCAGAAGCTTGTAAAAGTTTTAAAATAATATTTTCAACATCTTCACCAACATAACCTGCCTCTGTTAAAGTGGTAGCATCAGCCATTGTGAAAGGAACATCTAAAATTCTTGCTAATGTCTGAGCTAACAAAGTTTTACCACATCCTGTTGGTCCTACTAATAGAATATTAGATTTTGCAAGTTCAACATTTTTACTAGTTTTATTCTCATAGTTTAATCTTTTATAGTGATTGTGAACTGCTACAGATAAAACTTTCTTAGCATGCGGTTGACCTATTACATAATCATCTAAAACAGAACATATTTCTTTTGGTGACGGAAGTCCGTCTTGATGCTTTACAAACGTATCTTTGTTTTCTTCTTTAATAATATCCATACATAGTTCAACACATTCATCACAAATAAATACTGTAGGCCCAGCAATTAATTTTCTAACTTCGTGTTGGCTCTTTCCACAAAAAGAACAGTAAAGAATATTTTTATTATTTGTTGTCATAAAATTTATTTCGAATCAATTATCTTACTTTATTATATAAGACTCCAACTAATCAAGTTTGGATTATCAGATATTCTATATATGGTGTATTAAGATCTTTTTTCTACAACTTCGTCTATAAGACCAAAATCTTTTGCAACATCAGCTGTCATAAAATTATCTCTCTCTAAAGCAGCCTTAACTTCATCTACAGATTTGCCTGTATGTTTAGAATAGATTTCATTTAATCTTTTTTTCAGTGATGAGACTTCATTTGCATGAATTTCAATATCAGTTACTTGTCCTTGAAAACCTGCAGAGGGTTGATGTACCATAACTCTTGAATTTGGGAGAGAAAATCTTTTTCCTTTTGTGCCAGCAGCAAGTAAAAATGATCCCATTGAAGCTGCTTGGCCAATACACAAAGTTGAAATGTCAGGTTTAACATATTGCATAGTGTCATAAATACCAAGACCAGCAGTAACCAAACCGCCAGGGCTATTGATGTACAAGTAAATTTCTTTTTTAGGATCTTCAGCCTCTAGAAATAATAATTGAGCAGTAACTAGTGATGCTACATTGTCATTTATTTGACCAGTTAAAAAAATAATTCTCTCTTTTAAAAGTCTTGAATAAATATCATAAGCTCTTTCACCTTTATTTGATTGCTCTACTACCATTGGAACTAATGTATTCATATGTTCAGATAATTTAGTTGTCATAAGTTGATTCGTATTACTTATACAACTTGAGATTACTTTTTGCTAACTTTTTTTGCTACAGGCTTAGATTTAGATGATTTTGCTGATGGTTTTTTTTTCTCATCAGATTCTGGTTTGGCTTCTTTTTTTGTTTCTTTTTTCTCATCCATTGCTTCTGTATCATGATTGTGATCATGATTATGAGCTTCTTTTAAAATTTTTTCAGCTTCAGCTTTAGATATTTCTTTTTTATTGGGTTTAGCTTTTTCTTTAATTAAATTTAAAATCTTTTCTTCATAAACAGTTCCTCTCAAGCTAGCTACAGCTGAAGGATTTTTTTGATAAAAATCCATTACCATTTTTTCTTGTCCAGGCATCATTCTTAATTGTTTCTGAACTTCAGCCTGAATTTCTTGTTCAGATACTTGAATTTTATTTTGTTCACCAAATTCGTTTAAAATTAATCCAGTTTTAATTCTTGTTTTAGCTGTTTCAGTAAATTTAGCTTTATTCTTTTTAGCTTCATCTTCAGACATTCCTTGTGAAAGAATTTTGATCTCTCCTTCAATTAAATTTTCTGGAATTTCATCAATTTTAATTTTCTCTATTTCCTTAAGAATTTGATTTTTAGCTAACTGATCTAAAGAATTTTTATATTCATCATTAATTTGTTTTGAAATTAATGTCTTTAGATCATTTAAATCTTTAGCACCTAAGTTTTTTGCAAAATCATCATTAATTTTTACATCTTCAGGATTTTTAACATTTAAAATTTTACAAACAAATTTAGCTTTTTTATTTACTAATTCTTTTTCAGGAAAATTTTCCGGTAAAGTGGCTTCAACTATTTTTTCATCATCTTTTTTTGCACCAATTAATTGTTTATCAAAGCCTTTTAGGAATAAGTCTTTTCCTAATGTTAATTGAGTATTTTTACCTTCGCTACCTTTAAATTCTTTACCATCAATTGTAGCGTTATAATCTAAAGTAACTAAATCACCTTCTTTTGCCTTTGTTTCAGGAGATGCTTCTTTAAAACTTGGTTGATTTTTTGCAATTTCTTTAATTCTTTTATCTGTCTCACTATCATCGATTTTAACTGAATATTCATCAAATTTAATACTTTCTAATGATTTAGTCTCAACTTTAGGAAGCTCTGTAACTGACATAACATACTCTAATTCTTTATCTTCACCATAAGTCTTAAGATCAAGCTTAGGTTGACCAGCAGGTTTAATTTTGTTTTCCTCTAATGCTTTAGCTGAAGTGTCTTTTAGAACTTTATCTAAAACTTCACCAAAGACTGCTTTTCCAAATTGTCTTTTTAAGACTTCTTTTGGAACTTTACCTGGACGAAATCCTTTTAAGTTGACGGTACTTTTAATCTCTTCATATTTTTCATCCATATGAGAGTTCATCGTTTCTTTGTCTATTAAAACTTTTACGTCTTTGTTTAAACCTTTTATGTTTTCTATTGTTACCTTCATAATTTTTTTTTGGTAGGGCGAAAAGGACTCGAACCTTCACATCCGAAAATATTGGTTCCTAAGACCAACGCGTCTACCAATTCCGCCATCGCCCCACAAATTACGGGGTTTTATATATTATTGAAACTATTTGTCCAATGACAATTAATAAAAAAATGATAATTTTATGCTTTAAAATTCTATAGATCTATTAATTCAAATGAACAAATTAAAAATATTAATAATTACTTATATTTTAGGGGTTATAATTGGAGCACTTTTTTTTGATGTTTGGGGGGCAAATACTACATTCATCAAAACTATGTCAATATTTTTATGGACTATCATTTTTTTGATAGCTCTTTTTTATGTAGATAAAAATGAAAAAAAATAATTTTTTTATATTTTTTATATTAATTTTTTTTACATTTCTCAAACTAGATGCTGAAATAATTATATTAAGTAAATGTGATCATAAAGAAGATGGTTTTTTAAAAAATGAATACATTTTAGATTTAAAAAAATCATTAATGACAAGAAATTATGTTTACAATGATAAAACATTTAAAAAATATAGAATTACTGATTTGTCAGTAATGAAAAAAAATACCACAACAAAATTTATATATAAAGAAGACAACAAAATATTTACAGATAAAATTGGTTATCCTCAATTTTATACTCAATTAGTTTTCGAATTAGAAAATTCAAATATAATGATTAAAACTGTGATTAATGAAGAGGTTGGAATTTCATTAATGTCTGAGTGTAAAAAAATTGAAAGATTTGAAAAAGAAAGTTAGTTTTTCTTTTTATTTTTTTTTAAAAAACTTTTATTCTTAGAATTAAATCTACTATTTGTGATACTGCTTCTATGTTTAGCATAAGCTTGTTTTTGAGCTTGTTTCATAGCTTTTTTAGAAGACATAATAAATCATATTAATATTCAGTTTTAATTGTATCAATAACTTTAAAATCTTTATTAGAAACAATTATCTCTCCTGAGGATGGAGTATAATTTAAACTTTCAGAAATTACGACATAATGAGTGACAAAAATCAAATTTTTGTTTTCATCCCAATTTTTAATAAACTTTTTTAATTTTTTCATTTGAGAATCTTTATTTTTAGCAAATTGTGAACTAAAAAAAGAATTCAAAAAATTTTTTGTTTCATATTTGTTGAAAGCTATTGAAGCGGTTTCTTTGCATCTACACCATTCACTTGAATAAACTTTATCAATTGGAATTTTATTATCTTGAAAAAAATTTCCTATTTTTCTAGCTTGATCTCTTCCAGATGGACTCAAATTACGCTGCGTATTACAATCATATAAATTAAAATTTTCTGGATCTCCTCCACCAGGGGCATAAGCATGTCTAATAAAAATTAGTTTTCCACCTTTTTTAAGTTCAGTAATTAAGTTTTGATTTGACTCTGCTTTAATTGGTAAATTAATAATAAATATTATTAATAAAAATTTTAAAAATTTCATTAATGAGTATTAAATTTAAAAATATAAATAAGACAATTATTAAATGCAAAAAATGTCCAAGATTAGTTGAATTTATAAAAAAAATTTCTACTAATAAAAGAAAACAAAATATTAATGAAACTTATTGGGGTAAGCCAGTTACTGGATTTGGAGATATTAATGCCAAGATCTTAATATTAGGCCTTGCTCCAGCGGCCCATGGTGGCACAAGAACTGGTAGAGCTTTTACAGGTGATAAATCAGGGGAATTTTTATTTAAATGTCTTCATGAAGTAAAAATAGCAAATCAATCTAGGTCGGAAAATATAAATGATAATCTTAAACTTGATGATGCTTATATAACTAATATTTTAAAATGTGTGCCTCCAAACGATAAACCACTTAAAGATGAGCTAAATAACTGTTCCAAATATTTTGATTTTGAAATCAAGAATTTAAAAAAATTAAAAACTATTATCGCTCTAGGAAAAGTAGCTTTTGATAGTTGCATTAAACATTACAAAAAAAGATATAAAATTAATAAAAAAATAGTTTTTAAACATGGCAAATTCTATTTAATGCCTGATAATATTGTTTTAATTTCTTGTTATCATCCAAGTCCACGAAATGTAAACACAAAATTAATATCGTTAAAAATGATGGTTAATTTATTTAAAAAAGTGAAACGGATATCTAAAGTTTGATACTGTCACAGAAATAAGGTTTAAAATTATTAAAAATTATTTCAGGTACTTTAATTGGTTTACTTTTATCATTAACAAATACCAAATGAACCTGCGCTTCAACTATAATATTGTCATCTTTTGATATAAATTGATTCATAACGAATGATGTTTTGGTTACTGATTTTATAAAAGATCTTATATTTAAATTATCCTCTAGATATGCAGATTTTTTAAATTCAATGTTGCAAGATTTAACAATAATCAATGCTCCAAATTTTTCTTTAATTTGTAAATTACTAAGACCAATGGTTCTTAAAGCCTCAGTTCTAGCTCTTTCAAGATATTTTAGATAATTTGCATAATATACAATTCCACCTGCATCAGTGTCCTCATAATAGACTTTTACAGTATGGTAAAAATTTTCATGCATAAAAATACTTTATCAAATAAAATTAAAATTTAACATAAACTTAGATATTATTTTGATGAAAAATAAATATTTTGGAAGTAACTAACTGTTTTTAATTTTGAATTATCAGTATCAGCCATTATTGCTACTCCATCTAATTCTTTAACATTTAAATTATGAAATTCTTTAAAATCCTCTTTTACATTTGCTTTTACTGTAACCCATTCATTTAAATTTTCTTTGGTTGTAGCCAAAACATTATCTATAGATTTTTTTGTATACGGACTTGGAAAATTTTCTCCAACATCATTATTACTTGAAAAAACATAATTTATTGCCCTATTTGACAAAGGTGTTGCTCCAGTTTTTTTTATGACAAAAACACGAGCTGCAAAATCATGACCTTTTTTTGTATTTTCTTTAATACCTTTCAAATCTGTCTCTACTTTCCATGTAATGTTAATTATTGGTGTTTTGTCTAAATTAATTTTTACCTTTTTACCTAAACCAGATGCTGAATTATCAGCAACTGCTTTTAAAAAGTTACCATTTTCGTCTAATCCGACAGAATAAAGTGTTTTATTATCAGCACCTCTTACCTTTCTTACTTCCAGTTTGTTAAGTTCAGATTCAGTAAATTCAAATATCTTTATATTCTCTGCTTTTATAGGTGTGCATAGCAGTAAAAAAGTTAAAGTTAGGATATAAAATTTTATCATAAAAAAACTTATAGATTATTTTTTTTTAAATACAACTTTTGGACATTTTTTAAACATTCTTAAATCAATATTTCCCATTAAATTAAAAAAATGAAAACAATTTCTATTTTTATGTTGTTAATATACTGGTCTGTTATAATTTTTGCTCCAGTTTTATCAAATGCTCATAATTTAAATAATGATGATAGAATTGAAATAGTAAATCTTACCTACAAAATTAATAAGTAGATCTACCACCACTGATATCAAATACCGCTGCAGTAGAAAACGAATTTTCCTCAGAACAAAGCCAACATACTAGTGAAGTAAACTCGTGAATTTCTAAAAATCTACCTCTAGGAACCTTTGATAGCATACGTTGTACATGCTCTTTACTCATTTGATCTAAAATTCTTGTTTTGGCTCCTGCTGGAGTAACTGCATTAACTGCTATATTATAATCTGCTAATTCTTTACCTAGTGACTTAGTGAGACCAATAGCTCCTGCTTTTCCAGAACTATATGCACTAGCATTAGCATTTCCATCTTTACCAGCTACAGATGCAACATTAACTATTCTACCGTAATTATTCTTGATCATGTTGGGTGCTATCGCTCTACAGCAATTAAATGTTCCCATTAAGTTTATTTGAACAATCTTATTCCATTCATCTACATCATATTCCCATAATGGCGCTGTAGGACCTGTTATACCTGCATTATTAATTAAGATATCAATATTTGTTTTTAAAGTTATTTGATTAATATTTTGCTCAATTTGAGAGTAATTAGATACATCAACCACATTGTAACTCAAATTTTCATTATTTACTTCACTGGACGCTGATTTAAGAAGTTTTTCATCTATATCCCAAATAATAACTTTGGCTCCAGATTCTAAAAATCGTTTTGCAATATCAAGTCCAAAACCTTGTCCACCTCCAGTTATAACAGCTGTTCTATTTTTAAAATCAAATTTGTTCATAAATTTATTTTTTTGCTAGCAAATAATATGTAACTGAAGAAATAATCAAGCCTATTATCCATGCGTAAGATTGTAAAAACATCATATTCATATTCCAGATTGTTGATGCGGAGAAAATAAACCCTAAAAATATAGAGTAAACTGCTTTAATATGCCATCCTTTTGAATAATAATAAATGCTTTTATTTTCAGATGAATAGAGATCTTTATTACTTAAATCTGCATCTTTAATTAAATAAAAATCAATAATGACTACACCAACTATTGGACCAAAAAAAGATGCAAACGTATCAATAAAAGATAAAATTCCTATCTGACTCAACAAAGTTAGCCAAAAAATCCCAACGACAAATCCAATTACAGAAATTGTATAACTTGAGCTTTTTAAAGTTAAATTATTAGGCATAAAATTTATTAGTGAATATTGTGAAGGAATAAAGTTTGCCACTAAATTAGTTGAAATAGATGCCACAATTATAAAAAAAAGTACTACAACTGTGATTTGCAAGTTATCAAATTTACCTATTATATCAGTTGGATTTGTAAAGATTTGATTAATATCTTCAAACTTTTGATTTAAAAAAATATCTGAACCAACAACAATAAAAACTGCTGCAAAAGAGAATAAAACTAAATTAGCAATTAAACTTAAATTACCTTTTTTTAAATTTTTTTCATCCTTGATGTATCTTGAGAAGTCACCAAAACTAATAATGATAATTGAAAAATATGCAAAAATTGTACCAGCTACTGTAAGTAAAGGAGCTATATTGGTTTCATCAAAAAAATTACTTAAATCTAAAATATCAACAAATGCTTTTGAGGTAATTTTTACATCACTTAAAAAAACTACAAAGAAAAATAAAATCATTCCAACATAAACTGTAATTGCTGAAATATTTATCAATTTTTTATTAAACTGGATGCCTACGCTGAACATTAAAGTCTGAAAAGAAATAACAATTACAAATGATATCCAATCAATGATATTTAATCCCAATAAAAATGTAAGTAAAATTTCATTTTCTAAAAGTGATTTATCTATCGAGAAAATTAAAATCCTAATTAAATAACTAATAGCTTTTGATAAAAAATAGGTTTGAATACCAAACATAAATATTCCAACCAAACTTCTGATTAATCCAAAAAATTTTGCACCCCTAAAACCTAGAGATGATCTTAAAAGCACCGCAAATGGTAAGCCAAATTTTTGAGATGGTTTTCCAATTAAATTACAAAATAAATAAACGAAGAATGACCCTAAAATAGTGCCAAAAAAAACAACAAAGGTATTTAAGCTATAAATAGTGTATAATGAGGCAATTAAAGAAAATCCTATAACGCTTTGAACATTAACACCCCAAAAACAAAAAAGATCTTTCCAATCCCAAGTTTTATAATTTGGATTAACTGTAACTAAATCCCAATTAGAAAGAGAGTATTTAACTTTTGGCTGATTCACTAAGAATAATATTAAACTAATAATCTCTACTGTCCATATAGATAGGCTGGTAACCACAATGCAATTTTAGGAAATATAATTATTACAACTAGACCTATCACTTGAATAACCATAAATTGCATCATTCCATAATAGATATCCTTTAAATCCCATTCAGGAACTACACCCTTCAAGAAATATGCCGAGAGTGCTACTGGAGGAGATAGCCAGGCAGTCTGAAGATTGACCGCTACTAGAATTGCAAACCATGTTAAATTAAATCCTAAAGCTTCAACTAAAGGTAATATTATTGGAATAATAATCATTACTATTGGTACCCATTCTAAAGGCCAGCCTAAAAGAAAAATCATCACCATAATTAAAGCCAAGATTAAATATTTATTCATCTCTAGACTTAACAAAAAGTCTGTTAGTAACATTGGTGTTCCTAATCTTGAAAACACTGCCCCAAAGAAGTTTGAAGCTGCAACTAGAACCATAATTAACGCAGAAATTTCAAGAGTTTTAACTAAAGCATCTTGTAATTTTTTAAATGTTAATTTTTTATATCCTAAAGCTAAAATTAAAGAACCCATTGCACCACATCCCGCTGCTTCTGTTGGTGTTGCAAATCCAAAAAGAATACTTCCAAGGGCTGCAAAGACTAATGCTGCTGGTGGAACTAAACCTAAAAAAAATTCAATCCAAACAGCTTTCATACTGGTCGCTCTTAGTTCAGGTGGTAATACTGGTCCAAGACTTGGATCCAACCAGCATCTAATAGTAGTGTATGCGGCATAGAGAGTTGCAAGTAAAACTCCTGGTATAATTGCTGCTGCAAATAAATCTGTAACTGGTATTTCCATAATTGGGCCCATTACTACAAGCATAATACTTGGAGGAATTAATATACCCAAAGTTCCACCAGCAGTAATTGTTCCTGCTGCTAATCTTACATTATAACCTGATCTATTCATTGATTTAGCTGCCATGATACCAAGTATAGTTACTGATGCTCCTACAATTCCTGTAGCAGCAGCAAAAACTACAGAAACAAATAATACTGCGTAATATAACGATCCTCTAACCTTAGCTAACATTAATTGAAAAGCTGAAAACAATCTTTCCATTAATCCAGCTTGCTCCATCATAATTCCCATAAAGACAAAGAGTGGGACTGCCGCCAGTGTTTGTTCGGTCATAACCATAGAAAACTGTAAAGTCATTAGATAAAAAACTAATTTTCCAAAACCTAGATAGCCAAATACAAATCCAAGAAAAATTAAAGTAAATGAAATTGGAAACCCAACAAAAATTGAAAAAAGCATTACTCCAATTAAAATAAAACCTAAAATTTCAGGAGCTATAAATTCAGATATCATTTATTCTTCGCCTCCTGGCCAAACACCTTTAGTTGCAGCCCAATAACTTTTGAATAATTCTGAAATACCCTGGATAATTAGAAAAACTATTCCAAACCATAAAGAAGCTTTAATTGGCCACATATATGGCATCCAAGCTGTATCCATTCCCCGCTCGCCTCTCATTATCGACTCTTGAACAAATCCAGTGGTCATATAAAGAAAAACTATTAATCCTGGAAAATAAAATAATAGATATAACCAAAAATCTATTCTCCCTTGAGTTTTGGTTTTAAAATTTCGATATAAAAAATCTGCTCTAATATGAACACCCTTTGAGAGCGCATATCCTGCGCCTAACATAAATAAAGCTCCATACATAAATCTACTCATGTCATAAGCCCACATAGTTGGAGCAGTGAATAATTTTCTTGCAAGAACCTCATAAGTCATTGCTAATATTAATGGAATTGTTATCCAGCAAACAACATTGCCAACCCATTTACTAAACAAATCTATTTTTGTAATTGAAGATGCCATCCACTTTGGCATATTTTTAGGCATTGACCCTGACCCACCTCTTCTCTCAGCTATCATTTCGTCTGAAATATCAAGCTTCTTAGGTTTAATTGGTTTTTTTGATTTATTGTTTCTTGGCATTAAAAAAATTTTTTAATTAAAAATAAAGCGGACAATAAATTGCCCGCTTTATAAAAGTTTTTAGTTATTATTTTAATGTTGCTGCGTGAGCCATTCCTAGCTTAGCATTAGACATTTGAGATCCAGACCAGAAAGGTACTGCAATATCAGCAAATGCTTTTTGAGAATCCCAAACTTTTTTAAAGAATGCATTCTTTGCAGCATTTGTTTCTAAACTTTTCTTTGCAGCAGCCATATATGCTGGGAAATAGTCAGCTGGAGTGTCTTGTAATATAACACCATGCTTAGTAGTTAACTCAGCAAGAGCTTTTCCGTTTTCATATATTCTGTAACTCATTGATTTTGATAAAGAAGCGTTTGCAGCAACTTCTAAAGCTTTCTTCTCGATTGCAGACATTTTTTTATATTTGCTACCGTTTAGATAGAAGTCAGCATTTACTACTACTTGGTGAAGACCTTGTAAGTAGTAATTTTTTAGAACTTTGTGTAAACCAAAAACCATATCAGGTTTTGGGCAACACCATTCAGCTGCATCAATTGTTCCTGCTTCAAGAGCTGGTAGAATGTCTCCACCACCCATTGCAACAGAAGCTACACCAATATCTTTATAAGTTTGTCCTGGAATTCCTGGAGGAGTTCTGAACTTATACTTTCTAAAGTCAGCCATACTATTAATTGGCTCTTTAAACCAACCTAGAGCTTCTGGACCAACTGGTTGTAACATAAAACCTTTGATGTCTCTTCCCATCTCACTCCATAATTGGTCGTAAAGCTCTTTACCACCACCATATTGGAACCAAGATAAGAATGCGATATTATCAATACCAACACCTGCACCTGCTACTGGCGAACCAAATAACATAGCTGCTGGATGATCACCTGACCAATAGTGAGTCCAAGCAAAACCACAATCGATAAGACCTTTATCAACTGCATCTAAAGTTTCCTTTACACCTACTACTGCTCCGGCTGGCATAATTTCAAACTTAAGTGAACCTTGAGTTAGTTCAGAAACTGTGTCAGTGAAATCTTTTAACATTTTCACTTCATCAGCTTTTGCACTAATTACTGTTTGACACTTAAGAGTTTGTGCAGAATTTGCTCCTGTAACTGTCATGACAGTTAAAAGAAGAGTTCCTACAACTAATGATATGATTTTTTTCATATTGTTTTTCCCTCTCATTGTTTTTTTATAAAAAAAGTACCCTCTCAAACTTTTAAAAGTATAACAAGGATTAATATCGAGTTATTTAGTTTTTTTTGGTAAAATTGTTATTAAATAAAATAATTTAAATTATAAAGGTTCTAAACTTGATGGAAAATTTTGATTTTATAATTCTGGGTGCTGGATCCGCAGGATGTGTGCTTGCAAATAGATTATCAGAAAATCCCAATCACAAAGTGTTGCTTCTTGAAGCAGGTGGTAAAGATAATAATCCATGGATCCATATTCCTGTTGGATATTTTAAAACCATGCATAATCCAAATACTGATTGGTGTTATCGAACTGAACCTGATGAAAGTATGAATAATATTTCCATAAGATATCCAAGAGGAAAAATTTTAGGGGGAAGCTCGTCAATAAATGGGTTGTTATATATTAGAGGACAACACCGAGACTATGATCTATGGAGGCAATCTGGAAATACTGGTTGGGGTTGGGATGATGTTTTGCCGTATTTTATAAAAGCTGAAAATCAAGAGAGAGGTAAAAGTGAATTTCATGGTGTTGATGGACCTTTATCAGTTTCAGATCAAAGAATACACCTTCCACTTTTAGATGAATTTCAAAATGCAGCAGAAGAATTTGGCATTCCAAAAACAAAGGATTTTAATACAGGAGATAATCATGGGTGTGGTTATTTCCAAGTAACACAAAAAGATGGCTTCAGGTGTAGTACAGCAGTTGGATATCTAAACCCTGTAAAACATAGAAAAAATTTAAAAATAATTACTAATGCACATATTAAAAAAATAAATTTTGAAAATAAAATAGCTAAAGAAGTAGAGTTTTGGATGGATAATGAAGTAAAAAAAGTTGAAGCTAATAAAGAAATAATTCTATCTTCTGGTGCAATAGGTTCACCTCAAATTTTACAAGTATCTGGGATTGGAAATCATGAAAAATTAAAAAATCTAGGTATTGAAACTATACAAAATTTAAATGGTGTTGGAGAAAATTTACATGATCATTTGATGTTAAGACCGATTTATAAAATTAATGGTCTTAAATCACTTAACAAAAAAATAAATAGTTTATTTGGAAATTTAATGATTGGACTAGAATATATATTTAAAAGATCTGGCCCAATGACAATGGGGGCAAGCCAACTTTGCATGTTTGCAAAAAGTGATCCATCACTTGAACTTCCAGACCTACAATGGCATGTTCAACCAATGAGTATGGATACATTGGGAGCTACTAAAAATCATGATTTTCATGCATTTACTCCAACTGTTTCAAATATAAGACCTACTAGTAGAGGTCATGTTAGTATCGTTGATAAAGACACAAGAACTTACGCAAAAATTAAACAAAATTATTTATCAACTGATCATGATAGAATGGTAGCTGCTCGAGGTTTAAAATTAACTAGGAAAATTATATTAGAATCTGAAACTTTTAAAAAGTATACACCTGAAGAGTATAGACCAGGGATAAGTATTAATGATGATGAAGAACTAGTTAAAGAAGCTTCTAATTATGCACAAACTATTTTTCATCCTGTCGGAACTTGTAAAATGGGCCAAGATGATATGGCTGTTGTTGATGAAAAATTAAAAGTTAAAGGAATAAAAAATCTTAGGGTGATCGATGCATCAATAATGCCTAATATAACCTCTGGTAATACTAATGCACCAACAATAATGATTGCAGAAAAAGGTGCAGATATGATACTAGAGCAATAAATGTTTGCAGAACTAATTTCTCCAGAACAGTTAGCTATTTTAGGTCAAATCATATTTATTGACCTAGTGCTTGCGGGCGACAATGCAATTATAATTGGAATGGTTGCATCAAAGTTTCCAGTTGAACAAAGAAAAAAAATTATTTTTTGGGGCATAGGTGGAGCAGTAATATTAAGGATAATTTTAACTTTACTGACCGCTTATCTATTACAAATTACAGGACTTCGATTAATTGGTGGACTATTACTGCTTTATATAGTTTACAAACTTTATGTTGACGTCATTAAAGGCTCAGAGCAAGAGGATGATATAAAAGTTGATAATTCAAACTTTTTAAAAGCTATTTGGACTATTCTACTTGCAGATTTTACTATGAGCCTTGATAATGTATTAGGTGTAGCTGGTGCAGCTGGAGATCATTATACACTATTAATTTTTGGTTTGGTTTTATCAATCGTTTTAATGGCAACTGCAGCAAGTTTGATATCTAAATGGATCAAAGAGTATAAGTGGATTGCTTGGGCTGGTTTAATTGCAATTTTAGTAGTAGCTGTTGAGTTGATTTACACAGATATTAAAATATTATTCTTATAATGTATTTACAAAAAATTAATTTAAAAAATAAATATGCTCTTGTTACAGGAGCAGGTAAAGGGTTAGGTAGAGCTTGTGCAATAGCATTAGCTGAAGCTGGAGCAACAGTAATTGCTCTAAGTCGAACATCATCAGATTTAGATAAATTAGAAAAAGAAATAAAAAAAATAAAAGGTAAAATTATTAAAATTCACTGTGATGTGATGAATTATGATGACTTAAGAAAAAAAATAGAAAAAATAAAAATCATAGACGTACTGGTTAATAATGCTGGAACCAATATTCCTGAACCATTTGAAAAAATAAAACAAAGAAGTATGAACTATTTGGTAGATTTAAATCTTAAAGCTGCATTTAACGTTGCTCAATTAGTAGTAAAAAAAATGCTTAAAAACAAGAAAAAGCCTGGATCAATAATTAATATATCTTCTCAATTAGGTCATGTTGGTATGAGTGGTCGAAATGTTTATAATATGACAAAATTTGGTATCGAAGGATTGACTAAAGGAATGGGTGTAGAATTAGCAAAGAAAAATATTAGAGTAAATACAGTTGCACCAACATTTGTGGCAACACCAATGGTAAAAAACTTTTTTAAAAATAGAAAATTTAAGAAATTAGCTTTAGGAAATATTCCTATGTCAAAACTGGCATCTGAAAGTGATGTAGCAACATCAGTTTGTTTCTTGGCATCTTCAGCTTCATCAATGATTACGGGAACATCAATAATAATAGATGGTGGATGGACTGCTCAATAATTTATAGATTTTTTTTTGTATTTTTAATTTTTGTACCATCACAACTTCAAGCAATTGAATTTCAAGGAAAATTTTTACAAGGTCATTTCATTTTAGGCTCAACAAATCCTAACGCTAAAATTCTAGTAGGTAAAAAAGAAGTTAAAGTATCAAAAGATGGTTTTTTTGTTTTTGGTATTGATAGAGATAGAAAATTTGATTTAAAGTTTACTAAAATAATAGATGGTAAAAAAACTATAATTACAAAAAAAGTATTAAAAAGAAAATATAATATTCAAAGAATTGATGGACTTGAGGAAAGTAAAGTTACTCCACCTGAGTCAGTTTACAAAAGAATTAAAAAAGAAAATAATGCAATCGGTGAGGCAAGGGCCATAAATTCTGATTTAGATTTCTTTAAAGATAAATTTATTATGCCTGTTGAAGGAATTATTAGTGGTGTATATGGTAGTCAAAGAATTTTAAACGGTAAACCAAAGTGGCCTCATTTCGGAATTGATATAGCAGCTAAGCAAGGAACTATGATTAAATCTTCAGGAGCTGGAGTTGTCACTATGGCAGAGGACGATTTATATTATACAGGTGGCACCATCATCATGGATCATGGTCATGGAATATCAACAATATATTCTCACCTAGAAAATATTTTAGTTTCAGTTGGAGACAAAATTAATCAAGGAGATATTATAGGTACAGTTGGTTCAACAGGAAGATCAACTGGACCACATCTTGATTTTAGAATTAATTGGTTTCAAACAAGACTTGATCCAATGTCTATATTGAAATAAAAAAGTTTAATGAATAAAAATTTAAAAAATAAGATTTCAGATAAACTTGTTAACGCATTTTTAAAAAATAAAATAGTTTCTCCATTACCTCAAAAGATCACCAAAAAACTTACTGTTGCTGATGAGTTTAGAAAATTATGTGAAAGTAAAATTAAAGAACCTGTTATTGGATTTAAAGCTGGTGGAACAGGAATTCCTGTAATGAAAAAATTGAAAGAAAAAGAGCCATTTTATGCATCTATCTATAAAAGAAATTTTTTAAAAAGTGGTAAAAAAGTAAAAATAAATAAATCTACTTTAGGAATTGAACTAGAAGTTTGTTATTTAATTAAAAAGCAATTTTTTTCATCAAAAGGTAAAATAACTATGAAAAATATAGCAAAATATATTTCTCATATGGCACCATGTATTGAAGTTGTGGGTTATAGACAAAAGAAAAAAGGTGTTACATCCTTTGGTGATTTGGCCAGTGATTTTGGTGCAAATGTAAAATTTTTAATTGGTCAAAAGAAAAAATATAAAAAAATTAATATAGGTAATTTAAAAACAATTATTTCAAACAAGAAGATAAACCAGACTGTTTCGGGTAATACAGGAGCTGTTTACATAAGTCCTCTTAACTCACTAAGATTTGTTCTTAACAAACTAAAGAAAGATAAAGTTGATTTAAATAAAGACTTTTATGTCTTTACTGGCTCAACTGTTGGTGTAGTTCCAATTCTTGGCAAAGGATTGTATGCAGGTAAAATTGACAAGTTAGGTTCAGCAAAAGCTATAATCCATTAATGGGATTGCATTTTACAGCAGAAGAATTTTCTAAAAGAAAACAAGACGTTCTAAAATCAATGAAAGAGCAAAATTTAGATGCTCTTTTAATGTTTAGGCAAGAGTCTATGTATTGGCTCACAGGATACGATACTTTTGGATATGTTTTTTTTCAAACTCTAATTTTAGATCAAAAAGGAAATATTATTCTTTTAACTCGCGCGCCTGACTTAAGACAGGCACAAAATACATCTAATATTAAAGATATCAGAATTTGGGTTGATCAAGATGGGATAAATCCAACTAATGATCTTAAACACATATTAAATGAGCTTAATTTAAAGGATAAAAAAATTGGAATTGAGTACGAAGCATATGGGATGACTGGACGTAATGCTTTAAGATTAAATAAATCTTTAGAAAATTATTGTAATGTTGAAGATCAATCTGAATTAATAACTAAATTAAGGGTAATTAAATCTGATGAAGAATTAGTTTATGTGAAAAAAGCCGCCGAACTTGCTGATAGAGCGCTTGATGAAGCTTGGAAATATACTAAAGCTGGTGCTAGTGAAGCAAAAATTTTAGCAGAAATGCAAAGAGCAGTTCTTGAAGGCGGTGGAGACTACCCTGCAAATGAATATATAATTGGTTCGGGAGACAATGCTTTGCTTTGTAGATATCAAGCAGAAAAAAGAAATTTGTCTGATACTGATCAATTAAGTTTGGAATGGGCAGGAACTTTTAAACATTATCATTCAGTAATGTTTAGAACTATACCTATCGGAAAAGCAGACTCAAAACATATTAAGATGCATGAGGCTTGTGTTGATGCGTTAACAAATTGTGTAAAAACTTTAATTCCAGGTAAAACTGCAGGTGATGTGTTTGATGCTCATGCTAAAACTTTTGATGATTTAGGTTTTAAAAAAGCAAGAATGAATGCTTGTGGTTATTCTTTGGGTTCAACCTTTTCACCTAATTGGATGGACTGGCCTATGCTATACACTGGCAATCCTTATGTAATAACTCCTGGTAATGTCTTCTTCATGCATATGATCTTAATGGATTCAGACAGTAATTTAGCCATGAATTTAGGTGAAACCTATTTAGTTACAGAGAATGGCAATGAAAGATTAGGCAAACAAAAGTTGGATCTTGTGATCCTATAATGACTAGATTATATAATAAAATATGCCTTCATTTGACGTAATAAGTAAAATAAATTATCCCGAATTTGATAATGCTCTTGCTAATTGTTTAAGAGAAATTACTAACCGATATGATTTCAAAGGGCTTGATATTTCAATTGAAAGAAAAGATAAAACGATCACCACATTTGCCCCAGATGAATTAAAGTTAAAACAAGTAAATGAAATACTACAAGTTCATCTTATAAGAAGGAAAGTGGATCCAAGAGTGATAGTTGTTAAAAACTCAGAAAGTGCTGCAGGCACAACTATCAGACAAGTCAGTGAATTAAAAGAGGGTATTAGCCAAGAAAATGCTAAAAAAATTATTGCTGATGTTAAGAAACTAAAACTTAAAATCCAAATTAAAATTCAAGGGGAAGAATTAAGAGCTGAAGGAAAAAAAAGAGACGATCTTCAAGAAGCCATAACTGCAATACAAGCTATTGATATTGGTCTTCCAATTGAATTTGTAAACTTTAGAGATTAGTTCTGTTAATCTACGTTTTTTAAAATTAAAACGTGGTAATTTATATGATCTTCTATAAATGAATTAATAAAGTAATAACCATGGTCATAACCTGGGTGTTTTGTTACGAGTAATTTTTGACCTGTCTCATCGCACACTTTAATAAAATCATCTATACAAAGATCTTTTAAAAAATCATCACTTAAACCAACATCTATTTTAATACTTTCAAATTTTTTTTTTGAATTTTTTATTAAAGTTAAAGGATCATAGGTATTTAATTCATCTAAATTATTATCTAAATAATTAGAAAACATATCTTTTGCAAATGTACTATTATGAAGAGAACATATAGGTGAGAAAGCTGAGACTGATTTATATAAATCATTTTTGAGTGCACACTGAATAGCACCACCCCCACCCATAGAATGGCCAAAAATTCCTATTTTTGATTTACTAAATTCAAATTTGTTTGAAATTAACTCTGGTAATTCTTTTGTGATATAATCATACATCTTATAATTTCTAGACCAAGGTTCTCTTGTAGCGTTAAGATAAAATCCTGCACCATAACCAAGTTTGTAATCTTCGTTATCTGGTACACCCTCTCCTCTTGGGCTGGTATCAGGAACAACAACAGCAACCTGATGTTTTGAGGCAAATTGTTGAAATCCAGATTTTTGAATAAAATTTTGCTCAGTACAAGTTATGCCGCTTAGAAAATATAATAATGGGCAATCCTTACTATTATCAGGCAAATAAACAGCAAACTGCATGTTACAATTTGTTGTATCCGATAGATGTTTGTAAACTTCTTGAGATCCGTTGTGTGACCTATGTTTTTCAACTAATTCCATTTTAGAAATTAATCACACTTCTTATTGACTTTCCTTCGTGCATTAAATCAAAAGCCTTGTTGATGTCTTCAATAGCAAACTCATGAGTAATTAAATCATCTATATTAATTTTTTTATCCATATACCAATCAACAATTTTAGGAACATCCGTTCTTCCTTTTGCTCCACCAAAAGCAGTTCCTTTCCAAACTCTTCCTGTAACTAATTGAAATGGTCTAGTTGCAATTTCTTGACCAGAGCCAGCTACACCAATAATAATTGATTCACCCCATCCTTTATGACAACATTCTAATGCTTGACGCATCACATTTACGTTACCAATGCACTCAAAACTATAATCAGCACCACCATTGGTTAATTCAATTATTTTTTCTTGTAATTTGTTATCTGGATAATCTTTTGGATTAACAAAATGTGTCATTCCAAATTTTTCTGCAATTTGTTTACGTTCTGGATTTAAATCTACACCAACAATAACACTTGCTTTAGCTAACTTACATCCTTGAATAACATTAAGACCAATTCCACCTAAGCCAAAAACAACAGTTGTTGCACCTTCTTCAACTTTAGCAGTATTAATCACGGCACCTATCCCAGTGGTTACACCACAACCAATATAACAAGCTTTACTTGCAGGTGCGTCTTCTCGTATTTTAGCTAAGGCAATTTCTGGAACAACTGTATAATTTGCAAATGTTGATGTGCCCATATAATGGTATAAAGTTTTTCCTTTATAAGAAAATCTTGAAGTTCCATCTGGCATCAATCCTTTACCTTGAGTTTCACGGATAGCTTGGCATAAATTTGTTTTACCGGATAAACAAAACTTACATTTACGACATTCAGGAGTGTACAAAGGTATAACATGATCATCTTTCTTTAATGAGGTTACTCCTTCACCTACTTCAACAACAATTCCAGCTCCCTCATGACCTAGTATTGATGGAAAAATACCTTCTGGATCATCTCCCGATAATGTATATGCATCTGTATGACATACTCCTGTAGATTTAATTTCAACAAGAACCTCTCCTTTTTTTGGTCCTTCAAGATCTACATAATCTACAATTAATGGCTTAGCTTTTTCTAATGCAATTGCTGCTTTTACTTTCATTTTAAAAACCTTTTTTATGAAAATCTTTTAACACAAAAAACCAAAGTATAATAGGACACCTATTAAATTTCCGATCTTGCTCTAAGTCGTTCATAAATTAGTCTTATTTTAACACCTAGATTTAAAAAAGGTTGTGGTGGAAGCCATGTAGGTTTATTTCTTGCTTCAATGGTTTCTATTTCTTTAGTGTTTTCATTGCTTGCTTTAATTGCAATTTGTTCTCCAAACAAAGTACCAACACCTATACCAGATCCATTATAACAACCTGCAGCAAAGATATTTTCATCAATTTTTTCAAATATTTGAGAGCTATTTCTTGTTCTGGAAACAATTCCTGACCATGAAGATTGGATTATATTGTCTGGTAATTGTGGAAATCTTTTTTTAATTCCTATTTTTTGATTAATAGATCTTGTATCTAAATCTTTCTTAGACATTTTTGCAGGATCACGTACTTCTGCAGTATTTCTAATCAAAATTCTTCTATCTTTAGTCATTCTTATTGTGGCACCCATTGGTCTTACGGGTAATACCCCCCATTCTTTTGGCTCACCAATTGACTTAAATTCTTCATCAGTTAATGATCTCGTCATACTCGCGGTTAAAGTAATTGGAAAATTATAATTTGATTTAATACCTAAAGATTTCAAAAAACCATTTGTCGCAAAAATAATTTTATTGGTATTAATTTTTACATTTTTAAAATTACAAGAAATTTTATCTTTAACTTTGCTCCAATCTAATAAACATGAATTTTCATACAAAAAAACATTATTTGGTAATATATCAATCATAGCCCTTACCAACTTTCCTGGATGTAATAAAATTCCACCTTTTGTATGAAGCGCAATATTATAAAAACTAGTACCAAGTCTATTTGATAAATCATTGCTTGATAATATATTGTGTTCAAAACCTAGTTTTGAAAGAGTATCTGAAAAATTTGTTAAAATTGTTTGATCAGATTTTTTTGAGGATGCAAAATATTTTCCACATTCATTCCAATCACAATCAACTTGATATTCATTGATAAAATTTTTTACAAATTTTATACCCAATTCATAAATATCAGCTTTTTTTTTATAATTATCCAATTCTTTATTAGAGGTAAATCCGTCATTAAGAGTGGTATCTACTAAATAGCCTGAATTTCTACTGCTAGCTCCCTCTCCAGCTAATTGTGCATCTACAAGTATAATTTTTTGCTTAGGATATAATTGCCCTAATTTTCTTGCTGCTGATAAGCCTGTATAACCAGCGCCTATTATTAACCAATCACAATCTTCATTTAATTGAAGTGATTTAATATTAGTTCGAGGAATTAAATCATTAACCCAACTACAACCATTATCGTTAGTCACTTCCATGAAGTGACTTTACGATAATTGTTTAATTTTTTAAAGAATTTAAGAATTTAAAGAAGGTTGCTTTTTCATATCTGCTTTGTTGATACCAGCAACTTTGACTGGTTTCTTCATTGCATCTCTTCTAAATGGTTCACCAAGTTCTTGGTTTAGAATTACTTCAATAAATGTTGTAATTCCTTTCTTTTGATCTTCACAAGATTGCTTGATTGCATTTGTTGTTTCTTCCATTGTTCTAACTGTTACACCTTTTAAACCGCAAGCATCTGCAACTTTAGCATAACTTAGTTCTGGATCTAATTCAGTTCCAACAAAATTATCATCAAACCATAGAGTGGTATTTCTTTTTTCAGCACCCCATTGATAATTTCTAAAGATAACCATTGCTATAGCTGGCCATTCCTCTCTAGCGCAAGAACTCATTTCATTCATGCTGATACCAAATGCACCATCACCTGCAAAACCTATTACTGGAGTATCAGGACAACCAATTTTAGCTCCTAATATTGAAGGAAAACCATATCCACACGGACCAAATAAACCAGGTGCAAGATATTTTCTTCCTTTTTCAAATGTAGGATAAGCATTTCCAATCGCACAGTTATTTCCAATGTCGCTTGAAATAATTACATCATCTGGCATACCAGCTTGAATCGCTCTCCAAGCTTGTCTGGGAGACATTCTATCAGCGTCTCTTTCTCTCGCCTCTTTGTTCCAAACTGTACCTTCATCGTCATCTTCATGATCTAGACTTGATAATTTTTGTAACCAAGCCGATTTAGTTTGGTGAATTATGTCTTTTCTTTTTTGTCTATCTGTATCACCTGCTGTTGGTGAAAGTTGAGCAAGTAATTGTTGTGCAACTAATTTTGCATCACCACAAATTCCAACAGTAACTTTTTTTGTTAGACCAATTCTATCCGAATTCATATCGACCTGAATGATGCTTGCATCTTTAGGCCAATAATCCATTCCATAACCTGGTAAAGTTGAAAAAGGATTTAGTCTAGTACCTAATGCTAAAACAACATCAGCTTTTTGAATTAATTCCATTCCTGCTTTTGAACCATTGTATCCCAATGGACCAGCTGCTAGTGGATGACTTCCTGGAAAACTATCATTATGTTGATAACCAGAACAAACTGGTGCATCTAATTTTTCAGCAAGTTTTTTACAATCTTCAATAGCACCACCAATTACAACTCCTGCTCCAGATAAAATTACTGGAAATTTTGCATTCGATAATAAGTCGGCTGCTTTTTTTATTGCATCAACACCACCTGCTTGTCTTTCGAGTCTTACAATTGGGGGAAGATCAATGTCAATAACTTGTGTCCAATAATCTCTTGGAACATTAATTTGTGCCGGAGCAGATCCTCTAATAGCTTTTTCAATTACTCTATTTAAAACTTCTGCCATTCTTGAAGGGTCTCTTACTTCTTCTTGATAACAAACCATGTCTTTAAATAAATTCATTTGTTCAACTTCTTGAAAACCACCTTGACCCATAGTTTTATTTGCAGCTTGAGGTGTAACTAATAAAAGAGGAGTGTGATTCCAATATGCAGTTTTTATTGGAGTTACTAAACCAGTAATTCCAGGACCGTTTTGTGCAATCACCATTGACATTTTACCAGTAGCTCTTGTGTATCCATCCGCAATTAATCCACCATTAGTTTCATGTGCAACATCCCAAAAAGTAATTCCAGCATCTGGAAAAATATCTGAAATCGGCATGAAGGCAGAACCAATAATTCCAAAAGCATGTTCAATACCGTGCATTTGTAAAACTTTTACAAAAGCTTCTTCTGTTGTCATTTTTGTCATAAAACTAGAACCTCTCTAAAGTGTAATTTAAAATCTTATAAAATTCGTTTGTTAATTTTTTGGATTAATATATAAGATTTTAGAAATTTCAAACAAACAATTGACACTATAAATATGGCAACAGATATAATAATTCATGATAAAAAAGACAACGTAGGAGTAGTTGTTATTGAAAAAATTACCCCTAAACAGGACTGTGCATGCTGGATAATGGAAGATGATAGTTCAACAAACATTCAATCTTTAGATGAAATTCCTTTAGGACATAAAATTGCAATGACTGATCTAAATGAAGGTGACACAATTCTTAAATATGGTCATGATATAGGAAAAGTCGTTAAATCAATTAAAAAAGGTGAGCACGTTCACGTTCACAATGTTAAAACAAAGAAGTGGTAGTAATATGGAAATTCCAAAGAGTTTTTTAGGTTATAAAAGAGAAAATGGTAGAGCTGGTACTAGAAATCACGTAATCATTCTACCTGTTGATGATATTTCAAATGCATGTGCTGAAGCAGTAGCAAACAACATTAAAGGTACTATTGCGCTTCCCCATTCATATGGAAGACTTCAGTTTGGTGCAGACTTAGAGCTTCATTTTAGAACAATGATTGGTACTGGCTGTAATCCAAATGTAGCAGCTGTAATAGTTATAGGTATTGAGCCTAAATGGACTAAAAAAATTGTTGATGGTATAGCAAAAACTGGAAAACCAGTTGAAGGATTTCATATAGAGCGTACAGGTGACATAGGAACAACTATGAAAGCCTCAAAAAAAGCTCAAGAATTTGTCATGTGGGCATCAGAAAAACAAAGAGAAGAATGTCCAATGAGTGATCTTTGGATATCAGTAAAATGTGGTGAGTCTGATACGACTTCAGGTTTAGCTGCAAACCCTACAGTAGGTAATCTTATGGATAAATTAGAACCAATGGGTGTTCATTTATGTTTTGGTGAAACTTCTGAATTAACTGGTGCTGAACAAGTTTGCGCTACAAGAGGTGCTACTCAAGAAGCATCAGACAAGTTTATGAAAACTTGGAATGATTATAATGATTTTATTTTAAAAGAAGCAACTGATGATCTTTCAGAAAGTCAACCTACTGCAGGCAATATTGCAGGTGGATTAACTACTATTGAAGAAAAAGCATTTGGAAATTTTCAAAAAATCGGAAACTGTAAATTTATAGATGTCTTAGAACCTGCTGAGGAGCCAACTAAAGGTAAAGGTTTGTATTTTATGGATACTTCATCTGCAGCAGCAGAGTGTGTAACTCTTCAAGCAGCAGCTGGTTTTAACATTCATTTGTTTCCAACAGGACAAGGTAATATTGTCGGCAATCCGATCGAACCTGTTGTAAAATTAACTGCAAATCCATTAACTGTAAAAGGTATGGGTGAGCATATTGACTGTGATGTTTCAAAAATATTAACTCGTGAAATGAATATGTCTCAAGCAGGAGATGAATTAATTAAAACAACTTTAAGGGTAGCTAACGGAAGATTAACTTGTGCAGAAGCTTTAGGTCATAAAGAATTTGTGATGACTAAACTCTACAGAAGTGCATAAAGTTTCTGTGCTAATTAACTTTAAGTATCTCAAGTCTATTTTACCAGGTGTTATTTTAGCTTTAGTATTTTGTTTATTTTCTCAAGGAATTAATAATGTATTAGCAATAGAAATTTTCGGAACTCCCAAAAGTCCAATTTCAACTGTACTAATAGCTATACTTCTTGGAATTTTAATGGGTAATGCATTTACACCAAGACCAGGAATGATGATTGGTTTGGATTTTACTCAACAATATATATTAAAATTAGGAATAATATTTTTAGGTATTAGATTAAGTTTTGCAGATTTTATTAAGTTTGGTTCAATTGCAATTCCATTAATTATAATTTGTATCGTGGGGGTTTTAATTTTAATTAAATTACTAATTAAAAAAGTACCTATCTCCTCAAAAATGTCTTATCTAATAGCTATAGGCACAAGTGTATGTGGAGCAACAGCAATAGTCGCAACTGCTCCAGTTATTAATGCAAAAAAATCTGAAGTAGCTTATGCAATTGCAAATATTACTTTATTTGGTGTAATCGCAATGCTGTTATATCCATATTTTGCTGAATGGTATTTTGATAATCAGTCGTTAAATGTTGGATTATTTCTGGGAACTTCTATTCATGAGACCTCTCAAGTAGCTGCAGCTGGATTGATTTATGATCAACAGTTTAATAGCCCTGAAACATTAAATGTAGCAACAGTAACAAAGCTAATTAGAAATACTTTCCTTGTAATATTGATACCTTTATTTGCATTTTTATATAATAGAGGTGAATTTAAAGGTCAAAAATACTCAATTTTTAATATTTTTCCTTATTTTGTTTTAGGTTTTATTGGGATGATAATTGTAAGAAATTTAGGTGATCAATTATATCCTACAGGAAGTAATAACCATGAAATTTGGGTTAATCTAATTGAATATTTAAAAATTTTAGCAACTGTTTTCTTAACAATGGCTATGGCAGCTGTTGGAATTTCTATCAATCTAAGTGAATTAAAATCAATGGGTTATAAACCTTTTGTTGTTGGTTTGATTGCAGCTGTTACAGTTGGAATTATAAGTCTAATCTATATTGAAACTCTACAAAAATTTATTTAATAAATTTCAAAACTAAGATTTTACAGACATTTTTTTTTTAAAATTCGAAATAAATCTTCTTATAAAGGCTGCTGCTACTCCTAAAAATACAGCAAACATAATTGAAAATAATCCATAGAAAAATGGCATCTCTTCAGAAAATTGTTTAATAAACAGAGAGAAAAAATTTAATTCCGTATTTAAAACTTTAACTGTTTCTTTTTGAATTTCTTCTGCAAAAAAACTATCATAAGCTATAGCTATACCAACTATTAAAAGTAAAATTGCTAACAAAGCTCTAAGCCCTGAACTATTAATCCTTTCACCTAATTTTTGTCCTAATTGAACACCAATTATAGATCCAATAACCAACATAAAAACTAACAATAAATCTATCGAACCATAATTAAATGAATGCAAAAAAGTTACAATTACACTTACAAATATTGTTACAAACAATGAAGTTCCTGGAACTAATTTTGTAGGCATCTTTATAATGTAAATCATTGCAGGCACTAAAATGAATGCACCACCTATACCCATGATTGCTGCGATAAAACCTACTAATAATCCTATAATTATTGGAGTAAATGCACTCTCATATAATTTAGATTTCGGAAATCTCATTCTAAACGGAAGACCATGTATCCAATAGTGAACATGTAATTTTTTTTTAATTAAAAGATTTTTTTTAGCCTTATCAATTTCACCAAGGCTTTCGACTAACATTAGAGTACCAATAATTGCCAGTATATACATGTAGGCTAGAGAGATAACTGTATCTATTTTTCCAATTCCTTTAAAATATGTAAAGGTATAAATACCAAGGGAGGTTCCAATGGTTCCACCTATAACAATCATTAAACCCATTTTGTAATCTAAAGTATTTTTTAGATAATGTGTTGTAGAGCCTGATACTGATGTTGCTAAAATATTATTAGCCTCATTTGCAACAGCATATGCGGGTGGAACACCTAAAAAAATTAAAAATGGTGTCATTAAAAAACCACCGCCTACTCCAAATAAACCTGAGAGAACACCAACAATTGCACTTAAAAAAAGTATTTCAATAGGATTAACAAATACTTGTGCGATTGGTAAAAATACTTCCATAAAAAATTTAAAAGTTATTTAAAAATAACTTAGTTAAAAGTGATAAAAGTTCCAACTAAAATAACACCCCAATAAGCAGCTAGGCTTAAAAATATACCAGTTTTAATAAAAGTTGCTTTTAAGTTTTGAAGTTTGTTTATGATTTTTACGTTAGAAAATTGCATTTAATCCGTCAATACACCCATAACGTTATTTGTCAAACAATTATTTTATAATTTGGATTAATTATTTTTGTTTAGTAGATGGTTGCTCCAAAGACTTTAACCACATCATCTTCAACACCAAGCACTAGCCTACCAAGAAATTCTCCTGAGATCTCTTTATTAGTTTGCTTGATTAAGACTGTGATGTGAACACCTCTTCTAAGACAGCCAAATGGTTCAAATGTTTCTTTTAAATTAGTGATTATCTTATTATTTGCCCACTGCTTGCCAAGTTCGACCTCATTAGCTCCAAACAGCATTTGTGTCGAAAAGTCCCTTGTAAACCCTCCGTAGTCCTTAAGATTTGAAGATTTCACTAAATTATCCCAGATAGGTTTAGCTACCGCATAAACCTCATCATCTGTCATCGACAATATATCCATACTGAGTACTTAAAAATTTAATTAAGAAGCTTTTTTCTTCTCGTTCTCGTCCACGATATGATAGACAGGAACTTTCTCCATACTAAATTTACCAGTTTTAGGGTCTCTTCTAGAGACTGTTAGGCAATGCCAGTTATCATCATCAAGTTTCATATGATCACCTCTGTAATAATATCCGGGCCATCTCGTTTCTTCTCTAAACATAGTATGTTCTGTTACACACTGTGAAGTAAGAGCTCTGTGTTTAAGCTCCCAAGCTCTCATTAGTTGGTGATAATCCTCAGCCCCAACATTTTCAAGATCTTCCTCTAACCAAGCTAAAAGCTCCAAACCTCTCTTTAACATATTAGCATTAGTCATATAATTAGTTGCGATTCCCCCTACATATTCGTCCATTATTCTTTGTAAACGCTGTAATCCTTGAATTGGAGAGATGTAACTAGGAGACACTGTACCTCCAGTTATTTCATTTTGAGCAACTGTATATGTTTCTAGAGGTTTATAAACTTTAGTTTTAAAATCTTCACATTGTTTATCAGATACCTTTAAACCTTCAGCCTTTTTATCTTCAATATACTTAACTGCTGCTTTTGCAGCTAATCTACCTTCTGTAAAAGAGCCTGATGAAAATTTGTGAGCACTTCCACCTACAGTATCACCAGCTCCAAAAAGTCCATCAATTGTAAGCATTCTATTGTATCCCCAGAAATATTCTGGAGGAGATAAATCTTCTGGTCCACTTACCCATGCTCCTGAACATGTTGCGTGAGAACCCATAACATAAGGCTCAGATGTAGTTAATTCCGGATTAGTATATTTTGGATCGATATTTTGAGAAGCCCAAACAACTGCTTGACCAACTGTCATACCTAAAAAGTTTTCCCATCCAACAGTTTCTAAATGTGGGTCTTGGAAGGCTTCAGTTGTTACCATATGAATTGGTCCACCACCTGCCATAGTTTCTTGAATAAAAGCATGGTTTCTTAAACAGGTTGGAGTTGGGTGATGATCAATATACTCTCCAACTAACTCTTTAGTTTGCTCATACCATTTTTTTTCATAGTTTTCACCGTTAGCATTTTGTGTATAAGTTTTTAAATGTAAAAAATAAGCACCAACAGGTCCATATCCATCTTTAAATCTGCATAACACAATTCTGTTTTCCATTTGTGTCATTTTTGCACCTGCAGCAATCGGTAAGGCATATGCTGAACCATTACTCCACGGAGCATACCAAGTTCTTCCCATACCTTCACCTACAGCTCTAGGCTTAAATATATGAGAAGCACCACCAGCAGCTACAATTACTGCTCTAGCTCTAAACACATGAAAGTCTCCAGTTCTCATATTAAATCCAACAGCTCCACCTACTCTGTTTTCTTGAGACTCATCCATTAATAAATGAGTAATCATTATTCTGTTGTAAATTTTATCAGCAGATTTTTTTGCTGCTTCTGCAACAATAGGTTTATAACTTTCACCATGAATCATGATTTGCCATTTACCTTCTCTTAAATATCTACCAGTTTCTTCATTCTTCATCATTGGAAGGCCCCACTCATCAAACATATGAACTGTTGAGTCTACGTGTCTTGCCATGTCATAACCTAAATCTTCTCTAACCATTCCCATTAAATCATTTCTTGCATATCTTACATGATCTTCTGGTTGGTTCTCACCCCACTGCATACCCATGTAGCAGTTAATAGCATAAAGTCCTTGAGCAACTGCTCCACTTCTATCAATGTTAGCTTTTTCAACACAAATAATTTTCATGTCTCTACCCCAGTGTCTAGCTTCAAAAGTAGCACCCGTTCCAGCCATACCTCCACCAACAACTAGAACATCGCATTCTTCATAATGTGTTTTATGCTTAGCCATTAGTAGTAAACTCCTTTTTTAAAGGATTCTTTTGGTACCGCAGGTAATTCACCATCAATATTAAGTCCTTCAGGTTCTGTGTATAAACGTTGTGAGTTAATTTCACCTTGGTTCGGCTTATCTCCATCAGCAAGCTTTGGAATAAATTTTCCCCATGGTTTTGTTGTAATTGGTGAAACAAAATCTTTTGTTGTTCCATTTCTAAATTTTATCTTCCAAGAAATAGTTCCTTTTTCTTCTTCACGTCTAACTCTAACACTGTGTCCCATTGGAGCAAAGTCAGCGTATCCTCTTACATCAATTGCATGATTTGGACACGCTTTTACACATGAATAACATTCCCAACAAAAGTTAGGCTCAATATTTTTTGCACGTCTTATATTTTCATCAATGTGCATTATATCTGACGGACAAATATCTACGCAATGACCACATCCATCACATCTAGTCATATATACAAATGTTGACATAATTTAATTTATTCCTTTTCTAGTTAACATATTAATAGTGTTTTGGCTCTTCTCTTTTTATGCCTAGGCCAAATTGCTCAGGCGCTTCAGCTGGTGGAGGTAAATTATCTCTAGATCCATCAGCTTCAGCCAAATTTTTTTGTATTGCTGCCCCTGGTTTATAAAACATATGAGCAAATTTAGACCAATAAACTCCACCAAATAAAACTAAATTTGAAACTACAAATAAAGTTAAAAACAAAAATGAAATTCCTGTCTGACCATTAAATTGTGTGTATGACCAAGCTAACCCAAAAGTAGAACAAGCTAATAAAGCTAACACAAATAAATCTGCTTTAATTATTCTATACCAAGGATGAGCCTCTGCAGAGACATCAACTCTTAAAAAGAACCAGAACCAATATCCACCTACACAAGTTAATATTGCCCCAACATGCCATAAAACAGACCACATTGATGAAGAAGTTTTATCAGCACCTGTATAGCAAAATACTAATACTGCTGAAGATATCCAAAATATTATAGTACCGTACATACCTAATACATGAGATAATCTTCTTTTTCCAAATCCTAATTCTGAAGTAGTTCCAATGTCTACAACTGCTGTTTTTGCAATGATTGAAGCTTTCTCTCCAGCACCTATTTCTCTAGTTGCTTGAAGTTTTGCTTTTTTTGCATTGTTAAAAAAATAAGTAATATTTTTATGATGTATCATCTGAATTATTGTTCCTAAAGCAATCAAAACTATCATTGCAACAATAAAGCTTTGCATAGCAAATGGCGAAACTGTTTCAGCTAAAACAGAAAATGGATTAGTTCCCAACATATTACCCTTAATGTTAAAAATTTTATTAAAATAAAAAGATTTTCTAAACTAGTTAATTCTATAGATCAACCTTAACTATTGGTCAATGTGTCTTTAATAACAACCTGTAATTTATATTTTTCTTTTATAATGCTGTTTTTTTGGGATTACTGATCTCACTCCACCTTGTGGGTTTTCAACATCATCTTCTCTTCTTGGAATCACATGAATGTGACAGTGCATAATTGATTGACCAGATTCTTTACCTGCATTAGTTCCAATGTTAAATGCTTTAACAGTTTGATCCTTATTTAAAATTTCATTTTTAATTATCTTAATTAAATCATTGCAAGCAATTATTTCATTGTTTGTTAATTCAAAATAATCACTCATATGTCTTTTTGGAATTATCAGGCAATGATATTCTGAAACTGGATAAGAGTCATAACTTGCATAAGCTAAATTATTTTCATGCGCAACTCCACTAATTTTAGGATTGCAGAATAAACAAGGATCATTGGGATCTTTCATAATCTATTTATACCTTGGGCATTTGTTAATTGCCGATTGATAATGTTTTGAAAGAATTTTATAAAATTTTAGGCTTTTTCTTTTCCATTTTATTTGGTTAATGGTTTTTACTGAAGCAACTCCTTTTCCAGATCCAATCAAAATAATTTCATCAAACTCTTTTAAATTACTAACAAAAATATCTTTTCTTGTAATTTTTTTTATTTTTGACTTAAAAAATTTGTATGTAATACCTTTGTAAAATTTATCAATTGGTGAAAAGAATTTACCATCCTTAACAAAAAGTAAGTTAGAAGTTCCGGTTTCAAAAATTTTTTTATTTGAGCATAACCCAATATCTGATTTTGAATTATCAAGTTTGGATAAATGTTTTATTATTTCTTTATATTTTAAATTTTTAAATTCAGGTTTTTGTCTTTTTAGTTTTACTAATTTTAAATTAAAATTTAACTTTGGCTTGATACGTTTTCTTAATGAAATTGAAAGAATGCCTTTATTAACAGCAACTCTTAATAAATGATTATATCTTACTTTTGAATCAATATTATTTTTAATTAATCTTAAAATATTTGATCTTAATGATGATTTAGATATTGAGAAAGCTTTAGCAGATTTGATTAAGTTATTAATATGTTCTTTAAAGAAAAGAATTTTTGAAGGATTTTTAAATATCCACATTGTTGTAAACACACCACGATCTCCCCAAAGATCTTTAAATTCAATTTCTTTAAGATCTTTAAGCTGATAAGATTTTTTTAATAAGTATTTTACCATTTAAAGTTAAAAATGATTCTGGGTGAAATTGAAATCCATAAATTTTATCAATGTTATTTTCAAATGACATTGCGGCTCCTGAAATAACACATCTCATTGTTATGTCAAAATTTTCTGCTACAAAGGGTTCTTTTAATTTTAAAGAATGATAACGACCAACTTTAAATTTGCGTCCAGTGTTAAATAGTTTACTTGATTTATTAACCAATACTTCTGATTGAAATCCGTGATAAATTTTACTTTGTTCAATTATACTAGCTCCTTCACAAAATAATATTTGCTGAAACCCCAGACAAATCCCAATTATTTTCTTTTTACCCTTAAATTTCTTATAAATTTTTGAGGACAATGGATAATCTTTTGGAGAACCTGGTCCTGGAGAAAAAACAATTGTTGATGCTTGATTTAATTTTGAGTTGTTAATTTTACTAAAATCATCACACACGACATTATCAAATAATGAAAATTGATGAACCACATTATGTGTAAACGAGTCTTTGTGATCAATTACATATATCATTTATATAAATCTATTAACGCTTTTGCTTTAATAAAGTTTTCATTAAATTCATGTTTTGCATTACTGTCAATTACAACCCCGGATGCGACTGAAATTTCAGAAACATTTTTATAATTTAATATTGATCTAATAATTATGTTAAATCTCATATCGCCATTAAATTTAATGAAACCAAAGCTCCCTGTATAAATATTTCGATTTTCTTTTTCTTGATTGTTCAAAAGATTTAATGTGCTTATTTTAGGACAACCAATTACTGATCCACCAGGCATCATTGCTTTTATAATATCTATATTCTTTATATTTTTTTTAAGCTTTCCTGTAATTAAACTTACATAATGATAAAGATCTTTATATTCTTCGACTGTTTTTTCTTTGTTAAGCTTAACGCTTCCAGGTTTACATATTCTTGAAAGATCATTTCTTTCCATATCAACTATCATATTATGCTCTTTAGTTTCCTTAATATTATTTCTAAAAAAACTTAAAGCTTTATTCTTATTAAAATTTTTAGTTTTTCTTAATGTTCCAGCTATAGGTTTTGTTGATATTTTAGAACCATTTTTAGTAATTAAATTCTCAGGTGAACAACTAATAATTGAGAAGTTTTTATCTTTAATCATGAAAGCTTCTGGTGCTAAATTGCTTTTAGTCAATCTGCAAAAAAAGTCTAAAGGATCAATTGAAGATTTATTTTTATATTTTGTGCATATTTTAATTTGATATGTCTCACCAGATCTAATTTTCTTTTTAAATTTATTAAAGATTTTAGTGTATGATTTTTGATCAATATTTATCTTAAATTCTTTATCTATTTTTTTTGATGAATTTAATTGATAAGTTAAATCTTCTTTTAAAGAAATTTTAGTTTCTGGCTTATAGAATATTCCTTTTGGAAAGTTGATACTTTTTTGTTTAGGTAACTTTACTCCAATTAGATTATTTAATAATTCATATCCAAAAAAACCTATCATTAAATCTGTATCTTTATACTTTGTCTTAAACTTATGTTTTTGATTTAAAAAATTAATGATATTTTTATTATTTAAAGTTATTTTTTTTGAAAAATCTGTAAATAAATCAAAACCTTTGATCGTTTTATAAATGATAAAAGTTTTGTTGGAGTTGTTAATTCTATTTAAATAATTTTCTCTGATCAATTTTCTAAACTGTTTGAAGTCTTGCAACTTGTTTTTCTTTAATGGGTAAATGTATCAAGCCTGCAAAGACTGATAAACCTATAGATATGTACCATGCATAATCATATGAGCCGTACAAGTCATGAAATACTCCTCCCAAATATGCTCCAAGAAAAGATCCTACTTGATGGCTTAAAAATACTATTCCATATAATAATCCAATATATTTAGTTCCAAATACAAATCCGACAATCCCCATTGTTGGAGGAACTGTTGAGAGCCATAAAAAACCAAAAGTAATACCAAACAATACTGCAATAATTGGACTTGGTGGAAGAAAAATAAATATAGCAATAACTAAACCTCTGGCCAAATAAATAGTGCTTAAAATTATTTTTTTACTAAATTTTTGAGCTAAATATCCTGATGACAATGTTCCTGCTATATTAAATAATCCTATCATTGATAAAATTGTGACTGTACACCATTCAGGTAGACCTCTATCATTAATATAAACTGGAATATGTGTGGCAACTAAAGCAATATGCCATCCACATACAAAAAAACCTAAAGTTAGATAAATGTAACTTTTATTATTCAAAGCTTCTTTTAAAGCCTCCAAGGCTGTTTGATCATCATCAGTTTTACCACCAACTACATTTTTTGGAGTAGTTAGACAAAAAGCTAAAAATAATCCTGCAGCAACAAATGCCGCAAAAATTAATAATGTGTTTTCCCATCCAAATTCTACTAAGGAGTACCTCGTAAAAACTGGTGAAACAAAATAACCAAAAGAACCAGCTGCAGTAACAATGCCTATAGCTACAGTTCTGTTTGAGTCATGAAAATGTTTAGCGACAACAGAAACTGGGATGCTAATTGCAGTTCCACCAAGTGCTACTCCAATTAATACACCAATACCGGTTACAAAATAAAGTCCAGTGTTATATTCTGAAACTAGTATCAAAATTCCAAATAGATAAAATACAAAACCAATAAATACAGCTATATGCCCACCATATTTATCTGTAATAACACCAAACCAAGGCGCAAAAGCTCCCCATAAAAACATTTGAAGACCTAGGGCAAATCCGAATTGTGAAAGAGTAATTCCTAGGTCAGTTGAAAAATCAAAATAGAACATTCCAAATGTTTGTCTAATTCCAAGTGAAACAATGACAATTAAACAAGCTGAAACCAAAGTAATTAGAACTGTTTTATTTTTAATAAATTTTTCAGCTGACATTTAAATTTACTTTAAATGTTTTAAAGCCTGTTTGATATCAGCGATAAGGTCGCTAGGATCTTCAAGACCTATATGTAATCTTACAAGATGTTCATCTTTTGCTAAATTTAAGTATTTTCTATTTCCTGTTTCTCTGTATTCTTGATGTAAAGCTAAACTTTCAAAACCACCCCAACTATAACCATAACCAAATAATTTAAGTGAATTAACAAATTTTTTAACTGAATTTGTATTTTTAGATTTTATCTTTAACCCCATTAATCCTGATGCACCAGAATAGTATTTTTTCCACATTCTAAAATTGTAAGAATCTTTTTTATAAGGATAAAGTAATTTAAATTTTTTATTTTTTGATAAAAATTCAGCAACTTTTTTTGCATTTTCACTATGGCGATCTAATCTTACATCAAGAGTTCTTAATCCTCTTGTAATCAAATAAGCATCATCAGGACCCAATCTTAAGCCTGTATTTCTCTCAGCAGTTTTCACTTTATTAAAAACTTTTTTATTTACCGCTAAACTTCCACCCATTACATCGGAATGACCTGAATAATATTTAGTAGCAGACACAATTGACATATCAAAACCAAACTTAATAGGTTTAAAATAATAAGGAGTTGCCCAGGTATTATCTATAGCAGTTAAAATTTTATTTTTTTTAGCAATAGATATGATTTTTCCAAGATCTTGAAATTCAAAAGAGTTACTTCCTGGATTTTCAACAAAAATTAATTTAGTTTTTTTTGAAATATTTTTTTCAATAGTTTTTAAATCATGTGGATCATAAAAAACTGCTTTAATATTAAATTCTTTAAGAAAATCTTGAGTTAAAATTCTTGTTGGACTATAAACTGAGTCTGTAAGTATTATCTCATCTCCGGGTCTGGTAATGCTGAAAATTGCTAAAAATACTGCTCCAAATCCTGTTGGAGTTGTAAATACATGATAACTTTCTTCAAGTTTAGTTAAAATCTTTTGTAATATATGTGTTGTTGATGTTCCTTGTCTGCCATAATCATAATGTCCACCAATTGGGTTTTTTTGAGCTTTTGCTTGTGTCTTTCTTATATGTTGCATCGATTTAAATATAATTGTCGATGCTCTAACAACTGGGGGGTTCACAGACTGATTATGAAAGTCTTTTGCAGTATGTTTCAGGAACGTTTTGAAAGAATTGTTCATAATAAAATTTGATATGTTTAGAAGACAATGCTATATCCCGTAAAAAACGTCAATAAAATTAATATATAGGATTTAATGAGTTACCCGAAGAAACATAGAGGCCGAAGAAAACAAGGCTCTAAAAAAAGAAGAGCTAAAAGAAAAAATAAGAAGAAATAATTCCTCTAATCTTTAATCCAACCACCACCTAAAACCTTGTGACCATATTGGTCCTTGTTGTAGAATACACATGCCTGCCCAGGTGAAATACCATCTTCTGGACTTATTAAACTAACATTAGCTGTATTATCATCCTTTAAATCAATTTTTGCCTCTAAAAGGCTACCTGTTGATCTAACTTTAACAAATATATTTTTTTTTAGCTCTTTTTTATCAGTTAATAAATTTAAATCTTTTAGAGTTATAGATTTTTTTCCAAGTTTTTCTTTTGGACCGACTACTATTTCGTTATTTTCAGAATTAATCTTGAGAACATACAAAGGTTCTTTATCGGATACTTTAATTCCCTTTCTTTGACCAATAGTAAAATTAATTATTCCATCGTGCACACCTATTACATCACCGTCTAGATTTTTTATATTTCCTTTTTGAAAAGAATCTGGTCTAAATTTTCTAATAACAGAAGCATAATCTCCATTTGGTACAAAACATATGTCTTGGCTATCTGGTTTGTCGGCAACATTTAAATCTAAATCTTTAGCAATTTCTCTTGTTTCATCTTTAAGCATTCCACCTAATGGAAATCTTAGATAGTCTAATTGTTCACGTGTAGTATTAAATAAAAAATAACTTTGGTCTCTATTTTCATCAATTGCTCTATACATGTTAGTTGTATTGTTAGATGTAATACTTTTTACATAATGACCTGTAACTAAGGCATCTGCATTAAGTTCTTTTGATACCTCAAATAAATCTTTAAACTTCACAGTTTGATTGCATTGAACACAGGGAATTGGGGTTTCTCCATTCAAATAACTGTCTACAAAATTATCAATAACTCCCTGTTTAAATTTATCCTGATAATATAAAATTTTATGTTCAATGTTTAATTTATGCGCAACACGTTTTGCATCCATTATATCTTGTCCTGAACAACATTGCTTTGATTTTGCGACTTCTTTACCATCATCATAAAGTTTCAAAGTAATTCCTATAACCTTATAACCTTCGTTTTTCATCATGCCAGCAACTGTTGATGAGTCAACTCCTCCAGACATAGCAACAACCACTGTCGTATCCTCTGGCTTTTTATTAATTCCAATAGAGTTTAATTCATTATTCATAAGGTGGTATTTATACTTATTTACAATATAAGTTAAATTAAATGATTTTAGATTATGAACCAGGTGACAAAGTCACTAATCCAAGCAATAAAGACTGGGGTATTGGCCAGGTTCAATCTATTATAAAAGATAAAGTTACCGTTAATTTTGAAAATGTTGGAAAAAAAGTAATTAATGCAAAAAATATTGAGTTAAAAAAAATTGGCTAATTTTAAATGGATATAAAAAAAATAATTGAAGAATTAGTAGATACCTTTTTAAAGGCTGGAGAGTTATCTATTTCATTAAGAGATAAAGGGTTAAAAAAAGAAATTAAATCTGACAATACACCAGTAAGTAATGGTGACATTGAGGTTAATAAGTTTATTACTAAAAAAATTTCTGAAATAACACCAGACATACCAATTATTTCTGAGGAAACATCGGACAATAAAAATAATTCAACTCTAAAAGACTTTTGGCTAGTTGATCCAATTGATGGAACATACGATTACATAAATGATCTTGAGGAATTTACAATCAACGCGGGCTTAATTATTAACAATGAACCAGTAGGCGGATTAATTAATGCACCTGCTAAGAGGAGAATGTTTTACGCTTATGGTAAAGGAAGTGCTTATGAATTAAGTAACGGAGTTATTAAAAGTCTAAATGATAAAGAAATTAAAAATAATCAGCCCTTAAGATTTATTTCTTACTCAAATAAAATTAAACCTGAAATTCAAAAAATATATCAAGACTTAGGTGTTACTGAAAATATAAAAATGAAAAGCTCCTTAAAATTTTGTGTTGTGGCAACCGGAGAATACGATGGTTATGTTGCAGAACCAAGAGCCTACGAATGGGATATTGCTGCAGGACATGCAATTTTAGTTGCCTCAGGTGGTACTATAACAGATTTTGATGGTAATGAGATTTTATATGGAAAAAAAGATTTAAAAAACCCAAGTATAATTTTAAAAAGTAAAAATTTATTATAATGGATGAGCAATTAAGAATAATATTAATAATATTAGTTTCTGTTTCAATTTTTGGTTTATTAGTTTTTGTATTTGTTAAAAACTACATAAGAAATAAAATAGATAATTTAGTTGAAGAAGAAGATAAAAAAAAATTAAAGTAAATTTATTATTTTTAAATATTCATCTTTTTCTATATCCATTACTTTTTTTGAAGTTTCAAAATCAAAACCATTCCGGGCTAGTAAAGATATATCTTTTTTGTAAAATAAAATCCTATTGTCTTCTACTCTTGCTGGACCAATTCTTTTTTTTTTACAAATTTTTATAGCTGAAAAAAAATCTTGATCAGAATTATCTTCATTTATTTTCTCGACTGTATCTTTTATGAACTCATCATTGATGCCTTTGCCAATTAAATAATTTCTGATTTTATTAATTGAATTTCCTTTTTGGATCATACTTTTCGCTTTACTCTCAGAATAAAATTTATCATTGATAAATTTACTTTTTTCTAAATCTATAAGAACAATATCAATAAGTTTATTTACATCTTTTTTTCTTATATCTGATGCTGAAAGTTTCATATATTTCTTTAACAAATAGGTTTTTAATTGTTGTTTTGAGGGTGCATATTTGTCGACATAAGCTAAGGCAAAATTTCTCATCTCTTCAACTGTTACATTTAAGGATTTTTTTCTATTTCTTATAGGAATCATGGTTAGATTTTATATAATATATTTAAATGATCGAACAAATTTATACTTACTTTACAATTGAGACACTTTACATGTGGGTTAATTTAGGTGTATTGCCATTTTGGTTTATTTTAATTTTTTTTCCACAATCACACTTATGTAGGTATTTTGTAACATCAATATTTCCGATCTTTTTATTAGGTGGGGCTTATACATTTGTTTTATATAAATCATATTTAATCGGGTATGATTTTGTTGGAAACTTCACCCTATATTTAGGCATATATGAGTTATCCAGATTATTTGAAGATAACTTGTATTTAATGATTTTCTGGATACATTTTATTGCAATCAATTTATTTCTAGGTGGGTGGATTGTAAAAGATGCTCAGAAATTTTTTATTAATAAGTTTCTTTTGGCATTACCTCTGATTATTACTTATTTAATAGGTCCAATTGGATTGTTTGTTTATTGGATAATCCGAATTTTCTATGCAAAACGTATGAGCCTATATGAGTAATCAAATAGATTTTTATTTTGATATAATTAGTCCCTTCTCATTTATTGCTCACAAAAAAATTCAAAAAATCATTCAAAATAAAAAAGTCTTATTTAATTATAAGCCTATTCTATTGGGCGGTTTACATAAGTTGGCTGAAATTGATGCTCCAGCATTTAATAAATACAAAATAAAAATATTACAAAGTGATTGTGAATTAGTATCAGAAAAAAATGATATTTCTTTTAATTGGAATTCTAAATTTCCAATAAACTCTCTTTATATGATGAGAGGATATTTATATGTAGAAGAAAATTTAAAAAAATTATATCTAGATGCATTTTTTAACGCGTATTGGAGAGATAACATTGATTTATCTAATGAAATTGAAATAACCAAGATATTAAAAATATTAAATATTGATAACAAAAAATTTTTTGAGGGAATAAGTAATCAATTAATTAAAGATCAGTTAAAAGAATTAACAGCAGAAGCATTTAAAAAAGAATTATTTGGAGCTCCAACTTTTGTTGCTAATAATAAAATTTTCTGGGGTCAAGATCGTCTAGACTATGCTGTTGATGAAGTAAGCTCTAACTAAACAATTTTAAACTTACTCTGACTAATAGCTCCAAATCCACCCTCTATATGTGAAACTTTCTCATAACCCATATTTTTTAAAGCTTTCACTGCCAAAGCTGATCTAACACCTCCAGCACAAAATAGAACCATTTCTTTATTTTGATCTAATTTTCCTTTTTGGAAATAAACACTGTTTGGATCTAAAAAGATTTCTAACATTCCTCTTGAAATGTGAACTGAATTTTCAACACTACCTGTTTTTTCTAATTCTCTAGCTTCTCTTATATCAATTAAATTGCATTCATTATCTTCAACCATTTTATGAGCATCATCTGCATTAATTGTTTTAATTTCTTGCATTGCCTCTGATACTAAAGTTTGAATAGATTTAACTGTCATAATTGTGTTTTAAAATACCTTAATAGTATTATATTGCTAGAAAATTATGTTAAAAATTAATACTAAAGCGCCAAATTTTAAACTGCTATCTACATCAAAAGAAACTTATTCATTAAAAAATTCTCTTGGAAAATATGTTGTAATCTATTTTTATCCTAAAGATGACACACCAGGGTGCACAATTGAAACTAATGATTTTAATAAATTACTATCAAAATTTGAGAAATTAGAATGTGAAATTTATGGAATATCTAAAGATAATATTAAAAGTCACGACAAATTTAGAGACAAATATAAGATAAAATTTAATTTATTAGCTGATGAAGAGATCAAAATCCTTAAGAAATATAAGGTTTGGGGTAAAAAGAAATTTATGGGTCGTGAATTTATGGGTATTAATCGAACTACATTTTTAATAGATAAAAAGGGCAAAATTATAAAAATTTGGGAAAACGTTAAAGTTAAAGACCACGCTAAAGAAGTCCTTGAAACACTTAAAACATTTTTAAAAAAATAAAAAAAAGGCCCCTAAAAAGGGGCCTTTTACTAACTATAAGAGAGAGAGATAGTTATTTTGTTTTTAAGAGGCTCTTCAATGAGATAACGATATGGAGATCGAAGAGCCTCTTTATTGCATGCAATTAGTCTCTGATTGCGTAAGCAATTACACCTGTTTCAGTAACGTCTGTTCCTTTAGTTTCAGCTTCTTTACTCAATCTGATTCCAAACGTAGCTTTCATTATTGACCATATGATGTAAGACACAGCAAACACAAAAATGTTTATTGAAAGTACACCAATTAATTGTGCACTAAACGATGCATCACTGTTTGTTAATGGCACTGCTAATGTTCCCCAAATTCCAGCAAACATGTGAGCTGGAATTGCACCTACTACATCGTCAAGTTTGAAACTGAATAATAATTTAGTTCCAAATACTACGATTAATCCACCTACAGCTCCAATTAAAATAGCAGCTAAAGGTGTTGGTGCTAATGGTTCAGCTGTAACAGCTACAAGGCCACCAATTGCTCCGTTTAACATTTGAATTACATCTGTTTTACCATACATTAATCTTGTAATGATTGCAGCAGCCATAACACCTCCACAAGCAGCAAGATTAGTATTAATAAATATACCCGATACGGCAACTGCATCATCAAATGTTCCAATAGCTAGTTGAGATCCACCATTGAATCCAAACCAACCTAACCATAATATGAATACACCAACAGTTACTAACGGAATTGAAGAAGCAGCAAAAGGTTGTAATGCTTTAGGATTACCTTTGCTATCAAATCTTCCAGTTCTAGCACCTAACAAAATAATACCAGCTAAAGCAGCTGCACCACCAGTTGAGTGTACTAATGTAGAACCAGCAAAATCAGAGAAGCCTAGTTCTGCCAACCAGCCTCCGCCCCATTGCCAACCCATAACGATTGGATAAATTATCCCAGCTAAAATAGCTGCAAATAAGAAAAACGGCCATAACTTAATTCTTTCAGCCATTGCACCTGAACAAATTGAAACTGTTGTTGCGCAGAATACCATTTGGAAGAACCAGTCTGATCCATCAGCATAACCTGTATCAACTGCACTTGCATCTGACCATGGTGTAAATGTTCCTATGTATCCTCCTTCAGGAATTCCATAAGCTAAATTATAACCAAAAAGCCAAAACATAATTCCAGCAATTGAATATAGACCTATATTTTTAGCACAAATTACTGATACACTTTTTGAAGTTACCATACCAGATTCTAGCATAGCAAAACCCGCCGCCATGAACATGACAAGGAAACCACAAATTAAAAATAGAAGCGAGTTAAATATCGCTTGAACTTCTCCAGAGACAGTTGTCTCCGCCATACCCGCACTACTCATGTTTAATAAAAATATTAAACTCAGAAGCGGTGTTGATATTTTTTTTATTATTTTAGTCATTAGACCTCCACTTGTTTAAGTGGTGACTTATAGTTTCATTTATTCTTTAAACTAACGCTGATTAGGTAAACTGGATATGCATTTTTTGCATATAGTAACAGCCCTAAACGTATTTTAAACGTTAGGGCTGTTAAAAAAAATTATTTATTGAATACTTCTTTTAAAGCTTTTGCTGGTAAGAATTTTACTTTTTGAGAAGCAGCGATTTGAATTTGCTCACCTGTTCTCGGGTTTCTTCCAACTCTTGCTTTTCTCTTAGCTACTTTATAAGTACCAAATCCAGCAATTTTTACTGAATCATCACCTTTTAATGCGTCCAAAATGGTGTTTGTTATTGTATCAAATGTTCTTTCAGCATCGGCTTTACTCATATTTAATGAGCCTGAAAGCTGGGCAATTAGTTGTTTTTTGTTCATTTTAGCTCCGGTTTTGTTGATTAATTATCATACTTGTCATAAACGTTGATAAATCAAGCTTTTTTTTAGTGTCTCTTAAATTTTTCAACACAATATATAGTTTGGGCTAAATTAAGCGCTATTTTAAAGGCTTATTAAACAAATTAAACTTATTAATTAACTGAATAAACCCAAGTCTTTTAAGTCATTAAACGTTGTAAAAAACATCAATGATATCAATAAAAACATACCGATTCGAAAAAAACCTTCCTGAGTTTTTTGAGATAATGGACGTCCTAAAACCTTTTCAAAAGCATAAAACATTAGGTGACCACCGTCTAACATTGGTATTGGAAATAAATTAATAAGTCCAAGACTTATAGAGATATAAGCCATGATAGAAATAAAAGGAAGAATACCAATTTCAGCAACTTGACCAGTAATTTTAGCTATTCTTATTGGGCCTCCTAATTGAGAACTGTCACCAGTCCCTTTAATCATAGTGCCTATATATTTAAGTGAGGCCGCGCTAACAAAGTAAACTTCTTTAATTGAATGAATTAAAGCCTGAGTAGGACCAAGTTTTACATGATTTATTTCATTATTATATGCACCAAGTTTAATGCCAACCATTCTTTTGTTAATTTTGTTTCCTAAATTATCATCACTTAAAACTATATTTGGTGTAATTTTAAGTAAGTATTCTTGATCTAATCTTTCGACTTTAAAATCAATAACATCTCCTGTTGAAGTAGTAATAAACTTTGAGACATCCATAATGCTGTTAACTTTGTTACCATCAATTTCTAAAATGATATCATTTTGTTTTAGCCCACCTATCATTGCAGGGCTATCTTTTTGAACTTCATTGATAACAGCAGGGGTAAAATCTTTTCCTATAAAAGTATAAATAGAAAAAAAAATAACTATAGCTAATAAAAAATTAGCCAAGGGTCCACCAAATACAATTAATGCTCTTTGATACAAAGGTTTAATAACAAATAATTTATCTTGATCTTCTTTACTATATTGTTCTAAAATTTTTTCATGGTCAGCTTGTGAAAACACATTTCTATCTCCAAAAAATTTCACATATCCGCCCAAAGGTATCCAACAAATTTTCCATCTTGTGCCTGATTTATCATTCCATCCAAAAATTTCTTTTCCAAATCCAATGGAAAAATCAGTAACACCTACTCCATATTTCCTTGCGAAATAATAGTGTCCATACTCGTGTATGAATACAACTACTAGAATTAGAATTATAAATGGAACTATATATGTAAGCATAAATAATTATTTTAATGTTCCCTCTAAAACATATTTTAATATACGAACAACCTGTTTTTGATCAGACGCAACTGCTGATGCAGCAGCATTAACTTCTTTTAGAGCATGAAGATGATCTTCGTTGTGAATAACAATTATAGATTTATTTAAAGCTGAAGCATAGCCTGCATCAAAGGCAGCATTCCATTGTTTATATTTTTCCCCAAATTTAACAACAACAACATCACTATCTTGAATAGATTTTTTAGTTCGAATTGAATTGATATTAGCTCCTTTACGGTCTTTCCACATATTTTTTTCTTCTTCTCCTAAAATCTCTACTCCACAATTATCAGAGGCCTCATGATCAGTTACTGGAGAAGTGAATTTGATATCTAATTTTTCTTTAGCACAAAGATCAATAATTTCATCACGCCAACTAGTATGGATTTCACCAGCCAGATACACTTTCAACATATAATTCTCCTTATTATAAATACTTAAATTTAATAAATATTTATTAACTTATATCAAACATTAAGCTTATCCTTAATTGTATAAAACCACACAGCCAATCTAAAATAAAATATCCTTAATTGAGGAAATATAAATTTTTTTGGTAATCCCTTATAAATCTTTGAAATATTAAGATCTTTACTATTTGAGGAAAAGACTAGTTTAGATAGCTGTTTTCCAGTCCAGGGAGCTGCGCTCACCCCTACTCCATTATAGCCAAATCCATAATAAATTTCCTCGTTTTCAATTTTACCAATTGATGGGTTGAGTTTTTGAGATAAGGCAATTAAGCCCCTCCAATTATAATCAATTGAGACATTTGACCATTTTGGAAATATATATTTTAAAAACTTCTCCATTTTTTTCGACATAGCTAAATTTGACTGATCACTTCCAGTCAAATCCCCCCTAGTTCCAAACAAAATCCGATTGTCAGGTAGCTTTCGATAATAATACAATAGATTTTTAGTATTAGCGATTGGTGAAAATGTTTTGAAGTTGTGAGCATTAAGTTCATCCTCATTAAGCTTTCTAGTAACAATTACATTTGAAATGATTGGTAATATTCTGCCATCCATTTGAGAAATTAATCCCTCTTGATAAAATCCATTAGTTGCAACAACTATTTTTTTTGACCGAATAGATCCCTCTTTAGTTTTTAAAATATAAGATCCATTTTTTTTATCAATCTTATCTACTTTGGTATTTTCATATATCTTTAATTTTTTAGATAAAGCATATCTTGCAATTCCATTAACAAATTTAAGAGGATTTATTGCGAAACCAGGTTTATAGGAAAATGCTCCAAATTGTTCCGTTCCTCCATGACCAATTTCATTAAATTGTTCTTTAGAATAGATCTCAGTTTCAATACCAAACTCAGATTTATAAACCTCGGCTTGTTCTTTTATTTGTTCAAATTTATTTTTATGATGAGCAACAACGTAATTACTATCTCCTGTTACATCACAATCAATATTATATTCTTTTATGATATCTTTTGTATGATTTGAGCCCTCAACAGAATTTTTAAAAAAGTTTTTTGTTTCTTCTCTTCCATAAATAGATTGCATTTTTTTAAAAGACATTTTGCTTGGTGGTAGGCAATTAAATCCAGCATTACGAGATGATGCACCCCATCCAATTTTTCCCGCCTCAACTAAAATCACATCTAAGTTATGATTTTCAATCAAATTAATTGCACATAATAAACCTGTATAACCCCCACCAATAACAACTATTTCTGAGTTGGTATCTTTGGTTAGTTTTTTTAAGTTTAAGTTTTCTTGTGAAATATCTTCCCAGTAACTATTGATAGGAGTTTCAAATTTATAAATATCTGAATGATAGATATTTTTCATTTTTTTGTATTTAGATATTCTTTAATTCTAATAATACTTTCTTTTGGCCAGGTTTCTTTTGGGTCATACATTTTCTCAAAACAATTATTAATATTTGATAAATTTACCCATTCATCTTTATCTTTAGTAAATATGTGAGCTTGTGGGGGAAATTCGTCAGATTTTTCTAAAGTTTTAGTTCTAACATTTAATCTACCAATCGCAGACTCATAATCTGTGTAAATATAAGACCCACATTTGTTACAGAAAAATATTTTAACAGATTTGCCGCTACCAGCTTGGAGTTTAATAGTTGATGAAATTTCTCCTTCAATACTTAAAGTATTATCCAGAACACTTGAATTGATAACATAAGATGAACCTGTTAAAATTTTACAATCTTTGCAATGACAGGCCTGAGTAAATAATGGTTTTTCAGTAAGTTTGTATTTAACTGCACCACACAAACATTTACCTTTTAATTCAATTTTATTATTCATTACTTACTTTTTGAACTAAAGATGCGCTATTATTTGTCGGTTTATTTACATCCTTTGACACCTCATGAAATATAAGATCTGGTTTATTACATTCATTTAAGAAGTTTGAACCCTGTAATTCCAAATTTAAATATCTATTAACATCTGTTTGATTAATTATAACTGGTTGTCTATGATGAATTTCGCTTATATTTTCTTTAGCTTCTTCAGTAATTAAACAAAACTGATCGTCTTCAAAAATACCAGCAAAAAATATTAAATTTCCATCCTTTCTTGTGAAATAATGTGGAGTTTTTTCTTTTTCCTCTCTTTTCCATTCATAAAAACCGTCTGCTACAGCAACACATCTATTATTTTTAATTAGTTTTTTAAATGAAACTTTCTCATCGATAGTCTCTAATCTTGCATTAATTAATGCTTTAAAATCTTTATCTTTAGCCCAGCCTGGAATTAAACCCCATTTAAGTGACTCTAATGTATTTCCATTTTTATATTTTTTAATAACTGGAAGTTTTTGATAAGGATGTGCGTTATAGTTTTCAATATCATCAACCTGAATAGCTGATTTAACTAATTTACTTGTTTTGGTTACAGGATTTTTAACAACATATCGTCCACACATTCAAATTGAGTCTCTTTTTATTAATTCTTGTATTTTTTTAATCATAATTTTTGGAGATCTCATTGTAGGATAGATTTTTTCTGCCATTTGATAACTAAGAATTGCCTTTTCATAATTTTTAAGTTGAATATTTACTAAACCTTGACCGGCTAAAGCACCAAAATGTCTGTCTTCTAAATTAAGAACTTTATTAATATCATTCTGTGATTTTTCAAATTCACCAATCATATAATATACTGTAGCTCTTTTGTTCCAAGCTTCAGCCCAAGTTGGATCCATTTCAATTACCTCTGTGAAAACTGAAATGGCCCTAAATAAATTTTTATCCTGCATTAATTTAGATCCTTCATTTAAAATTGATGTTAGTTTGTCATCAGTAGGATGTGTGCTCCAAAGATCCCAAATTTTTAGTTCAATATTCTTTGATAAAGTTGGATCATTTTTTTTTAAATCTATAAATAATTTATCTAGTTCTAAATTTCTTTCATTTGCAGCTAAAGTTGTAGTCGAAAAAAATAAAATAATAATTGTTAGAATCTTCTTCATACAAAAATGATAACAAAAAAATAATATTTAGTCTTTATAGATTTTCTAAGATAGCTTTTTTTAAAGTATTACCAATGATAATTGTACCTTGGTCATTTGGATGCATGCCATCACTTAAATTAAACTTAGGATTTTGTGCCACACCCTCAAGTAGAAATGGAATTAATTGTAATTTATGTTTTTTTGACAAATCAGAAAAAATTTTATCAAAGGATTTCTTGTAGGCAAAACCATAAGATGTTGGTGCGATCATTCCTGCAATAATCACTTTTATATTTTTGTTTTTTGCAATTTGAATTATTTCTTCTAAATTATTTTTTGTCTCCTTAGGATTAATGCCTCTAAGCATATCATTAGCTCCAAGACATAAGATCATAAGATCGATATTATTTTCTGATAAAGTCCACTCAGCTATATTCAATCCGCCTGCGGAAGTACTGCCCGAAACACTACCATTAATTATTTTTATATTGTGTCCATCAAACTCCAAGCTTCTTTGTAAAACCACTGATAAATGTTGCTCATTCGGCAATCCATAACCTGCCATCAAGCTATCTCCAAACAATATTACTTTTTCTATAGCGCTCACCTTTATGGTGACTAGACAGAATACAATTATTTTAATAATAAAACTTTTATTCATGAGCGTTCTTCTTAAATTAAATAAGGTAAATCTTAAATACAAAACTGGTAAAGATAATATCAGAGTTTTAAAAGATGTTAACTTAACTACTAAGAAAAAAGAGACAATTTCTATTGTTGGAGAAAGTGGATCGGGAAAAACTAGTCTTATAATGTTAATTGGAGGTTTAGAAAAAGCTACTTCTGGAAAAATTTTTTTTCAAAATCATGAACTTACAAAATTAAGTGAAGATGAAGTCTCTGAAATAAGAAGAAAAAATATTGGAATTATATTCCAGTCATTTTATTTAATCCCAAATTATACAGCAGTTGAAAACGTTGCATTAACACTTGAACTAAATAAATTCAAAAACCCTGAAAAAGAGTCAAAAATATTATTAGATAGATTTGGTCTTAGCCATCGATTTAATAATTTACCGAGCCAACTTTCAGGAGGAGAACAACAAAGAGTTGCTATAGCTCGAGCTATTGCAATGAAACCAGAATTAATCTTAGCAGATGAGCCTACCGGAAATTTAGATACTGAAAATTCTATAATGATTTCTGATGTATTATTTAAATATGTGAAAGAAGAAGGTTCATCACTAATTATGGTAACACATGATCCAAAATTAGCAAATAAAGCAAAACGAAAAATTAAAATTAAAGATGGAAAAATTAGATAATCCATCTGAATTAAATTTAATTATTAAGTATGCTTTTAAAGATTTAAGCAGAAATTATAAAAAATTATCAAGTATTATAATAACACTTTTTATTAGCCTTTTCATTTTAAGTGCCATCTTCACAATTGAAGATAGTTTAAAAAAGGAACTTAACGATAACGCTAAAGCTTTGTTAGGTGGTGATCTTGAAATAGATTATAATCGAAATGAAGGAGATCTCGATCTTGTCAATCAAGTAAAAAAATTTACAACTATTTCTCAAATGATTGAGTTCAGTACAATGGTCTCAACCATTGATAGAGAAAAAAACAAATCTCTTTTTACCAGAATAAAAACTGTCGATACGAAATATCCTTTATACGGTGAGGTGGATTATGAACCTGCGGGTGCGTTTGATAGAATGCATAATGAGCCAAATACTTTGTTAATAAATGAAAGTTTATCCAAAAATTTAGATCTAAAAATTAATGACAAAATTAAAGTTCAAAATCAATTATTTACAATTATAGGAATTGTAAAATCTGTGCCAGATGTCAGTGGATTTGTTGCGTTTGGTGACTGGGCACTTGCAGGTGATCAAACATTAGAAATATTAAAACTTAATGGTATCGGAAGTTTTCTAAATTATGAATACAAAGTAAAATTTAATGAAGTAGAGAATGCCAGAGAACTAGAGAAAAGAATTGAAAATATATTTAAAGATGATCAAAAAGTTCAGCTTAGGTATCCTGAAAATTCTGCAAGTGGATTAAAGAGAATTATCAATAATTTTTCACAGTTTTTATCGTTAGTCTCTATCAGTGCAATGTTAATTGCAGGAATTGGGATAGCAAATACTCTTCTTTCTTTTATCAATCAAAACAATATGTCAATTGCAGTTAGAAAAGCTGTTGGGTTTTACTCAGGAAACATTAAAACACTATATTATCTTCAATTGTTAATTTTGCTTTTAATGATCACCACTTTAGCTTATGGCTCAAGTTTTTTAATAGTTCCTATTGTAGATCAATATTTATCAGATGGATTGGGACTTAATGTTTCTCCAGTATTTTCATTTGTTAACTATATAAAAATTTTTTTAGTTGGATTATTGGTTCTAATTATTTTTTCAATTCCGACCATAAGTTCAATCGATCAAGTCAAAGCCTCAAATTTATTTAGAAATGTTTTTCAAAATTTAGAATTTTATTATTCAAAAAAATCAATAGCTTTAAGTCTTATATTGTTATCCATTTTAGTTCTTTTATTTAGCTTTGGTTCTGAGAGACCTATCTACAGTTTTGGGTATTTTGTGGCTTTTTTTGTTTGTTTAATTGTATTTTTTTTACTATCAAAAATAATCATTTATTTTTTAAAAAAATTTAAATCTTCTTCTAATATATCTCTAAAAGTATCTATTAAAAATATCACTCAAACCAAAAGTATTACTCCAATTACAATTATGTCTTTAGGGTTGGGAGTTACTTTGCTTTTAACTCTCGCATTAGTTGGAACAAATTTTCAAAGAGAAATTGCAAAATCTATACCTGATATTGCTCCTGACTATTTTTTTGTTGGGATTCAAAAAGGAGAAAAAGAAATATTTGAAAAAAATATATTGAATATGGATTTCAATGCCAAAATTGAAGTGGTACCGATGGTGTCATCTGGAATTATTAAAATTAATGGTGTTAATCCAAATACTTATATCCAACCTGATAATGATAGTTTCTGGGTTATTGAAAGTGACAGAAGATCTTCATGGACCGATGAAGTTCCAGAAGATAATCCGTTAACTGAAGGTAAATGGTGGGATCTTACCAAACCCAATCAGCTTCAAATTTCTTTAGATGCCGAAGTTGCAAAAAATTTAAATATTAAATTAGGTGATGTATTCACTCTTAATATTTATGGTAGAGAAATTGATGGTAAGATAGTTAATTTTAGAGCTGTAGATTACCGTGATCTTAATATTAATTTTGCAATGCTATTTAATCCTCAATTTGCAAACAATATTCCTCATGAATATTTAGCAACTGCTAAATTTGAAACAATTGAAAAATTTGATGAAACTTCAATGTTGGATGTATTGCCGAGTTTATCCATGATTAAGATTGCTGACTATTTAAATAAAGTAACTGATGTTTTAAATAAAGTTTTTATCGCTGTAACCCTTATTTCGGCAGTCACTATTATTATTGGTTTAATTGTTATTTCTAGCGCTATTATGGTTCAAGGAAAAGTAAAAGAATACCAAAATTTAGTATTTAAAATTTTAGGGTTTTCAAAAAAAGAAGTGATTTTATCATCACTAATTGAATTTATAATTATTTTTAAATCTGTAATTTTAATTTCAATTTTTTTTGCAGTAATTGGTTCAAAATTTATAATGGAAAATATCTTTGAACTTGTCTGGAAATTTGATTTTAAAGTATTAATTTACCTTGGATCTTCTATTGGTCTGGTAACTTTAATCTTAATTTTGTTAACAAATTTAAAATATCTAAATCCTAAAATATATCCTTTAATTAGAAATCAATAATTAGAATTTTGAAGCGTAAACCTAAAAATTTAGGAGTAATACTATAGATGTTATTACAGCAATAATAATAATAACGACAATATAATTAAGCTTTATATTGAACTTTTTTTGAACAAAATCAGTAATTTTCTCCCAGAATAAAACTATTAGTAAAATAACAATAGCTGGTAGTAAATATTTAATCATTATCTAAGAATTATTGTCACTAACATAAACAGAAACTCCCCTTGTGTTTAAATCTACATCAAATTTTTTATGTAATGGTGGGAATGCTCTTTGTGAACAATCTAATCTATCACAAGTTCTACAAGATACACCAATTGGGATTTCTGTTGATTTATCATTAATATTTACATTTTCGGTATAAACAAAATCCTTAGCATATTTAGCCTCACAACCAAGACCAATAGACAATATGCTTTTTGCTTGTCCAAATCTTCCTATACCTTTTTCAACTGTTCTTGCAATGCAAACATATTTTTCACCATTGGTCATTTTACTTACTGCAGCTTGGATAACTCCTGGTCTAGTTAGAGCAGAGTAAACATTCCACCTAGGGCATGCTCCTCCATATCTAGGTATATCAATACCTGATAAAGAAAATCTTTTTGATATATTTCCTGCCATATCTACTCTTAAAAAATGAAAAGGGATTCCTGGAAGTTTTGGATCTTGCAGGCACGTTACTCTATGTGCAACTTGTTCAAATGAGGTAGCAAAAGTATTTTGTAGCAGCTCTAAATCATATTTTAGTTTTTTACACTCTGAATGAAAAAATTTATAAGGCATTAAAATTGCTGCACCACAATAATTTAGTAATGCAACTTTTGTTAATTTTTTTGACTCTTCAGATGGAAAGCTAAATGTTGATAAATATTCTTCAATTTCATCACTGGCTCCCTCTTGTGCTATTTGGGCTGCAGCATGTAATTTTTTTGTCTCCAATGAACTATAATCACTTAATAAAAGTTCTTTTTTATTTTTTTTAAATATTTTAGAAAAAGGTTTATTTTCCTCAGGAATTACATCATTTACTTTAATTGAATATTCTGAATTTAAATATTCACAAAGAGCAATATATCTTGTTCGATTATTTTTTTGAATTTTATCAAAAACTTTATTTGCAAAGTCTTCTAATTTTGGAAAATAATTTTTATTTTGTTGTAAAAAATCTGAAATTACTTCTCCAGGAAATGAATTTTTTCTATTATCAACTATCTTTCCAGAAATTTTTTCTACTTTATCAAATAGTTCGTGATCCTTTTCTTTTAAAATATCACCTAATCTAACAATAGCTTTTCCAATCTTTGGATTGGTGCTTACTAAATCTTTTACTTCTGGTCCTAAAATATCTAGGTCTTCAAATAATTTATCATCTAAGATTTCAGAAATAGTATTTTGTAAATTAATATCTGTTTTAGAAGTAAGATGAGAGAGTTCAATATTAAGTTTTTCACATACTTTTAATAAAAGATCGCCATCAATTTTACGCTTACCACTCTCTATTAAGTTTAAATAACTTGGAGAAATGCTCAAATCTTCAGCTAATTTATTAGCTTGTAAACCTAATTGCCTTCTAAAAGCTTTGATTTTTGGCCCTATTTTTAAATCTAATTGACTCATATTTTCTATTTGTAAATTTTGTAAATTTATTTTTACAATTTTTTTATAATATTTACAAGCTTTTTTATCTTTTTTATATCTTTTGTAAACTCTGTAAATTATAAGATTTACATGAACAAAAAATTAAATAACACTGAAAACGAAGCTCAAATCATAAGAAAAGAGGATCTAGATCGACATAATAGTAGAGGTATCTACATGAGGGATGATCATTGTGATTGGGGTTCAAGTGGGATGAGTGATCTTATTAAATCTTTAGACGACAATAGTTAAAATTCGTCTCTAAAAAATTTAATAATATTCACTTCTTACTAATTCAACTTTTCAAACCATAAACATAATAGGACTAACAATAATGAGCGCAGAAAATATCTCATACGACTTAAAAAGATTTGCTGGAATTAAACGTGATTATACTGAAGAAGAAGTTGAAAGATTAAGAGGTTCAATCAAAATTGAATATTCAATGTGTAAAATGCAATCACAAAAGCTTTGGAAATTATTAAATACAGAATCTTATATTAATACACTTGGATCTTTATCTGGTAATCACGCTGTGCAACATGCTAAAGCTGGGTTAAAAGCAATTTATTTAAGTGGATGGCAAGTAGCAGCAGATGCAAATAGTGCTGGAGAAATGTATCCTGATCAATCTTTGTATCCTTATGATAGTGCACCAAAATTAGTTGAATCCATGAATAATGCATTAGTTAGAGCAGATCAAATTCAACACATGGAACTTAAAGATGGTGATATGAAAGAAGAAAATAAAGTTGATTACATGTTACCAATTATTGCTGACGGTGAAGCAGGTTTTGGTGGACCTTTAAATGTATTTGAACTTGCAAAAAAATTCATCAAAGCAGGTGCTGCTGGTGTTCATTTTGAAGATCAACTAGCTAGTGAAAAAAAATGTGGTCATATGGGTGGTAAAGTTTTAGTTCCAACTGGAACTATGATTAAAAATCTAAAGGCTGCAAGATTAGCTGCAGACATTGCTAATGTTCCACTTATTATTTTAGCTAGAACAGATGCAAATGCTGCAAAACTAATTACTAATGATCATGATGAAAATGATAAACCATTTTTAACAGGTGAAAGATCACCAGAAGGTTTCTTTTATGTAAAACAAGGAATTGATCAAGCAATATCTAGAGGCCTTGCTTATGCTCCATATTCAGATTTGATTTGGTGTGAAACGGCGACACCAAATTTAGAAGAAGCTAAAAAATTTGCTGATGCAGTTCATGAAAAATTTCCTGGAAAGTTATTAGCATACAATTGTTCTCCATCATTTAATTGGAAAAAGCATTTAAATGATGATGAAATTGCTTCTTTCCAACAAGAGATTTCCAAAATGGGATATAAATTCCAATTTATAACTTTAGCTGGTTTTCATACACAAAATATTGCAATTTTTGAACTTGCAGAAAAATATAAAAAAGAAGGTATGACTGCTTACTCTAGAATTCAAGAACAGGAATTCTTAAGAGAAAAAGATGGCTATACTAGCGTTAAGCACCAAAGAGAGGTTGGAACTTCATATTTTGACTCTGTATCAAATACTATTAGCAGTGGCACAAGTTCTACTACTGCAATGGAAGGTTCAACTGAATCTGAACAATTTTAAATAAAAATAGTTTCCCTCAAATTATTTTAAATAGCCCTTAATTGGGCTATTTTTTTGTTTGTAATGATTACAAGAGACTGTTAAGGAACAAAAAATGAGTAATAAAAACTTTGGTTTTGGTACACAAATAAGAAAATCACCATATTTTGACTCTACTGTAAAATGGGGCGCGACAGGTTTTTCAGTTTATAACCACATGTATATCCCAAGAGATTTTGGAAATCCTGAACAGAATTTTTGGAACCTAATTCAAACAGCTATTCTTTGCGATGTTGCTGTTGAAAGACAAGTGGAAATAACAGGTCCTGATGCTTATAAATTTATACAATTGCTTACACCCAGAGATTTATCAAAACTTGCAATTGGTCAATGTAAATACGTATTAATCACTAATAATGATGGTGGTATATTAAATGATCCAGTTTTATTAAGACTAGCTGAAAATCATTTTTGGTTATCCCTTGCTGATAGTGATGTTTTGTTATGGGCACAAGGCGTTGCTGTTAACTCAGGTTTAAATGTTCAAATCAAAGAACCAGATGTCTCTCCCTTACAATTACAGGGTCCTAACTCAGGAGAAATCATGGTTAAATTATTTGGAGAAGGTATTAGGGAATTAAAATATTATTGGTTAAGAGAATACGATCTAGATGGTATTCCATTAATAGTTTCAAGAACTGGTTGGTCAAGTGAACTGGGTTATGAAATATATCTAAGAGACGGATCAAAAGGTAATGAATTATATGAAAAAATTATGGAGGCTGGAAAAACACATGGTCTTCAGCCAGGTCATACATCATCAATAAGAAGAATTGAAGGTGGAATGTTATCTTACCATGCAGATGCTGACATAAATACCAACCCATTCGAACTGGGATTAGACCGACTTGTAAATTTAGATGCAGATATAAATTTTGTAGGTAAAGATGCATTAAAAAAAATTAAACAAGATGGCATTAAAAGAAAACAAATTGGTATTGAAATTGATTGTGAACCTTTAAAAGGACCTAACACTACATTTTGGGAGTTACAAAAAGATAATAAAATAATTGGTAAAGTTACTTCAGCTGTTTACTCTCCAAGACTTAAAAAGAATATTGCTTTAGCAATGGTTGAAATTCAACAAACAGAAATAGGTAATAAATTTGAAGTAATTTCTAATGAAGGTAAATTTAATTGTACTGTTGTTGAAAAACCTTTTTACGATCCAAAAAAGAAAATTGCTAGTAGCAGTTAAGATTTAATATTATAACCTTTTTTAAGAAGGACTGAGACAACAGTTATACAAATAATTAAGAACAAAACCATAGAGCTAATGCTGATCCATATATTAAAGTCAGATACGCCATAAAATGCAAATCTAAGCCCATTAATCAAATAAACTACTGGATTAAAGTATGTGATTGTTTGCCAAAATGGTGGCAACATATCTAAAGAATAAAGGCTTCCACCTAAAAATACCATTGGGGTGATAACCAATGTTGGTATGATTGACATTTGTTCAAAGTTAGAACTCATCAAACCAATTAGAAAACCAAATAAAGCAAATGTAAAAGCAACTAATAATAATAGGAAAATCATTAATAATGGGTATTTAACTTCAACTTCAACAAAAAAGGTTGCTGTTATAAAAATTACAACTCCAACTATTAAAGTTTTAGTTGCACCAGCACCAACAAATGCAAGAACAATTTCAAGAGTAGAGATTGGTGCTGCCAATATTTCATAAATAGTTCCATTAAATTTTGGGAAGAAAATTCCAAATGAAGTATTACTAATTGATTGAGTTAATAGCGTTAACATCAATAATCCTGGAACAATATAAGATCCATAACTTATACCATCAATATTTTCAACATAACCACCAATCACAGAACCAAAGACTATAAAATATAAAGATGTAGATAAAACTGGTGACAACAAAGACTGTAATAAAGTTCTTCGAAATCTATCCATCTCATGAAAATAAATTGCTTTAAACGCAAGAATATTAAATTTCATTATTCTCCTTAACCAAACTAACAAATATTTTTTCTAATGAATTTTGCTCTGTTTTCAAATCTCTTAATTTTAAACCTTCATCTTTTAAATCTTGAAGTAAATTTGTAATTCCAGTTTGTTTTGCTTGAACATTGTAAGTATAATCCAGGGATATATTATCTTCTCTAATTTTAAGATTGTATTTTTTCAAGCTATTCGGAATTTCTAATACTTCCTCTTGAAGATATACAGTTAATTTTTTTTGACCCATTTTTTTTAATAATTCTTTTGTTTCTTCTACTACAATTATTTCTCCTTGGTTTATAACACCTACCCTATCAGCTATCGCTTCAGCTTCTTCAATATAGTGTGTGGTTAAGATAATAGTAACTCCTGATTTTCTTAACTCTTCTACGGCATTCCACATATCTTTTCTAAGCTCCACATCAACACCAGCTGTAGGTTCGTCTAAAAATAAAATTGATGGTTCGTGAGATAAAGCTTTGGCTATTAAAACTCGTCTCTTCATTCCACCTGATAATTGTCTTAATCTTTGATCTTTTTTATCCCAAAGACTCAAATCTTTAAGAATTTTTTCTATATGTTTTGGGTTAGGTTTCTTTCCGTATAAACCCCTTGAATAACTTATGTTGTTAAACACGGTTTCAAACTGTTCTAATGTTAATTCTTGAGGCACTAATCCAATTCTCGATCTGGTTTCTCTATAATCATCTATAATATCATAACCATCAACTGTAACTTTACCTGATGATGGTTTAACTATTCCACAAATAATACTAATTAGAGTTGTTTTACCAGCACCATTGGGTCCTAACATTGCAAAGATTTCCCCTTTTTTAATATTAAGATTTACTTTTTCTAAAGCTTTGAAGCCGTTATTATAAAATTTTGATAGATTGTTAATAATTATTTGATTTTCAGACATTTTGGAGCTCCATATATAGAGTTTAATTTATATATTACAATAATCTAATTTTACTAAACTGCTCTTTACAACAAAAAAACAACTAATTGATAGATTTTAATATTTCCAAAGGTAGTGGTGCTTCTGGATATTTTTTTTGGCACAACTCTTCATAACTTTTACAATATCTTGTTATAATTTTAAAAACATTATCCTTATTTTTAATAATATCTAATTCATTAATTAAATCATTTCGTTTATTTTCTAATTCTTGTATTTGTTCTGTTGAAAAAAACTCACCAGTTTCAATTTCCCAATATGTATTGTCAAGTTCATCATCATTTAATTCATTTAATTTTTTTTGTAATTCTTGAATAATCTTGTCATTAGATTTTTTATTTCTCATAGGAGAATTTTTCAATTTTCCAAGACACTTATCTTTAAGTCCATCTATAAAATGATCATATGGTTTTCCTTCAGAAAGATCTTTAAAATGATTTGAATTAAAATATTTATCTATTGCAAATTTTGTAGAAACTTTTTCTTTGCCTTTAATTATTGCTACTTGCACATAAACTTCTTGATTAATATATTCTTCTAAATGTTCTTTAACTTTCTGAGGGATCATTTTTTTAAAAATTAATGTGGTGCTCGATACCTACTGTGGCAAGCTTTACAATTACTCCACATTAATTTTCCAATTGTGCCTCTAACATTATCTGTTTCTTCAATTGTCGAAGCAAGTTTTATCATATCATCAGATGCTTTTAGCATTAAAGCATCAAAAGCATCTTTTTCTTCCCAAATAATTGGCAAAGAACCGGTCTTAAATCCCTCTTTAGAGTTATCTGGAAACATTTCTTTTAAATTTTTATAATTTTCACTCATCTCTAACATTAATATCTTTGCATCATCAAAATCACCACTTGATGAGAGTGATTGAACTTTTTTAGCTGTATTATAATTTTTACTAAATAAAGCTTTTCTATTCTTAATTATTTCCTCAGAACTTTGTTCAGAGTTACCCGCTGTAGTCACAAAAATACCACATAATGACAATAATAATATTTTAATAATTATTTTTATATGTTTAAATAAATCATGCATCTAAATAATACCCTAACAGAGTATGGTGTTTTTTCAAAGTTGCTACATTGGCTCAGCGCAATTTTACTTTTTATCCAAATTCCCTTAGGTTTTTATCTAGTGGATTTAGATTTTGGTGAGGAGAGAATTACATTTGAAAATATACATATAATATTAGGTCTAACCATATTTTATTTAGTTATCATTAGACTAATTAAAAATATTATTAACCCCACACCAAAAGTAGATGCAAGTATTTTTAAAGGACAAAAGTTTTTAGCAAAAATGAATCACGTATTATTATATGTGACTATTTTATCCATCTCAATTTCAGGAATTTTAAAAAAACTATTCAATGGAGAAACTTTAATAATATTTTTTAAAAAAATTAAATTAAATGATAATTTTGAATTAGCCGAAATATTTTACGATGTACATGTCTTTTCAAATTATTTAATTATAACTTTAATAGCTTTACATGTATTAGCTGTTATTATTCATAAATTTTTTTTTAATGACAATTTATTGAAAAAAATTACTTAGCTAGTTTCTTATTATCAAACAAATCAATCTATCTCTAAACTTTAGCTCTTTTTTATATTTATTCTTAATTTCGATTAAACCATCTGCTATTTGTTTTTCATTAAAACTAAGTAAAGTAGAAATATATCTTTTTTTTATCATCTGAATATATTTTATTTTTGAAATTTTAACTTTAAATATAAATTGCTTAATAATTATTTTTGGATAATTTTTTTTAATTAAATCAAAATAACTTTTGTCTCTTTTTAATGATTTATGTAATTTTTTTTTCATTAAAAAAAAGGTTGGAATTTCATTTTTTTTTGGGTCTAAACTTAAAATTATAATTTTACCATTAACATTAAGTTTATTTTTACAAATATACAGAAGTTTTTTGATTTCTTTTTTTTTTAATAAATGAATTGTTTGTTTTATTAAGATTAAATCAAACTTTAATTTAGTTTTTGAAATGAAGGATAAAGCATCTGTAGTTTTAAAAATAATCTTTTTACTTTTGTCTTTATGATTTTCAATATCTAGACCAATAGGTTTATAATGTAGATTAAGTTTACTCGATAAATTAGCTATAATTTTTCCTCTACCACATCCAATATCTAAAACTCTAGAATATTTATTAAGTTTTATTTGTTTTAATATAAATTTATTGAAAGAGTGAATATATTTATTTGATGATAACCAAGTTTTATTATCCCAATTTTTAAGTGAAACCATTTATAGTATTTAAATCATTACAAAAATTATTTAAATACAGTTTTAAAGATAAAAAATGCAAAAATCCTCAATCCAATATATCTTAAAATTATCAATTCCTATATTTTTTGCCAACTTAGCAATTCCAATGGTTGGAATTATTGACACAACGTTAATGGGAAATCTAGGAAGTTTATCTTACCTTTCAGCAACATCTGTTGCAGCCAATTTATTTTCAATGATTTTTTGGAGTTTTGGTTTTTTAAGAATGGGCACAGTTGGAATGGTGTCTCAAGCTAATGGAAAAAATGACCATTCAGAAATCTTAAATATTATAATTCGAAATCTTTTATTTGTTTTAACTATATCAATAATATTAATTTTAATTCAAAATTTTATATTAAATTTAAGTCTAAAGATTTTTGATTTATCTGAAGCTACTAAAGATCTTTATAGTCAATATTTTAGAATTAGAGTTTATTCAGCTCCAGGGGAATTAACACTATACATTATAACTGGATTATTTGTTGGATTACAAAAAACTAAAACTTCTAGTTTTGCTGTTGGTTTTTTTTCTATTTTGAATATTTTAATAAGTGTAGTTCTTGTCACAAAATTTGATTTGAATATTAAGGGTGTTGCTTATGGAACCTTTTTCTCAGCATTGATTACATCAATAATTTTTTTAATTTATACATTTTGGTATTTATCAAAATATGCCAAAATTGAAATTAAATTTAATCAAATATTAAATATAAAAAAAATTAAAGATATATTTAATATTAATCTAAATATTTTTATTAGAACAATCTTATTAACCTTTTCATTTTTATGGTTCACTTATCTTGGAACACAAATTGGTGAGGATTATGTTGCTGCAAATGCTATATTAATCAATCTTGTTTTTCTATCTGCTTTTATATTGGATGCTTATGCTTTTTCTACTGAAGGAATAGTTGGTTACTCATTAGGAAAAAAAGATTTAACTCTTTTTAAAAATATTGTTAAAAATTCATTTATACTAAGTTCGATATCAGGATTAATAATTTCTATAATCTTCTTTTTTACTAACAACTTTGTGATTAATTTTATGTCAGATATAGATGAAATCAGAAAGTTAAGTTCATCTTATGTAATTTGGTTAATAATTTTACCTGTAATTTCATCTTTTTGTTATCAATTTGACGGTATTTTTATAGGAGCCTCTCAAACAAAAGAATTAAGAAATGCAATGATCTTTTCAGTTTTAGTTTATTTGTTAATTTCAATATTATTAATTAAATTTCTATTAAATACTGGGATTTGGATTTCTCTTTGTATCTTTATGATTCTAAGAGCTATTTCTCTTTTTTGGTATTTAAATAGAATCTATTTAAGATTTTAAAGTTCAATGACACGCAATATTAAATTTTTTTAAACGCCAATAATTATATGGCCAAGGTGTTAGAAAGCCTACAATCAACATGATTGGCACAACCCACCAAGTTAATATGGCTCCACCTGTCAATAGATAGTCTGTTAAATTCATTGCAACTTCCATACTTACCATTGAAATAAAACTCATTCCCAGAGCTGTTTTTAAAGCATTTTTAAAATCAAAGTTTTGTTTCATAAGTATAATGGTTTCTAGAATTATACTTGTAATTAATCCGTTTATAATTGCTAATGTCATAATCCCTATAACTGGAAATGGAATTTTTGTTAATTGAAAAAATAATATTGTTCCAAAATCTCCAATAGCACAACCTAATAAACACCATGCTGTATTTTTTGCACTTCTTTTCCATGTATCTGAACAAGACCAATTAAAAGTACTAGCTGTCATAATTATTTGCTTAAATTTATCTGATATTCATATTCTTCTTTAGGCCAAAAAGATTTGATATAAGCCAATACACTATCAATTTCTTTATCAGATAAATTGTCCTCAAAACCAATCATTTTACCTTGGTAATTTTTTACTAATTTTGCTAATCCATATTTAATTATTGCATGCAGTGTTTGATCATCATGATGCCACGTGTGTCCTGTTCCATTTAAAGGAGGAGCTTTTCTATGACCATCTTCATCCATTTCTTTCCAATTCTCTGCTCCAGCTAAATTAACCATATGACATGAAACACAATAATTTTGATATGCAATTTTACCTCTTTCAATCATAATTTTTGACTTAGTTGTAATTGGAAAATGATTATGTGCTTTAGCAACAGTTAAAGTGCTAAAAAAAATTAAAATGATTGTTGGTAATAATTTAATAATGTGCTTTAACATGATTTTAATATAAATATTTAAATTTTATAAACAAGTAAGTGAATTAACTCAAAAATGATCTTTAAACAGCTTTTTGATACTAAATCATCGACTTATACTTATATTATTGCTTCGGCAAAAGGTCGCGAGGCTATAATAATTGATCCAGTTATCGAAAATGTTAACGAGTATATTGAGCTTTTAAAAAATCTTGATTTAAAACTTGTAAAAGTAATTGATACTCATATTCATGCTGACCATGTAACTGGGGCTTCCAAATTACAAAAAGCAACTAATTGCACAACACTTATGGGTGAGCATACTCCAGCTGATATGGTTGATATAAAAGTTAAAGATGGTGAGATAATTGATATTGATAATTTTAAAATAAAATCATTATATACACCAGGACATACCTCAGATAGTTATAGTTTTTTATTGGATAATTATCTTTTCACTGGAGATACTCTTTTAATTAATGGCACCGGTAGGACAGACTTTCAAAATGGAAGTTCTAAAGATGCTTATAACTCTTTATTTAATAATCTTTTAAAATTACCTGAAGAAACATTGGTTTATCCAGGTCATGATTATAATGGTAAGTTTTCAAGTACAATTGGAAATGAAAAAAAATTTAATCCTAGATTGCAAGTGAAAAGTGTTGATGAATATATAGACATTATGTCTAAGCTAAACTTAGCTAAGCCTAAATTGATTGAAAGTAATGTTAGTAGAAATATTCAACTTGGTGCTAATTAAAAATAAAAAAGATTAATAACCAATAAGAAAATAATCCAGATAGAATGGTTGAAATTATACTTTTTGAAAAATATCCAACGATAATTGCAATTATAGCAGCAAAGATTTTTGGATCATGTATTTCTACAAATGTTCCATAATCATTTATAAAAATTGCAGGAAAAATTATTGCTGGAAACACTGCAGAAGGAACATATGCCAAAACTTCTTTCACTCTTTCACTTAACATTTCTCTTCCTACTAAAGCTATCATAGCCATTCTTGTAAAATAAGTTAATAAGCCTGCAATAATTATTGATAACCAAGTCATTTTTTTAACCTCAATATTAATGAAGCTACAAACAAAGCAATAATTGGTGAAATTATTATGTAGGATTTTAATGGTGCATTAAAAAATAATAATGAGCTAATCCCACAAACTAACATAACAATAACATGATCTAATTTTTTTAAATCTTGAACAACGATTGCAATAAAAGTTAAAGGAATAGTAAATTTTAGTCCAAGTTCTTCTGGCACAAAGGAGCCCAATATAATCCCTGCCAATGTAGCAATTTGCCAACAAGTCCAAAGAGTGCAGCCAGCTCCAATTAAATGATAATGTAAATACTTCTCTGACTTGTTATTTTTGAAGAATTTAGCAGACTCTGCAAACGCTTGATCTACTACTATATAGGAAATAAATAATTTTTTAATAAAGGATAATTTATTTAAGTACTCTGATAAAACTGCTCCATAAAGTAAATGTCTAGAATTAATTATACCCACAGATGTAACTGCTATCAATGAAGATGCTCCACCTGACAATAATTGAAGAAATACAATTTGAGATGCTCCACCAAAAATAATAATTGACATCCCATATACTAGGTATGGACTAAATCCAAGTTCAACACCAATTGCTCCACAAATAATTCCAAATGGAATTACTGATAACATGTGAGGTGCAACATCAAGCATTCCTCTAGTAAATAATTGTTTTTTTGAGAGCATTTAATTTTGTTTTATTAAAAACAAACTATATGATCAATATTAATTGGTCTCTTAATACCAAATTTTTCATCAACCTCATGTTGATGGATGTGATGCGAGTGAACAAAAACAGGTATTAGCAGTTCACTGCTAGTTTTTAATGTATAGATAAAATTAGTACCTCTAAATTTTCTATCAACGACTTCTAATTTTAGATTACTTTTATCATCATGTTCAAGATCCTCTGGTTGAAGTAACAATTGGACGTCAGATCCTTTTGGATAATGTTTAATGAAATTTCCTTTAATTGTTCCTAAATCTTCACTCTCTAAACTATCTTCACCTGTAACTTTTGCTGGTATTAAAATCCCTCTATTTAAAAAATTTACAACCTCTATAGAATTTGGAAAATGATAAACATTGTAAGGGTCATCATACTGTTTAAGTTGACTGTCTAAAATTATCCCACATTTGCTTCCAAGATAAAATGCTTCGTAAGAGTCGTGAGTTACAATGATTGTTGTAATTTTTAAATCAGTTAAAATTTGTTTAAGTTTAACTTGTATTTCTTCTTTAAAACTTTGATCAACATTAGATAATGGTTCATCTAACAATAATAAATCAGGTCTAGAAAGTAACGCTCTTGCTAAGGCAGCTCTTTGAGCTTCTCCAGAGCTTATTTGATGTGGGAATTTTTCTTTGATGTGATCTAAATGTAGAAATTCAATAACTTCATCAATTGTTAAACTTTTTTTCTTTTTTTTATTTCTATCTGCACCAAACTGTATATTTTGAATTACGTTATAATGTGGAAATAGAGAATTATCCTGAAAAGCTAAAGATATATTTCGATTCTCAGGTTCAATATGTACATTTTTAGATGAAATAATTTTATTTTTTAAAAAAATTTTACCAGATTTAATTTTTTCAAGTCCAGCTATAGTTCTTAAAATTGTGGTTTTGCCTATACCAGATGGTCCTAATAGACAAATAATGTCCCCTTCATTTTCAATTGTTAAAGAGACATTATTTACTTTATTTTTTTCACTTGCAGCAAAAGTAACATTTTCGATTTCTAAAAAGTTTTTTGGCATAAATTAATTAATCCTTAAGAATGTATCTAGATGTAATTAAAATAAAGAAACTTGCAATAAGAATAAGGAATAATGAAGGTGCAGCTGCTGCTTCAAGTAAATCTTGAGAGGCATAAATATAGGCTTGGGTTGCAAATGTTTCAAAATTAAAAGGTCTCATTATTAGTGTAATTGGTAACTCTTTTATAACTTCAATAGAAATCAAAATTCCAATCAATAGAATAGAATTTTTTAAGTAAGGTATATGAATATTTTTAAAAGTTTTAAATTTTGAATATCCTAATAAGTATGCACTCTCATCAATTGAATAATTTATCTTTAAATAGCCTGACTTAATTCCATTACTTGCCAACGAATAAAATCTTATAAAATAAACAATAACCAAACCTAAAATTGAACCTATAAAAATTGATTTAACGTTTTTAATATCAAAAAAACTAATAATGTTATTATCAAACCAAGAAATAAAAGTAATAAATGCCACAGCCAAGATTATTCCTGGTACAGCATAACCAGAGATTGATAAAGTATTTAAAATTTCTAAAAACTTACTTCTAGATAATCTATTTCCATAATTTGAAATAAAAGCAAAACTAATCAAAACAAAGCTTGAAAATAAAACTAAGATTATTGTGTTTGAAAATAAACTAATTAAATCTAAATCAATTAAATGTTTTGGAAAAATAATTGTCCAATAAAGCATTTGAATAACAGGAAATAAAAAGCTTATAAAAAAAATTAAAAAACAAAATGAAAAAGCAAAAATAGCTTTATAACCATGTAATGTTGTTAATGATTTTTTTTTAAATCCTCCTTTTGTAGGAGAGTGATATTGAGCTTTTTTTCTAGATATATTTTCTAATACAAATAATCCAAGTATAAAAATTAATAGATAAAAAGATAGTTGATTTGCTAACGCTAGGTCATCAAATGAAATCCATGCATTATAAATTCCAGTTGTAAACGTAGATATTCCAAAAAATGATACTGATCCAAAATCAGATAAGGTTTCCATTGCAACAAGAGACAAACCGGCGACTATCGCAGGTCTTGCTGAAGGTAAAATTATTTTAAAAAAAGATTTTTTCTTACTAAAACCAAGATTTTTTCCGAGCTCTATTAAATTTTGTGACTGATAATGAAAAGAAGCTCTTGTTAATACATAAACATATCCAAATAAAGAAAATGAAATTGCAATTATTGCTCCTGCCATACCATCGAACTTTGGTATATGTGAATTATAATTACCTTCTCCAAACAAACTTTTTAAAATTGTAAACGCTGTTCCATAATTTTCAAAGAAAGCTGTTAAAGAATAAGCATAAATATAAGCTGGCACTGCAAAAGATAAAATTAATGCCCATTTAAAAAAATTTGATCCAGTAAACTTATAAAAAGAAACTAAGTAAGCACACGATACACCAATTACAAAGGTTAAGAATAATACTCCTAATAAAAGAGATAAAGAATTAAATATATAATCATAAAGAAATGTATTCTTAATAATGTTTGAGTAATTGCTTGTACTATCAAAAAAGCTAGAAAATACAGTAATAATTGGTATTGCTACAGCAATAGAAATAAAGAACGAAGTTAAATACCAAATATTTATTTTTCTTAAATACATGCTTACCCTTTTTTATTTAGTGAACATAATTAATAGAAGGGTAAAAACTATTAAATTATGTTCACTTTATTGAAAATTAATCTTCTTTGTTAAAAACGTTTATGAGATGATCAATTTCTTCGCTTTTTTATATCAGATAATTTTCTATTATTTATTTTAATTTCAATTTTTTTACACTCATTTGCACATGGTTCACATGTTATCTGACCCACTTGTGAACCACTTGCATTAGAAGAGTTATTTTTATTAAAATTAAATAAATTTTTTTCCATTATTAATTACTTCCACTTAGCTGCTAACATGCATTCCAATGCTATTGCTTGATTTTTTCCATAATTAACAACTTTAGTATTTAAGTCTTGTTTAAAACCAAGACCCATTTGTTTTACTAAATCATGTGGTTCAACATCATCAATCATTGGATATTCAAATGTATTATTAACAATGTGTTCTTGTGCTTCTTTAGTTAATAAAAACTCAAAAAGTTTTTTTGCATTTTTTGGATTTGGTGCATTTTTTAATACTCCACCACCACTAATATTCATGTGTGTTCCTCTATCACCTTGATTTGGAAAAAACGGTAATACTTTTTTAGCTGCTGCTTGTTGTTCAGCTCCTTTTTTTCCAGATAACATTAATGCTAAGTAATAAGTATTAGCTACAGCTAGGTCAGCTTCTCCAGCAGCAACTGCTAATATTTGAGCCCTATCATTCCCTTTTGAGTCTCTTGCCATGTTAGCAACAACACCTTTTGACCATTCGCAAGTAGCCTTTTTCCCATTATTTTTTACTAATGATGCAACAAGAGATTGATTGTAAATATTATTTGATTTTCTTATAACAACTCTACCTTTCCATTTAGGATCAGCAAGACCTTCGTAGGTCATTCCATTCAATTCATTAGCATTAACTCTTTCTGGAGAATAATACATAATTCTCGCTCTCTTCGCTATTCCAGTCCAGTTAGTAGATCTGAAGTTTTTTGGAACAGCAGCTTTGATTTTGGAAGTCATTGAATTTTGAAACATTCCTTTAGCATCAAATGCACCTAATCTTCCTGCATCTGCTGTAATATAAATGTCTGCTTTAGAGTCAGCACCCTCTTCTGTTATCCTTTTTTGAAGAGCTTTATCTTTTCCTGATACCACATTTACCTTAATGCCAGTTTTTTCTGTAAATTTTTTATAAAGCTGAATGTCAGAATCGTAATGTCTTGCACTAAAAACATTTACTTCAGCTGCAAAACTTAAATTAGTAAAGAATGTTAAAATTATTCCTAATGTAGTTATTTTTTTCATTGTATCTCTTTCTTTACCCTTATTGATTTGCGAATGAGAATTATTCGCACTGCGAATGATTATCAATCGCATATATTGTCGCAGTTGTAAAGCTATTTTTTCGATAAATTACAATTATTTAAAAATTGAAATAATTATTTCCAATCACCTATTTTGCTGAATAGAAAGTTCCTAAAAGCTTGAACTCTTGCAGTATTTTTAAGCGATTGAGGATATACAAAGTGAGCCTCTGTAATTGGACCTTCTGATTTTGGTAAGACTTTAATTACATTGTTAGAATTTGAGACCAAGTATTCTGGTAAAGCAGCAAGGCCTACTCCAGACTCTACTGCCAAAAGTAATCCCATTACACTATTTACCTTCATAATTGATTTTCTTTTTTTTCCATCATGCATACCAAGCTTCAAAGCCCAATCGGGATTATAAACTGGAGATGGTGCTCCTTTTCCAAAAGAAATAAACTTATGTTTATTTAAGTCACCAATAGTTTTTGGCATTCCAAATTTTTCTAAATATTTATTTGAACCATAAATAAAATATTTTATATCAACTAATTTCTTTTGAATATAATTGAGTTGTTTTGGTCGTCTCATAAAAATACCAATATCAGCTTGTCGCGTACTTAAATCCAATTCTTTGTCATCAAAAACTAATTCAATTTCAATTTCAGGGTTAAGCCTCATAAATTCTTGAATTCTTGGAGTTAACCAGTGGGTTCCAAAACTTCTAACTGTTGTAATTGTTAATTTTCCAGTTGGTTTATTTTTTTGATCACCTAAAGATGTTTCAACTTCTTTAAGTTTACTTATAACCTCATGTGCAGTTTTAAAAACATACTCGCCATTTTCTGTAAGAGTTAATCCTCTTGCATGTCTCTCAAATAATTGAACTTTTAAATCTTGCTCAAGCGATTGTATTTGTCGACTTATTGCTGATTGGCTAAGATTTAAATTAATCGTGGCATTTGTAAAACTGCCAGCTTCAGCAACTGCATGAAAAATTTTTAATTTGTCCCAATCCATTATTTATTTAAATCTACTATTACTCTTCCAGAAATTTCTCCTTTTAAAATTTTAGGATAAGTATCTATTAATTCATCTAAACTAACTGTTAAAATTGATTTTTCTAGTAATTCAAAATCAATTAATTTTGAAGCTTCTGACCATATAAACTCTCTTCTTTTTATACCACAATTTGCAGAGTCCATTCCCCAGAGTTTAATTCCTCTTAACATAAAAGGTATCACACTTGTATTTAGTTCGTTATTATTCGCATTACCACATACTGCAATTATTCCATTTGGTTTTGTTTGAACAATTGTATTTGCTAAGATTTTTCCACCGACTGTATCAACTACGCCGTCCCATAAACCTTTGTCAATTAACCTTGGGTCTTTGTCAAATTCAGACCTATTTACAACGTTTTTTGCTCCTAATGATTTTAAGTAATCTGCTTTTGAGTCTTTACCGGTAACTGCAGTTACATTGTATCCTAATTTAGTCAAAGCCATTACAGCTACACTTCCAACTCCACCGGTTGCACCTGTTACCAAAACATCATTTACTTTTTCACCTAATAAAATGCTTTCTCTTGCTTGAATTGCGAAAGCACTCATTAAAGAAGTAAACCCAGCTGTTCCTAAGGTCATGGCTTGTCTACTCGTTAATTCTTTAGGTTTTTTAACTAAAAAATCTGCGTTTACTTTTGCAATTTGTGAGTATCCTCCGTAAAATACTTCACCCACTCTAAATCCAGTTAAAATTACTTCATCACCCTCTTTAAATTTTGAGTTTTCACTCTCTATAACTGTACCTGCAAAATCAATACCTGGAATATGAGGAAATTCTTTAACTAATCTTCCACCATTTTTTAAAATCATTCCATCTTTAAAATTAAGATCTGAATAATCTACTTTGATAGTTACATCACCATGTTTTAAAAAGCTTTTATCAATGGATTTTACTTCTCTTGTAAAATTTTCGCCTTCTTGATTGATGATTAATGCTTTGAATTGATCTGACACTTTAATCTTTAGAAATACTTATGAATCTTAGATATCGATTTTGATAACTTAGATCTTCCTTAAATTGTCCTAAATAATAATTTGTAACTGTTGACGCTTGTTCTTTTTTAATTCCTCTCATGGTCATACATTGATGTGTTGAATCTATTGTCACAGCAACACCTTTAGCATCTAAAGATTCCATTAAAGTTTTAGCAACTTGCATTGTTAATCTTTCTTGAGTTTGTAATCTTTTTGAAAAAACTTCTACAACTCTCGCAAGTTTACTTAAACCTACAACTCTCTCTTTTGGGATATACGCCACATGAGCTTTACCAATAATTGGTGCCATATGATGTTCACAATGACTTTGAATAGAAATATTTTTTTGTATCACCATATCGTCGTATCCATCAACATCCCCAAATGTTTTATCTAAAATCTTATTCGGATCTACTTTATAACCTGCAAAATATTCTTTATACGCTTTCATTACCCTTTTAGGAGTTTCTAATAGACCCTCTCTTGTGGGATCTTCACCTAACCAAGATAATATAGTTCTGAAAGCATCTTCAGCTTCTTTATCTGAAACTTGGTTAGCATCTATAATTTTACCATCATTGTCTTTTACTAATTTCATAGCGCCTTTTTATACAGTAATTACTTAATTTTAAAAATATTTAATATATTCATATATATGCTACATAATCACCCAATATGTTCAAAAAAAGAGAAAATGTCTTAGAAATAGAAGAGGGAAACCTTCTGTCACCTAAATTTGATAATGATGGTCTTATACCGGTAATTACCATGTGTTCTAAAACAAAAGATATATTAATGCATGGATATATGAACGTTGAAGCTTTTAAAAAAACTATTGAAACTAAAGAAGCTCATTATTTCAGTCGATCTAGGAAAGCTATTTGGTACAAAGGTAAAACCAGCGGATTTACTCAAAAAGTAACTGAACTCAGAATTGATGATGATCAAGACTCAATATGGATGACTGTTGATATAGGTGATGGTGCAAGTTGTCATGTAGGATATAGATCTTGTTTTTATAGATCAATTCCAATGGGGCCAATTGATAATGGTCGAAAAATTGAAATGGAATTTTTAGAAAAAGAAAAAAAATTTGATCCAGAAGAAGTATATAAAGGACAACCAAATCCTACAAAAATTTAAATGAGTGAAAAACAAAAAAATGTTCTAGGTGAAGATCTGGAAGAATGCTCCAATGATCCATTAACTGGATGGTATCGAGATGGATGTTGCAACACTGACGAAAACGATCATGGTGTGCATACAGTTTGTGCAAAAGTAACAACTGAATTTTTAGAATGGTTAAAAGAAGCAGGTAATGATTTAATAACTCCTCATCCTGAATTTGGATTCCCAGGTTTAAAAGATGGAGATGGTTGGTGCGTATGTGCTATGTGGTATGCAAGAGCAGTTGAGGCTGGAAAAGGTTGTCCAATATTTTTAAAGAGAACTCACAAAAATACTCTTAAACATTTGCCAATTGAAAAATTAAAAAAGTTTGCAATAGATCTATCTTAATCTACATATTACCGTATTTAGGACCGCCACTTCCCTCTGGTGTTACCCAAGTAATATTTTGTGAAGGCTCTTTAATATCACAAGTTTTACAGTGAATACAATTTTGAGAATTAATTACAAATTTATTTACATCATTTTCTTTTTGAACCTCATAAACACCTGCTGGACAATATCTTTGTGCAGGCTCATCAAATTTTTCTAATGTATAACTAATTGGTAAATTTGGATCCTTAAGTTTTAAATGAACCGGTTGATTATCTTCATGGTTAGTTCCAGTAAGATATACGGAACTGGTTTTATCAAATGTTATGACGTTATCATATTTTGGATATTCTATTTTAGGCATTTCATTTGCTGGTTTTAAAGTTTCATGGTCTGCGTGTTTGTGTTTAAGGGTAAATGGTAACTTTCCTTTAAATAAAATTTGGTCAATACCTGTAAATATAATGCCAAGAATTAAACCCCAACTGAAACTAGGTTTGACATTTCTTGCAGCATGAAGCTCTTTATATACCCAGCTATTTTTAAACTTTTCTTCATAATTAGATAAATCTTTATTTTCTTTAATATTTTCAATTATAGTTTCAGCTGCAATTATTCCACTTTTCATTGCAGTATGTGAACCTTTTATCTTAGGCATATTTAAGGTTCCAGCATCACACCCTACCAACAATGCACCTGGCATATACATTTTAGGTAAACTTTGAAGCCCACCTTCAATTAATGCTCTGGCACCATATGAAATTCTTTTTCCTCCAGAAATTATCTTTCTAATGGCTGGATGAGTTTTAAATCTTTGAAATTCATCATATGGTGAAAGGTGAGGATTTTTATAATCTAATCCAATCACGTAACCTAAAAAAACTTGTTTATTTTCTGCATGATACATAAAACTACCACCATAGGTATTATTATCTAAAGGCCAACCTGCAGTATGCATTACCGTTCCCTCTTCATGGTTTTTTTCTTCCACTTCCCAAATTTCTTTAAAACCAATTCCGTATTGTTGTGGATCTTTCCCTTCTGAGAGATTAAATTTCTCAATTAATTGCTTTCCTAAATGACCCCTGCATCCTTCTGCAAACACTGTAACCTTGCCTAATAATTCTATCCCAGGTTCAAAACTATCTTTTTGATTCCCTTCTTTATCTATTCCCATATCTTGTGTTGCAACACCTTTAACTGAACCATCATCATTGTATAAAATTTCACTTGCTGGAAACCCTGGAAAAATTTCAACACCTAGTAATTCTGCTTGTTCTGCAAGCCATCTACATAAATTTGCTAAACTAATAATATAGTTATTATGGTTTTGCTGAACTGCAGGAAGTAACCACGTAGGCCAACTCAATGACTTGGTTTTTCCTAAAAATAAAAATTTTTCTTTTGAAACTTTTGTTTTAATCGGTGAGTTAAGTTCTTTCCAATTTGGCAATAGTTCATCTAATGCTTTTGTTTCAAAAACATTTCCACTGAGAATATGAGCTCCAATTTCAGAAGCTTTCTCAAGTAAGCAAACATTTAAATCTGAGTCTAGTTGTTTTAATTTAATTGCTGTAGCTAAACCTGAAGGACCACCTCCAATAATAACCACATCATACTCCATCGACTCTCTACCCATGTGATATTTTTATCTTTAAGAATTATTTTTGTATAGTGTTTAATTTGTTCAGTTCTTCTAAAAACTGTGGAAGAGCCTCGAATAAATCTGCTTCTAAACCATAATCTGCGACACTAAAAATTGGTGCTTCACCATCTTTATTAATAGCAACAATCACTTTACTTTCTTTCATTCCAGCTAAATGCTGAATTGCCCCTGATATTCCAACTGCAATGTAAAGATCTGGAACTACAACTTTTCCAGTTTGACCTACTTGATGATCATTGCTTATATATCCAGCATCTACAGCTGCCCTAGATGCACCAATTGCAGCATTTAATTTGTCTGCTATTGCTGTAATCAATTTAAAATTATCTCCATTTTGCATTCCCCGACCGCCAGAGACAACTATTCTAGCTGTACCAAGTTCTGGTCTATCTGATTTGATTTCTTCCCTATTTACAAATTTTGTTAAAGAAAACTCTGCATCTGCATCAATATTTTCTACTGGTGCAGAACCACCTGAACTTGCGCAAGCCTCAAAAGAAGTTGGTCTAATAGTTACACATTTCTTAGGATCTGTGCTTTTAACTGTTGCAAAAGCATTTCCAGCATAAATTGGTCTTACAAAAGTATCTGCCGACTCAACTTTGGTAATATCACTTATTTGTGAAGTATCTAATTTAGCAGCAACACGTGGCATTAAATTTTTTCCAAATGTATTGGCTGAACAAACAATGTGTGAGTAGCTTTCTGCAAGTTTTATTATTACAGGTGCAAAATTTTCAGCTATAAAATTTTCGTAATGGGGAGCATCAACTGTAATTACTTTTTTTACAAGAGGTAATTCAGAAGCTGCTTTTGCAGCATCTCCACAACTATTACCAATAACTAAAGCGTGAACATCGCTATCAATCTGGGAAGCGGCAGTTACAGCATTTAAAGTAAAAGCTTTTAATTCTTTATTATTATGTTCTGCTATTAATAATACTGACATTATATTACTTTTGCCTCATTTTTTAATTTTTGAACTAATTCTGCAACACTTGCTACTTTAATACCTGCTTTACGTTGAGGAGGTTCTTCTACTTTTATTTGTTGAACTCTTGGATTAATATCTATACCTAAATCAGAAGCAATTAATTGCTCTATAGGTTTTTTCTTTGCTTTCATAATATTGGGTAAAGAAGCATATCTAGGTTCATTTAATCTTAAATCGCAAGTTACTATTGCAGGAGTATTTATTTCAATAGTTTCTAAACCTTCATCAATTTCTCTTGTAACTTTTAATTTTCCTTCTTCTACATTTATTTTTGATGCAAATGTAGCTTGTGGCCAATCTAATAAAGCACTTAACATTTGACCAGTTTGGTTACAATCATCATCTATTGCTTGTTTGCCCATAAATACTAAGTCAGGTTTTTCTTTTTCTACAATTTTTTGTAAAATTTTTGAAACTGCTAAAGGTTCTATGTTATTATCAGCTTTGATATGTATGCCTCTGTCTGCACCAACAGCTAAAGCTTTTCTGACAGTCTCTTGAGCTTTTTCTTCTCCGACTGTAACAGCTATTACCTCAGTAGCTTTACCAGACTCTTTAATTTTAACAGCCTCTTCAATTGCATTATCATCTGGTGGATTAGTAGACATTTTAACATTTTCAGTGACGATACCACTACCATCTTCTTTCACTCTAATTTGAACGTTGTAATCAATTACTCTTTTAACAGCGACTAGTATTTTCATTAAGCTCTCAATAATTTATTTTCAGAATCATAAGGACTCTCGTCTAATACTGTAGCGTCGTACATTTCACCTAAAATATCAACTTGTAATTTGTCGCCCACATTAGAACAATCTGGCTTAACCATAGCTAAAGCTATTGACTTATCTAATCTAAAACCAAATTCTCCACCAGTTGCTCTTCCAACTACTTTGTTGTCTTTATATATAGGGTTATTTCCTAAAACATCAGCGTCTTTTGTGTTATGGACCTCTAAAGTTACCAGTTTATTATCAAATCCTTTTTCTCTCCACTTGTTAAGAGCTTCTAAACCTATGAAATTTCCTTTATTAGGGTGAACAAACCTATCTAAACCGGACTCATAAGGTGAATACTCAATAGATAATTCTGTACCAACTAGTTTGTATGATTTTTCTAATCTTAGACTATTCATTGCTCTTATGCCGAAAGGTTTAATACCTAAATCATTTCCTTCTGCCATTAGTTTATCAAATATATGATTTTGATATTCAATTGGATGATGCAACTCCCAGCCTAACTCTCCAACAAAATTTACTCTCATTGCATTTACTGGTGCATAGCCTACATCAACTTTTTTTGCAGTTAACCATTTAAAATTTTCATTTGAAAAATCGTCTGTTGAAACTTTTTGCATCAATTCTCTTGCTTTTGGTCCAGCTACCACTAGTACACCCGTACTGTTTGTTAAATCTTCAAATATAACTGATCCATCTGTTGGCATCCATTTTTGTATCCAATCATGATCTAGTCTTAAATTGGATCCTGCAGATACCAAGTAATAACTATTCTCTGCTTCCTTCATAATTGTGAATTCAGAGTGAACACCACCTTTTGTATTAAGAGCATGACATAAATTAATTCTACCTATTTTTTTTGGCAGTTTATTTGCAACCAAATAATCTAAAAACTCTTCTGATTTAGGTCCTTTTATTCTACATTTTGCAAATGCGGTCATATCTAATAACCCAACATTTTTCTTTACATTCTCACACTCTTTTTTAATTGCATCGAACCATTTAGATCGTCTAAAAGACCAATCATCTTTTTGTTCCATCCCATCAGTTGCAAAAAAATTGGGCCTCTCCCAACCAAATTTTTGTCCAAATACTGCTCCAAGATTTTTCATCCTCTCATAACATGGCGCTGTTCTCAATGGCCTTGCTGCTGGTCTCTCTTCGTCAGGATAGTGAGTAATAAATACATGGCTATAAGCCTCCTCATTTTTTGCTTTTAGATAAGATTTTGTAGCATAATTTCCGTAACGTCTTGGCTCAACTCCTAACATATCAATAGTTGGTTCACCATCTACAATCCACTCAGCTAATTGCCAACCAGCACCTCCTGCTGCTGTTATTCCAAAACTATGACCCTCATTAATCCAAAAATTTTTTAATCCCCAAGCTGGTCCAACTATTGGGTTACCATCTGGTGTATAACAGATTGCACCGTTATAAACTTTTTTTACTCCTACTTCACCAAATGCAGGAACTCGGTGAATTGCGCCTTCAATATGTGGGGCTAACCTATCTAAATCTTCTTGGAATAATTCGTATTCAGAATTTTTTGAAGGTCCTTCAACATAACATGCAGGTGCACCATCTTCATATGGACCTAAAATTAATCCACCTGCCTCTTCTCTCATATACCATCTGCTATCACTATCTCTCAAAACTCCCATCTCAGGTAAACCATCTTTTTTTCTTTTTTGAATTTCAGGATGTGGTTCTGTAACAATGTATTGATGTTCAACAGGTATTACCGGAATATCTAAACCAACCATTTCACCAGTTTGTCTTGCAAAATTTCCTGAACAAGAAATAACATGTTCACACTCTATTGATCCTTTATCAGTTTCAACTACCCAACCATCTTTAGTTTGTTTCATAGAAAGTACAGTTGTATTTCTATAAATCTCAGCACCCATGTTTCTTGCACCTGTAGCCATTGCTTGTGTTAAGTCAGCTGGTTGAATATATCCATCCTCTGGGTGTTGGATTGCACCAACTAAATCATCTGTATGACATAGAGGCCAAATTTCTTTAACTTGTTGAGGTGTTAAAAATTTTACATCAACGCCTATTGTTTGTGCAACACCAGCGTATTGATGGTATTCATCCATTCTATCTTTGGTACTTGCTAATCGAATATTAGATACAACGCTAAAGCCTACATTTTGACCCGTTTCCTCTTCTAATTTTTTATAAAGATCAACAGCGTATTTATGAAGTTGTCCAACAGAATAACTCATATTAAACAACGGTAGCAATCCTGCTGCGTGCCATGTCGAACCTGAAGTTAACTCTTTACGTTCTACAAGGACTACATCTGACCATCCTTTTTTTGCTAAATGGTAAAGCGCACTGACACCTACTACTCCACCCCCGACTACTACAACTTTAGTTTTTGTCTTCATCAGCGATTACTACTAAATTTTTTGAAATAACGAAACAAAATTATATATGTGGATAATTAAATTGAACTGCCAAGCGGGATAGGATTTGACACCATTGTAGTCAACCAACAGTTCATAAGCTCACCATCTTCTGTATATTTTTCTACTTGCCAATTAAACTTATGGTAAATCTTATTCTTATCTAAAATAATTACTTCAAATTGAGCCCAATTATCACTACTTCCAAGCTTAGTTATTGTGTGACTTAAATGATCAATCATCATTTGGTAAGAGTCCCCCTTAAGCATTCTTTTAAAATTAGGTAAAGGTCCTGTCACTTTCTTATTATTTGGGTGAGCGAAATTCCAAGTTTGCTCAATACCACTATCCTTAAAATTTGAGTCATTTTTTTGAAGCCCTGACAATTGAATCTTAACAACTTCATCAGGTTTGATTTGATTGTTGGGCTTTAATAGCTCTGCTTTAGAAATTGATATTGAGATTAATACTAATATTAAAACTTTAAATATTATTTGCAGTGTTTTTAACATCATCTAGAAACTTTTGTCTTTTTGCATCACTTACAAATGGTACCGCAAAATATCTTCTATAGACAATGTTATATATGCCACACATATGAAATACTCCTCTTTTTAACCTTCTAATGGGTAGGTTTAAAAAAAAAGTTGTAATTGCTAAACGTGGAGATCCATAAGTACAAAAAATAATAGCTCTTTTTTTTCTTAAGTTTCCAATTGGGTATCCATAATTTCCCCATAACTGCTTGAATGTAAAAGCCCAAGGTGGGGCTAAGACTTTATCGATCCAACCTTCAACAATTGCTGGCATTCTAAAATTCCAAATTGGTGCTATTAAAACAATCGTATCACATTCCTCAATTCTTTTGCGGTGATTTAAAACTTCTTCACCCGCTTCTTCGCCAGCGAATACAGGATCAAATTTTTCTTTATACAAATCTACAGCATCAACTTTGTTGCCATTATTTTCAGCTGTTTTGATAAAAGTATCTCTTATTGCAGCATTAAAAGATTTGTCATTATAATGACCATAAACTAAAAAAATCTTTTTCATATATTTTCACCAACTTTTTAATTTTAAATTTTTTGAATTATTCTGAGGTTTTGTACTTGCTATTATTAATTATAAATACAAATAAAATTGGTAAAATCAAAGTTAATACTGTCACAACAATTAACAAGATACCTAATTCAGAATAATCTGCTGTGGTTTGAATCTTTCCACTAAATTTGTCTTTAACTTCTCTTGTAACTACAAATATGTGATTTAAATATTTAGTTAACAAAGCGCTCGCAGAAAGTGCAAGATTTGTGAATGAAGCAAAAACTGCAAAAAAAGTTGCTTTAAGATGAGATGGAGCATTTTTTGCTATCCAAGCTAACAATGGTATCATGGATACCTGTCCTAAAGGCGACTCTAACGCGGTGTTTATGATTGCAATAAATTTTGCATCTACAACACCATTCGTTAAAGATGATGTCCAATTATGAAAACCATAATACATTCCAATACTTGGTAAAAATAAAATAGATCCTGCAATACTTAAAATAACTATTATTTTAGCAATTGAATTGTTAGCCATAAATGGTCTAAGCAAAACAATACCAGCAAGAGTTAAGATGGATGCTAACAGAGATAAAACTGAAAAGAATTGTTCATTAAATTTAAGTACATCTATTTCAAACCAAGAAAGTCCTGGGCCAGGACCTGGCATCGCTCTAAATATAAATATAATTACAGCAGTTCCAACAATTGTTAACCTCAAGTTTTCAGGTAATTCTTTAATAAGTTTGAACATTAAAAATAAGATTATTATTACAGAACCAATAAAAACGATTTCTTGTGCAAATGGAACTTTGAAAGACCCAATTGATAATGTAAAAACAACAAATATTAAACTACCACCTAATATCCACCAATTTATTTTTGTTTTTTCTGAGCCTCTTTCATCTTTAAAATCTAAACCTTTTAATCTTAAAATTTTAATTTTTTTATTTTTTAAATATTTTGCTAATCCAACACCTAGAATAGAAACAAGTGGAATAACTAAAGCATAAATATAAATAGAGCCATATAGTTGAATTTTATTCGCTTGATCTAAATTTTCTACATCTCTGAATAAAATTACATTCACTAAAGCAACTAGAACTGTACCACCAATTATTGCAAAACGACCTAATGTCTGCATTGTTGTATGCATTGTTTTGATTTGATCTTTACTGTAGTCATTTCCTTGATCGTCATTCAAGGGAACTGCTTCAACTGTCATTGCATCAGCAACAACATCTTGAACTACATATCCAACTGGAGCTAAAAGCACACTAAGTACAAACCAAGTCTCTACAGAAAATATTTGAACCATGTCTTCTGTATGTATGATTAGACCATACATAATTAATAAACTTATGGCTATTAAGGATGCACCCACATAAACCATGTAATTTTTTCTGTCCCAGATAAGATCAACTAAATGACCTAAGGGCATTTTTAAAGCCCATGGAATTCCAGCCCAAAATCCTAAGCCTGCTAAAAATGCAGCTGATAAATTTAAATAATCTTTAACAAAAAAAGTTCCTACAATACCGGTAAGTCCGGAAATTCCTGCTGCTAAATAAACCATTAATGGTGGAAGATAAGTCCATTTAAACTGACGACCTAAATCTAAAAAAGTATCGTCTAAAAATTTAAATATTTTTTTCATGATGTTATTGATCTTATTTTACAATAACTTAAATTTTAAGATCAAGTCTAGGTTTCCAGAATGGTCTAAATAGCTCAATTTTAGGACATCTGTTCATTACTACTTTAAGTCCAGCATCTTCTGCTAATTTTGCAGCATCATGATTAATAACACCAATTTGTCCCCATAAAACTTTAGCATTAATATTAATAGCTTCTTCTGCAATACCATAAAGATCTTCAGGTTTTCTAAAAACTTCTACCATATCTACAGGTCTATCGATTGCTTTTAAATCTGGGTAAACTTTTAAACCTCTTATCTCTGTTATACCAGGGCGCGGATTCACTGGAATCATATCATAACCTGTTTCATGCAAAACTCTTAATACACCATAGCTAAATTTTGTTTTATCAGGGCTAGCTCCAACCATTGCAATTGTTTTTACTGAACTAAGTATATTTCTTAAGTATTCATCTGAGTAAGGCTCTTTATGATTCATAAGTGTTATTTTTTTTTATTTTTTTGAGTAGCAATATCAGCTTTTAGCTCATGCGGTGCAAGTGGGTCAAGAAAAGGATTTCTATAAAGTTTATCATGACTTTCAACTCCAATTTCAATAGTACAATCTGTTTTTGGTCTTGCAACACATAAGATTATATATCCATTATTTATTTGACGATTATTAAGTGCCACTTGTGAACGCTGATCTATTTCACCTTCAATTAATTTAGCTGCGCAAGTAATACATCCTCCGTATTGACAACCGTAAGGTAAATCCACGCCTTGTTCTCTTAATTCTTGAAGTAAAGACATTCGTCCAGAAACTTTATAAACACTATTCCCTCGATTTGCGATTGTGATCTGCATTAAAGCCAAATATCACTTGTACAATCTCCACCTGGGTACCTACTTTCGTGACACCTGCTTGGACCGTTTGGTTCTTTTCCAAAATCTACTATAAAATCTTTATTTATTTTCATACCACCATTTTCAACATCACAATCTATCATTATCATAGCTCCACCTTGTGTACGTATTTCAGGATAGAATTGATTGTCCCAAGTAGAAAACAATGAAGTTGTGACATACATGCGTTTACCATCTAACGATAACTGATACATTTGTGGACCACCAGCAATCTTCACACCATTAACAACGGGTGCTTTACCTAAAAGACCACCCATCCAAACTTGTCCTGTTAACTTTGGGTTATGAGGATCTGAAATATCATACTGTCTCATATCTCCATGTAACCAATTGTTAAGATAAAGATATTTATCATCCATTGATACAAGGATGGCAGACATAACTCCAGGTACTGGAATTGGCCAATCCGGATGTGGTTCATTTTCTACGTCTATGATTTTTTCCCATTCCCATTTTCCTTCTTTAGATTTCCAAAAATGAATTACATTTGCGCTTAGAGCTGCTCCACAAAAACCATGACTACTATCAGGGTTGTGCATAAATTTAACTTCCAATGGTATTAAACCGTCTTCTCCTAGATACATTGTTTCAACTGGTTCTTTTTTTTTAAAATCCCAGATATGTAATCTACGTCCATATTTTAAATGACCAACTTCTTCTAAATCAAAACCTGGCATAAATGTATTGGGTGCTGCCCACTCTGAACTTACCATGACGTTGTGTCGTGGCTGATACCAAAAATCATAACTAAATGGGATATCCCCCATAGAATTTTCCCATCTTCCTACAATTTCAAAATCTTTGTTTAAATGTAAATATCCACCTGGTGCTTCACCTCTTGCATTGCCTAAAAAAGAAATAATTATTTCAGAGCCTAAACAGTGGACTGTATGGGGGCCTGATAAATTAGTTTTAGATTTAATTTCTGAACCTTCAATAATTTTATGAATTCTAGGTGCAAATGGGTCTGTTGCAGTATCAATTACATGAATATTATTAGATCTTACACCTGGTACTAAAAGGTATTTTCTACTCATACCTTCATCACCATGACATGAAGAACAAGCATTCCATCCCATATGATGCAATTCATCTCCTATACCTGGCATTTCAAGTCGGTGAATAACTTTTGAATATGTGGGACTGTCTGGATCTACATCAATAGTTGCTAGATAATCTGGTTTCTGAATTCCAGTACCTGTGTAAATTGCTATTGTATATAAAAGTTTTTCACTTGGTGCTTTTATTGCATCTGCTGGACTAGCATATCCAGGACCACAACATGTTTTTTTTTCATTTATAATATTAGTCATAATTATTTATTCTTTTTTATTTGTTCCTCACAAAACTTTTTTGCTTCTTTTAAATCTGTAATTTTTGATTCAGATAATTTTTGACTACCTGCAAGACATGCGTCTACAGCTCTTTTAAAATTATGATCATTAAAACTTAAAATAAAAAACATGCCTGCAATTATAAAAATTATAATAAAGAAATTTTTTTTATTTAACACTATTTATTTTTCCACTTTGGTTTTCTTTTTTCCAAGAAAGCTGAAATTCCTTCTTTTGCATCCATTGCCATCATATTAATTGTCATCATTTTGCTTGTATATGCGTAAGCTTTTGCTAAAGGCATCTCTAATTGTTTATAAAAAGCTTGTTTTCCAATTTTAATCGTTAGATTTGATTTTGACGCAATAAGTTTTGCAACTTTTAAAACTTCAGAATTTAATTTTGATGCAGCAAAACAATCATTAATAAGACTTATTTCTTTTGCATAACTTGCTTTAATAGGCTCACCCGTTAGCAACATTTTCATCATAGGTTTTCTATTAATTTTTCTACTTACAGCAACCATAGGTGTGCTGCAAAATAAACCAATATTTACTCCAGGGGTAGCAAATAAAGCTTCTTTAGTACTATAAGCTAGATCGCAACTCGCAACTAACTGACATCCTGCAGCAAAAGCTGCTCCATGCACTTTAGCAATAACGGGTTTCCTTCCTTCAACAATTTGAAGCATTACTTTTGAGCAAAGATTAAATAGTTTTTGATATTTTTCTTTTTTTTTTAATCCTCTTACTTCTTTTAAATTGTGACCTGCGCTAAAACCTTTGCCGGCACCTTCTAAAATTATAACTTTAACATTTTTATCAGCATCTAATTTTTTTAAACTCTTTAATAAATCTGAAAGATTTTTAAATGATAATGAATTATAGGTTTGAGGCTCATCAATAATTATTGATGATATATCTTTGTCGATTTTTTTTATTTTAATATTGCTTGTCATTTAATCAGTTAACCCATCGGATCTTGCTTGATTTCTTTCTATATGAATTGGTAAAACTTTGCCATATATTGCTTTAGAATGCTCAGGTGTATTAACTCTCCATGGATCCAATACATAAGCTGGTATACACATATATCTTGATTTTTTACCTTCAACTTTGGTTACTCTATGAAGTGTAAATCTTCCTTTAAATATTTGTAAATCACCAGGTTCTAACTTTAATTGTTTAACTTTCGTCCTATCTCCATTTAAAACTTTTTTAACCTCTTCAAAATTTTCATTCCCTGGTTCTCTTATGTTTGCACAATATTCAAAAATCCCACCATTTTCAGGTTTCTGGATCATTAAACTTAAAGTAAATTCGCAGCTATCAAAATGCCATGGAAGAATTCCTTCAGGTTTCATTACATTATATGCATGGCAAGCCAATGGGTCGGCCCATCTGTATATTGGAGAAACACCTAGGCAAGCAGAAACAAATTTCAAAAGCTCTTCAGTTTCATAAAGGTATTTCATTTCTGAATTTTTTTGAAAACAGTCAGAATTTAGATATCCATTATATCTTTCCATAAAATTTCTCTTAGGATGTTCTTTAGGTAAAGATGGATCATCTTTAGCATATAAGTATGCATTGATTTTTTCCTTAGACATATAAACTTCATCAAGCTGCTTTTCTAATTCTAAATTCATTGTCTCTAAAGATTTAGGTAAAATAAAATTTGGTATGGTAGAACAGCTATCTTGGTCTAGTTCTTTTTTACACTTCTCAATTAATCTTTTAATAATTGGAGAATTTAAATCATGAATAGGATATTTTTCTAAATCAACAATAGTTTTAAGTCTATCGTTCATTGCTTTATTTTAGTTTGCCTTCTTCTCTCATTTTTGCTCTAATTTTTGTAGCTGAGATTTCTTGAATTTCTTTTGATAGTTCAATTTCTTCAATTTTATAACCAACTCCTCTACCGTAACAAATATTAGTAATATTCGGAACCATCATAATTTTAAATTGTCCTTCAAATTCTGGATTTAACCTATCTTCAATATTTTTTTTTACAGTTTCAAAATCAAATGGATTATCATCCACTCCTTGAACGTCTCTAATTTGAATACACACTTGACCAGTTTTTTTTATAATTTCTTTAAACAATGTGTAATGGCCATCATGAAATGGTTGCCACCTTCCTAACATTTGAGCTGTTGGTTTTTTATTATCCCATTGGTATGACATGATTTTACCCCTTATTTTAAATTAATATCTTCAAATATTTTTGGTGCCCAATTTTTAGCATCTTGTGTAGTAACATGAAAGTCAAACTTATCTGGTTTGATAAACATTTTGTTAGTATCATCAAATCTTCCTTCTTTAATAGTATCTACCCATATAACATAATCAGCAGGAAACAAACTTCTCGCTTCTGGTGTTGGACATATAAAATCTGCTACAACATCAAATCCTTGTTCTTTTAATTTTAGAGCAAAATCTGACATTCTTTTAGCTTGCCGCTTTCTTCCTTCTTCAGAAAAATCCCAATCATTTGCCTCTTTTCTAACTTCATCAGCATTCAATCTCTTAGCATTTAACATTGGTGCTAATTCTCCTGCCAAAGTTGTTTTTCCTGAACCAGGCAAACCCATTATTAAAATTATTTTCATTAAATATCTTCTAACGGATGATGGGACATTAGTTCAAGTCCATTTTGACCCACTAAATATTGTTGCTCAAGTTTTACGCCCTCTTTACCACCAACTTTTCCAATATAGCTTTCAACAGTAATAGTCATGTTTTTTTGAAATATACCGCCTTTGTCTCCACCATCTGTTGGATATCTTATTGATGGCCACTCATCGCACAAACCTATTCCGTGAACCATCACAGAATATCTATTGCCATAATATTCTTTAGGAAGTTTCCAAGATTTTTCTATAAACTCTTTAAAAGTCGTACCATCTTTTATTAAACTTGAATTATGGTTAATTTGATTAACTGCCATTGAATAAAGATTTTTTTGATTATCATTAAAAATATTTCCGCATACAAATGTTCTCGATATATCAGCACAATATCCATAAGGTCCTACCATATCAGTATCAAATGAAACAATTTCTCCCTGTTGTATTATCTTATTACTACTTTCTTGCATCCAAGGATTTGTTCTCTCCCCTGATGATAAAATTCTACACTCAATCCATTCACCGCCATTTTCTATATTTGTTTTGTGAAGTATCGACCATAGTTCATCCTCAGTAATACCTGCTTTGAGTTCTTTTCTCATTTTAGTTACACCGATTTCTGCAACTTCAATAGCTGCCTTCATACATTTTAACTCTTCTGGTGATTTAATAACTCTTGCCTGTTCTAATATTGATTTTGCATCTATTACTTCTATTCCACTTTTATTTAATTCTGTAACTGCTGGTCCATTTAAAACATCGATTGCAATTTTTTTTGATTTAAAATATTTTTGTGATAATTCATTAACTTCTGAAATCCATTTTTTTAATTGTGAATTGGCTTGATCTCCATGAGCAAAATAATCCCAGGTTATTGCTGGTCTAATTTCTTCAATTAAATTTAAGTGCTCAGACAATTTTTCACAGTTAAAATACTCATAAAGAATTGTTGGTCCTTCCACTGGTACAAAACAATACCTAGAAAGATTATGCATATTAAAAACACTCATATTTACAGTGTCTAATGCATACCGAACATTGACTGGGTCAAATAAAATACATGCTTCTAAATTATTTTTAATCAATTCTTTTTTAACTCTCTCAAGTCGATAACTTCTTAATTTTTCAAAGTTAATCTCATCCTCTCTTATTCTTTTTTTTGTAAGGAAGTTTGTATATAATTTGTATTCTGGATTTATTTTTCTACTAAATTTCATAAGATTGATAAATAATATTTCAAAATTGATAAAAAGTATATTGTGCAACTAATTCCTGACCTGGATCAATATCCTTTAGTGAAACAAGGAATAAATACTTGAAATTTTTTTCATTTTTTTTGCTAATTGTTGATAGAGAATTTAAATCTAGAGTTTTGCCAAATTCGTATCCTGGAAATATATCCATTCCCATTTTAATTATATTGGGATTTTCTGAGTGATTATAAAAACCACCTAAGGGCGTTCTAATGTAACTGTTAGGAAATGTTTCATGTTTAACGTGTGTAACACCTATAAAAGAGTCTTTGTTAATCTTTATCTCTGAAAATAAACCTAAACCTTCAATTGCTGAATTTCTAATTGTTAATTGATTTGGTAAAGGTCTATACATTAAATTATTTAGTTTCTCATTTTTTGACCACTTGGATCGTAAAGTGGTTCTTTAATTACTGAACAATTAAATAGATTTCCATTTATCTCTACTTGAATTTTATTTTCAGACTTAATTTTATTTTGATCGATAAATGTAAATGCCACACTCTTGTTCACAAAATGTGCAAAACCTCCAGAAGTTACATAGCCAATGCTTTGATCTCCATTCATTACAGCTTCATTGTTCGTTACATCAATGTCATTTGTTTCAACAATTAAAGGTGTAAGTTTGCTTGAGGAGCTTTCTTTTTGTGCGCTTTCTTTACCAATAAATTCTTTTTTCCAATTTATAAACATATCTAATCCAGTTTCTTTTGCAGTAAAATCTGGTCTATAATCTAACGTCCAAGCTCCCCAATTTTTCTCTAATCTCATAGACATTAATGCCCTTCCACCAAAAGGTTTAATATCAAATTCTTTTCCTGCTTCCATTAACTCTTCATAAAGTTTTAATTGATAGTGTGGTGCTACATAAATTTCATAGCCAAGCTCACCTGTAAATGAAATTCTATTTATTATAGCTGGTACGCTACCAACGAACATTCTTCTAGAGTCTCTAAATTTAAACTTTTCATTTGAAACATCATCTCTAACGATTTTTTCTAATACTTTTCTTGAATTAGGTCCTGCAATTGACAACCCATGATACTCATCAGATCTATTTTTATAATTTAAATTAAATTTTCCTAAATGACTTTCAAACCAACGTCTATGTATTTCTTGTGCAGCTCCTGACCCAAAAACCATAAATTCATTTTCATCTAAACAAGCTACAGTTAAATCTCCACACAATTTTCCTCTATATGATAACATTGGAGATAATGAAATTCTTCCAGGCTTTGGTAATCTTCCAGCCATAATATGATCTAAAAATTTTCTGGCATCAGGACCTTTAAATTCATGTTTCGAAAAGTTAGCAACTTCAATTAGCCCAACATTTTCTCTAACATTAATTACTTCTTTTGAAACATAATCATGTGATCTTGATCTTTTAATAGTGGGTTCTTCATGAGCATCTTCTTTATTGTTTGCAAACCACAAAACATTTTCTAATCCAAAGCTATCACCCATCACTGCTCCTTGATTTACAAAACGGTCGTAAAGTGCGGTTGTTTTTTGTTTTCTTCCTTTTGGAAGTGTTTCGTTTGGAAAAGTCATAATAAATCTTCGTTCATAATTTTCTGAAGATTTTACTGTTCCATATTGAGGTGATGCATAATCTCCAAATCTTGCAACATCCATCGCCCAAACATCAATTGAAGGTTCACCATCAATTATCCACTCAGCAATACATTTTCCTACTCCTCCACCTTGGCAAAATCCTGCCATAACGCCAACTGCTACCCAATAATTTTTCATTCCTGGAACTGGACCAATTAAAGGACTTCCATCAGGACCAAAAGTAAAAGGACCATTAACTATATTTTTAATTCCAGCACGTTCTAACGCTGGCATTCTTTCAAAACCTATCGCTAGTCTATCTTCAATATTATCTAATTTTGGCTGAAGTAACTCATGTCCAAAGTTCATTGGGGTTCCTTCAACTTTCCATGGAGTTGATTTCGGCTCATAAGTTCCAAGCAACATTCCTTTTCCTTCTTGTCTAAAATAAATATTTCCCTCAAAATCTGTTCCTATCGGTAATCTTAGATCCCCCATTGCTTCTATTTCTGGAATGGACTCAGTGATTAAATAGTGATGTTCCATCGGTTGTACTGGGAGATTTAATCCTGCTAATTGACCAACTTCTCTTGCCCAAAGTCCTCCTGCATTAACAACAATATCAGCCTTAATATTCCCTTTATCTGTGATTACGTCCCAAGATCCATCTTCTTTTTGTTTTGTGTCTTTAACAACTGTGTGGGTATAATACTTTCCCCCATGAACTTTTGCAGCTTTAGCAAAAGCATAAGTAACTCCCGATGGATCAACTTCACCATCAATAGGATCCCACAACGCCAATAAATATCTAGATGGATCAATTAAAGGGTTTTTCTTTTTTACTTCCTCTAGAGAAATGAACTCTTGATCAAGTCCCATGTATCTTGCTTTTGATCTTTCTCTCTTTAAATAATCAGCCCACACTTCGTTTGATGCTAAATAAAACCCACCACTGGGTTTAAAGCCTACAGAATGACCAGACTCTTTTTCTATTTCTTTATACAGGCCTATTGTATAAGCCATCATGCGAGAGATATTTGGATCAGAAGAAATTACATGTACATTTCCAGCAGCATGCCAAGATGATCCTGAAGTCAGTTCATTTCTTTCAAGAAGAATACAATCTTTTAACCCGAACTTAGAAAGATGATAGAGGATTGAACATCCAACTACTCCACCTCCTATAACAACTACCTTGGCATTTTTTTCCATATTAATATTTGATCTCTTTATTTACTTTTTTCAAAGACTTATCTGTTCCGTGATGAAAATGTTTGCTCATATCAGGCATATATTTCATTGAAATTGGTTTCTTTCCAATTGCAACTGACATCTCCCTGACGTGATGGGCTTCTGCTCCACAACATATACCAATAAAATTTATTTTACTTTCAACACAATCTTTAGCAAACTCTGCCATCTCGTATCGATTGCAAAATAAATTGTCTAAAGCAACAGGGAAAGCATTGCCTCCTGGAATAAGATCGCAGCCATGATCAGAAATATTTAAAAAGCCAGGTTCCTCTTCAGTTGTTCTGTAAGGAACAGGAAGTCCTGCCACATGACATGAAACTTTATCTCTAACTTTTTTTAATAATTTCATTGTCATCTCTGGTCCTCTATAACAATTCAAACCAACCAAATCAGCACCTAGATCTTCCATCATCTTGCAAGCATCTTCAGCGCTGTGACCTTCTCTAGTTTTATCTCCTCTAGGTATTGCAAAATTACAAACCGCAATAAGTCCAGCATCTTTTATAGCTTTTAATGCAATCTTCATTTCGTCAGACCAATTAATTGTTTCAGCAATAACAAAATCTACTCCAGCTTCTTTAGCCCAAGCAACTTGTTCCTCATACATTTGTTGACATTGTTTATGAGTATTCGCATCATTAGGATCAAATACATTTGTATTTGCTACATCTCCACAAACCATCAGATCTAGATCTTTAAATTCAGCAGCTGCATCTTTTGCAATTTTAAGAGCATTCTTTTGCATTGGTTCTAACAAATGCTCTTTACCTATTATTCGAAGTTTTTCTCTATGCCCATAATATGTAAAAGCTTGAACAACATCTGAGCCAGCCCTAATAAATTCTCTATGTAATTGAGTTACTACCTCCGGATGTTCTAAAACAACTTCTGGAACAAAAGGTCCTGCTGACAGATATCCCCTTCTTTCCATTGCAAAAAGATACCCTTCAGCACACATTATTGGGCCTTCATTTAATCTAGTAATAAGATCTTTTTTCATAATTTATCCTCTCATTTAGTTAAGTTAGTTGCAACCCACTTATGAAACATCAAAGTAGGAGTATCCATTACTGGGGAAAAATTTCCTCCATTATAAGCAGGGGAACTTCGACCCTTTTGCATTCCTTCTATTGCAGCAACATCTTCACTCATAACTTCTTGCCAAAATGCAAAATTTTTTTTTCTTATTTCTTTATATTCATCACTTGAAGCACTTTCATCTCCAACGTAATACATTTCAAAATGTTCTCTTGTATTGTTATTTGACAATGGTTCTAACCAAAATGCATAAAAATGATCAACATGTATTCCAAGCATAACATTTGGAAATAGAGAAACATATTCTGAATTTTGATAAAGATCATTGGGCCAATTTGGAAATATTGAAAGTTTTTTATTACCATCAAACTGTTGACTATATTTATTACTGCCTTGTCCTGAAAAAGTTTCTGCAAGATCTTCTATATGATAATGGTCTTTTAAATTTGAAACTCTATTTAATTCTGGATGAACCCAGGGTAAGTGATAGCTTTCACAATAATTTTCAATTGCTAATTTCCAATTACTTTTTACTTCCATATTAAAATAACCAAAATCTCTAGCATGTCTTATTAACTTTTGATCCTCTCTTGATATAAACTTTGACCATTGTTTTTCTAAAGGATCGATACTTTGCTCAAAATCTTTTTTGTTTTTATTGACATTAATGAATATTAAATCCATCCATACATGTGTTGAAATTTCTTTAAGATTGCTTTTTGATTTAATAAAACCTTCTGTCTCATGTATATTCATTCCGCCAACGTGAGGTGTGGCTATTAATTCACCATTAAAATTATATGACCATGAATGATATGGGCATCTTATAGTGTTCTTTATTTTGCATTCTTCTTTTACAAGTATCATGCCTCTATGACTGCAAACATTATGAAATACTCTAATCTTATTATTTTTATCCCGTAAAATTAACAGTGGAATTCCCATTAAATTAAATGGTTTTGCATCGCCCACTTCGGGTACTGAACTGGAAACACCCACAACTATCCAGTTATTGAAAAAAACTTTCTCTCTTTCTATTTTAAAATATTCATCACTTAAATAACATTCATTAGGAAGACCATTTGCTTCATTAATTGATTTTTTTGTAGCTTCGATTTTATCTAGATCGACAATTCTTGATAATACATCTAAATTTTGTGACTTCATTAACCTCCTTTTCTATTTAATTTAGTTTTACTTAAATTTAGAAAATTGGGTTTTTCTTACGATTCTCTGATGATTATTTGTTGAAATACAGGTTGACAATTCAAGCTGTATGAAAATCCATATACAAATTCTGGACCAATCCAAAACATAAAAAATCGTACCATAAAATGGGCAAAATCAAAATAAAATTCTATCTACAAGTGGTTCTTTAAGGTAGCTGAATTTCTTTGACAGCATTTTCAAATAAGATAATGATCGAGAAAAAAATGAATTTTTCACTAGAAATTGGTCCTAAAACTGACCTTGAAACGTTACCTCCGGTTAAGGATGTTTACGTCACAATGCTACCTGGTGGAGACTATAAAGAGACTTCAGATCAATCTATTGAACTTGTAAAAAAAGGTTTTAATCCTGTGCCTCATTTTCCCGCAAGATCAATTGAAAACGATTCTGAGCTAAAAGATTACGTTTCAAGATGTAAAGACGGTGGAGTAAAACAAGCATTAATAATTGGTGGTGGTAGAGAACCAATGGGAAAATTTGATAGTTCATTTCAACTTTTAGAAACAGGTTATTTTGAAAATATGAAAATAGGAATTGCTGGGCATCCCGAGGGAAGTCCTGACATATCCGATACCGATTTAGACAAAGCTATGATGGATAAAAAGCCTTATGCTGATTATATAGTAACTCAGTGGTTATTAGACCCTCAGCCTATCATAGATTTTATTTCTAAACAAAGCGTACCAGTACATGTTGGAATTACTGGACCTCTAAAAATATCAAGCTTAATAAAGTTTGCTAATATTGTTGGAGCAAAAAATTCCTTAAATTTTCTTAAATCTAATTTTAGTAAGGCGTTAGATTTATTGAAACCTAAAGACCCTAATGATTTAATTGGGAAAGTTAAATCGCATACTGATAACTTCCACATTTATACATTCGGCGGCTTGAAGGAAACAAACAAGTGGTTGAAGGAGAATAGTTATGTCTAATGAATTTGACTATACTAAACTAAAACATGTTACTTCAGTTGATCAATCAGATCGTGCAGTACCATATAATTTAAGACAAAGTGGGCCAACTAAAGTTGAAATGCTTATCTCAACAAGGGTAAGAAAATCACCTTATTGGCATTTATCAATGCAGGCAGGTTGTTGGAGAGCAACTGTTTACAATCGTATTTATCACCCAAGAGGATATGTAAAACCAGAAGATGGTGGAGCAATGGTTGAGTATGATGCAATTGTAAATCACGTTACTATGTGGAACGTTGCTGTTGAAAGACAAATAAGAGTTAAAGGTCCGGATGCAGAAAAATTTACAGACTATGTAATAACGAGAGATGCAACAAAAATTTCTCCGATGAGAGCAAGATATGTGATTTTGTGTAATGCTTATGGAGGAGTATTAAATGATCCAATCCTACTTAGAATTGCTGAAGATGAATTTTGGTTTTCATTATCAGACTCTGATATTGGTATGTACCTTCAAGGTGTAAATGCTGATGGAAGATTTGATTGTACAATTGAGGAAATTGATGTCAGTCCTGTGCAGATACAAGGACCAAAATCAAAAGCTTTAATGAAAGACCTTTGTGGAGATCAAGTTGATTTTGATAATATGCCTTTCTACGGCTTAGCGGAAGTAAAAGTTGGTGGAAGAAGTTGTATAATTTCTCAATCTGGTTTCTCTGGAGAAGCTGGATATGAAATTTATCTAAGAGACTCGACTTTATACGCTGAGGATATGTGGAATGCTGTTCTTGAAGCAGGTAAAAAACATAGCCTAATGGTTATTGCTCCTGCTCACCATAGAAGAATTCAAGCTGGAATTCTTTCATGGGGTCAAGATATGGATCAACAACACAATCCTTTTCAGTGTAACTTAGGTTATCAAGTTTCTTTATCTGGAAAAGGTGAATGGTCTAAAAAAGGTGACTATGTCGGTAAAGCTGCATTAGAAAAAATGGGTGCTGAACTTAAAGATGGCAAAAAACCTTATAAGCTTCAATTAGTTGGACTTGAATTAGGTGGAAAACCTATTGAAGAGTACGCTCCTGATTTTTGGCTAGTATCACCAGAGAGTGGTGGAGATCCTGTTGGATTTATAACTTCTCCTTGGTATCACCCAGAAAAAAAACAAAACATAGCAATGGGATATGTGCCGTTTGATGGAACATTAAATGCAAATGGTTTTCCAAAAGGTAAGGTTGGAACTAAATTTAAAGTTCACCTGCCTGAAAAATACTCTGACACACCAGGAACTCCTGTTGATGCAGTTGTAGTAGATATTCCATTTAAAGAGTCTTTCAACGCAAATACTAGAGAAGTTGTAAAAGGCTAAATTTATTTTGGGGGAGCAAATTAAAGCTCCCCCATTTCTTCAATGACAAAGGGTTTTTTGATAGTAATTTGCATTATCATTGCGATTGCTTTAATAGTATTCCCATTATTAGTTTCATATAAAGCACAAAAGAATAAAAAATAATGTTTGCCGAATTTTTAAGTATAGTTTTTAAATCTATAAAATTAGATAAATCTTTATATTCAGATAATAAAAATTTTGGTGAAGCTTCTATTTATTTTGCTGGGATAATAATGATTTTAGATGGGATCGCGGGTGCTGTTGCTGCTAACACAGTAATTAAAACAGCAGTTGCTATGTCTGGACTTACATCAATTTTAACTTGGTTAGTTTGGGCAATCTTTATTTATGTGATTGGTGTTAAACTTTTTCCAGACAAAAAAGCAAAGGTTCCTTTTAAAAAAGTTTTAACAGCAGTTGGGTTTGCTCATGCACCTGGTTTACTTAGATTTTTCGCAGTAACACCCAATATGATGATACCGATTATTTTTCTGACACAATTTTGGATTTTTGCAGGATTAATTATTTCTACAAAGCAAGTATTGGGCTTAAAATCTAACATAAAATCTTTTGGTATAGTTTTTTTATCGTTTTTAATTATAGCATTCTTATCAATTTCTTTTGTAATGAGCAGAATGAATATGTTGCCTGTTAGCCAGATTAGCTAGATTGGAAAAATAGTCTTAGATACCCTACAAGACGAACAAAGCTTATAACTAGTTAAAATTAAATTTTGAGACACACTTTCATCTTCTTTTTTGCATTCTTCACAAACATTATCTAGTTCTTTGATAATTTCAGAATTATTGCTTTTGTCTGATTCATCAGTCATTATCTGTAAGGCCAGCTCCTGCTCCACTCTGTTTAAGACTATCACTTTCTTCTACAAATGTATTTTCAGCTAATTTGTATAAACTATTCCAATCTGAGTCTGTAAAGTTGTCTTTGTTATCTAAAAGTTTTACCTCTAAATTATTTGAATGTTTACTGAAGTCCTTATTAAATCCATTCGAAAAAATATTTACATTTAAGTTAAGTAAAATTTCATTTTGATCAAATTTAACATATATTTTTTTTCCACTTACTTCAGATGCTCTGCTTAAAAATGACAAAAAAATTATTGGATACGCAATCTTTTTAAAGTGTATCGTGTCAAAATTCTCTATTGCTTTAATTTGATCTAAAAAACTAACACCAAGTGTAATTGGACAGAAAGCTTCTTGAGCAATATTTTTCTCACTGATTGAATTTAAATTTTCAAATTTTTTTATTTCTCTTTCTTTGTAATACTGATTTAAATTTTTTATTCCTGCTAATCCAAATAACTCTAATAATCTTATAGACTTTCCAACTTCCTCAGAAACTCCCCAAGAAAAACCTACTGCCCTACTAGCTCTTTTAACTGCAGTTTCAATTTCACTTAAAGATCTCATTATTAATTGTTAGCTTTATAAACCCATTGCTCGTCATAGTTTTTTAATTCATTTGGTAGTGGCGCACCTTGGAACATACAAATTCTTAGCCATTTATCTGATCTAGGGTCAAATTTTAACGCACCAAAAAAAGATAATTTAAGTCTAAGCATATCAATAGGGACAATACTTTTACCAATTGTATTGTCTTGAATCTCAGAATATGGAAATTTTTCAATTATAAAAGCTCTTCTAACAACATGTCTTAAATCTGAGTTCGATGATAAAAATTGAGCAATTGTTGTGTCATTTTTTAAAGAAAGTAATTGCTCATAAAGTTTTTTTATATCCCTTGCTATAGCTAGAGGTTGTTCTAATTCAGATCCATGTTCTTCAAACCTGTCAGCCATCCTAGGCTCTTCTTTGTTTTTTGATATAAACCAGAAATTTTGATTATTTTCTTTTTGATCAAAATTTATATCCAAAATATTTGGATATCTAGTTTTAATAATTTCCATTAATTCTTGCGTTGTTCGATTGGTTGGAATATTAAAATACTTTTCTTCTTCAGAGCTCATATTGCTAACTAAAGGCTCGGTAATATCGTTATAAGGCTCCATCATTATAGAGACTACGTATTCTATACATTCCTCGCATGAATTCTGCTCTAACCACAAATATATCTGATTAAATGGAAACTCAGACTGAAAATCAAAATCATTTTCAACATGATTGATCAATTTTTTAACATCTCTTAATAATAATCTAATTTTATTCTGTTGATATTCACTGTCTGTATTCCAGCTAGTAATATTTTTTAATGATTTTTTTAAACAATCTTTAAAAAGTTGACTGTCTTGATTTTTAACAATTTCAATTTCTCTAATCTTTTTTAATGCTATTTCTCTACTTAAAATCCAATTATTTAACAATGTTGGGTGATTAACTATAAAAGGAGCCATACCAAGACCAGTAGAGTTTCCAATACCTAAATTTTTACAAATTTGATTATCTAGTTTTACTGCTGTTTTGGGATTTATATTATGAGCAACATGGTTTACCTGATCAAACGTAAATTGTCTTACTAAATAAACTAACATCATTTCTAATCTAAAAGGACCGTTAATTTCCTCTCTATTTTTAATCCGAAATCTATCTGCTAGACCAAATTTTCCAGATCCATAAACTGCTGTAGTTCTGTATAAATAACCAACTTTTGACAATAAATCTAAATCAGGTTGTTTACCCTCACTTAAATTTTTCACAACATGATTAAAAACTCTAATAGACTTATTTGCTCTTGATAAAGTTAACTCTTTAAATGTAAGTCTACCTATTTCTTGTTTAGGGACCTCGTTTTTTAATCTTTTAATATCATCTTTACTGGGTACACCGTCATAAAGTGTAAAAGCAGCATCCCACTTAGTAGCTATTACTCTATCGGATCTTTCTTCATCTTCAATCTTATTGGCAAAACAAACTAATGAATAAACTCTATCTTTTTTTTTAAATGAATATATTGCCTCTCCATAACCATCTTTATCTAAGTTAAATAAATCTCTATTATAATCCCAATCTTTGAATTCACTTAAAAAACTTCTTAAAAAAGATAGTTTTGATTGGTGAAATGATCCTAATCTAGATAATTTCATTATTGTGTTTGGGTCTCTTAATTCAACTTTCATAATCAAATTGATTTATAAAAATTGTACCAATTATTTCCAAGTATTCCTTGTGTCTCACTGTCTGAAAACCCTGCTTTTTTAAGACCATTTTCAATATTTTTAAATCCTCTAGCATCCTCAAACCATTCTGGTTGTTTTGGAAAACCAGGTTTGTTTTTAGATCCTTCTCCATAATTTTTGCTTTTAGACCAAGTGCCATTTCTCATCCATTCAACAACTGTATCGGCTTGATTTAAACAAAGGTCTGATCCAATACCAATATTTTTTATTTCCATAATTTCTGCTGTTCTTGCAACCATCTCGCAAAAACTCTCAATTGTGCAATTAGTATTATTTTTTAAATGATGTGGATATAAAGACAAACCTAGCATACCTCCACTTTCACTTAATGTTTTTAACAGTTCATTAGATTTATTTCTTTTTGCAGCGTGCCAAAAAGATGGATTAGCATGAGTAATAGCTATTGGTTTTTCACTTAATTCTATTGCATCAAATGTACTTTTCTCTGCTGAATGAGACATATCAATAACAATGCCAACTCTATTCATTTCTTTAATAACTTCACGACCAAAATTAGTTACACCACTATCTATTTTTTCATAACAGCCAGTTGCGAGTAATGACTGATTATTATAAGTCAGTTGCATAAATCTACATCCCAACGAATGTACTTTTTCTACTAAACTAATATCATCTTCAATGGGTGAACAATTTTGAAACCCAAAAAAAATTGCTGTTTTTTTTTCAACGTTTGCTTTTTCGATATCTTTAAAATCATTGCCTAAAAAAATTAAATCTGAGTTTTCTGAAAAGAGTTTTTCCCATTTTTTAGTTTCACCTACTAACTCATCAAAATCTTCATGATAAACAATAGTTACGTGAACTGCGTCTAGATTTGCCTCTCTATTGAATTCAAAGATCTCTCTAGACCAATTACAATATTGTAGATTATCTATTTTAAAATTCATAAAGTACCAATTCTAATCAATATGTTTTTAAATACTATTAATTTTATTGAAATTTTGAGTTTATTTTGAAATAAAGATTTTGGTAAAATTTCATGAAAAAAAATAAATCATTAAAAGTTTCAATAGTAATGGGTAGTCAGTCTGACTATAAAATTATGCATCTTGCAGAAAAAACACTAAAAAAAATAGGTGTACCTTTTGAGATTAAAATCATATCAGCGCACAGAACTCCAAAAAGAATGTACGATTATGCTCTAGCAACTAAAAGAAATAATATTGGTGTAATTATAGCTGGAGCAGGTGGTTCTGCTCATTTACCAGGAATGATATCTGCATTAACATCTTTACCAGTTCTAGGAGTACCAATTGAAAGTAAAAAATTAAAAGGTTTAGATAGCTTATTATCTATAGTTCAAATGCCTAAAGGTATCCCAGTTGGTACACTTGCCATCGGTGAAGATGGCGCAATAAATGCTGCGTTACTTGCAGCTTCAATTATTGGAAATAATAATCAATCAATAAAAAATAAATTAAATAATTGGAGAGCAGCTCAAACAAAATCTGTAAAAAAAAAACCTAAATAAAAATGTCCGATATTACACTTGGAATAATTGGTGGTGGTCAACTTGGAAGTATGATGGCCATAGCTGCTAAAAAATTAAATATTACAACTATAATTTTTTGTGATGATGTTGACGCACCAGCTCAAAACTTTTGTAATAATTTTATTTGTGGAAATTATGATGACAAAGAAAAAATCGCTGAATTTGTAAAACTTGTAGACATAGTTACTTTTGAATTTGAAAATATTCCCTATGAAACTCTAAATGAAATTAATAAATTAAAACCAGTTTTACCAAAACCTGCTGTTAATAGACTTATTCAACACAGGTTAGCTGAAAAAGATTTTATCAACAAATTAAATATAAGAACAACTAGGTACGTCTCTATTGAAAAAAAATCTGATTTAGATTCTCTTGAAGATTTTTTACCTGGAATTTTAAAAACTACTACACTTGGATATGATGGAAAAGGTCAACATCCTATTCATTCTATTGATGAGCTAAATTCACTTAATATAGATTTTTCTAAAGGATATATTCTTGAGAAATTAGTAAAATTAAAAAAAGAAATTTCAATAATAATAACCAGATTTGAAAATCAAAAATATGAGATTTATGAACCTATTGAAAATACTCATCAAGATCAAATTTTAAGAAACTCAAAAATACCTGCTGATATTGATAATAAAATTTTTGAGCAATCAAAAGATTGGGCTATGACAATTTCTGAGGAGCTAAAATATGTAGGCACATTATGTGTAGAATTTTTTATCGACAGAAATGATAATCTTTATGTTAACGAAATTGCGCCAAGAGTTCATAACTCAGGTCATTTAACAATTAATGCTTATAATATTAGCCAATTTGAAAATCATGTAAGAGCAGTATGTGGACTGGAACAAATTCCATTAAAAAAGATTTCTAACGCTAAAATGATAAATCTTATTGGAGATGAAATTTCAAAGTACAGAAAAATATCAAAATTGAATGATAATGAATTTTTCTTTGATTATCTAAAAAAAGAGATAAAAGACAAAAGAAAAATGGGACATCTAACTACGTTAATTTAAATGTTAAAATCTATTGAGGGAAATTTTGAACATCCTGAAGTTAATGAACTCTTAATTAAACACTTTATTGAACTAAGAGCTGCATCACCAGAGGGTAGTGCTCATGTTTTAGACATTCCTGGTTTAAAAGTTCCTTCTATCAAATTTTGGAGTTTATGGGAAAATCAAAAATTAATGGGATGTGGGGCCTTAAAATTTTTAGATAAAGGGCACGGTGAATTTAAATCCATAAGAATACATGACGATTTTAGAAAAAAAGGTAACGGTATTAACGTAATTAATCATTTAATAACTGAAGCAGAAAAATTAAACATATCAAGATTAAGTATAGAAACTGGGGCTGGAGATTTTTTTATACCTGCTAGAAAACTATTTAAACAATGTGGATTCGAACCTTGTAAACCCTTTGCTCACTACAAAGAAGATATAAATTCTGTTTATTTAACTAAGTTAATTAACAACATTTCATAAAATTAAGTTTATTTATCTAATAATATGTTGACAAAACCCTAGAAAATCTAAACAAAGCCAGAATTACTTAATTTTAAGTAATAAATTAATACAACGAAAAGTAAGAAGATAAATATGAGTCTACAAGGAAAAGTAAAATGGTTCAATCCAACCAAAGGTTTTGGTTTTATTGAAAGAGAAGATAAAGAAAAAGATGTGTTTGTACATGTTTCAGCAGTAAGAGATGCTGGTATGAACGGTTTAGATGAGGGTCAAGCTTTGACTTTCGATGTTGAAGATGGTCCAAAAGGTCCTTCAGCAGTTAACTTAAAAACTGCATAATTTCACACTTCCTATTGGCTGAAATATAAAATTATTATCTATTAAATTAGATATTTATTTCAGCCAATACATAAAAATAATTTTAACACAATTCCCAATTACAATTATTAATAGTACAATGTGTATTATTAATATGAGCAAAAGATTTATAAATAATTTAAATAACTTAGATTTTAAACCATTTGATAATTACGGTGAACCAGTCAAAGGTATGAGTTGGCATAAAATTAGTTATGATAAAAAAAATGGTGGATTTGGAACTTACATTTTAAAAATGGAACCTGGTGCAAGAAGTTTGCCACATCAGCATCAAGGATTTGAGGAATTTTATATGATAGATGGAGAATTAGAGGATGCTGACGGTAAAATTTTTAAGAAAGGTGATTTTGTAACTTTTGAACCTGGATCTACTCATAATTCGTTTACTAAAAATGGTTGCCTACTTATAGTTTTTATGAGAGGTATAAATAAACCAATCTAATAATAAATTACAAAATAGATATGATCGGAATTTTAGGTGGAATGGGTACTCAAGCAGGTCTTGATTTTTGCAATAAACTAGCGATTTTAAATAGAGGAAAGATAGATCAAGAATACCCATTATTTCTGCTTTACAATAAATCAAACATTCCAGGAAGACCAGAGTCTATTGGCATTCAAACTAGAAGTTTATCAAATAAATCTACAAACAAAGTCAGTAAAATTAAATACAATAAAGTTTTAAAAAGTTTACTTCGTGGATGTAAACTTTTAGAAAAAAATAAATGTAAATTTATTGTTATACCTTGTAACACAGCACATTATTGGTTTGATGATTTGCAAAAAAAAGTAAATATCTCAATTATTAATATGCCTAAAGAGGTTTTCAAATTCACAAAACAGAATTGTAAAAAAAATTCTAAAATTGGGCTATTGGCAACTGAAGGAACTTTAAATACTGGTGTGTACCATAATTTTTTTAATAAAAATTATGATTTAGTCCAACCTTCACAAACACTTCAAAAAAAATCAGTAAATAAAGCAATTAAACTTGTTAAGATGGGGAACGTAAAAGCTGCAGCAAAAGCTATAAAACCAGCAATAAATTCTCTTTTAAAGATGAAATGTAAAAAGATAATATTAGGATGCACTGAACTTCCAATTGCAATTTTTGCATTTAAATCTTTTGAAAATGTAAAATCTTCTAAAATCTTTTTAGATCCAAATTTGATCCTTGCAAATTCTGCGATGCATAAACATAGTAGATAATTTATGCAAAAAAATACTGATAAACCATACGTTCTAAGAGTTGCAGAAATGATATATTTAAAAATTGTAGATATTAAAAAACAAAATTCTCAAATTAATAATATTCAAGCTTTTGAAATATTTATGACTACAAAAGATTTTGATTTCATTAGCTCTGGTGAATATCATGATCAATGGTTTGCAGAATTAAAAGAGAATAATTTTATTGACAAAATTACTAAAAAAAAAATTAACGATGAAACAATTAAACTTTTAGAATTACAAAAAGATTCTATGGTTAAATTTTTAATGAAAATACCAAAATTATATTACACAAAAAGTCACTTCCCATTAGAAATTTCACAAAGAGCTTTTGATCATCTATGGAGAGTTTGTGAAAGTTATGAAATGTGGTGTAAAGAAACCAAACAAGAAAAATTAATTACCTTAAATATCTTAGATTAATTTGATAAGATTTATTTAATTTTAAAATGGTTAGAATTTTTCCATTCATATTTATATTGTTGTGGTCATCAGCATTTATTACTACTAAGCCAATAATTGATAATAGTGATCCATTTTCAGCTCTAGCTTTTAGATTTTCAATGGTAGCAATCGGTTTTTTCTTATTTTCAGTCTACACAAAACAAAAATTATTAGTTAACAAAAAAAATTTTATTGAGTCATTTTTTAGTGGAGTTCTTTTTCATGGCCTTTACTTAGGTGGAGTTTTTTATTCAATTTCAAAAGGAATGCCGACAGGAATTGCTGCATTGATAGTCACACTTCAACCAATCCTTACCAACGCATTAAGTGGACCAATTTTAAATGAAAAAGTAACAATGAAACAATGGGTTGGAGTTTTATTAGGATTTATAGGAGCAATTTTGGTTTTAGGTTTGGATATAGGGTCAAAGATTCCAATAACTGGTTTAGTTGCTACTATCATAGCTTTATTAGCAATTACTTCTTCAACAATTTGGCAAAAAAAGATTAGTAATAACTTACCTCTTTCAGTAAGCAATATGTATCAAGCTATAGGTGGTTTTTCCTTTCATCTATTAGTAGTGATATTTTTTGCAAAACCATATATCGATTTTTCACAAACTTTTATAATTGCAATGAGCCATCAGATATTTCTGGTATCATTTGGTGCTTTTACTATTTTGATGTATCTAATTAAAAATAATTCAGCAAGCAAAACAGTTTCTATATTTTTCTTAATTCCAGCCACATCTGCCTTTATGGCTTGGTTATTTTTAAATGAAAATTTAACTAATTTAGATCTACTAGGTTTTTTAATAACGACAATTGGAGTTTATATTGCGACCAGAGATTAAAATATTTTATTACTTATAAAGATTTATAGCCAAATTCCAAAGAAGCATCTGTGATAGAATGATAAAAAGACTCTCCAAAACTTCGAAATGTAAATAATCTTAACTTATTAGGTTTATCATCTAACATATCAACCGTAAATGCTATTCCGTTATAGGTAGAGTTTATTGAATTATTTTTTTCTAAAGTATTAAAATTAAAAGGACATCCTTTCTTTAAAACTTCTATGGCTTCTTCTCCTTCTAATTCAATTATAGCTCTTGAATGGGATAAATCTGTTATAGCAAAATCAGTGTCTTTAAATGTCTCTAGAACTATTTTTAGTAAATCTTTTTTAGTAGATATTAAAAACCAATTTTTTGGGCCATTCCATAAAATTCTTGTTTCGCTGTTATTTGTTACATTTAATGGTTCATTTTTAAAATTCAAACCATCAACATTAATGCTTTCAACAGAAATTGAAGAATTTTTATACTGAACTATTTGAACAATTAATAAATCTTTTATCTCCGATATTTGTAAAAGTTCGTTATCATTTTTATTTTCATGGTCTCCAAACTGACCAACTGAATGAACATTTGCTAAAGCTGATATCGTGCTCATGATCTTACTCTCTCCCCTTTTGGATCAACATAATGCGAAGACACTATTTCAACTGGTATTATTTTATTTTTAAGTGGAGACATGACATACAGTTTTTCCCCAATCATATTTTTTCCATTTTTAAGAATAGCTAGTGAAAATGGATTATCATATTCAACACTCCAGCATGATGCTGAAATATAACCTAATTTAGGATTTGGCAGTGGTGCTTTAGAATCTTTAACTAAATGAGATCCTTCTGGAATACTCGTTTTTTTATCTAGAGGAACAACGCCTACAACTTTTTGTCTATCTTCTGCTGTAAATGCTTCTCTTGTTAAAGATCTTTTGCCTATAAAATCTTTCTTTTTGCTTAATAATCCTTCAAGAGAATTATCATAAGGTATTGTTCTTCCGTCAAGTTCTGAACCAGCAACGTGTCCCATTTCAATTCTTAATGTAGATAACGCTTCTGTTCCATAAGGTTGAATTTTAAATTCTTCCCCAATTTCCATAATTTTTTCCCACATAAAGTTTCCATAATCAGACTCAACGTTCACTTCATATGCGAGTTCACCAGAAAATGAAATTCTAAAAATTCTAGCTTTTACTCCAAATAAGTCTCCTTCCATGTAACCCATAAAAGGTAATCCTTCATTGGATACATCTGAATTAGGAAATAAATTCTGTAATAAATCTCTAGATTTAGGTCCAGCAATTGCAGCACCAGCCCACTGTTCTGTGCTTGAAACTACATTCACATTTAAATCTGGCCATACTAGTTGTAAATAATATTCTAAGTGAGAAAGTACATTTGCTGCTTGAGCAGTAGTAGTTGTCATATGGTAATGATTTTCTGAAATCCTTGTAGTCGTACCATCATCCATAACAATTCCATCCTCTCTTAACATAACGCCGTATCTTGCCTTACCTACTGGCAATTTTAACCACGCATTTGTATAAACTCTATTCAGCAACTCTGCTGCATCTGGTCCTTTGATATCTATTTTACCTAGCGTGGTTACATCACAAACTCCCACATTTGTTCTTACATTTTTAGCTTCTCTTTTAGATCCTTCAAATAAAGTTTCATTTCCTTGTTTATAATATCTAGGTCTTAACCACACACCTGCATCAACAAAAACAGCATTATTTTTTTCATGCCAATAGTGCATTGGTGACTTTCTGGTTGGCTTAGTGTGTTTTCCAACTTCTCTTCCAACAATTGCTCCAATAGAAACGGGTGTATATGGAGGTCTAAAAGTTGTGTGTCCAACTGCTGGAACAACTTTATTCTCTATCTTAGACACTAATTGTAAACCATTAAGATTACTTGTTTTACCTTGGTCTGTTGCCATACCAAGGGTAGTGTATCTTTTGACGTGTTCAATTGATCGATACCCTTCTCTAAGAGCAATTTCTATATCTGAAACAGCAACATCATTTTGAAAATCTAAAAATCTTTTATAATTTTTTCCTTTTGGTAAAGGAACGCACCAAAATTTATCGTGAACTGTTGATTTCTTTTCAACCACATTTGGAAAAGATACTTTATTATCATTATTGGTAATTTTTTTTGACAACTCATTTCCAGCTTCAAATGAACTTTTTAATGTTTCATCTAAAGTATAGATACCGTTAGCAGCACCTAATGTTTTTTCGTTTTGTTTAGATTCTCCTGGAATAAATGCATCAATTTCTTCTTTAAATTGAGTTTTATTTCCTGATTGAGAGGCTAAATGAATAGTAGGAGTCCAAAAACCGGAAACACAAATGCAGTCACATTTAATATTTTCGATTGTGCCAAGCTGTTCTTTATCATCTGAAATTTTAGCAATATCAGCAGATTTAACTTTTTTATAGCCTTGTGCTGCAACTACAACATAAGAAAATTTAATATTTATTCCTAAGTTTTTTGCTTCATCTATAATTTCTGAATGGGGATCTTTTCTAGTATCTAAAATTATTGGATCTACACCATTTTTTTTAAATTCAATTGCAGTCTCATAACCACTGTCATTATTAGTAAAAACTAATGGTTTTTTTCCAACAAGTACTCCATAGACTTTAAGATATTCTTTTGCTGCTGATGAAAGCATAACACCCGGTGTATCATTGTTTCCAAATACTAATGGTCTTTCTATTGAACCTGAGGAGATTAAAACTTCTTTTGCTCTTATGTACCAAAGCCTTTGTTTAGGATGAAATTTTTTTGTTGATGGTAAGTGATCACTAATTCTCTCTGACATTACCAGCATATTATGATCATAATAACCAAATACTTGTGATCTATTTTTTACAGTTACATTTGGCATTTCTTTTAACTCAGAAATAATTCCATCAGCCCACTCTTTACCTGTTTGATTTCCAATATTTACATCGCTAGTTAGCAAAGTTCCTCCAAATCTAGATTTATCTTCTGCTAAAATTACTCTTGCTCCATTTTTAGCAGCAGCATAAGCACTTGCTAATCCAGATGGTCCTGATCCTGCAATTAATAAGTCACAATATTCATATTTGTGTTCGTATCTTTCCTTGTCATGTTTTGTAGATGCAACACCTAAACCTGCGGCTTTTCTGATAAACGGTTCGTAAACTTTATACCAAAAGCTTTTGGGCCACATAAATGTTTTGTAATAAAATCCTGCTGGTAGAAATATTTTTAAAAAATTATTTATTGCCCCAACGTCAAAATTAACACTCGGCCAACAATTTACACTTTTAGCTTCAAGACCTTCAAAAAGCTCTTGTTCTGTTGCCTTAATATTTGGTTCAGTCTCACCATTTCTATATAATTGAACAATTGCATAAGGTTCATCAACTCCTGCTCCAAAAAATCCTCTTGGTCTATGATATTTAAAACTTCTACCAACTAAATGAACTCCATTAGCTATTAACGCTGAAGCTAAAGTGTCTCCTTCATATCCATAATAAGTTACACTATTAAATTTAAATGAAAGTTTCCTGTCTCTATTAATAAGACCAACATCATTTAATCTAAAGCTTTGTGTCATAAAGAAATTTCCTCATTAGCTTTTAATGTCCTAAAAATTTCATGAGTGGCTGTATCTCTTTCAACTTTTATCCACTGTCTGCATCCTGATATATGTTGCCATAATTCCCAATGTTTTCCTCTCAAGCTTTTTCTATTATAAACAAAGTTATCCCAGTCTTGATCTGATATTTCTTTATTTAAATCCGGTCTTTTTACACTTGCATCACCTCCATAAGAAAACTCATTTTGTGATCTCATTCCGCAATGTGGGCACTTAATATAAAGCATTTATGAAATCCAAGTTTTTGTGCCAAGACCTTTTTCATCCAATAGATGACCTGTATTAAATCGATTAAGGCTATAACCAGAATTTAATTCATGAACTCTATCTTGCGCAATAGTATGTGCAAATGTCCAACCTGATGCTGGAGTAGCTTTAAAACCACCATAACACCAACCACAATTTAAATATAATCCTTCAATATGAGTTTTATCAATGATTGGTGAACCATCCATTGACATATCCATAATTCCACCCCAAGTTCTAAGCATTTTTAATTTGCTTAAAAAAGGCATCATCGCAATTCCTTCTGTTAGTACATGTTGCAAGGTCGGTAAATTTCCTCTTTGAGCATAACTATTATAACCATCCAAATCACCACCCATTACCATTTCACCTTTATCTGATTGACTTATATAAAAATGCCCTGCACCAAATGTAACAACACCATCTAAAACTGGTTTTACTGGTTCTGAAACACACGCTTGTAAAAGATGTGTTTCAATTGGTAATGTCATATTTAATTTTTCAGCTAAAATATTAGTGCTACCAGCAACACATAAACCAATTTTTTTTGCTTTGATATCACCTCGAGATGTTCTAACTCCATTTATTTTTCCACCCGACACATCAAAACCAATTACTTCACAATTTTGAATAATATCAACTCCCATTGAATCTGCTTGTCGAGCATATCCCCATGCAACAGCATCGTGTCTTGCTGTTCCTGCGCTTGGTTGCATTAATCCACCAAAGATTGGGAAGCGAACGTTTTCTGAAAAGTCTGCCATTGGAATAATTTCTCTCACCTGTTCTCTATTTAGTAGAACTGCATCAATGCCATTTAATCTCATAGAATTACCTCTTCTTGCATAAACATTCATTTGAGCATCTGAATGTGCAAGATTGATAATTCCTCTTGGTGAAAACATTACATTGTAATTTAAATCCTGACTCATCTTTCGCCATAGATCCATTCCAAACTCACTAAACAATGCATTATCGTCGTGCATATAGTTTGATCTTATAATGGTAGTATTTCTTCCTACATTTCCACCGCCAATCCAACCTTTTTCTATAATTGCTACATTTGTGATATTATGTTCCTTAGCTAGATAATACGCTGTAGCTAAACCATGGCCTCCACCACCAATAATAACGACATCATACTCTTTTTTTGGAGTTGGATCTTTCCAAGCTAAATCCCAATTTTGATGATTAGAGAATGCATTTTTAACCAAATTAAAAATAGAATATTTTTGCATAACTGAATTTTATATAAAAGAATATAAATAGTTCTTATTTTTTTTATATATAATTTTTAGAAGTTTCCAAAGATGTTAAAAAAGGATAAGAATCCTCAAGAAAAATTTATAACGCATAGGATTTAAAATGAGCGATGTGAAGTCAGATATTCAAATAGCAAGAGAAGCTAAAATGCAACCAATTAAAGACATTTTGGCTAAGATTAATGTGCCAGACCAAAGTGAAACATTCAGTCCTATGGGTCGACATATCGCAAAAATTAATTTGGAATACCTAGATACTTTAAAAAATAAACCAGATGGTAAATTAATTTTAGTCACTGCAATTACACCTACTCCTGCTGGAGAAGGTAAAACTACCACATCAGTTGGATTAAGCGACGGTCTTAATAAAATTGGCAAAAAGTCAATTGTTTGTTTAAGAGAACCAAGTCTTGGTCCATCTTTTGGAATGAAAGGTGGTGCAGCTGGTGGTGGTTATGCTCAAGTTGTTCCAATGGAACAAATCAATTTACATTTTACAGGTGACTTTCATGCAATTACTTCGGCGCATAATTTACTTTCAGCTCTCATAGATAATCATATCTATTGGGGTAATAAACTTAACATAGATATTAGAAGAGTTGTCTGGAAAAGAGTTATGGATATGAATGATAGATCATTAAGATCTATTGTTGTTGATTTAGGTGGTGTTGCAAATGGTTACCCTAGACAAGATGGTTTTGACATAACTGTTGCCTCAGAAATTATGGCTATATTTTGCTTAGCTACAGATTTACAAGATTTAGAAAAAAGAATCGGAAATATTACAATTGCATACACTAGAGATAAAAAAGCTATTTATGCAAAAGATTTAAATGCTCAAGGTCCAATGACCGTGCTTTTAAAAGAAGCGATTAGGCCGAATGTCACGCAAACTTTAGAAAACAATCCAGCTATTATTCATGGTGGACCATTTGCTAATATAGCTCATGGATGCAACTCAGTTATAGCAACGAAAGCTGGTTTAAAATTATCAGATTATGTTGTAACTGAAGCAGGTTTTGGTGCTGATCTTGGTGCAGAAAAGTTTTTGGATATAAAATGTAGAAAATCTGGAATTAAACCAGATTGTGTAGTTATTGTTGCAACTATAAGAGCACTTAAAATGCATGGAGGAGTTGCAAAAGATGATTTAAAAAAAGAAGATGTAGAAGCATTAAAAAAAGGATTAATTAATTTAGAAAGACACATTAATAATACAAGAAAATTTGGACTCCCAGTTACCATTGCTGTAAATCATTTTATTACTGATACAGATAATGAAATGAATGCACTGCTTGATTTTTGTAAAACTCAAGGAGTAAAAGCTTCAAAATGTACACACTGGTCTAACGGTGGAGAAGGAACAAAAGAACTAGCAAATAATGTAGCCGAAATCTGTGAGGAAAATAAAAATACTTTTAAATACTTATATGAAGACAAATTATCATTGTTTAAAAAAATAGAAAAAATCGCTCAAGAAATTTATCACGCAAGTGATGTAGTTGCTGATACTAAAGTTAGACAACAATTAAAAGATTTTGAAGAGAAAGGTTATGGCAACCTTCCAGTATGTATTGCTAAAACTCAATACAGCTTTTCAACAGATCCAAATTTAAAAGGAGCGCCAACTGGTCATGTTTTGCCAGTTAGAGAAGTAAGATTATCATCTGGTGCTGAATTTATTGTTGTTGTCTGTGGAGAAATAATGACAATGCCAGGGTTACCAAGAGTACCAGCGGCAGATTCAATTAAGTTAAATAAAGATGGAGAGATAGAAGGTTTATTTTAAAAAATTAAGCTATCAAATCTAACCAATTTTTTAACTCCCTCATTCTAGACTCTTTTTTGGTAATTTTATCCTCATTTTCAATCATTGTTATATGAGACTCTAAATCTTTTTCATCTAAAAATGACTTGTTTTCAAGAAGTCTTTTTCTTCTAAATTTTATTAAGGTAATCATTTTTTCGTAAGTGATTTCAGGGTGATATTGTATACCCCAAATTTTACTAAACTCTGTCTCAAAATTTAAAGCCATTACATTATTCACTTTATTCGATGATAGTAAAATTGCATTCTTTGGTAATGTCACCACTTCATCATAATTAAAAGCTGGAGTATTAAAAATTTTATCTTTATCTTTGTATATTGGGTGATTTAATCCATCTTGATTAATCACTATACCATGAGCTATTCCTCTATGAGCTCCGTTTTTACCTCTATTAACAACTCCACCTGCAGCTGTCACAGCAACTTGCATTCCCCAACAAATTGCAAGAATATTTTTAATTCTTTTTTGACATTCTTTCATAAATTCAATTTGTTTTCTAATCTCTTTAGTATCACTGTAAATATTAAGGCTACTACCACCCCAAATTAGACCTTCATACTTATTTAAGTCTTTAACTTTATCAAAAATATCTTTATCTGAAGATGGATTTACCGAGTCAATTTCAAGATTATTTGTATAATAGCTTATGCTTTCTTTAAGACTCTCGGTATGGGTTTTAATTCCATTTTCAGTAAATTCTTGATTTGCTTCTTTTAAATTGCCTTCAACAAGTAAAATTTTTTTCATTAAAATAATTCTCCAGTAATACTGTGTTGATATAAAGTTTTCATGTCAGCTACAGTTAATTTCTTTGGATTGCTATATGTTGAAGGGTCATCACATGCCATTTTTGACAATTTATCTAAATCAATTTTTTCTTTTTCAACTATTTCTGAAAGTGTATGAGGAATGTTAAATTCTTTTCTAAGATCCAAAATCCATTGAAGAAATTTATCAAAAGATTTTTCTAAACCTAAATAATCACACGCAGATACAATTTTTTCAGAAATTTCTGTTCTATTAAAAGTTAAAACATATGGCATAAATATAGCATTTGATAAACCATGATGAACATTAAATTGTGCATTTACAGGATGACTTAAAGAATGAATTGCGCCCAACCCTTTTTGAAAAGCTGTAGAACCCATACTGGCTGCTGTTAACATTTCTAATCTAGCATTAATATTTTTTCCATTCTTAACAGCTTCTATTAAAGAATTTTTTACTAATCTCATGCCCTCTAAAGCAATTCCGTCTGCCATAGGATGAAACCCGGGTGCACAAAATGCTTCTAAGTTATGAGCTAAAGCATCCATTCCCGTTGCAGCAGTAATTCTTGGTGGGAGATCTAAAGTCAATATTGGATCAAGTATCACTATTGCGGGCATAAACTTAGGGTGAAATATTATTTTTTTAACGCCGGTTTCCTCATTAATTATTGCTGAAGCTCTTCCGGTTTCTGATCCTGTTCCAGCAGTTGTAGGTATTGCTATAATTGAAGAAATCTTACTTTCTTCTGCTCTTTTCCAATAGTCTCCAACATCCTCAAAATCCCATATAGGCCTTTTTTGTCCACACATAAATGCAATAGCTTTGCCAACATCTAAGGCACTTCCTCCACCAAAAGCTATAACACCGTCACAAGAATTATTATTATAAATCTTTACTCCCTCAGTAATATTTTTGCCTGTTGGATTTCCTGTAAAATCAGAAAAAATATCTAATTTACTAAAACTATTTTTAAGATTTGTAATAATTTCTACAGTCATGGGTAAAGACACGAGATCTTTATCAGTTACAAATAATGGATTTAAAATATTAAGTTCTTTACAAGCCAAAGATAAATCATCAATTCTATTTTCCCCTATCCACACTGTAGTGGGATAATTCCAGTTGACACTCATAACAAAATATAATTTTATTTTTTTAAAAATTATTAGTAAGATATATTTATAAATTTATTAATGATAGGAAAAATTCTATGTCAAAAGTAGCAATCATCGGCGCTGGTCCATGTGGACTTTCAATTTTAAGAGCATTTGAACATTTAGAAAAAAAAGGAGAAAAAATTCCTGAAATAGTTTGCTTTGAAAAACAAGAAAGTTGGGGTGGTTTGTGGAATTACAACTGGAGAACTGGTTCAGATCAATATGGAGATCCTGTTCCTAACAGTATGTATAGATACTTGTGGTCTAATGGACCTAAAGAATGTTTAGAGTTTGCTGATTATTCTTTTGACCAACATTTTGGGAAGTCGATTCCATCCTTTCCTCCAAGAGAGGTCCTTCAAGATTATATTTTAGGAAGAGTCAGTAAAGGAAATATAAAAAATAAGATTAAATTTAATACCAGAGTAATAAATACTGTTTATAGAAATGATAAGTTTGAAATTAACTACCAAGATAAAGTTAATGATAAAACTTTAAGTGATACATTTGATTATTTGGTAGTTTCTACGGGCCATTTTTCTGTACCTTTTATTCCTGAATATGAGGGGATGAGTTCTTTTCCAGGAAGAATAATGCATTCCCATGATTTTAGAGATGCAGAAGAGTTCAGAGGAAAAAATGTTATTGTTTTAGGAAGTAGTTATTCAGCTGAAGACGTCGCTCTACAATGCAATAAATATGGAGCGAAAAGTGTAACAATTGGTTACAGACATAATCCAATGGGTTTTAAGTGGCCAAAAGGCATGAAAGAAGTTCATTATTTAGACAAGTTGGATGGGAAAAAAGCCATATTTAAAGATGGAACAGAGCAAGATGCTGATGTAGTTATTTTATGCACTGGATATCTGCATCATTTCCCATTTTTAGATGAAAGCTTAAAATTAAAAACACACAACAGATTGTATCCACCAAAACTTTATAAAGGTGTTGTGTGGCAAGATAATCATAAACTTTTATACTTAGGTATGCAGGATCAATTTCACACATTTAATATGTTTGATTGTCAAGCATGGTTCGCAAGAGATGTAATTATGGATAAAATTAAAATGCCTAGTGATGATGAAATAGATAAAGATATTAATAAATGGGTTTCAATGGAAGAAAAATTAGAAAACCCAGATCAAATGATTGATTTTCAAACAGAATATACCAAAGAACTTCATAATATATCTGATTATCCTAAAATTGATTTTGAATTAATCAGAAAACATTTTAAAGAATGGGAACATCATAAGGTAGAAGATATTCTAACTTATAGAAATAAATCGTTTTCATCTCCTGTAACTGGATCAGTTGCGCCAGTACATCATACACCTTGGGAGAAAGCGATGGATGACTCAATGAAAACGTTTTTAAATAAAAGATGATTTTACCAGTGAATTTCTAGTTTCTGGTTACTGCAGATACATTTGATTACACTAAAAAGAAGAGGAAATTCCTTTTCATTAAATTCTTTTAAAACTTTTGGTCCTATTTCGAGAGCTAAATCAGCACCTTCTACGGTAATATCTTTCATAAATTTATCTTTAGCTTCTTTAAATAAATGACCTTGCCCTAAATAGTATCCCATTTTACTATTTCTGCCTCCAGCTGAACTAACATATAAATCTCCTAAACCAGCTAAACCATAAGCCGACTCTTCTTTACCATTTAATTTTCTGGTTAAAGATTTCATCTCAGCAACTGCTTTATAGGCTAAAGATGCAGCTGTATTCAGAAAATATTTTTTCTTTAATTCGTTATCGAGCGATTTACTGCTTAAGCCTTCTGAAGCACCTATTAACATAGAGTATATATTTTTTGTTGCTGCACACACTTCCACTCCTACTAAATCATCTGAAAACTCTGTGGAATAATAATCTGTTGAAATTATTGATCCTATATTTTTTACAACGTTGATATTTTCATTTGCTAATACAACGCTGCTATTTATTCTATTTGCTAACCCGTTGGCTAAACAGGGTCCCGCTACAGCAGAAATTTTAGCATCAGCAATTCCTTTTTCTTTTAAAATGTTATCTAGTTTTTCTGCTAAAGTTTCAAATTTATTTTCAATTAAAGCTAAGCCTTTTGTTAATAGGAGAATATCAACTGATGGTTTATAAAATTTAGAGATTTCATTCCCTATCCATTCAATTCCTTTTGAGCTAACTCCAACAACCAAGAGATCAATATTATTTTTAATTTCATCATTAAATTCTGAAAATTTTAAAACATTTATATTTTTTGGTAACTGACTTTTTAAAATAGGATGAAAATTGTTTAAATTTTTAATTTCATCAATAACTTTATCTTCAAGAAATGAACCTACTAAAAAGACTTCATTTGAATTATCTGCACATGGAACAGAAAAAGCAGATCCCATTGCACCAGCACCAATAATTACAACTTTTTTCATAAATTATACGTATCTAAAGACAAATATTGCAAAAATAGTAGATAAAAATGTAGCAATCCAAAGATTCAAATCTGTGAGACCAAGCCAAGCTAAATGGATAAATGCTGCACTTAACAACGATACAAAAAGTCTATCTCCTCTAGTAGTGTTCAGAGTAAGTATTCCTTTTCTAGGGTTGCCGCCCGGATCCTTTTTTTCCCAGAAATACATAGTTGTGATGCAAAGAGCTATAAAAATAAAAAAACTTGCTGTAGGCCAAGTCCACGCCATCCATGTTATAAAATCAAAATCAAAAAGACCTTTTTCTTTTGGTTGTCCAACCGTAGACCAGCTAGATGCATGTAGTTTTGTAAAAATCATACTCTCCCCATTGCAAATCCCTTGGCAATGTAATTTCTTACAAAGTAAATTACTACTGCACCAGGTAAAATAGTTAAGCTTCCAGCTGCTGCTAATAAACCAAGTTCATAACCTGATGTACTTGAGGTTCTTGTCATTATAGCTGCGATTGGTTTAGCAATTGTAGCAGTAAGAGTTTTTGCTAACAATAATTCAACCCATGAAAACATAAAACAGAAAAACATAGTGATACCTATTCCAGCAGCTATTGTTGGAATAAAAATCTTAAAGAAAAATTTAGGAAAAGAATAACCATCAACATATGCAGTTTCATCTAATTCTTTAGGAACAGCAGACATAAATCCTTCTAATATCCAAACAGCAAGAGGGATATTAAAAAGACAATGAGATAGAGCAATGGCTATATGAGTATCAAATAAATTTACTGATGAATAAAATTGAAAGAAAGGTAAAGCAAAAACAGCTGGTGGAGCCATTCTGTTTGTTAAAAGCCAGAAAAATAAATGTTTATCACCTAAGAATTTATATCTTGAAAAAGCATAAGCAGCAGGAAGCGCTGCAGATACAGAGATTATGGTATTAAATACTGTATACATAATTGAATTTACATAGCCCATGTACCAAGTGCTATCTGTAAATATCGTTTTATAATTATCTAATGTGAAATCTTGTGGCCACAATGAATAAACATTTATAATTTCAGTAGTTGATTTAAATGACATGTTTAGTAACCAATAAATAGGTAACATTAAAAAAATTATGTAGAATGTTGGTACCACCCATTTTATTTTTTTCATGTTCTTCCCTCATTTTTCATCATTAAGCTATAAAAAACCCAACATATTAAAAGTACAATTAAAAAATAAATAAGTGACATAGCAGCTGCAGGTCCAAGATCAAATTGACCTAAGGCCATTTTTACTAAATCTAATGATAAAAAATTTGTTGCATTGCCAGGGCCACCTCCTGTTAAAACAAAAGGTTCAGTGTAAATCATAAAGCTATCCATAAACCTTAAAAGTATAGCTAAAGTTAAAACTTTTTTCATTTTTGGCAGTTCGATATATCTAAAAATATCCCATCTACTAGCACCATCTATTTCTGCAGCCTGATAGTAAGCTGGCTGAATTGAGTTTAAACCTGCATAAGACAAAAGAACAACTAAAGAGGTCCAATGCCAAACATCCATAAGAATAGTTGTAAACCAAGCATCTCCACTCTGTTGTGTAAAATTATAATCAAAACCAAGTGAATTTAAAGAATTCCCAAGAAAACCTATGTCTGGAAGAGCAAATATATTCCACATAGCTCCTACTACATTCCAAGGTATTAATAGTGGCATTGACATTAAAATTAAACAAACAGGAACCCCCCAACCTTTTTTAGGCATAGTTAAAGCAATAGCTATTCCTAGAGGCAACTGAATTAAAAGAATTATAAAAGTAAATATAAATTGTCTTCCTAAAGATGCATGAAATCTTTCGGAATGTAAAATTTGTTTGAACCATCTTGTTCCTTCCCATGCAAAAACGTTACTTCCAAAAGTTTCTTGGAAGGAATAGTTAACAACAGTCATTAATGGCACCACAGCATTAAATGCAACAAGTACAAATACAGGAATAACAAAGAACCAGGCTTTTTGATTATATGTTTTGTTCATTATTCAATTATCCAATCGTCTCCATATACATAAGTATATTTTTGTTCAAAAGTTATATATGCACTGTCACTTGGTATTTCAGTAGAAGCATTGGCTAAAATTTTAATACTTCCGCTACTACACTCAGTATCAATTACTTTATGTCGGCCTGTATCACTAACTCTTTTAATCTTTACCTTAATTCCATTATCGGAAAAATTAATAAATTCAGGTCTAATACCTAATTGCGTTTTACTAAAATTTTTTTGTTTAATGCTGGTACTGTTAGGTATTATCTTTCCTTCAAAATTAATTTGACCATTTTCAATTTCACAAGGTAGAATATTCATACCTGGAGAGCCGATAAAATGTCCTACAAAAGTATGTTTTGGTTTTTCAAATAATTCTACAGGAGTGCCTGTTTGAACAATTTGCCCTTCATGCATTACTACTACTTCGTCTGCAAAAGTTAACGCTTCAATTTGATCATGGGTAACATAAATCATAGTTCGATTAATTTTTTGGTGTAATTCTTTTAACTTTGATCTTAAAACCCATTTTAGATGAGGATCAATAACTGTTAGAGGTTCATCAAACATAATTACATTCACATCTGATCTTACTAATCCTCTTCCTAAAGAAATTTTTTGTTTTCCATCTGCTGTTAATCCAGCAGCTTTATTATTCAGAGTTGATGTTAGTTCCAACATTTCTCCAATTTCTTTTACTTTTGTGTCAATTTCTGTTTTAGAAAGACCTCTATTTTTAAGTGGAAAAGCTAAATTTTCATAAACTGTCATTGTGTCGTAAATAACTGGAAATTGAAATATTTGAGCAATATCTCTCTCAACTGGGTTTAAAGCCGTAACATCCTTATCATCAAATAAAATCTCACCTTCGGTTGGTTTTAGTAGACCTGAGATAATGTTTAATAATGTTGTCTTCCCACAGCCAGAAGGACCCAATAATGCATAAGCTCCTCCGTCTTTCCAATCAATATTAACTCCTCTTAATGCCCAATCTGCATCGTTACTTTGTTTTGATAAATAACTGTGACTCAAATCTTTTAAAGTAATTTTAGCCATTGGTTACCAATCTGTTATTTGTATCAAAATACAAAAATTCATCCACATTCATAAATAATTTTGTATTTTCACCGATATTTTTCTGTTGCACACCATTTGATAATGAAACCCAATTAAGTTTTCCATTAGTAAAATGAATTAAGCTTTCTGAGCCACTTAATTCAGAAATCAAAACTTTTCCATTAATTTCAACTGAATTATTTCCTTCTTTGTATGTGGTTATATTGTGCGGTCTTATGCCTATTTTATAGTCTCCATCTTTGATCTTTATATTTGACTTCCATTGGACATTATAATCCTTTAATTTGAACATCTCCCCACTTTTGCTTATCTCAGCAATGTTCATTGGAGGATCACTAAATACTTTGGCTGAAATTAAATTTTCAGGTTTATTATAAACATTTAAAGTTTCTCCATACTGAATAACACGTCCTTCTAATAATGTTGCTGTGTTTCCACCTATCATTAATGCATCTAAAGGTTCTGTTGTTGCATATACAACAATACAATCTCTATCTTCAAAAAGTTTAGGTAATTCTTCTCTTAGTTCTTCACGAAGCTTAAAATCTAAATTAGCTAATGGTTCATCAAGTAATATTAAATCTGAATTTTTTACTAGCGCTCTAGCTAAAGCAGTTCTCTGCTGCTGTCCTCCAGATAATTCATCAGGTTTTTTATTTAGCATAGCTGATAATTTTAAGAGCTCAGCAACTTTTCCCACTCTTTCTTTAATTTCGTCAGGTTTCACACCAGTAATTTTTAACGGAGAAGCAATATTTTCAAAAACTGTAAAATTAGGATAATTAATAAATTGTTGGTAGACCATAGAGCAATTTCTTTTTTGAACTTCTTTTCCAGTAACATTTTCATCATCAAACCAAATTTCACCTGATGTAGGCTTGTCTAGACCAGCCATAATTTGCATAAGTGTTGTTTTGCCCGCAAGTGTGGAGCCTAATAAAACATTAATAGTGTTTTTTTCTAATTTTAGATTAGTTGGATATATATGAGTTTCTATTCCTACTTTTTTTTCAACATTTTTTAGTTCTAAACTCATATTTGTAAATTAATTATTATTTGTAATTTAGTTTTAAAAAAAGGGGGCAATAAATGCCCCCATTTTTAAATTTAGATTAACCTTAGGTTACTTCCAAGCGTCTTTGTATGCTATAGTTTTACCTTGAGGTTTCTCATTAACTTTGGCTTTTGGTGAACCTGGCTGATTTAACCAATAAGAAGTTTCTTTTGGTTTATTAAGTCTTGGTCCACATCCACCGTACGCGTTACTAGCTTTGTCAGCAGCTTCCATACGAGACATAACTAAGTCCATCTCATCTGCAAGACGATCCATAGTTTGTTGTGGTGTAAATGTACCAGAGTTAACCTCTCCGATATGCTGCCACCATAATTGTGCTAGCTTCGGATAATCTGGAACATTGATACCTGTTGGAGACCACACATTTCTATTGTCTGATCTATAGAACTCAATAAGTCCACCTAATTCAGGAGCTCTCTTAGTGAAGTGTTTGTGATTTACAGTACTTTTTCTTACGAAAGTTAAACCAACATCAGCTTTTTTAAGAGATACAGTTTTTGAAACTGCAAATTGAGCGTACAACCATGCAGCTTTTCTTCTCTCAACATCAGTAGACTTAAACAAAGTCCATGATCCAACGTCTTGATATCCAAGCTTCATACCTTCTTCCCAATAAGGTCCTTTAGGTGACGGGCCCATTCTCCATAAAGGCATACCCTCTGCATCAACTACTTTATTATTAGGATTTTTTCCTACTAAAGAAGCTGTGAAAGCTGTATACCAGAAAATTTGCTGAGCAACATTTCCTGAAGAAAGAGATGGTAAAGACTGATAAAAGTCCATAGCCGCTGCTCCTGGAGGTGCATAAGCTCTTAACCATTCATCCCATTTTCTAATTGCGTATACTGCAGCAGGGCCATTAGTAGCTCCACCTCTTGATACGTTAGCGCCAACTGGGTTACAAGAACCTTTTTCCATTCTAATTCCCCATTCGTCTACAGGCACTCCATTAGGTAGACCTTGACTTCCTGCACCAGCCATTGATAACCATGCATCAGTCATTCTCCAACCTAAGTCAGGAGCTCTTTTACCGTAATCCATATGACCATAAATATTAACACCATCTATCGTCTTCACATCTTCTGAAAAGAATTTAGCAATATCTTCATAAGCAGACCAGTTTAATGGTACACCTAATTCATAACCATATTTAGCTTTAAATTGTTTTTTGATTTCAGGTCTATCAAACCAATCTTTTCTGAACCAATAAAGGTTAGCAAATTGTTGGTCTGGTAGTTGGTAAAGATTTCCATCTGGACCTGTAGTAAATTGAAGCCCTATGAAGTCATCTAAATCCAACATTGGATTAGTAACTGCTTTACCTTCACCTTTCATCCAGTCAGTTAAATTTACAGCTTGTTGCATACGTGCGTGCGTACCAATTAAGTCTGAGTCATTTACATAGGCATCGTAAATACTTACGTTAGTTTGCATTTGTGTTTGAACAGCCATTACTACATCACCCTCTCCTATGATTTGGTGTTGTACTTTAATGCCAGTTATATCTTCAAACGCCTTTGTAAGAGTTTTAGACTCGTACACGTGAGTTGGTATACCTTCTGATACTACTTTTAAAGTCATTCCTCTGAATGGCTTAGCAGCTTCATGAAACCACTTTAGCTCTTTCTCTCTATCTTTAGCAGATAAAGCAGACAAACTAAACTCACCGTTAGACCATTTCTTAATTGCAGCCATATGACCATCTGCAAATGCACTAGAAATAGTTACGATTGAAAAAACAACAACTGCAAAAATATTTTGTAATGTTTTAATCATTAATCTCTCCCATATTTTAGTTAGTGTTTATTTTGATTAATTAAGTTAACTAAATTGAAGAGTGGAAGTCAAAAAAAAACTGAGACTATAAACAGTTTACAATCAATGATTGAATATTTAAGATAATGTTTTTTTAATTGCTCTGTTCCAACCTTGGATAAGATTTTTTCTAACTGAGCTATCAATTTTTGGACTAAAACCTTTGTCCACTTTCCAATTTTTAGCAATATCATCCAATGATTTGTAAACTCCGATTTGCAGACCTGCCATAAATGCTGCGCCCAATGCAGTTGTTTCGTTTACTTTGGGTCTTAAAACACTGGTGTTTATCGTGTCTGCTAAAAATTGAGAAAACCAATTGTTTCCAACCATCCCTCCATCAACTTTAATTAATTTAGGTTTTAATCCATCATTTTTCATTGCTTCAAATAAATCATAGGTTTGATAAGCGACAGACTCAATTGTTGCTCTTATAATTTCTTTTGGTCCCGTGTCTCTTGTTAAGCCTGTTAAAATACCTCTAGCGTTAACATTCCAATAAGGGGCTCCTAAACCTGTAAAAGCAGGAACTAAATAAATACCGTTGTTAGTATCTAATTGTTTAGTAATTTTTTCAGTGTCTGAAGCTTTTTTTATAAATTTTAATTTATCTCTTAACCATTGGACACCTGCTCCTGCAATAAATATAGAGCCTTCTAAAGCATAAGTCGTTTTACCATTTATTCTATAACCTATGGTCGTTAATAATCTATTTTTAGAGTAAACTTTTTTAGATCCAGTATTTAAAAGCACAAAAGCTCCAGTTCCATAAGTGCTCTTTACAGAACCTGTTTCAAAACAACATTGACCAATAGCAGCTGATTGTTGATCTCCAACCATTCCTGTAATTGGATAAGAAGAGCCAGTAATTGAAGGATCTGTATAACCAAAATCAGCAGCACAATCTTTAACCGTTGGTAATATTTCTTTAGGTATATTTAAAATTTTTAATATTTGATCATCCCATTTATTTGTAGAAATATTAAATAACATTGTCCTACTAGCATTAGTTGCGTCTGTTGCATGATCCACACCTTTTGTTAACTTCCACAATAAAAAACTATCAACAGTTCCAAACAATAATCTCTTTTTTTTAATTAAATCTCTAGCCTTAGGTACATTGTCAATTATCCACTTAATTTTAGTTGCTGAAAAATATGCATCAATTAATAGACCTGTCTTATTATAAATAATTGTTTCTTTTTTTAGTTTAATTAATTTTTTACAATACTCAGAGGATCTTCTATCTTGCCAAACAATTGCATTATAAACTGACTTTCCAGTTTTTTTATCCCACAAAATAGTTGTTTCTCTTTGATTTGTAATTCCGATAGTTAGTACTTTTCCTTTAAGCTTTTTACTTTTTTTAATAACTTCTTTTAAAACTTTTAAAGTAGTTTTCCATATTTCTTCTGGATCGTGCTCTACCCAACCATCTCTAGGAAAATATTGTGTAAATTCTAGCTGTGAAGTAAAAATAGGTTTTCCTTTTAAATCAAATAATATTGCTCTGCTAGAAGTAGTGCCCTGATCAATAGAAATTATAAATTTCTTCATTTTTGTGATTAGTTTATGCCTAAATGTTTTTTTCTTTGGTCAACCCAAGTTCTAATAAGATTATCAAATATTAAACCAATAAAGGCGACACAAATACCTAATGTTAAACCTATTCCAGCACCATTTTTATCCGAGAGTGCTTTTAAAATGTATTGTCCTAAATCTTCTGTACCAATAAAAGCTCCAATAATGACCATAAATAGTGCAAAAACTATCGTTTGGTTTAGGCCAAGCATCATATGTGGAAAAGCTAAAGGAAATTCTATTTTAGTTAATCTTTGAAATTTATTTACACCTGACATTGTCGCAGCTTCATGTAAGCCAATTGGAACACTTCTTAGACCTTCAATAGTATATCTCGTTGCAGGAATTGTTGCATAAACTATTACTGCAATTAAAACTGATGTATCGGTTATTCCAAAAAGCATCATTACTGGAATTAAATACACAAATGATGGGAAAGTTTGAAATATATCACAAACACCAAGCATAAAAGCTGCTGATTTTTTATTTTGAAAGCATAAAGTTCCAACAGAAAATCCAATTAAACAAGAAATCACCACTCCAAAAGTTGCCATGTAAAAAGTTACCAAAGCCCTATCCCACCACGGACTTAAAGCTATAAATAATGTTAATCCACAAACAACTAGAGCAGATCGAATTCCACCTATAATATAACCAGCGCCGACAACTAAAACTAATGTAGCTACAGCAGGCATTCTTAAATATAAAGCTCTCATCGGCTGAAGTACATCTTGAATTAACCATGTATTGAATGCTTTAATATACACGAAGAAAGTATCAAAAATCCAATCAACTCCCTTATTCCAAAAATCTGCTGTTGATATTCCTTTGTTATGGGGAATTTCAAACAAGTAATTAAAACTACCTTTGAAAATAAAAGTCCCAACATATGCAAGAATTATTCCAATTACAAATGAAGCTACAAAAAATATTACATTTTTATTTCTTTGAAAAAATGTCAGATTACCAAAATAATCTGTTTGTTTATTTGCCCAAGCTAAAGACATTTTATCAAGAAGAATTGCAATTAAACTGATACACAATCCTGCTTCTAATGCTAATCCAATATTAAGTTGGTTCAGTGCTAATAATAAATTAAATCCTAAACCTTTGGCACCAATAAATGCAGATATTACTGCCATTGAAAAACAAACCATAATAACTTGATTAACTCCAATTAAAATGTCTCGTCTTGCTGTAGGGATTAATACTTTGACCATTAACTGCCAATTGGTACAACCGCTCATTCTTCCTGCTTCAATAACTTCAGGGGGTATGGCTCTTAAACCTAAAATCGTAAGAAGTATCATTGGTGGAACAGCAACAACCATTGTAATAATTACAGCAGCATGATCACCTACTCCAAAAAGTACAAGTGCAGGAACTAGTACGGCATATTGAGGCATAGTTTGCATAACTAATAGAATTGGGTACAAAGCTTTTTCAACACGTTTACTTTTATATGCTGCTATGCCTAAACCTAATCCAAAAATAAACGAGAGTGGAGCGGCAACCAATATAAAAGATAGCGTTTGCATCGAAGGCTTCCATTGACCAAATAATGAAATATAAATCATCGTTAAACCTGCAAATAAAGCTAGGCCTCTTCCACTTAATTTATAAGAAAGTATAGTTGCTCCTGCTGCAACTATAGTCCACGGTAAACCTGGTAACTCCAACCAAGGATAAGCATCTATAAAATCCCAGCTAGTAAATGCAACTATGGTCTCCAATCCACCCAATAAAATCTCTCTAATTAATTCAATTAAAAAAGTCATAAATGAGGTTAAATTCCTACTTATTTGTAATAATAATGGCCGAGTTTTAAACTCCTGAGTATCTTCATTCCAAAACTCCATTAGCATCCACTCATTCATTAAAAAAAATAAAGAATCGTTTATCCAAATAGGCAACCATCCAAGTAATGGAGGCAATCTCCAAAATACATCAAAGGCATAATACCTAACTTCTTTACCTAAGAAAAAATATACACTTTGATTTGGATCTTTAACAAATTCTGCTTGGCCTCTTATAAATTTATAAGTTTCGGGAACATCTATTGAAAAACATAAACCAAAAAATACAGCCAACAAAAATAACCATTGAAATAATTTTGGATATTTTTTTAAATATTCCATACTTTAACTTCCATTATTTCTTCCCCCAAAAACTGTATCAATTATCTTCGATGGTTTAATTGAACCCACGACATTATTATTTGAGTCTATTACCTCTACAATTTTTTCTTGGGTAAGAATTTTTTCTGCAACGTTTTCTATAATTTCATCTTTTGAAACTTTTAAGTCACCTAAATTATCTTTACTTGGAGCATCCATCACGTCTTCAATTACTAAAACTTTCTCTCTAGGAACTTCTTCAGTAAACTTTCTTACATATTCTGTAGCTGGATTTAATACTATATTTGCAGGTGTATCTAATTGTTCTATTATACCGTCTTTCATAATAGCTATTCTGTCAGCTAATTTGAGTGCTTCATCAAAATCATGAGTAATAAACATAATAGTTTTTTGTAATTTTTCTTGAAGTCTTAAAAACTCATCTTGCATTTCTTTTCTTATTAATGGATCTAATGCTGAAAAAGGCTCATCCAAAAACCATATGTCAGGTTCTACAGCCAAAGATCTTGCAATCCCAACCCTTTGTTGTTGTCCACCAGAAAGTTCTCTTGGAAAATAATTTTCTCTTCCATCTAGTCCAACTAGTTTTACCATTTCCATTGCTCTGCTTATGCTATCCTCGGTACTTGTACCTTTGACCTGAAGTGGAAAAGCAATATTTTCAACAACTGTTTTGTGTGGTAACAAAGCAAAACTTTGAAACACCATTCCCATTTTATTTCTTCTAAGATCAATAAGTTCTTTATTATTTAATTCTAATAAATCCTGCCCTTCTATGAAAATTTTTCCACCAGTTGCATCTGTTAATCTTGAAATACATCTAAGCAATGTTGATTTACCTGAGCCAGATAAACCCATCACTACCAACATTTCTCCTTTTGCAACTTCAAAAGAAGCATTGTTAACACCAACTATACATCCTTTTTCTTGAAAAGTTTTTGCATCTACATTGCCATTTGCTTCCTCAAGCATTTTTTTGGCATTTTCTCCAAAAATTTTATAGACTGATTCACATTTGATAACAGTTTCAGACATAAGTTGCTTAAAGTTATATTAAATTTAATATAATTAAAATGTTAATAATTGTTATCCTTCTTAGTTAAAAATTTTTAATAAAATAAACCCTTGTATCAATTCCAGTACTTAAAAAACTTAAAGCCTCTCCACTTATAGTAATACTTTCATCAACTCCTACATTATTTCCACTAACCGTAAAACCTGCAATACACATTCTTTTTTCTTCATCCCATTTAACAAAAGTTTCATCAATTTTGTTTCCATTAATCGTATAAAGCTCATGAGCTCTATAATTTAAAAAATTAGCTCCCATTATTGCTCTTTGAGGAATTAATTTCGTAGCCTTACATACTTTTTCATACACTTCATCAGTCAATTTATGATGATCTGTTCCATCAAATGATACCAATATGCCCGAAGGTAACTTTGATATCAATTCACTTAGTTTCTTTTCTTCAGCAATTCTTTGTTCTTCCAACTTCATTCTTTTGACCAGATCATCACCCTGACCAAAAATTCCATTTAAAATACTAAAAGATAAAATCACAAGAATTGTTATAATTACTAGGCCAATAAATTGTTTTAAAGTCTCGGGTAAATCTTTTAATTTGTTAATATAATTGTCCTTAAACATCATTCTTGTATCTTGCCGTTTTTCCAAATACCTGATTTTTGTTTTCCGTCAGCCCAAGTAAAAGTGCCCTGGCCATTCATAAAACCATTAGCCCACTCCCCATCATAAGTAGAACCATCAGGAAAGGTTAAAATACCTTTACCACTCCATACACTATTTTTAAATTCACCTTTGTAGATGTATCCATTTGGCCAAGTTTCTACACCTTGGCCATGCTTTTTAGTTCCTACCCAATCTCCTTCATAAGTAGTTTTATCTGTATAAACCCATTTACCATAGCCGTTATCACAATTGCCTTCTTTACAACCAGTGCTTCTTGCAAAAACAGAGGATGAAATCAGTAAACCTAAAATTATAGTTATAATAAATTTTTTCATATTAATATTTTACACAAAATCGTTTAAAAAAAAATCAGACTTTTTTCGCCTTTTTTCTGCATGAATAAAAAAATATATATTTTTCTGAGTTTTCACTTTTAACATTTTTGGTAATTTCATGAACTAATTCAACTGATTTTCTAGTTAATATCGCAGACTCTGAATAATTCTTTTCTTCATCAAAAGCTTTAAATAAAATAACGTCTTTATTAACAATCTTAACGTTTAATTTTTCAGATTTTGAAAGAAATAAAGACAACCCATTTATAAAAAGTTTTTCAGGTTTTATTGCTTCTATTTTAAATTCTTCTAAATTTTTGTCGTTTATTTCCTCTGCTAAAAAAGTTTGATAATTATATTCTGAGTTTTTAATTATTTTTTTTCCTAACTTACATTTAAAACTAAGATTAATATTTTCTTGTATATTTATGTCTTTTGCAAAAGATAAATTAAAAGATAATAAACTTAATAAAATAACTAAAGAATTTTTTTTAATCATAGATAATTATACTCTAAAAAAAAATCTCCCCCAACAATGTTGGGAGAGATTATAAAATTTAACTTTTAACCTTATTTAGTAAAAGCTTGCCAAACTGACTTGTTGTCAGCTAACCATTTTTTAGCTGCATCTTCATGAGTCATTTTATCAACGTCAACTAAAGCTGCCATTGCACCAATGTGACTTGTTGAAAATGACATCTTTTTAAATACTGCCGCTGCATCTGGATGAGTTTTTGGAAAATCCTCATGAACTGCTTTTTTCAAGTATCCATCAGGTGAACCACATTTGCCATCTCCACCATCTTCTGGTCTACAACCAGCTGTGTATGGAGGGAAGTCAATAAATGTAAAACCAGCACCATCTGTAAAGTTTGGAGTCCAGTTAAAGATTATAGTTCCTCTTCCTTCTTTTTTTGCTGCTGCTAACTCTGCCCAAAGTGCGTCTGCACCTCCAGCAAATTTAACCCACCAAAGATCACCTAAACCAAGTGCATCAACCCTTTGAGGGATCAAGTCACCGTGCCAACTTTGAGGTCCTTCCAACATTCTTCCTTTTCCATCTGGAGAATCAGGTGTTGTAAAGTTTTTAGCACAATCTGGATTTTTTAAAGCTGTCCAGTCTGGTAGACCTGGGCATAAACCTTTTTCAACAACCCAATTTGGATAACCCATATCTTCAAGAGTTCTTGCCTCATGATCACCCCAATCTAATAAACCACCTTTATCTAAAGCAGTAGTAAAAGATTTACCAAAAGCAGATTCCCATACTTCATGAGATATAGTTACATCTCCAATTCTAATAGATTCGTAAACTGCTTGTGAGTCTGCGTTAACGTATTTTACGTTATTTCCCATACTTTCGAAAATACCACCAATAACATAAGCCATTACAATTTGGCTTGACCAGTTATGAGTTGGGATTACGATGGGCTTTTTGCTATCAGCATTAGATATTCCTGCAAAACTTACTACAGAAATAACTAGGGCAGATATTAATGATATTATTTTTTTCATTTTTTTCCCCTTATTAATATATTAATTAATAAAGTATGTTCTGAATTAAACTTCTAGTCAACTCGTTTTGATTATAATAAACTTATAAAAAATATATATAATTTTGCGTAATGTTAGGAACTAGCAACGAAATTAGAAATCCAGGTCTAAGAGCTTTACCACCAGGAGTTGAAAGATATTTTGTAAAAGGTGGTGGTTTATCTGTAATAGAGGTTTTTCCAGAAGATCAGATTGAAATTATTAATGATGAAGGAAAACAAATTTGTGAAATAATTGTATTTGACGCTAATGGTAAACCAGATCAATCAATTTTAGATTTAAAAGAAAATGCAAATGCTGATTTCTCTAAAAGAGTAATTGCAAAAGATGAAAAAATAACAAAGATTTTTAAAAAGAGAAATCTAGACCTAAGTAAAGCAAAATCATCAATTATATTTAATGAAGATTGTTTAATGGGAGAAAAAATAACTCATTTAGCAAAAGATAAGTGCTTTGTATTAATTGCTGCTCCTGGTGATCCTCTAAATGTTCATGAGCAAAATCCGCCAACTGATTTAACAATTTTTGTTAATAGAGCAAAATATTCTGAGACAGATGAACAATTTATTTTACCAGATCCTTTAAGTGATCCTATAGTTGAACAGCTTGTTAAAAGAAGAACAGCAGAAACTTATGAAGTTAAAGAAGGAGAATACATTCAAATTATTGATACAGGTGGAAGGCAATGTTCTGATTTTTTAGCATTTGACACTCATAAATTAAATGATGGTATTGAAAGCATTATTGATGACAAAGCAACTAGAACATTTATGGGTAGCGCTTATCCAGGCCCAGGATTATTTTCAAAATTTTATGATGGAAATCATGAAGCAATGGTTGAGGTTGTAAGAGATACAGTTGGAAGACATGATACGTTCAATTTAGCCTGTACTTCAAAATACTATGAAGATCTTGGTTATATGGGTCATATAAATTGCACTGATAACTTCAATAAAGGATTAGAAAAATATGATATCAATGCACGAAAAAGTTGGTCAGCAATAAATCTATTTTTTAATACAGGAATTGATGCAAATAATGTTGCAACATTCGATGAACCTTGGTCAAGACCTGGTGATTATGTTTTGTTCAGAGCTCTTAAAGATTTAACCTGTATATCATCTGCATGTCCTTGTGATGTAGATGCTGCTAATGGGTGGAACCCTACAGATATTTTTGTTAGAACTTATGCAAAAAATAATAAATATTCAAAAGCAATTGCATTTAGAATGAAAACTGACTCTGAACCAAAATTAACTCAAGAAACAGGTTTTCATAAAAAGACATCTGAATTAACAAGAAATTTTGTTGAATACAAAGGTTTTTGGTTGGCTAATAATTTTACAAATTCAGGAACCATAAAAGAATACAATGCTTGTAGAGAAAGTGCAATAGCAACTGATCTTTCTCCATTAAGAAAATTTGAAATCTTGGGCCCCGATGCTGAGAATTTAATGCAATACACTTTAACTAGAAATGTTAAAAAATTATCTGTAGGGCAAGTAGTCTATACAGCAATGTGTTATGAAAATGGATGCATGTTAGATGACGGTACATTGTTTAAATTTGGACAAGATAATTTTAGATGGATTGGTGGAGATGAGTACAGTGGAGAGTGGTTAAAAGAACAGGCTAAAAAGAAAAAGTATAAAGTTTGGATCAAATCTGCAACAGATCACATTCATAACATTGCTGTTCAAGGACCAAACAGCAGAAAGATTTTAGAAAAATTTGTTTGGACTGCACCTATTCAACCATCAATAACTGAGCTTGAATGGTTTAGATTTAATATTGCAAGAATAGAACATGAAACTGGAACACCTATTGTAATTTCAAGAACAGGTTATACTGGTGAACTTGGATATGAAATTTGGTGCCATCCAAAAGATGCTTCAGAAGTTTGGGATAAAGTTTGGGAAGCTGGTAAAGAATTTGATATAACGCCTCTAGGTTTAGAAGCTTTAGATATGGTTCGTATTGAAGCTGGGCTTATTTTTTATGGTTATGAATTTAATGATCAAACAGATCCTTTTGAGGCTGGTATAGGTTTTACAGTTCCGCTTAAAACAAAAGATGATGACTTTATAGGTAAAGAAGAATTGATTAAAAGAAAAGCAAATCCACAAAGAAAATTAGTTGGTTTAGAGCTTGTTGGACATGAGCCAGCTGTAAATGGCGATTGTGTTCACGTTGGTCGTGCACAAATTGGTGAAATAACAAGTGGAATGTTATCGCCAAAACTTGGAAAAAACATAGCTTTATGTAGGATAGATGTAAAATATTCTGAAATTGGAACTGAAGTTGAAATTGGTAAATTAGATGGTCATCAAAAAAGAATTGATGCAAAAGTAGTTGCTTTTCCTTTTTATGATCCAACAAAATCTAGAGTGAGAGCTTAAATGAAGGGAACAAAAGATTTATTAGAGTTTTGGGAAGATCAAGTGAGGCGTTCTCATAGTTCTAGTAATTATTTTTTTAGAAAATCTCCATCACATTATCATATGATGTTATTAGTTATGAATTCATATAAAGAAGGTGAAAAATTGTCTGTCGAAGAACTTAAAACAAAATTATTTAAAACTTCTAGACCCAAATCTGCACTGATAATAAATGAAGCATGTGAAAATAATTTTTTCTATTTAGAAAAAACATCATCAGATCAAAGAAAAAAAAATATTAAACCAACACAGGCATTTGTTAAAGAATTTGATGAATACATGGAAAAATTAAAAAATTTAGAACTTTAATTTTCTAGTAAGTAAATATTTTATTAAGATCAGTCTATTTTCTATTTAACACTTCTTTTACTGTTTCGCCCATAACAGATGGATTTTTAGAAATTGTTACACCGCATTCTTTTAAAAGTTCTACCTTTTCAACTGCACTTTCTCCGTAAGCTGAAACAATTGCACCAGCATGACCCATCACTCTTCCTTTTGGAGCGGTTAATCCTGCAATGTAACCTACTATAGGTTTTTTCATATTTTCTTTTGCAAATTCCCCAGCTGCTACTTCTTGAGGTCCACCAATCTCACCAATCATTAAAATCAAATCTGTTTCATCGTCAGTTTCAAATTTTTCAATGATGTCTCTAAAAGAACTTCCATTAATTGGATCACCTCCAATACCAACACTTGTCGAAATCCCAATATTTAAATCCATTAATTGTTGTGCCGCTTCATATCCTAAAGTTCCAGATCTACTAATAATTCCAACTCTACCCTCCTTGTAAATATGACCAGGCATAATTCCCAACATTGATTTACCAGGACTTATTATTCCTGCACAATTAGGTCCTACTAAGGTCATTTTTTCTTTTCTAGAATATCTTCGCATGTATCGTTTTATTCTGATCATGTCATGTGAAGGAATTCCATCAACAATAGCAACACATGTTTTTATTCCTGCATCTGCAGCTTCCATTGCAGAGTCTGCTGCAAAAGCTGGGGGAACAAATAATATTGAAGCAGTGGCGCCTGTTTCTTGCACAGCATCTTTTACTGTGTTGAATACTGGTTTATCTAAATGTTTTTGACCACCTTTTCCAGGTGTTACTCCTCCAATAACGTTAGATCCATATTTTATCATTTCTTCAGCATGAAAAGTTCCCATTTTTCCAGTGAACCCTTGAATTAATATTTTCGTATCTTTTTGAATAATTACTGCCATTTAATTATTTTAATGCTGCAACAGCTTTATTTGCAGCATCCTCCAAAGTATTTGCCTCAATATAATTTAATTTGCTATCTTGAAGAATTTTATTTCCTTTTTCAACATTGGTTCCTGCTAATCTAATTACTAATGGAACTTTTATTTCAATTTTTTCAAGTGCTTGAACTATTCCTTCAGCAACCCAATCACATCTATTAATTCCAGCAAAAATATTTACTAAAATTACTTTTACTTTTTTATCCATAGTAATTAGCCTAAAAGCCTTTACTATTTTTTCTGGAGTTGCTCCTCCACCGACATCAAGAAAATTAGCTGGTTCTCCACCAGCTAATTTTATCATATCCATAGATGCCATGGCTAGCCCAGCACCATTAATTATATTTCCAATATTTCCCTCTAAACTTACATAATTTAAGCCTCTATCTGATGCAAAAACTTCTTTTTCATCTTCTTGGGTTTTATCTCTTAATTCAGAAACTTTATCTCTTCTGAACATTGCATTATTATCAAAACTCATTTTACAATCTAAAGCTAAAATTTGTTTTTGTTTTGAAATCACTAATGGGTTTACTTCAACCATTGTAGCATCTAGTTCACTAAATGCTTTAGCACATCCAATAATTGTTTCTGAAGCTCTTCTAATTAACTCTGGCTCAATACCCAATCCAAATGCTAGTTCTCTTGCTTGAAAATTTTGAATACCAACTGCAACTTCAATTTTTGATCTTATGATTGTTTCTGGTTTTTCTTTAGCAATTTCTTCAACACTCATTCCTCCTTCTGTTGAGGCCACAACCATTATACTTTCAGAGCTTCTATCAAAAACTAAACCAAGATATAATTCTTTTTCAATATCAGATGCTTCTTCAATGTAAATTCTATTTACTATTTTACCCTCAGGTCCAGTTTGATTTGTAACAAGTTTTTTTCCTAATAATTTGTCTGTTGCCTGAGCAACTTCTAATGGTGAATTACACACAATTATTCCACCTGCTTTTCCTCTTGCACCAGAATGAATTTGTGCTTTAACAACCCACTTTGATCCACCAATTTCTCTTGCTTTATTTTCTGCGGTCTCAGGACTATAAACAATTCCTCCTCTTGGTATTGTTACTCCAAAACTAGATAAAATTTCTTTTGCTTGATACTCGTGTATATCCATACTTATTTTTTATTAATTAGTTTATCAATGTTTACAACATTCTCTGCCATTCTAGCAGATGCTGCATCTATCATTCTACCATCAAGTTGAGCTGCACCCTTACCTTCTTTTGCAGCTTTTTCTAATTCTTCTATAATTCTTTTTGCTTTATTTACTTCTGTTTCAGGAGGAGAAAAAACATCATTAGCGAGTTCAATTTGAGATGGATGAATTGCCCACTTACCTTCTATACCAATAGCGGCACCACGTTTTGCTGCTGCAATGTAAGCATCAGGATCATTAAAATCACCAAATGGTCCATCAATTGCTCTTAATCCATAAGCTCGACAAGTCATCGCTAATTCTGATAATCCATGATGCCACTGATCTCCTGGGTAATCTGGATTTAATCCTCCAATCACAACTGTTCTTGCTCTTAAACTGGCAGCATAGTCTGCAACACCAAAATGTAATGCCTCTAGTCTTTCACTTGAGCCTGCAATTTCTTTTATATTTGACATTCCTAATGCAGTTTCAATTAAACACTCAATGCCAATTTTATTTTTTAATTTTTTATTAGTCTCGATTTGCGTCAACAAACAATCAACCATATAAACATCGCTAGCAGTTCCAGCTTTTGGTACTAAGATAGTGTCGATATTTTCTCCAGCTTGTTCAACAAGTTCTACTAAATCACTATACATATAATGTGTATCAAGACTATTAATCCTCACTGAAATAGTTTTGCCATTATTTCTCCAATTCATCTCATTGAGAGCTTTTATAATATTTGCTCTGGCTGATATTTTGTCATTTGGAGAAACTGCATCTTCTAAATCTAAAAAAATATAATCAGCTGAAGAATTTAATGCTTTTTCAAACATTTTAGGTGAAGATCCTGGAACAGCTAATTCACTTCTTTGAAGTCTAGATTTGGCCGGTTTATAGAATTTATGGCTCATAATTACTTTAATTAGATAATTTAATATTTATTAAAAAGGTCCTTATTACAAATAATTTAATTGTATTAAATATATATATAAATTTTAGTACTATAAATAATACTTTCATCGTAAATCCATTTTGTTAATAATTGATTAAATTTATGTCAAGTTTACCGAACAAAGCTAAAGTAGTTATAATTGGTGGTGGAATTCACGGTTTAAGTACAGCTTGGAAACTTTCTGAAACTTATAAAAATCCAGGTGACATTGTCGTCTTAGAAAAAAAAGATATCGCTGCAGGGGCAAGTGGTATTGCATGTGGTGTTGTTAGAAATAATTATTTTCAACCGGCTATGAGAGAGTTAATGGCTCATTCAGTTTCTGTCTGGGAGAGCGACCCTAAGGCATTTAAATATAATGCTGTAGGTTATTTACAAATTTCTCCAGAAGTAATGCACGAAGATGTTGCAACGATTTATGAACAGCAAAAAGCTATTGGTTACGATTCAGAATTTATTGAAGGTGAAAAAGATTGTATGAATTACATGAAAGGTATGTTTGATGATTGGCAAGCTCAAGGTATCACCTCAGTTCTTCATGAAAAAAAAGGTGGTTACGCTTTTAATAAAGATTCGATTAAAGCTCTTGAAAATAAATCTACTTCGAATGGTGTTCAAGTTATTAAAGGTGTCAAAGTTACAGGATTTAAAAGAGGAAGTAACAGTAAAGCTGTTACAGGTGTTGAAACTGATAATGGAACAATAGAATGTGAACAGGTTGTGGTTGGAGCGGGTCCGTGGGCTAGAGATTTTTGGAATATGTTAGAACTTCCTAAAACTGCAAGCATCAAAGGTAAAGATGGTAAAATGCATGTAACAGATATGTGGACATATTGGATGTTACAAGAGGGTGTGATTGGTGTTGAGCCTGATTTTTTAAAAATGAACAATGGACAACAGCCACCAGTTATTCATGTAGACTCTACTGCTCCATTATATTCAGATAAAACTAAAAAATTAATCACAGATAAAATTTGGGGAATTTATTACAAACCTGATATTGAAGGTTTAGGTGTTCAAGGTGGAACTTCACCTTACATAGTAGATAAACATTTTGATCAAGTGAATGTTGATCCATATGGAATAGAGTCACCAGAATACCAAACTACAGAGGCGTTTAATGATATGTGGTGCTCTGCTTTAGCTCATTGTCAAAAAAGATTTGAAGGAAAATCTGATCTTTACAGAAAAGGTCCATCAGGTGGTCTTGGGTGTATGACGCCAGATTCTTTTCCGATCTTTGATAGATTTTTAGAAAACGTTTACATGATCGCTGATGCAAACCATGGGTATAAAATGATTGGTGTAGGTGAACTTGTTGCAAAAGAAATTCTTGGAACTGAGAGCGATCTTTTAAAACCTTTTAGATTCAACCGATACGAGAAAGGTGAACTTCACCCTACTTCAAACAGTCCATTCCCTTGGAGCTAATTTTATAAGTAATACTTATAAAAATTATATATAATTATTATAGCCAACAAAAATTAGACACTAATTAAATTTTGAGCTAACGTTTCTCCATTAAAAAATTTATTCTTAAGGGGGAATGCAATGACTGACCTAGAAAAACACGTTAACCAACCAGGTAGAACCAAATTAGTTAAACAAGTTAGAGCTAAAATAAATGAACTTGGTATTGAATATATTTTTTTTCAATTCATATCTGTTACAGGTAGAGTTGTTGGGAAAGGAATTCCAACTGATCACTGGGAAAGAACATGTGAAAAAGGCTTTCAATTAGTATATGGAGCAACAGCAAACTTATTTACTGATCGACACGGCAATTACATCGGTTATGGACCTGAAGCAAAAGAACTTGTAGGTATACCTGATCCAGAAACTTTTTGCCAATTACCTTGGGATAAAAAAGTAGCAAGAGTATTTGTAACTTGTTTTAGAAACAGAGAAGAAAGAGATAATCCTGGTGCTCATTTAACTTCAGATTGCAGAGGAAATTTAAGAATACATGCTCAAGAATTTAAGAAAAAACATGGTTATCAACTAAGAGTTGGAACTGAACCAGAGATGATGTGGCTAACAAAAAATGAAGATGGAACACCGACTGGAAAAGGTTTTTCTAAACCATATTGTTATCACATAGATCAATTCGAGTCTTTAAGACCAGTATTTATGCAAGTTATGAAATATGCGAGAGCTATGGGTCTTGACATGATTCAAGGTGATCATGAGGATGCTCCAGGACAATTAGAATTAAACTGGATGTATGATGATGTTTTAAGAAATGCAGATAGACTATCAACCTACAGACAAATTTGTGCTCAAGTTGCAAGAGAATTTAATCTAATTGCATGTTTCATGACAAAACCATTTATGGGAGTATCTGCAAGTGGATGTCATACTAATATGTCTTTATGGACAGGTGGAAAAGATAAAGTGAATAAATTAGGACATAAATCTCTACCCGCAATGGATGAGGTATTTACTTATGTTGAAGGTGGGAAAAATACATTTATGCCAGATACTAAAGATGTTCAATTACCAGGTAAAGTTGGTTTAAAAGCTATTGGTGGTGTTATGAAACACCTTGGTGCTTTAACAGCAATTGGATCTTCAACAGTAAACTCATATAGAAGATTATGGGATCAAGGTTTTTGGGCGCCAGTTTATGCGGACTGGGGATACCAAAATAGAACTTGTGGATTAAGAGTATCAGCACCTGGTAGATTTGAGTACCGTTCAGTTGACTCTATGCATAATCCCTATTTGATGGGATCAGGATTGTTAAAATGTTTTGATGATGGGATATCAAACAATATCGATCCAGGAAAACCAGAGTCGCGAAGTATGTATGAAGCTCAAGCAGCTGGTAAAGAAGTTAAAAAATTACCTTTAAGTCTTGGTCAAGCACTTGACCGTTTAGCTGAGGATGAAGTGATTAAATCAGCTATGCCAGATGAAATGTATAAAGTCTTTCATTGGTATAAAAATGATGAATGGGAAAGATTTTTAGGTGCTACAACTCAATGGGATCTAGATACATATCTTGATTGTCTACCATAGGTCTTAGATAAAATAGAAGGGGTAAAATAATATGTGTGGAATTGCAGGTTTAATTCATAGAGGTAAATCTTCTAATGTTGGAAGCGAACTACAAGGTATGCTTCAAGCGTTAAAACATAGAGGAGAAGATTCAACTGGTTACGCTTTATATGGTGATACAGATGGTAAAAACTTTATTATGCGTTTTAAAGTTGGAGAAAATGTTGGTGAAGGAAGTTCATCAATTATGGAGGATGTTTCGGTATATGACGAGAGAAAAAAGATAGTTGATGAGACCTTAAGAGAATTAGGTGCAAGAATTATAAAAGAAGAGAGAACCCTTCCCTACTCATTAAGATATGAAATCAGTTATGATAAGAAAGATTTATTGGATTTTTCTCAAAGAATCGAAAGTATTCCAGGTGTAGAGATACTTTCCATGGGTAAATCTTTAGAGGTAATTAAAGATCTTGGGAATGCTAAAGCTGTCTGTGATCGATACTCTTTAGATAAGCTTGTAGGAACTCACGCTATTGGTCATGCTAGGATGGCAACAGAGTCTGGGGTAGATATTAAATCTGCACACCCTTTTTGGGGCTATCCATTCAGCGATGTATCAGTAGTTCATAACGGTCAACTAACAAATTATTGGAACAACAGAAGAGCTTTAGAAAATAAAGGTATGAGATTTATGTCTGAATGTGACTCTGAGTTAATAGCAGTTTATATTGCTCAAAAAATGAGGGAAGGAGCTAGCCTTGCAGAAGGAATGAAAGAGTCTTTAACTGGACTTGATGGGGTATTTACTTATTTTGTTGCAACAAAAGACTCATTAGGAATGGCAAAAGATACTATGGCTGCTAAACCACTAGTTCTTTACGAATCAGATAACTTAGTCGCAATGGGTTCAGAAGAAATAGCGATCAGATCAGTTCTTCCACAAGAAATTGATACGTATGATCCATTTGATGGAGAGGTAAAAGTATGGCAAATCTAAAAACAAACGAGAAAAAATCTAAAGCCCAGTCAATGGGTATGCACACAGAAGTTTTAACAGGAAGAACTCAGCAAAAGTTTTTTAATCCTGATGAGGCTGAAAACTTTTATTATTTTGGGACATATGATGTTGATTTTAATAAAAGAACAGATCTTGATGTAAAAGATATGACAGCTCCCGAGGCTAACAAAGAAATTGATAAATTAATGAGTGAAGGTTATGGAACTATTGTAATTAAAAATCCTCAAGGAAAACATAGCTTAGGCGTTGGTATACTTAATAAACTAAACTTAATATTTGAAGGAAGTTTAGGATATTTTGGTATGGGTTCATGTGATGGTCCAACGGTTAGAATTAATGGTAGAGTTGGTTGGTCCTGTGCTGAAAATTTAATGGCTGGTAAAGTTGTTATTGAGAAAAATGCAGGCTCATGTTTTGGTGCAGCTATCAGAGGCGGTGATTTAATTTGTAAAGGTAGTGTTGGTGCAAGAACTGGAATTGATATGAAAGGTGGAACTATCATTATTGGTGGTGACGCTGGTGCATTTACTGGATTTATGATGCAAAGAGGTAGAATAATTATCCTTGGAGACGTTGGTATAAACTTGGGCGACTCTATGTATGATGGGACAATTTTCATAGGTGGAAGTATTGGTTCATATGGTAGTGATGCTGTAGATGCTGAATTGACTGTAAGTGACCAAGATTGGTTAAAAAGAAAGTTAAAAGTGGCTGAAATTGGTGAAAATTTTGATGTAAGTAAAATGAAAAAAATTGTAGCTGGTAAAAAACTTTGGAATTACGATAATTTAGAACCTACAGAGAAGAAGGGAGCAATATAATGCCTAAGAAAAAAACAAAAAAGAAAAATGGTAATGGAAGTGTTGGTGGAAAAGCTGACGTTCATGCACATGAAGATGGAAAAAGAAACAAAAGCTTATTAGGTCATAATGCTATTTTTACTCCTGAGGTAATTGACGATATTCATATCAAGTCTCAGTTAGGAAGATACAGAATGCGTGGAATGGCATTAATGAAAAAAATTCCGACATTTGATGATCTAGTTTTCTTACCTGGTACACTTACAAGATTTGTAATCGAAGGCTATAGAGAAAAATGTGAAACTAAAACTGTAATTGGTCCAAGATGTGAAAACCCTATTGAGCTTGATATACCTGTTTATATTACTGGTATGAGTTTTGGGGCACTTTCTTATGAAGCAAAAACTGCTTTAGCAAGAGGAGCTACAATGGCTGGAAGCGCTACTTGTTCTGGAGAAGGTGGAATGATACCTGATGAAAGAAGATATTCTGAAAAATGGTATTACCAGTGTATTCAATCAAGATACGGTTTTAATCCTCATCATGCTCAACTTGCGGATGGAATTGAAGTTTTCATCGGCCAAGGTCAAAAAGTTGGTATGGGTGGACACTTAATGGGTCAAAAAGTAACTGACCAAGTAGCTGAAATGAGATCATTGCCTTCTGGTATTGATCAAAGATCTCCTGCTAGACACCCTGACTGGTTGGGTCCAGATGACTTAGCTCTTAAGGTTGAAGAATTAAGACAATTAACAAAAAATAAAGTACCAATTCAATTGAAGCTTGGAGCATCAAAAGTTTATGATGATGTTCGTATGGCTGCAAAATGTGACCCTGACTCTATCTATCTAGATGGTATGGAAGGTTCTACTGGAGCTGGACCCCATATTGCAGCTGCAAATACTGGTATCCCAGGAATTGCTGCAATCAGAGAAGCAAGAAGAGCAATTGATGATGTTGGTAAAACTGGAAAAGTAACTTTAATTTATGCTGGTGGTGTTAGAGATGGTGCTGATATGGCAAAAGCTTTAGCATTAGGTGCTGATGCAATTGCAATTGGTACTGGATCAATGATCGCTTTAAACTGTAATAAAGACATCCCAGAAGCTAATTTTGAAAAAGAAATGGGTGTAAAAGCTGGTGAATGTTATCACTGTCATACAGGACGTTGTCCAGTTGGTGTTGCAACACAGGATCCTAAACTAAGAGCAAGATTAAATCCTGATGACGCTGCACTAAGAGTTTACAACTATCTTCACTCAATGACTTTAGAAGCTCAGCTTTTAGCAAGAGCGTGTGGTAAAACTAACATCCATTCTCTAGAGCCAGAAGATTTAGCTGCACTTACTTCTGAGGCATCAGCTTTAGCAAAAGTTCCTTTAGCCGGTACAAACTATACAGTTGGTGTAGATAACTATCATAAAATTTAGGGGTAACTATGGTTAAGAAAAAAAATAAAAAAAAAGTCACAAAGTCAAAGGCTGCTAAAGACCAACAATTAGGCAAGAAAAAAGAAACAGCTAGAGAAAAAATGATTGGTCAATCAATCGGTTATAGATATGACGTTAATCTTCTTCCTGACTATACAAAGATAACCCCGTTTCTTAAAAAATATGTAGAAGCAATGGGATGGGATGATCTTAACTGGTTAGAAGATGTTCATATGGGTTATGAAGAAGGTAGACCAGCAGTGTTTTGTAGAAATGCAAATGGCTGGGTAACTATTCCAAGTTCAATCAAACTTCCAAACAATCAGCAAGATAGAGATATGATTGCAAGAGAACTTTTAGTTAAGTTTCAAATGTCTCCAAAACACCCTCTTGTTGATTTGAAAAAAGCTTATCTAAAATTTTAAATCTACAATTATAAGTTGATTATTTTTTAAAAACCTAGTGTTCATACTAGGTTTTTAAGTATTCTTTTATTTGTATCGAATCATTTTCTTTTATAGGATTTCAAAAAACTAATATGGGAGAGATAAAATGACTGATCAGTTAGGCGCTCTCACAACCATATTTACAGAATTTTACTACTGGGTAACAGTGGTACTGATGTTTTTAATTCACGTCGGTTTCTGTATGTATGAAGTTGGAGCGTCAAGATACAAACACCATCAACATACCTTAATGAAAAATACAATGCTTATACCTTTGGTAACAGTAACTTGGTTTTTATTTGGTTGGTGGATTTATTGGGCTTTTCCAACAGGACCAGGAATTGCTCCATCAATTATGACAGAAAGTACCGGGCTAGTTTTAGGTGGAGGATTTGGAGGAAATGATCTTGCTAATCCAACTAATGCTCTTATGGCAATTAATCTTAACGACCATATAATGGGTGTTTTCTGGGCAGCATTCTTGTTATTTTCATGGACGGCTGCTTCTATTGTTTCAGGGGCTGTTATCGAAAGAATAACAACTTTTGCATTTGGAGTTTTAGCAATTGCGATTGGATCTGTTTTCTGGTCGATAGATGCTTCATGGGGATGGCATTTTGATGGATGGATGCTTAAAATTTTAGGATATCATGATGCTTATGCGTCAGGTGTAATTCACGCAATAGCAGGTGGATTTGCACTTGGTGTTCTTATGGTTTTAGGACCTAGAATTGGAAAATTTGCATCAAATGGAGAACCTAGAAATATAGGACCACGAAATCCTTGGCTAGTTACTATTGGATTATTTTTAATTTATACTGGTTTCTGGGGATTTTATGCGGCATGTAATGTTCCAATATATGACCTTGGACCTGAGTATGGAATGGAAGGAGTAACATTCTGGACAGCAACTAACATTTACTTAACACCTACTACATTAAGTGGAATAACTATGAATTTCTTAATGTCGTTATCAGGTGGATTGTTAGCTGGATATGTTATTGCAAAAGGTGATCCTTTCTGGACTTACTCAAGTGGGCTAGCAGGTATAATATGTGCATCAGCTGGAAATGACTTATATCATCCAATTCAAGCATTGATTATTGGTATGATTGGTGTTGTGATTTCTTACAAACTTCATTATTGGGTTGAACGGAAGTTCAAAATTGATGATGCAGTTGGAGCAGTAGCTGTGCATGGTTATGCTGGTTTTATTGGACTTGTAATTTGTGGATTTGTTTTAAATGGCTACCCAGCATCTGGTTACAGTGTTGGCGCTATGTGGGACGGATCAACATATGCAACAATTAATCCATTAGGACAATTCTTAGGAGCGATAATAATGTTCTTAGTTCTTGGACTAATACCAGGCTACATCATAGCTAAGATACTAAACGGTATGGGTAAATTAAGAATCCCTCGTGAAGTAGAGATAGCTGGATTAGACTATGAAACAATGGAATCTGCTAAAGAAGATGAAAAAGCAGTTTCATCGGCAACCAGGTAAAGGAGAAAAATATGGCTACAGTAACAAACTGGATAGATCATCTAAATAAACCTGCAGAAGAGGTTGCTGGATCGGTTTATCCTGGAGCAGGATCTAGTGAATTTATACTAGTTCTATTGTTAATTGTTGTATGGATTGGATGGAGTGTCATTACAGATAAATCTGAAAGAGAAGAACTTGAAAGATTATCTCGAAAAAGACACGGTGCAAACGACCATAAAAGCAATATTACCGATTGGTAATTAAATAAATAATTTGGGCGCTACTTAATTGTAGCGCCCTTTTTTTTTGATTTAAATATGACAGATGAAGATAAAAAAGTATTAAGACCATCGAAGATGAGAGGTGTAGTATTTCCAAAAGCTAAATACGGTGTGATAGCTGCTATAATCATCATTGTAGTAGCTAATGTTATCTACTATAAGGATTTTTTAATTTCTTTAATAAACTAAACCAAAAAAATTATGTGTGGAATTGTTGGCATCTACTTAAAAACAAAAAAATATGAAAAAAGTTTGGGTAAGATGTTGTCTGGAATGCTCAATAATATGGAGTCTAGAGGTCCTGATAGTGCTGGATTTGCAATTTATAAAAATGAAGAAAAAAAAATTTTTAAATACTCATTATGTATTGGTGATTTAGATTTCAATAAATTTAAAAAAGAAATCTCAAAAAAAATTAATAAATCTAAATTAAATCAATATTCAGATCACGTAATTCTTAAAACCCCGATAGAGCCTAAAACCGTTATAAAAATTATTAATAATAGTTTTCCAGAAATCTCACTGGTTGGTTATGGAAATTCAATTGAAATTTTTAAACAAGTTGGAAACCCAAAAGATGTAGTTAAAAAATTTAAATTAGATAGTTTTAGTGGTACCCATGGAATTGGTCACACCAGAATGGCAACAGAAAGTGCCATAACAACAGATGGTTCTCATCCCTATTCTACTGGAAAAGATGAGTGTTTAGTACACAATGGATCATTATCAAATCATAACAATCTTAGAAGAAAACTTATAAAAAAAGGTAACATTTTTAATTCTGAAAATGATACTGAAGTTGCAGCAGGTTATGTTTCAAATAGTTTGTCAAATAAGAAATCATTAAAAGATACTTTGGTGTCAGGTTTAAAAGACTTAGATGGATTTTATACATTTATTACTGGTACAAAAAAAGGATTTGCAGTTGTTAGAGATGAAATAGCTTGTAAACCGGCTGTCATAGCTGAAACAAAAAACTATGTAGCAATTGCATCTGAATTTCAAGCGATGGCTCATTTGCCAGATGTAAATAGTGCAAAAATTTTTGAACCAGAACCTGGTATTGTTTATTCTTGGGGAAATTAATGAAATTAGATTTAAAGAAATTAAAATTAAGAGAAGTAAATGAAAAATTACAAAGTTTAGATCGTAAACAAAATGATAGAAATTTTACAATAGTTAATCCAGAGGGAAATCATGCTCTTTGTGCAGGGTTAACAGATGAGATAAATATAAATATTAAAGGACATGTGGGTTATTACTGTGCTGGAATGAATCAAAAAGCTCAAATTACTATTGATGGAAACGTGGGTACTGGTGTGGCTGAAAATATGATGTCAGGAAAGGTTCATGTTAAAGGTAATGCATCCCAATCAGCTGGTGCTACCGCACATGGAGGGCTATTAATAATTGATGGTGATGCTAGTTCAAGATGTGGAATTTCAATGAAAGGAATTGATATTATTGTAAAAGGATCAGTTGGACATATGTCTGGTTTTATGTCTCAATCAGGCAATATGGTAGTTTGCGGTGATGCTGGTGAGGCATTAGGTGATAGTTTATATGAAACTAACATATATATAAGAGGTAAAGTTAAATCACTTGGTGCAGATTGTGTTGAAAAAAAAATGGATAAAAATCATATTAAAAAACTTAATTCACTTTTAAAAGACGCAAGTATTAAAAATCTTAAAGCTGAAAGTTTTAAAAGATACGGTTCAGCAAGAAAATTATATAATTTTAAAATTGACAATGTATCAAGCTACTAAATATGAAAAAAAATAATAAAACACATCCTCGTCAGTCTTGGACTTTTGACAAATATACAAATTCTGAAATAAGACGAGCGGCAGAAACTGGAATATATGATATCAGGGGCGGTGGATCAAAAAGGAAACTTCCGCATTTTGATGACTTATTATTCTTAGGTGCATCAATGTCTAGATATCCTTTAGAAGGTTACCGAGAAAAATGCACAACTAATGTTACACTTGGAACTAAATATGCAAAAAAACCATTAGAGTTAGATATTCCAATTACGATTGCAGGTATGAGCTTTGGAGCTTTATCTGGTCCAGCTAAAGAAGCACTAGGTAGAGGTGCTAGTGCTGCTGGAACTTCTACAACAACTGGTGATGGAGGAATGACCCCTGAAGAAAGAGGACAATCAAAATATTTAGTTTATCAGTTATTACCCTCTAGATATGGCATGAATCCTGATGATTTAAGAAAAGCCGATGCAATAGAAGTTGTTATTGGCCAGGGTGCAAAACCTGGTGGTGGTGGAATGTTATTAGGTCAAAAAATTAATGATCGAGTTGCAAAAATGAGAACTTTGCCAAAAGGTGTAGATCAAAGATCAGCGTGTAGACATCCTGATTGGACAGGACCAGATGATTTAAAAATTAAAATTTTAGAATTAAGAGAAATTACCAAATGGAAGGTTCCAATATTTATTAAAATTGCTGGAGCTAGACCATATTATGATACCGCTTTAGCTGTAAAAGCAGGAGCAGATGTTGTTGTTCTTGATGGAATGCAAGGAGGAACTGCTGCAACACAAGAAGTATTTATTGAAAATGTTGGTCAACCTACCCTTGCTTGTATTAAGCCAGCTGTTGATGCACTTCAAGATTTAAATTCACACCGCGAAGTACAATTAGTTATTTCTGGAGGTATTAGAAATGGAGGTGACGTTGCTAAAGCTTTAGCCTTGGGGGCTGATGCTGTATCAATTGGAAGTGCAGCTATGATTGCACTTGGTGATAATGATCCTAAATGGGAAAAAGAATATAATATGCTTGGGACAACTGCAGGTGCGTATGATGATTGGCATGAAGGAAATGATCCAGCTGGAATTTCAACTCAAAATCCAAAATTAATGAAAAGATTAGATCCTGTTAAAGCAGGTAAAAGATTAACTAATTATTTAAAAGTAATGACGCTTGAAGCGCAAACTCTTGCAAGGGCTTGTGGAAAAAATAGCCTTCACAATCTTGAACCTGAAGATTTATGTGCTTTAACAGTAGAAGCAGCAGCTATGGCTGGAGTTCCCTTAGCTGGTACGAACTGGATACCTGGAAAAAAATAATTGATTATATTTTTTTAAACAAGTAGGGTTGTTTATGCCAAAAAATCTTTCACAAATAGCAAAACAAAAAAAAATAAAATATTTTTTAATAAGTTTTGTTGATCTGTTTGGGGTTTTAAGATCAAAATTAGTGCCGGCACAAGCAATTGCTGAAATGCAAAAAAATGGAGCTGGATTTGCTGGATTTGCAACTTGGTTAGATATGACACCAGCAGACAGTGATATGTTTGGTGTACCAGACCCTGATAGTTTAATTCAATTACCTTGGAATAAAGAAGTAGGTTGGTTGGCATCAGATTTATATATGGACGGTAAACCTGTAAAAGCGTCTCCAAGAGTAATGTTAAAAGAACAAATAAAAAAAATGTCACAAAAAAAATTACAGATGAAGTCTGGTGTTGAATGTGAATATTTTTTAATTTCAGAAGATGGTTCTTCAATTGCAGATAAAAGAGATATTCAATCTAAGCCTTGTTATGATCAATCAGCTTTAATGAGAAGATATGAATTAATTAAAGAAATTTGTGATTGCATGATTGCAATGGGTTGGAAGCCATATCAAAACGATCATGAAGACGCTAATGGACAATTTGAAATGAATTGGGATTATACAGATGCTCTAATAACCGCAGATAGACATGTATTTTTTAAATATATGGTTAAAAGCTTAGCGGAAAAACATGGTTTAAGAGCAACTTTTATGCCAAAACCATTCCACAATCTGACTGGAAATGGATGTCATGCGCATGTCTCAGTTTGGAATGGAAAGAATAATAAATTTTTAGATAAAAAAAATAATCTTGGATTAAGTAAATTAGCCTATAATTTCTTGGGTGGTATTATGAATAACACGCAGGCATTATCTGCGTTTTTTAACCCAACAATTAACAGCTACAGAAGAATTAATGCTCCTCCAACAAAATCTGGAGCAACGTGGTCACCAAGTAGTATTTCATATACTGGTAATAATAGAACACACATGATAAGAATACCTGATCAAGGAAGATTTGAATTAAGATTAATGGATGGTTCAGCAAATCCATATTTACTTCAAGCTGGAATAATTGCTGCTGGACTTGAAGGAATAAATAAAAAATTAAATCCCGGAAAACCTTTACATTGCAACATGTACAAAGATTATAAAAAATATCCAAATCTTAAAAAATTACCAAACGATATCAAACAAGCAATCTCAATGCTCCAAAAAAGTAAAACCCTTTCAAATGCATTTGGTAAAGATGTAGTTGAAAGTTATATCAAACTAAAAAATTCTGAGATTAAAGATTTCAATAGTAAATCTTCATTTAATAAAAAGAAACCAGTTACCAAATGGGAAAAAGATAATACTTTAGATTGTTAGACTATGGTAATTCTATCTAACGGTCACCAATGGAAATATTCAGAATTTCTAGATAATAAAGATTATTCATTTGATAAAGATCAAATATTAAAATCGATATCAAAAGACGAAATAGATGATGCTTATAATAGTATTTCTAAATGGGAGGGATATGCCCCTACTCCATTAATTTTGTTGAATAAGTTATCAAATGAATTAAGCCTTAAAAATATTTTCTATAAAGATGAAGACAAAAGATTTGATCTTAAGTCTTTTAAAGCACTTGGTGGAGCTTATGCGGTTGAGAAAGTTACTAAAGGAGACAAAGATATTGTAGTTGCTACTGCAACTGCTGGAAATCATGGTAGATCTGTTGCATGGGGAGCAAGAAGATTAGGATTAAAATGTAAAATTTTTATTAGTGAATTTGTAAGCAAGGCAAGAGGTCAGGCTATGGCTGATCTTGGTGCTGATGTTATAAAGGTTAAAGGAAATTATGAAAAATCTTTACTTGAATGCATCAAACAATCTACAGAAAATAATTGGCAAATAGTTCAAGATGTTGCTTGGAAAGATTATATGCTGGTTCCAAAATATACTATGGCCGGTTACTCAGTAATGATGAGAGAAATCGTTGATCAAATAAATAATGAAAAAATTACACATATAATTTTACAAGCTGGTGTTGGTGGAATGGCTGGTGCCATGATTGCGGGTATTGCAAGATATTTAGATAATATTCCAATAACAATAGTCGTTGAACCTGATAGCGCAGCTTGCGTATTAGAAAGTATTAGAACAGGAAAAGTGGAAAAAATTGATATTAAAAGAGAGAGCTTGATGGGCGGTATGTCATGTGGTGAAGTATCATTAGTGCCATGGGAAATACTAAAATATTCAGTCAAACATTGCATTAGTCTGCCTGATGATGATATCGGAAATACCATGAAGTTATTAGGAAATTCAAGCTTCAGTGATCAAAAAATTATAGCTGGAGAAAATTCTGCACCGGGAGTAATAAGTTTAATTGCTAGCTGTGAAGATCAAAATATAAAAAAAAAATTACAATTAGATCAAAACTCAAACGTTTTAATTTTTGGTTGTGAGGGTGACACTGATAAAGAAATGTATCAAAAACTTATAAGTCAATAAAATAATTCTATGAAAAAAATTATTAAAAAAAAAGTTGATAATTTAGATTTTTATAAAATTTTTAAACCAGAGTTAACTCCAAAAAGGATGATGGAATTGGGAGTATTTGGTGGTGCATATTTTGGATTGGATATTAAAGAATATCCAAAAGTATGGTTCAAAAATGTAAAATTAAGTAAAACATTTGATGTACATTTAAATAGATTTAAAGTTGTGTCAGGACTTTCAAGGGAACACTGGATTGAAAAGGGATGGATATTTAAAGAGGACCCTCTAGGTTGGTTTCAATGGTATTGTAGATTTGCTAATGGAAGAAGAATTCCAGCAATGGATGAGATACAAATTAAAAGATGGAAAAATTTTAGAAGACATGTTTTAGCAATAGAAAAGAACTGTGAAAAGGGTGACCTCGGATGCAGAAAAAGACAGAGACAAGCTATATTGCAATGGGCTTATGATCCTTATAGATAAAAAAATTTAAGATATAAAAGATTAAATATCACCAATAAAATGATGGATAATTGATCTATTCTGTTGCTCTAAACGATGTTCAAATAAATATAAACCCTGCCAAGTTCCAAGCAATAATTCACTATCTTTAATACTAAGAGAGATTTGATTATTAGTTAATGACGATTTGATATGTGCAGGCATATCATCTTTACCCTCAGTAGTGTGGACATACAATTTATTATCCATAGGTACCAATTTATCAAAATAATTTATTAAATCTGTTTGAACATCTGGATCAGCATTTTCCTGTACAATTAAAGACGCACTAGTATGTTGAATACTTAGATTAAGGATTCCATTTTTAAAATTATTTTTGTTGATCCACTGAATTGTCTGATCAGTGAATTCATACAATTTTTGACCATTAGTAGTTATTTTAAGATTAAAGAACTCTTGCTTCATTAATTCTTTTCCACTGATGTTAACTCATATAATCGACTGACAGTCCTTTTAAAAGGATTTTGTAACAATCTCGATGAAGTAAATTGATCTATATTTTGTTCTGCAGTTACTGCTAGAGGAATATTTTTGTCATATATGACATCAATTAATGTAATAAACCGATGTTGTTGATTAGAATTAATATCATTAAATTGTGGGATATGATCAATTGTAATAAATTTACAGTTTTTAATTATTTCTAAATAATCTTCAGCACCAAGATTTTGAGAGCATAAATCATTAAAATTAAATCTTACAACTCCCTCGTAAAAATTTTCTATTTTAAAATCTCTCCCCTTTACATTAATTATTTTTGATGAATGGTTTTTTCCTTTTGTGATAGTTCTAAAAAATTTGTTTATTTTAAAATTAGTCTCTTGATTGAGTGGATAAAAATATCTTTGTTTTTGATTGTCATTTGATTTTCTATAATCATCCTCTATTTTTAGTTCACACTCAATAGATTGTTTTTCCATAATTTTTATAAAAGGTTTAAACTGATCTCTTTGGAGGCCATCTTTATAAAGTTCAGATATTCTTGTATTTGAAGTCAAAATTATTTGTATATTTTCATTTAAAATTTGCTCAAATAATTTTCCTAGAATCATTGCATCAACAATATTAGTTACTTGAAACTCATCAAAATAAATTAATTCAGTTTTAGATTTTAAATCTTTTACAAATTGATAAATTATATTTTCCTCATTTTTTTCTTTTCTTTGATGAACAAAATCATGAAAACTCAGCATAAACTCATTAAAATGTAATCTTAATTTTTTTTCCTCAACTAGATCAAAAAAAAAATTTAAGATCATAGTTTTTCCTACACCCACACCACCATGTAAATAAAAAACTTGTTTTGAATTATCTTTTAAAAAAAATTTTTTAAAAATTGATTTATTAAAATTAGAAGTATAAAAACTTTCAATTTTATTAACTATTGTTAATTGATAAGCATTTATTTCTAAATTATTTTTTTTACAAAAATTTTGGAAAAGATTATTTAAATTCATTTTTTAGTTTTAAAATCTATACCGTATTCTGATCTTGGACCCTTTCTAAGACCAAATGGTCCTGAAATAAATAAAGTTAATGGCCTTGTACCGGGTTTTAGATCAACTCTATGCAAGTTATTTGCAGATCTAAACCCAATATATCCTGGTGGTCTCCAATATTTTCCTGTTTTTAGAGTTTCCCAATAACCGCCCCTTAATATTATAGTTATATAAGGAAAAGTATGATTATGAACACCTTCGCCATGATCATCTGCAAGCATTTCATGAATTAAAATATTAAATGGGAACCATTTAGGACGATGTCTTAGAAAAACATAATACCTATTCATCCATGGTTTGGCTTCATTAAATCTGGGGTGAGATGGTCCTCTATCTAAAACAACTTTTTTTCTTCCGATCTTATCTAATAATCTTAAGATCATGGCTAATTATACTGAACAATTGATCCATTTCTTATTACAAACAAATTTTGATTAAAGATAAATGGTCTTGAAACAAAATCTCCAGAAACCTTTTCTATTGTTTTAATATTTCCAATACTCAAATCTGCTAAAATCATTTTTCCATCAGAATTTGTGAGATATAAAGTCGTGTCATCGATTGCAAAACCTACTGGCTTAATATCTTTTCTTTTTTTAAGTTTATAGTTCTTCAACAAATCAGTAACACGAATAATATTTCCTTTATTTTTTTCAATAGTTAATAAATATCCATCCTCAGATACCGTAAAAATTAAATTTCCAGTTATTACAGGTGTAATGTTAGAGCTAATTTCATTTTTCCAGTTAATTATTCCATTTTTAAGATCGATTGAATAAAATTCATTTTTATTATTTGAAAAATAAATAGAATTTCCATCAGAAACTAATTTTGAAACTTTAAAATTATAGGTTTCATTAATTATTGAGCTACTTTGTGTTGGTAGCTGCCAGATTATTAATCCTGTTTCAATATCAGCTGCAGTTATATCACCGATTGAATTACTAAATACCACTAAATCGTCAACTATAATTAAGGATAATTTTGAATTAGAGATAGTAAAAGAGTCCTCAGTTTTTAAGTTCCAACATTCATTGCCGGTTTTTATCTCATAACATCTTAAAGTATTTTTATAATCAATAACAAAAAATTTATCTTTATGTTTTTTAATATCAGAATTAAAAGGGTAAGTATTATTTTTAGACCAATTTAATTCCCCTGAATTAATATTTATTGAATAATATTTTGCTATACTATCAGTAACTAATAAATTTTTAGCGTCTAATCCAAAGTTTAATTTAGGTTTTTGCTTTTTTTCTGCTTTTGAATAATGGTTTTTTTTCCATAATACTTTTTTATTATTATTGTACCTGATTATTGAACCTTTTTTATCAAAAAATATTAGACCATTTTCTAAAAAAACTGGTTTAAAATTTAACTGGTTAATCTCTTCAAATTTTCCAAATTTATATGTCCCAATCTTTTTTAACAAACCACTATATTTTTGAGCACCATAATTATTTTTGTTATCTATAATTCTGTTGTTAGTTTTAATTTTCGTTAAATCTAATTTTAGTTCTTGGTTAAACTCTGAGGAAATCTTTTTTTCTTCTGAAAAAACCTTTTTAATATTTTTTACTGGTTCTAATTTTTTTTCTTTATCTTTCCAAATACGTGAATTTTCATTAAATGAACAATGATTTAATAAAATCAATGATATTATTAAAATAATTACTCTAGTCACTCAAATCTCTGTTCAATCTTTTTTCAGCTTGTAATTTTATATCTGAATTAGGGTTTTCTAAACTGATGATTTGATTGAAAAATTCTTTTGATTTTTGCTTTTGATCTTTTGAATAAAAAAACTCAGCCATCAGATACAATGCGTGGGATCTCCACACACTTTCAGAATTAATTAATGGATTTAAAATATTAAGCAAATCACTCTCTTGAGCTTGATCTGCATTAAATAATGCTTTTTTATAAATTACTAAATTATTTATTTCTTTATCAAGTGGTGTATTTTCAATTAATAGATCAAAATATTCATTTATTTTAGCACGATCAGAAATAAGTTTTTTATCTAGAATAAAGTATAGTGATAACGGAGAGTAAGTAGGATCTTTTTTATTGATGATTTCTACTAAATTTTTTATCGTGCTTTCTTTATTTTTATCTGAATGCATTAATGTCGTCGAATTAAATTTATTTGAAATTTCTATTTTTTGATTAGTTTTATATTTATCAAAACTATATGCTGCTATTAGAACAATCATTATAGCAAGCAAAATTACAATAATTTTACTTTTATTTTTAACAAAAAAATTTCTTACTCTTTCGTTTCTTGTGTTGCTATTTATAATTGAAATTTCTTCATCCATAATTAAATCATATTTCTTAATACGTATTGAAGTATGCCTCCATTTTTATAGTATTCTAATTCATTTTTAGTATCAATTCTGCATAAAGTTTTAATTTTTTTAATATCACCAGATGCATATTTGATTTCTAAACTTACTTCATCAGATGGATTAACGCCTTTTTCTAAACCAATAACACTTATTAATTCAGATCCAACTAAATTTAAATTTTTTCTATTAATATTATCTTTAAATTGTAATGGTAAAATTCCCATTCCAATCAAATTAGACCTATGAATTCGTTCAAAACTTTCAGCAATTACTGCTTTAACACCTAATAATTTAGTTCCTTTTGCAGCCCAGTCCCTAGAGGATCCTGTTCCATATTCTTTTCCACCAATAACGACTAAATCTGTTCCTCTTTTTTTATATTCCACAACGGCATCATATACAGGTAACACTTTTTCTTCAGGATATAATTTTGTGAATCCACCTTCAGTTCCTGGAGCCATTTCATTTCTAATTCTGATATTTGCAAATGTTCCTCTCATCATTACTTCATGATTTCCTCTTCTTGATCCATATGAGTTATAATCCTTTGGTAGAATCTGGTGCTCCATAAAATATTCTCCTGTAGGACTATCTTTTTGAATATTTCCTGCTGGTGATATGTGATCTGTAGTAACCATATCTCCTAAAATTAATAAAGGTCTTGCATCTTTAATTGGTTTAAATCCCTCTGGTTGATCAGAAAGTTTATCAAAGAATGGTGGTTTCTTTACATAAGTTGATCCTTCATCCCAATTATAAATACTACTTTCTTCTGTTTTAATTTTTTGCCATTGACTAGGTCCTTCAGAAACATTTGAATATCTTTTAATAAACATTTCAGCATTTAAAGATTGTTTCAAAGTATCTTCTATTTCTTCATTAGTCGGCCAAATATCTTTTAAATAAATACTATTTCCCTCTTTGTCTTTACCCAGAGCATCTTTATAAAGATCAAATTCCATATGACCTGCTAAAGCATAAGCTACTACTAATGGAGGCGAAGCTAGATAATTAGCTTTAATATGTGGAGAAATTCGTCCCTCAAAATTTCTATTTCCTGATAAGACTGATACTGCGTATATATTTTCTTTTTGGATAGCATCAACAATATTTTCAGGTAACGGACCTGAATTACCAATGCAGGTCGTACATCCATAACCCACTAAATTAAAACCAAGTTTATCAAGGTAAGTGTTTAATCCAGCTTTTTCTAAGTAATCAGTAACTACTTGTGAACCTGGTGCTAATGAAGTCTTTACCCATGGCTTTACTTTTAATCCTAATTCAACAGCTTTTTTTGCAAGTAATCCAGCACCAATTAATACGTTAGGGTTAGATGTATTAGTGCAGGAAGTAATCGCTGCTATTAAAATTGATCCATCTTTAATTTCATAATCTGTATCAGAAACTTTTGAGATAGATTGATTTTTTCTACTTGTTGCTTCCTCAAAAACTTTTTTAAATGAAGTTGCTGCCTCTGTTAATAAAACTTTGTCTTGTGGTCTTTTAGGTCCTGAAATTGTAGGAACAACTGTAGACATATCTAAAGATATAGTATCTGTAAATTCTATTTCATTGCTTGCCCATAAGCCTTGTTCTTTTGCATATTTTTCAACAATATCTACAGTATGTTGATCTCTTCCTGAGAATTTTAAATACTTTAAGGTTTCATCATCTATTGGAAAAAATCCACATGTAGCCCCATACTCAGGCGCCATATTTGCAATTGTAGCTCTATCTGCTAATGTTAGATTTTTTAAACCTACTCCATAAAATTCAACAAATTTACCAACCACACCTTTATCTCTTAACATTTTTACAACTGTCAAAACAAGATCTGTAGCTGTTGTGCCTTCAGGCATTTTATTTTTTACTTCAAAACCAATTACTTCTGGTATTAACATTGATATAGGTTGGCCCAACATTCCTGCTTCTGCTTCAATTCCACCAACACCCCAACCTAGTACTGATAATCCGTTGACCATAGTTGTATGACTATCTGTGCCAACTAATGTATCTGGGAATAAATATTTTTCTCCTTCAAATTCTTCAGTCCAAACAACTTTTGAAAGATATTCTAAATTTACTTGGTGACAAATTCCTGTTCCTGGAGGAACTATTCTAAAATTATTAAATGCTTGTTGTCCCCATTTTAAAAAAGAGTATCTTTCACCATTTCTCTCAAACTCAATATCTACATTTTTTTCAAAAGAATCTGAATTAGCTGATTTATCAACTTGTACCGAGTGATCTATTACTAAATCAACTGCTGATAATGGGTTGATTGTATTTGGATCTTTGTTTTTATCTTTTACTGCCTCTCTCATTGCGGCTAAGTCAGCAACAGCGGGAATACCTGTATAATCTTGAAGTAAAACTCTAGCAGGTCGATATGCAATTTCAGTATTTGATTTTTTTGATTTTAACCATTCTTTAATTGAATTAATTTGGTTTTTGTTTACCGATAGATCATCTTCGTATCTTAAAAGATTTTCTAATAAAACCTTTAACGACTTAGGAAGTTTAGAAATGCCAGTTAGGCCGTTTTGTTCAGCTTCTTTTAAAGAATAATATTTATATTCTTTATTATCGATTGAGATATTTTTTAGAGTATTATAAGAATTTTTTGTACCCGGTGTCATATTATAAATAAAAAGTTATTATGCTTAATAAAAGAAGCAGTGACATAACATAATTAAAATAATTAATAAATTTCTGATTTGTCGCAAATTTCCTAAGAAATTTACCCATAAACGTCCAAAGGGTAATACTTGTGACCGAAACTAGTAATGCAAGAACAAGAATTTGAGTCGTATAATTCACAAAGTTCTCTCCTGGATTTATATAAGTAGAAACAACAATTACTGCCGCAATCACTCCCTTTGGATTTAAAAATTGAAAAATAAAAGTTTCTATAAATTTGACAGGATTTTTATTTTTGTTTTCTTGTTTTGTAGATCCTGAAAATGAAATCTTATAAGCTAAATAAATTAAAAATAATGTTCCAAGATATTTTAGTATCTCTTGAACTAGTGGATATAATTTAAATACATTTATTAACCCTAAAGCTAAACATAATAAAAGAAAGGGGAAGCCTAAAGTAACTCCAATAATATGCGGAAGTGTTCTTTTAATTCCAAAATTAAATCCAGAATAAAATGCTACAAAATTATTTGGTCCGGGCGTGAATGCAGCAACTATTCCAAACAACGTAATTGATAAAATTTCTGGATGCATTATTAAGCAATTGGTAAACCATTCTCTGACTTTTGAGATGGATGAACTAATATAACTTTTCCCTCTTTATCTATAGATCCTAAAATCAATACTTGAGACACAACACCAGCAATATTTTTTTCAGCAAAATTACATACTCCAATTACTTGTTTTCCTTTGAGATTTTCTTCATTGTAATAATGAGTAATTTGAGCAGATGATTGTTTAATTCCAATCTCTTCACCAAAGTCAACTTCAACAACTAGTGATGGTTTTCTAGCTTTTTCATTTTTCTTAACAGAGATAACTGTTCCAACACGAATGTCCACTTTGTCAAAAATATCATATGTAATTTGTTCTTTCATATAATTAATATATAATGGATGAAAAATATGAGTACAGAAAATAATTCAGAACTTTTATATAATAATTCTATTAAAATTTTAACAGACCTAATTGGTTTCAAAACTATATCTGGTGAAGATAACACTGCTTTAATTGATTACTGTGATGATATCTTAAAAAAATTAGGTGCTACTTCTTTTAGAACATATGATGATGAAAAAAAAAGAGTAAATCTATTTGCAACTCTTAAAGCAAAAAATTCAAATAATAAAAAACCAATAATTTTATCAGGACATACTGATGTTGTTCCAGTTTCAAAAGGTTGGAGCTCAGATCCTTTTACTGCAACAATAAGAGAAGATAAATTATATGGAAGAGGTTCATGCGATATGAAAGGTTTTATTGCATGTGCTTTAGCTTATGCGCCTATTTACTCAAAATCTAATTTAGATAGAGACATTCATTTTTCTTTTACCTTTGATGAAGAAACAGCATGTATAGGAGCTCCTATATTAATAGAAGAATTGAAAAGAAGAAATATTAAAGACGGTATTTGTATAGTTGGAGAACCAACTAACATGAAAATTATTGATGCTCATAAAGGATGTTATGAATATACAACATATTTTAAAGGTTTAGCAGGTCATAGTTCAGCACCTCATAAAGGTGTAAGTGCTGTTGAATATGCATCAAGATATGTAAATAAATTAATTGAATTAAGAAAAAAACTTAAAGAGAGAGTGCCTCAAGACTCAATTTTTGATCCTCCACACTCTACTTTATCTATTGGTGGAATATTTGGCGGTATAGCTCACAATGTAATAGCAGACAAATGCCATGTTAATTGGGAAACAAGACCTGTTGTAAAAGAAGATGGTATATTTTTAAATCAAGAAATAGATAAATATGCAAATGAAGTTTTACTTCCAGATATGAAAAAAGTTTTTACTAATGCCTCAATCGAAAAAAAAATTATAGGAGAAATAATTGGATTTGATAGAAAAGATAAATCAGATGCTTGTGAATTTATCTCAAGTTTAACTGGTGATAATTCTAGACAAGTCGTTTCTTTTGGAACTGAAGCTGGGTTGTATCAGGAAATTGGAATTAGCACTGTTGTTTGTGGACCAGGATCAATTGAACAAGCACATAAAATTGATGAATTTATAGTTCTAGATGAACTCAAAAAATGTATTAACCTTTTGGATGGGATTAAAAATAATTCTATTGTTAATTAATTATTCCAACCACTAACAGCTTTAACTTCTAGGAATTCCTCTAAGCCAAGTTTGCCAGCTTCACGTCCAATACCTGAATGCTTGTATCCACCAAAAGGTGCATCTGGTGCTAAACCTGCACCATTAATATCAACCATTCCAGATCTAAGTCTTCTTGCAACTCTATTGGCTTTTTCTTGATCTTGAGTTTGGATAAAGTTTAAAAGTCCATAAGGAGTATCATTTGCAATTGAAATTGCTTCTTCCTCAGTTTCAAATGGTATAATCGATAAAACAGGTCCAAAAATTTCAGTTCTTGCAATCTGCATTTGATTATTTACATCTGCAAAAGCTGTAGGTTTTACAAAATATCCTTTATCTAAACCATCAGGTTTACCCGTTCCTCCAGCAACTAATTTTGCACCTTCATCAATTCCAACTTGAATTAAGGATTGAATTTTATCAAATTGAGTTTTTGATACAACAGGTCCAATATGATCACCTTCTTTAGTTGCAACATCAACTTTCATTGAATTAGCAAAGTTTTTTACTCTTTCAACAGTCTCATCATAAATAGATTTCTCAACTAACATTCTGGTAGGTGCATTACAAGATTGCCCCGTATTTCTAAAACATCTTAAAGCGCCTCTTTCAACTGCCTCAGCGTCAGCATCTTTAAAAATTATATTGGCACCCTTTCCTCCTAATTCTAAACTAACTCTTTTAAAATCATTCGCTGCATTTTGTGAAATTAAAGCTCCTGCTCTAGTTGATCCTGTAAATGAAATCATATTTACATCTGGATGACTTGTTAAGGCGTTTCCAGTTACAGCTCCATCTCCATTTACTAAATTAAAAACACCTTTTGGTAATTTTATTTCATCAATCATCTCTGCTAAAATCATTGAAGATAATGGTGCAATTTCTGAAGGTTTTAAAACCATCGTACATCCTGCTGCAATTGCAGGAATTACTTTTAAACAAGTCTGATTCATTGGCCAATTCCAAGGAGTAATTAAAGCACAAACACCTTTTGGCTCATGCAAAATATTATTATTGGGAGCATGATCACCTAAAATTTTTTCAAAATTATATTCTTTTAAAACTTTGATATAAGACTTAATGTGACTAGCACCAGTTCCAGCTTGTAATTGAGTTGAAAAATCAATTGGCGCACCCATTTCTAAAGATATAGCTTTAGCCATATCGGCCCATCTCTTTTTATAAAGTACATAAAGAGCTTCAAGATATTTTAGTCTTTCTTCTTTTGAGGAAAAAGCCCATGTTTCAAAAGCTTTTGTTGCTGCACTTACTGCATCATTTACATCTTCAGCTCCACCTAAAGATATTACTGCACACTCCTCTTCGGTTGATGGATCAATTACCGTCAAGTCATTTGGTTTTTTGGGAGAAACCCATTCACCGTTAATATAAAATTTTTTTTGATCTAACATTTTGAGAAACTATCCTTTCTTTATGATTTTGCAAATAAATTTGTAAGTTCGTATACGATTGTTGCAGCTGCAAGTGAAGTAACTTCAGCATGGTCGTAAGCAGGTGAAACTTCAACTACATCTGCTGATACTAAATTTAATCCAGATAATCCTCTTAGAACATTAACCATTTCTCTAGTTGTCATACCTGCAATCTCTGGTGTGCCTGTTCCAGGCGCAAAAGCTGGATCAAGAACATCAATATCAATTGATAAATATAAAGGGTTATCACCGACTCTTTTTTTAATTCTTTCTGCAATTTTATCTGTTCCCTCTGTTTGAAATTCATCACAATGAATTATCTTAAATCCAAAACTTTCATCATTTTTAATATCATCTCTACTATAAAGTGGACCTCTGATACCAACATGCATAGAAGCATCGTCTAAAAATAATCCCTCTTCTCTTGCTCTTCTAAAAGGAGTGCCATGTGTGTATGGGGCACCAAAATAAGTATCCCAAGTATCAAGATGAGCATCAAAATGAACTAATGCAACCGGTCCATTACATTTTTTATTAATTGCTCTAAGTAGTGGTACTGCAATTGTATGATCTCCACCTAAACTAATAATACCTCCTACTTTATTTAATAAGTCGGTTGCTCCAACTTCTATTTGTTTTATTGCTTCATCAATACTGAAAGGGTTACAAGTAATGTCACCAGCATCTGCTACTTGTTGTACTTTAAAAGGTTCAACGTCATAACTTGGATGAAAATTTGTTCTTAAATGACGTGAAGCTTGTCGAATACTTTGTGGGCCAAATCTTGCACCTGGTCGATAACTTGTACCCGCATCAAATGGGATACCTACAATTGCTACATCACAACTTTCAACATCTCTTAACTCTGGTAGTCTTGCAAATGTTGATGGTCCTGCAAATCTTGGAACTTTAGTTCCACTTACAGGTTGAATTGGATTTTTATTACGTTCTTTTTTCATTTATAAACAAAATGTACCACATTCTTTTTAAATCGAATATCATCTAAATTTAGATTATGAGGATTTTTAAGCTAATTTTACTATTTTTTATTTTAATAACTCCAGTAAAGGCAAATACAATTTATAATTTAATAAAAATTCCAAATTTAGAAATTTACGAATTAAAAACACCAAACAACCTAAAATATTTTTATGCTGAAAAACCTTTTAAGCTTGGTATTCATAAAAATATATCTTGCACAAATTCTAATAATCAAACTTATGATGAAAAATACAAAATAATTTCAAAAAATTTAAATAGATATTCAAAACAATTTTTAAAAAAAATTAATCTTAAATATATTGTAATGTGTGAAAATTTATCAATTTCAGGAATAAATACCGCAGGTATTCCTGATCATTTGATGAAAACTCTTATTATTGATCTTGAGTTTAACGAAAAATATTTTGAAAGAGTAATTCATCATGAGTTATTTCATGTCATAAATGACGGATTTAAAGATCTTTTTAATGAAGAAGAGTGGAAATCATTTAATAATAAAAATTTTGAATATGCTGATTGCTCTACTTGTTCTAAGAAATTAGGGCTTGATACCTACCAAAAAACTAATGGTTTTTTCACTGAATATTCAAAAACAATACCCTCCGAGGATATGGCTGAAGTTTTCTCTCACTTAATAACAAATAAATATCAAGACACTAACGATAATATACTAAATAAAAAAGTTGAATTTATAAAAGAAAAGATAAATGAGATTGATGCTACTTTTAATTTTTGATGATTAAAAAAGTTAAAGTAACCTTATCTGAAAAATTAATACTCATTTTTCTTTTAATATTAGCAATTTTTGTATTAGGTTTTACAATAATAATTAAAAATAAATGTTTATTTGTTAAAGATTTCAATCCACAAACAATTAACTTTGATAAGCCAGAAAATATTGTTGTACTTAATGTTGAATGTGGAAATGTAATTATTGAACTCTACCCAGAAGTATCTCCAAAAGCAGTTGAAAGATTCAAGACATTAATAAAAACAAATTCATATGATAACGTTGCATTTCATCGAGTAATTAAACATAAATTAGTGCAAGCGGGAGATCTAGAGTATGGTAAAAAAAATAAATTAGATTACGGAAAAATAGGTACTGGAAAATCTGGTCTTGGAACAATTAATTCAGAAATTGATGCAGAGTTTGATTATAGAAAAGGAAGTGTTGGTCTAGCGCGAACCTTAAAATATAATACTGAAGATAGTCAATTCTTTATCATTCTTGATGACGAACCTTTGTTTGAAGGTGAATATACACCTATTGGAAAAGTAATTTATGGAATAAAAATTTTAGAAAAAATTAAATATTCTCATCGGTCTGAATATGTATTAAGACCAGATTTTATTAATACAATTAGAATGTATGGAATTAATTAGTTAACTAAAGGTTTGCCAGTAGCTAAAGTGTGTTTAATTCTATCTTGAGTCTTCTCAGTTTCAATTAACTTCATAAAAGCATCTAACTCTAATTTATATAAATCATCCTCTGACAAAGTCTTATCAATTGTGGTATCTCCTCCACTTAAAACATGCGATAGTTCTTGAGCAACCAACAAACCATGATCGAGAATAACTTTTTCATTATAAAGTTTTTCTAAAATTTTATTCATTTCTTCTTTGACAGCTTTACCTGGAAGATTAAATTTTGTCTCTAAGGGTGCTTTAAAATCTTTATTATTTTTTAAGATGTCTTTTGCTACTTCCAAAAGACTATTTCTATTCATTATTTTTTTATCTTCTGGTTTTAAATACTTCATGGGTTCAGCTTCAACGGGAGAAGTTGCTGTTTTTCCATAACCAATAATATCAAATACTTTCAATGGTGCATAATGAGGATCATTTTTAGCTTCTTCTGTATCAAGCCATCTTGCTAACATTTCTTTACATCCACCTCCAGCAGGTATTAATCCAACAATAGCTTCAACTAGTCCGACTACAATATTTGTATGAGATGCCACGAAATTACTTTGGACCATAACCTCAAATCCTCCACCAAGAGTTAAACCTGAGGGAGCAGATACAACTGGATGGTCAGAATATTTTAAATGTTTGCATGTCTCTTGAAAGTACCCCACAAATTTTTCTATGGATTTAAAGTCACCTTTATTAGCAAATTCCATTGTATAGCTTAAATTAACACCTGCAGAAAATTGCATACTTTCATTAATAATTATTAATGGCTTATCAGTAGCTTTTTTTAAAGCCTCCATTGAGTCATAATCTAGCGCATTTGCTTTAGTGGTAAATTCAACAATATTATAGTCATCAAATCTATAAATAGATGCTGAGCTATTACCATCAATATTGGTTGCTGTTTTTTTTACTTTTCCTAAAGTTTCAATGTCAGTATATTTTTGTCTTATTCCATGAAATTTTTCATCTTTTGTTTTGGATAAATTTTCTAAAAATTTATTTCCTTCATAATTTTGAAATTTATCGAAAAAATTAGCAACACCAATTTCCTCTAACATTTCAAATGGTCCTTTGCTCCAGTTGAACCCAAGTCTCATTGCTTCATCAATATCATTAAATTCATCTGTAATACCTGGAACTAGAGAAGAGGCATAATTAATAATTTTTGAAATAACTGACCAAGCGTATTCACCGTATTTGTCATCTCTATTGATTAAAGCTTTTAGATCTACTTTGTCAGACTTTATATTAATTTTTTGTGTTGGATGATATTCTCCAGTTTCTAAATTAATTGCTTCAAGAATTTTTTTATTATCAACTTTATTCATTCTATAAAAGCCACCTTTGCCTTTACGTCCTGTATAACCAGTTTCAATTAATTTTTTGACTAGTGGTATTTCTTTTGCAACTTCTTGGAATTCATCTGACTGAGGAAGTTCTTTAATAAAGCTTTTCAAAACATCAGCCATTAAATCTATTCCAATTAAGTCATATAAACCAAATACTCCTGTTTTAGGTATTCCCATTGGTCTTCCAAAAACAGCGTCAGCCTCTTCTATAGACATTTTCATTTTAAATGCTTCTGTCATAGCGATTTGCATTGCAAAAACTCCTATTCTGTTTCCTAAAAAGCCTGGGGTATCGTTGCAAACTATTGCACCTTTTCCTAAACTAATTTCACAGAATTTTTTAAGAGTGTCAATTTTATTTAAATCGTTATTTTCACTTTTAACAATTTCAAGTAAATCCATATATCTAACAGGATTAAAAAAATGAGTTATACAAAAATCTTTTTTATCTTCAGCCGATAGTTTTTCTGAAAGTACACTTATAGGTATTGAAGATGTATTTGATGATATGATTGATCCAGCTTTTCTCTTTTTAAAAATTTTTTCATAAATGTTATGTTTGATATCTATTCTCTCAACAACAGCTTCGACAATCCAGTCTGCTTCATTAACAACTTTAAAATCATCATTAATATTTCCAACATTAATATTATCAATTTTTGACTTATCAATTAAAAGAGGGGGTCTTGATTTTTTTATTCTCTCCCTTGCTTGCTCACTTATCTCTGTAGTTAGGTCTAGTAAAGTAACAGGAACATTTGCATTACACAAATGAGCTGCAATCCCACTTCCCATTGTCCCTGATCCGATAACTACAACTTTTTTGATATTCATAAAATTAGAATGATCTTATATTAAAATTAAATCAAACTTGAAATAAATAAATCGTCTCAACATTAGCTTTGTTGAATTTTTAATTCTTCAATATTAATATGACATCGGATTGCATTACCGTTATCTCCAATTTGCCATGGTGGAGTTTCATTTCTGCATTTATCTCCAATAATTCTTGGGCACCTTCCTTGAAAAGAACAGCCAATTTCAGGTGGTTTTTCCTCAACTATATCTTCAGCTACTAGTTTTGGTCTTATATCTGGATCTGGCTCTAAAACTGCACCGATTAAAACTTCTGTATAAGGGTGAGATGGAAATTGATATACATCTTTTGATGGACCAATTTCACACAATCTTCCTTGATATAAAACAGCAACTCTATCGCTAATAGCTTTCACAACCGCAAGATCATGAGAAACAAACACATAGGTTGTACCTAACTCTTCTTTTAATTTTTGTAATAAATCTAATACAGCGGCTTGTACAGATACATCTAAAGCTGAAGTTACTTCGTCACATAAAATAATATCTGGTCTTGCTGCAAATGCTCTTGCAACAGCTATTCTTTGTTTCTCTCCTCCAGATAATTGTCTAGGATATCTGCTCATATAAAAAGCTCCAAGTCTTACTTTTTCAAGTAATTCGGCAATACTCGATTTAAGTTTATTACCTGTCAAACCAAAATATAGTTTTAAAGGTTGGGAAAGTATTTGCTCAACTGTATGATTTGGATTTAAAGACTCGTCTGGGTTTTGAAAAATTAATTGAATAGATCTTAAATGTTCTGAATTTCTTTTTTTTAAATCACCAGATAACAATTTTTCTTTATCAAATTTTATATACCCATCTTTAGTTTTTAATAACCCAGCGATAGATTTTAAAATTGTAGATTTACCACTGCCAGACTCTCCAACTAATGCTATAGTTTCTCCTTTATTAATATTAATATTTATATCTTTGACGGTGGGATTAGTATCGGTCACTTTGTTTAAGAATTGATCGATAATACCTTGTTTTGCATAAGATATAGAAACATCCTTTAAATCTAAAATTTCATCTATAGTTATTTTATTTTTTAAGTCGTTTGTTATTTTCTGTTCACTAGTTTTTGAAACTAATTCAGAGTGATTAAAACATCTAACACTAGTATCTAGCTCAGATAAATATTCTAATTCAGGCACTTTAACTTTACATTCATCGCTTGAAAAATTACATCTATCATAAAAACTACACCCACTTCCAATGTTACCTGGTTGCGGTTGGCTGCCTGGCATTGAATCAGGAAGCCCTGATAGAGAAAGTTTTGGAATTGATTTTAATAATCCATAAGTGTATGGATGGATAGGTTCTTTTAAAATTTTTCTAACCGGTCCTTCAAGTACAATTTCACCTGCATACATTACAATCACTCTGTCACAAACTTGGGCTATTGCTCCAAGATCATGACTTACATAAACCATCGATGTACCAGTATCTTTTGCTATATCTTTTAAAAGTTCCAAAACATGTGCTTGAGTTGTTACATCTAAACCAGTAGTTGGCTCATCTAATAATAATAATTCTGGGTTACCAGCTAAAGCCATAGCAACTGCAACTCTTTGTTGTTGTCCTCCTGAAAGTTCATGAGGGTATCTGAGTGCCATTATTTTTGGTGATGGAAGTCTGACTTGATTTAATAATTCTGAAATTTTCTGCTCCCTTTCAACTTTACTAAAATCTGTATGTAGTTTAAGCGCTTCCTCAATTTGATAACCAATTTTAAGATTAGGTGTTAATGCTTGGCCAGCGTTTTGTGGGATCATTGCAATTTTTCTGCCTCTAATATCCTCTAATTCCTTGTTATTTAGACTGAGTAAATCTTGAGATTTAAATAAACATTCTCCACCAGTAGTAAAAAGGCCATGTTTAATATAGCCCATCATCGCAAGTGCAAGTGTACTTTTTCCAGATCCTGACTCACCTACTATCCCAACAGTTTCACCTTTTCTAATATTAGTAGTTATGTTTCTAAGAATAGAGATTTGTTCACCTTTTTGACTTTTAAAGCCAATAGATAAATCTTTAATTTCTTGAATATTAGTATTCATAATTTAAACAGGGGCTTTTGTTGATCTATCAATTCCTAAAGCCTTAGCAAAAGCATCAGCGGTTAAATTTATACCAATAATTAATGAGCTTAATCCAACAATAGGCGCAATTACTGCCCACCATGCAAAAGACATTAATCCTCTAGCATTAGATATCATTAATCCCCAATCAGGAGTTGGAGGGCTCACCCCAAATCCCAAAAAAGATAATGAGCTAAATCCAAGAAGCATCCAAGACCATCTCATTGCTCCTTCAACTAAAATAGCATCTCTTACATTTGGTAATATCTCATTCCAAATAATTGAAAGATTGCTATGGCCTCTAGCTTTTGCAGAAACAATAAAATCTTTTGCTATAACATCATGAGTAGCTGCTCTAGCAACTCGAACAATTCCTTTTCCATAAAAAAAACCTAGGGCTGGTATTAATACTTCAGTGGTTGTTCCTAGAAGTGAAACTATCAAAAGCATAGCCAAGATCCAGGGTATTGATAAAAATGCATCTACTATCCTCATCACTACATCGTCAATTCTTCCACCTACTAAACCACAAAAAATTCCTAAAAGACCTCCCCAAAGTAAAGCAATAATTGATCCAAAGAATGTTATGGTAAGTGCAGTTCTACCTCCTAAAATTGTTCTAGTAAAAACATCTCTACCCAAACTATCAGTTCCAAACCAAAATTCTGACGATGGTGCATTTAACATTAACGTAGGATTAATTGCTTTATAATCATAAGGTGCAAACCACGGACTAGTTATAGCTAAAGTTACATGAAAAATTAAAATTGCTAACCCAATAAACCCTGATGGTTTCGAGGCCATTGTAGATATTATATCTAAAACTTTTTCTAGAGAACTTTTGGGATTTTCATGAAATGTATTTTTTGAGTTTTCCATTTTTTATTTTCTAGTTTGTAATGTCTTTAATCTTGGATTTAACATTAATGTTAATAAGTCAGCTATAAAATTTATACTGACGTAAATAGATGCAAGAATGATTCCTAAAGCTTGAACAACTGGTAAATCTCTATTGGATATCGATTCAATTACTAATCTTCCTAGTCCTGGATAATTAAATACCACTTCAGTCACAACTACTCCACCCAACAGCCAAGCAATAGTTAAAGCAACAACATTAATTGCAGGTAACAATGCGTTTGGTAACACATGTTTAAAAACCATTTTCCAATATGGCACTCCTTTTAATATTGCCATTTGAATATAATCACTTGCCATTACTTGAATAACACTTGAACGAACCATTCGAGCCATATGTGCAGTCATTATCATTGCAATTGCTATCACTGGTAAAATAATATTTGGTAGTAACTCAAAAAAAGTAACATCTGTAGGTACAATTACTATGCCAGGTAACCACTCTAGCCAAATTGCTACTATTAGTATTAATAAAGTAGCGCTTATAAATTCTGGAATAGTCATTGAAAATATTGCAACAGTAGAAATTATAATATCTGGCATTTTATCTCTCCAAAGAGCTGTGATTATTCCTAATATTAAAGCTAATGGGATACCAATAATTATTGCTGCAGAAGCAAGAACTAGTGAATTTTTTATTCTTGGTCCTAAGACCTCATTAATTTGCATTTGGCCACTCAGTGAATAACCAAAATCTCCCTGAATAACATTATATGCCCATGATATATATCTTTCATGTGCTGGAACATCTAATCCTAGTCTTTTAATACATGCAGCCAAAGCTTCACCAAAAGCTTCTCTTTCTAAATAAGAAGTACAAGCATCCCCAGGTAATATTTCAACACCAATAAATGTTATCAAAGATACTATAAATAAGGTTACTAAACCTAAGACAAATCTTTTAAAAATTAAAAAAAACATAATTAAAATTATTAACCCAAATTTTAAAATTAATTATTTATAAATGAAAGTAATTATACAGGCCACATTGTGGCCTGTATAATATAAGTTTTATACTAATCTACTTTGACTTTGTGCCATTGAATTGAAAAAACCTCAACATCATCAAGGTTTTTAACTCTTGAGCTTGTAACAACTAGTTTAGATACATGGTAAGGTATCATAGTTCCAGATTGTTCCCATAAAGTATGTTGTGCTTTTTCGTAAAGAGCTTTTCTTTTTTTAAAATTAAGCTCACCTCTAGCATCTGCAAGATTTTTATCAAAGTCTGAACTCTTGTAGTATGACTCATTCCATTTAGCACTACTGTGATAAACTTCATGAAGAACACTATCTGCAGATCTTTCATTCCAACGTGTCATTGCAACATCTTTTTTCATCCAAGTTTCTTTCCAGTAACTTTTTGATGGTGTCATTTTGATATCAACTTTGATACCTGCTTTAGCAACTTGTTGCTGAATCACTTCTGCAATAGTTGGCCAAGTAGGTTCTTTTGTTGAAACGTGAATTACCATTTCGATACCATTTGGATATCCAGCTTCTTTAAGAAGTTTTTTCGCTTCAGCAATGTTTTGTTTACAACTCATGTTATGACGATATTGGTCAGTTGGAGCTACAGGTGTATCGCATGATACTACTGCTTCACCACCCATTACAGTATCAACAAGTTCTTGTCTGTCTACAGCTAGTCTAACAGCTTTTCTAACTTTAGGGTTATCAAATGGAGCACGTTCCGTATTCATAACCATACCTCTCCAGTTACCAGTTGGTATTACTGAAGTTTTAAATTTAGAATTACCATCAAAGATTTTTTTCTGACTAAATTGTACATACCTATTCATATCAATTTGACCAGTCAAAAGAGCTTGAACTCTAGCTTCACCATCAGGTATCGCGATTACGTGAACTTCAGCAAGTCCAGGTGCACCTTCCCAATAGTTTGGATTAGCTTTTAGAATTGTGGTTCCTTCTGCATCAAATTTTTCAACAATAAAAGGACCAGTTCCAATTCCTGTTTTTCCAATAGTGTCTCCTGATCCAGATGGAATCATTCTCAATCTGTAATCAGTCAAGTTAAGTGGAAAATCAGCAAAAGAAGTGTTTAATTTCATTTTAACAGTATGAGAATCAACAACTTCAATGTCTGTTACAACGCTCAAGCTTTTTTTCGCAGGTGAACCAATTTCAGGATCTTTTACTCTCATCAAAGAATATTTTACGTCCTCAGCATCAAAGTCAGACCCATCATGAAACTTAACTCCTTTTCTAAGTTTAAAAGTCCATTCAGTGGCATCTGCATTTGCAGACCAATCTGTAGCTAATTCTGCAGATGTTACTCCCTTAAGATCTTTTCTAACTAAACGGTTTTGAGTCATAATGACTACCTGAAATAATCTACCCTTAGTTATCGCATCTAAGTTTGTATCTTTTCCAAAACCAAGATCATGTGAAAGTTTAAAAGTTCCACTTGAAGCATTGGCAAATGAAAATGATACCATTAAAGATACCAAACAAATTGATATCGTTTTAAAAACGTTTTTCATTATTAATTTCCTCTCTTTATTTTTTGAAAAGCTAACATCTTACAAAATTTAGAACAATAATAATGTACAATACAACTATAGATTGTACCTAATTTGGGCTTTCAAATTAATGATATAACTGGATTAAAATTCAGATTTAATTTATTAAAAAATTATATGCATAAATCTTTAAGAAATATTAGGTTTTCAATCAAGCCGCAGCAAGAAGAAAGTGGCCGACCTGTTGAACTAGCAAGAACCATGAGTATTCATCCTTTGACTTATCAAGAGCTACCTTATGACCCAGAATACTCTCATTATGCTGGTCGACTAACGACTGAAAAATTATCAAATGCTACACCGGATGAACAATATTGGAAAACAAAAAGAGAAATTATTCTTCGACATACAGGAGAACATCCTTATGAAATTTCAGGTCCTGATGCTCTTAAATTATTACAAAGAATTTTTCCAAGAGATATTTCAAAAGTTAAAAAAGGAAGATGCTCTTATCAGTTCGCTTGTTATCATGATGGTGGAATAATCACCGATGGTTTACTTTTAAGAATTGATGAAAATTGTTATTGGTTCGCTCAAGCAGATGGGGACATGCTTTCATGGTATAAAGCTAATTCAGAAGGACTTGATGTTGAAATAAAAGAACCAAATGTATTTGTAAGTCAAATTCAAGGACCTAAATCGATGGAACTTCTTGATCAATTAATTGATGAACCCATAGCAAATACATGGAAATATTTTGATTGGGTTGAAATTACAATGGCAAATGAAAAAGTAATAATTAGTCGAACTGGATTTACGAATGAACTAGGATGGGAAATTTATTTTAGACCTGAGAATGATGCAGAAAAATTAGGTAATCTTATTCTAGAAAATGGAAAAAAAATGGGAATGATAATTACTGCAACGCCATCTTTTAGAGGTAGAAGAATTGAAGCTGGACTTTTATCTGCAGGACAGGATTTTTCAAATGAAACTAATCCTTTTTCAGTAGGACTTGGTCGTTTTGTTGATTTAAAAAAAGATAACTTTATAGGCAAAAAGGCATTGTTAAATGCAGATAAGGAATGCCGAAGCTGGGGTATTAGAGTTGTTGATGGAATAGCAAAAAAAGGAAGATATATAAAAATAAATAATCAATCTATTGGAAAAATAACATCAAGCACATGGTCTCCTTACCAAGTTTGTGGGGTTGGAATTGTACTATTAGATAAATCAGACATTAGACCCGGAACAGTAGTAGATGTTGAATGTACTGATGAAAAAATTCATAAAGCTGAACTTTGTAAATTACCTATGTATGATCCGAAAGGTGAAATAGTAAGAGGTATAAATAAAAAGATACCCACAAAAGCTGAACCGTGGTCAGGAATTAAAAACTAATCAATTTTAGGAATACTTAATTTATCCTGAACTTTATGTTTTTTTAATAATTGTTCTATGTAGCCTTCTTTAATAAGGTTTAAAATAAACTCATTTAAAAATTCTAATATTTCAGGGTTACCTTTCTTGATTCCAATAGATTGTTTTATGTAAGTAAATGGATTTGTAATCATTTTAAAATCATTGTTAGTTTTTATTTCATCCACAAGTTTAGATTTTAATCCAGCTAGTACGTCAACATTATTATTTCTAAATAAATTATGTGATTCTTCTATTGATGATGCTCTAACTAATTCAGCATTTTTGAAATTATCAGTAAGCCATAAATCATACGCGCTTCGCTCAAAAACAGCTATTTTAATACCTGGTGTATCTACCTCTTCATTACTTTTAAAATTACTTTGACTTCTAAATATAAAATTAGCATCAATATTTATATAAGGATCACTAAAATCTATTGTTTTACCTCTCTCCTTCTCATAAGCTATATTACCAATATCCCACTTATCATCATTTACAGCATCAGCTAGTAAACCTGGATTTGGAAATTTAATTAATTCACAACTTAAATTAAGTTCTTTTGCAATTTTTTTTCCAACATCTGGAGATAATCCATCTGGTAAACCCGATGCATCTTCACTACTAACGAGTAAAAAATTGCTCATATTGAGACCAACACGCAAAACACCAGATGGGGCTATTTTTTTTGATATAAAATCATTCATTAGAAATTTTATTTATAAAATACTATATATTAATTCAAATTTTTTGAATTTAATTAAATGAGCAAAATCGAAAAAAAAATAATTGCAATAGGTGGTGTTGGGGTGACACCAGAGTCAGATGAAAGTTTAGATCATTTTATTTTAAATCAATTAAAAAAAATAAAAAACAATATTGGTTTTTTAGGTACAGCCAGCAAAGATGATAATGAAAAAGTAGAAAAATTTTATAAAAAATTTGATAATAGTAATTCTGAACTATCTCATTTTAATCTTACATCAAGTGTAAATGGTTTTTCAGATTGGTTACTCAGTAAAGATTTGGTTTATGTTGGAGGTGGTAATACTTCATTTATGTTAGAAATTTGGAGAAAGAATAATTTTGAACAAGTATTTAAAATTGCTTATGAGAAAGGAACAATATTGTCTGGAGTTAGTGCTGGTGCTGTTTGTTGGTTTGATTGGATATTGTCAGATTCTATGGGTCAAGGTTTTAAACCATTAAAAGGTATCAGTATATTGGAAGGTAGTTGCACACCTCACTCGTCTAATATTGAAAGAATTAATGAATTTGAAATGAATATTAAAAATAACAAATTACCCAAAGGGATTGCTATTGATGATGGTGTGGCAGTAGTTTTTATTGACGGAAAACCAACTGAAGTTTATTCTACTGTAAATAATCAAAGCGCTTATTTTTTAGATAAAAATAAAAAAATTAATCTTAAAGAATATATAAAGAATAAATGAATAATATAACTGCAAGTAAAAAAATTCATAGCATCGAAGATGCAAGGAATTTAGCAAAAAAGAGAATGCCTAGGTTGATGTTTGATTTTTTAGATGGTGCTTCAGGTGATGAGAAACTTTGTGAAATTAATAGTACAGCTTTAGATCAAATAAGACTTGAGCCAAAAGTTCTAAGAAATGTTGAAAATAGAAATCTCAAAAAAAAATTTTTAGATATTGAGTTTGATCAGCCATTTGGTTTTTCTCCAATGGGCATGTGTAACTTAACTTGGACTGGGGCAGATAAAATGTTAGCTAAAGAAAGTGTTGTTAACAATATACCTCCGTGTGTATCAATGGCATCATCAACATCTTTAGAAGATATGTATGAATTATCAGAAGGTCGTTCTTGGATGCAATTGTACAATTTTCAGGAAAATTTTGTAATGGAACTTTTACAAAGAGCAGAGCAGACAGGTTACAAAGTGGCTATACTAACTGTAGACGTTCCAATTCAATTTAGAAGAGCAAAAGATAATAAAAATGGATTTACTGTGCCTTTTAAAATTGGTCCAAAACAAATGTTTGATTTTGCAACACATCCTCTTTGGTCATTAGCAACTTTATTAGGTGGTATTCCTAAGCCTATGAACTATGAAACGTCAAAAAATGGAAATAAATTTGTTAGAAGTGAAAGTAGAGGAGCAACAGATTGGGAAACCTTAAAAAGAGTAAGAGGAGCGTGGAAAGGTAAATTAATAATTAAAGGAGTTATGTCTCCAGAAGATGCTTTAAAGATTAAAGCTGAAGGAGCTGATGCTATTCAAGTATCAAATCATGGAGGAAGACAATTAGATAGTGCTACTGCAGCAATCGAAGCGTTACCTTTAATCAGAAATGCACTGGGTAAAGAATTCCCTTTACTTTTTGATAGTGGAATAAGAGGTGGAAGTGATATCATCAGAGCTTTGGCGTTAGGAGCTGATTATGTAATGCTTGGTAGGCCATTAATGTATGGGATTGGTGCTGATGGAGAAAAAGGATTAAGAAAAATTTTAGATATAATTAAAGATGAATTAAGTACTGCACTTGGTTTAGTTGGTTTAACTGATATAAACGAAGTGACTTCAGAAATAATTGCTAAAAAATTCATTCAAAATATGAAATACTAAATACTATGTCAGAGAAAAAAATTAGAGGTGGATCATTAATAGCTAGAGCATTAAAAGATAAAGGAATTCAGCATGTTTTTACTCTGTCTGGAGGTTTTTGTAACCCTGCACTAGAAGGATTTATGGAATGCCAAATGGAAGTAATCAATTGTCCTCATGAACAAATAGCTGGACACATAGCTGACGGACATACCAGAATTACTAGAAAACCTGCAGTTTGTCTTGTAGGCCCAGAAGGTTTTGCAAATGCTGTACCATCAATGATGGAAGCTTGGGGTGAAAGATCACCTGTAATATTTATAACTGGTTCAAGTAGTTTAAAAAGACAAGGCTCGGGTGGATTTAAAGAAATTGATGATGTTGCAATTGCTGCTCCATTAACAAAATATAGTGCGAGTATTACTGATGGTACTAGAATTCGAGAATTTGTAGATAAAGCATACAGGATTGCAACTAATGGATATCCAGGTGCAGTACATTTAAGTATGCCTGTTGATATTATGTTTTCATCTTTTTCAGAAGATGCTGGCCTTGAAGAAAGACCTTTTTCAAATAAAACAAAACCTGTTGTAAAAGCTTGGCCTGATCCAACACATTTATCAGAAATTTTAGAACTTGCATGTAAATCAAAAAAACCAGTAATAATAGGTGGGCATGGAGTATGGTGGTCTGGCTCAGAAAAAAAATTAGAGGAAGTAGGAAATAATTTGAATATTCCAATATTTAATATTCCTTACCATCAAAAATTACTTGGTGAAGAAGCCAATGCCTATATGGGATTAGCTGATATACATCAGTATCCACCATCAAAATTTGCATTACATGAGTCTGATTTGGTGTTGATGGTTGGAGCAAGACTAGATAATCAAATGAATTTTGGAAATCCACCTCTATTTCCAACCTCAACAAAACTTGTTTGTATTAATGGATCTCATGAAGAAATAGAACTTAATAGAGCTGCCGATTTAAATCTGTTATGTGATCCAGGTGTATTTTTTGATACTTTAAATAAACTTAATACAAATAATAAGTGGAATTTAGGTAAAGAATGGTTTGATCTTAATAAGACTAAAAAACAAGAATGGGTTGATAAAACTTTAGAAGACTTAAGCAAAGAAACAAAACACGCTGAAACTAATGGGGGTAAAATGCATCCACTTCAATTAGCTTTGGATGTTCAAGATGCCATTGGTGAAAAAGATTGGTTAGTGATTGATGGAGGGAATACTCATTTTTGGTCTGAAATTGCAATAAATATTGCAGGATCAAAAGGAAAAAAAATAGGTGGAATTCTTCATCCCGGCACTTTTAGTATGCTAGGTGTTGGTGTGCCATTTGCGCTTTCAGCTAAAAATACGAACCCTAACTCAAATGTTATTTTAATAAGTGGGGACGGTGCTTTTTTATCTGGAGGTTTGTCAATAGAAGCTGCTTTTCAAGAAAATAAACCCATTGTAGTTGTAATTGATAACAATGGTGGTTTAGATTGTATTTCACAACAACAAGAAAGATTGTTTGAAAGTGGAAAACATTTTGCGACAGACTTTAGGGATATACCTTTTCATAAAATCTTTGAGGGTTTTGGTGGTCATGGTGAACTGGTTACAAAAAGAGAACAATTGGCTCCGGCATTAAAAAGGGCCCTTGAAAGCGGAAAAACTGCATGTATCAATGTTAAAGCTAAAGGTGTCATTAGTCCAATTGTTGCTGCTGTTAGTGATAAAAGAGATAAGGCGTCGATTGAATAAATTTATGGCGACTTTATCTTCTCACCTACTTAATTCAGTAAATGGAACACATGCAAGTGGTGTTAAAGTAATTATTAATCAAATAAGCGTATCTGGAGAGAAAAAAATATTTTTTGAAACCGAAACTGATAGTGGAGGAAGAATTTTAAAAGATTTTGAACTCTCAAAAGAAGACTGTGATTGTGAATATGAAATGGTATGTAAAACTTCAGATTATTTTTCTGAAAAAAAAATTGTTTCTGAAATAGTTATCAAATTTAAAATGGAAGATCCTGAAAAAAAATATCACTTGCCAATTATTATATCACCTAATAGTTACTCTATTTGGTGGTCTCAATAACAACTAAAAAATAAAATTTTTTATGTCAAAAAATATAAAATTAAATATGTCTAGAAGAATAAGAAGAACTCCTTATACAAATAGAGTTGAACAACATGGAGTTTCAGATTTTACAGTAGTAAACCATATGCTTTTACCAAAAGGTTTCAAAAATACTGTTGAAGAAGATTATTTACATCTAAGTAAAGAGGTTCAGATGTGGGATGTTTCTTGTCAGAGACAAGTTCAAATTTGTGGTCCAGATGCTGCTAAACTAATTCAAAAATTAACACCTCGTTCAATAAAAGATATGACAATAGGTAAATGTTTTTATATCCCAATGCTTAACGAGAATGCTGGAATGATAAATGATCCAGTTTTACTCAAATTAGATGATGATATGTTTTGGATATCAATTGCAGACTCTGATATTTTGTTGTGGGCCAAAGGATTGGCGTTAGGTTTAAACTTAAATGTAGTGATTGAAGAGCCAGATGTTTATCCATTGGCAATACAAGGACCAAAATCAGAAGAATTAATGGTTTCAATATTTGGAGATGAAATTAAAAAGATTAAATTTTTTAATTTCAGAGTGATAGACTTTGAGGGGACAAAACAAATTATTGCAAGATCTGGATACAGTAAACAAGACGGTTTTGAAATTTATTTTAAAGTTCATGAAAACTATTTTGATAAAGTTGAAATGGGTGAAAAACTTTGGGATACCATTTGGGAAGCAGGTAAAAAATTTAATATTTCTCCAGGTTGTCCAAACCTAATTGACAGAATTGAAGCTGGGCTAATGTCATATGGAAACGATTTTACTGGTGAGAATAACCCTTTAGAGTGCAACCTAGAAAAGTATTGTAAAGCAGATGCTTCTCATGACTTTGTTGGCAAACAAGCTCTAACAAAAATTCAAAGTGAAGGCATAATACAAAAAATGAGGGGCATTATCTTTGATGGTGCTCCTTGTGCAGCAACTGGACAACCTTTAAAAATATTTTCAAAGGACAATAAAAGAATTGGACAAATAACATCTGGTATTTTCTCTCCTAGAATTAAAAAAAATATTGGTTTATCAATGATTTTAAAAGATTATTGGAACGTAGGTAACGAAGTCATTATTGAAACTCTTGATGGTGAAAAAAGAAATGGGACGATAACATCTTTGCCATTTCCAGATTAAATAGCTATATATACCCATTATGTTTAGAGCAGTTATAGCGGGTTATTCAAGATCTCCTTTCACAATGGCAAGAAAAGGTGAATTGATTGACGTAAAACCTGTAAATTTACTTGCTGAAGTTGTTAGTAATCTTGTTTCTAAAACTAAAATTAATAAAAAAGAAATAGAAGACATTATAGTTGGATGTGCCTTTCAAACAGGTGAACAATGTTTCAATATTGGTAAATTAGTAACTTTTCTAACTGATATGGATATTAAAACATCTGGCATGACAGTAGACAGATGGTGCGGATCATCCATGGAAGGTATTCATATAGCTGCAGGAAAAATAGCTATGGGATCTGGAAAAGTTTTTATTTGTGGTGGAGTTGAAAGTATGACCAGAGTAACTACTGGTTTTGATGCTATACCATACCCTTTTGCTGAAAAAGAAAATCCCAATGTTTATTTTTCAATGGGTACCACTGCAGAAAATGTTGCTAAACAATATTCTATTTCAAGAGCTGAACAACAAGAATTTGCAATATCAAGTCATCAAAAAGCATCTAAAGCACAATCAAAAGGAAATTTTGATAATGAGATTGTTGCTATTGGAAAATGTTCACAAGATAGCAATATCAGACCAAACAGTAATCAAGAAAAATTAGATGGATTAAAATTAGCGTTTGATCAAAATGGGACTGTTACAGCTGCAACATCCTCACCACTTACAGATGGAGCTGCTGCTACACTTATATGTGAAGAACAATATGCAAAAAATAATAATTTAGAAATACTAGCAAGAATTGTATCGACAGCAGTTCAAGGGTGTAAAGCTGATACAATGGGTTTAGGTCCTATTGGTGCATCTCAAAAAGCACTGACAAGAGCTAAATTAACAATGAAGGATATTGATATTGTAGAAATAAATGAAGCATTCGCATCTCAATCATTGGCATGCATTAAAGATTTAGAAATAGACACACATAAAATTAATATAGATGGTGGTGCGTTAGCGCTAGGTCATCCTCTAGGTGCAACTGGAGCAAGGATCACTGGGAAAGCAGCTCAGCTTTTAAAAAGAGAAAATAAAAAATACGCCCTAGCTACACAGTGTATTGGGCTTGGAATGGGTATTGCAACAATTATTGAGTCTGTATAAAAGATTGAAACATGCAACAATTACCATTCGATAAAAGATCAGGAAAAATTTGGTTTAATAATGAATTATGTGATTGGCAGGATGCTCGAGTTCATATTATTAGTCATGGTATGCACTATGCTAGTTTAGTTTTTGAAGGCTTAAGAGTTTACAATACAAAAATTTTTAAATTAAAAGAACATACAGATAGACTTTTCAATTCTGCTAAAATTTTAGATATGAAAATTCCTTATTCATATGATGAAATTATTGAGGCTACTGAAAAACTTGTCTCTGATCAAAATATTCAAAACGGATATATTAGACCTTTTGTTTGGAGAGGCAGTGAAATGATGGGGGTTTCTGCGCAGAATACTAAGATTAATGTAGCTATAGCAATATGGGATTGGCCAACATACTTCAATGCTGAATTAAAGTTAAAAGGTATTAAATTAAATATTTCTAAGTGGCAAAGGCCACCTCAAAATTCATCACCTTGGGAGAGTAAAGCTGCTGGTTTATATATGATTTGCACACTTTCTAAGCATCAAGCTGAAAAAGATGGGTTCACAGACTCGTTGATGTTGGATCATGAAGGCAACATAGCTGAAGCTACAAGTGCTAATATTTTTTTTAAAGATGAAAATAATGAATTACATACACCAATTCCAGACTCATTTTTAGATGGTATCACTAGAAAAACTGTTATTGATTTAGCAAAATCAAAAAATATTAAAATAATAGAAAGAAAAATTTCTCCTAAAGAAATTTCTAGTTTTAAAGGATGTTTTATCACAGGTACAGCAGCAGAGATTACACCTGTTGGAAGTATTCAAGATGATAAATTTGAAGTATGTGATTTGATTAAAGATCTTTCTTCTAGTTATGAAAAATTAGTTGGAAAAAACTAGAACTATCTATTAATTCCTCTTAGTCTTTCAGACCTTCTTCTTAAAAGTTCTGCGGTAACCAGAATTAAAGTGGACATTACAATTAAACATGTTGCAACTGCCATTATTGTTGGGCTTAATTGTTCTCTTAATCCTACCCACATTTGAATCGGGATAGTAGTATTTTCTAATCCAGCTAAGAATAATACAACTACAACTTCATCAAACGATGTCACAAATGCAAATAGTGCACCAGAAATTACGCCAGGCATAATTAAAGGCAGTGTTATTTTCATAAATGTATTTACAGGATTACTTCCTAAACTTGCTGCAGCTCTTGTTACACTATGGTCAAAACCAGATAAAGTTGCTGTAACTGTAATTACAACAAACGGAGTTCCTAAAATTATATGTGATAAAACAATACCGGTATGTGTTGCAGCTAATCCTACTTTTGCCATAAAGAAAAAGATTGCAGTACCAGAAATAATTAATGGAACAATCATCGGTGAAATCAACAAAGCCATGAAAGCTGCTTTATAAGGCATGTGTCTACTACTCAAACCAAGGGCGGCTACTGTTCCAAGAATTGTTGATCCAATTGTAGCGAAGAAAGCTATAATTAAACTATTCTTTGTTGCTAATCCCCAGGGGTTTTTTGTTCCAAAAATCATATCTTCATACCATCTTAATGAAAAACCTTCTGGATCAAGTGCTAACATTTTTGCAGAAAAGTGAATGTATTGCTCAGCGTTAAATGAAAGTGGCAAAATTACAAACAATGGAGCAATTAAAAAAAAGAATACTAGACCGCAAAATGTCAAATAAGTGTAATGCCAAATTCTATAATTTAAAGGTGTATGATTTGGTAAAGCCATAAATTATCCTAACTTAATATTATCTATTCCAACTAGTTTATTATAAACCCAATAAATTGCTAAAACCCCTACTAACAGCATTGTTCCAAGTGCAGATGCAAAAGCCCAGTCTAAAGAACTTTTCATATGATATGCAATAGTATTACTAATTAGCGATCCACTTGCACCTCCAACTAGTGCAGGTGTAATGTAATAACCTATAGCTAAAATAAATACCAATAAACATCCAGCACCAATACCTGGAATAGTTAAGGGAAAATAAATTTTTACAAAAGATACTAGTGGTGTTCCACCTAATGATTTACCTGCTCTCATCAAACTTGGAGATATAGTTTTCATCACACTGTACAAAGGTAAAACCATAAAAGGTAATAATATTTGTGTCATAGCAACAAATGTACCAATAACATTGTACATGAGCTCGGGCCTATTATCGTCTGCAGCTAGGCCAAGCCAAACAATCAAGTCATTAATGGGTCCCTGCTGTTGAAGTAAAACCATCCAGCTAGAAGTTCTAACTAATAATGATGTCCAAAAAGGAAGTAGAACACAAATCATTAACAAATTACTGTATTTCATGGGTAAAGTTGCTAGTAAATGTGAAATTGGGTAAGCAAGAATAAAACAAAAAAGAGTAACCCAAAAAGCTACGTTTATTGTTCTCATCCACAAAATTTTATAAATTCTTCTGTCTTCCTCTACCTGAACTATGTTTTTATCCTGATCAAATCTCATATCCACACCCTTTAGATATTTTGCATATGACCAATTGGGAGCTGCATTTCTTAAAGCAACTAAATATTCGGGCTGACCCCATCTTTTATGAATTTTAATGAATTGTTCTTTATAATTACCTTCTTCTATCTTCTTTAATTTTCTAACAGTTTTTTTAATTAAACTACTAAAACCAGATTTTTCATAATTTAATCTTGCAATAATTTTTCCATAAGTTTTATTTTCTTTTAAATATTTTAAATCTTCATATATAGCCTTATAGACAGGCTCATCCGGTAAATCTTGTCCATCCCAACTTTCCATAGCTTTAAATGTTTTAGGAAGCATTTTTGTGATCATACGATCATCAACACTTCTAAATAGCATATCTCCAATTGGAAAGACGTAAATAATAAGTAGAAATAAAAAAAGTGGAGCTACTAGTAAAACTGCCTTAAGCTTATTTTTTCTTTCTGCTTTTTTAAGGCTTTGCTCAAGAGGTATTCCGTCAGATGATAAAATTTGATCTTGGCTCATAATAAAAAAAGGGCAGTTATAAATAACTGCCCTTTTAATATAGTATAAAAAACTATTCTATAAAACTAAATTATAGACCAGCTTTCATTGCTTCCCATTTCTCATTAATCTCATCCTGGTTATCTGCCCAGTAATCAGGGTTCATAAGAATGTGGCTTTTTAAGTTTGATGGAGCTGTTGGCATATGTGGTACCATGTTAGTTTTACCATCTTTAAACCAAGGCTCTCCAGCTTCCATAATAGCAATTGAAGATTTTCTCCAAGGAGCGTAAGCAATATACTTAGCACTTCCTGCTAAACCTTCTGTACTAGTCATTTCAGCAAGTACTTTCATAGCACTACCGTCAGCATAGCCAGGACCATCTTTAACTAATGCAAAATATTCATAGTCAAGAATTTGAGCGTCCCAAACTTGTACAAGTGGAGTTCCCTCCATTTGTGCATTAAAGAATCTGCCGTTCCAACCTGTAGCCATTACTACTTCACCATTAGCTAATAGTTCTGGTGGTTGAGCTCCCGCATTCCAAAATACACATCCACCGTTAGGATCTGTACAAAGTTTTTTAATTTTAGCTAAAGCTCTGTCTATACCAGCACCTTCCATTTTTCTGTAAAGTAAGTCACCACCAGCTTGCGCTCCGCTAGCTTTAACTCCATCAGCAACTAATGCGATCTCTAAGTTAGACATTGCACCTTTGTAAATTGCTCTTTTACCTGGAAACTTTTTAGTATTAAAAAAATCTTTGATTGATTTTGGTTTTTTATCTCCAATTTTTGCATCATTGTAAGCAAAGTTCCAAGAGTACAAGATGTTTCCAACAGCACACTTAGACGGCATGCTTGTAAAGAAATCTTGACTTGCTGGCGTTCCATCTGGAGCCGGCAAGAAGTCTTTGTCAAAATCAAATTCGTGGAAAATTCCTTCGTCACATCCAATGATTGTATCTTTTGCATATACATCCATGATGTCCCAAGTAATTGCTCCAGCTTCTTTTTGAGCTTTAATCTCTGATAATCCACCAGTGTAGTCTACCCAATTAACAGGTATTCCTAATTTTGCAGCTGTAGGATCACCATACCCTAATTTTTGTGACTCTGTGTAAGCTCCACCCCAAGACACTACAGTAACTGCAAATGCTGAAGTTGTTACAGAAAGTACAAAAGAAAGAGCAAGTAATAATTTACTTAATTTTTTCATTTATTCTCCTATTTAACGTTAACGTTTAGTTTTTATAAAGCGAAAGTAAAACAAGATAGCAAAGCATAGTCAACAGTTGATTAATATTTGCTAAAGATTAAGTATTTATTTGATATTTTAAGTATTTATTTAGGGTCTAATGCTCTGCAGTCAACACTGTTCCAACCGATATTTATCTCTTTACCTTCTTTAATATCCATCCTGTTTGAACTATTTGGAACTTTTAAGATAAATTGTTTGTTGCCAAGCAAATCAACTCTTAATCTCGTATGATCTCCATGATAAATTACCTCTTCAATTTTACCTTTGTGATTATTATCCATTTCTGACTCAGGATCTATTAGCGCTCTTTCAGGTCTTAGAGAAACTGTAGTCTTTTCCCCTTTTGATTTTGCAACAATTGGATTTGCTAAAATTTCTGTTCCTGAATTTAATTTAACTTTACACTTATCCCCCGCTACATCTGACACCTCCCCAGCGAAAGTATTATTCTCACCAATAAATTCAGCTACAAAGGAATTGACAGGTCTTTCGTATAATTCATCTGGACTTGAAAGCTGTTGAACTTTTCCATCATTAAAGACTGCAATTCTATTAGACATAGTTAAGGCTTCTGTTTGATCGTGCGTAACATATACAACTGTTACACCAATACTTTCGTGTATATGTTTAATTTCATATTGCATACTTTCTCTTAAATTTTTATCTAAGGCTCCTAAAGGTTCATCCATTAATACTAGTTTTGGGTCAAATACTAACGACCTTGCAACAGCTACTCTTTGTTGTTGACCACCCGACAATTGCATGGGCATTCTTGCTTCAAAACCTTGAAGGGAAACCATTGATAAAGCTTTATCAACTTTTTTATCAGCTTCATCTTTTGGAATTTTTCTAACTCTTAACGGAAATGCTAAATTTTCATAAACTGTCATATGTGGAAACAATGCATAGTTTTGAAATACCATTCCTATGCCTCTTTTATGTGGAGGAATATCTGAAATGACTTTGTTGTCTAAATAAATTTGTCCATTAGTTGGTGTTTCAAAACCAGCCAACATCATTAAACAAGTTGTTTTACCTGATCCAGATGGTCCAAGCATTGTAACAAATTCACCTTCTTCAATATCTAGATTTAAACCCTTTACGACAAGTTGTTTACCATCGTAACTTTTATCAACATTTTCAAATCTTACGAAGTGATCATTACCCATAAGACGTTAAAACATTAGTTAGATTGATAATCAAGCAATTTATTTAATGAATAATTCCTTACTCATATTACAAAATAATTCACTACCACTCTCTGTTACTCTTACTGCTTCTGAAGCTTCAACTCCCCAGTCACCAAATTGCATTACTGCTATCATATGAAAACAAACATTGGGTTCAAGAATAGTCATGTCTCCTTTATAAATATTAAGAGTATGTTCTCCCCAATCTGGTGGGTAGCCAATACCTATCGAATAACCAGTTCTAGACTTCTTTTCAATTCCATACTTATCTAGTATTTTCCAAAAAGCCTGAGCAACGTCATCTGCAGTATTTCCTGGTTTTGTAGCACTAATACCAGCCTCTAAAGCTTCAATAGTTTTTTTCATAGTATCAATTTTTAGTTGATCTGGTTTTCCAAGTAATACAGTTCTTGCCATAGGTGCATGATATCTTTTGTAAACTCCTGATAGCTCAATAATAGTAGATTCACCTTCTACAAACTTATCCTGAGATGCAGTTAAATGAGAGGCAGATGTTCCTTTTCCTGTAGGAAGTAACGTTGCTATACTTGAGTATTCACCACCAAACTCTTCGGTTCCATAAAATAATGTCTTTTGAATTTCACCTACAGCATCACATTGCCTTACTCCTGGATTTATAACTTCCATAGCGGTTTTCATCCCTTTTTCAGAAATTTTAGCAGCTGACTTCATAAATTCAATTTCAGTATCTGATTTAACTAATCTTACCCAGTTAACTAATCTATCACTATCAACTATCTTTGCATTTGGTAAACCTTGTTTTATTTTTTCATGACAAAATGCTGTATAGTAGTGTGCATCCATCTCTACACCAATACAAAGTTTGTCCCATTTTTTTTCTTTGATGATTTGAACTAAGTAATCATAAGGATGCTTTGGCCAAGTATGAATGTAATTTTCATCATAAACTATAATATTTTCATTTTTAAGATAAGATTTTATATAAGCTCCACCAGCATCTTGAGCTCTAACAAAACATAAAGGTTCATCTGCATTGACATGAACTATTGCACATTGTGCATAATAAAAAGACCAGGCATCATAACCAGTTAAGTAATTTAAATTATTTGTATCATGAGAGATTAATAATTCGATGCCTTTTTCTCGCATCATTTTTTGAGTCTTCTTTAATCTATCTTTGTATTCTTCTTTTGTAAAAAGCATCAATTACTTTGGAATAATTTTCCAAATCCTTCCACTGAATTATTTTTATTTATTTTCTCAAGTGTATCCCAAATCAAAGCCTGATTACTGGATAGAACAGTTGTATTTAATTTTTTTTCTAATTCATCAATTATTGGTAATACTGGTAAGGCTGTACATGAAACAAATAAAGCCTCTGCTCCATTTAAATCTATTTTAGATAAAACTTCACACAAATAATTCTGATCAACTTTACCAATGTCATAATCTGCTTCTATATCAAAATACGCATTTGAAGTAATTTCAAATCCTTCACTTTTAAAGTATTCAGCTACATCATCATTAAGTTTTTTACTATAAGGAGTAAAAAGACATATCTTATTAATATTCAATTTTTTTAAAGCTTTTATTGCAGCAGTACTTGGCGTCGTAACATCTGCCATCGGTTTGGCTACTTTAATTTTTTGCTCTATAGAACTATAACCCGCAGCTATAGTTCCTGAGGTGCATCCATAAACAACACAGTCGATATCTTGATCTGGCAAAATGTCTTTTGTAACTTCTGTAACTTTATTAGACATTTTTATTAGATTTTCCGTAGTTAGTGGATTGTAACATTCGATACGGTTAACAAAAAAGTCAATATCACGGTCTTTAATTACATTTATAAAGTCTCTTTCAATCATAAAGTCACTTGCAAGTGCTATTAAACCAACTCTAGGATTTGATTTAGAAATATATTTTGGTTCTATTTTTGTTGAATTCATAATTTAAAAGGGTGAATATATCATAAGTTCTTTAATCATTAATATAAAAAACAATATGAATATAAAAGACACCTTTGTTGCATCTTTGGTGCCTATATTTTTAGGTTTTGGTTTTGTTATAGCCAAACCTGCATTTGAGTCTTTTCCTCCAATTTTGTTAATGGGAATTCGATTTATGTTTGCAGCGTCTATTTTAATTTGGTGGTTTCCAATACCGTGGGGATACTTAAAAAAAATTTTTATTGCATCTTTTATAGCTAATACATTGCAATATAGTATTACGTATTCTGGTTTAAATTTAATAGATGCTTCTGCAGCGGTACTATTAGTGCAAACTGAAGTTCCTTTTGGGGTAATTTTTGCATATTTTATGCTTAAAGAAAAACCAACCATACGAGCTTTGGTTGGGATTGGAATTGCTTTTATTGGAGTTTACGTTTTAACAGGATCGCCCAGTTTAGATGGAAAGTTTATTGGTATCGGTCTAACAATTTTAGGATCTGCAATATGGGCGCTAGGCCAAGTTGTTGTTAAGCCACTGAGTAAAGAAATTAACCCACTAGCTTTAGTTGCTTGGTTGGCATTATTTTCTGGACCAATTTTAATATTTATTTCAGCAATACTAGATGGAAATACGATAGGCTATTTATCAAATGCAAAATTTGATCATTGGATTATTGCTATTTATATTGGTTTTATAATGCAACCAATTACTTATGGCTGCTTCTATTATGTTTTGAAAAATAATCCACTTTATAAAGTTCTTCCAATTGTAACTATGGGTATTCCACCAACAGGATTATTAGCAGCAATATTTCTTTTAGGAGAAAAACCTACACAAGAATTATTTACTGGTGGGGCATTAATTATTGTCGGAGTAATTTTAATTGTGATTACAAAAAATAAAAATAATGAGGTTAAAAAATGAAAATAGGATTTATAGGTCTTGGAAATGTTGGAGGTAAACTAGCTGGAAGTTTGTTAAGGAATAAATTTGATTTAACTGTAAGAGACTTGGATGAGAATTTAACTAACGAGTTTAAAAATTTAGGAGCCAAAGTTGCAAGTTCTGCAAGAGAATTAGCGGAGCAAGTAGATTTAATTATTACATGCTTACCATCCCCAAAAATTTGTGCAGATGTTATGGAAGGTGAAAATGGAGTGCTAGAAGGTATAACTCAAAATAAAATATGGCTTGAAATGAGCACGACTGATGAAGCTGAAATTAAAAGAATTGGCAAAAAGGTTATAGAAAAAAATGGCATACCTTTAGATGGTCCAGTAAGCGGTGGTTGTCATAGGGCTGCTACTGGAAATATTGCTATCTTTGTTGGAGGAAATAGAGTGGCTTTTGAAAGAATTTTATCTGCATTAACCGTGATGGGTAGAAAAGTATTGCATACTGGTGAATTAGGAAGTGCTACAGTTCTTAAAGTTATAACAAATTACTTAGCCTCAGTTCATCTAGTTGCATTAGGTGAAGCCTGGACTGTTGCTAAAAAATCAAATTTAGATCTTGCTAAAGCTTATAAAGGAATTGCAGTTTCCTCAGGTAATTCTTTTGTGCATGAAACTGAAAGTCAGGTGATTTTAAATGGGTCTTACAATATAAATTTTACTATGGACTTAGTTTTAAAGGATACTGGTTTATTTGATGATCTAGCAAAAAAATTAAACGCTGGATTAGAGATTTCTCCAAAAATTGTTGAGATATTTAAAGACGGTCAAAAAAAATATGGTTCAAGAGCATGGTCTTCAATGATTGTTAAAAGAATGGAAGATTCTAATAATATAGATTTTAGAGCAGATGGATTTCCTGAAGAGTTAACTGATAATGAGCCTGAGGAAAAAGGATACGAAATCTAATATTTAAAACTTAAAGTCTAAAAATCGTTCTTTATATAAGATATTATCAATTCTATATTCAATTCAAAGTTGTTTGCGTCCATTGACATATTGATTTCCTAAACTTAATGTGTTGTGTTTGATAAATATAAACTATTAAGAGGAAAACAATGAAAATGATTAAAAAAATAGTTCTCTCTTCATTAGCTGTTTTAGGTTTCACTTTATTTACTGGTGTTGCTAATGCTGCATGTGGAAAGATTACAATTGCTAATATGAACTGGGCATCAGCGAATTTCATGGCTGAAGTAGATAAAATTATACTTGAAAAAGGTTATGGATGCGAAGTTGAACTTGTTCCAGGTGCTACAATGCCTACTTTCACTTCAATGAGTGAAAAAGGTGAGCCAGATGTTGCTCCAGAATTCTGGGCAAATGCTGCAATCGTAGCTTTAAATAAAGCTGAGGATGAAGGTAAAATGCACTCAGTTAACAAAGCACCTATTACTGGTTTAGGTGAAGGTTGGTGGGTATTACCTGCAACTTTAGAAAAGCATCCTGAACTTACAACTGCAGATGCAATTTTAAAAAGACCTGACCTATTTCCACATCCAGAAGATCCTTCAAAAGGTGGATTTCATATCTGTCCTCCAGGATGGAACTGTGAATTAAGTAACAGAAACCATTTTAGAGCTTGGGGTATGGAAGAAAAAGGATGGATGATTGTAGAGACAGGTTCTGCTGCTGGATTAGATGGTTCAATAGCAAAAGCTGCTGAAAGAGGTGAAAACTGGTTTGGATACTACTGGTCACCAACTGCACTTATCGGAAAATACAACATGCAAGCTGTAGACATGGGTGAATTTGGCGGCAAAGATAACTGGGATAACTGTTTAGTTAAACCAGAACAAGAATGTGCTAATCCAAAAAAATCATCATGGGTAAAATCTGAAGTTTTCACAGTAACAACTGATAACTTTAAGAAAACAGCTGGTAAAGATGGTATGAAATACCTTGAGAATAGAACTTATCCAGGTCCAGTAATGAATGGTATGCTAGTATGGATGGGTGAAAACCAAGCAGAAGGTGCAGATGCTGCAATTGAATTCCTAAAAACACAAGAAGATGTGTGGACTAAATGGGTTTCAGGTTCAGCTGCTTCAAAAATCAAAAAAGCACTTTAATTAAAAGTATTAATCGAACCCGTTAAATTTTAACGGGTTCGATTTTATAGTATAATAAATTTAATATGGAATTTTTAAGCAAGATACCAGTAATGGATAGAGACGCTCTTAGAGAGTTAAAGAAAGGTATCGATTATAGTTTTAAAAACTTTTCAAGAGAATACGGTGATGCAATTGAAGGTTTCTTTGATCCACTTTTATCATTTTTAATTTTTCTTGAAAAATTATTAGTAAATACTCCGTGGCCTATAGTTATTGGTGTTTTTGGTATTTTAGCATGGATAGGATCTAGAAATTATAAATTAGTAATTGGTACAATAGCCTGTTTTATAGTTATTGGTTATTTTGGAATGTGGAAAAACTGTATGGCAACAGTTGCAATTATTTCTGTCTCAACGCTTGTATGTATAGTGGTTGGAATACCAATCGGTATTCTAATGTCAAAATCGAGCAGAGCAGAAAGGACTATATTGCCAGTTCTAGATATGATGCAAACAATTCCGAGCTTTGTTTATCTAATACCTATTATTATGTTATTAGGAATTGGAAAAGTTCCAGGTCTATTGGCTGTATGTATTTATGCTTTGCCTCCTGTTGTAAGGTTAACAAACTTAGGGATAAGAGAGGTAGATAAAGAAACATTAGAAGCAGCTGAAGCTTTTGGTGCTACTCCAATGCAAAAATTAAGATCTGTTCAAATACCTTTATCTCTTCCAACAATTTTTGCTGGAATAAACCAAACAATTATGATGGCTTTAGCAATGGTAGTAATTGCTTCTATGATTGGTGTAAGAGGATTAGGTGTTCCAATTTTGCAAGCAATTTCTAATCAATACTTAGCTCTAGGTCTAATGAATGGTCTAGCAATTGTTGCTCTTGCAATTATATTTGACAGGGTTACTCAGGAATACGGAAATAGAATTCAAAGACATCGTGGGACAACAAAAAAATAGATATTGATAATCTGTTAATGCCTCAACTATTAATTCACAGAGGTCTTGCTAAAAGGAAATTCTTAGAAAATAATATAAATTCTTTTAAATATTGTTTTAATAAAAATTATGGGATTGAAACAGATATTCATGCAACAAAAGATGGTGAGTTTATTTGTTTTCATGATTTTACACTTAAAAGAATTTTTAAAAAAAATTTAAGTGTAAAAAATCTCAATTATTCAAAAATTAAAGAAATAAGCAAAAATCTTAATAATCCAGTTCCATTATTAAAAGACCTATTAATTTTCTCAAAAAATAAATGCTCGTTATTTATTGAAATAAAGCCAACCTTATCAATGTCGCTACTTAGAAAGCTCTTTAAGGAGACCTCAAAATTTAAAAGATGTGTATTTATATCTTTTAAGCATGAAAATGTTTACAATTTATTAAAGATTAACAAAAAAGTTAAAGTTGGATTATCTTTTGCACCACCAACCAGTATTAAAAAAATACTTAAAAAAGCGAGCAATAAAGATATCAACTGCCTAATACTGGACAAATCATACTTAAAAAAAAAAAAAATTCAAAATTTAAAAATTAAAAAATATTTTTATACGATCAAGTCCAAATTGGATTTTAATAAATACAGAAAAAATTATAATTTAATTTTTGAGAATCTATGAAGTTATTGTTTTTTTAAATAATTTAATCTTCCAATGATTTCATCTCGATCCATATAATAACCTTGTAAATGTCTATGCCCTGAGTTTGGATCAAATTCTGTTCTTCCATGCAATACTCTTCTATTATTAAATGAATAAATGTCACCTGGTCCTAAACGAAATTTAATTTGAAACCTATCATCATGTAATAAGTTTCCAAATCTATGGTGAGCTTTATAAACTTTTTCCATTAGATCAGGATGACAATCAAGCACATCCATTGTTGCTACACTAAATCTAATATCATGATAATCTCCATCTTTAGTCAAGCTGATTGCTGGTGCATGAAATGCCCTATGAGACACTTGTGTATAATCTGTATCTTTAAATTTTAATGGCACGTTAACTAATGTTTCAAAAATTTCTTTTTCATTATTCTTTAAATATTCAGCAACTGCAAATCCATCTACAGCCGAAGAGTCGCCGCCTTTAGCTGAATTAATTAAGCAGTGAAGAAATTGATATCCTGGAGGCAGTTCAAACCAAGGCAAATCCATATGATTTCTTAGTGCATGTGCTGTGTATGCTGAATTATTTGGTTTTGGAATATTTATAACCTCAAAAGGTGTTTTAAAAAAAGTTTCTCTTATGTGGCTTATTCTATTAAGTAATGGAAAAGCAGATCTTTTTTCTACTGGTGCGTTCTTAACTATTGCAATACCCGTATGATGCAAAAGCTCTAACCATTTTATCAAGCCCTCGTCAGAGTCTAAAATTTCGTCATGCTCTATACAAATTGACTCGAATTTATTTCCAAGATTTTGATCCCATAAATTGTAAGGAGAAATATATTTTGATTTATTTTTTAATGTATAGCAATTTTGACGAAGCCAATTCAGATCATAGAAACTAGTATGATCTCCTTCACTCCATTGAACTTCAAGAGACCCTTTGTCATCTATTTTAAAATCTTTTACTGATAAATTTTCTGAAACATTTAAAATATTAAACATTCTGTGATGAGAATCTTTGTCATGAGCTGTAGGACAGTTATCTCTAAGCCACATATAGTTAAATTTACTTTCTTCTCCATCACTCCATTTAATTTTTAAATCTGATGTATCTTTTTCAATTTTATCTATTTGAAACATTTACTGATGATTATTTACTCATTAAAATTTGTCAATGCAATTAATAGTTGTAATTATCGATTTCTTTCCTTTAATCTATTTAGCAGTTTTGTTACAAGTTCATTGAAAAATGTCAAAAATAGAAATCAATAATATTTATAAAATCTTTGGTAATAAGCCACAATCAGTAATGCAAATGGTTAAAGACGGGGCGACCAAAGAGGAAGTTTTAGAAAAAACTGGTCACACTGTGGGACTAGATAACGTTTCGTTAAAGATTGAAGAAGGGGAAACTTTTGTTTGCATGGGATTATCTGGATCAGGAAAATCTACATTAATTAGACATCTTAACAGATTAATAGAACCCACATCTGGTGAAATATTAGTTGAAGGCACAAATGTAATGTCTTTGAATAAACAAGAACTAATCGAATTTAGAAGACATAAAATGAGTATGGTTTTTCAAAGATTTGGTCTTTTTCCCCATAAAACAGTAATTCAAAATGTAGGCTATGGTTTAGAGATGAGAAATATAACTCAAGAGGAAAGAAATAAAATAGCAATGGAAAAAATTGAGGCCGTTGGACTTAGTGGTTTTGAAAATCAATATCCAAATCAATTATCTGGAGGTATGCAACAAAGAGTTGGTCTTGCTAGAGCTTTAGCAACAGACTCGGATATCATGTTAATGGACGAAGCATTTAGTGCTTTAGATCCTTTAATAAGAAGTGATATGCAAAAACAATTAATTTCTCTTCAGTCAGAATTAAAAAAAACAATTGTCTTTATAACTCATGATTTAGATGAATCACTACGACTTGGAAATCATATTGCAATTTTAAACGCAGGTAAATTAGTTCAAGTTGGAACTCCGGTTGATATTGTTATGAATCCAGCAGATGATTATGTTGCAGCATTTGTTAAAGATGTAAATAGAGCAAAAGTTTTAAAAGCAAAAGTAATTATGACTGATGCTAAAGAAGGACAACCCTCTGGAGAAAATAGATTAAAAGTTCATGAAGATGAATTTTTAGAGGAATTTTTACCAAAAATTGTTCTTAATGATGTGGTTGTTGATGTCGTAGACTCAGCTGGACATATAAAAGGATATATAACAAATAAAGAATTACAATCTTCTTTAGTTAAATCTTAAAATGAATTACCATCACTACTTGGTAGTTGTGATGAGAATGATTATATTTGCAAATAATTAATGTTAGAAATTAAAAATCTGACAGAGATTACAAGTAATGGGCTATGCATAGGTTGTGGACTTTGTCAAAGTGTTGTTGGAAAAGAAAAAATTCAAATTTCAATGACTGATAAAGGAAGATTAGAACCAAGAGAAACAACATCTTTATCTAATGAAGACTTTAGAAAAATAAAAGAAATATGTCCCGGTGTATTAGTTGAGGGGTTACCTAAAAAAGAGATAAGTAAAAATTCAAAAGAGGATTTAATATGGGGAGTTTACAATTCTTTATACTACGCATGGTCATCTGATAAAGATATCAGATTTCAAAGTTCAACCGGAGGGCTTTTAAATGGAATTTCTTTATATCTGCTAGAAACTAATAAGGTAGATTTCATTTTACATACTGCGGGAGACCCCGACAAACCAATGAGAAGTATTCCAAAGTTCAGTTATTCAAAAAAAGATTTATTGAGTTGTGAGAGTAGATCAAGATATGGTCCCGCCTCACCTTTAAGTAAATTTAATGAAGCCCTAGATAAAAATAAAAATTTTGCTTTTATTGGAAAGCCTTGTGATATTTCTGCAATTAGACTTCTCTCTAAAACTGATAAAAGAGTAGATAAATATTGTAAATATTTATTAACTCTTGTCTGTGGTGGTTCTACAGAATTTACTAAATCTCAAGATTTTATAGAAAGCTACAATATTAAAGAAGAAGAGCTAGATATTTTTAGATACAGAGGATACGGCAATCCTGGTCTGATGTACGTCAGAACAAAGGATGGAAGAGAACATGATAAAGAATATAATTCTTTTTGGGGAGATGAAAGTAACTGGAGAGTTCATTTTAGATGTAAGATTTGTCCTGACGCAATAGGTGAAAGCGCTGATATAGCAGCCCTTGATACATGGAGGGGTGGATCTCCCATAGGAGAGGATGAGGGATTTAATGCAGCAATTGTAAGAACTGAAAAAGGATTAGATATATTAAATAGTGCAATTAAAGATGGATATATTGAAAAAGGAAATCATTTAAAAATTGATGATATAAATGACTTTCAGCCTCATCAGGTAAATAAAAAAAAATCTGTATACGCAAGACATTTAGGTCTTAAAAAAAATAATTTACCTATTGTTGAAACTAGTGGATTAAGAATAAAAGAACTTTATGATAATAATGAAAGTGAATTTAATATTAAAGAGGAGAAAGGCATCACTTTAAGAATAAATAAAATTTAAATGAATATTTTAAAAAATAAAAAAATAATTATTTCAGCTGGTGCATCTGGCATAGGTTTAGCTACTGCAAAAATTTGTCTTGCTAGAGGAGCATACGTCTATCTATGTGATATTAATACAAAATCTCTAACTAAATTGAATAAAAATTCTTTAAAAAATAAAAGATTATTTACTTACTATTGTGATGCCTCTGATGAAAAACAAGTTTCTGATTTTTTCCAAAAAATAAAAAAGAAAACAAAAAAAATTGATGCTTTAATTAATAATGTAGGAATAGCTGGTCCTACTGGATCTCTTGAAAAATTAAAATCAAAAGATTGGGAAAATACATTACATGTAGATGTTAATAGTCATTTTTATTTTACAAAAAAATCAATTCCTTTACTTAAAAAATCTAAAAATGGTTCAATAATAAATATCTCATCAACTGCCGGGATACTTGGTTTTCCATTGCGTTCTCCTTATGCGGCAAGTAAATGGGCTATCATTGGTGTTACAAAAACATTAGCAATGGAACTCGGTAAATTTAATATTAGAGTTAATGCTGTATGTCCTGGCACAATTAAAGGTGATAGAATGAAAAGAGTAATAAGAGATAAAGCAAAATTCACTAAAGTATCAACAAAAACTATTGAAAAAGATTTTATTTCAATGAGTTCAATGAAACAATGGATCCTTGAAGAAGATATTGGAAAAATGTGTTCTTTTTTAATTTCTGATGATTCAAGTAGAGTTTCTGGACAAGTGATATCTGTTGATGGCCATACTGAAAGGAATGATTAAGTTATCTTAATTTTTTTTCGTACTTTTTTCTAAGTTTTTGAAGTTCAACAAGATATTCGTCTCTTATATTTGCAATTTTTGTAACTGATTTTCCTTTAGATTGTTTTTTAGTGCCTGCCACTAATCTATTTATTAATTTATTTGACAAATTTGGAGCTTTTAACTTTGTCCAAGGTAATTTTAAGGCTGGACCAAATTGTTCTAACATATGTCTCATGCCAGCTTTTCCTCCTGCTAAATGAAAAGTTAGGAAAGTTCCCATTAATGACCATCTCAATCCTGGCCCATCTTCAATTGCTCTATCTAAATCTTCAGTGGTTGCATGTCCTTCATTGATTATATGTAGTCCTTCTCTCCACAAAGCCTCTTGTAATCTATCTGATAAATAACCAGGCAATTCATGCTTAACCATTATTGGATTCATTGAAATCGATTTATAAAATTTTTTAGCATTATCTAAATATTCATTTGAAGTTTTTTTACTAGGCACAATTTCAACTGCAGGTAATAAATAAACTGGGTTAAATGGATGTCCAATAATTGTTCGTTGAGGATTTTTACATTTGGAATAAATTTTAGTAGGTAATAATCCCGATGAGCTAGATGAAATTATCGCTTTAGGTTTTGCATGCTTGCCTATAGTTGCCATTAATCTAGTTTTTAAGGCATAATTTTCGCTAGCACATTCTTGAATAAAATCCGCATCTTTCACAGCTTCTTCAAGAGAAGTAAAATATTTAAAATTTTTTAATTTAAGTGTTTTTTTATTAAAAAGCTTTTTAACATAAGGCCATGTTCTCTTAATTTCAGATACTAAGTTTTTTTTAAGTTTTAAATCTTTGTCAAAAGCGTAAACAATTTTATCGTGTGCCAAGCAACGAATTATCCATCCGGCACCAATTACACCAGTTCCTATAATGGCTATTTTTTTTATTTTATTCATTTTTAATTTAATAACTCTTTAATATTCTTATCTAGTTCTTTTTCAAATTTTCTATCATTACCAGGATTTGCAGCACAATGGCCGAAGGATGAATTAATTGGTCTTAATGATGAACGTGGAATATATCTTTTTTCATATTCATTATCTTTGGTTCTAAAGTATAGATCTTGATTGCATGGCATTAAAATTGTTTTTGCTTTTATAGATTTAAGTGCCTTAATATAATTATTCTTATAAGTTGGTCCTCTACTTATATCATTCAATTGCCAAGTTTTTAATTTTGATAGTAAATTATTAGCATCCCAATTTTTTGCATGATCTTCTGCCCAATCATTTAATAATTCTTCTGAATTTTTATATCCAAGTTTCTTGAATAGTTTTTCTCTATAAAAATTTTGAGAAAAAGCCCATCCTGCGTAAACACGACCAAAAGCTCTTAGACCTACAACAGGTTGTCTTTTATAATTACCTTTATTCCAATTCTTGTCAGCTGTAAGTGCAGCTTTTACTCCCTCTAAAAAAACATGATTATGAATTGATGTTTTAGATGATGCACAAAATGGAAGAATTGCTTTTACCATATTTGGAAACTGTGCAGCCCATTGATATGATTGACATCCAGCCATTGACCAGCCAGTTACTAATGCTATTTTTTTTATTTTTAGTTTTTCAGTAATGAGTTTATGTTGGCAATAAATATTGTCCCATAAAGTTAATGTTGGAAATTTTGAACCAGATTGATTTTTGATTGTATTACTTGGAGACGATGAAAAGCCATTACCAAACATATTAATTGATACAATGAAATATTTATTAGGATTAATTGCTCTATTCTTTCCAATAAATCCCTCATTTCTAATATGGCTTCCTGTATAAAAAGTTGGAAGAATAATTACATTTGAGGCACTTTTATTTAATTTGCCGTAGGTTTTGTATGCTAATTCCGCTGAACTTAAAATTTTACCAGATAAAAGTTTAATATTTCCTAATTTAAACTTTTCATAATTCTTCATGAATTAATAAAGTCTGAGATATTCTTTCACTTCCCAATCAGTAACTGCTTGATGGTATCTTTCCCATTCATCATTCTTATAAGCTAATAAAGAATTTTTCATAACCGTTCCTATAACTTCATCAGACAATCTATCATTCTTTAGAGCTTCTAAAGCCATAAGTAAATTTCTTGGCAACCTTTTAATCCCAAGTTTTTTAAACTCTTTATCGGTCATTTCATAAAGATCTTGATCTGTAGGTTTGCCTGGATGAATTTTCATCTTAATTCCCTCTACTGCAGCTGCAAGTGTCATTGAAAAAGCTAAATATACATTCATGGTCATATCTGCAGCTCTATTTTCTATACAATATCTATTTTGAGGTAATCTAAATTGAGCAGATCTATTGTTGTGTCCATAAGTAATATTTGTTGGCGCCCAAGTAACTGTGCCTCCTTCAAATCCTCCCACTCTAGGAACTAATCCATTATACGAATTTACTGTTGAGCATGTAATTGAAGTTAATGCCTCAGCATGTTTCATTAATCCACCTACAGCAAATAATGATTCTTTTGACCATTTGTTACCTGCATCAAAAATATTTTTTCCATTTTTACCGACCATGGAGAAATTTATATGCGCTCCTGATCTCCAGTCTCCAATAGTAGGTTTTGGCATAAATGTAATAAACATATTATGTTTTTTAGCGACCTCTTTGAGAAGGATACGAAGAAAAACTAATCTATCAGCCATCTCCAAAAGATTTGTATAATGAAAATCTAATTCAAATTGTGAGTAAGCACCTTCAGCAACCACATCATGAAGCTGCCATCCTAAACCGTTAAGAATATCAATTAATTCTTTTAAAAAATGCATTGAGTCTAATGAGTGCTCAACGTCATAACCAAAAGCTTGTCTTCTAGGCCTAACTCCCTTTATTGGATCAGTATCAATAGCTTTTATTGGCTGACCATTTTCATCATATTTCATTGCAATAAACTCAGGTTCGACCCCTGCCATACCTCTATATCCAGCATCTTGAGCTTTTTGCATATTACGTTTTAAAGCTTGTCTTGGACAAACATTGTAAGGTTTATCTTCCCAAAATAGATCTGCAAAAATTATTGCTGTTGATGTGTCCCAAGGACAAATATAAACAGCGTCTAAATCTGGTAGCATAACTTGATCCGAGTCTGCTGGAGTTAGTTCTGGAACATAAGAGATTGAATGAACTGCAAACTGAGGTCCCTTTCCTAAACACAAAGGTTCAAAATCAGACATTGGAACAGGTTTTGTTTTTGGAATACCATGGAGATCAATCCAACTTGATAAAACGTATTTTACACCAGCGTTTTTTAATTTTTTATAAACTGAAGGTATTTTTTTTCTATTACGCTCAACTGCATCTTTAAAATTAACGTAATAAATTTTTTCATTTTTACTCATGTTGATCTCTTCAATTTTTATTATTGTGGCATATCTTCAGGATCTATTCCAGGAACAAATGTTATGCCTGCTTTTTGTTTCCAATCATGAGGGTACGCTGCATAAAATATTACACATTTTTCATCACATTCATAAGCTATATGGTTATCCTTAGGTATATAAAGAACATCACCAGGATTACAGATATAAGACTCTCCATCACATGTTAGTCTAAAAGTTCCTTCCATACAGTAAATAATTTCATCACAAGTTAAATCCCATGGCACAGAAACTTTATTTAAGAAATTTAATCCACCACACATCGTGTTACTTACTTTGCTGGTAACAAAGGGTTTAATATAACTCTTGCCTGGTTCTAAAGTATGAAGTCTATTTTCTATATCTTTAAACTTATATAGTTGTGGCTTCTTTGACATTCTTATTTCCTTTCAGTTTAGACTTTTATTGGTTCATTTAATTCAACTTTATATCCATCAGGATCCTCACAAAATGCTATTACTCTTGTTCCATGTTTCATTGGACCTGGTTTACGAGTAATATTCACACCAAGTTTTTCAAGATCTTCACAAGCTTTATAAACATCTGGAGTTTCAATACAAACATGCCCCCATCCGTTTCCTTTGTCATAATCTTCTTTTTGATCCCAATTGTGTGTTAATTCTAAACAAGGAGACTCTGTTTCAAGTCCATAGCCGATAAATGCATTTGTAAATTTTCCCTCAGGATAATCTGTTTTTCTTAAAACTTTCATACCTAATGTTTTGCAATAAAAATTAAAAGATGCTTCTAGATCTTTAACTCTTATCATTGTATGGGCTAGTCGATATCCCTCTAGATTGATTTCTTTAGACATTTTTTTTCCTTTTTATTGATTTTGAAGATTTCATTGTAGCATCAACTATGAGCTTTTGAAATGCTTGAACACCTTTTTCCCACACAGGAGACAAAAGACCACCTTCGTAAGATGCTGGAGAGTGCCTTCCTTCTTGAAGTCTTTCACACATTTCATGATCTTCTTTATGAACACTCCACCATATGTTTTTAACCATTTTAATTTCTTCTTTACTCATGTCTTTACCGTCTGTTGTGTAAATTATTCTTTTTTGAGATGTTAAACCTGGGCTTATTGGCACGTTAAGATAAACTCCGATTTGATTAGGAAAATAAGTTCCAATTATAAAATTTGGAAAAAGAGACAAATATCTAGATGTTACAGATAAAGCAGTACTATTTTTAGTGTCTTCTTCATAAACGTCTACTCCACTGCCATAACATACTCCGTCTACAACAGTGTAATGATCTTTTAAAGGCTGATTGGTAGTAGTCTTATGAACAAACTGTACATGATAAGGCTCTATAAAGTTTTCAATTAAAAATTTCCAATTAGTATTTATATTTCCAAAATTTAACGTAGCTGCATATCTCAATTTAGTAAAATCAATATCATTGAATTTTGAAATAAGTGGTTTTGCATATTGTTCAAATTTTTTTGCTTTTCCATTAAAATTTATAAAAATCCAATCGTGCCAAATATGAATCTTTATTGGTTTCAAACCATGATCAAAAAAATTAAATCCTTTTGGCTTGTGTTGATCTGTACCACCAACATGAGGTGCTGCTTTTAAGTTACCATCAAGATCATAGCTCCATGCATGATAAGGACAACGTATCATTTTTCCTACATTTTTTTTTTCATCTATAAGCTTTAGGCATCTGTGACTGCAAACGTTATGGAAAGCTTTTATTTCGTTATTGTTATTTCGTACAAGTAATATTGGTTTATTTGCAATAAATAATGGAATTACATCACCAGTATTTTTAAGTTCATGAGCAAAACCTACAAATAACCAATCATTAGATAAAACTGTTTCACATTCTTTTTTCCAAAAATTTTCATCAATATAAGATTTAGCTGGTAGGCCAAATATAGTATTGGCATTTTTTGATTTCTTTATTTTTACTAAATTTTTTTCTTTAGACATGGGCTAGTAGAAAATTATTAATTATATTGAAAACCCTATTTTAGAATATTAAGATTTACAATAAAATATTTGAATAGTGCAATTAGATGGGAAATAACAAATTTATAGAAGAAGATTTTAGAGGCTATAAACAGTCTACAGTACCAAAAATAGATGAGGTTTTAGCAAGAACAAATCCAAAGACAGCTTGTGGAGAATATTTAAGACGCTATTGGCATCCTGTTGCTTTAACTTCTGAGGTAAGTCATATCCCAAGAGAAATTCGTATTTTAGGAGAGGATTTAGTAATATTTAAAACTTCTAAAGGGAATATAGGTTTGGTCCATAAAGCATGTCCTCACAGAAGAGCTTCTATGGCCTATGGTAAAACTGAAGAAGAAGGAATTAGGTGTTGTTATCATGGATGGCTTTTTTCTCCTAACGGTGAAATACTTGAAACACCTGGTGAAGACCCAGAGTCAAAACAAGCTAAAAAACTAAGAGAAACTTTTAAACTTGGAGCTTACCCTGTAATAGAATTTAACGGTTTAGTATTTTCTTATCTTGGACCAATGGATAAAATTCCAGAATTTCCACATTACGACTCATTTGAAATACCAGGAAATACTTCGAGTCCATATCGTATAGATTATAACTGTAATTGGATCCAAGTCTTAGATGCAATCATGGATCCTCTTCATACATCATTTTTACACGGTCAAAGTTCTGGTCTTCAATTCTCTGAAGGTTTTGCTGAAGTTGGAGAAATAGAATTTTATGAAAGAGGAATTCAATATCTAGGATGTAATACGCGAAGAATAAATGACAATGTTTGGGTAAGAGTAAATGAATTAATTTTACCTAATTTTACTCAGGCTGGAGCTGCATTTGCAGCTGATGGTACAAAAAGTAAATACTTTGGAAGAAGTTCTTTTACAAGGTGGGTTGTGCCTATTGATGATCATCATTGTGTTGCTTTAGCTTGGGCAAATTTTGGTGAAAGAGGAGATCCGATAGAATACAATAATCAAGAAGGATACGAAAGAATTGAAGCTGGTGAAATTTCAAATAGAACTAAAGAAGAAAAACAAAAAAGTCCTGGTGATGCAGAAGCTGTTGAGGGGATGGGTTCAATAAGTGGTCATAAAGGAGAACATCTAATGCCAACTGATAAAGGTGTTATGATATATAGAAGAAGAACAAGAAAATTAATTAAAGATTTAGAGCAAGGATTAGAACCACCTCAACCTCAAAAGACAAAAGGAGAAGTCGTGAGAACTAATGGACAAGATACGGTATTAAAAGCCCCAAAAAGAAGTAATAATGATAAAGAGTACGTCAAATCAATATGTTCTTCAGTGATGAATATGCAATTTGATTTAGAAGAAATGCCGTTAAAAGAAAGAGACAATAGTATTATTAAAAATCTTCAACAAATGGAGGCGAGGGGTAATTTTGACTGAAAATAAAAAGATAAAAATTCATGTTAAGAATAATCATTGGGCACCAGGCTCCTTCCCTACTGATGCCGAAGGTGAAAAAAATTTTACTATTACAAAAGAGCACTTAGAAAATGCGCTTAAAGATCTTCCAGAAATAAAAAACAAAGTAGAAATATTTGTTGATTGGGATGAAGATAATTTTGAAAAATCAATGTCTAATTCTGATATTTTATTAGCTTGGAACTTTCCTACACAAAATCTAAAAAAAATTTCACCTAATTTGAGATGGATACATGTTGTTTCTGCGGGTGTTGAGCATTTGCTTCCTTTGGACTGGATGTTTGATGATTTAGTATTAACTAATAGCAGTGGTGTCCATGCCAAAAAAGCTGGTGAATACGGGTTAATGGCTATTTTGATGTTGCAAAATCATATGACCAAAATTGTTACCAATCAAAAAAATAAAGAGTTTGTCTCTTTATTTAGCAATCCTATTGCAGGCAAAACAGTGGTTGTTGTTGGAACAGGATCTCTAGGATCTTCAATGGCAAAACACATCAAATCATTAGGAGCAAATGTGATTGGTGTAAATAAAAAAGGGAAAAAAGTAGAAGGATGTAATGAGGTTATTACTATCGAAAGTATTGATACTGTTTTACCAAATGCAGATTTTTTGTACCTAGCTGTACCTGAAACTCCAGATACAAAAAATATGATTAATAAAGATAGACTTGATATGCTTAAACCAACATGTGGAATAGTTAATGTTGGAAGACAGTCAGTAATGGATTATGAAGTAATGGCTGATAAACTTAATAATAATGAATTAGCTGGCGCAATACTTGATGTTTTTACCCACGAGCCTTTAGATAAGTCTTCAAGACTTTGGGATACGCCAAATCTAATTTTAACACCTCATGTATCGTCTGACGATCATGGTGACTATGTAAGATTAACTCTGAATATATTTATAAAAAATTTAAAATTATTTTTTGAAGATAAAGAGTTAATGAATCAGATTGATAAAAAGCTTGGATATTAAAAAAATTTTATAAAATTAATTAAGCTAATATTTTTAACTTACTTGTGTTTAATAAGTTTAAGTTTTTCTCTTGTTTCAGCTGGCGTCATTGGTGAATAGCCTATTTCATCTGCAATTCTTATTGCTTTTTCAACCAACTGCGCATTTGTAGCTAATTTTCCTTTTGATAAATATAAATTATCTTCTAAGCCAACTCTTGGATTTCCACCCATCAAAATAGTTTGAGCAACAAAAGGCATTTCATTTTTTGAAATTGCAAAACCAGACCAAACACCCTCTTTTGGCATTATATCCTTCATTGCTTGCATTGCTAATGTTGTTGCTGGTGCACCCCAAGGTATTCCTAAACACATCTGAAACATTGGTGGGTCACTTAATAAGCCCTCTTTGTACAATTGGGCACCAAACCACATATTGCCTAAATCAAATGCTTCAATTTCAGGTTTTACCCCTATGTCTTTTAATTTTTTGGCAGCTTTTCTCAAATCATTTGGCGTATTAACTGTTATAACCGAACTATCGCCGAAGTTTAGTGTTCCAGCATCGAGTGTACAAATTTCAGGTAAAAACTGTTCAGCATTTGCAATTCTTTCCATAACATTTGCCATATCAGTCATTGGGCCAAAATCTAAAGGGTTATCACCTTGCCCGATATCAAGGTCACCTCCCATACCTGTAGTTAAATTTAAGATTACATCAGTGCCACTAGATCTTACTCTATCTACTACTTCTTTATATAGCTCTAACCTCCTACTAGGAGTACCATCTTCTTCCCTAACATGAATATGAGCAATTGCAGCACCTGCTTTAGCAGCTTCGATAGAAGCTGTTGCTATTTGTTCAGGAGTTTTTGGCAAATCAGGGTGTTTGCTAGCAGTGTCTCCAGAACCAGTTACCGCGCAAGATACAAAAACTTTATTGTTCATAATTTATAATTCACTTATAGTTTAAAAAAGTAAAAATGGAAATAACTGAATTACAAAAAGATTTAGCTGCAACATTTAGATGGGCTGCAAGATTAAATATGCATGAAGCAGTTGCAAATCACTTTAGTGCTTGCGTTCCAGGTTCCTCAGATTTTTATGTAAATAAAGCCGGCATTCATTTTAGCCGAATAAAAGCAAGTGATTTAATTTTAATAACAAAAGAAAATATTAATGAATTTAGAAATAAACCCGAAATAGTAGACTCTACGGCATTAAATATACATGGAACAATTCATGAAAAAGCTCCACATGCTAAATGTATTTTTCATGTTCATTCAAAATATGCAACTATCCTATCAACACTAAAGGACCCAACGTTAAAACCTATAGATCAAAATACTATGACTTTTTATAACAAGATTGCTGTCTATAATGATTTTGGAGGATTGGGATTTCAAGAAGAGTCAATCAAAATGGCAAATGCTTTAGGCAATAAGCAACATATGATTTTAGCTAATCACGGAATTATAACAACTGGAGAGACAGTTGCTGAAGGTTTCAATTCATTATATTATTTTGAAAAAGCTTCCGAAACTTACATTACAGCTCTATCAACTAATAAAGATTTAAACATTGTAAGTCATGAAATTGCTGAAAAAACTTCAGAGGAGGCTGCAAATTATCCTGTTGATACAGCAAAACAATTTTTATCAGAGATTAGATGTATCTTAGATAAAGAAGAACCTGATTATGTAAATTAATATGAGTATATTTCTTACTAAACAAAAAATAATAAAAGATTGGACAGACTATAATGGACATATGAATGTTGCATATTATGTTCTCATATTTGATCAATTTGGATCAGAAGTCTTATTAACTAGTTTTAATATGGGCGAACATTCTGCAAAAACTACAAAAAAAAGCACTATGGTTGTAGAATCTCATATTACCTATGATCAAGAGGTTAAAGAAAATGACGAAGTAGATATTAACTTAATTTATTGTGACCATGATAAAAAAAGAATTCAATATAAGTTAGAAATGATACATTCAGAAAAAAAATACTTATCCGCAACTCTAGAAGCTTTATCGCTTTATGTTGATCTAGATGAAAGAAAAGTTGTTGAATTTGAAAAAGAAAAAGTGGATCTAATGAGAGAATTCATTTCTAAAAATAATAGTACTTTTAAAACTGATAATTTAAAATTTTCTTCTAAATTAAAAAAATAAATACTTAAGCATCATTCATAGTATTGACTATAACAACACCAATAACAATAAGCACTAAGCCTATTGTGGTTGCAAGGTTCGGAATTTGCTTATATTTAAAAATTCCTATCAAAGACAATGCAATTATGCCTACACCTGACCATGTAGCGTAAGTTATTCCAATCGGTAAAATTTTCATTGCATGAGACATTGTATACATACAAATGGCTATGGCTAAAATACAGATTAAAGAAGGTACCCATTTAGTAAAACCATCTGTAGCTTTTAGAGTTCCTGTAGAAATTATTTCTCCTGCAATTGCTACTGCTAATAATATATAGGCCTGAGTCAAAGTCATCCTATCTTATACATTTTGACAAATGAAAATTCTAGCGATAAGTTATTTTAAATGAATGTAAAATTATTATCAGGCGCATTAGGTGCAGAAATTAGTGGAATTGATTTAACTGATACTTCTGATCAAAATTTTAAGAAAATAAATGATTTATTATTAGAACATAAAGTTATTTTTTTTAGAGATCAGCCCATTACAAATGAACAGCAAATAGCTCTTGCAGCAAAATTTGGTCCATTAGAGACTCATGCATATGTTAAAGGATTAAAAGATCATCCAGAGATTGTAAGAATTATCAAAGGTAAAGAAGAAAAAAATCAATGGGGTGAAAACTGGCATAGCGATGTAAGTTATAATTCCAAGCCTACTAAAGCAGTGATATTAAAGTCAGTCAAAATTCCTCCTGTTGGTGGAGATACTTGTTTTTCAAATATGGAATTAGCCTGGGAAACATTAGACCCTAAAATCCAAAGCAAAATAATTAATAAAAAAGCAGTTCATAGTTCACTTGGAGCAGAATTTTTTATTGATAATTATAAATACATGGAAGGTAATGAAAAAAGAAATTATGACTCTTATTCTAATGAGCATCCAATAGTAAGAACACATCCTGAAACAGGTAAGAAAATTTTATATGTTAACTGGACCTACACAAAACAGATTATAGGTTTAGAAAAAGAGGAAAGTGATCAAGTTTTAAAGGAAATATTTGAACATCAAGCTAGATTGGATCTAACCTGTCGATTTAGTTGGACAGAAGACACTGTTGCTATTTGGGATAATAGAAGTGTAATTCATTATGCAATAGCAGATTTTTTTCCTGGAAGAGGTCTTGGATACGAGAGAATAATGGATCGAATTGCAATTGAGGGTGACCATCCTCAATAAGTAAGATTTAAATTCTTAATAAATTAATATAAATTCTTAAAAATTATGAAATTTGATTATTTAGTTATTGGTGCAGGTACAGCAGGATGCGTATTGGCAAATAGGTTGTCGGAGAATTCACAAAATAATGTTGCGATTTTTGAAGCAGGAAAAAATAGTGATATTTGGAAAGTAAACATGCCACTTGCAATTTTGTATACGATGCATGATCCAAAATATAATTATAAATATTATTCAGAACCTGAACCTCACTTAAATAATAGAAAACTTTTTTGTCCAAGAGGAAAGATGATTGGCGGCTGCTCTGCTCATAATGGAATGGTTTATGTAAGAGGAAATAAAAATGATTATGAAAGATGGGCTTCGTTTGGACTAAGAGATTGGTCATATGAAAAAGTTTTACCTTTCTTTAAAAAAATTGAAACTTGGTCTGAAGGTGAGAACGAGTATAGAGGTGGAAGCGGCATACTTCCGATTAATCAATCTAAAAATAAAAACCCATTATTTAGTGCTTTTTTAAACTCAGCTAAAGAAGCAGGTCATAAAATTAATAATGATATGAATGGAGAAGATCAGGAAGGCTTTGGAATGTATGATGTTACCATTCATAAAGGTGAAAGAGCTAGTGCTTCCAAATATTATTTAAATCCAGCCAGAAAAAGAAATAATTTAAAAGTATTTACAGAAACATTTGTTGAGAAAATTATTTTTGATGGAAAAAAAGCAATAGGAATTGAAGTTAAAATTAAAAATAAAGTTGAAAAAATATATGCAAATAAAGAAATAATACTTAGTGGTGGATCAATAAATTCACCCCAATTACTTATGCTTTCAGGTGTTGGACCAGCAGATCACTTAAAGGATAAAGGAATTGAAGTAATTCATGAACTTAAAGGGGTTGGTAAAAATCTACAAGATCATTTAGAAACCTATATTCAACAAGAATGTAAAACTCCAGATACTTTATATTCATATGTCAACAAATTGAATATGGTTAGAATTGGAATTCAGTGGTTTCTAAATAAAAGTGGTCCCTGCTCTACATCATTTTTAGAAGCTGGAGGATTTTGCAAATCATCAGCAGATAAAGAGTATCCAAATATTCAGTTCCACTTCTTTCCTGCATTTGTAATAGATCACGGCACGGTGGATCCTGACCGACATGGATTTCAATTACATGCAAGTTTAAATCAACCAAAAAGTAGAGGACAAATTACATTGAATAGTTCAAATCCTTATGATTATCCAAAAATTCAATTCAATTACTTAGAAGATGATTATGATCTTAAAGAGACAATTAAGTGTATTCACGTAGCAAGAAAAATACTTAGTCAAAACTCTATGAAGCCTTATACGGGAAAAGAAGTTGGTCCAGGCGAAAGTGCTCAAACAGACAGTCAAATCGAGGAATATATTAGATCAAAAGCAGAAACTGCTTATCATCCTTCTTGCACTCTTAAAATGGGTGTAGATGATATGGCTGTAGTTGATGAAAAACTTAAAATACATGGATTACAAAATATAAGGGTTGCCGATGCTTCTATAATGCCTGAAATAACAAGTGGTAATTTAAATGCACCTACCCTAATGATTGGAGAAAGAGCATCTGACTTTATTATGAATTCATGACAACAGCACAAAACAATACCAAGGGTATTCTTTTTATTCTTGTTGGAATGGTTGTGTTTTCAATTCAGGATGCATTAATTAAATTCATATACGAAGACTCTGCGTTGTATGAATTATATCTAGGAAGAACCCTATCAGCTGCATTTTTTTTATTTTGTTATATGAAATTTACAAAACAAAAAATTATTTTTAAAACTCACTACCCATTTTTAACTACTTTGAGAATTATATGTTTTTTCTTTGGTTTTAGTTTTTTTTATATTTCACTAACATATATGTCACTTGCAATGGCAAATGCTTTATTTTTTTCTAGTCCATTTTTTGTTTCAATTTTAGCAGTATTATTCTTAAATGAAAAAGTTGGGATTAGAAGATGGCTTGCAATTTTATCAGGATTTATTGGGGTATTTATCGTTTTAAATCCAGATTTTAGTGATTTTGAATATAAGAAACTAGCACCAATTGCATGTGCTTTATGCTACTCGATATCAATGACAATTACCAAATATACTTCTGACAAAGATAATTCTTACACTCAGATGACCCATTTGTATATTGGAGCAACCATTATAAGTATTTTATTTTTTATTTTTACAGGTAAAGGTCAATTTAATAATTTTAGTGATCCTACATTTCAATTTATTTTTAGAGAATGGTTTATAAACCCAACTTATGCTTGGCCAATTATAATCTTAATGGGATTTATTGGAGCTTTAGCATTTTTTTGTATATTTAATGCGTACAGCATTGCATCTCCGTCAGTAGTTTCTTTATATGAATATTCTTTAATTATTTGGTCAATTATGATTGGCTATATAATATTTGATAATGTGCCAACATTAAGAACTTTTATCGGTATTTCAATTATTATAGGAGCGGGGATATATATATATTTAAGAGAAAAAGTAAAAGATCAAATGATTGTAACAGATACTCCTAATAGATGAGAGCTAAAGATAATAATTCAAAAGGTATCCTGCTTATAATTATTGCAATGACATTGTTTGCAATGCAAGACTCTTTAATCAAATTTATTTTTGAAAAATCTGCTCTTTATGAAATTTTCTTTGGAAGATACTTTGTTGCTGCAGTTTTGCTTTTTTTTTATATCAAATTTAAAAAACAAAAAGTTAATTTAAAAACACATTACCCTGTCCTTACTTTTGTAAGAGTCATTTTACATTTTCTAGCTTTTTCTGCTTTTTTTATATCCTTAACTTATATGCCTTTAGCAACAGCTAATGCACTTTTTTTTTCTTGTCCTTTTTTTGTATCAATTTTTGCAAAATTTTTTTTAAAAGAATATATTGGGATTAGAAGATGGTCAGCAATTGCTTTTGGATTTTTAGGAGTATTTATAGTGCTTAATCCAAATTTTTCAGAATTTGAGTATAAAAGTTTACTTCCAGTAGGATGTGCATTTTTTTATGCTGCATCTATGACTATAACAAAATACACATCCGATAAAGATGATGTAAATACTCAACTATTTTACTTTTATTTAATTGCTATAGCTCTATGCGGTTTGATTTATATTTATATGGGTAATGGTCAATTTAATAATGCAAACTATGACTCAACTACCCAATTTATTTTTAGAGAATGGTTTTCAAACATAGAATATACGTGGAAATTTATATTATTTTTTGGTGTAGCTGCATCTATTGCTTTTGTTTGTATTTTTTCTGCTTATATTATTGCTTCACCTTCTGTAGTTTCGTTATTTGAGTATTCTTTAATTATAATGTCTATGATACCTGGATATTTTTTATTTAATGAGATTCCATCTACCAGAACTTTTATAGGTGTTGCTTGTATAATATCAGCTGGAATATATATTTATTCAAGAGAAAAAGTTAGAGAACAGTATATTGCTACTGAGACACCTGTTAGAAGATGACCAAAAATTATATACCAACTATAAACATATCCTCACTAATTAGAGATGAATTTAAAACTCAAAATGCATTAAAAATAATCAAAAAAATTGAAAAGGCTTGCGTTGAGGTAGGTTTTTTTCAAGTTACTGGCCATGGAATAGATATTAAAAAGATAAATAATATCTGCAAAATTGGAAATAGATTTTTTAATTCTTCAGAAATAAATAAAAACAAATTGGCTCCAAAAAAATGGAATAATAAAAATAAAAACTTATATCGAGGTTACTTTCCAAATACTGTAAATGGTAAAGAAGGATTAGATTTAGGAGATCTTAAAATAACATTAAAACATGTAAGAAAATATAAGTCTAAATATATTGAATATTTAGATCTTAAAAAATCCTTGGATAAAACATCTATAAAAAGTTTATCAAATTATTTTGATGAAATTTTTTCTTTAAGTGAGATATTATTTAAAAGCATAATAAGACTTTACAATAAAGATGAAAATATTAGCAGAAAAGCTTTTTCAAGAATAAAAACTTTAAGTACCTTAAGATTTAATTACTATCCAAATCAAAATAAGCCAGTAGAAATTTCAAAACAGGATGGGGTTGCTCTTGGTTGTGAAACACATGTTGATAGTGGGATATTTACTGTACTATACCAAGATAAAAAAGGTGGGTTACAATTTCAAAATAGAAGAAATAAAAAATGGTATGATGTTCCATTTAATAAAAATGCACTAATCGTTAATACTGGTTTAGCGTTAGAATATTTAAGTATGGGTAAATTTAAAGCAACTAATCACAGAGTTTTATGGAATAAAACTAAGAGAATGTCTATTCCTTTCTTTTTTGAGCCATCATATGATTTTAAAATGTCTCCTTCATTTTTAAATGGGAATTCGTATAATAAAAATAAAGGTATAATTTTTGAGAAATTTTTAAAAAAATCTTTAGAAAAATTTATTGAATACCAAAGATAAAATTAAAACATATAGATATGTTTAAATAATGATTTACCTTCATAAAATCCTCCCTCTAATTTTTAGTCCATTAATGCTGATAATGGTATTAATTATTTTTGGAGTAATTATTAATTCAAAAAAAATAAGCATAATTGGCATATTTATTTTAATCGTTTGCTCTTTACCTATTGTTTCTGACAAATTAGTTGCTTACCTTGAATCTGATTATCAATTAAGCAAACCCTCTAATATTGAGCCTGCTGACTCAATAGTTGTTTTGAGTGGTATGATTAGAACTATAAACTCTAAAGATGGTTTAGATTATGAATTCGGTGAAGCATCTGATCGAATTTTTGCAGGAATAAACTTATTTAAAGAAAAAAAGGCCCCTAAACTAATTCTTACTCGAGGAAAATTACCATGGTCTGTTGGAATTCCAGAAGGTGAATATTTGAAAGAAATTGCAATCAATAATGGAATATCAGAAAATAATATTCTTTTAACTGAAAATGTAGAAAATACTGACCAAGAAGCAAAAGCTATTAAAAAGTTACTTTCTGAAGATAAGTCTAAGGTTTTACTGGTTACTTCTGCATTTCATATGCCAAGAGCTCAAAAAGTCTTTGAAGCTGCCGGTATAAATGTGGTCCCTTTTCCTGTTGATTTTCAAAAAGGATTATCAAAAATTACTTTTATGAGTTTCATACCTTCTGCAAATGCGCTAAGTGGGACAAGTTTTTTTGTAAGAGAAATGATAGGTAGAATTTATTACAATTTAAAGTATTAACTTTAAATAGAAGTAATTTCCATATTCCCTAGAACTTAAAATTGTGCTAAGATTTATATTGTAAAGAGCGATACATAACTCATCGTTATATCCAATACGAAAGTGGGATCGGTCGTCTTTTTTTAAATTAGAAAGTTTAAAGGAGGAAGCATGAATTTTGGATACTTTTGCAATACTACTAACTGGACACACAAGCCTTACCACGAACTATTAGATGAAACTAGAGAAATTACAGAATATTGTGATCAAAATAAATGGGATTCTATTTGGTATACCGAACATCACTTTAATCACGAAGGAATGGAGTCTTGTACTAACCCTTTAATGATGGGTGTAGATGCGGCTGCAAGAACTAATCAAATTAGAATAGGCCAAGCCTGTAATGTAATTACGTTTCATAATCCCATACAAATGGCTGAGGATGTAGCTCTTTTAGATCAATTATCAAAAGGCAGAGTCGAAGTTGGCATTGGCCGGGGTATTTATGGTAGGGAAGCAGTTAATCTAAATATCGAAGCTGACATGAAAGATCAGGCTAAAAATTTTAGATTGTTTGAAGAAACTTTAACAATTTTAAAAAAAGCTTGGAAAGAAAAATTTTTTGATCACAAAGGTGAATTTTACACGTACCCATCACCTGATTATGTGTGGCAACATGATATGAGTAAACCTAGTGAAGAATTTATGGATATGAAAACTAATGTAATGAAAAAGATTAGTGTTCTGCCTCAACCATATCAAAAACCTTATCCACCAATTCATCAAGTTGTAGATGGCATTAGATCAATTGAATGGGCTGCGCAACAAGGATTAAATATTATTATGTGGATACCAACAGTCAAAGCTTTAAAAATTAAATTTGAAGCATTTAAAAATGCAAAATCTGAAGCTGAAAAAAGAAACGTTCCAATGGGTGAAGGAATTTCATTAGTTAGAGATATGTTTGTTGCCGACACTATGGAAGAAGCAAAAGAAAAAGCTGGTGAACATATGGTAAATTATATGCGATGGGTATGTCACTGGAGAGGGCTTGGAAATCATATGGATCCAGGCGAAGAATTGCCTGAAACTAAAGGTAAATTAGATTTATTAAATTACGAATTTTTACATAAAAGAAACATGTTATTTGGTACACCTGAATATGTTACAGACAAAATTCATGAGTTAAAATCTGAATTAAACTTACAGAATTTACAAGTTTGGTCCAATTTTCCTGGAGTAAAACATAAAGACTGCATGAAAAGCATAAAACTTTTTACTGAAAAAGTTATGCCTAACTTCAAAAATGATATTGATACTGAAATAAAAAAAGTTTCGTGATCAAATCACGAAACAAAATGTCTGGTGGTCAAGCTGCCGTTAAGTCTTTAAAAAAAGAGAACGTTGAACATGTCTTTGGTCTCATTGGTTCTGCAACAATGGAAATGTTTGATGCTCTTTATCATGAAAAAAAGATAAAATTTATTGGTGTACGAGATGAGAGAACTGGCACTCACATGGCCGATGGTTATGCCAGAGCATCTAATAAACCGGGTGTTATTTTAGCTGGACAAAATGGCCCAGGAGCTACCAATTTGGTAACAGGAGTCGCTCAAGCAAAAGCTGCTTTCTCTCCAGTAGTTGCAATTGCAGGATCATATTCAACTAAAGATAAAGTTGAAGATGCATTTCAAGGTCTTGATCAGCAATCTTTATTTAAACCCATTACAAAAAAAACTTGGACTGTAAAAAAATCTAAAATTATTCCTCAAGTAATTAGTGATGCTTTTGGACTAGCAATGAAGCCTAGAAGAGGACCAGTTTGCATTAATTTACCTAGAAATATTTTAGCAGCAACAGAGAACTATAATATAAATGTAAAAAAACCTTCATTTGATAGCGAAAGTTACCTTAAAGGAAACAAAGAAAAAATTACAAGAGCAGCAAAGATAATAAGTCATGCAAAACAATTTGTGATAATTGCTGGTGGTGGGATTAAATATACTTCTAAATATTTAGAAGTGATTAAGCTTGCAGAATTATTAAATACGCCAATAGTTACCGCTGCAGGTCATGGGGATGCCATACCATTTAACCATAAACTTAACGCAGGCCAAATGGGACCTCGTGGAAACCCTGTTGCATCACGGCTTGTGAAAGAAGCAGATGTTATTTTGGCGATTGGAACCAGGTTAGGTTTTAATTCTACTTTTTATAGCTACGATAATATCAATAAAAAAGCAAAAATTATTCAAATTGAAATTGAAAAAAAAATGCTGGGCAAATATTTTCCTGTTGTTCTAGGTATCAATGCTGACGCAGCCACAGTCACTAATCAAATATATAATGAAATCAAAAAACAAAAAATTAAACTAGATATAAAAAATTGGACAAATGAATTTTTAAAACAAAGAAAAGATTATTTAACTGATAGAGAAACTAATAATCTAGGTAAAAATTTTCCTATTCAACCAAAAGGTTTGTTTAAACAATTAAGAAAAGCGTTACCAAAGGATACAGCTATTACTTTAGATGCAGGAACTTTATGTTTACAAGCAACAGATGCTCTCAAATATTATAATCCTCCTTCTTTATTCACACCTTTAGATTTTGGTTTGGTAGGTTTTTCGTTTGCCTGCGGTCTAGGAGTTAAGGTTGCAAAACCAAAAAAAACTGTTGTTAGTTTAATGGGCGATGGTGGATTTGGTATGACAATTTCTGAATTAAGCACAGCAGTAGAATATAGAATTAACACAACAACCATAGTAATGAATAATCAAAGTTGGGGAGCAGAAAAAGCCTACCAAAAAGATTTTTTTGGGAAACGATACCTTGGTGCAGACATCCGTAGCCCTTCATTTGATAAAGTTGCAGAATTATATGGTGCAAAAGGCTTTAAAGTAAAAAAAATTTCTGAAATAAGTGAGGCAGTTAGAGCTGCAGTGAAATCAAATAAACCTGCAGTGGTTGATGTTGATGTTGACCCAAGTGCATTATATAGTTTTAGAAGAGATAGTTTTAAACATAGGCAAAAATAAATGTCACAAAAAGATATTGGTAATAAAATCCCAATTTATAAATTAAAGGCAGGTAAAGAAGTTGAGGATTACTATGACGAGTGGACAGTTGAAAATAAATACGACAAAGATATGGTTGATTGGAAATATTCTGGACCTCAAGAAACTGTTACCCTTTTTAAAAAACATAATTCAAAAAAAGAAATTAAAATTTTAGATGCGGGTTGTGGAACTGGCTTGGTAGGTGTTGAGCTAAAAAAGAATGGCTATCTAAACTTAGATGGTGCTGATTTTTCTCAAAAAATGCTAGATTTAGTTCCAAAAAATATTTATGAGAATTTATTTAAAATTGATCTTAATCAAAAAGTAAATATTGCAGATGATACTTATGAAGGAATAACTTGTGTTGGAACTTTTACTTTTGGCCATGTAAATCCACCAGCACTAGATGAAATGGTTAGAATCTGTAAAAATGAGTCTTTGATTTGTTTTACAATAAATTTAGGAATTTACGAAGAATATGGGTTTGACAAAAAGATTAAAGAGTTAGAAGATAATAACTCTTGGAAAATAATTGAATTTATTAAATCAGATTATATTGCAAGCAAAGGAGTAAATGCCTGGCTAGTTTTGGCTCAGGTAACTAAATAAAAAATGGAAATTAATTTAAGAAAATTTACAAAATTTGTTGATAAAACTTTTATCGAAGGTGGTAAGGAAGCTAAAGAACCGGTCTTATTAGTTTCAGTTGCAGCCGTTTTTAAAAATCCCTGGCATGGACAAGGTTTTGTTGAAAATTTAAGACCTACTATTTTAGACTTAGCTCCAAAGTTAGGTGATTTATTGGTACCCGAGCTTATTAAAGAAATTGGATCTCCTGAAAAAATATTAGCTTATGGAAAAGCAGGTGTAGTAGGATTAAATGGAGAGATAGAACATGCGTCTGCTTTTATTCATACATTAAGATTTGGTAATAAATTTAGGGATGCAGTTGGTGGGACTTCTTATTTAAGTTTTACAAATACTAGAAGTCCAGCTGGATCTAAAATTTCAATACCCATGATGCACAAAACAGACTCGGGTTTAAGACCTTATTATTTAACTCATGAATTTACTATTCATGATGCTCCATTTGATGACGAAATAGTAATAGCTATAGGTGGTGCTTCAAGTGGAAGAGCTCATGCAAGAACTGGTGACAGATATCAAGATATGAAAGAAATGGGTATTGAACCCAAATAATTCTAGATGACAACAGGAACATCGGCATCTGGTACTTTTTATGTTTTAAATCAAAAAGAACAATCAATACCAATAGTCTTTATACATGGTGTTGGCCTTACTTATGAAATTTGGCAACCACAATTAGATTTTTTTACAAACTATAGTACTCTTGCATATGATATTTTGGGACATGGCAAATCTTCTTTAAAAAAACAAAATATAAGTTTTGATGATTTTTCTGATCAACTAATCAAATTAATTGATGAGCTTAATTTTCAGAAAATTCATCTAGTTGGTTTTTCAATTGGCTCTTTAATTGCTAGAAATTTTGCAACTAAGTTTAATGATCGGTTACAATCATTGGTTCTTTTAGGTTCAATTTACAAAAGAACGGAGCAACAACAAAAAATAGTTAATCAAAGGTTTGAACAAGCAAAACAAGAATTAAAACTATCAAAACTAGCTCTTAAAAGATGGTTTACTGATAAATATCTAGAAAAAAATCCAGAAATTTATGAAAAAATAAGTTCAATTTTGTCAGCTAATAACATGAACAATTTTTTAAAAGTTTATGAGCTATTTGTTAACCATAAAAATGATGAGGATTTTAATAAAATTACAGCTAGTACACTGGTTATGACGGGTGAATATGATATTGGCTCAACAGTAAAAATGTCTCAAGAATTAAATATTTTAATCTCTAAAAGTCAATTAAAGATCATTAAAGATGGAAAACATCTTTGTGGTATTGAGTGTGCTGATGATGTAAATTTAGCAATCAAAAATTTTATTAGATCTAATGACTAAACTAAAACAATATAAAATGTTTATTAATGGTGAATGGGTTGATTCTGAAAGTAAAAAAACATTTGAAACTCTTAATCCAGAACACAATGAACCTTGGGCAATTGTACCAGAAGCAAGTTCTAAAGATGTTGATAATGCAGTCAAAGCTGCTCAAAAAGCATTCGAGGGTGAATGGCCTAAGTTACTTCCAAGAGAAAGAGCTAAATTTTTAAGAGCTATTGGAAATCAACTTAGGGAAAATGCAGAAATGCTAGGTGAAATAGAAACAATTGACACTGGTAAACTATATAGAGAAACAAAAAAACAAGCAGTTTATATTGCAGAATACTACGATTACTACGCTGGCTTAGCAGACAAAGTCGAAGGAACAGTTTTGCCAATAGATAAACCAAATGTTCAAGCAATTACAACAAGAATACCTATAGGAGTTATAGCTGCAATAATTCCTTGGAATTCACAAATGTTTTTAACTGCAACTAAATTAGCGCCAGCACTTGCGATGGGAAATACAGTTGTAATTAAATCCTCAGAACTTGCTCCTGCTGTCCTATTTGAATTTGCAAAATTAATTGAAAAAACTGGTATCCCTAAAGGAGTAGTGAATGTAATTACAGGATTTGGTGATCCTTGTGGTAAAAGTTTAACTACTCACAACTTAGTTGAAAAAGTTGCATTCACCGGAGGTCCTGAAACAGCAAGACATATAATTAGAAACTCTGCAGAAAATTTATCAGAAGTAAGTTTGGAACTAGGTGGAAAAAGTCCAGTTGCAGTATTTGATGATGCAGAACAAGAAAATGCAATAAATGGAATTACAGCTGGAATATTTGGTGCAAGTGGACAGAGCTGTATAGCAGGCTCAAGACTTTATTTACAAAAAGGAATTTATGATGAATTCTTAGATAAACTTTCAAAACGAGCGTCAAAAATAAAAATCGGAGCACCAATGGATCCAGAGACAGAGATGGGCCCTTTAAGTAATTTTAAACAACTAGAGGTAATAGAAAAAAATATTAAAGATACAATTAATCAAGGTGGAAAAATTAAATGTGGTGGTGAAAGACATTCTTTTTCTAACAAAGGATATTACTTTCCTCCAACAATTATAGAATGTGATAATCACAATCTGCCTGTAGCAGAAAACGAGTTATTTGGACCTGTATTATCAGTAATGAAATTTGATACAGAAGAAGAAGTAATTTCAAAAATGAACGATAATCAATATGGATTATCCTCTGGGGTTTACACAAACAATTTATCCAAAGGAATGAGAGTCTCAAAAGCTATTAGGGCAGGAATAACTTTCGTTAACACCTATAGATTAATTTCACCATCTGCCCCTTTTGGAGGTATCAAGGATAGTGGTTATGGAAAAGAGGCAGGAATTGAGTCTATTAAAGATTACACCAGAGTTAAAACTACTTGGTTTTATACGTCAGATGAGCCTTCTCTGGATCCTTTCTCAATAAGATAATCAGCATTAATTAACCTGTTTAAATTAGGATAATTTTGTCATTGAATATTGGTTTTATTCATACTTAAATTGGTTTTTATAAATTGTTAACAATAAAGAGGAAGATAATGAGAAAACTATTTATCGCCGTATTTATGTTTGTATCAAGCTTTGGTTCAAATGTAATGGCAGACGGACATTCGATTAAAATGGGGATTATTTTAGGATTTACGGGTCCTATTGAATCTCTAACTCCTGCTATGGCTGCATCTGCAGAGCTTGCTTTTAAAGAGGCCTCTGATTCAGGTTCGCTATTAGGTGGAAAAAAAATTGAGCCAGTAAGAGCAGACTCAACTTGTGTAGACTCAGCGGCAGCAACTTCAGCAGCTGAAGGACTAATTTCAGGTGGTGTAGCTGCAATTATGGGGGCAGATTGTTCAGGTGTAACTGGTGCAATAGCATCAAATGTTGCTGTACCAAATGGTGTAGTGATGATTTCACCATCAGCAACTTCTCCAGGTTTAACAACTTTAGATGATAATGGGTATTTCTTTAGAACTGCACCATCAGATGCTAGAGGTGGTCAAATCTTAGCTGATATAACAAAAGACAGAAAAGTTAAAAGTGTAGCAATAACTTACACAAATAATGACTATGGAAAAGGTTTAGCTGATGTATATGAAGCAGCAGTTAAAGCTCACGGTATTAAAGTTACAACAGTAACTGCTCACGAAGATGGAAAAGCTGATTATTCATCTGAGGTAGCAACACTTGCTTCAGCAGGTGGTGATGCAGTAGCAGTAATTGGTTACCTTGATCAAGGAGGAAAAGGAATTATTCAAGCCTCTTTAGACTCAGGTGCATTTGATAGATTTATTTTATCAGATGGAATGATCGGTCAATCTTTGGTTGATGCATTTGGAAAAGATTTAAGCAAATCTTTTGGTTCTATGCCTGGTTCAACTGGAAAAGGTGCTGGTGTGTTTGCTGAAGTAGCTAAAGCTGGTGGAATAGATTCATCTGGTCCTTACACTGGAGAATCATATGATGCTGCTGCTTTAATAGTTTTAGCGATGCAAGCTGGTAATTCAGCAGATAGAGCATCTATTGCAAAAAATGTAATGGATGTTGCTAATGAGCCTGGAACTAAAATTTATCCAGGTCAACTAAAAAAAGGTTTAGACTTACTTGCCAAAGGTAAAAAGATTAACTACGAGGGAGCAACTGGTGTTACATTTACTAGTGTTGGTGAAGCCGAAGGTTCTTTCTTAGAGCAAGAAGTAAAAGGTGGAAAGTTTAAAACTAAAAAACAAAGATAATTAATATCAAATTAAAAACCCCGGTAATTGTAAATTGCTGGGGTTTTTTTATGTTTAAATACTTCCTGTAATTCTTAAAATACCAAAAATTGATATTATTATTAAAAAATTAAACACTACTTTTCTATAAAGAGCTTCTTTGCTTTTAACAAAAAATTTATCTCCAATATAAACTCCAATTGGTAAAATTATTATCAATGGAAGAGTTCTATAAATTGTTATCATATCTACAATCCCTCCCAAAAAGCTTAAAACAAAAGCATATACATCTGTTAAAAAAAATAGTGCTGCTAAAGACCCTCTAATTACGGCTGGTTGTATACTGGTAACCAATAAAAATAGTGCAACAGGCATTCCACCTAATGTTGTTAATCCATTTAAGGTTCCAGAAATTATTCCTGTAAAAATTTTTGAGCCATCATTATTAATTTTTTGATTTGAGTAGCCTTTCATTAATAATAAAGAAAAAAATATAATTATTACACATACATACAAATGAGTTGTTTGTGGTGATAAGTATTTTAATAAATATAATCCAATTGGTGAACCAATTGTAATCCCTATCAATAGTTTAAAAAAAAAGTTCCAGTCTATTTTGTTCCAAATATAAGGTGCCATAAAAATACTTATGAAAATCTCGAGAATTAATATAATCGGTACTACCTCTAATGCAGGAAGAATAAAAGAAAATCCAGAAATACAAGTTGCTGAAAATCCAAATCCATTAAACCCCCTTATTATCGAAGCTATAAAAACAGTAAAACTTATTAATAAAAATTCAGATAAATCTAAATTAAAGTATCACAAAAAATCCATTTAAATTCTTTGTTTTAAATCTGCTCTAAAAGTGGAAATAACAATAATTATTAAAAAAATAATACAAACTAAATTCATTGTTTTCCAACTAGTTAGGCTAATAAATATGCCAGCTGATAAACTTGCTATTGCTTGAACTGTGTAAACAATAAGATCATTAAAGCCTTGAGCTTTAAACTTTTCTTCTTCTTTGTAAGATAAAACTAATAAACTTGTTCCTGATATAAATAAAAAATTCCAACCAAATCCTAAAAAGATTAATGCTATTAAATAATTTTTAAAATTTTGCTCAAATAAACTTGTCAAAATTGTTATTAAAAACAAAAGAACACCTAAATACATTATTTTGCTATGTCCAAATTTTTTGATCAAATTTCCTGTGATTAATGAAGGTAAAAACATTGCCGCAATATGTAGCTGAATAACTAATCCAGTTTTTGCCAAACTAATTTTTTCCATTACATGCATGCTTATGGGTGTAGCTGTCATCAAAAATGACATCACCGCATAAGCAAAAGATGATGCTATTAATGCTTGTAAAAATCTTGGTTGTGTAATTAATTCAAAATAACTTCGTGTATTTTTTTTAATTAAATTATTTGGTCTATGATTATCCTCATAAAATAATAAAAAAATTGTTGAAGATAATGTCAATATTGCAAGTGCAACATATGAACCTGCATACAAATGATCTAAGATAATCTCTTTTGAAATATTTGCTAAATTTGGACCTATAAAAGCTGAACCAATCCCTGCTAATAATATTATTGATATAGCTTTTGGGGCCATATCTTTATCTACAGTTTCAACTGCAGCAAAACGATATTGATGACTAAAAGCTACTCCTGCTCCAAGTAAGAAACATCCTAAATTAAATAATAAAAAACTTTCAATAATTATTGAGTATGATGCCATTAATGATGCTAGAGAACTTCCAACTGAAGCAAGAATAAAACCTGCTCTTCTTCCAATAATACTCATAATCTTTGCGGCAAAAAATGCAAAGATCGCAATACCTACAATCGATAATGCCATTGGCAAAGTTGCTAAAGATTTAATAGGACTGAATTGAGATCCAATAATTCCACTTAAAAATACTGTGACTGGTGCAGCGGTAAAAGCAAAAATCTGACTTAAAATCAGCAGCCAAAGATTTTTATTCATTAAAACATATACTTGTCTGCCATGTACATGGCCCAAGCAATTGCAGCACCCAATATAATATATTTCATATTAAATTATTTTATTTCTATTTTTTCAGGAAGTATACCTTTTGGTCGATACCTCATAATTAATAATAATCCAAGGCCCATCATTAAGAATCTAAAGTAAGGCACGCTTTCAATTAAATGAGCTTTAAGAGCGTTTGTTTCTGAAATACCTGCTGTAAAAAAATTAATTAAGAATAATGCAATTGGAGCAGCTTCAATCCATAAGAACCAAACTACAAAACCTCCTAAAATAGCACCAAAATTGTTCCCGCTTCCACCAACAATTACCATTACCCATATAAGAAATGTATATCTCATAGGTCTATAACTTCCAGGAGTAAACAAGCCATCCTGAGTAACTAACATCGCGCCAGCAATTCCAACTATTGCAGATCCTAAAATAAAAATTAATAAATGTTGTTTAACTACATTTTTTCCCATAGCGTTTGCTGCTTCCTCATTATCTCTTATTGCTCTCATCATTCTTCCCCAAGGAGAATAAAGTGCTTTCTGAGTTAAAATTAAAAGAATTATAACCACTGTTAAGAATAAACCTGAGTAACATAATTTTACAAATACTGATGAGCCTTCGATAACAAGCTGATTTAATGCTGATTGCCGATCTGATAAATTGGAAATTATTTCTAATTTTCCAGAATTAAATTTTTCAACTAAATTTATAAACCAATCTGTCGTTTGTAGATTAACTTCATATGGAGCCGGCCTTTTTAAACCAATTACATTTTTAACGCCTCTTGTAAGCCAATCTTCGTGTTTAATTATAGCGATTACAATTTCTGAAATAAGAAGTGTAGCAATTGCCAAGTAATCAGCTCTAAGACCCAACGCTACTTTCCCAACAATAAAAGCTAATCCTCCAGCAAAGAATGCTCCAACAATCCAAGAAAATAAAATAGGTAATCCAAATCCACCTAAAAAACCTGTTTTAGCAGGATCAACAGCTTCAATAGCTTCAATGCCTGGTTCTGCAGAAAATCTAATAAGCAATATACCCGAAATTATTATTGCCGCGATGCTATAAGTTCTCACTTTAGATTTTTCAAATCTTTTTAAAATAAATCTGACAACTAAGACCATAACTACTATTAGCCATAAGCTCATTAAAATATCAAAACCACCAGCGCTCCATGCCTCTTGTACAGGATCGACAGATATTAATACTGCTGCAAGACCGCCTAATGCTGTATATCCCATAATTCCAAAGTTAATTAGTCCTGCATAACCCCATTGAATATTAGCTCCCATTGTCATTACTGCAGAAATTAAGCAAAGATTAAAAATAGATAATGCAATATTCCAAGATTGAAATAATCCCACTAAGATAATTAAGCCCATCATAATACTGTAAGCCGCAATTACGTTTAAATTTTTTCTCACAATACTTTCCCTTTAAATATTCCAGAGGGTCTATAGAGTAGAACAATAACAAGTATCGAAAATGATACTGCAAACTTATAGTCTGTTGATAAAAGTTGAACTAAACTTTCAGGCTCCATACTCTCTGGCAACATATACATAAAAAATTTTTTGTAAGCGTAAGTTAAAAATATTTCTGAAAAAGCAATAACATATCCTCCCAAAAATGCTCCAAAAGGGTTTCCAATACCTCCAACGATTGCAGCAGCAAAAATAGGAAGCATATTGTTAAAGTATGTAAATGGTTTAAAACTTTTATCTAAACCATATAAAGCACCACCAATAGTTGCTAAAATTCCAGCAATTATCCACGTAATCATAACAATTTTCTTTGGATCTATGCCTGAAAGAAGTGCCAAATCTTCATTATCAGAATATGCCTTCATGCTTTTTCCTGTCTTCGTTTTGTTTAAAAACCAAAATAACAAAGAAACTAATACTATTGTAACAAATATTGTTAGCACTTGAGTTGATTTTAATGCAAGACCTTCGTTTAAACCTGTCATCTCTTTAAACTCACGTGCTTTAATAATAAATTTTTCTCCATCAAAAAATCTTCTATCTGATGGACCAATAATAATTCTTACAACTGCTTGAGTGACAAACATAACCCCAATACTTACCATTGCCAGTTGAACAGGTGGACTTTTGTTTGTTCGATAATATTTAAACACAAATTTATCAATACTGAACATGTATAAAATCATGAAAATAATCGCAAAAGGAATGGCTAATAGTGCTGTAGGTAGAATACCAAGTGAAATTCCTAAAGATTGGAAATACCATGTAAACAAAATAGTAATCATTGTACCAAATGACATCATGTCTCCAGTAGCAAAATTAGCAAATCTTAAGATACCATAAATTAATGTTACAAAAATTGCACCAAGGGCTAATTGAGATCCATAGGTTAGGGCTGGAATAAAAATATAATTAAGTAAAAGTATTATTGCGTTTAATATATCCATACTACCCGCCTAAGAATGAGCTTCTAACTCTTGGATCGTTTAATAATTCATTTCCTGTTCCTGAATATCGATTTTCTCCAGTTACTAAAACATAACCTCTATCAGAAATATTTAATGCTTGTTTTGCATTTTGCTCAACCATTAAGATTGCAACATTGGTTCTTTTTACTTTAATAATATGGTCAAACAATTCATCCATTACTATTGGGGAAACACCTGCCGTAGGTTCATCTAACATTAAAACAGTTGGTTTAATCATTAAAGCTCTTCCAAGAGCAACTTGTTGTCTCTGACCACCTGACAATTCTCCAACAAACTGATTTCTTTTTTCTTTTAAAACCGGAAATAGCTCATAAATTTCCTCAATAATATTTTTTACGTCATCATTAACTAGGAATGCACCCATTTCTAAATTTTCTTCAACTGTCATACCAGCAAATACATTTTTTGTTTGAGGAACGAATGAAATACCCTCTTTAACTCTATCTTGTGGAGATAATTTTGAAATATCTTTTCCGTCAATTTTTACTGATCCAGATTTTAAATTAAGTAAACCAAGCATAGCTTTCATAGCTGTAGATTTTCCAGCTCCATTTGGACCTAGTATAGAAACTATTTCACCTTTATTTACGTCTACTGAACATGAATTAATGATATCAGGTCCATTTCCATAACCACCTGTCATTTCAATTCCTTCAAAATATGCCATTACTTTGTATCCTTAAGTTTGGAGCCTCTTCCAAGATAACTTTCAATTACCTTTTCATCCTTTTTTGCTTCTTCAACTGATCCTTCAAATAAAACTGATCCTTCAGCCATTACTATTACTGGATCACACAATCTACCAATAAAATCCATATCATGCTCAATCATACAAAAAGTATAGCCCTTCTCCCTATTTAGCTTTTCAATCGCAGTACCAAGATCTTTTAATAAAGTTCTATTTACTCCAGCACCAACCTCATCAAGTAGCACAAGTTTTGCATCTACCATCATCGTTCTTCCAAGTTCTAACAATTTTTTCTGTCCGCCAGATAGATTTCCAGCTAATTCATTTGATAAATGTCCTAAATTCAAAAAATTGACTACTTCTTTTGCTTTGTCTTTAATCACAGCTTCTTCTTGAGCTACCAGGCCAGGTTTAAACAATGCTGTCATTATTTTTTCTCCTGATTGATTTCCAGGAACCATCATCAGATTTTCTAAAACAGATAAATTGGTAAATTCGTGAGCAATTTGAAAAGTTCTTAAAAGTCCTTTTGAAAATAATTCATATGATGGAACATCAGTTATATTTTCTTCGTCAAAAGTAACATATCCATTTGAAGATTTTAAATTTCCAGCAATTAAATTAAATAATGTCGTCTTACCTGATCCGTTAGGTCCAATTATTCCTGTAATACTTCCTCGTTTAACATTTAAAGAACAATCAGATACAGCAGCAATACCTCCAAAATATTTCGACAAATTACTAATCTCTAAAATATTTTCAGACATCTAATTTATTTATTTAATCTTCGATGAATACTGTCTAAAGTTTTTTCAAGGGATTTATAAAAACCTGCTTTAGTTAATTCCTTCACACCTTGTTCATTCAATCCTTTTGGCGTTTGAGAATCTTTAACTAAATTTTTTAAGTTTTTTTTTGAATTTACCACAGCATCTTCAGATAATGCTAAAAACAGAGAGGTAATATATTTTTGAGCATTACTTCTTTTTACTCCTCTTTTTACTAGCCAATCAGTCATAACTCTCAACACCTCATAAAAAGGTGCCATCATTCCAGAAGTTGACCAAAAATTTATTGAAGATTTTTCATTTTTAATTTCGACTGTTGTTCCAAGCTTATTAAAAAATGCTTTTACTTTTGGATTAGGAGGGCAAATAGGTACCGGACCTTTCTTTAATGCAATTGGAGGAAGAGGTATTGCTCTAACAATTGATACTTTTTTGTTAATTGCTTTTTTTAATTGAGACAAAGTTATAGTTGAAATAAAGCTAACAACAGTTTGTTTGGATTTAAATTTTAAATCTTTTATAATTTTTTCACCAACAATTGGTGTAACAGATAAAAATACCCAATTAGACTGATCTACAATTTGTTGGTTATCTTTAGCGATAACTATTTTTTTAAACTTTCTTTTTAAACCTTGTGCTATTTTTTTATTTCTTAGTGAAATAATTATTTTTTTGAAAGAAATATTTGATTTACATATTCCAGTAATCACTGAAGCAGCAATTTTTCCTGTACCAATAAAACCTAAAATCATAATTTTGGTTACTTTATATTGATTATATTGAATTAATTAACAAAAAAAGAACCTCTAATTCTTAGTAATTCTCTACTTAATTCCTTATTTTCTTTGAAAGGTTTTCTACCATGAAGCCAGAAATAATTATTTGCGATCACAGAGTAACCAACAGGTAATTTTGTAATTATTTTATTTTTACTCTCCTCTAATCCATCAGATAATCTCTGCAAAAAATTTCCTTGTTCCATATTTTGTGGTTCAGGAAATTGATCTATGTATGAAATTGTTGGTCTTCCCTCTCCATCTGACGAAAAAACTGGGTGTTCAACTTTATAATCAATATTTTTACTTTTTGGTGATCCCCAAACAAACTTTTGTTTTCCTATGGGATCATTATATAAATCGAAACAATGTTCCCAGTCATCAAGGTGTAACATTGCAGTCTCTCCACCTTCTACATTTTGTTCATCAATTTTAGTCATAATTAACCAATCAGTAACATCTTTGACATATGTTCCATCTGTGTGAAGATCCATATTTCTATAAGCTTTTCTCAAATATGAGTCGCTAGTATCTTCATGTTTTACGTGAAAACGAGCGTAATATTTTCCAGTCATGGCATCATGATTTGGCACACCTATAAGATGAGCGATTGCAGTTGACAACTTAACTAAAAATGTATCATTAATTTTTGTAGTTATGTTTTTTGGTCCTATGATAAAACAACCTGTCGATCTATCTCTAATGATTGAATTCATCAAATCACTTAATTTATTGTTTGTTAAATCATCTAAACTTTTAGCTAAAGTAAATCTTGTAAATGGTTTGAGTTCTAATGCTGTTAAATCAAATTTATTAAAAGGAAAAATTAATTTATCTATAATATCATTTTCTAAACTAATCTTAACGATCCTATTTGAATGATCATGCTCTTGAATATCTATACCCGTAATTTTTTGCATTCTAAATTTTATTTTACCTTAGTTTATAAATCAATTTTAATTAGATATAATTATTAATAATAGCCATACAAAAAGCAGAGAAAATTGTAGGATAAACAAAGTTTTTCTTTGAAATGAAAAAAACAAACAAAGATAACAATACAACAAGTAATCTACTGGAATAACTTGCATCTATTAAAATACCAGCAGGAAAAATTATAGTTCTTGCTATTAATGCTGCCAAGGTTGCGTAGGCTAAACAATTAAACCATTTAAAAAGTTTTGAGGTTTCTTTTATGCCCTCAGATGTAATAGCACCCAAAAATCTAGATAAAAATGTTGCTAAAGAAGTTACCAGGATTGCATATACTATATTAGCTGACACTGTGCTCTCCAACTAGGTAAGCTATAGTTCCACCAATCACACCTGCCAATAAAATTGACCACTCGGGTGAAAATAAATATATAATTGGTCCTAATATAATTCCAAGCAAAACTGATAGAGTTATTGGTATATTTTTTGATGCCCCAACCATCATGCATAAAAAATAAACTGGATTAAGAATTGCTAATCCCATCATCATATCTTTATTCAAATACTCTGATAAAGAAAAACCCAAAAATGTGCCAATAACTGATACACTTACTGTTGCACTTCCAATGCCAATCCAGTAATCAATTCTGTATTTTTTTGGAATTTGTTTGTAATTACTTTTCATGATCAGCCAAGCAGAAACAGCAATAAAATGACAAGAAAAGTAGTATTTCCACTTAGGTTGACTTTTGTGCATCATTAAAGGAAATAAAGATACAGCCATAGGGTAAAGTCTTGCATTAACAAACCAAACCGCTAAAAAAATATTTAATAAGGATGCTCCAATTAACATGGACTCAGCCATAACTAATGAGCCAGGCAAAGCATAAGTTAAAACAGTTGAAAAAATACTCTCCTGAATGTTAAAACCTAAATTTTTAAAAAGAGCTCCAATAGCTACAAAACAACAAGTGAGAGCTATTGCTGGACTGTCATGAGTAAATATTGAGCTATATCCTTTTAAGAAAAAACTTTTCTTAATCATTATCCACCAAGGAACAATCTACCAACGTCAGGATTTTTAAGTAAATCATCTCCCTTTCCTGCAATTGCAGTTTGTCCCGACACCAAAACATATCCTATATCTGCAAACTCAAGACCTTTTTTAGCATTTTGCTCTACTAGAATAATAGTTTTTTTTTCATTTTCTTGAAGATCTCTTAAAATTTCAAAAACCATATCTATGTATCTTGGTTCCAAACCAATCGATGGTTCATCTACTAACAATACTGATGGCTTCATAACTAACGCTCTAGATATTTCTAGCAATCTTCTTTCACCACCTGATAAAACTTTTGCTGGCTGGTTTCTTCTATTTCTTAATCTTTCATATTTTTGAAAAATTCTTTCAGCTTCTTGATATGACTCATCCGTTTTTTCTTTAATATATCCTCCCATTAACAAGTTTTCTTCGACAGTCATGTCAGGAAATACTGAATTATCTTGAAGTATATAAGCTATACCAACTGACTTTAATTTTTCAGCAGGAGTAAGATTTGTAATCTCTTTTCCTTCTATTTCAATCTGACCAGAAAAAATATTTGTAAATCCATAGATTGAATGAAGTATAGTTGACTTACCTGCTCCGTTTGGACCAATCAAACATAAAGACTGAGCTTTATTTACAAATAAATCAAAATTATGCAAAATTTCCATTTTTCCATAACCAGCATTTAAATTATTTATAGTTAAGTGAATTTCTTCAGGCGATAATTTTTTTAAATCCTCTGGTGTTGGAGCTTTTCCTAATACTTCATATTGATTTGCCATTATTGAGCTCCTAAATACGCGTCTATAACACGTTTATCATTTTTAATTTCATTTGGAGAACCATTAGCTAACATTTTACCATGAGCTAAGCAAAAAATGTCTTCTGCTAACTGCATTATTACTCTCATATTATGCTCGATCACTAAAAGTGTTATTCCAAAATCTTGATTTACCTTAATTAATCTATCGATTATTCCATTTATCAATGTCGGATTAATTCCCGCTGTTGGCTCATCCAATAATAACATTTCAGGCTCATTCATTAATGCCATTGCAAGTTCTAATAACTTTTGTTGACCAAATGAGAGGTCCCCTGCTCTAAGTTTTCTTTTTTGAAATAACCCTACGAAATTTAATAAGTTTTCAGCTTTATCTGTTAATTCTTGTGGAATTTTAGAAAATATTTTCATTAAGTCTGCGTCACTACCTTTGTGACTAATAAGCATATTTTCTATGCAGTTAAGCTTTCCATAAATTCTAGTCTGTTGAAATGTCCTTAATAATCCTAGCTTTGCAATTACGGGGACTGGCAACTCTGAGACTTCTTTGCCATTAAATTTTATTGATCCATTATCTATAGGATAAGTTCCTACAATCGAATTAAATAATGTGGTTTTGCCTGAGCCATTTGGCCCAATTAATCCAACTATCTTACCTTTTTCAACATTCATTGAGATGTCAACATTAGCTTTAACACCACCAAATGATTTACTTACATTACTTACTTCTAAAATACTCACTTAAGTTCTACCTGTGCTTTACGATCTTTTTCATCAACTACTTCACCAAATCTCTCTGGATATTTTTCTCTTAACCATCCCATAATTCCCTCAGGGAAATAAATTACAATCACAACAATCAAGACTCCTAAAGCTACATACTGCCAACCTAAAAAGAATGTCCAAAAGCCTTCTTTAAATATATGAAAAACAGTTGCACCAATAATTGGACCCCAAAGTGTTCCTTTGCCACCAAGTATTGCCATCAATACCATGAATACTCCCATCTCTCTTCCATCGAACGCAACATCAGTAGAGTCGATATATCCAACTAAGCCGCCCATTATTCCACCTGCTAATCCACAAAAGAATGCTGAGATCATCCAGCCAATAATTTTGTATTTCATTGTTTCAATACCCATTGCTTCAGCTTTGTCCTCATTATCTCTGATAGCGTTAAGTATTAATTTAAATCTTGTAGGATATATTGAACGAACAGCAATGAATGTAAGTACCAATGTAAAGAAGCTTAAGAAATAAAAAAATTCACCTCTTGATTCTAAACTTCCTACATCAGGAAATGGTGGAGTAGTGAAGCCTTGTCCAGCTCCAATGATCTCAATTCCTCCAGAAATTTCACCTGCTGCAACTCCTAATCCTAATGTACAAATTGCAAAATAATGTCCTCTAAGTCCTAAAATAGAGTATCCAATTAAACCTGCTACAATAGTTGGTACAACTGCAGCTACTATCAATCCAACAGCCATTCCTTGAAAAAACTGAGTTGGAGTATGAACAAATGTTTTTTCACCCCCACTTTCTGTCCACTCTGCTAATGGAAAAAACATTCCAACTTGTACAGAAGCACATAGATACATGCCAAGACCATAAAAGAGAATATTTCCAAATGAATTATAGCCCATTTCACCACCCTGAATATTCCAGGTTGTAGCAAGAATAATTAATACACAAAGTATTGATAACTGAACTTTAAAAGCTGGAAATATAAATGGAGCGGCTATACCAAAAATTAAAATTCCAATATATAAAATTAAATTATTTTTCATTATTTTAAGTATTCTCTTTTCCTTGATAATTTAAATCTTCTGTAAACAAGTATTAAAACTAGAAGTAAAAATACAGATCCTATTCTAAATTCTGTTCCTAAAATATAATCAGCGAATTCTTCAAAAACACCTAATCCCATACCTGACATTGCAACACCCGGTAAATTTCCTAATCCAGCAATAATGACAATCATAAATGATCTTATTGTGTATGGTAAACCCATATAAGGATGGATAGTAAATGTTATGGATATTAATGCACCAGCGACACCACAAAGGGCTGCATTGATACCAAAAGTAGCTGCATAAACTTTTTCTGTATCTACGCCTAAAATCTTTGCTGCTCTTGCATTTTGTGCTGTAGCTCTAATTGCACGACCAAGCTTCGATTTTTTCATATAAATTACTAAACAAATTGCGAATAAAACACTTATAAAAGCTGAAAATATTTTTGAATTTGGCAATACAACATTATTATTAAATAACATAGTTGTTCCATAATCTGAATTTGCGAGAACAACATCAGCTCCAAATGCAAAGTTCATTAATTGCATGAAAAGAATACTTATTCCAAAAGTAGCTAAAATAGAGATAAATAAATCCCTATCTACTACTTTATTAATTACAAGTTTGTAAATTGCTATACCTACAAAGAACATTATTATTGGAGATACAATTACTCCCCAAGCTGGATGAATTCCATATAGATACATGAAGTAAGCAATGTATCCACCTAATATAACAAGATCTCCTTGAGCAATATTAATTATATTCATTACCCCCCATTGAAGCGCCATACCATATGCAATCAATGCAAATAAAATTCCAAGTAAAACTCCATCCAAACATGCTTGAACAGAAATCATTGGATATTGAAAAACCATGAAATCCATAATGAACCTTTAAAAAAATACCCCCTATATATAATATATTAGGGGGTATTTATAGATTTGTTTTTATCTTTTAGACCACGAAGGAATTGGGTGAATTAACTTAGCTGACGCCCATTTAGTTGGAGCAACAACTTTGTTTTCACATTTTCCTGCATCATCACACATCACTTGGAAAAGTACCATTGGCTTATCAACATTTTGACCACCTTCTGCAAATTTTATATTTCCATAAAAAGTTTGCATATTAGTAGCTGCAAGAGCGTCTCTAACTTTCTTTTGATCAAAAGAATCTGCTCTCTCAAATGCATCTTTAAATACCAATAGGGCAGCTGATGACTCTGCTGCTTGATATGGAGGTGCATAACCAAACTCTTTAGTAAAGTCTGCATCATAAGTCATACCATCTTTAAAGAAATCATCTTTATAAGTTAATGTTTTGTGCCACTGAGAAGCGCATAAGGCATACTGTGAGTTTTTACCATGTTGCTTTGATAATTTAGCTGCATCGCAGTGTGTCATAGCTAACATTGGAACATCTACCTTCATCTCAGATATTTGTCTGATAGCAGTTAGAGCACCTTTTGTGTGACCAGAAACAACTAAAACATCTGGTTTCATTTGTTTCACTTTTACTAAAGTCGCAGCCATATCATTTAGCTCTTTTGGTAATTTATCATCAATTACTTTTTTAGAGCCAGTTCTCTTAATTGCATCTAAAACACCAAGTCTTACGTCTTGAGAAAATGCATCTTGTTCAAACGCCATTGCAACAGTAACTCCTTTTCCATTATTCTTTTCAACCGCTAGATCTATAGCAACATCAAGATATAAATTAGCAGGAGCTAATACGGCGAATAGATATTTGTAACCTTTTGTGAACAAAGATCTAGAAGCACCATTTGCTTCAACCATTGGAACACCGTATTTTTCAGTTACAGGCGCAATCGCTTTTGTTAAACCAGAACTGTAAGGGCCAAGCATAAACTCAACACCGTCTTGTGATATTAATCTTTCTGCAAGCTGTGCAGCTCTTTTTGGGTTTGACTCATCATCATAATAGATAATGTCAAACTTATAAGTCTTTCCACCAACTTTAACACCACCCATGCTATTAATTCTGTCAACGGCCATGTTATAACCGTTTTGAGTATGAACACCATTAGATGAATATTTACCAGTTAATGAAATTGCAGCACCTAAAATAATTTTGTCACCAACAACTTTTGCAAAAGATGCAACTGAAGTTGAGAATAAAATCACTAATGCAGAAACAAAACTTAAAATTATTTTATTTAATCTCATTTTATTTCCTCTTTAATTAATTAATTATTTTCTTATTAAATAAACAAATTTAATTTTATGCAAGAGGCATTAAGCATCACTAATTAGTGTTAATATTGTTGAATTACAGCAATAATAATTGCAATGATAATTAAAACACTCGCAGAAATTGTATTAATTACTTTTGGATTTGCTTTTATCCAAACAATTAATTTTCTAGCAAGCATAGCATAAGCAACTAAAGATAAAAAATCTAAAACTACATAAGTTGTGATTAAAATAAAGAATTGAACAACATAATTTGAATTAAAATCAATAAACTGTGGAAAAATTAATGGAAAAAACATCCAAGCCTTAGGACTTGTGCCTGCAACTAAAAAACCATCTCTAAAAAAAGAAAAAAAACTTTTTGATGAAATATTATTTGAACTTATATCTTTTGGTTTTGAGTTATAAAGATCATAAGCAAGATATAATAAATAAATTATTCCTATCCATTTAAAAATATTTAAAAAATTTGGATTATCTAAAAAAAATGAGCCAATGACAAAGATGACAAGAGTTGCCTGAATAAAGTTTGCACTTATATCTCCTAATGCAGTCCAAATACATTTTTGAACACCATAATTCATAGAATAAGAAATTATGACAATTCTTGGTGTACCTGGTGTAATAAATAAAAATAAGATTATTTGTAAAAATAGAAAATAGTTTATGGGGAACATTTTAAGTATGCGTGGATAGTCCTTAAAAACCGGGAGCTAAAGATGGCTAAGAAGGACTATCAAATACATAATATCACTCTCTAAAAAAAATGCATTAAACATTTTTTTCAAATATAAAGGATTTATGAAAAAAAAAGGTCACACCCCTATTACCAGGGTCAAAAATCCAGAGCCAGATGTAAATGACCCAGATTGGGTTATTTGGGCAGCTTGGGCTGACCGGATCACTTTTGAAGATATTGAAAAGAAGACTGGGAAAACAGAGTCTGAGGTAATTAAAATTATGAGACGATCTATTAAGCCTGCCTCATTCAGGTTGTGGCGAAAACGAGTTAATCAAAAAAGTATTAAACACCGAAAAAAATTTGAATACTCAAGAAAACAAATTACTAGTAAAATTAAAAAGAATGATTATTTATAATTCATGAAATTAGTAACTATTTATACAGGTCCTCTTTGCAATTACTGTGATGCTGCTAAAAGATTATTAGCTAGAAATAATGTAGAATATAAAGAAATTAACATTGCAACAGTTGAAGGTGCTATGGAAGAAATGATTAAAAAAGCAAATGGTAAGAGAACAATTCCACAAATCTTTTTTGATGACCAGCACATTGGTGGTTATGATGAAACCAGAGCTTTGGAAAAAGAGAATAAATTATTAGAATTACTGAAATAAAAAAAGTTTAAAATTAATTCAAACTACCTAGCAATTAAATCAAAATCGAAATAAGCACTATCAAAATATCCAATCATATTTGTAGTGCTAGTCATACTTTTTGTTATACCTCTGGTATTATTGTATTTGATTTGAAGACCAGTAGTTTGAGGGGTAATTTTCATTGTTGTTGCAAGTGGCATTACACCAATTATTCTTGCAATATCGTGATCTGCACCGCCAGTACAACCTGCTATACCATTTTTAATTTGGTCTGTGTCTGTAGCTCCAACTCCATCAAGAAGTGTCAAATCTGACTCTACTAAATAAGCATCGATATTAACACTCGTACCTTGAAAAGTTACTGCATGATAGCAATCATCATCACTATCCATTGTTAATGTATTAACTCCAATTGTTGTCTCGGCAGCAGTTGCGCCTGAAGTACAGTCTACATTTGATTTTGCAGCAGTATTAATTCTGTTTTCAAAACCGTATATTGTTCCAAGAGATGATACTTTTGTTACACAAGTTGTCGAAGTATTTGATCTGTCACTCATCGTAGCATCAAAAAGTTGGCTTGTCGTGAATTTAAATGTAGAACCCATAGTGACAATTGCGAAAGTATAATTTCCATAAGGTAAAGCAGTATAATCTGCAGCAGTTCCTATTTGAGTACCTGTTCCTTTTACAACTGTTGTCTCAGACCCACTATCATTCTTGAAAAATGTAGAACAATTAGTTCTTACTACTTGTGCAGATGTTGTTGGACCAGTTGGTCGAGAAGTACATAGATCTAATCTATAAAAAGTTATCTTTTGAGCATCAGGAGTAAATTCACATCTATTGTTTGCAGCAGCAGGAGTTATAGTTCCTCCATTACCGTTGCATTCTGGATCATTTCTACTTACCGTAGTTCCAGGCTGTGCATTTGTAGCTGTTGAATAGAATGTTATACTAATCAAACTTAAAAATAATATTATAAAAAATATTCTAATATTTAAATCAGCTTTCATAAATTAAAATCCTATTACTGTTAAATCCATTTCTTTTTGTTTTACAATTAAGTTTTGTCTTCTAACTTTTGCAAATTTTTGATCTGAAACTGAAGTTAAATTATAGGCGGTGTCACTTATTCCAATTTCGTTATTTGAATTATTACAACAAGTATAAGTTATTTTTAAAAATTCCTCATCTTCAGTAACTCCATCATTACTTCTTTTTCCAATTTCAATATTAAAATTTGTAAGTTTTGCTTCTAGTGATATCTCATCTCCTTCTAGATCTGCTGCACCACTAGCACCTTCCCAGTTAAATGATCTATAGTATAAATTTGTCCATGGCAGATAAGGTAATGGCATACCTAATTCTACGTCGCTACCATTTAATGCTTTCTCATTTATATTATTTAATCCTGATTTCCAGCCAGAAAGACCGTAATATTGATTAGCTCTTAACGATCCAACACTTGATATTGCTTCAATACCAATACTTGCTCTTTGGTGATCATAATCTAATTCATGATCATAGAATAAATTATAACCAACTAATAATGTATCATCATTAATCAATTTTCTATTACCAAAACCTAAATTGATAGTTTCTCTGCTATCGTCTGATAAAAATAAACTTGCTTGAGTGAAGATAATATTTTCATTATCACTTGGATCACTTATAGGTTTTACTACTAAAACACTTCCCGTAACTTCATTTGTTACACCTGTACTTAAACCAATTTCAGCAGTTGGGAATTTATCACTAAAATAACTATTCAAGTTATTCATAAACTTATTGGTTAGGTCTATAGCATTAGCACTTAAGCTATATAATAAAATTATGAAAGTTAATTTAACTATTTTCATTCACTAAATTTTATTAGATTTAATTAAAATTTACAAATTATATTAAACCTAATTTAGGTTTATGATTTATTCCTTTGGTTTAAAAACCAAACAAACGCCGTTATTACAGTATCTTTTACCAGAAGGATTTGGACCATCGTCAAAGATGTGACCATGATGACCACCACATTTTTTACAATGATATTCAGTTCTAGCATAACCAAGTAGGTGATCTGTTTTAGTTTCAAATACATCAGGTAAAGACTCGTAAAAAGATGGCCAGCCTGAGCCACTTTCGTACTTTGTGATTGAATCAAATAATTTTTCACCACAATTTACACAATGAAAACTTCCTTCTCTTTTTTCATTATTTAATTCAGAGGAATTTGGCATTTCAGTGCCCTCTTCAAATAAAACTAATTTTTGCTCAGAAGTTAAATCTTTATTAATTTTCTTTGTCATAATTTAAATTAATTTAGCACAAGATTGATGTAATAAAGAATGTAATTCTACCAATTTATTAAAGTCTTTATTATATCCTCCACCTAGAACACCACAAATAGGTATTTTTTTTGAAGAAAAACTTTCAATTACTAGCTCATCTCTGAGTCTTATGCCTTCATCTGAAATTTTTAATTTACCTAATCGGTCATTAAAATGAATATCGACACCAGCTATATAAAAAACAAAATCAAAGTTTTCATTATTTAACTCATTTAAATAAAATTTAAGTGTCTTTATATATACATCATCTTCAAGATTGTCTTCAAGCTCAACATCTAAATCACTAATTGATTTTTTTGCGGGATAATTAGTTTTTGAATGCATGCTAAAAGTAAAGACATGTCTATTGTATTTAAAAATTTCTGAGTTACCATTTCCTTGATGAACATCTAGATCTACTATTAAAATTCTATTTGCAAATCCTTTATCCAATAAATAATGTGCAGCAACAGCTACATCATTAAAAACACAATAACCAGCACCACTATCATAATTTGCATGATGACTTCCGCCTGCAGTGTTGCAAGCAATCCCATAGTTTAAAGCAAGTTTTGATGCTAAAACAGTTCCCCCAGTTGCTACTAAGGACCTTTGAACCACGCTATCAACCAATGGAAAACCAATTTTTTTAATTTTATTTTTATCTAAGGTTTTGTTTTTAATATCATGTATATAATCTTCTGAATGAGCTCTATTTAAAGTTTCAAAAGAGCAAGCAACAGGGTTAAAAAAATTTTTTACTACTTTTTGTTCTATTAAATATTTAGCAAGTTCACCAAATTTATTAATTGGAAACTTATGATCATCTCCAATTTTAGCAACATAATCTTTATGATTAACTACAGGTAGCTCCATTATTTTTCAATAACACGAATAGGTTTACCATTTACACAAGCTTCAAGATCTTCAATCATTTGAGTATAATAGATGCTATAATTTTCAGCTGTCACATAACCAATGTGAGGTGTTAATAATACATTGGGTAAAAATCTTAGCTTATTAGCCTCAGGCAGAGGTTCTTTTTCATAAACATCAATTCCAGCACCCATAATAACATTAGTAGATAAAGCAATAATCAAATCATCTTCATTAACTATTGGGCCACGCGCAGTATTAATTAAAAAAGCAGTTTTTTTCATTTGATCAAACTCTTTAATTGTGATGCAATCTTTGTAACGCTCTCCACCTTGTACGTGAATTGAAATATAATCTGACGTTTTAATTAAATCCTCTTTACTACAAGGCAGAACGTTTAATTCTTTACATTTATCTAAATCTAAATTTTCACTCCAAGCCATTACTTGCATACCAAATGCATTAGCAATTTTTGCAACTTGTGAACCTACTTTTCCAAGACCAATTAAACCAATAATTTTTCCTTTAAGCTCAAAACCAACTGTTGTTTGCCAATAACCTTGGTACATATTATCAATTTCTGTTTTTAAATTTCTTGATAACCCTAAAATTAATGCCCAGGTTAATTCACAAGTTGGATTTGTATTGCTTTCAGTACCACAAACTATGATTTTTCTTTTTTTTGCAGCTTCAAGATCAACTGATTTGTTTCGTACACCACTTGTAATTATATATTTAAGATCATTAAGATTATCGATTAAATTCTTAGAAATAGGTGTTCTTTCTCTCATTATCAATAAAGCCTCAAAATCAGCTAACTGTTCAATAGCATCTGCTTCATCAAGAAATGGTTCGCTAAAAATTTTAAACTCATATTTTCCAGACAATTTTTTAAGATCCACAAACTCTTGTGAAACGTTTTGGTAATCATCTAAAATTGCAACTTTAAGCATTTGTAACTTTTTTGTTTGATAAAAATAAACCTAATATAATTAAAACAGATCCAATGAAATGAAAAAATAAAAATTTTTCATTAAAAAAAATCATTGCAAAAATTGTACTGAATAATGGAATTAATGATAAAAAAATTCCAGCTCTATTAGCACCAATGATTGAGACTGCTCCAGCCCAGCAATAATAAGATCCAATGCTTGGAAAAATTGCAATATAGAGCAAAATGAAAATAAGATTACTATTAAGCTCAGTTGTTTTCCCTTGAGCTAACTCAAATAAAAAAGCTGGTAAAAGAATAATTAACCCAAATGTACAAACAACATGAACAAGAGAAAGTAAAGATATATCAAATGTTTTTTTTTTCAAAAATGCTGAATAAATACCCCATGATATTATTGCAATTATCATATAAATATCTCCCTTATTAAAATTTAAAGTTAATAAAATATTTAAATCTAGACGTGTAATAATTGCCAGAATTCCTAGAACTGAAACAATTAAACCAGATATTTGATAAATATTTGTTTTTTCAATCTTAAGTAGAAAACAGACTAAAATTATTGATACAGGTATAGCGGTATTAAAAAGTGAAGCATTTATTACCTGCGTATAATTAAGGGCATTATAAGTGAACGCTGAAAATATACCAACGCTGGTAAAACCTAAAATAAAAAATAATGGTAAATTATTTTTAACTTCTGTTTTTATTTTTGGAATTTCTTTGAAGGTAAAAGGTAACAATATTATCCAAACTAAAATCCATCTAAAAAAAGCTAATGAATATGGAGGTACATTCTCTGTGTACGCAAATTTACCAATAGTAAAATTTCCTGCCCAAAATAATGTTGCAAGAATTAGCATTGTATATGCTTTTGTGTTTTTATTCATTTTATCAATTTATGTTTTATCAAATATAATCTTCCCAGAGATTAAAACTAAAGTCTATCTTAAATAAAACTAATAATAATATTTAATAAAAGGAATTATTATTTATTGAATTTCTTTACAATCTAGATCTTCTGATTTTTCAAAGAATATTTTTTGTAAATCATTGCTATAAGTATTATCACACTCTAAAATTTCAACTTCATCTGGCAATAAACTCATTGCATGTTCGCTAACATTTTTACCTGTTTTATTTTTTACTCCATAATTTATTGTTTCACCAACTATTGCATGTTGAATGCCACCAGTTTTAACTACTGAAAATGCTGGACCCAATAATGCTAAATTTTGAGCACAACCAGTTAAAAATACGAAAGTAAATAAAATAAAAAAAATATTTTTCATTAATAGTGATTACTATCTAAATTTATTAACTATTAAAGAATAAAATGATTAATTTAAAAATTAAATGTGTCCATTTTGATTTTATTTGCCAATACCAATTATTGTTAAGTCATCATCAAGAATATCGTTATTTTCTTTTATGCCTTTTTCAGATATTTCTTTTTTCAAACTTCTAAGTCGAATTTCTTCAGTTGCATCTTCTAATTCTTTTTTAAGTAAAGAATTTTGGTGTTTAATGATTAATTCTTTAACGCCACTAATACCTATTTCTTCTTTTTTTTCATTCATGCACTCAGAAAAACCATCAGTGAAACAATAAATTCTACCTCCATTGAGTTTGAAGCTTTCTAATTTATATACACTTTCATCTTTATGTCTTGTAACTGCTAATGGAACTGAACTAGATGGAAATTCCTTAAACTCTTTATCGTTTCTTAACAATGCTGGTTGATGTCCAGCATTTGCAATTTCTACTAAATCTGATTTTAAATTATATCTTCCAACAATTGAAGTTATAAATGTACCTCTCGGATTTGTTTCGTTTAAATCATTATTCATTTCAAATAAAATTTCATTAGGTCTAAATTTTTGTCTCGCAAAAATTTTAAATAATGTGATAGCTTTTGCCATGACCATCCCTGCATTAACACCTTTACCTGATACATCTGATAACGTGAAATAAACTTCATCATCATGAAGAAAAAAATCATAAAAATCTCCTGAAATTTCTCTTGCTGGAATATTAAGACCAAATATAGGATAGTGATCCATATCTCTTTTTGGCATTAAACGTTTTTGAACATCCATTGCGAGCTTGATCTCTTGAGAAACTCTGTTTTTCCATTTATTTTTTTGTTTTTCAGTTTGCTCTAGTCTGTCCATTAAAACATTATATTGAGTTCCAATAATACCACTATCCGTGAAAGGATCTTGTGGAGCTCTATTAGAATAGTCATCTGATTTAGCTTGTTTTGTCAAAACTTCTAACAATTCATGTGTATCGGTTGATGCATTATGTTCTGAAATATTAAGACCCAACTCTTCTTGAATTTTTCCAACTCTTAATGGAAAAAAAGAATTGATAGTTTTAAAAATTATATAAGACCCAAAAAAACAAAAACTTCCAATTGAAACAATTCCAATTAATTGAATTAATAATTGCTCTAATCTTGTTTTTTCAACACCCATCATTTCAAAATTTCCAAATATAGCAACAGCAATAGTTCCCCAAATTCCAGAAGCTAAGTGGACAGGAATCGCACTCACTACATCATCAATTTTAATTTTTTCTAACAATACAATTGTTGAACCTGAAATGATTCCACCAATGCTTCCAATTACAATTGCATCAGATGGATCTACATAAGCGCATGATGCGGTTATAGAAACCAATCCTGCAAGAGGACCTGTTATCATGAATAACGGTTCAGGTTTTTTTAAAACAATTATTCCCATTATGCTTGAAAAAATAAGACCAAAAGAAGCTGATAAAAAAGTATTAATTAAAATTAATGGAATTTTTAAATCCATTGCTCCATTAGCGCCTCCATTAAATCCAAACCAGCCAAACCATAAAATTAAAGCACCAAGTGCAGCAATTGGAGTATTGCTACCCTGAAAGGTCTTACTTAAGCTATCTTTTCTAAATCTTCCTGTTCGATTACCTACAACTAATAAAACTGCAAGTGCAATCCATCCACCAACTGAATGGACAACCGAAGCTCCTGCAAAATCCAAATAACCCAATTTTCCAAGCCAACCAAATTTCTCTGTTGGATTTTCAAAGTTAAATGCCCAAGACCAATGACCAACAATAGGATAAAAAAATCCTGAAGCAAAAAATGTAATAATCACGTAAGAAAAAAACCTTAATCTCTCAGCAACTGCACCAGATATAATTGTTGCAGCTGTAGCAACAAACATTGCTTGGAAAACAAAATAAGTCTGATAGCCAGCAACTTTTGTAGTAAAAAAGAAAAACTTATTGCCAAACAATCCAGATACACTAGTTCCATACATTAATGCAAAACCAAATGCCCAAAAAATTACAACTGCAATACCAAAGTCAGTTACATTTTTAAGAGCAACGTTAATACTATTTTTGTTTCGAGATAACCCAGTTTCCAAACACATAAACCCTGCTTGCATCAGAAAAACAAGGATTGCACAAATTAAAAGCCAAAAGGTATCTAGATTTGCTTGAAGGATTGCATCTAAACGAAATTCTAAAGCAGTTAAAGCTCCTTTGTTGGTAAGCTCTAATTGCTTAATACTTGACTGCAGCTTATTAAGCAAAATCTGGGTTTCAGCCGCAGTCATAATTAAATTTTATTAGTCTACTAATTTTCTAGCTTCCTCAGCGTCATTGATAATTTTATCAACACTTACAACTTTGATAACTTCAAAACCAGTTCCAAGAATAGCATTTTTATAATCTTCTTCTGTTAAATTTGATTTATCAGTAAAAGAAGAAATGGCTACACCTTCTGGCCATGATACCTTCACATCAGCATTAGGACTTGCTGCCTGAAGTGCTTTAGTCACCATTTTTTGACACTTAATACACATCATGCCATTTACTTGGGCTATTTGTGATTGAGCTGCAAAAACATTTGTAGAAAATAATACTAACAATAAAGTAATAAATATTTTTTTCATATTTGCTTTCATTTATAATTAAACAAATCTAACTCCTATAATAACTTAAATCCATAATAAAGCTGATCAATTTGAGTTAAAATTCAATTGCTAATTGATTTTTCTATTCTTCAGTGTCTTTTTTTTTCCAAATATAGAAAAATATATATGGAGATAGAGCGGGTACAATTCCAAACCAAAACCATTCATCCCATCTAAAACTTTTATCTAAAGTTGGTGCTTTTAAACCATTCCACCAAGTTAAATAACCAATAAAAATTATCCAGCCCAAACTTGCTGTGATAAAAATTTTTTGTTTTTGTGAAAAGTCTTGTTTTGTTAATTTTAAAAAAAATTCTTTTATGTTTTCTAAATTCATGCCCTTAACACTTTGCTGGATCTCTTCGTAAAGAACCATCAGCTGTTAAAGTAATATTGCACCCATTAGAATTATCTTCCTCGACCGCATAAATCTTATAATTTGAAGCATGATCTGCAACACATATTAAATAACCTGCTGTTGCTTTTTTAGGGCTTACATTTGGATCAATAATAGATTTTGCTCCACCAAGTAATTCATTTTCAATAGCTTCAGATGTTGCAATTGATGGCGTGCAAGATGACCCTGTGCCTGTGTAATAAATTGAATTAACTGAATAATACTCTGTTTGACCAAGAGATATTTGTCTCATGATATTTTCAGTTGATTTTTTTTTTGTAGAAGAAACGTAGCCGCTATAACTTGTAATACCAATAGCAGCAATAATACCTAGAATTGCTACAACAACCAAAAGTTCGATAAGGGTAAACCCGGAACTTTTGGTTGTCATAAAATTTATTTTTTAATTATTCAATAGTAACTGTGTTAGTCTTCAAGTCCTCACCATTGGCTGGACAACTTGTTATAGTCACTGTTGTTCCATTATCATCAACACTTGTTTGACCCTCTGTTGTAGCATTGCAAGCAGACAGTGTTGTGGTTACAATTGCAGAACTAGCAGTTGCATAAGGGTTTTTAAACTCAGTTGATAATGCTTCGTTAGTTGCCTTTTTAACAGTTCCTGAACTTTTTCTTTGAGAACAGGTTAATTTAGTACCCATTACTGAACTTTCGCCTATTTCACATTTTTTAAGTTCAGCTGCCACATATTTAGTAACTGCAGCCTGGTTAGATTTAACCGCTGATTTTTTTGCGCCCGCTGTGTAACCTGAGTATGCAACTACACCTACGGCAGCTAGAATTCCGATAATTGCTACAACAACTAGTAGCTCGATAAGAGTAAAACCTTTATTATTTTTTTTCATAATTAATTCCTATATTTTATAAGTAAACTTTATAAACCTTAATAGTTTTTGTAAAGCCAAGAAATTATGATAATTCTTCGCATTAGCAATGCCTTAATAGTCCAAAATGGGTGTTAATACTAGCGTTTAATAAAAAATTAACGTAAAAAGAGCAAAAAAAATGACTTATCAAGTTACAGAGGAAAATAATATTTCAACCGTATTTCTTAATGGTGAGATCGATATGGACGTGACAGACAAAGCAAAGGACGTCATTTTGCCATTAATAGAAGCTGGTAAGGAAGTTCATATTAATCTTAAAGATGTTGAGTATATGGACTCATCGGGTATTTCAGTGCTAATCGAAAGTCATCAAAAAGCAATGGAGCTTGGAACTAAAGTAACTCTAAAAGAAATCAGTAAATCTGTTCTTAAAGTAATTATGATGGCAAAACTAGAGCAGATCTTAAATTTAGATTGATGGATATTAAAGATCAAAAAGAGTTTCCCGTAGACTCGGCACAACTTAAAGAAGTAAGAAATTTTGCAAGAGGTTTATTTGATCAAGTTCCAGAATTTGAAGATAATAGAGAAGAATTAGTTTTAGCGTTAGCAGAAGCAGCTCAAAATATCGTCAAACATGCTTATAGTGGTCAACCAAGTGGTGACACCATGAGAGTTGAAATTGAATATCAGGACAAAGTTTTAAAAATGGAATTATTTGATAAAGGCAAACCTGTTATCCCAGAAAATATTAAACCCAGAAAATTAACGGATATTAAAGCTGGAGGATTAGGTACTTTTTTTATCGGACAAATAATGGATGAAGTTGTTTTTAAAACTAATAAAGAAGATTGGGTAAATCACTTAATCTTAACCAAAAGATTTTAACTACCAATAATAGAACCAACGTTAAAGATTGGTGAATACATCGCAATCATCAATCCACCGATCATAGTTCCCATAAAAACAATCATGATTGGCTCAATCAAACTCGACATATTGTCAACAGCAGTATCAAATTCTTCTTCATAGTAAGCTGATACTGAATTAAACATTTCATCTAAATTTCCAGTTTGTTCACCAACAGAAATTAATTGACTAAATGTTGCAGGAAAAACTGGTTCTTTTAAAAATAATTTTGTTAAAGTGTCACCTGAGAATACTCCTTTTTTTACATTTTCTAATGCTTGTGTAACTACATCATTGTTACTTACTGATTTTGCAATCTCAATACTCTCTAATAAATTTACACCTGCAGCACTTAGATTTCCCATAATAAGAGAAACTCTTGCAATCAATGATTTTAAAATCATATCACCAAATACTGGCATTTTTAAAACTTGTTGATGCCATTTATATCTAACAGCTGGTATTTTAGTAGTTGTGTATTTAAAGATGATATAAGTAATAAGACATACAATACCAAGTGTAAGACCGCCACTACCTCGCATAAAATTACTAGCAGTCATAATAACTGCGGTTGGTGTAGGAAGAGCTACACCCATTCCTTCATACATTTTTGCAAAAACTGGAACAACTTTGATTAACATGAAAACCATCACAGTTATTGCAACTGAAAACATCACAACAGGATAAGTAAGAGCACCTTTGATCTTCTTTTTAACTTTTTCCCTTTTTTCAAGAGACTCTACTAATTTTAATAAGAACGTATCTAGTTTACCGCTGGCTTCACCAGCTTTAATTAAATTGATATAAACACTATCAAAAATCTTTGGATATCTCTCAAAACACTTAGATAAAGTAATCCCTCCCTCAAGGTTTTTTCTTACATCTTCAATAATTTCTTTCATTGTCGGGTGCTCTATTTGATCTCTTAACATCGTAAGTACATTTAAGATAGGAAGTCCAGCCTTAACCATGGTTGCAAATTGTTTTGAAAAAATCATCACATCTTCTGGTTTGACTGCTTTTTTACCAAAAGAAAAACCTCCACCTTTTTTCTTTTCTTTTTCTGCTTTTTTCTTTTTAACTTTTGTAAGATTAGTAATGATTACTTTTTGCTCTTTAAGTTTAAATGAAGCTTCCTCTTGATTGAGAGCTTCTATCTCACCTTCAATATATTTTCCTGCTGATATGCCTTTGTATGAAAATGTTTCTGCTGACATTTTTGATTTACTCCGAACTTAATACCCGGTCAAATTCTCTAAAATTTAAATCGCCAGTTAAAATTAATTCTCGACCCATATCTTGCATAGTTCTAAATCCTTCTTTCATTGCAATTTCTTTAAGTTCAGGCGTTGTTGCTTTTCTTAAAATTGCTTCTTTAATAGGTTTAGAAACACTTAAAATTTCATAAATACCCATTCGACCTTTGTAACCTGAGTCTTTACATTGAGAACAACCTTCTCCCTTTTGAACTTTAGCTCTTGAAGCTTGTTCTACTGTAAAACCAAAATCAGCAAGTGCTTTAGGAGTAATATCTTCATCAGGTACTCTACAGTTTGGACAAGTTTTTCTAGCAAGTCTCTGAGCAAGAATTAAACTTACAGCAGCACTAATCAGATAATCTGGTGTTCCCATGTTTTGTAATCTAGTAATTGAACTTGGGGCATCATTAGTGTGAAGAGTGCTAAATACTAAGTGACCTGTAAGTGCAGCCTTCAAACCTATATCAACGGTTTCTTTATCCCTCATCTCTCCAACTAGAATAATCTCTGGGTCTTGTCTTAAAAAAGATCGAAGTGCTCTTTGGAAATCATAACCAATATCATCTTTAATTTGAACTTGTCCAACTCCATCCAATTCATACTCAACAGGATCTTCTGCGGTTAAAATGTTTAAGTGTGGTTTAGATACCTCTTTTAAAATACTATAAAGTGTAGTTGTTTTACCAGAACCTGTTGGACCAGTAACCAAAACTAATCCTTGAGTACCATGAATTGCTTTTCTTAAATTTTTTAAATCTTGTTCTTCAAAGTTTAATTGTTCTAAACTAATATCTCCAGCATCTTTGTTAAGAACCCTCATTACAATTCTTTCATTAGTTGCTGTTGGCAGAATTGATAAACGAAGGTCGACAACTTTTCCATCTATTTTAAATGGAATTGCTCCGTCTTGTGGTAAACGTCTTTCAGCAATATCCAATTTACCCATAATCTTAAATCTTGTTACAACCGCACCATAATTTGAGTGTAAAAATTTCGCAAAATGTTCTTGCTCTGTAAGAATTCCATCAAGTCTATATCTAACCCTTGAACTAAATCGATATGGCTCAATATGAATATCAGACACTCCTGATTTAATTGCTTCTGCAACAACTGCTGTACTGAATTTAATTACATCAGATTCATTTTCAATTGCTTCTATATCCTCTTCAGGTTTTTCATCCAAAAGTTCAGCGCTTTCATCAACATCGTAATCAAATGTTTTGATTTTTTCTTGATTTGCCTGCTGAATTGATTGCATGGTAGTTTCACCCTCTGCAGATAATCTGTCAATATGAGCTGAAATATCTGACAATTTTGCAGCATGAAGCTCAATATCTTTCTTGGTAATTGTTTTTAAGTTTCTCATTAAGCTTAATTTTGAACTATCTGGAATTGCAATATGTAAAACGTTACCCTCAATTTTAAAAGGAGCTATGAAATTCATGTTTATGTAATTTGAAGGTAGCACAGACTTTATTTCATCTGAAATTTCAGAACTTGCTAAATCAGCTATATCTAATGATTGCTCTTTAACTAATAAATCTAAAATTTTATCTTCATCAGTTAAGTTTAATTCAAATACAGCATCAATTTGTGATTTATCACCATCAGATGATTTTTTTTTAATATCAATTAAATCTTTACCAGAAATTACATCTTGATCGATTAAGATGTTTATTAAATTAATTTCCGACTCTCTACTAATCTTGATCAATCTAATACCCTAGGTGCTATAAATATTAATAACTCTTCAAGCTTATCTTCCTTCTTTTTGTATTTTAAAAGATTTCCAATTACAGGAACATTTCCTAAGCCTCCTGGAACTTGTTCTTTAGCTTTTGATATATTATTAGATTTTATTCCACCGATTACAACTATATCTCCATCTGCAACTAAAAGTTTTGTAATTATTTCCATTTTTGTAATTGGAGGTTCGTCTTGTGAAGTGTCGGCATCATCGTTATTTACTTGTATATCTAATAAAACGTTTCCATCTCCAATAATACTTGGTGTAACTTGAAGTTTTAAAGCAGCTTCTTTAAATGAAGTTGAAGTTGTGCCTTCTGATGTTGTTTCATAAGGAATTTCTTTACCTTGTGTAACTGAGGCAGGCTGATTATTTATAGTAAAAACTTTTGGATTTGAAATTGTCTCGACCATGCCCATTTTCTCTAAAGCTGTAATTTCAGCTTTTAAAACTGCAGAACCAGTCTTCTTTAATATACCAATACCGCTAGTAGCACCTGTTGCTGCAAAATTTGTAATTTGATCTTTTGCAACTTGAGCAAGAGCAGCAGAAGTATCATCGAGTGTTCCAGCGGAACTTGTTGAACCAACTATACCACCGATTTGCTCATCATTTCTTTTATAATAACCGCCTAACCTTGTGCCTAATTGTTTTTCAAATTCAGATGTAGCTTTTACAACGAATGCTTCGATTAAAACTTGCTCTGTTTTAATATCAATTTCATTTAAGACTTTATCAACTGTATCAAGATCTCTTTCTTTACCTCTAACAATAATTGATCTGGTTGCTGTTTCTTCTGTAATTTTTATTGGAGAATATGCATTTTCACCTGTGCTTTTAAACAACTCTTCAATTGTAGATTTTGCTAAAGCTGGTGAGATATAATAAAGTCTAAATATTTCTGAGATAATTGGTTCAACACTATCTTCTAACTCTACTTTGTTTTTAACAGCTTGAGCTCTCTCTGATTTATAAGTTTCTTGAGATGTTAATGTTTCAGGTGAATGAACTCTTATTAAATTACTATTTACATCTATATCAGATGCATAATTTTTCATATCTAATAAAGCTTGAAAAGCTTTATCCCATGGAACGTCTACTAACTCTGCAGAAATTGCACCAGCAACTTCATCTCCAACTAAAACGTTAATTTCACCAATTTTTCCCATCAATTTCATAGTCTCTTTATAATCAAGATTTTTAAATTTTAGGGTTACTCTTTGTTTTAAAGATTTATATTCATCAGGAATTAACAAGTAATTTCTTGTAGTTTCTGAAGTAATCTTTTTTCTTTTTCTTTGAACTTTTTTATTCCCTGGTACTGGTTTAGGGCCCATCTCAAGAGTTTTAGCAATTTCAGCTTTACCCAAAGCTTTCATATCTTTTTTTATTAAAGGTGTATTATGCTTAAATGGCTGATTATATTTTTTTGCAAATTGAGTATTAGCACAACCACTTAGAACAAATCCTAAAATTATAACAATCGACAAATTAAAGAGTTTTTTAATATTCATCTGCCTCTCTTATCTGGTTGTTGAAATCAATAATAATAAAAGATTTATCTTCTTTTTCGAAGATAGCCTCTGTTAATCTTAAATCTATAAATTTTATTTTTCCTAAATACTGATTGAGATTTAAAGTAATAACGTCTCCTGATGTATTTGTTAAACTTATATAACTTTCATCTTTACCTGAAATTAAACCTGATAATTTAAAATTATACAAACTCATTTCGTCTCTCTCTTCACCAGTTTCTGGATTTACTGTTGAGCTTCCCATTCCTTCATTACCAGCAAACGGATCGTTTAAAGGAACTTCGTCCTCATCTACTTGGCTTTGTTTGCTTTCAATTTCTTTTGTAATTTCTTTTGCTTTTTCTACTAACTCAGTATTAGTGCTATGATTATCTGCAAAAACATTTGTGTATGATAGTAACAGTATGGTTATGATTAAAAATTTCTTAAAAGAATTCATCGGGTATACCTACTATTGTTAATTCTCCTTGTGCAATAATCGCTCCAGTTGAATCATTTTGTACAATACTTATAGTCTCTTTGTCAAAGTTTAACATTTTGCTAGATTTGGCTATAGATCTCTTAAACTTGATATATCCAAGGAAATTGCCTTTAATCTCGTATTCAACAGGTATTTTATAATATGAAATATCTGTTTTTTTCAATAGCTCCTCTGCTTGTTGAGCTACTCCACTTTTTAAAACTGGTTTAGGTTTTTTCTTTTGAATTTTAGAAATAGTTAAACCATTCACACCAGCATACTTACTTAAGCTCTGATACAATCCTTCAACTTCTTCTTTAGAATGAAATAACGTAGAACTTTTTTTAAACTCAGGCTCAAGTTTTTTTAATCTCTTTTTATTTAGAATAATTTCATTTTCAAATTGAACAATTTCGTTTTGCTTTAAAACTTTTTCATCATACAGGGCTTTTTTATTTTTAACGATTGGATTTAAAATAGCGTAATAACCAATTAAAAAAATAATAATTGCTGCAAAACCAATCCCAAATTTTATTAATGTTTTTTTATCAATTGCTTTAAGCTTTTCTTTTAAATCACCAACATTAATATTTTTTAAATCTACATTTAAATCCATTATGCGCTCTCCAATATACAAGCTACAACAAACCCTTTCATTGTGGGAGCATTTTGCGATTGCCCATCAGGAAGAGTCATTGTTGCTAATGATGCTTGCTTAATTAATTTTTTATTATTTAAATTACTTATTAATTTTAATATATCTTGGTCACTAAATGCTGAGCCTTTTATAACAATTTGACTTGAGCCATTATACTCAACTGATTCAAACTTTACTCTTTTTGGCACTGCTGAGGCAATTTGAGCCAATACTCTAAAACTTGCAGTTTTATTTGACTTAATCGATTTACTAATCTTGAGTGACTTTAATATTATACCAACATCTTTTTCTAGTTTATTTTTTTCAAGAGTTCTAAGCTCATGAGTTTGAACGATTTCATCATAATCTACTAACTTTCCATTTAATTCTTTGATTTGCCAAAATGACAATCCAAACAATGCTATATAAATTAATGAAACAACTCCAATTACACCTTTGAATGCAAAATTTGAAAACACTTTTGCTTTCTTTTGAGCCATCATGCTGTCTCTATTTGGAAGAAGGTTAATATTTTTTACTGCTGTTACAAATTTGTAATAACCAAAAACATCTAACTTTCTAAATGCTAAACCAATCACTGTTGAGAAGTATGATCTATTTTGATAATTAACACTTTCCTCTAATTGTGCAGGAACTTTAATTTCTTTAATAGGATCTAATAAATCAAAACCAGTATTAGCTAAACTTTTTCTAAAAGTTTCAAGATAAGTATCAACATTAGTTAAATTTGAGACAACTTTTAAATTTCTAATTCTTTTTTCATATTTTGTTTCAAAATCTTGTATCGCTTGTTTAACTTGGGTTACATATCTTCTAACCAAAGCATCCATATCTTCTTGGTTATCAGAATTTAAAAGCGTATTTCTGTCTTGGCCTCTTATAAATATATCTGTAATAATTGGATTATTTTCATATAAAATCATTACATAATTTTCATCCAATCCAAATTCTAGAACTGCAGTAAGATTACTCTCTTCAATTGATCCACCAAGTTGATTGATTTGGTCAACAGCAGATTTAAGTGCAAAACATTTTACATCAATAATAACTGCATTAAGACCACCTTTTTTAATTATCGATGTGTAACTATTAATATCTGAAAGTTTTGAGGCAACGAACAAGATATCCATAGTATTGCCAGTGGTATCTCTATTAATAACTTGATGAAAAACTGAGTAATCATTTAGATTATCAGTAAGTTGAACTAAATTTTCCCAAAGTGAATCAGTATCAATTGCTTTATTTAATTCTTCGTCAGTCATTAAGGGTGCAGTCACTACTCTTATGATTGCACTTGTAACTGGAATGGCTATTGCAGCATTTGATGTTTGTATTTTAGATTTTTGTAAAGCAATTTGTAATTGTTCCCCATACTTATCTGGTTCATCTAATACGTTTGAATTCGCATCTGCATCCTCAATTTTATGAGTAAAAAATTTTTCTAAAACCCACTTATTTGATTTGTCAGTCGATAATTGAGCTAATCTTATTTCTGTGGGGGTTAGCTCTACTCCAACAATTTCTTCACCTTGAACAGCAGATTTTCCTAACCTGTTTTTAAAGAATTTACTAAAAAATCCTTCTTTCTTTTTTTTATCTTGAGCTTGTGGGACGGGTGTTCCCTCATCACCTTTCGGTTTTTTTTTAAAAAGATTTGCAAAAGGATTTTTCATATAATCATTATAAGTTTAGCTATCATTATAATATAATATTAATTAATCAACTAATACTCGAATTTGATATCTTTGTGTTTATTATGGGCTAAATTATTATTTTAAGAGTTAATTATTTAAAAAATGTAGTACTAAAGTGAATAATTATTATGTTTGAAAAATTAGAAGAGCTTGCAAAAAATAATAAGAAGATTTCAGATTTTCATATTAGATCTGGATCTCCTTTAGCATACAGACAAACAGGTGAAATTATAAAAGTAGCTGACACAAATGTTACTGCTCAAGATTTAAAAGATTTAATATCGATGAACTGTAATGAAGCTGAGACTGCAAGATTTAATGAAACTCACGAACTAGACTCAGCTGTAATGTTAAGTGGTTTAAGATTTAGAGCAAATTTTTATAAAACAATTAATGGTCCAGCTGCTGTTCTTAGAAGAGTTGAAAGTAAAATTCCAGATATGGATCAATTTAATTTACCTCAAGCATTATATGATATCGTAGATTTTCATAAAGGTTTAGTTTTAGTAACTGGACCAACTGGCTCAGGAAAATCTACAACTCTTGCAGCGATCGTAAATGAAATTAATAAAACTAGAACTTCAAATATTATAACTGTTGAAGATCCAGTAGAATTTATTCATAAAGACAATCAAAGTATTGTCTCACACAGAGAAGTTGGAAAACAAACTCAATCATTTTCAGCAGCTTTAAAAGCAGCATTAAGAGAAGACCCTGATGTTATCTTAGTTGGAGAAATGAGAGATCTTGAAACAATCAGTTTAGCTTTAACAGCTGCTGAAACAGGACACTTAGTTTTTGGAACTTTGCACACAAGTGGTGCACCAAGTACCATCAATAGAATTATTGATGTATTTCCTCCTGAACAACAAGAACAAATCCGTGCGCAAATTTCAACTTCATTAAAAATGGTAGTTACTCAAAGATTACTTAAAACTAGAGATGGTCAAGGTAGAGTTGGTGCATTTGAAATAATGAAGTGTACTCCACCAGTTCAAAACTTAATTAGAGAAGCAAAAATTCATCAAATTCCAAGTATCATGCAAACAGCAGTTAGAGATGGAATGATTACTATGGAAAAATCTCTGGAGGAATTAGTTAAATCAGGTAAAATAGATCCAGGTGCAGCAAAATCAGGACATTAAAGGTTTTACTCTTTTAGAATTATTGGTTGTAATTTCACTTGTTGCAATCATCTCAGCAGTTGCATATCCAAATTTTTCATCATGGAAAAAAGAAAGAGAAGTAAGATCAGCAACAGAAAAAATTGCTGGTATGATTTCAAATGTTGCAACTCAAACACAAAGAGGAAATTTTTCTTACTCTCAATTTTGGGTTCTACCCGTGCCAAACCAAAGCACCGTTTTTTTTACTAAAGGAATGAAAAAAAATAATTTTACATCACTAATTAACTCTGGAGCGACACCAACTTGTAGAAGAGTTCAAAGTGGTCACTGGGATAGTTTAAATGATAAAAAAATAAATATCATGGGAACTACATTTAGAGATTATTATGAAGTTTATGATCCAGAGTCTGGTATTGATAATATTGAAGTTGCAACACACTTAAGTCTAGATTCTGCTATTTGTTTTGGAACTAATGGAAGTTACTATAAAGCTGTTAATGGTTTATCAAAAGGAAGTAATACTAATATTAATATAGAGGGCGCACCAACTGCTAATTACATAATTATCTGCACTTTAGATAATGCTAAAGCATTTGGTAATAAATGCCCAAGAAAATTAGGGCTTGAAAGACCAGCATATTTGGTAAAATGGTCAAGATTTGGTAACGTTACCAAATATAAATGGAGTGGAAGTGATTGGAATAGACAGTAAAAAAATAAAGCAAAAAGGGATTACTCTTATAGAGGCTTTAATTTCAACAGCAATTGTAGGCATAGGTTTTATAGCTGTATTTCAAATGGTTAACTATTCAGTTACCTCAATAGATGTGTCTGGTGAGAGGACAAAAACAAATTATTTATCCTCAATGATTGCTGAAGATTTAATCGGAGATCGATTTACTCAAATTAAAGTTGGTGGCACTGATAAAAAGATTTATGAGTATTTAGCAGATAATACTAAGCAAAATAAATATGCTTGGAAAAGAACCCCCTCATTAAATTCAAATAAAAAATGTAAGCAAGAAACAGGAAGTCCTTATAAAACTAGTGATGTCACTATTACTAATAAAGAGCACAAATGGAATCATAGATTTTCAAAAAGAATTAAATGTCGAGGGGTTAAAGATATTAAAGAGTTAAAAGTTTATGAAAGCTGCAGAAATAATGTCAAAGTTGATGGAAAAACTAGAGTTAATTGTCATTATAGAAATCAATTCCTTTGGAATAAACATTACTTTGGCCGTATGGAAGTAAAATTAAATAACGGTAACAAGAGTAAAGTTTTATATTTCCGAATAAAATAATGAAAAAGAAAAATTCATCAATAGCTGGTGTAACTTTAGTAGAAATATTAATTGGTATCGTCATATCAATGATCATGATGGCAGCAATGTTCACATCTTATCAAGCGGTAAACAATAGCTATTCACAAGTAATAGACCGAGCAAAGATTAGTCAAACTGGTCGAAATATATTAGGGATGATTGTTAAAGACATTAGATTAGCAGGGTTTAAATATTTTGATGATATCAGTAAGACACCAACAAACTATGTTCCGATTTATATCACTAAAGCTTCTGGTACTGGATGTGATAAACTTGATATAATGTACTCTGATCGAAGAGTAAAACCTGGATCCTCTCCTAAAACATATGAGTACACGACTTATAAAATTACTTATGAATGCAAAGCATCTAACATTGTTGATAAAAAAACAAAATTAAAAATAAATGCATTTGCAATTTATAAATCAAAAAGTAAATGGAGTGGAAGTAATTGGGTAGCTCCAGCAACTTCTACTGATGATTTAATTTATAAAGATGAAATGATTGTTGATCATGTTCAAGATTTCATTTTGCTTCCAATTGATGAAAAGGGAAAGATAATTGATCCAGCACCAACTACTTTAACCGGTAGTAATAAAATTAAAGTAGTTGATATAATGATGTCGGTTAGATCACAAAGTCAATTTTATAAAAAAGATAAATCATTTGAAAGTTTATCTTTGGGTAAAAAAAGCTCTAAACAATTTAATGATAGATTTTTGAGAGAACAAATTATTGTTTCTGCTCATACAAGAAATATGGGGCTTCAATGATTAAAAACCAAAAAGGTTTTGCAATGGTTTTGTCATTGGTGCTTTTATTAGCAATGTCATTAATGGGTGGTGCTTTAATATTAATTGCATCAGGCGATCACCAAGGGAATAATGACAGTGACCAATACCAACAAACTTTTTATGCAGCTGAAATGGGACTTTTGGATGGTGAACAATATATTTTAAATGAAAAAAATGGACCTTGGGATGCATCTACTAATGCAAGAAATTTAGCAAAAAGTAATTTGCCAGAAAAAAATACTACTAAGTTTACTGGAGTTATGTATGCAAAAAATTACTCCAAAAAAGGTAAATTTGATTACAGATTAACTAGCACTAAAAAAAGATCAAAAAAATTTTTAGATACATCTGATACTTGTTTTAAAAGTTTTAAAGATATCGACAAAGATGATTTTTATGTAATTAAAGACGACAAAAATTTAAATGTTGCTCGAAGCATGAATGTAGGTGTACTTCTGGAAAGATCTTTTGCATCAGGAGGTACTAATGAAGAAAAATTAGAAGCTACCAGAATGAAAAAGTTTTATTATGAATACTTCATTGAAAGAATTGGAGCTGCTAATGTACAGTTAGTTGGATCCAGTATAAAAACAACTGCAACCGATGCCTCTAAAAACGGTTTAGCTTATCGGGTTTATTCCTGCGGCATTTATGGAGAAGACGGTGATAAAAACAAAATGATTGTATCTTTAGAAAGTGTGGTGGTTGTTCCTAAAAACTAGAGTTTTATGAGACCTATAATGAGTATTAAATTAATAGACCAATAATCAAAAAATTATTATGATAATCAAATTATAATGAAAAAAATTATACTTATTCTAGCAATCTCTTTAATTAGCATTTCTGCAAATGCAGCATGTAAATTTGATTTAAATTTCGGTGATGATGCATCAAAAGTTTTTGATAAATATGGTCCACCAATGAAAGAAATGTTCGAGGAACTATCATTTATTCCAGTTCCAGCTGATGATGTCTGTCCCAATCAAAATTTAAAAGATATTGCAATTGAATATCGTTTCTTAAATGAAAAATTAGCAGCAATTAATTTAATTGTTTTAAATGATGAAAAAAATTCAGCTTCAGAAAAATTAACTTTAATGAAATATGCGAAAAGAGTTTATGGAGATTTTGATACGGGTCAAAACCCAAAAGCTTATGTTGGTTTTGAAGTGTTCGAGAAAAATAATTATTATGTAGTTTATCAAAAATTAGTTGAAGACAAAATGATCAATGAGCAACTTTATATTTCAACCGATGAATATGATCAATTGCTTGGTGAAGTTTATAACAAAGCTGAAGAAGAAATGGATACAGGACCTAAGGAAAATTAATGAAAATAAAATTTATAATAACTACTTTAGTTTTATTTTTTAGTTTTGTTTCAACAAACGTAAGTTCAAAAATTTTACCTCCTGGAACAGGAACACAAGCAGACGTTCCCTCAAACCTTTTAATATTATTAGATAAATCTGGAAGTATGGGTTGGAGAATGAGAAATGCTCAAGGTCTTAATTACATGTACGTATCTGCAACCGATAGCTCAGGAAATATTTATGTAGCACAATATTCTACTTATGGTGTTAAAAAATATAACTACTCAGATATGTCCGACGACACTTCATGGGGAAGCAATGGAGTTGTTGGAAGAAGTGGATCTTGTAGAACTTATTATCCTTATGGAATTAAAGTTCATAACGGTATTATCTACGTAAGTAGTTATTATGATCGAAGAATTAGAAAAATTAGAGTTTCTGATGGAGCTTGCTTAGGCAGTATTGTCCCAGGTAACAGTAGGGCTTATCCAATATCAGTAGATATTCATAATGGGCATTTGTATGTTACAACCAATCTAGGTTTGTTTACGCAAAACTTAAGTAATGGTGCTAGCAAAATGTGTGGAAACCCCTCTGGTTTTAGGTATTCTCACGCAATGACAGGTAGTGGAAACTATTTGTACAGTAATTATAGCAGAAGAATATACAGAGGAACGCTGACAAGTTCTGGTTCCAATCTTTGTCCAACGAATATAAAAGCCCATAACGCCTATGGTATGAGCTGGGTCTACGGTATGACAGCCCACCCTACCAATCCAAATGAATTATATGTAATGGCGAGAAATATGCATCAAATTTTTAAAATTACTGTTAATTCAGCAGGCACGGGTCATACTGTTAATTGGCGAAAAGGAAGGTGGGGATACCAAAAACAATCAACTGCAACCCAAAATTACTTTTATTATCCATGGGGTATTCATTATGATGATGATAATCATCGATTAATTGTATCAGGATATAACCAAAAAAAAATTCAAGTATTTGATAATAATGGTGTCTTTATTAAAGATAAAGGTGGTATGGCTGCTACGACAAGAATGGCAGCAGCACATGCTGCAATTAAAGCAATTGTAACAGATTCTAATTTAACATCAGGGGTTAATTTTGGCTTTGGATATTGGTCAAGTAGATGGAGTGCTCGACAATGGCCACCTGGATTTAGTTCTTGGTCAGGAAATATCACAACAGGTTCTGCTAGACCTTGTGATACTCAAAACTGCTTAAAAGTGAGGGTTCATAAAGATGGTGCTGCCCAAATTAATAAAATTATTTCATCAGTAAATGCTCGTGGAGGAACGGATCCATATACATTTATGAAGATAGCTCAAGATTATTATAATCATGGAAGTTTAAGTCCAATTGATAAAAAATCTCCTTGTCAAAAAAGTTACGTGATAGTGATTGGAGATGGTGATTTTTTTCCTTCGATGGGCTGGAATACTCATATCAATATGGCAAAAGCTTTAAACAATAAAGGAATTAAAACTTTTGGAGTTGCTTTTGGAACAGGGATTAGCCCAGGTGGATTAAAAAGGTTTAATGATCTTGCAAAAGCTGGTGGAACCACTAAAGCAATTATTGCGCCAACTGCGGCAGCTTTAAAAACCCAATTACAAGCTGCAATTTCACAAATCATTGCATCTAAACTTTCATTTACCGCACCGGCAATTACTGCAACATTAAATGAAGATGGCTCTTTATATCAAGCTCAATTTGATTACGCACAAAATAAAGAGTGGAATGGAACTATTAAAAGAACCAAGATTGATAAAAATGGAAAATTATATCCAAAAGATAAAGATAACTGGAGTGCAGTTGATAAATTACCAAAGTCAGGTGCTAGAAAAATTTGGAGTGCAATTCCAAATACTGATTACACAACAAATTATAATAACTGGACTACGAGTAATGCTACTGCAATAGATAATTTAGTAAGCTTGATGGGATTTGATGTTCAAGATTACCATCGAAAATCTAACAACTCTGATGGATCAACTAACAATAAACGTTGTGCTAATGCATCAGGTGTTGCTGATGGAACTGATGATGATCTTAAAGGTTTAATTAATTTTATTCGAGGAACAGATTACTTTGATTATGATGCTGATTGTAATTTAACTGAAGATAGGCCAAACCCAATGGGAGATGTCTATCATTCTCAATTAGTAACTGTTGGTCCACCTACTGCTGAAACTGCATTTACAAGTGAGAACCAAGAAAGTTATTGGAGAGCTACTAAAGGTTATGACGCTTGGGCGGAAACACAAAGAAGCAGAAAAACAATGATTTATGTTGGCTCTAACAGTGGAGTATTACACGCATTGAATGCCGATACTGGTATTGAAGAATGGGGATTTATTCCTCCATTTGTTGCCTCAAGATTAACAAGAGTAATGAACACAAACTTAAACCAAGTAAGCCCAGCTGCTAAAGGAGGAAGTAATGCAATTTACGGTGTAGATGGCTCTCCTGTACAACATGATATTTGGTTCAAAAGTCCTCATGATACTTCAGAAAGATGGCATACTGTTTTATTTGTACCTTATGGAAGAGGTGGAAGTGGATTTACGGTGTTAGATGTTACAGATCCTGTAAAACCATTTCACTTAGTCTCTATTTATAACGATCTAGTAAATAATAAAGTATATCGAATGACCCATGATCAGCAAATTTTAATGTATAATTATATTGGTAGGTCATATCCTTTATCTGAATTAATGGAAGCAAAACGTGCAGGTGATAACTATGCTCCTGACAAAGGTAGTGAAGTTGCCTCAAAACAAGTTTGTAATGATGGCGGAACTTCATATTGCTATAAGAGTAAGAAATGGACTTTAGAAGTTAAAAATTTAACTAAGAAAGACATAACCGTCATGGAAGATGGTAAAGATATAACTGGCTCTATTACAATCACTTACGATGCTGCAAAAGATACTGTGATTAACTTTAATAAAGAAATGCAGTTTGATGCAGATGAAACTACTGGTAATAAATTAAATTCTCCAATTGGTATAACTATAAAATCAGGTGCAGTTGGAACAGGTGTGTTAACTGATCCAGAGTGGGATTATAGTTCTTTAGGTGAAACATGGTCAGATCCAAGAATGTTTAGACTACCAAACAAGGGTGCAGGTGATAATAACCGTGCAGATGATATTAATGTAGCTGTTATGGGTGGAGGATTTGGAACACAATTCTCAGGAGCTGGAAGTAACGTCATGATTATCAATATGCAAGATACTGATAATTATGGAAAATTAGAAAAAGTAATTCAAATTGAAGATACTGCTGCAAGTGATATTGATAATTCTGTTCCATCATCATTAACAGTAATTACTCCAGATAAAGCAAAAGGTGCAAACTTTGCAGGCTCTTTAGTTTATGCAGGAGATCTTGAAGGTAAAATTACAAAGATTAATTTAACAAATATGTCAGCAGATCCTTTAGGGGTGCCAATTAAATTATATGATCATACTACTTTATTTAAAGCAGGTGCTACTAAAACAAATGGAAGATATATGTATCACGCTGTAGATGCAGCAATTGGTCAATCAACCAGTGACTTGTGGTTGTATGCTGGAACGGGTGATGCTCAAAGATTAAATGATAGAACAACTGGAACACAAAACATGATGATTGGAATTAGAGATGCCGATTATCCAAATTATAGATCTATTGCAACGCCAGCAAAAGCTGCAGATATCACGAAATGTCAAAACACTACTAATGATACAGCTGGTAAACCATGTAGAGTTCAGAATAAAGACTTGGGTTGGTATGTAACACTAAAAGATTTTGCAAAAGTCAGTGCACAACCAAAAGTAAATAATGGTTATGTTTATTTCCCAGTTTACAGACCATCTAAATCAGTTAACAAATGTGATCTTGGAGATGCATTTATCTGTGCTGTTGATGATGAGTGCGGAACCCATGATAGTTTCATAGGACTAGAATCTTCTAGATCAGAGCAATCTGGATCTAAGTGTAGATTTGTTGGTAAAGGGGTATTGTCAGAAATTGTACTATTTGCTGGTAAAATCTTTGCAAATATCTCTGGTAAATCTCTAGGAGCAGTGACTGATCTAGTAACTCTTGATGCCGCAACGGGCGAGTCAAGTACTTACCGAAAATCTTGGCGAGAGAACAATTAAAATAATCTAAAGTAAAAATAAAATATCCACAAAAACATTGTGGCCATTGTCACAAAAATCAAAGCAAGACCAACTAAACTATCTTGATCAACTTTCTTTCTCCATTTTTTTGGAAAGAAGTTCAAAGAATAAGCATAGATAATTATGAAAACATTAAATGCTGAAAATACAATGCTTAGAAAAAGAAGTTTATCCACTTAAAGAATATTTAATATTATAATTTATTCCTCGAAAGCTTTACCGGTTAACTCACCACTTGCTTCCAATCTTTCAATAGTGCCTGCAAAAGTAGCCTCGTTAGCTCCATCATCAACATAACCACCCTCAACAATTATCGTTCCAAGTCCAGAGGTTGAAGAAGTAGCAGTTGTAAATTTTCCATAAAAGAATATGTCCTGATCACCAGTATTTCCTCCAGTAACTTTGTGATTAAAGTTATCAATTAATTCTGCTTTTGTAAGGCCTATACAGCCATCACATACATCTTGAATTGTTGTGGCATTTTTTTTCATGGTGTCATTTATTCCATCAAAATTATCATGGCCATTTGTTCCATCAGCCTTAAATTTTCTTACAGTTGTTGCTACAATTGGCACTGATGTAAAACCAGCTGTACCTGAATTATAATTTGTTTGTAAGGTTGAAGTTGCCCCTTCTGCACGTGTAAGCTTTACATCAATATCAGCCCAAATTTCCTTCTTTTTAAAATTAACATAAACTTTACCTCTAGTTTGTTGAGTGCCTGTTGCACTAAATACATTATTATTTGAGCTATATGTTTTTCCATCGTAAGAAGTAACTTTCTCTAAATCAGTCCAAGCCATTGAATAAACAATTGTGTTTTGATCTGGCGTTGATACATAATCATCATCTAATTGAGTTAAATTGTCAGTTAAAGAAGTCAAAGCAGCTGATACTGATTTACTGTCAGTACTTGATATACCAGATAAAATATCAGCAGCAGCAGTGTCAACTGTTAAACCAAACTTGGCCGCATCTGCTTGAATATCAGCTTTCAAATTTACAGTGTCAATTATACTTGAAGTTGTCAAATTATTGCTTTGTTGGTTTGCAGTATTACTAGAAGAATGGCCTAAAGACTTTGCAATTTTTGAAATTGTAAAAGAACTCTGAGTTGCACTCGTTACTCCTGAATAAGAGTTAACAATCAAAAGTAAAAAAATTGTGAATGAGTTTAAAAAAATTTTTATCATTAGTTTGTTACCACTGTTTCAAAACCTGGTTGGATAATATTAACTGAATTCACACCATCTGTTACTTCTAGATTGCCAGGTGTCATCCCAAGGGAATTGTTAGGACCTGGTCCAAGCAATAATACTGTGTTTTCATTTTTAGAATTTGCCAATACTACAAATTCAGTACCCCTTGCCCCTATTGCCCCTGTTGGTATCTTTATTTCTAAGTTATCAGGGTCTTTTTTGCTAATTTTTCCTGTAATAATTTTAATAGTTCCAGATTTGATATTTGACACGAATTTACCATCATTTGTCTCCGGATCATAAACAAATTCATCTATTTTTAACTCAGAATCTTCCCCAAGTGTCATAACTGTTTGATCAAGAAACAACACTTGCGCTGTAGATTTGCTTCCAACAATTATAGTATCGCCATAAAATATTTTAGAACCATTTTCTAATTTTTGATTATTTTGATTTTTTACTTCTCCAACTCCTGCTCCAATAATACCTACAAACTCATTTGCAAATGAGCTAATTGATAAAAAATTTAAAAAGATAAAAATAATTATATGTTTAAAATATTTCATTTAAATTTATTCGTTTAGTTAATCCTAAGCTTAAAAACTTTCGATCAACATCATAATTTAGTATATTTGAACTTATATCAGAATGTTTAAACTTTAAAGAGTAAAATATACTATCATCTTTATTCATTTTTTTTACAAAAGGAATAATTTGATTTAATTGACCAGAAAGTGAAATTGTTGATACTAAACTTTCATCTTTTCTATCAATTGTAGATGAAATAAATGTATCTTTAGCATCATAAGAATTCTCTAAATAAGTAGTCTGTAGCTTTAAAGTTCCATATTTAATAATTTGAGAAATAGAAAAATTAATTCCCTCTGAATTATAGCTATCATAATCTTTAGAAGAGTCTGTTTTATTTAAAATTAATTTACTACTGAGTTGTGTTGTTGGAGAAAAATTAAAATTATATCGAATATTACTTGAATAATTTTCAAAATTTTTGTCATCAGCTGCATCAAACGTATTTGTTTGATCGTAACTAGTGTTTGAATAACTAATACCATAATTGATATTATTTTTTTCATTAACAACATACGTATTATTAAAACCTGTTCCTTTTGTATTGTAGTCCTCAAGACGTCTATAATTTGGTCTAGAATAATAAATGTATGGAGAAAAGTAATGGTTTCCTAATACTTTAAAATAACTAGTTGAACCCGATATTATTTCACTGTCTCCAGTAGCTTTTTTATTTTGTGTATTAATATCTATTCCAAAATTAAAATAAATCGAAGAAGTATTATCAAAATTTTTCCCGAAAGTTATTGAGCTTCCTTTTTTGTGAATTTTATCATTTGCAACAATAAGATGATCATCAACTACAGGGAATGGAATTGACACATCGTCCTGTAATAGTGTTTTTGTCTTTGTTATAGCACTTATATTATCTTCTCTAGTCTGAGTGTAAGTTAAATCAATATAAGAGAACCATTTTTTATTTTGTTCTTCAATTTGATCATTAGATAATAATTCTGCAATTAATACTCTTGTTTCATCTGTTGTATTAGGATCATTTAACATTGTTTGGATCATCAATTCTACCTTAACTTTGGAATCCATTTTTATTAATATTGATAATAAATATAATTTAATGTCAGAGTTTGAGGGATAAAGAATATTTAATCTTTCAAGGGTTGCGATTGTTAATTTAAAATTTCCAGCTTTTTCTTGTTGTTTTGCATAGTTTAAATTTAATTCAAGATCAGTAGGATTATCGAGTATTTCTTTATATGAAATTTCTGCAAACACTGAATTAAAGCTAAAAAGTATTAAGATTGTCAATTGTATGCAAAGACGTTTCATATCTAAAAAATTATATATCATTTTATTTAAGTTACTTTAGAACAATTTTTAAAATTAATTTATAATTTTTATTCCAAGTGCTGTGATATCATCCCTTAAAGTATAACCTTTTTCTGTAAGGATTTTAGTTGCGTGGGTAATAATTGTCTCAGGTGAAGTTGTATTTAATTTTTTTATTTCGCTTTCAAGACCTGCAACTTCCAGTTCTTTACCTTCATCAACATACCCTTCTGTAACTCCATCTGTATAAATTAAAATAGTTTTATCTGAGATATCCATAGTCGTAGTTTTAAAAAAACTTTCATCTTTAACTGGCATCAATCCCATTGGTGGTAGAGTTGATTTTATATACTCAAAGTTAAAATTTGGATCTAAAACCATCATTGGTTCATGACCCATATTAATAAACTCCATCTCTTTTTTTTCTAAATTTATTTTTCCTAAAATAACAGTTATAAACATTGCTTGATAAGAAGAATCTTTTACTTGATTGTTCATATACAAAGCTGTTTTTGCAACTGATGACTCCATTTTTGCAAGTGATCTAAACACAGCTGCAGCATTTGCCATTAATATTCCAGCTTTAACACCCTTCCCAGTTACATCTCCAAGTATAAAATAGATTTCATTATCACTAACTTGATAATAATCATAATAATCTCCTGATACATCCTTTGCAGGTGTATTTTTTGCAAATATATATTTCTCAATTTTTTTATTATTTGGGAATAATTTTTTTTGAACTTCTCCAGCAATTTCTCTCTCTTTTTTTAGTATCGATTGCTTTTTGTCATTTTCAATTGCGATAGAATTTTCCTCTAAATATCTAAAATATAATGACGTCATAAAAGCTAATGTTCCAGCAACACTTGAAAAAAGAAAATCTAAATAAAAATTAAATTGATAAATAATAATACTTGAAAGATTAATTACAAAAATTGAACCTACAAAAAATATAATACTAAACTTTGGCTTAATTTTCATAGGGATTAAAATTAAAAATATTAATAATAATAAAAAGATAATGTTTTCTGCTAACTGAGTGTAAATATTTTTAATAATGCTTTCATTTTTAAAAATGTTATCAATGATATGTGCATGAATTTCAACTCCAGGAACATATTTTCCATTAGCAATTTTAACAATATCAAAGAGTGCTTGTGCAGAGGATCCTATTAAAATTATTTTATTTTCAACTTTTTTTTGATCAAAATCATTGTTTGCTACATCAACAGCAGAGATATAATTTTCCTTAGAAAATTTGTTAAACTTCACATTAATTACAGCATTTTGATCGCTGGGAATTGTATTTTTTCTTGTCTTTATTAACTCAATTCCATTTTTACTACTTTTTACTAATAAATTTTTTTGACCTGTTGCAATCCTCACCGACTCAAGAGCTAACGAAGGCCATATTTTATCATCTATATTATAAAGTACAGGCACATTACGAATTACACCATCTATACTAGGGATTAAGGAAATTGAACCAATACCACTGGCTGCACTACTAATTTCCTCAAGAGAAATTATTTTATGTTTAAATTTATATATAAAATTTTTAGGATTCTCTCCTTTGGCAAGTAATCTTAATTTAGGTTTAGAATTATTCTTTACAAAATTATTTTTTGGTTCGCCTAAAATAGGTAAAATTGCTTTTGAATTTTTTATACTTTCAATAAAGATCTTATTTGTATCTTCTACCTCTATATCTATTAATTGATTACTTTCTTTTTGTAATTGCTGCAGTAAATCTTTTGGGTTTTGCTTATCTTCCTCGCTAAATACTATATCAAATGCAATAGCTTTAGGATTATGCCGATTTAAGTTTTTTAAAATTTTTGAGTAAATGTCTCTTCTCCAAGGAAATTGACCAACCTTAGCTATACTTTTTTCATCTATATCAACAATTGTGACATCTTTTACTTCGCCCCTATTAAATACTTTTTGATAAAAATCATAATTTAAAAATGAAATTTTTTGAATAATAGGAGGATTAATAAATTTAATGATTATTAAAAATACAAAAATTACACTTAAATAAATATATTTTTTATTAATCATCAAAATAATAAATTTTTATATTGTTCTATAAATATTATATATAAAATGCACCCTATAATAATAAAAGGACCAAATGGAATTTCTGATGAAAACTTTTTACTTTTATTTAGTAAACTAGGTAAAACAACAAACAATGCTACGATTGAAGAACTAAATATTACAAATGGTATTGCAATCCAACCAAACCAAAAACCTATTGCAGACAATAATTTAGCATCTCCTAATCCCATCCCTTCTTTGTTTCTTAAAACTTTATATATAAAAATAATTGCCCAAATTATTCCATATCCAAATACCCCTCCAATTAAAGAGTTGATATAATTTGGAAATAGTTCATTTAAATTTGGATCAAAAGACTTTATGAAACCTATAAACATTAATGGAAAAGTAAGACCATTTGGAATTATATAATGTTTTAAATCAATAAAAAAAATTATAATAAATGTTAAGGCTAAAATTATAAACAACAGCGTTGTAATCGTTATTCCATAAAAAAAGTAAGCTATAACGAAAGATAAAACACTTAAAAGTTCAACAATTAGATATTGTATTGATATTTGCTTTTTACATTTCCTACATTTTCCTTGAATAAACAAATAAGATAGAATTGGTATATTATCATACCAAGAAATTTGTGTTTTACATTTAGGACAGTACGATCTACCAGAAACAACCCCTTTATCTTGAGGAAGTCTATAAATACAAACATTGGCAAAACTTCCCCAAAGTCCTCCCATTACAATGATGAAAATAAAATCCACTGAAGAAATAATATTTATTATATTTTAAATTGGCCCGCTATTTCAATGAAACCGTTTAATAACATTTGCACCACAACTACTGCGTCATGTAAATGAACATACAAATTTGGCGTATATAATATGATTTCCATATTTGATAAATTTATCAAAAACAGGTTAAAATACTAGCTAATAAAATGCTCTTTTTTAAAACAAAAAAACCCATTCTAAATGAAATAAGAAATGAGGCTCAAGATAACGTTGACTTACAAATTATAAATAAAATGAATCAAGAGTTTGCAATTTCTCTTGATTTAAAAGAAACCTTAAATACAGCGCTTAAGATAATTATTACGAGATTAAATGCACAAGCTGCAAATGTTTTTTTAATAAATAATAAAACAAAAAAATTTGAATGTATTGCATCTCTTAATCAAGAACACTTAGATGAATATCAGCTTGAATTAAAAGATGGCGTGATGGGTAGAGCAGTTGACCAAAGAAAATGTATCCGTGTTGGAAATGTTAGAAAAGATGTAAGAGAAATAGCTGAATTTTATTTTGATCTAGATAATAAAACAAATTTTACAACTTATTCTGTATTATGTTCACCACTGATAGCTGCAAATGATTGTATTGGAGTTATTCATTGTTTAAATAAAAAAACGGATGAAAAATTATTTATCGAAGATGATCGAAAACTTTTAGAACTATTATCTACTCCTGCTGCTCTTGCAATAAGAAATGCGAAAATGGCTCAAGAAATGGTTGAGCAAAACAAGATTCAAAAAGAAGTTGAAATTGTTGGTGAAATCCAAAAATCTCTTTTATCTTCAAACAAAAAAGAACCTTTTCCGTTAGCAGGAATTAATATTCCTGCAAAAGTTGTGTCTGGAGATTTTTATAATTTTAATGACTTAGGTGAAGGAAAATATGGATTTGGTGTGGCTGATGTATCCGGTAAAGGAATAAAGTCATCGTTGTTAATGTCAAAAGCTTCAAGTTTATATAGCTGCTTAAGTAAAACAAATTTTTCACCAGGCAATTTGCTCACTCAATTAAATAATGAAATATGTGAAACAATTTCAAGAGGAATGTTTGTAACTATGTTAATTGGAATTTATGATAGTAATTCAAATGAACTGTTGTTAGCTAATGCTGGTCACGAACCACCCATTATCATGGATAAAGATAATAATTTTTCAAATTTTGAAGAAGCTGGACCTCCTTTAGGAATAATAGGAAAGACAGAATACAAAGAATATAAGATAAATTTTGAAAAAAGCTCAATGTATATTTTCACTGATGGTATTACTGAAATAAAAAATCCTGAAGGAAATGAATTAGGATCAAAAGGATTTCAAAATTATATTACTAAATTTAAGGATAAACCAAATAATGAAAGATTAAAATTAATCATTGATAATGTCTTGGGTTCTAAATATATCCAGAAAGATGATTTAACAATCGTTGTCTTAGACTCTAAATAGTTTTAAGAAAATCTTAACGAACTATAAGGCTTAAGATCTAAATTCGTATTTTCATTTGCTATCATTCCAGAGACGATTTTTCCAGAAATAGGTCCCAAAGTCCACCCAAGATGATGATGTCCAAAGCAATAAAAAATATTTTTATAGTTTTTTGAAGGTCCCATTACTGGAAGAAAGTCTGGTAAAGATGGCCTAAAACCTAGCCATTCATCTTCATGTTCTGGTAAATCATCCAGCATATATTTAGCATTATCAATCAAATTTCTTATTCTAGATTTTGATAATGGATTTTCTAACCCACCAAATTCAACTGTGCCAACCACTCTTAAACCTTGTTCCATTGGTGTAATTCCAAATCCACGGTTAGAAAATATAACTGGTCTTTGTAATAAATGATCGCAATTTTTAAAATGAACATGGTAACCTCTTTCAGTATCAAGAGGTATTTTTTCACCCATATTATCTGTTAATTTTTTTGAAAATGCTCCACAAGCAATTACAGCTTTATCAAAAATAAAACTTTGATTTTCAGTTTTAAATATAGGTTTTTCTTCATCAAAATTTATTTCTTGAATATTTACTTTATTAAATTTTCCACCTTTTTTTATAAATAGATCAAAAAGTTTCAAAAGAATTTTTTTAGGATTTCTAGCATGTCTTGCATAAGGATAATAAACACCAGCATGATATATAGGTTTTATATGTGGTTCTAAATCATGAATTTCAGATTTATTGACTAGCTGTTGATTTACTCCCAATTCATCCCTAACTTTAATTTCCAATTCCCTACTTTTTAAATCTTTATCATTCCATATATAAAGAATACCCTTGTTTTCAACTAAACCATCTAGTTCAATCTCATCAAATAACTCATCATAAGCAGGAAGTGCTAAATCTAAAATCTGATGCATATTTTTTGCTGTATGCATCATATTTTTTTTCGTTGAATTCATAATAAATTTTAAAAACCATGGGATCATTTTTGGTACATAGTTCCATTTTAAAGCAAGAGGACCTGTTGAGCTTAAAAGCATTGCAGGTATATCAGCTAAAACATCTGGTCTATTTAAAGGAACAGAGGCATAAGGTGAAAAATGACCTGCGTTTCCATAAGATGCAGCCTGTGCTCCTGGATTATCTCTATCAAATATAGTTACGTTAAATCCTTTTTTTTGTAAAAACAAAGCATTAGATATACCTTGAATTCCAGCACCAATAATTCCAACTTTAATATTTTTATCCACCAGTGATCTTATATTTAAATATCAAAGATTTAATAGTGACATTTTTTACTCAGCTACATTATGCAATTACTTGTTTGCTATGGATTTTTGCACTAAGGACAATACCAAAACCAACCATGGTTGCTAACATAGAAGAGCCACCATACGACATAATAGGTAACGGAGATCCAACAATAGGTAATAAACCTAATACCATTGATAAGTTGACTGTAATATAAATAAATATTGCAAATGCAAAACCGAAACAAAATAATTTTGCAAAAATACTTCGTGAAAGTGTACCTATTCTTACTATTCTTATGATTATAATTGTATATAATAATAAAAGTCCTATCGAACCAATAAAACCAAATTCTTCTGAAAATAAAGTAAAAATAAAATCAGTATGTTTTTCAGGAAGAAAATCTAAATAACTTTGAGTACCTTGCAAAAAGCCTTTGCCTGAAAACCCTCCAGATCCTATAGCGATTTTGGATTGGATAATTTGATAACCTGCTCCTAACGGATCTCTATCAGGGTCTAAAAAGGTTAAAATTCTTAGTTTTTGATATGGCTGAAGGTACGAAATGATAAAAGGTAATGAAATCAAAAATGTTATCAATGATACAAAAAAATATTTTATCTTAACTCCCCCAAGCCATAATATAATCAATCCACTACAAGCAATTAATACCGAAGTTCCCAAATCTGGTTGGGATAAAACTAAAATAATTGGTATAATGATTATAGTAAGTGCAAATGAAATACCGACAAATGAATTTACTTTTTCAATATTTATTCGATGATAATATTTTGCAAGACATAGAATAACTGCAATTTTCATCAACTCTGATGGTTGTAATACTAAAAAGTATAAATTTATCCATCTTTGAGAGCCTGATACCCTAATGCCATAAAAAGATACCCAAATTAATAATACGATTGTAGCAATATATAAAAAATATGAACTGATATGCCAAAGTTTAATATTAAAAAAAGAAATCACTAACATCAAAACAAAAAATACAGATAATTTAATTAAATGACTTTTGGTATGAAAAAGAAATTCACCTCCATCTGTAGAATACATAATAAATAAACTAACTATTGACAAGGTCAGGATACAAAATATTAAAATATAATCTAGGTTTTTAACTTTTTGAAAAAAACTTTGATCTGAATTTAATCGAGTGTGTTGAAACATTTAAATATTAAACTCTTTGTAATCTGGAATTTGTTTTCTATACTGATGTCGATCAACTATTAATTTAAATAATTTAGTCGCCATTGGAGCTGCAGCTGAGCTACCTGATCCACCGTGTTCTACAATAATACTTAAAGAATATCTTGGATTTTTATAAGGACCGAATGCAACATATAATGCATGATCTCTTTCTTCATATGGAATTTGGAAAGTTTTTAAATCAAGTTCCCGCTCTCTTTTACTAATTCGTTTGACTTGTGCTGTACCTGTTTTACCAGCAAATTGATACTTAGGATCATCTATTCTTGATTTATAAGAAGTTCCATATAATTCATTAGTAGAACTAAACATTGCTTCTTGAATAATTTTAATATTTTTTGGGTCATCATATAGTGGAATATTAAATTCATTTAAACTTGTGGTTTGCATAGCTTTTTTTACTTGTTCTGATGTTAGCTGATTATCATCAGTTAAAATTTTAGGTTTAATTTTATAACCACCATTTGCTATTTGTGCTGTCATCAAACAAAGTTGTATAGGTGTTGTTTGAGTGTATCCTTGACCAATACCTGTGATTAAAGTTTCTCCCAATACCCAACCTTTACCAAGTTCATTTATTTTCCATTTAGTGTCAGGAAATTGACCTGCTTTTTCATTTTCAAAATATTCACCTAAAACTTTTTTTCCTAAACCAAATCTTTCTGCGGTCACTTTTAATTTATCTACACCAAGTTTTCTTGCAATTTCATAAAAATAAGTGTCACACGATTGTTTCATTGCATTATTTAAACTCATCCATCCATGTCCTTTTTCTTTCCAGCAATGAAACGTTTGGCCATAGAGCTCCATTTTGCCTTTACATTTGACTTTAAAATTTGTATCGATTATCCCATTTTCTAAAGCTGATAAAGCAACTATAGGCTTTATTGTTGATCCAGGTGAGTAAAGTCCTGAAAGTGTCTTATTTATTAAGGGTTTAAGGGGATTATTTCTAATTAATTGCCATTCATCTTGACTGATACCAAATAAAAATGAATTAGGGTTATATGAAGGTGAAGAATACATCGCAATTACCTCTCCAGTGTAAATATCCATGACACTTATTGAACCAGCTTTACCATCCATCAACTCAGCACATAATTTTTGAACTTCAGTATCGAGTGTTATACGAATTTTTGATCCTTGTTTGCCTTTTTGATACTCAAGTTGATTTATTCGCTTACCGTAAGCATTCACTTCATATCTTTGAATATCATTTACACCGATTAAGTCATTTTCTAGTGTTTTTTCTAATCCTAGCTTACCAATTTTTATTCCTGGTACAAATTTTTCCTGGATAACTTCATTTTCTAGAATATCATTTTCATTTGGTTGACTGACATAACCTAATACATGTGTATAGATATCATTAAAAGGATAGTCTCTAGAAATTGTCATCACTGGTTTTACACCAACCAATTCATACAAATAATTATTTATTTTTGAGAATTGATCCCAACTTAAATTTTCAGAAACAACTAAACTTTCCCATGGTTTTAATTGTTTTTTTTTCTTTTTAATTTTTTCAACTCTTTTATTACTTAAATTAAGAATTACTTTTAATCTTGAAATCAGATAATTAAAATTTTCAACTTGTTCTGGAATGACGTGCAATTGGTATACCTTTAAATTACCTGCAATGATGTTGCCAAAATAATCAACAATATTTCCTCTAGTTGGAGGTAACTTCCATTCTCTTATTCTGTTTTTGTCTGATAATGTTAAATATTTTTTATTGTCATTAATCTGAAGTGAAAATAATCTTGCAATTAATCCTCCAAAAATAATCAGTTTTGCCGCACCAATTATAAACATTCTTCGATTTATTATATCTGATTTTCTTATACCAAAATTTTTATTAATCATTTTTTTGAAATTTTATTCTTTTTTCAAGGGTGTTAAATATAAATAAAAATAAAGGGTAAAGAATAAAAGTAAATCCCGAGTTTATAAAATATTTCATATAACTTACCTCTATGGAAAATATTAAGTCTAAACTCATTACTTGAATAGAATTAATCAATAAAATCGTGAACAATAAAGATAACCAATCATTAATAAAGTTTGGTGTTAGAGTTATATTTCTTAAGTAAGCTGTTACTGCACAAATTAGCAAATAACAAAAACTACTTATGCCTATGGGAATTCCAATAACAACATCATTAATTAGTCCTGCAATAAATATAGATCCATAGCTCAAGTAATAAGGGTTTTTTAAAGTCCAGTAAAATATTAATACATGTGCAAAATTAAATGAAAAATATTCAATTGCTAAAAAATTTAAGTCTATTTCATTTAAAACAGATAAAAATAATATTAATGTTGGAAAATAAAACATTAAAGATTTTAAAAAAGTATTTTTATTTAGAGAGGACATTAGTTGTTACTCTCCATTTCATAAGAAACTATTTTTACATAATCTAATTGTCTAAAATCTGAAAAAAAATTAATTTCATTTTTATTTTCTTTTTTGTAGTTATTTATTTTACCAACAGGTAATCCTGATTTAAATAAACCTCCATAGCCAGATGTATAAACAATTATATCTGTGTCATTCAATTCTTGATTATATTCTTCTTTTGTGAACTCAATTACACCATAATTCTTTCCCGTCCCTGATAAAACTGCATGAATACCAGCTGGCTCCAACAATACAGGAATTTTACTATTTAAGTCTGAAAGAAGTAATGCTCTTGAATTTGTATAGTTTACCTCAATGATTTTACCTACCAAATAGACATCATCAATAATAGCCATTCCCAACTTAACATTATTTTTGGATCCCTTATTTAAAACAATTGATTTCAAGTAAGGGCTGTCTTTATCAACTAAAACTTTAGCATAGATATCTTTTGACTGAATAGTTTCATTAATTAATTCTCTAAGCCTATTATTCTCCAAAATTAAAAAATCATTGTTAAGCTTTTTTTTCTTTAATTCAATTAAATCTGTTTCAATTTTGATATAATTGTCATAAAGATTTAAATGATCTTTTAATTGAAGACTCAATTTTTTTATATAGTTTTCCGGAATAGATATAATAAATGAAGATCGATAAATAACTTCATTAATTCCAATCTTTACATATTGAATCGGTTTGAAATTAATACTTCCTAATACAATTATTATTATAGAGGAAAATATTAATGTTAATAATGAAAACTTTTGTTGATAACTTTTTTTTAAAAAAGCAGATCTAATTGCAATTACAAAATCATCTCTGCTCGAAGCCATTAATCTTAATACTCAGATAACATAGTAGAGAAAGTTTCTTCTTGGTCTAATGCTTTTCCTGTTCCAACTGCAACACAAGAAAGAGGGTCATCAGCAACATGTACTGGTAAACCTGTTTCTTTAGAAAATCTTTTATCAATATTTTTTAACAAAGCTCCACCTCCAGTCAGTGTTAACCCCATATCAACTAAATCGGCTGATAGCTCTGGTGGAGTGTTTTCAAGTGCTTGTTTAATTGCTCCAATCATTTCTCTCATTATATCATTTAATGCTTCAGCTGTATCTTCTTCTGTAATATTTACTTCCTTAGGAGTTCCCGATCTAAGATCCCTACCCTTAACCGGATAAGTATTTTTACCTGATGGTAAGGCTGTACCCATTTCTTTTTTAATTTTTTCAGCAGTACTGTCTCCTATTAATAAATTATATTCTTTTCTCATATAATTAACAATTGCCGTATCCATAGCATCACCTGCTACTCTTAAAGATTTTGAATAAACTAAACCACCCAATGACATAACAGCAATTTCACTTGTACCACCTCCAATATCAACAATCATTGATCCAGTTGCTTCAGAAATTGGTAAGCCTGCTCCAATTGCTGCAGCGATTGGTTCTTCAATTAATTGAACTCTTCTTGCGCCTGCAGCTAAAGCACTATCTTGAATTGCTTTTCTTTCTACTGGTGTTGATCCAGTTGGTACACAAATTAAAATTCTTGGATTTGCGAATGTGCTTCCCTTATGAACCTTTTTAATAAAGTGTTTGATCATTTCTTCAGTTACTATGAAGTCTGCAATCACCCCATCTCTTAAAGGTCTAATAGCACTAATATTTCCTGGAGTTCTTCCAAGCATAGTTTTAGCCTCATCTCCAACTGCTAAAACATTTTTCTTTCCACCTTGATCAACAATTGCAACAACCGATGGTTCATTTAAAACCACTCCTTGGCCTTTTAAGACAACTAGCGTATTTGCTGTTCCAAGATCAATTGCCATATCTTGGCTCCAAATTTTTTTAACTTTGTCAAAAATTCCCATTAAACTCCCCCTTTAACTTTTTGATGTTCAATATTTCCAGAAAGGGACTTTTTCTCCCTTTTAATCAACATTTTATTTAATGCATTTAAATAAGCTTTTGCAGATGCAACCAAAGTATCTGTATCAGCAGATTGTCCAACTGTTGTTCTATCATTTTCTTCAATTTTCACACTTACTGTCGCTTGAGCATCTGTTCCTTCAGTAACTGCATGCACTTGATACAATGATAGTTTTACCTCATGCTCGTAAAGCTCTTTAATACATTTAAATATTGCATCAACAGGCCCATCTCCAGTTTGAGTGGTTTGCTTAATATCTCCAAAAACATCTAATGTCATTTCTGCTCTTTGAGGCTCGCCAGTGCCAGCATAAACTTTTAGTGATTTTAAATTAATAGCATTAATTTTATTATCAACAATTAAGCTATCATCTACTAATGCAATAATATCTTCATCATATATATGTTTTTTTTTATCAGCTAAAACTTTAAATTTTCCAAAAGCCTCCTGGATAACATCATCAGTCATATCTGTGTAACCTAAGTCAGTTAATTTATCTTTAAAGGCATGTCTTCCAGAGTGTTTACCCATAACTAAAGATGTTTGTTTTACTCCAACACTTTCTGGAGACATAATCTCATAGGTTTCTCTATTCTTTAACATTCCATCTTGATGAATTCCTGACTCGTGTGCAAAAGCATTTTTACCAACAATTGCTTTATTAAACTGAACAGGAAATCCAGTTGCATTAGATACAATTTTTGACGCTTTGCTTATAAGCTCTGTTTTAATACCAGTATCGTATGGCATTAAATCATTTCTTGTTTTAATTGCCATTACAATTTCTTCTAGTGCAGCATTTCCAGCTCTTTCCCCAATTCCATTTATTGTACATTCAATTTGTCTAACGCCTGCAGATAATCCAGCAAGTGCGTTAGCAACTGCTAATCCTAAATCATTATGACAGTGTGCAGAAATAATTGCTTTATCAATATTTGGTACATTGTTTTTTATATGTGTAATTGTTTTTGCAAACTCTTCAGGTATTGAATAACCTACTGTATCTGGAATATTAATTGTTGTTGCACCACAATTAATTGCAAGTTCAATTGTCTTACACATAAAATCTAAAGATGTTCTCGTTCCATCTTCACATGACCATTCAACATCATCTGTAAATTTTTTAGCGTAAGTAACACTTTCTTTTATTGCATCTATTACCTGATCATTTGACATATTAAGTTTATGTTTCATGTGAACAGGACTAGTTGAAATAAAAGTATGAATTCTAAATCTTTTTGCATACTTTAAAGACTCATAACAAGCATCAATATCTTTTTTTTTAGCTCTAGCTAAACCACAAGGGATTGAATTTTTTAAACCTTTGCTTATAGCAGTGACAGCTTCGAAATCTCCAGGGGAAGTGATTGGGAAACCAGCTTCAATGATATCAATTCCCATATCATCAAATACTCTTGATATTTGAATTTTTTCCTCAACACTCATTGATGCACCAGGTGATTGCTCACCATCTCGCATAGTAGTATCAAAAATATATACTTTATCTTTATCGCTCATTGCTAAATTTTTTGAAAATCCATAATACAATCTATAAGAGAGATTGCAAAATAATTAGTAAAATTAGTATTAAAAAATGCAGATTCTAGTTATGTTAAATTTAATTGTAAATAGACTCTATTTTAGGCATTAAGCGTAGAAGTTCTTTAGTGTAATCGTGTTGTGGTTTCAAAAAAAGGTCTTCTGTATCCGTAACTTCACATAATCTACCATCTTTTAAAACTCCTATTCTATCGCACATTTGTCTTACAACTGGTAAGTCATGACTTATAAATAGAATTGTTAAATTTAATTGTTCTTGAAGATCCTTAAGTAAATTTAAAATTTGAGCTTGAATACTTACGTCTAAAGCAGATGTTGGTTCATCACATACTAAAAGTCTCGGTTGAGTTGCAAGGGCTCTTGCAATTGATATTCTTTGTCTTTGTCCACCAGAAAATTCATGAGGATATCGATCAGCAGATTTTTGTGAAAGCTCAACAGACTCTAATAAATCAAAAATATAATTATTTAAATCACCACTTGATATTGAAGGATTGTGAAGTTTAATTGGTTCTGAAATTATATCTTTTACTTTTAATCTTCCGTTTAAAGAAGAATAAGGGTCTTGAAAAATCATTTGTATTTGTTTTCTAAATTTCATCATCTCTGATTTTTCTTTTATTTTTGTTATACAAATATTATCAAAAAATATATCTCCTGAAGAAGGTTTGAATAAATTTACTATCATTTTTGCAATTGTTGATTTTCCACTTCCACTTTCACCGACTAAACCAAATGACTCACCTTCTTTAATTTCAAATGAGATATTATCAACAGCCATTACTGAATTTTTTGAGCTTTCAGTAAAAAAATTATCATCAAAACTTTTACTTAGATTTTTTATTTGAACTAAATCCTGTTCAACAATTTCTTTTTTATTCCATCTGTTTAAAATTTTTAAATTATTTTCCTGATTATTTTTATTTTCTTTTTCAACAATTACAAATCTAGAAATCTTTTTATTGGTAGGTGGTACAGAACTTACTAAACTTTTAGTGTATCTCTCTTTTGGTTTAGTTAATATTTCTTTTGTTAAACCGATTTCGACTAAATTACCACTTTTCATTACTGCTACTCTATCGGCTGTCTCAGCAATTACTCCCATATCATGAGTGATTAAAATTACAGCTAAATTTCTCTCTTTTGTAAGTTTTTTTATTAAATCAAGGATTTGTGATTGAATTGAAACATCTAAAGCAGTAGTTGGTTCATCAGCAATTAACAATTCAGGTTCACAACATAATGCTAGTGAAATTACAACTCTCTGTCTCATACCCCCTGAGAACTGATGTGGATAGTTATTAAATCTTTTCTCTGCGTCTTTAATTCCAACTTCTTTTAAAAGACCAATTGATTTAATTTTTGCTTCTTCTTTTGTAAGATCCAAATGTGTTTGTATGGTCTCTATTAATTGTTCACCAATTGTAAGTATTGGGTTAAGAGAGGTTTGAGGATCTTGAAATATAAGCCCAACTTTTTTACCTCTATATTTAATGATATTTGATGGATCTTGATGAATGTCTAAATCACCTAACATTACTGAACCACTTGATACTTTACCAGGCACATCTATTAGATTTATAATTGCATTTCCAACTGTACTTTTTCCTGATCCAGACTCGCCAACTAAACCTAATATTTCCCCTTTATTTACTTCAATATTTACTCCTTTAGCAGCATGAACAGTTTCTTTTCTCATAGGATAATCAACGCTAAGGTTTTTAATTTTTAGAAAACTCATTTTTTTAACCTTGGGTTTAAAGTATCCCTCATCCAATCTCCTAAAAGATTAATTGAAAATGCTAAGATAACTAAAAAGATTGCTGGGAAAAAAGTAATCCACCATTCTCCGGAGAATAAGAAATCGTTACCTAGTCTAATTAATGTTCCTAAAGATGGCGTAGTAGGTGGAACACCAACGCCTAAAAAGCTTAATGTTGACTCAGCTATGATTGCTAAAGCAAGACCAATAGTTCCTATGACTAATACTGGTCTTAAAATATTTGGCAGGATATGTTTGAACATAATAATTAAGTTTGAAACACCAATTATTGTTGAGGCTGAAACATAATCTTTATTTTTTTCAACTAAGGTTGCTGCTCTAGATACTCTTGCAAATTGAGGCCACTCTGAAATTCCTATTGCAAATATTAAAACATAAATCGCCATTTCATCATGCATTTCTCTTGAAATTAATCCTCTTGCAATTCCATCAACTAAAAGTGCCATTAGTATACTTGGCACTGTAAGTTGAACATCTGTTAATCTCATTACAATCATTTCGTATTTGCCACCAAAATATCCAGCTGTTAATCCTAATCCAACTCCAAGTATCAAACTAAAGATGATTGCAGAGAAACCAACAATCAATGAAATTCTAGAACCATAAAGAATTGTTGAAAGCATATCCCTACCTTGACCATCAGTTCCTAAAATAAATTTAGCTAGACCATCCTCTGTCCATGATGGTGGTGTAAAAGCTTCCATTAACGATAATGATGAAGGATCAAATGGATTGTATGGAGTGATCAATTCTACAAAAAAAGAACAAAAGAAAATTATAAATAAAATAACTGATGACACAATTGCAGTCGGAGACTTCATAAAACTATGATAGATATCGCTATCTTTAACTCTTTCCCAAGTACTAATATTATTATCCACTTGAGACATCTCCTTTGACCCTAATTCTTGGATCTATAAAATAATAAAGAATATCAACAATAAAATTTATCATCACAAAGACAAAAGCTATAAAAACTAAATAAGCTGACATAATCGGTATATCAACAAACTGAACTGCTTGAATAAATAAAAATCCCATACCCGGCCACTGAAAGACTGTTTCAGTAATTATTGAAAATGCAATTAAAGTTCCAATATTAATTCCTGCAATAGTGATAACTGGAATTAACCCATTCTTTAATGCATGTTTATATTTGATACTATTTTCATTAATCCCACGTGCTCGTGCAAATTTAATATAATCTGTTTCTAAAATTTCCATCATTTCTGCTCTCACAAGTCTGATGATATAAGTCATTTGAAAAAGACTAAGTGTTACTGATGGAAGTATAATTGCTTTTAGTCCAGAGATTGTTAAAAAACCTGTGGTCCAAAATCCAAGATCAACTACCTCTCCTCTTCCAAATGATGGTAAAATTCCCAAGATAACGGCAAATAAATAGATAAATAATATGCCAATAACAAAAGTTGGAAGAGACACTCCGAGAAGGGATACTGCTAAGATAATGTCACTTATAAAGCTTTTTCTATTTATCCCTGTATATACACCAAGTAAAGTTCCGCTAATTAGAGCAATTAAAGCTGATATTACAACTAGCTCGATTGTTGCTGGCAAACGTTCAGTTATTAATTCAGAAACAGGTCTTCTTAACTGATAAGAAATGCCAAATTCTCCCTTAGAGGCATTAACTACAAATCTTGAAAACTGAATATGTATTGGATCCATTAATCCTAATGTTTCTCTTAATTCAGCTCTTTCCTCATCTGAGGTTTCTTCTCCAACCATATTATTTATTGGATCTCCTACAAAATTAAACAGAGAGAAAGATACAAAGGCAACAACTAACATTACCAAAGCAGACTGAAACAATCGTTTAAAGAAATATTTTATCAATTTAAGAAAGTGTTATTATTTTGATACTAGCCCTTTATAAATATAAAGGGCTAGTAAAATATTATTTAGTTAAAGCTAGCAGCTTTAAATAACGGTTCGTTATTTGGTCTGATAGGTACATTAACATTATTTTTTGCAGCCCATGAAATTACCTGGTGGTGAAGAGGAAGATAAGAAATATCATCTTTCACAATTTTCCAAGCATTTGCTATTGCAGCATTCCTTTTATCTAAATCAACTTCACCTTCCATAACTCTTATAGCAGCGTCTACTTCAGAGTTACTAAAGTTAACTTTGTTCCAGCTAGCACCAGATTCATATAAATAATGGAAAACATAGTGACTATCTAGAGTAGGAACACCCCAACCAAGCATATAGAAATCACCTTGATTATCTTTTAGCTCTTTAAAGTGTTTGCTTTTTGTTTGTGCAAATAGATTTACGTTAACACCGATTTTACCCAACATACCAACAACAGCTGTACAAATTGCTTCATCGTTTACATATCTGTCATTTGGACATCTAAGCTCAACATCAAAACCATTAGGATAACCTGCATCAGCTAATAATTGTTTTGCTGCATTCACATCATAAGGTAATCTTTTATCAAGATCTTTAGTGTAACCATTTACACCAGGGAAAGTTATAATTCCTGCTGGTTCACTCAAACCTCTCATAACTTTTTTCTTAATAGCTTCAATATCAATTGCTTGATATAGCGCTTGTCTTACCTCTTTTTTTTTAAACGGATTGTCACCTGTGTTTCCAGTTCTTAACTGATCAGCTGCTTGATCCATTCCTAAGAAAATTGTACGCATTTGAGCTGTACTTTCAACTTTGTGTGAAGAAGAAGATCCAATTCGAGCTAAATCCTGAACTGGAGCATCTGTTACTAAATCAATTTCACCAGATAATAATGCTGCAACCCTAGTTGCTGCATTTTTAATAGGTAACAATTGAATTTGAGTTACTTTTTTATCTTTCATCTCACCCCACCAGTGTTTATTTCTTTTAAACACTGTTTTAGTATTAGGTTCTCTTAAAGTAATTTTAAAAGGTCCTGTTCCTAGAGCATTCGTTGCTGAAAACGTTTCTTGTCCAGCATCCCAATTTTGTGGAGACATTGCAAAATTCTTTTCAGACCATGCTTTCGACATTATAAAAATGTTAGATAATTGGTTTAAAAGAATTGGATTTGGCTTACTTGTAGTAATTTTAACTGAATAATCACCAACAGCTTCAACTCCTGAAATTGTGCTTATATATTCTTTAAAATCAGATGTTCTTTGTTTTGCCCTTAAAACACTAAATACAACATCAGCTGATGTCATTTTAGAACCATCAGAAAACTTAACATCTTCTCTTAATGTAAAGATCCAAGTATTTGGATCGGTCGTTTTCCAACTTGTTGCTAGCGCGGGACCAATTTTCATATCTACCGCTCTTTCAACTAAAGCTTCGTATACTTGTCTAGATACTTGAGTTGTCGGACCTTCATTTTGTGCGTGTGGATCTAGTGTAAGACTGTCTCCTTGCATTGACCATTTAATAGTTTTGGCCATTGCTGAAGAAAATCCAAATACTAGGACTACAGATAATAGAACTCTTATTAAACTTTTAATGTTCATTATTCCCCTCTTTTTTAAATTTATTTAAAAAAGTATAAGTGAAATAACTAAATTATTATAGATAAATTTTTCAATAAAAAATTAACTTTTATCGCTATCAACTAATTTTTTTTTACTAATCCATGGCATCATAGCTCTTAGCTCTGCACCAACTTTTTCAACTGAATGTTCTGCTAATTTAGCTCTGGTTGCAAGAAAGTTTTTTTGACCATTTTTACATTCATCCATCCACTCTTTAGTGAATTTTCCAGATTGGATATCTGCCAAAACTTCTTTCATTCGTTTTTTAGTTTCTTCTTTATTAACAATTCTAGGACCAGAAACATATTCACCATATTCTGCTGTATTTGAAATAGAGTAATTCATATTTGCAATCCCACCTTCATAAATTAAATCAACAATCAATTTAACTTCATGAACTGTCTCAAAGTAAGCCATTTCAGGTTCATATCCAGCTTCAGTTAATGTCTCGTAGCCATTTTTAATTAGTTCAACTAAACCACCACATAAAACTGTTTGCTCTCCAAATAAATCAGTTTCAACTTCATCTTTAAATGTAGTTTCAATAATTCCTGATCTACCACCTCCAACCGCAGAAGCATATGATAAAGCAAGATCTCTAGCTTTACCTGAACCATTTTGATGAACAGCAAATAAACATGGAACACCACCACCTTTTTCATATTCACTTCTTACTAAGTGACCAGGTCCTTTTGGTGCAACCATAAAAACATCTAAATCTTTTCTTGCTTTAATTAAATCGTAATGAACATTTAATCCATGAGCAAATGCAATGCTTGTTCCTTCTCTTACTCTTTGTTCAATATGATTTTTATAAATTTCTGCTTGTAATTCATCTGGTGTTAAAATCATTACAACATCAGCCCAAGCAGCAGCATCTGATAAGTTCATTACTTTTAAACCTTTTGACTCAGCTTTTGCTGCACTTGATGATCCTTCTCTTAAAGCAACAACAATTTCTTGAACTCCACTATCTTTTAAATTTAAAGCGTGCGCGTGCCCTTGACTTCCATAACCAAAAATTGCAACTTTTTTACTTTTAATTAAATCTACATCTGCATCTTTTTCATAAAACATTTTCATCTTATTTCTCCTTCTAAATTAATTAAATATTTGAGCACCTCTAGTCATAGCTACAGCCCCAGTTCTCGAAGTACTTATAAGTCCTAAAGGCTTCAATTTTTTGTTCATAATATCGATCTCTCTTCTAAGGGCAGTAATCTGAATTACTGCTGATGATTTTGTTTCATCTAATATTACGGGATTATATTTTTTACAAGCATTTAAACATTTTTCAATTTTGCTTTTTTTACCAACAACTTTAAATAACGCCATTTCCTTAAATATTACATTTTTATCTTCTCTTTTAAACTCAGCAACCTTATGAACAGGAACTAGTTTTGTTAATTGTAATCTAATTTGCTCTATTACTTGTGGGGTTCCAGTGGTTACAATCGTTATTCTTGAAATGTTTTTAATTGCATCAATTTCAGCTACAGCCAATGACTCAATATTGTATCCTCTTCCTGAAAATAAGCCAACAACTCTTGCTAAAACACCAGCCTCATTATCTACCCAAACAACAAATATATATGTATCTGATTTTTGTTTTTTTGTAGGAACACTATAAGCTGATTTTGATTTAGGCATTTTATTAAACTAAGGCTTTGCCTTTTCCTTTGATTTTGTTTTCTTCTTGATCATTAGGACCTAAGATCATTTGATTATGTGGTTTACCTGATGGGATCATTGGGAAACAATTCTCATTTGGATCAACATGACAATCAAAAATTACTGGACCATCATAATCAATCATTTCCTGAATTTTTTCATCTAGATCTAAAGGATTAACTGCTTTAATACCTTTGCATCCATAAGCTTCTGCCATTTTCATAAAATCTGGCAAAGCCTCTGAATAACTCTCTGAATAATTTTTTTCATGTAAAAGCTCCTGCCACTGTCTTACCATTCCCATATACTGATTATTTAGAATAAAAATCTTTATGGGTAAATTATACTGAATAGCGGTAGACATTTCTTGCATAGTCATCAAAACTGATGCCTCTCCAGCAATATCAACTACTAATTTTTCTGGATGAGCGATTTGAACACCAACAGCAGCTGGCAATCCGTATCCCATTGTGCCTAAACCTCCAGATGTCATCCATCTATTTGGTTTGTTAAACTTATAATGTTGAGCGGCCCACATTTGATGTTGACCAACTTCTGTTGTCACATAAGTGTCTTTATTTTTAGTTAATTCATAAAGTCTTTGAACTGCATACTGTGGTTTAATAGTTTCATCACTATTAATAAAATTAAGGGAGTCTTTTTTTCTCCATTTTTCTATCTGTTCCCACCATTTTGCAATATTTGATTTATTTGATTTACCATTTCCATTTTTACTTTTAACTATTGTTTTATTTATTCTATTTAAAACACTTGAAACATCTCCGACAATAGCAAGATCAACTTTAATAATTTTATTAATTGATGATGGGTCTATATCAATATGAACTTTTTTAGATTTTGGTGAAAACTCATCAATTTTTCCTGTGATACGATCATCAAATCTTGCTCCAATGTTTATTAATAAATCACAATCATGCATAGCATTGTTTGCTTCGTAAGTACCGTGCATTCCAAGCATACCTAAAAATTGATTGTCATCACCGGGAAAAGCTCCAAGGCCTTGTAGAGTAGAAGTTATTGGAAACCCAGTTAAACTAGCTAATTCTCTTAGGGCTTCACTTGCCTTTGGACCAGAGTTGATAACACCTCCACCAGAATATATTACTGGTTTCTTAGCTTTACTAAATAATTTTATTAATTCTTCGATATCGTTTTGAGAAAATTTATTTTGAATTTTACCATTTAATTTTTTTTCTATTTTTGGTTTTTTATATTTTGCTTTTGCAAACTGAATATCTTTTGGAATATCAATTAATACTGGTCCTGGTCTCCCAGTAGTAGCAACTTTAAATGCTTCATGCATAACATTGGATAAATCGTTAATATCTTTAACTAACCAATTATGCTTAGTGCATGGTCGTGTTATTCCAGTGGTATCACATTCTTGAAATGCATCAGTTCCAATCAAATGAGTTGGTACCTGACCTGAAATACAAACTAGAGGAACTGAGTCCATGTATGCATCCGTAAGTGCTGTAACAACGTTTGTTGCACCTGGGCCTGATGTTACAAGAACAACACCTGGTTTACCTGATGATCTTGCATAACCCTCTGCTGCATGGCCAGCACCTTGTTCATGTCTTACTAAAATATGTTTGATTGAAGAGTGATTTTTTAGTTCATCATATATAGGGAGCACTGCTCCACCAGGATAACCAAAAATATGTTCCACCTTTTGATCTTCAAGGCACTTAAAAACAATCTCTGCTCCTGTATATAATTTTGGCATTACGCAATCTAGCTGAAGTTGTACTGATTGGTCAAGTTTTAGAATGAATTATTTAATTTTTTTTAGAAACTTATTTAAGTCTTCTGGCATTAATTTTAACCAACTCTTCATGTTGCCTCTAGCCCAGGTACTTTGTCTTTTAGCGTATTGTCTAGTTTTTATTGATATTTTTTCACTTATGTCACTTAATTTTTTTTTGTTTCTTAAAAATTCTTTTATTTCACCTATGCCAATAGCTTTATTGACGCTCTTATCTTTTTTAACATTAAGTTTAATAAATCTTTTTACTTCAGGTATTGCACCGCTTTTAAGCATTTCATCTGTTCTAGTAGCAATCCTCTTAATTAAATCTTGTCGAGGATAATCAATGTAAATTTTGTAAAATTCTTCATCCATGAAATCAGATTTAGTGCTTTCAAACCATTCATGAAGAGATTTTTTTGTAAATAACTTTACCTCGTAAGCTCTGATTGATCTGTGAGCGTCAGTTGGATTAATATTTTTTTTATAATTTGGGTCTAGCTTCAAAAGCTTCTGATAAAATTTCTTTTGACCTAAATCTTTATGTAATTTCCTTATTTTATTTCTAAATTGAATTGGAATATTTGGTATCTTAACCAAACCATCAGTTAACGATTTGAAATATAATCCTGTTCCACCAACTAAAATGGGTACTTTTTTTCTTTTTTTAATATCTTTTATTTGTTTTATAGAAAGTTTTAACCAATCACCTGTTGAAAAATTTTTTTTCACATCATGAAAGCCATAAAGATGATGTTTTATTTTTTGATAGTTTTTTGGATTTGGTCTTGCGGATAAAACTTTAAGTTGTTTATAAACTTGCATGCTATCCGCATTTATAATTTCACCTTGAATTTTTTTTGCAAGTTTTATAGCAAAATGGGATTTACCTGAAGCTGTTGGTCCTGAAATTAAAATAATCTTGGATTTAAAATCCATTATTATTTCAGTTTAACTCCAAGATATCTTCTTTGATTTTGGTTATTATATGTTGCTAATAAAATTGTATTTTGATTTGAGTTTATAACTTGTTGTACAACTTTCTTCAAATCATCAATTGATCTAATCTTTTTCTTTTGAGCTTCAGTAATGATGTGATTAACTGCTAAGGTAGTATTTTTTAAAGGACTATCATTCTCAATTTTTGTTACTACTAATCCTTTAATTTGATTGGGTAGTTTTCGAGTTTTAATGTCTTCACTAGTTAATAACCTAACTGTTATTTTTAGATTATCTATTTCTGAAGTTTGTTTTTCAACTGGTTCTTTTTTCTTATCACTAACCTTAAAATCATCAGAAGTTTCTAATCTCCCTAACAAGACATTTTTTGTTAATTCTCTTTGGTTTCTCCAAATTTTAACTTTTACATTTTTTCCAACTTTTGTTTTTGCAACAATTGCTGGTAATTCTTTCATTTGATTTATTTTTACACCGTTAAATTCTAAAATTATATCTCCTGCTTTAATTCCTGCTTTTTCAGATGGACTATTTTCTGCAACACTTGCAACTAATGCTCCTCTTGGTTCATTTAATTTTTCAACCTCTGCTATTTCTGCTGTTACATCTTGAATTCTAACTCCAAGCCATCCTCTTTTTGTTTCTCCAAATTCTATTAATTGATCAATTACAATCTTTGCACTGTTTGCTGGTATTGAAAAACCTATTCCAATCGATCCATTTCTACCTAATATTGCTGTGTTAATTCCAATCACATCGCCATTCATGTCAAATAATGGACCACCTGAATTTCCAGAATTAATTGAAGCATCTGTTTGGATGTAATCTTCATATCTTGATAATCCTATTGATCTATTTCTTGCTGAAATAATTCCTGAAGTAACCGTTCCACCTAATCCAAATGGATTTCCAATAGCAATAACCCAATCGCCTATTCTTGCTTTATCTGAGTCCCCAAATGCAACGGGTGTAAATTTATCTTTTGTTTCTAATTGTAGAACTGCAATATCTGATAATGGATCAGCACCCACAACTTTTGCTTTATATTCTTCGTCACCGTTTACTCTAACAATTATATCCTCAGCATCTTGAATTACGTGATTATTTGTTACAACTATTCCCTTTGCATCAATTATAAAGCCTGAACCAAGTGCTGATGATTTTCTCTCTTGAGGAGTTCCAAATTCTTTAAACATATCTTCAAAAGGAGAGCCTGGAGGGAATTGAAATGGAAATGGATTTGTACTCGTTACAACAGTTTGTGTAGTTGAAATATTTACAACTGATGGCATCAATCTTTCAGCAAGATCAGCAAAGGACGCTGGTACCGATTTTGAATTTGATAATGTTGAAACACTAAAAGTAAAAAATATTGTTAAAAGTAAAAATTTAAATTTTTTCATACTAATTTTTAATATAATAAATAATTATAAATCCTATTATTGCAAATACCAGTCCACCAGATCTTAATTGACTATCACTTACAAGTTCCAATTTTTTTAACATACTTTTCATTTTTGATGGAAATATGGCATACAGAATTCCTTCAATAAAAAGAAATAGACCAAATGCTATGATCAATTCCTTCATAAAAGTAAGTTATTCTGATTTAGGTTTTATATTTCCAAAAAACTTAAAAAATTCACTATCAGGAGACAAAATTAAAGATGTCTCTCCACCAATTAAAGCTGTTTCATACGCTTGCATCGCTCTATAAAATGCAAAAAACTCCGCGTCTCTTCCAAAGGCGTCAGCAAATATTTTATTTCTTTCACCATCACCTTCCCCTTTCATAATCTCAGATTTCTTTTGCGCATCTGCTAAAATCACTGTTACTTCTTTATCAGCAGTCGATGTGATAGTTACAGCCATCTCTGCTCCTCTTGCTCTAAATTCTTTAGCTTCTCTCTCCCTTTCAGTCTGCATTCGTCTATAAATTGCATCACTGTTTGCTTGTGGAAGGTCTGCTCTTTTAATTCTTACATCAACAATTTCAATTCCAAAGTTTTTAGCTTCAGTATTTACACCTTCTTGGATCAGAGTCATTTGTTTAGTTCTATCTTTCGATAGAAGCGTTTGTAGCTCTTGTTGACCAAGAACATTTCTAATTCTTGAGTTTATAATTGTTGATAATCTTGATCTTGCAACTCTTTCATTTCCAACCGAAATATAAAATTTTAATGGATCTACAATTTTAAATCTTGCAAATGCATCAACAATTAATCTTTTTTGATCTGATGCAATTACCTCTTCAGGTGGTGTATCTAAATTTAAAATTCTTTTATCTAAATAAACTACGTTTTGAATAAACGGGATTTTAAAATTTAGACCGGGTTCTACTATAATTCTTTTAGGGTCACCAAACTGAAGAACAATTGCTTGGTTAACTTCTTTAATTATAAAAACTGAAAAGAAAACTAAGGCTCCTAAGACAGCAATTATTGGTAATAATATTTTTTGTGCTTTCATTTAATTAGTCGCTTTCTTTTTATTTAATTCTGGTAATGGAAGATATGGTACAACTCCTGATCCAGCATTTTTTTCAATAATTACTTTTTCAATATCAGCTAAAACTTTTTCCATTGTCTCTAGATACATTCTTTCTTGAGTTACTTCTTTTGCTTTTGCATACTCATCATAAATTGAGATAAATCTGCTAGCTTCACCTTCTGCTTTTGCAACCACTTGGTTTTTATAGGCTTCAGCTGCTTGTAAAATTTTTTGTGCTTCCCCTCTAGCTCTTGGGATCACATCATTTGCATATGCTTCAGCTTCGTTTTTTGACCTTTCCATATCCGCTCTTGCAGCTTGTACATCTCTAAATGCATCAATAACCTGATCTGGTGGATCAGCTTTTTGAGTTTGAACTTGTGTAACTTGAATACCACTTTGGTATTCATCTAAAATTGATTGAATAATCTCTTGAGTTTCTAACTCTATTTTTGCTCTTCCTTCAGTTAAAATAGGCTGAATATCACTTTTAGCAATTACTTCCCTCATGGCTGTTTCTGCTGCAGCTTTTACAGTTCCTTCAGGGTCTTGAATTTCAAATAAAAATTTTCCTGCATCTTTAATTACCCAAAATACTGAAAAGTCGATGTTCACAATATTTTCATCACCTGTTAGCATTAGACTTTCTTGTGGCACATCTGCAACTCCACCACCTGTAGAAAAACCACTTTCTCTCTCAGATCTAAAACCAATATCCATTCTATTTACTTTTGTAACTTTTGGAGTTTCAACTGTCTCTACTGGAAACGGAATATGGTAGTTAAGTCCTGGTTGAGTTGTTTTTACAAATTTTCCAAATCTTAAAACTACGCCCTGTTCATCTGGCAGCACTCTATATAATCCGCTTGCAAGCCACACAAAAAGTAAAATAAGCAAGATTAATCCAATTGGTTTTCCACCTGATTTACTTCCTCCAGGTAAAAATTTATTAATTTTATTTTGAATATCTCTGATTATCGCATCTATGTCTGGTGGTTTTGGTCCTCTACCTGAACCATTTCCTCCTCCACCTGGGGGTGATCCCCATGGACTTCCACCTCTTCCTTTAAAATCGTCTGACATGCCAAAGTATATAGTGTCTTTATTGGAAAAAACAAGTAATGATAAAAATATGACTGATAAAAAGCCAGAACTAAGTGACGCAATGAAAAGTAAGCTGCAGCCTAAAAAATTTACTAAAAATCCAATACTAGGGACTAAATTTACAATAGCAATTTCAAGCGCAAAAGGAGGAGTTGGTAAATCTACATTTGCAACGAATCTTGCATTAGCTTTAAAACAAGTTGGTTGTAAAGTTGGATTATTGGATGCTGATATTTACGGACCATCGATTCCAAAAATGTTTGATATAAATGAAAAACCAAAAAGTGATGGTCAAAAACTTGATCCAATTACAAAATATGAAATTCAATGTATGTCAATTGGATTTTTAGCTGATCAGCAAACTCCAATGATATGGCGTGGCCCAATGGTAACAAGTGCTATTAAAACTTTCACTCAAAAAGTGAACTGGAAAGATTTAGATTTTATTATTGTTGATATGCCTCCAGGAACTGGAGATACACAATTAACTTTTTCACAAGAAATTAAAATGGATGGAGCAATAATAGTCTCTACTCCTCAAGAAGTAGCTTTATTAGATGTTAAAAGAGGAATTAAAATGTTTGATAAACTTGGAGTAAAAATTTTAGGTTTAGTCGATAATATGAGTTTTTTTACTGGAGATGATGGTAAAAAATATAAAATTTTTGGTGAGGGTGGAGTAAAAAAAACAGCTGAAGAATTTCAAAAAGAATTTTTAGGTGAAATCCCCATCAACCCTGAAGTCGGAAAAAGTGGAGATAAAGGTAAGCCTATTGTAGAAGCTAATCCTGAACATGAAATTTCAAAAATTTATTTAGATTTTGCTAATAGAATTAAATCAACTTATCTTTAAAATCAAAAGCAATCATTAACTCATTCCACTCTCTTTTAGAAAGTCCTGAACTATCAACATCTACATTTTCGCCTTTAATAAGTTTTTGAATAATTACTTTTCCTTTTGCAGAAACTTCCGTACCACCCACTCTATAATCCATAAATGCATCATAAGTAATTGGAACCCATTTTTTAACTGTATCAAACATTATGTCAGCATATACTCTTATCTCATACTGAGCGTGACTATCAGCTCTAAGTCTTAAAAAATTCATTAAATTTAATAGATCAGTTTTCCAGTACCACTGTGTATAAGTATTTAAAGTTAAATTCATTCTAGCAAGTTCTCTTGCTAAACCTTTTTTATTTTCATCAATTGTTGAACCATCAAATCTTTCATTCAACATTATTTCATAATTATCATATGATCTTTCGGCATCATTCTTTAAAAGCTCTAAAACCTCTTTAGCTTGTTCGCCTTCCAAAACATCTCCTCTACCTTGACGATTACTAGTTGATTGGGCTGCTAAATTATCAGCAGATGGTAGATAAAATTCTTTATCTAAAATTGAATATCTTGCGGAGTATTCATTTACGTTTGCAGTTCTGTGTCTAATCCATTGTCGTGCAATAAATATTGGTAATTTTATATGATATTTAATTTCACACATTTCAAATGGAGTGCTATGCCAATGTCTCATTAAGTATTTAATTAAACCTTTATCAGTAGACACTTGCTTAGTCCCTTTTCCGTAAGAAACTCTTGCAGATTGAACAATTGATGTATCATCACCCATATAATCAATTACTCTTACAAATCCATGGTCTAAAGCTGGAATTGCCTCATAAAGTATATTTTCAAGTTCGGGGGCAGTAACTCTTTTAGTTTGATTGCTCTGAGACTGTTGATTTTTAATTTCTGCTGCTTGTTCTTTTGTTAATTTCATGATTGTTATTGAATCTATTGTAATTCCTTTTATATTAATAATGTTGGTTTTCCAACTACGACGATAAACGAATTTCGTAATAACCATTGCGGACGTGGGGGCAGTACCCACCACCTCCACCACTACAACTTATGGGGGTGAACTAGATTCGACGGATGACTAAAGGCTATTCTTTCGTTCGGGATTGTTCCACCGTGACGGGCTAATTTATAATTGCTAACGAAAGTTACGCACTTGCTGCCTAATTAACTTTGTTAATTAAGTAGACGGGGTCCGGGGCACCTGGCAACAGAACGCCCCTAATCAATTTATTTTTTTAATTCTGCTTGTGCTGCAGCTAATCTTGCAATTGGAACTCTATAAGGCGAACAAGAAACATAATTTAATCCAGCATTAGAGCAAAATTCAATACTTTTTGGATCTCCACCATGTTCACCACAAATTCCTAATTTAAGTTTTTTATTTTGGATTTTTCCTTTTTCAACTGCAATCTCAACTAAATCTGCAACACCTTCATCTATTGATACAAAGGGATCAATTGAAAATATTTTATTTTCAATATAATCATTTAGAAATTTTCCACTATCATCTCTGCTAATACCAAATGTTGTTTGAGTTAAATCATTCGTTCCAAAGCTAAAAAATTCAGCATGTTTAGCAATTTCTTTTGCTTTAATAGCAGCTCTTGGTAATTCAATCATTGTTCCAACCATAAATTTAATTTTTACTTTGTGTTGTTTTTGGACTTCGCTAGCTACTTTAATTACTAAATCTTTCATAATCTTTATTTCTGCTTCTGTAGAAACTAAAGGAATCATTATTTCTGGAAAGGCTGACTTTATTTTTTTTTTTTGTAGTTCTGCTAAAGCTTCAAAAATAGCTCTGCACTGCATTTCATATATTTCTGGAAAAGATATACCAAGTCTACACCCTCTATGACCCAACATAGGATTTTGTTCATGCAGTTCCTCTATTCTAATTTCAATTTCCTTAACAGGTAAATTCACGACATTTGCAACTTCATTAATTTCTTTATTTGTGCGAGGTAAAAATTCATGAAGTGGAGGGTCAAGTAATCTAACAGTTACTGGAAGTCTACTCATAATCTTAAATATTTCTATGAAATCTTTTTTCTGATGAGGTAAAAGTTTATTCAGTGCTATTGATCTATCCTCTATAGTTTTTGATAAAATCATTTCTCTCACAGATAAAATTCTTTCTTCATCAAAAAACATATGCTCTGTTCTACATAGACCAATACCTTCTGCTCCAAAATCTTTAGCTGTTTTTGTATCCTTTGGAGTTTCAGAATTAGTTCTAATATTTAATTTTCTAAAATTATCAGCCCACATCATTAATTTTGAAAAATCTCCTGAAATTTCTGGTTTGACTGTTGCTACTCTTCCCTGAATAATTCTACCTGTTGAGCCATCAATAGTAATAATTTCACCTTCTTTTATTTCCATTGATGAAGTTTTAAAACTTTTATTTTCATAATTGATATCAATTTCACTAGAACCTGAAACACACGGACGCCCCATACCTCTTGCAACTACTGCTGCATGGCTTGTCATTCCTCCTCTTGCAGTTAAAATCCCTTTAGCCGCATGCATTCCTTGTATGTCTTCTGGAGAAGTTTCTACTCTTACTAAAATTGTGTCTTGCATGATTGCTGTTAATCTTTCGGCTTCCTCTGAGGAAAAAACTACTTTGCCGCTTGCTGCTCCAGGTGATGCTGGTAATCCATTAGCAATAACATTTATTGAGTCTTTCTCATCTAATGTTGGATGAAGCAAAGTATCCAATGAATTAGGATCAATTCTTAAAACTGCCTCTTTTTTTGAAATTAATTTTTCTTTTACCATATCGACTGCTATCTTTACTGCTGACTTAGCAGTTCTTTTTCCTGATCTTGTTTGAAGCATCCACAATTTTTTATTCTCGACTGTAAATTCAACGTCTTGCATATCTTTATAATGCTTCTCTAACTTTTTTAAAATTTTATGAAGTTGTTTATATACAGTCGGCATTACTTCCTCCATCGAGAGAGCTTTTACTTTTGCTTTAATTCGTTCCTTTTTGGTTATGTATTGAGGGGTTCTTGTGCCAGCTACGACATCTTCTCCTTGTGCATTGATTAAATATTCTCCATAGATTTCATTTAAACCATTTGAGGGATTTCTAGTGAAAACAACTCCTGTTGCACAGTCTTCTCCCATGTTTCCAAAAACCATTGATTGAACATTAACTGCGGTTCCCCACTCAGCTGGAATTTGATTTAATTTTCTGTAAACTTTTGCTCTGTTACTTTCCCATGACAAAAATACTGCACTAATTGCACCCAGTAATTGTTCATAAACATTTTGTGGAAAATCTTTTTTAGCTTTGTCTTTGACAGTTCTTTTAAAGTCTTTAATTAATCCATCCCAATCACTCTCATCAAGGTCAGTATCTAAAAGCACACCTTTAGTAAGTTTATAATTTTCAATTAGTTCCTCAAAATGATAACCTTCAACTCCCATCACTACATTGCCATACATTTGAATGAATCTTCTATAACTATCTTTAGCAAACCTACCATTTGAAGTTTTTAAAGCTAACGCATTTACAGTTTTGTCATTTAAGCCAAGGTTTAAAATTGTATCCATCATCCCAGGCATTGATACTCTGGCACCGGATCTCACAGATAAAAGTAATGGATTTTTTAAATCTCCAAATTTTTTTCCAACTTCTTTTTCAATTATTTGTAACTCTCTTTTTATCTGATTGATTAGATTTTGACTTAATCTTTTTTTATCTTTATAAAAAATTTCACAAACTTTTGTCGAAATTGTAAATCCAGGAGGCACTGGAAGGCCCATTTTGCCCATTTCAGAGAGGTTTGCTCCTTTGCCACCTAAAAAGTTTTTTGGATTTTTAATTTTTTTACTATCTTTAGATTTAAAATTTAAAATAAGTTTTTTCATTAGTGAGTATCGATTAGAGAAAAATTAACATAATTATCAAATGTTTTACATAACATTTGAATTAGTTCCAGTCTGTTTTTTTTTATAGTCGTATCCTCTTCATTTACTATGACATTGTCAAAAAAATCGAACACTACTTTTTTGGAGTCAGCTAAATAGGTTAAAGATTTCTCAAAATTCTCATCTTTATTGATACTATTAAAATACTTACTTAATTCATTTATTTTTTTGAATAAGTTTTTTTCAAAATCTGTTTTAAAAATACCAGGATCAGTTGAATTTGATAGCTCAATTTTTTGATTTTTAATTTCACTTTCGATAATATTCGAAGCTCTCTTATAGCTTGAAATTAAATCTATTCCATTTGGTTTTCTAATAATTTTATTTAGGCACTTAGCCTTTCCAAAAATAACGACTATATGATCTAAATTAAAAGAATTTACTGACGCTTGAATTATATCATGACGAATTTTTTCTTCTTTCATGAAAAACTTTAACCTTTCCATTAAAAATTCTGATAAATCTTTTTGTAAAAATTTATTTTGAAATTCAAAGCCTTGATCGACATATAAACTTGATGAATAACTTATTAAATCTCGAATTTTAAAATCTTTTTTATTTTGGGCAATTATTCTAATAATACCAAGTGCTAATCTTCTTAAAGCATAAGGATCTTTAGAACTAGTTGGCTTTTGATTTATCCCAAAAAAACCTACTAGCGTGTCTATTTTATCAGCTAATGATAATGCAATACTATATGGTTTTTTTGGTATTTTTGAGTCTGAACCTATTGGCAAGTATTGTTCGCTTATTGCAAGTGATACATCTTTTTCAAACCCTTGAGCCTCAGCAAAATAGCCTCCCATGATACCTTGAAGTTCAGGAAATTCACCTACAAGCTCAGAGACTAAATCAACTTTACAAACTGAAGCTGATAATTCTACTTTTTCTTTACTTATCAATAATTCATCTGATAGCATTCCTCCAAGTTTTCTCATACGTTGTACTTTATCAAAATATGTACCTAGTCCCTTAAAGTAATTCATTGATTTTAATTTTGAAACTTTTTTAACTAAATTATGAGATTTATCTTTAAACCAAAAAAACTCAGCATCACTTAATCTTGCTTCAACAACTCTTTCATTACCTAATTTAATAAATCCTTTTTTATCTTGTTTGTTTGTTACAACCAAAAATTCATTTGTAATATTTCCTTTGTTATCAAAAGTTGGGAAGTATTTTTGATGATTTTGCATGGTTATTATTAAAATTTCTTTTGGAATATTTAGAAATTTTCTATCAAATTCACAAAGTAATACATTAGGTTGATCTGTTAAATCTACTACCTCATCAAGTAGTCTAGTGTTTTTTTCAATTTTAATATTTTTTTTAGTTAAAATTTCGTTAAATTTTTTTTCAATCAAATTTTTTCTTAACTCTTGATTTATAATAATATTAAGTTTTTTAAAAAAGTTATTGTAATCTTTAAAGTTAGTAAAAATTTTTTTGTTTTCCTCAAATTCTTTGTCAATAAAAGTTGTGTTTGAAGAGCTTAAATGATGAAAATCAAAAATTAGTTTTTTTTTATCAAAAACAGCGAGTATTGACTTTAATGGTCTACCCCATTTTAAATTATAATTGCCCCATTTCATTGATTTTTTCCATTGAATCTTTTCTAATGTTTTGGGTATAAATTCCTCTAATAATTCATATGTATTAAGTCTTTTTAATTTGGTTTTAAAAAAATAGAACTCTTTGTTATCTATTGTTTTTTTATAAAGATCGTTTTTAGAAATATTGTTTGATCTTATAAATCCTTCTAACGCTATTTCGGGAGCATTTATATTAGGCCCTTTTATTTCTTCAGATTTTAAAACTACCTGTTTTTGCAGGCCCTCAAACAAAATTATCAATCTATTAGGTGTAGAAAAAGATGAGCCTTTTTTGAAAGAAATTAATCTATCATTGAAGAATTTATTAAAATTACCTAACAAATCTTCTCGTAGATTTTTTTGAAGAGATGAAGGTATTTCTTCACTAAATAACTCTAAGAAAAATTCTGACATTTAGCTTTGACTATCTAACCAAATTCCTGCAGCAGCTTTTGTGATATCTCGAATTCTTCCAATATATCCAGCTCTTTGAGCAACACTTATAGCACCTCTGGCATCTAAAATATTAAATACATGGCTTGCCTTCAAGCACTGATCGTATGCAGGTAATGAAATATTTTTTTCAACAAGAGATTTTGCTTCCATCTCGTGCATATCAAATATTTTAAATAAATTTTCAATATTTGCATGCTCAAAATTATATGCTGAAAATTCTTTTTCTGCTTGATGAAAAACTTCTTGATACTTTACTCCCTCATCATTCCATAATAAATCGTAAACATTTTTTTTTTGTTGAGTGAACATGCAAATTCTCTCTAATCCATAAGTAATTTCAACTGAAACAGGTTTACATTCAAAGCCAGCCATCTGTTGAAAATAGGTAAATTGTGTTATTTCCATTCCATCACACCAAACTTCCCACCCTAAACCAGCCGCACCTAAAGTTGGGCTTTCCCAATCATCTTCAACAAATCTAACATCGTGTTCGTTATGATCGATACCGATAACTGACAAGCTATTAAGGTATAATTTTTTAATATTTTCTGGTGACGGTTTAATTAAAACTTGAAATTGATAGTAATGTTGTAATCTATTAGGATTATTTCCATACCTTCCATCTGTTGGCCTTCTTGAGGGTTGAACATAAGCTGCTTTCCATGGTTTCGAACCAAGAGATCTAAGCGTTGTCGCTGGATGAAATGTACCTGCACCTACTTCCATGTCATAAGGTTGCAAGACAATACATCCTTTTTTACTCCAAAATTTTTGAAGATTTAAAATCGATTCTTGAAATGTTTGAATTTTTTGTTTTGGTTTTTTTATTTTAGAAACCATATCTTTGCCAAATCGACCTTTCATCCAAAATGTTTGCTAATTGATCTACTTGATTATTTGATGAAGAAAGTTTTTGACTTAACCAACCTTTTGTTTTTTCAAATTTTTTAATTATTACATCGTCTCCAAATTTTTCTTTTAAAACTTCATGCGCGTTACCAATTCCATCTATCAATCCTAAATCTTTTGCCTTGCTACCTGACCAAAATTCTCCTGAAAAAAGTTCAACTCCAGATTTATCTAGCTTCAGACCTCTGCTTTTTTCTACAACGTCAATAAAATCTTTGTGTAAATCTATTTGGATTTTTTTTAATCTTTCAATATCTTCATTTTTTTCTTCAAGAAATGGATCCAAAGTACTTTTATTTTTTCCTGCAGTATGGACTCTTCTTTCAACACCTATTTTTTTTATCAATTCAGTAAAGCCAAATGAAGAATAAATTACTCCTATTGATCCAATTATTGAGCTTGAATTTGCATAAATTTCATCTCCAGCACAGGAAATTAAATAACCTCCAGAGGCAGCTACATCCTCAGCAAACACTATAACCTTTTTTTTATTTTTTTTTGCTTCTTGTCTAATAAAACTATAAATCAAATGTGACTGTACAGGTGACCCTCCAGGTGAATTGATTGTAATAGCTACAGTGTGAGCTTTTTTAAGCGAAAAAGCCTTTTTTATAACTTCTTCTTGACCAGCAAAGTCAATCCCTTGTTTGAATTTTCCAGCATTCCCAATAACTCCATTCAATTTTAGGTGGGCTACTATCTTTTTCTTTTTAAAAAAAGAGAACATTTTTATTCCTTATAGAATTATTAATTGATTATAAAGCTACTTATAATTGAAGAAAAAGGTGCGTCAATTGATAAGTAATATATAAAACCTAATTATATTAACTTAATAAATTTATGGGAACAGTAATACAGCTTAAAAATCAAATAAATGATTCTTATTTTCAGCTTAAAGAATCTGTAGAAGATAAACTTGTATTAACTGAGGAAAAAATAAAATTAAAACTAAATAGTGATGTGGAGTTAGTCCAAAAAATGACTAATTATCATATCAAAACTGGTGGCAAAAGATTAAGAGCTTTATTAACACTCGGTTCAGCAAAATTATGTGGATATTCAAAAGGATCTAGAGATGTAAATTTAGCAGCCTGTGTTGAGTTGATACATGGCGCAACCTTGATGCATGATGATGTGATTGATGAGGGGATTATTAGAAGAGGCAAAGAAACTTTGAATGAAATTTGGGGTAATCATTCTTCAGTTTTAATTGGTGATTATTTATTAAGTAGATGTTTTGAAATGATGGTAGAAGATGGAAATTTAGAGGTCTTAAAATTATTATCCTCTACATCGTCTAAAATTGCTCAAGGAGAAGTTTTACAACTTCAGCATAAAGGGGAAGTTGATATGCTTGAAGAAACATATCTAAAAATAATATCAGCAAAAACAGCTGAGTTATTTGCAGCATCAACAAAAGTTGGTGCAATATTGTCAGATGTAGATAACAAAGAAAAAGATGCTTTAGAATTTTATGGAAGAAATCTTGGACTTACTTTTCAAATTGCTGATGATACACTTGATTATAATTCAGAACTTAAAATGTTCGGAAAAACAGTTGGTCAAGATTTTTTTGAGGGAAAAATTACTTTACCAATAATTTTACTTTTTCAAAAATTGGATTTAATTGAAAAAGAAAATTTAAAGAAAATTTTTATTAAAGAAATAAGGGATAAAGATGATTTTGAAAAAACAATTTCTTTAATCAAAAAGTATAAAATTATTGAAGAATGTTATCAAAAAGCTCAGCATTATATTAATCTCGCATCAAATGCTTTAACAGTATTTGAAGAATCAAAAGAAAAAAATATTTTTAAAAATCTAACATCTTTTAGTTTGGCTAGAAATTTCTAAGGACTTAAAAGTGATTGTGACCAAATTCCATTACTATCTTTTGAATACTTAAGTCTTTCATGTATTCTGCTTTCGCCATCAAGCCAAAATTCAATTGTTAAAGGTGATAAATTCCAACCAGACCAGTGTGAAGGTCTTGGGACATTATTTTGGTCTTCAAATTTTTTTTTATAGTCCTTTATTGAATTTATTAATTCATCTCTACTACTTAAAACTTTACTTTGTTTGGAAGCCCAAGCTCCTATTCTACTTTCATAGCCCCTTGTATTATAATATTGATCAGCAACTTTATCAGATACAGATGATACCGATCCGCTAATTCTTACCTGTCTTAAAAGACTTTTCCAATGAAAGCACATGGATGCATTGGGGTTTTCTTTTAACTCAATACCTTTTTGACTATTTAAATTTGTATAAAATACAAATCCATATTCATTAAAATCTTTTAGCAAAACCATTCTCACTGAAGGCAAATTTTTCTTATCGGATGTTGCTAACGCAACTGCATTTGGATCATTAGGCTCTGTTTTTTTAGCTTCATCCATCCATACTTTAAATAACTGCATTGGATCATTCAGATCTAAAAAACAACTATTAAGCCCAAGTGAGTTTTTTTGATTCATAATTTAAACAAAATAATCTATATAATATAAATAATGTCATTTAATACATTTGGAAAGCAATTTCGTTTTACTACATGGGGAGAGTCTCATGGCCCAGCAATAGGTTGTATCGTAGATGGGTGTCCGCCTAATATCTACTTAAAAGAGCAAGATATTCAAAAAGAATTAGATAAAAGAAAACCAGGACAATCTAAATTTACAACACAAAGAAAAGAAGACGATAAAGTTCAAATATTATCTGGTGTCTTTGAGGGAAAAACTACTGGAACACCCATATCTATGATTATTTATAATAAAGATATGAGATCAAAAGATTATGGAAATATTAAAGATAAATTTAGACCAGGTCACGCTGACCTTACTTATTTCAAAAAATATGGGATTAGAGACTACAGAGGAGGAGGACGGTCTTCTGCTAGAGAAACTGCTTCACGGGTTGCAGCTGGTGCAATTGCAAAATTAGTTTTACAGAAAAAATTTGGAAAAAAATTTGAAGTAATTGGCGCTGTCACTCAATTAGGAATATTAGGTTGTGATACTAATGAGTGGAACGATAAAATAATTAATAAAAATCCTTTTTTCTGTCCTGACAAATCAATGATAAAAATTTGGGAAAAATATTTACTAGGTGTAAGAAAATCTGGATCTTCATGTGGGGCAATAATAGAAATAAGAGCAAGAGGTGTGCCTGCTGGACTTGGTGCTCCAATTTACTCAAAATTAGACTCTGACATTGCTTCAGGTTTAATGAGTATAAATGCTGTTAAAGGAGTAAACATTGGCTCTGGAATGAATTCAGCACAATTAAGCGGAGAACAAAATTCAGATGAAATTTCTCAAACAGGTAAAAAATTAAAATTCAATAGTAATAATGCTGGTGGAATTTTAGGTGGTATATCTAGTGGTCAAGAAATTATTGCGTCCTTTGCTGTAAAACCAACTTCATCAATTTTAACAAGCAGAAAAACAATTAATAAATTTGGAAAAAATACTACTATTTCTGTTAGAGGAAGACATGACCCATGTGTTGGAATAAGGGCAGTTCCAGTTGGAGAAGCAATGATGAATTGTGTTTTATTAGATCACTATCTGATGCACAAAGCACAATGTGGCTAGTGCTAATTTTTTACAACCTTTATTGAATCTTTTGTAAATAAGATATCCAATATTTTTTTTGAGATTTGTGATGAGCTCAAGCCTGCTAATTCATACATATTTTTTGGAGTATCTTGGTCAATAAAACTATCTGGTAATGTCATTGATCGAAACTTTAATCCTTTGTCAAAAACACCTGTTTCAGCTAAAAGATTCTTAACATGAGAACCAAAACCACCTATCGATCCTTCTTCAATAGTAATCATAACTTCATGTTCTCGAGCACACTTTAAAATAAGTTCTCGATCCAATGGCTTTGCAAATCTGGCATCAATAATTGTTGTTGACACACCTTTGCTCTTTAATTCCTCAGCTGCAAATTTACATTCTTCCAGTCTTGTTCCCAAACTTAAAATGCAAGCTTGCTTACCCTGTTGAATAATTCTTCCTTTACCTATCTCAATTTTTTCGTCAATTGAAGGTAATTCAAGTCCAACACCATTTCCTCTTGGATATCTAATAGCACAAGGTTTGTCATTTATATCTACTGATGTATTAATCATTTTTACTAATTCAGCTTCATCACTTGCAGCCATTACGATAAAGTTTGGTAGTGTTGATAAATAAGTGATATCAAATGAGCCTGCATGTGTAGATCCATCTGCACCAACCAATCCTGCTCTATCTATTGCAAATCTTACTGGCAGACTTTGAATTGCCACATCATGAACGACTTGATCATAAGCTCTTTGTAAAAAAGTAGAGTAAATTGCCGCATAAGGCTTATACCCTTCAGTAGCTAAACCTGCTGAAAAAGTTACAGCATGCTGTTCTGCAATTCCAACATCAAACATTCTTTTTGGAAATTCTTTTCCAAAAATATCCATTCCTGTGCCACCAGGCATCGCAGCTGTTATTCCAACAATTTTACTGTCTTTTTGAGCATGTTTCACTAATGTGTTAGCGAATACTTTTGTATAAGCTGGAAGATTGCTAATACTTTTAATCTGTTCTCCCGTTTCAACATTAAATTTTGAAACACCATGATAGTTGTCTGTGGCCTTTTCCGCATAAGAATAACCTTTACCCTTTTGTGTTTTGACATGTATCATTATTGGGCCTTCGTGTTTTGAGTCTCTTGCGTTTTTTAAAATTGGAATTAAATCATTTAAATCATGACCATCTATAGGACCAGCGTAATAAAAACCTAATGAGCTAAATAAGGTACCACCAGTAACTGCTGATCTTAAAAAATCTTCAGCTTTACCAGCTTTTGCACTAAATCTCTTTGAGAATGCAGATGTAATAAGTTTCAAGGTTTCTCGAAAACTAAAATAAATTTTTCCTGTAAATAATTTTGCTAAATAGGTCCTCATGGCACCCACTGGTTTAGCAATAGACATGTCGTTATCATTTAATATGACAATCATTTTAGTTTTAGATGCTCCCGCATTATTCATAGCCTCATACGCCATACCCGCACTTATTGCACCATCCCCAATTACAGCTATTACATTTGAGGTTTTATTTGCTAATTTATTTGCTTCTGCAATTCCTAATGCAGAAGATATAGAAGTTGAGCTATGTGCTGCACCAAATGGATCATACTCACTTTCTGATCTTTTTGTAAAACCTGATAATCCATTACCTTGTCTTAATGTTCTAATTTTTTTTTTTCTACCTGTTATAATTTTATGCGGATAAGATTGATGGCCAACATCCCATATTAATTTATCATTTGGAGTATCAAAAACATAATGAAGAGCAACTGTCAGCTCAACAACACCTAAACCAGCACCAAGGTGTCCTCCAGTTTCAGAAACTGCACTGATCATTTCTTTTCTAACTTCATCGGAAACTTTTTGTAAATCTTTTTCTGAAATTTTTTTTAAATCAGATGGAAAATTAATATTATCTAAAAATTTATAATTTTGTGTCATCTATCTCTTTTTAAAATATATTCTAATGTATCCTTTATATTTTTTGATTTTGAACCATATTTTTTTAAAGTTTTATTAGTATCAATTATTATTCTATCACAGTATTTAACTGCATTAGTATATCCCATTAAACTTATAAGTGTCGCTTTTCCTTTTTTTTGATCTTTTCCGGTTTGTTTTCCAGCACTTTTGGAATTGCCATGAAAATCTATCAAATCATCAGCTATTTGAAACAAAAGACCAATTTTAGAGCCTAAATCTTCAAAGAATTTGATTTCTTGATTATCTTTTTTTTTGATTATTGCTGGGGCAACACAACAGAAACTAAATAATTTTCCAGTTTTTTTAATCTCCATCTCAATAATTTTTTTTTTAGATACTTTTCTTTTTTCATAACTAAGATCCAAATACTGACCTCCAGCTACTCCTAAATGACCAGAACACTCTGATAATTTTTTTATTAATTCAATTTTAATTTTATCACCAATCTTTAACTTGGAGCTTGTTAAAATTTCACATGCCATTGTTTGTAAAGAATTTCCAGCTAATATTGCAGTAGACTCTCCAAATTTAATATGAGTTGATGGCTTTCCTCTTCTAATTTTATCGTCATCCATACATGGTAAATCATCATGAATAAGTGTATATGCATGAATACACTCAACCGCTGCTCCAATTGCTATTAACGTTTTGTAATCAATGGACATCATTGAGCCAATATCGATTAAAATTTTGGATCTAATTTTTTTTCCCCCAGGAAATAAACCATACTTCATGGCTAGAATTAATTTAGAATTTTTCTGTTTATTGATAAAATCTTTTAGAAAAATATTTGTGTCTTTTGCAATCTTATTAAGTTTATTTATCATTTTTTTTGATTATTGCTTGAATTTTTTTTTTTGTTTCTTCACTTATTGATTTAAAATTTTTATTAAATTCTTTTTCAATGATTTTATTTAATTTTAACAATTGTTGATAGCTTTCTATAGAATTGTTAAGATCTTTTTCATTTTCTAAAGACTCTATTATTTGATTGGCTTCATCTGTTAGCTCTTCAAGTGAGCTTGAAATATTATCATGTGGTAAATTTTTATCTTTCATATAATAATTATTAATACATGAAAACTATTCAATCAAATATCAAAAAAGCAAAAAAATATTTAGATAATAATGATTGCATAGCTGTACCAACCGAAACAGTATATGGATTAGCAGGAAATGCATATTCAAATATAGCTGTAAAAAAAATATTTAAGCTTAAAAAAAGACCATCTAACAACCCCTTAATTGTTCATTATTACAATATTAATAAACTTAAAAACGATTGTAATATTAACGAAAATTTTAAAAAACTTTATAAGAGATTTTCCCCTGGACCAATAACCTATGTACTTAGTCTAAAAAAAAATTGCAAAATTTCTAAATTTGTAACTAACAAACAAAAAAGTCTTGCTGTTCGATTTCCTAAACATCCTCTATTTAAAAAATTACTTAAAAATTTAGATTATCCATTGGCTGCTCCAAGCGCAAATATATCTACAAAATTAAGTTCGGTTCAAGCTTCTGATGTTAAAGAGGAATTTGGATCAAAAGTTAGATATATATTAAATGGAGGTAAATGTAATATAGGTGTTGAGTCAACTATCATTAATCTTACAAATAAACCAACACTGTTAAGGTATGGAGGTCTTGAAATCTCTAGAATAGAAAAAATTTTAAAGAAAAAAATTTCAATTAATATTAATTCCAAAAAAAAAATTGCACCTGGTCAATTTCCTTTACATTATTCTCCTGGAGTACCATTAAGAGTAAATGTTAAAAAATCTAAGTCAAATGAAGCTTTTGTTTTAATTAAAAAAAGAAATATTAATTCTAAAAATTATTATTATTTAAGTAAAAAGAATAATCTCAATGAAGCAGCAAAAAATTTATATTCCATATTGAGAAAAATTAAAAAAGATGGTTATAAGATGATTGCAGTAGAAAAAATTCCAAATATTGGTATTGGTAAAACAATAAATGATAGATTAAATAGAGCTTCTAATTACTAAATGAAAAATTCAATTGAAGTAATTAATCTGTCTAAATCATACAAATCTAAACAAGCTGTAAATAGTATAAATTTTAAAATAAACGAAAATGAAATTGTTGGCTTACTAGGTCCAAATGGTAGTGGTAAAACTACTACAATTGGAATGATACTCGGCTTATTAAAACCAACTAGTGGAAAAGTATTAATTAACGGAATAGATATTGAAAAAAATAAAATTTCTCTTCTCCATAAAATGAATTTTATTTCTCCATATATTGAGTTACCAAAAAAACTCAAAGTTAAGCAAAATTTAATTGTTTATGGAAAATTATATGATATCAAAAATTTAAATGAACAAATTGACTATCTATCTGAGAAACTAAGATTAAATCAACTACTAGATAAAATTACAGGAGAACTTTCTTCTGGTCAAAAAAATAGGGTTAGCTTAGCAAAGGCATTAATTAACGATCCCACGATACTTTTACTAGATGAGCCTACGGCATCTTTAGATCCTGAAACTGGAGATTTTATAAGAACATTTTTAGAAAATTATAAAAAAGAAAAAAAAATAGCAGTTTTACTAGCTTCACACAATATGGATGAAGTTAAAAGACTTTGTAGTTCTGTTTTGATGATGAAAGATGGGGATATTGTTGATAGAGGTGCTCCAGATGATTTAATTAAAAAACATGGAAGAAAAAACCTAGAGGAAGTGTTTTTAGAGCTTGTGAGAAATTCAGATGAACTTAACTAGAATTTATGGTCTTTTTTTAAGACACTTTTATTTAATCTCAAGATCGTTTCCTAGAATATTAGATTTAATTTACTGGCCATCTATTCAGATTACTTTGTGGGGTTTTATTTCAAATTTTTTTGCAGAATATAGCACCTACTATAATGGTGCAGTTGGCGTGATACTTTCATGTGCAATTCTTTATGATTTTTTATTCAGGACTAGCATAGGTTTTAATATGTTGTTTTTAGAGGAAATATGGAGCAGAAATTTTACAAATCTTTTTATTGCTCCAATGAGGATTAGTGAAATTATTACGTCGTTAATCATCACAGCATTAATAAGAGCTTTAATAGGTTTGGTTCCTGCAATATTACTAACTTCTCCTATATTTGGAATTTCTTTATTGGATTTAGGTTTGCCATTAGCTTTTCTTTTTTTAAGTTTATATATTTTTGGTATTACACTTGGATTATTTGTGTCAGCAGGTTTGTTAAGATTTGGGCCATCATTTGAAAATATCGCTTGGTCTACTATGTTTTTATTAGCTCCCTTTGGATGTATTTATTATCCTGTTGAAACACTTCCAGAAATTTTTCAATCAATAGCCTATGCACTTCCACTAGTTTATATATTTGAGGAAAGTAGAAATATACTTGTCAATCAAATAGTAAATTATGAGAATATTGTACAAGCACTTTGTTTAAATGCTTTATATCTAATCATGGCAATATCATTGTTTTATTATTCTTTTGATAAAGCAAGAGATAAAGGCACACTAATTAATATTGGAGAATAAATAATTGGCGCGCCTGCTAGGAGTCGAACCCAGAACCTCCTGATCCGAAGTCAGGCGCTCTATCCAGTTGAGCTACAAGCGCATATAGTATTAATATTACATTTTATGGAAAAAAACATTAATTTTATTGTTGAAGAAAGTGAAAACAATCTAAGGGTTGATGTAATAATAAATAAACGTGAACAGTTAATTAGCAGAACTAGAATTAAAAACTTAATCCTAAAAAATAAACTAAAATTAAATAATAAGATTGTTATAAGCCCATCAAAAAAAGTTGTTACTGGTGATAAATTAAGTCTTAATATTCCAGAACCTGAAGAAGCTTCACTAAAGCCTTATAAATTTAAATTAGATATTATTTATGAAGATGAGGATTTATTGGTAATTAATAAACCCGCTGGAATAATTATGCACCCTGGAGCTGGGAATTATGACAAAACAATTGTCAATGCTTTAATGAATTATGATAAAGATTCTCTTTCAAATATTGGTGACGAACTTAGACCTGGCATAGTTCATAGAATAGATAAAAATACATCTGGATTAGTTGTTGTAGCAAAAAATAATGAAACACATGAGAGTTTATCTAAACAATTTAGTGACCATTCTATAACAAGAGTTTATCAACTTCTAATTTGGGGAAAACTAAGACCTTCTTCTGGTAAAATTGATACTTTCATAACTAGAAGCTCAAAAAATAGACAACTGATGGAGGTTAGTCGATCTAAGGGAAAGCGTGCAATAACAAATTATAAAACTATAAAAATCTTTGAAAGTAATAAAACACCAACATTAAGTTTAATAGAGTGTAAATTAGAGACTGGAAGAACTCATCAAATACGTGTCCACATGACTTATATGGGAAATAGCATAGTAGGAGATGATAAATATAAAAAAAAATATAAAAAGTTAAAGAATGTTGATGTTGGATTAGAAAATTTAATTTCTAAATTGAAAAGACAATTCTTACATGCAAAAACATTAGGGTTTGTTCATCCTAAAACAGACAAAGAAATGATTTTTTCCTCAAATTTGCCAAAAGAACTAAATAATTTATTAAAAATGCTTAAAAATACTGACTAATAAATCATTGAAAAATAATTATACTTAATTAAATAAATACATCCATGAGCACAACATATAACAATAACCTACCAGCCCTTACTAACGAGGGAGGACTTTCAGCGTATTTGGAACAAATTAAAAAGTTCCCTATGCTTGCAGCTGAAGAGGAATATATGTTGGCAAAAAACTGGAAAACAACTGGAAATGTTAAAGCAGCAGAAAAATTAGTTACAAGCCATTTAAGATTAGTTGCTAAAATTGCAATGGGATACAAAGGATACGGTCTACCTGTAAATGAAATGATATCTGAGGGAAATGTAGGTCTTATGCAAGCAGTAAAAAAATTTGAGCCAGAAAAAGGTTTTAGACTTGCGACTTATGCAATGTGGTGGATTAAAGCCTCTATCCAAGAGTACATATTAAGATCATGGAGTTTAGTAAAAATTGGGACAACTACAGCGCAAAAAAAGCTATTTTTTAATTTAAAAAAAATTAAAAATCAAATTGCACCTCAAACTGAAGGTGATTTAAGAAACGAACACGTAAATGAAATAGCTAACAAGCTAGATGTAAGCAAAGAAGAGGTTGTTTCAATGAATAGAAGACTCTCTGGTAAAGAGTTTTCTTTAAATGCTCAAGTTGGTGAAGATGGAGATGAATGGCAAGACTGGTTGGTGGATAAAGAATTAGACCATGATTTAAAATTTGCACATCAAGAGGAAATGGAACAGAGAAAAGATTTATTAAAAAATTCAATTAAAGTATTAAATGATAGAGAAAGAGAAATTTTGTACTCAAGAAGACTTAATGATGATCCTACAACATTAGAGGATTTAAGTAAAAAATACAAAATTAGTAGAGAAAGAGTTCGTCAAATAGAAAATAAGGCATTTGAAAAACTACAAAAACATATGCTTCTTTTAGCAAAATCTAAAAATCTATTACCAGTTAATTAAATATCAAAAGGATTTTCTACTAAGATAGTATCATCTCGTTCTGGACTAGTAGAGACACTTGATACTTTTGCCCCAATAAAATCTTCTACAGCATATATATAATTTTTTGCGTTTTCTGGTAATGCATCCATATTTTTTATTCCATTTGTTGAAGTTTTCCATCCTGGAAATGTTCTATAAACTGGTTTTATTTTTAACTGATCTTCAACTGCAGCAGGTAAATAATCTATTTTTTTTCCATCGAGTTCATACTCAACACACATTTTAATTTCATCCAATTCGTCAAGAACATCCAGTTTTGTTAGTGCTATCCCGTCAATACCAGAAATTTTTATCGTTTGTCTAACAAGTACCCCGTCGAACCATCCACATCTTCTTTTTCTACTAGTTACAGTCCCAAATTCTTTTCCACGTGTTCCTAATAATTCTCCAATATCATCAGTTAATTCTGTTGGAAAAGGACCTTCACCAACTCTAGTTGTGTAAGCTTTTGCAATTCCTAAAACGTAATTTATTGAGTTAGGTCCACATCCTGTTCCTGTTGCAGCACTTGAAGCAACTGTATTTGAAGATGTAACATACGGATAAGTCCCATGATCTACATCAAGTAAAATTCCTTGAGCTCCTTCAAATAAAATTTTCTTTTTTTGTTTTTTAAATTCATCAATTTTAAGCCATACTGGTTGTGAATATTGTAATATTTCAGGTGCGATTTTAAGTAAATCAGATTTTAATTGAGCTTTTTCAAAAATTTTTTTTCCTAAACCTTTTCTAATAGCATTATGATGGATTAGCACTGACTCTAGTCTTTGATCTAAATTGTTTTCCGATCTTAAATCCATAACTCTAATAGATCTTCTGCCTACTTTATCTTCATAAGCTGGGCCAATTCCTCTTCTAGTAGTTCCTATCTTACCTTTACCTGCAGCATCTTCTCTAATCTCATCCATTTCTCTATGGAATGGTAAAATCAAATTTGCAGCTTCAGAGATTATAAAATTATCAGTCGAAACGTTAATGCCTTTTGATTTTATTTCATCTATTTCCTCAAGTAATGCCCAAGGATCAACTACAACTCCATTTCCAATAATTGAAACTTTATCTTTTCTCACTATACCTGATGGTAATAATCTCAACTTGTAAGTCACTCCATCAATAACCAAGGTATGACCTGCATTATGACCACCCTGGAATCTAATTACCACATCGGCTTGTTCAGAGAGCCAGTCAACAATTTTTCCTTTTCCCTCATCTCCCCATTGAGAACCAACTACAACTATATTTTTCATTATCTAAATTTTCTGTTTAAACTAATTGAATTAATGTGGTTAATTGGACCATGTCCTTTTCCATATCTTGGGTTTGTTTTTATGGAAGAATTTACATACTTAATTCCAAGCTCACAAGATTTCTTTATCGGTTTTCCACATGATAAAAAAGTAGTTATTGCGCTAGATAAGGTGCATCCTGTGCCATGAGTGTTTTTAGTCTTATATCTTAGACTATTAAAAATTTTAATTTCAAACTTATTTACTAATATGTCATGAACAAATTTATGTTTTAAGTGTCCTCCTTTAATTAAAACATTTTTAGCACCTGACTCTATCAGTTTATTTGCTGCAAAAATCATATCTTCTTTTGTATTAATTTTTATTTTTGTTAAAATTTCTGCCTCTGGAATATTTGGGGTAATCAAAAATACTTTTTTAATTAATTTTGACTTAAGTGATTTAATTGCTTTTTCATCTATTAGCTTGGTGCCACCTTTTGCTACCATCACAGGGTCAAGCACAATTTTTTTTACCTGCATATTTTTAATAGATCTAACAACAGCATCTATTACTTTCGTCGAATGCAGCATCCCAATTTTAATTGCATCAGGCTTTATATCTCTTGAGCTAAAATTTATCTGATTTGATATTTCCTTAGGCTCAATAGCAACTATTGATTTTACACCTGTGGTATTTTGAGCTGTGACTGCTGTAATTGCAGTCATTGCATAAGATCCTAGTGCAGTTACTGTTTTTATATCTGCTTGTATGCCTGCTCCTCCTGACGAATCAGAGCCTGCTATAATTAATACCTTAGATTTTGTTTTCAATTTACTTAATTTTTCTTGAGATTAAATCTACACATTTTTTTAAGAGTTCTTTATTTTCGCTTTCACCCATCACTCTTATTTTAGACTCTGTACCTGATTTTCTAACCACTATTCGTCCCTGACCTTTTATCAATTTTTCTGCAATTTTTATAGATTTTTTTGTATCTGGATGATTTATTATATTTTTATTTTTAACTTCTATATTTTCTAAAATTTGTGGTGTTTTTTTAAATTTATTAAAATAAATACTGGCTTTTTTTCCTTTTCTAATTGTAAACAATGCTTCTAACGCAACAAGTAGCCCATCCCCTGTTGTTGCAAACTTTCCTAAAATAATATGACCAGATTGCTCACCACCCAAATTAAAGTTTTTTTTTTTCATTTTTTCTTTGACGTATCTATCGCCTACATTTGCTCTAATAAATCTTATTTTTTCAGACTTAAAAAATTTTTCTAATCCATAATTTGACATTAAGGTTCCAACTACGCCACCTTTTAACATTTTTTTTGATTTCCATCTTGTAGCTAAAGCTGCAATTATTTGATCACCATCAATAATATTTCCTTTTTCATCACACATAATAATTCTATCAGCGTCACCATCTAAAGAAATTCCCAAATGTGCTTTATTTTTTATTACAGCAGATTTTATTTTGTTGGGATAAGTTGAGCCACATCTTTTATTTATGTTAAGTCCATTTGGTTTTACACCAATTGTAATAACTTTTGCACCTAATGAATTTAATAATTCTGGACCAGCTTTATATCCTGCACCATTTGCACAATCAATTACAATTCTTAAACCCTTTAAATTAAAATCTTTAGTAAAATTTTTTTTTAAAATTTTTAAATAATCTTTTGTTCCAGTTTCTAATCTTTTTACTCTTCCTAATTTTTTAGGTTGAGACAAATGAATTGATACTTTTTTATCAATCAAGTTCTCTATTTTTTTTTCAATTTTGTCAGACAATTTCATACCATCAGGACCAAATAGTTTTAATCCATTATCTTGATGTGGATTATGTGAAGCAGTGATCATAATTCCCATATTTGCCCTCATTGATTTTGTCAACATAGCTAAGCCATTTGTCGGTAAAGGTCCTAGCGTATAAACATGCATACCTGCGGATGTTAAACCTGAAACAAGCGCAGGCTCTAAAGTGTAGCCAGAAAGTCTAGTATCTTTGGCAATTATTGCTGTTTGTTTAATTTTTTTTTGTGACCTAAAGTAAGTTCCTGACGCTAAGCCAAATTTAAAAAACATATCACCGTTAATATTTTTACTATTAACTCGACCCCTAATTCCATCAGTTCCAAAATATTTTTTTGACATTAGTTATTTAATAACTCTTTAAAGACTTTTACTCCTTGAATCAATTCGTTTACATCATGAATTCTTAAAATTTGTACTCCTTGCATCATCAAGTATATAGAAGAAGCAACTGTTCCACCTATTCTTTTCTTAGAGTCATTATTTTTTGCAACTTCTTTAATAAATCTTTTTCTTGAATTTCCCACAAGTATAGGAAAGCCCAAGGAGTGGAAAATAGAAATTTTACTTATTAAATTCATATTATGTTTCAGATTTTTTCCAAAACCTATGCCCGGGTCTAATATTATATCGCTATGTTTTATGCCAATAGATCTTAAAGTTTTGATTTTCTTCTCAAAAAAATCATAAATTTCTAATAATTCATTTTTGTAAGTGGGCTTAATTTGCATGTTTTCTGGGGTACCTTTTGAGTGTTGAATTACAAAAGGAATTTGATATTTTTTGAGAATATCTAATGTTTTTTTATCGTAATTTAATCCGGATACATCATTTATAATTTTAACACCAAGTTTAATACCTTTTTCCATTATCTCTGATTTTCTAGTATCTAATGATACAGGAACTTTTTTGCAGACTAATCTAAGTATTCTATAAATTCTATTCCATTCATTTTTTGGATTTACAGTTTTAGATCCTGGTCTTGTTGATTCACCTCCAACATCAATTAAATTAGCTCCCGCACTAGTCATTTCAAGTGCATGTTTTATGCCTTTGCTTGTTTTATTAAATCTTCCACCATCTGAAAAACTATCTGGTGTAAGATTTAATACCCCCATAATGTTTGGTAATTTTTGAAAATTTAAATTTGAAAAATTTTTATTTTTTAATGTAATTTTATTAAGATCAAAAATAATTTGTTTTTGCAGTTTTTTAGATAATTTTTTTAAATCTTTAATAAAGATTTTTTTCTTTGATTTTCTGGTTATTATTTCTATATGGTCAAATGATATTTCTTGTAGACCATTTAAAGGAAGTGTTTTTTTTTTACTTAATAATATTTTTGACTCTTTGCCATAGTAGAAATTACACGCTCTTGTGTAATATCTTCTCATCTACTTTTAATGAACTATTTTTGGTTTCAAGCCCATCGCACCTAGGGCTGAATTTTGATCATCATTTTCCTCAGGTTTCTCAATTATCTTATCTTTTGGATATAAATTTTTACTGATTATATTTTCAATTTCTTCACCTGTTAATGTTTCATATGTCATTAGCGCTTTGGCTATCTTGTGTAAATCATCTATTTTTTCAGTTAATATTTTCTTTGCTTGATTATAACCTTCGTCAATTAGTTTTCTTATTTCTTTGTCTATTTTCTGAGAAGTCTCCTCTGAAACTGATTGTGTTTGAGTAACAGATCTACCTAAGAAGACTTCCTCTTGATTTTCACCATATTCTACAGGTCCCATTACCTCACTCATACCATACTTTGTTACCATTGCTCTAGCAAGTTGAGTTGCTTGATTTATATCTGATCCACTTCCTCCACCAGCTCCTGTGGATATGTCATCTTTTCCATAAATTATTTCCTCAGCAACTCTGCCACCAAAACAAACTGCCATCCTAGCTTTTAAATACTTAATTGAATATCCATGCTTGTCTCTTTCTGGTAAATTCATAACCATACCAAGTGCTCTTCCTCTTGGAATAATAGTAGCTTTGTGAATTGGGTCATAACTAGGCATATTAAAAGATACTAAAGCATGGCCACCTTCATGATATGCTGTAAGTTTTTTTTCATCTTCAGTCATTACCATTGAACGTCTTTCAGCACCCATCATTACTTTATCTTTGGCTTCTTCAAATTCTGTTAAAGTCACAATTCTTTTATTTTTTCTTGCTGCTAATAAAGCTGCCTCATTAACTAAATTTGCAAGATCAGCTCCTGAAAATCCCGGCGTACCTCTGGCTATAGTTCTTAAATTTACATCTGGAGCCATTTTGATTTTTTTAACATGAACTTTTAAAATTTTTTCTCTTCCAATTATATCTGGATTAGAAACAACTACTTGTCTATCAAATCTACCTGGTCTTAATAGAGCTGGATCAAGAACGTCCGGTCGGTTAGTTGCAGCTATTATAATTACACCTTCATTAGTATCAAAACCATCCATTTCAACTAACAATTGGTTAAGTGTTTGTTCTCTTTCATCATTTCCACCACCTAAACCAGCACCTCTACTTCTTCCCACTGCATCAATTTCATCAATAAATATTATGCATGGTGAATTTTTTTTACCTTGTTCAAACATATCTCTTACTCTTGATGCCCCAACACCAACAAACATTTCTACAAAGTCTGACCCAGATATTGTGAAAAAAGGTACACCCGCCTCCCCAGCAATTGCTCGAGCTAATAATGTTTTACCAGTTCCTGGAGGTCCAACTAATAATGCACCTCTAGGTATCTTTCCACCTAGTCTACTAAATTTTTTTGGATCTTTTAAAAATTCAACTATTTCTTCAACTTCTTCTTTTGCTTCTTCAACTCCTGCAACATCATTAAAAGTAACTTTCCCCTTAAGTTCATTCATCATTTTGGCTTTTGATTTTCCAAAACCCATAGCGCCACCTTTTCCACCTTGCATTTGTCTCATAAAGAATATCCATACAGCGATTAGTAACAGCATTGGAAACCATGAGAGTAAGACACCAAACAATGATGGCATTTTTTCTTCCAAAGGTGCAGCTGAAATGCTCACGCCCTTATCAGATAATTTTTCAATTAAATTTGGATCATTAGGAGAGTACGTAGAAAACGAGTTTCCATTTGAGTAAACTCCTTTTATATTATTACCCTGAATTTCAACCTTTAAAACTTCACCATTTTCTACTGATGTTAAAAATTCTGAAAATATGATTTGGTTTCCACCTCTAATATTTGATTGGGGATTTTTGAACATATTGTATAGACCAATTGTTAAAAAAACAATGATGCCCCACATGGCTAGATTTTTTAAATTCATGTGTATAAGATAAGAATTATTATAAGTTTAACAAGTGACAAAATATCATTAAATAATTGTATTTTACGTCTCTTTTGACACAATTATAGTATCATTTACTTTTTTAATTACACAACCGCCTAATGTTAATTTAAATGAAGATTTTGCTTTTATACTCTGTAAAATTTTATCTATTTTTTTTCCTCTGACTGGATAGTATTTTTTCCCAATAATTTTTAATATTTCAGTAAATGATCTAAATACAACTTCATCCGAGTGTGAAAAAAAATTTTTTTTTAAAATAAGTTTATCTTTAGTTGACAAAATAGTTATGTTTTTTTCTAAATTTTCTTCTACATAATGTTTTATATTTTCATTGGCTAATTTCAAATTTCTAATTGTTAAAAAAAGTTTATTTTTATCTAATCCCTCTAACCCTAATTGATTTATAAAATTTCTTACTTTAACTCTTTTAAATTTATCATTTTCATTTGATGGATCATTCACATATGATCCGAAAACATACTTACTTAAATAAACTAAATCATTTTTATTAATTTCTAATAAAGGTCTTATTAAATTGACTGTATCTCTTTGCGTTTCTCTATCTAATGAAACTAATCCGTTAAGACCACTTCCTCTTAAAATTCTAATAAAAAAATTTTCAAATAAATCATCTAAATGATGACCTAATAAAATATTTTTTATTCTAAATTTATTAGCCTTTTTAATTAATAATTTATATCTTTTATCTCTAGAAATAGATTGGATATTTTTTTCTGGCTTAGATCCTTTCCAGGTTAAAATATTAAGATTAATATAAAAATTTTTTAGAAGTTTTTGAACACTTTTTGCTTCTATTGTCGAATTTATTCTAAGTCTATGATCAACAAGAAAATATTTTACATCTAAAGATTTTTTTAAAGAATAAATTTTTGTCAAAAATGAAAGTGCAAGACTATCTGGACCACCTGATACAGCCACTATTGCACTTTTTCTAACTTTAAGATTCTTTTCAAATTTTTTATAAATTCGAAGAGTGCGTTTATCCTTTAATTTGTCTAATAAAAACTTATGAGTCTTGTTTTGTACATTCAAATTTTTTTGACTCATACTTTGCTTTTTGAATTACAGATTGATTTGCATTAGGGTATTGTAATTCAACACCATTAATCATTTTACAACCTTGATCTTTTTCTCCTATCTGAACCATTGATACACCAAGTTTTAATAAATTTATAGGAGCCTTATTACCTTTTGGATATTTTTGATAACCCTCTAGGTAAGCTGATGCAGCATCAGTATAAAGTTGTCTTATTCTAAATGTTTCTGCATACCAATATTGAGCACTTCCTGCTAATTCATGTTCTCTGTTTGATAAAACAAATTCTCTAAATGCCCTTTCTGCGGTGCTATAGTCTCCAACTTTTAAGAAACTAGTAGCAAACTCATATTGTTTTTTAGGTGATAAATCTTGTGGAAGTATTTTTTCCTCTGCTTGAAAAGTTTCAGTTATAACTGTTGCTGTTGTATCTACAGATTGGATCTGCTGAGATGTTTCAGAAGTTTCTGTATCTTTATATGATATTGATCCAAGGTCTTGAGGTTGAGAAGTGCCTGGTAATATTTGGTTAGACTCTATTTTGGGTTTTGATGTCATCTTTGTTGTTGCTCCAGTGTTCATTGATGTCTCAATATCTTGAAATCTTATTTGATTGTCAGCCTGAATTTTAGACAACCTATTGGATAATTTATCTAATTTAAAATTTATTTCCTCAAATTTATTTGTCAGTTGTCTAAATTGATCTTCTACTTCTGATAATTTTAATAAATGTCTTGTAAGAACATCTTCAGAATTAGCATCCAATTCAACATTAGAATTTTCTTTATTTGTAGTTTTTATCTCAATTGAACCTGAGTAAACTGCTCTTTCAAGAGTTTTAAGATCATTCTGTATATTTTCTAATGTTTCATAAATATTATGATTATCTGCAAAAGAAATTTTAGTAGAAATTAAGCTTAGTATAAAAAATATATTTAGAATTATTATTTTTAATGAAAACCTCATGACAAAATTAGTTTATGATTATAAAAATGGCAAAAAAAAGACCCTAAAACTTTTAGCTTTAGGGTCTTTAAATTAATTTTGTTAATTTGCTTTAACAGTTACTGATCTTCTGTTTTTTGACCAAGCTAATGGACTTGAACCACCATCCACTGGTCTTTCTTTACCATAACTAAGAACTGATATTCTGTCTGAAGAAATTCCATAAGTCATTAGGTAATCCTTAGCTGAATTTGCTCTTCTTTCTCCTAAAGCTAAGTTATACTCTCTAGTACCCCTTTCATCAGCGTGTCCTTCTAATACTATATTGATGCTAGAATTTTTTCTTAACCAAGCCGCTTGAGCTCTTAAAGTTTCTCTTGAGGCAGTAGTTAATATTGACTCGTTTGTTGCAAAGAAAACTCTATCAGGAACACCATCAGCTAAATATTCAACTGTATCTGTTCCAGTATAAACATCACTTTGCATTTGTCCTTGGATGTCTGTTGAAGTAGTTACTTCTTTTTTTGTTGCACAAGCTGATAAGACCAGGCATGCCGCTAATAACAATAGTGTGTTTTTAAAAATTTTGCTTAATATCATTAAATTGCTCCTTGCTGCTAATTTCAATAAACTATTTTTTCACAACTAATTAGAGGTTTCAAGTCTAAAAATCAAGATATTTCAATTAATTAACAAACTAATTACTCAATAAAGATGACCATGATGGGTCCGACGCATCAGTTGGGGTAGTCACTAAACGCTCATTATATCCTGTTAAATCAATAGACCAGAGTTTAGCAGAAAAACCTTCGCCTTTTGCGTTAGTCTTTGTTTCTCTATAAAAAATCAAGACTCTGCCATTAGGCGACCAAGACGGGGCTTCTTGATAATAATTTTCAGTTAATAGTCTTTCTCCAGTTCCATCAGTTCTCATAACACCAATATAAAATTTTCCATTATGTAACTTTGTGAAAGCAATTAGATCTCCTCTTGGAGACCAAACTGGTGTTCCATAAATCCCATTACCAAATGAAATTCTCTTAACATCACTACCATCATTTTTCATAATATAAATTTGTTGGTATCCACTTCTATCAGAATTAAATGCAATGAATTTTCCATTTGGAGAATAAGATGGAGATGTGTCAATTGAAGGATGATTTGTAATTCGTTCAACTATTCTATTTTCCAAGTCCATTGTAAAAATATCTGACTTACCATCTTTTGCAAAACTCATTATTATTTTTTTACCATCTGGAGAAAATCTTGGAGCAAATGTCATCCCTGGAAAATCTCCAACTACCTCTTGGGTCCCTGTCTCAATATCTAAAAGATATACTCTAGGTAAATTTTTAAAGTATGACAAATATGTAACCATCTGACTAGTGGGATTAAATCTTGGAGTTAATACAAGTTCATTTCCAAGTGTCAAAAACTTATTATTAGCTCCATCTTGATCCATTATTGCTAATTTTTTTTTTCTTTGTGTTTTTGGACCCTCTTCAGCAACATAAATTATTCTAGTATCAAAATATCCTTTTTCCCCTGTTAGTCTTTCATAAATTTTATCTGATATTATATGTCCAACTCTTCTCCAGTTATTAGGAACTGTAGTGAATGCAAGTGCCATCATTTCTTTACCTGCAAGTACGTCCCATAATCTAAATTCAACTCTTAATTTTTCATCAATATATGCTACTTTGCCAGTGATCAACGCTTGAGCTTTAATTAAATTCCAATCTTCAAATCTTGGTTTTAAATTTGCTATATCTGGTGCTTGTAAAAATGCATCTTTGTTTAACGGATTAAAGAGTCCAGATGTTCTTAAATTATTTTCAACAATAATTGAAATCTCAGATCCAATATTTTCTTTATCAAGAATTTTTTCAAAGCTTTTTTTAGAATTTTCATCAATAGATAACGGTGAGACTGCTAATGGTAATGGGTTTAAATTTCCTCTTGTAATATCAACTTCAATTAAAGCAAATGCCTTAATTGGAATTATTAAAAATAAACATATAAAAATTAATTTTTTTTTCATTTACTTATCTTAACCTTCTAACATCTCTCTTGCATCAAAATTTAATTGTAATTCTTTCCATCTTTCATATCCTGTATTCGGAACTCTTAACGGCTGACACAATTTAACTGCTCTTAAAGCACTTTCTGCTAAAACTTTATAGAACCCTTGACCAGGTTTATTCATTCTAGCATGATCTAATATTTCAGTTTTTGCAACCGATCCATCTGGCTCCAATTTTAATTTAATTCTAACTAATAAATCCTCATTGTAAGGCAAACCTAGTGGGACACTCCAACAACCAAAAATTTGTGCCTTTAAAGCATCTTCCTCACTTAAAGTTAGTTTATTAGACTCAATATTTCTATCTTGATCTTGTGTAATATCATTATTTTTCTTTATATTATCTGTTTCCTCAATTTTAGATTTATCAATTAAAGCTGCTATGTTGCTTGGATCAAATAAATCTTTTTTTTCGAACTCTGATACTTGTTTTACTTCATTATCTACCTTTTCAGGATTTTGTCTGGTTTCTTTTTTTTTTTCTATTTTCTTAACTGTTTTATCCGGTAGAGGGATTGCCTCTGGTTTTTGGTTGTCAATTTTTTCTTTTTGGTTATCTAACGAAACAACAGTTTTAGTTTTTGATTTTTTAACTTTTTTTGGAGGGGCTTGTTCAGATACTAATTTTTTTTCTTTTTCTTTTAACTTCTTTTTCTTTTTTTTTTCAATTATTTTTTTTGCTTTAGGTGCAAAAGGAATATTTGTCTTTTCTGCAATTTGTATTAGTTCAACTGAGACTACTGGAGGAATATCAATTGGTTTTTTTGCTAAAAAAGGGAGACTCATTGCTGTAATAAAAATTAGAGCGCCATGTAAAACAGAAGATATAATTAAACTTCTATTCACTTTAAATTACCTTTGTTTTAATGGTTCAGAAATCAATGCAACTTTTGTAAAGCCGGAGCCTGATAACAATCCCATTATTTCAAGGACTCTGCCATAATTTATAGTTTTATCTCCTCGAACATAAATTCTTGTATCTGTTCTATTTTTTGAGACTGCTAATACTTTTGCAATTATATTGTCAAATTCAACTTTTGCTTCTTGAATGAAAATCTCTCCTTTTGAATTAATAGATAGAGTAAGTGGTTCTGCTTCCTCTGGAAGAGAGTCAGCTGAACTTTCTGGTAAATCAACTTGTACTCCAACGGTTAATAATGGAGCTGTAACCATAAAAATAATTAAAAGAACTAACATTACATCAACAAAAGGGGTTACGTTGATTTCGCTAATTGGTTCTTTTGATAAACGATTAAGTTTAAAAGCCATTTAGATAATTGTTAAAAATTTTTTAGAGAAGTTTTCTAGTTTTTGAGAATATTTTTGAGAATCTGTATTGAATTTATTATAAGCTACGACAGCTGGAATGGCAGCTAACAATCCAAGAGCTGTAGCAAATAAAGCTTCTGCAATACCTGGTGCAACAATAGCTAAACTAGTATTTCTTGAAATTGCTATTGACTGAAACGAATTCATTATTCCCCAGACTGTTCCAAATAAACCTATAAAGGGTGCAGTTGAACCTACCGTTGCCAAAAAAGTAAACCCTTTATCAATTTTTGTCATCTGTTTTTCAACTCCAGTCTCTAACATTGCAGTCATTCTCTCACTTAAATTTGTTTTAGATTTCTTTTTTAATAATCCTTCCATAGCACTTTGAAAAACTAGAGCCATTGGATCCTCAACTTTTGTTGGTAAACTGTTATAAAAATTTTCAGCAGATTTTGAGTTCCAAAATTTTTCTTCAAATTCCTCTGATGATTTATTTATTTTTTTAAATAATCTAAACTTTTCAATAATTACTGCCCAAGAATATATTGAACATAGAATTAAAATTATAATTACTGATTTTACTACTATATCCGCTCGTAAAAAAAGGCTTAGCAAAGAAAAATCAGTATTAGTTCCTAATCCAACTGCTTGAGATGCGATATCAGCTTCCATATTTACTCATCACACTTAAATGTGTCATGATTTTGACTTTTATTTTTGATTAATCATCTAGTTTATAAGTTTCATAATAAAAACTAGCTAAAAGAATAGCATCTGCTTTATTTGAGTCTTTTTTTCTTGATAATTGTGATGAAAAATATGGAAAAACTTCAATTGCTCTTGTTCTGCTCGCGTCTTTTTCTGAATTTATAAGGTTAAAATATTTTTTCCATTTTGCTGGTCTTACAAAATACATTGGCAATTGCATTGCTGAACATATTCCTTTTAAAATTCCAAATGATTGACCAAAATTAAACATACTGGTCACCCCTTGACCTGGCATTGCGGATACTTGTTCAATTACCACTTTTATATCTTTTTTATCAATCTTTTTAATTCTATAGGAAATTTCATTGAAAATTTGAGAACCATTCACTTGTTTTTTATTTTTCTTACCCTCTATCATTGTAGGCATTTCCACAACATCAATTATTTTTCCATCCTGAAAAAAACAAATCGATCCTGAAATACCTGGGTCAATTCCAATAACTAACATTAGATATTACCGAGTTGAACATTTGAATAAACATTTTGAACATCATCATCATCCTCAATAGTTTCTAAAAATTCAATTACATCCTCTCTTCTATCATTTGTAACATTAACACTATTTAATGGAACCCACTCAATCTCTGTTGAAATAAAATTTGCAACTATCTTTTCTAATTTTTTTTTAACATTATAAATTTCACTTACGGGACATTGAATTTCATGAAATTCATCATTTGAAATGCATTCATCTGCACCCGACTCTATAGCTAGCTCAAAAATATTTTCATCGGAAATTTCATTTCTATCAATTTTGATAATACCTAATTGATTAAAATTATGAGAAGCGGATCCTTGGGTTCCTAAACTTCCACCACTTTTTTGAAATATAGTTCTAATATTTGAGGCAGTTCTATTTTTATTGTCAGTTAAAGTTTCAACTATAACTGCTATTTTATCAGGACCAAAACCCTCATATCTCAAATTTTCAAAATTTACTCCCGATGCAGCAGCAGATTTATCTATTGCTCTTTCTATATTATCTTTTGGCATATTAGCAGATCTTGCTGCTTGAATTGCTGACCTTAACCTTGGATTCATTACAGGATCTTTATCTCCTAGTTTTGCTGCTACAGTAATTTCTTTTGATAATTTTGAAAATATTTTTGAACGTTGTTTGTCAGCTTTTCCTTTTTTATGTTTTATACCAGCCCAATGAGAATGTCCTGCCATTTTTTTAAGTATTTTTTAGTTGAGCTCCATTAATGTAACTTTCGATATTTTTAGCTAAACCAGTTTGTATATCACATTCAACAATTACACCACACAAAGTAGCCTCTCCAGTGGCTGGAAAATGTTTTGTTGAATTTTTTTTTAAAAATCTATTTAATGAATTTTCTTTATTCATTCCAATTACAGAGTTGTAATCACCACACATTCCTGCATCTGTTTGATATCCAGTGCCATTCTGTAAAATTCTTGCATCATTAGTTGGAATATGAGTATGTGTTCCAACTACTAACGAAGCTTTGCCGTCAAAAAACTGACCGATTGCATTTTTTTCACTTGTTATTTCTCCATGAAAATCAACAACTAGAAAATCATAATCCTCTTTTAATTTAAATTGCTTCATAAATTTGTCTGAAATTTCAAAAACATCCTCACATTTTTTCATGAAAACATTTCCCATTAAATTTAATACTCCAATTTTGATGTTTTCATTTGTTTCATATATATTAAAACCTTTTCCAGGTGCTGGTTCAAAAAGATTTTTTGGACGTAATAACCTATCCTCTTTATCTATAAATTCCATTATCTCTTTTTGATCCCATACATGATTTCCAGTCGTAATAACATTTACACCACAATTAAAAAAATCATTGCATATCTCTTTTGTCAAACCTACGCCTTCTATTGCGGCATTTTCAGCATTAACAATTACAAAATCAATTTTTTTTGTCTCAATTTCATTTAATAGACAATTCATTAATTTTGAACACCCAGATACTCCAACCACATCTCCTAAAAATAAAATTTTCATTGTAAAATTTCTTTTTCTGTAATTATAAAATCTAATTTTTTATCAAATTTATTTGTAGGTATTTTTTTTATTTTTTGATACGAAAAAGCTAACCCAATTTTAATAACTTTTTTTACTTTTTCAATTTTTTCAATATAACGATCATAGAAACCTCCACCATAACCTAATCTATTTAATTCATTATCAAAAGAGACTAGTGGAACTAATAAAATATCAGGGACGATAATCTTTGATGAGATAGGTTCAGGTATTCCAAATTTATTTATTTTTAATGGATCATTTCTTGACCATTGTAAAAAATTCATTTGATTATTTTTTTTTATAACTGGTAATGAAATATGAAATTTTTTTTTTTCCATCATTTCTAAAATTTTTAAGTCATCAATTTCAAAATTTGACGTAAAATATCCACCTATATTTTTAGACTTTAATTTATTTATTTTTAAAAAGTAAAAAAATTTATTTAAGTTAATTTCAAGCTTCTTATTAGAGTTTTTTTTTCTAATTTTTAAAATTTTACTTCTTAACTTAAATTTATTCACAAAATTTATTGAGATTTATTATCTTGTTTAGCCTTTTCAACAAAACTTGATATTTCATCTGCGGCTTCATCAATCAATTGTTCATATTTTTTTTGATTCACTTCAATCTCATCATTGAATTTTTGATGACTATTTTTTAATTCTTGAATTTCTTCTTCTTTCTTATCTCTGTAATCATATATTAAAGACTTTAATTCTTTAAATTTGTTTGAGAGGTCTTTAAATTCGTTTTTTTTTTGATCTACATTTTTTTTGGTTTCATAATATTCATCCATAATCTTTACAGCAGTGATTAAAAGTAATTTATTTTCTCCCAAATTACCTAGGTCGTTTTTCAAATTATTAAATTTTTGATTTATATGGATTAATAACTCTTCAAGATGTTCTTCTTGACCGTCCTCACAAGACAATAAAAACTCTTTATTGTTAAATTTAATACTTACATTTGCCATTTGTCTATTTCATCTAATAAAGTATCTGTTTCTTGATTTAATTCATCAATTTTTTCAGAAAATTCAGCCTGTTTTTTCTGTTCTTTTTTTTCTTGATTTTGAATTTCTTCTAGTTTTTTTGTTAAACTTTCATGTTCTTCTATTAAAATTTTATATTTTTGTTCTAATTCAGATTTTTCAATTTCTAATTGATTTTTTTGAATACTTAAATTTTCAATATTATTTTGTAAATCAGGATTACTTAGATCTAAATTTTTTAGTTCTAATAAGGCTTCATTTAATTTTTTTTCTTTTTCGATTATAGAATTCATATATATATGTTTATATTATTAAATAGAATCTTCTTAGTCTAGTCAGGATAATTTTGAATAAACTACACAATGATTTAGCAAATTGCATTAGATTTCTATCAATAGATGCAGTGCAAAAAGCAAATTCGGGTCATCCAGGTATGCCAATGGGCATGGCAGATGTAGCAACTGTTCTTTTTAAAAATTTTTTAAGATTTAATCCAAAAAACCCTAATTGGCTTAATAGAGATAGATTTGTTCTGTCTGCAGGTCATGGATCTATGTTACTTTACTCTTTGCTTTATTTGACTGGTTATAAAAGTGTTACACTTAATAGTATAAAAAAATTTAGAAAACTTAACTCAATTTGTGCTGGACACCCAGAGTATCATCCAAATACTGGCATTGAAACTACAACAGGACCACTTGGTCAAGGCATCGCAAATGCTGTTGGATTTTCAATTGCAGAGGAAATTTTAAAAAGAAAATTAGGTAAAGAGATTATAGACCACAAAACCTATGTTCTTGCTGGAGACGGTTGTTTAATGGAGGGTATAAGTCATGAGGCAATGAGTTTAGCTGGACATTTAAAGCTAAAAAATTTAGTTATGCTTTTTGATAACAATTCAATATCTATTGATGGACCAACTAGTTTGGCTGTGTCAGATAACTTTAAGAAGAGGTTTGAAAGCTATGGGTGGGATTATATTCTAATTGATGGTCATAACGAAAAACAAATATTCAAAGCTTTAAAGAAAGTTCAAAAAGCAAAAAAACCAACTATTATTTCTTGTAAAACTAAAATTGGTTATGGCTCTCCAAATAAATCGGGTAAATCCTCATCTCATGGTAGCCCATTAGGTTTAGATGAAATAAAGTTAGTAAGAAATGCTCTAAACTGGAATTACAAGCCTTTTGAAATTCCAAATAAAGTTTTAAACGAATGGAAAAAAATCGGTAAGAAAGGTCAGAAACTTGAGAATAATTGGAACAAAATATATAAAAAGAAAAAAGTATTAATAAACAAACTGCTAAAAAATAATTTTTCAAACATTTTAAAATCAGAAAAACTCAGCGCAATTAATGAATTGAGTAGTTTAGCAACAAGAAAATCATCTGAACTAACTTTAAATAAATTAACTAGTGTAAAAAATAATTTAATTGGAGGTTCTGCTGATTTGGCTGGATCAAACAATACTAAAACAAAGTATCATAAAATTATAAAACCTGGTGATTTTAATAGTGATTACATTCACTATGGTGTGAGAGAGCATGCTATGTGTGGAATAATGAATGGGCTAGCTTTACATAGTAATTTTATTCCTTATGGTGGAACTTTTCTGATATTTTCAGATTATTGTAAGCCCTCAATAAGATTATCAGCATTAATGGAGCAAAGAGTTATATATGTAATGACACACGACTCAATTGGCCTTGGTGAAGATGGTCCAACTCATCAACCCATAGAACAATTATCAGGTTTACGTTCTATTCCAAATCTAAATGTTTTCAGACCTGCAGATAGAATGGAAACTATTGAATGTTGGGAGCATGCATTAAATACTCCAAAAACACCAAGCATCTTATCTTTAACTAGACAAAATCTAGATCCAATAAGAAAAAAATACTCAAAAACCAATAAATGTTCTTTTGGAGCTTATGAAGTTTTAAGAACAAACAAAAAAATTCATTTAACTATACTTGCAAGTGGATCTGAGGTTAATTTAGCAATTGAAACTAGTCATAAATTGGCCAAAGAAAAGATATACTCAAAGGTGATATCAATGCCATGCCAGGATCTTTTTGACTTACAGTCTAATTCATACAAACAAAAAATAATTAATGAAACAAAAATGAAAATTTCTATTGAAGCTGCATCAACAGATAGTTGGAAAAAATATATTGGAAATAATGGTTTGGCTTTTGGAATTGATACTTTTGGTAAAAGTGCTCCATATAAAGAAATTTATAAACATTTTGGTTTAACAGCAACAAATATTGCTAATAAATCAAAAAAAATTTTAAGAATAAAAAAATGACAATAAATGTTGGTATCAATGGAATGGGTAGAATTGGCCGAATGGTTATCAGGGCAATTATTGAAAGCAAAAATAAAAATATAAAGATAAGACACATTAATAATAGATCTAATTTGGAGGCAAGCTGTACTCTAATTAAATATGACTCAGTCCACGGTAAGTTTAATGCAAACCTAAATTATAATGAAAATCATTTGATTATAAATAATGATAAAATCTCTTTTTCACAAGAATCAAAAATTGAAGATATAAATTGGAAAAAATTTGGTGTTGATTACGTTTTTGAGTGCACTGGAAAATTTAATTCAAAAGAAAAACTATTAGCACACATTAATAATGGTGCAAAAAAGGTTATTGTATCTGCTCCTTGTAAAAATGCTGATAAAACAATTGTTTTTGGTGTAAATGAAGAAGAGCTTACAATAAAAGATCAAATAATTTCTGCTGCTTCTTGTACAACAAACTGTTTGGCACCTGTTGCAAATGTCCTTCACAAAAATTTTGAAATAGAAAAAGGTTTTATGACCACAATTCACGCTTTTACAAGTGATCAAAGAATTTTAGATAATTCTCATAAAGATCCTAGAAGAGCAAGATCAGCAAGTCAATCAATTGTTCCAACATCTACTGGGGCATCAAAGGCAATTGGAGAAATAATTCCATCATTAAAAGGCAAACTAGAGGGTATAGCTATGCGGGTTCCAACTCCAAATGTATCTCTTATTGAATTAGTTTTTTGTACAAAAAAAGATATTAATAAAGAAAAAATTAATAATGCATTTAGAGAAGTTTCAAAAACTCAGTCTAAAAAAATATTAGAGATAACTTCTGAAAAACTCGTGTCTATTGATTTTAATCATAATTCATCATCAGCAATTATTGACTCATCACTTACTAGCGTTGTAGGTAAAAATATGGGAAAAATTTCTGCCTGGTATGATAATGAGTGGGGATTTTCAAATAGAATGTGTGATATAGCTGAGTATGTCAATAAGATCTCTTAATGAAAAGCATAAAAGAAGAAGTAAATCTCGAAAATAAAAAAATATTATTAAGATTAGATTTAAATGTTCCTATAGTTGACAATAAAATTATGGACACTACAAGAATAGATAAAATTTTACCTACTTTAAGATTTTTAATTGATCAAAATACTAAAATCATAATTATTTCTCATGTAGGAAGACCAAAAGGTAAAATTGTTAACGAGCTATCACTTAAACTAATATGTGAAGAATTGAGTAAAAAATCAAATCAAAATGTAAAGCTTATTTCAAAAAATGTTAAAGAAATCAATTCAAAAGAGTTATTTAATAATAATGATGAAAGAATAATGATGTTAGAAAATATAAGATTTTATTCTGAGGAAGAAAAAAACGATGAACAGTTTGCAAAACATCTTGCAACCTTAGCTGACATCTATGTAAATGACGCTTTTTCATGTTCTCATAGATCTCACGCTTCAATTGATGAGATCACTAATTTTTTACCTTCTTATTCTGGCTTACAGTTTGATCAAGAAGTTAATGCTTTAAAAAAAATCACTTCTGAAATTAAAAAACCTATCACATGTATAATTGGAGGCTCAAAAGTCTCAACTAAAATTAATATAATTAAAAATTTAATACCAAAATTTGATAATATTATAATTGTTGGTGGAATGGCTAATAATATTATTAAATTTATGGGAAATAATATTGGAAAATCTTTACATGAAGAAGGCTCAGATAAAATTATCGAAGAAATTTTATTACTTTCAGAAAAAACAAACTGTAAAATAATATACCCAAAGGACGTCCTTGTAGGAAAGAATTTAGACGGAAATCCACAAATAAAAGAATTAAATGAAATTTTATCAGATGACATGATTTTAGATATTGGCCCAAAAACGATTAAAATTATTAATAATATAATTGATGAAAGTAAAACCATTTTATGGAATGGGCCTGCTGGGTATTTTGAAAACCCAAAGTTTGCTAATGGTAGTATTAAAATTGCAAAAAAAATGATTGAAAATAATAAATCTAATAATATTTATTCAGTTGCTGGAGGAGGAGATACAGTTTCATTGATAAATAGCTTAAATGCAATAAATAATTTTAACTTTGTTTCAACTGCTGGTGGAGCCTTCTTAGAATATCTTGAAGGTAAAAAACTTCCTGGTATAAAAGCTTTAAAATAATATGTCAGATCTTAATACAATCGCTTTAAAAATTCTTTCAAACGGTAAAGGTATACTTGCTGCAGATGAAAGTAATGGAACTATGACAAAAAGACTTGAGGCAGTTAACATTCAATCATCACCAGAAAATAGACTTCTTTTTAGAGAAACACTTTTTGCTTCTGAAAGTATGTCAAAATGTATTGGTGGAGTTATTTTATTTGATGAGACAATAAATCAAACATCAAATTATGGAAAAACAATTCCAACTATGATCTCAGAAATAGGAGCAGTCCCAGGAATTAAAGTAGACACTGGAGCAAAAGATTTAGCAAATTCATTAGATGAAAAAATTACAGAGGGCTTAGATGGGCTAAGAGAAAGATTAAAAAGATATTACGAGCTTGGGGCAAGATTCACAAAATGGAGAGGGGTATATAGTATTGGAGAAAAATACCCAAGCAAAATTGCTATCAATTCAAATGCACATGCATTAGCAAGATATTCTGCTTTAGCTCAAGAAAGTGGGATGGTACCAATTGTAGAACCAGAAGTATTAATGGATGGTGAGCATTCAGCAGATGACTGTTTAATAAAAACTTCTGAAGTAATTAAAAAATGCTTTGAAGAACTTATAATTCATAAAATTGATTTAACAGGAGTAATTTTAAAACCAAACATGATCCTGGCAGGAAATAAATCAAAAAATAAAATTTCCAATGAAGAGGTTGCCTCTAAAACACTCGAATGTTTAAAAAATTCTGTTCCGAATGAGGTCCCTGGAATTGCTTTCTTATCTGGTGGTCAATCGGAGGTAGAAGCAACTGAAAATTTAAATTTAATTAATAAAAATAATGATACTAATTTTATAATGACTTATTCGTATGGAAGAGCTCTTCAACAAAGTGCTCTAAAATTTTGGTCGAAAGATATAAAAGATATTAAAGGAACCCAAATTATTTTTAATCATAGAGCAAAAATGAATACTTTAGCTGCTCAAGGAAAATGGACTAACGAGCTTGAGAATAAATAAAAAAAAATTTATTTATCTTATTTCCCCAAACAAAATTTACCCTAAATTTTATCATGATTTAAATAAAGTCTTTGAAACCGGCAAGATTAGTCTATTTCAATTAAGATTTAAAAGATATTCACTTAAACAAAAAATTGCAATTGGAAAAAAAATTCACCCAATATGTAAAAAAAATAAGGTAAAATTTTTAGTAAATGATGACCCAACACTTTCAAAAAAAATTAATGCTGATGGATGTCACATTGGTCAACAAGATATGAGTATAGTAGAAGCAAGAAAAATAATTGGAAATAAAATTATAGGGGTTACTTGTCATAACTCAATTAATTTAGCAAAAGCTGCTATTAAAAGAAAAGCAGATTATATTGCCTTTGGTTCTTTCTTCTCTACTAAAACAAAAAAAGTAAAATATAAAGCAACAACCAAAATTGTAGACAAAGTAAAAAAGTTAACCAAAATACCAATAGTGGCCATTGGGGGAATTAATATAAGTAATTATAAAAAACTGTTATTGAACAATGTTAATTTATTGGCTATTTCAGGCTACGTTTGGAATAATAAAAAATATAAACCCTATAAAACTATAGAAAAAATTAAATGAAAATAAATGCTGGAGAAATAAGAGTAGGAATGCTCTTAGAATACAAAAATGATTTATGGTTAGTGCTAAAAACTCAACATGTAAAACCTGGTAAGGGTGGAGCATTTGCTCAAGTAGAAATGAAAAGTGTGGGTAAAAACACAAAATTAAATGAAAGATTTAGATCTAGCGAAACAGTTGAAAAAGCATCGCTTGAAGAAACAAATTATAATTATTTATATGATGATGAGGTCAATTATATTTTTATGGATCCAAAAACATTTGAACAAATTGAAATTAAAAAAGATATAATTGGTGAAAAAGGAGAGTTATTGACTGAAAATCTTGAGGTCAAAGTAAACTTTCATAATGAAAGTCCAATTTCAGTTGAACTTCCTAATCAGGTAAAATGTAAAATTGAAACTACAGATGCTGCTCTTAGGGGACAAACTGTTTCTTCATCCTACAAGCCTGCTACACTTGATAATGGCATGAATATTCAAGTACCACCATTTATAGATTCTGGAGATGAAGTAATTGTTGATACAAGAACCCTTGAATACATAAAAAAAATATAATTCAATGTTATCTATCTCTGCAAATCTCAACATAATGATTAAGGCTGCTGAAAAAGCATCTAAATCAATAATAAGAGATTTTGGAGAAATTGAAAAGTTGCAAGTATCTAAAAAAGGACCACATGATTTCGTGACTAAAACAGATAAACATGTTGAAAAAATATTAATTGAAGAATTGTCAAAAACAAAAAAGAATTATTCTTTTTTGACTGAAGAAACTGGTATTATTAAAAATAAAGATAATGAAAATACTTGGATAATTGATCCAATTGATGGAACAACTAATTTTCTTCACGGCATACCTCACTTTGCAATTTCTATTGCACTTATGTCAAAAGATGAATTATTAAGTGGTTTAATTTTTGATCCAATTAAGGATGAAATGTTTTTTGCCGAAAAAAATAATGGTGCTTTTTTAAATAATCAAAGATTAAGAGTTTCAAAAAAAAATTCTTTAGATGAATGTTTGTTTTCAAGTAATAATGAAGGTGTAAAATTTAGCAATTTAAATATGAGATGTAGTGGGTCTGCTTCATTAGATTTAGCTTATGTGGCTGCAGGTAGACTTGATGGATACTTTCAGAATAAGATTAATATATGGGATGTGGCCGCAGGAATATTGATGATAACTGAGGCAGGTGGAATAGTGAATGATATTCATAAATTTGAAGTAAATAATATTGATATTAGGGCTTCAAGTGCTGCAATAAATGATAAAATGTTGGAAAATTTAGTTAACTTTTAATTGTGTTATAAAATTCTTTTGCTATAAGTCTCGGTATGAAAAAAGACATACATCCAAACTACCACACAATTAAAGTCGAAATGACTGACGGAACTCAATTTGAAACAAAATCAACTTGGGGTGCTGAAGGTGATTTGCTTAAATTAGAAATCGATCCAAAATCACATTCTGCGTGGACAGGTGGAAAACAAAAGCTAATGGATAAAGGCAGAATAAGTAAATTTAACAAAAAATTTCAAAATTTTAAATCAGATAAAAAAAATTAAATGTCAAATGCACCTTTGATGCCAATGGCTACAGCTGTTTGGTTAGTTGAAAATACAACACTTACTTTTAAACAAATTGCAAATTTTTGTAACCTACATGAAGTTGAAGTTCAAGGAATAGCAGACGGTGAAGTTGCAAAGGGAATTAAAGCTTATAACCCAATAATTTCAGGTCAACTCACTAGAGAAGAAATTGAATTATCATCAAATGATGAAAATAGAGATCTTCAAATCAAAAGCACAGATATTGAAATATCCAATATTGAGAAAAAAACTAAAAAATATATACCTCTCTCTAAGAGACAAGACAAGCCGGACTCTGCATTATGGTTAATCAGACAACATACCAAGCTAAAAGACTCTCAGATTGCAAAACTAATTGGTATAACAAAAAATTCGGTCACCTCTATAAGAAACAAAAGCTATTGGAACTATAATAATTTAAATCCAAAAGACCCTGTTGCTTTAAACTTATTTTCGCAGAAAGATCTGATAGAAGCACTAGAAAAAGCTGAGAGAAGAATTAAAAGAGAAAAAAAAGAAAAAGAAAAAGAAAAACAAGCTAAAGAAATTTCAAACATTGAATAAATTTAATAGACATCAAAATTTTATAGTGATAATTACTCACTTTAAAAAAATATATGAAAATAGAAGTTAAAGATAATAACATTGAACAAGCGCTTAGGGTTCTTAAAAGAAAGCTACAACGCGACGGTTTTTTTAAAGTAATAAAATTAAAAAATACTTATGAGAAACCATCTGAGAAGAAAAAAAGAATTCTTCAAGAAAATATAAAAAGAGTTAAGAAGTTAAATAAACTTAAAAATAGAATTTAAGTATACCGCGGGGTGGAGCAGTCTGGTAGCTCGTCAGGCTCATAACCTGAAGGTCGGCGGTTCAAATCCGTCCCCCGCAACCAATTCCAGACTAAATTTTAAAATTAGATTTTTTACTGTCTATTATAAAAGCTCTAACTGTTTCTTTTGTAAGTTGGTCAAATGACTTTCCAAATTTTTCTATTTTTTCAATGATAGTTGGTGGCACAGTAATTATATGGCAACCTAATTGTTTTGCCTGTAAATAATTGTAAGGCTCACGAACACTTGCCCATAAAATCTCAACATTCTTAAACCTCTTAGCCAATTTAATACTCTTAACAAATTCTGGCACTGGATCTTTGCCAACGTCGCCTGCTCTTCCTGCAAAAATAGAGATAATCACTTTTGTTTTTTTATTAATTAATTTTAAAATGTTTTTGGTTTGTTTAGCGCTATAGACTGCTGTTATATTAAGTTTAATATCATGACTATTTAATTCTTTAATAATTCTACCCATAAATTTACCTTTTGAATTGGCAACTGGCACTTTTACATAAACATTTTTTCCCCAACTATTGATTTTCATTGCTTGAATTTTCATTTCTTCATATTCATCAGCAAATACCTCAAGTGATACTGGTTTGTTATTACAAATTTTAAGAATTTTTTTTGAATAAGATTTGTAATTTTTTGCTCCAGCTTTTCTCATTAAGCTAGGGTTTGTTGTAAAACCTTTAACAATTTTTTTTTTATTGAATCTTTTAATTTGATTTAATTCTGCAATGTCACAAAATATTTTAGTAATCAAATTTATACCTATAGATTCTTAGTGATATCTTCTGTCATTTTTTTTGCATCTGCAAACAACATTAGAGTATTTTCTTTGTAAAATAGATCATTATCAATTCCTGCGTAGCCAGGGGATAAACTTCTTTTAACAAATAATACTGATTTACATTTTTCAACATCAAGAACTGGCATGCCATAAATTGGACTTTGAGGATCTGTTTTTGCAACTGGATTTGTTACATCATTGGCACCTATTACAAAAGCTACGTCTGCATTTGCAAAATCATTATTGATCTCTTCAAGCTCAAATACCTCATCATATGGAACATTTGCCTCAGCAAGTAAAACGTTCATATGACCTGGCATTCGTCCCGCAACAGGATGGATTGCATAGGAAACTTTTATGTCATTTTTTTTTAATGTATCAACCATTTCTCTTAAAGCATGTTGTGCTTGTGCTACAGCCATTCCGTAACCTGGTACAATTATAACTGATGAGGCATTCTTCATTAAAAATGCGGCATCATCTGCATTTCCACTTTTAACTGGTCTTTGTTCTTTGTTTTGTGATGATGAAGATTGTTCAGTTGCACCAAATCCACCTAAAATAACATTAAAGAATGATCTATTCATTCCTTTACACATTATGTAAGATAATATTGCTCCAGATGATCCAACTAATGCACCTGTAATAATTAATGCTGTATTTTCCAAAGTAAAACCAATTCCAGCCGCTGCCCAACCAGAATATGAGTTTAGCATTGAAATCACTACCGGCATATCTGCACCACCTATTGGAATGATAAGTAAAAAACCAATTAAAAAAGATACAGCTAACAGTATCCAAAATAAATTAGAAGATTGTGTAGAGCAAAGTAGATAAGTTAATACAATTATTGAAATCAAAATTAGGGCATTTAGTGGATGTTGTCCCTTAAAAGTTATAGGTGAACCTGACATTATTCCTTGAAGTTTTAAAAAAGCAATAATTGAACCTGAAAAAGTGATTGCACCTACTGCTGCACCAATTGACATTTCAATCAAGCTTCCAAGTTTAATATTGCCTGGTGATCCTAAATTGAAGGCATCTGGATTTAAAAAAGCAGCTATGGCAACAAATACTGCTGCAAGACCAACTAAACTATGAAAACCAGCTACTAATTCTGGCATTGCTGTCATAGGGATTTTATAAGCAATAAACGCACCTATTAATCCACCTATTAAAAGAAATATTAAAACAACTGCAAATCCAGTTGAAAAATTTCCAATTGATAAAAAAGTAACTGTAATTGCAATAATCATTCCTAAAATACCAAAGAAATTTCCTTGTCTGGATGTTTCTGGTGATGAAAGTCCCCTTAAAGCAAGAATAAATAATACACCTGAAATTAGATAAAATATGGCTGATAAATTTGCTGATAACATTATTTATCCTTTTTCTTTTTTTTATACATTGCAAGCATTCTCTGCGTTACTAAAAAACCGCCAAATATATTAATAGCTGCTAGTGATATTGCTAAAAACCCAAAGATACTTGAAGTGTTAAATATAGTATCAGAGTCCCCTGCTAATCCTGCAATGATCGCGCCTACAATTATGACAGATGAAATAGCATTGGTAACTGACATTAAAGGTGTGTGAAGTGATGGCGTAACACTCCAAACCACATAATATCCTATAAAAATTGAAAGGATAAAAATACTTAATCTAAATATAAAAGGATCTATTTCCATAATTTCATTTTATTAACGTTTTTTCAACTATCTCGTCTTCTAAATTAATATTAATTCTATTATTTTCTTTATCATATAAATTCGAAACAAAATTAAATACATTTTTAGCATATAAATTGGATGCTGAAGTTGGAAGCTTGTTTAAAATATTACTTTCCCCCATTATTTTAACACCATTGCTATCAACAATTTCATTAACTTTAGTGTGTGCTGTATTTCCACCTTGAATGGCTGCTAAATCATAAATTATCGAACCAGAATTCATATTATTAATCATGGCTTCTTTAATTATCACTGGTGCTTTTTTCCCAGGAATTAAAGCTGTGCAAATTACAATGTCAATTTTCTTTAATGTTTCTGACAATAATTCTTCTTGCTTCTTTTTAAAATCATCTGATGCTTCTTTAGCATAACCTCCTTCTGTCTCTAAATTTTCAGCTCCTTCAACTGTTAAAAATTTTCCCCCTAAACTTTCAACCTGTTCTTTAGAAGCCATTCTAACATCTGTCGCAAATACAATTGCACCCATTCGTTTTGCAGTTGCAATTGCTTGCAATCCTGCCACCCCTGCTCCAACAACTAATACTTTTGCAGCGGGTATTGTTCCTGCTGCAGTCATCATCATTGGAATTGCTTTTTCAAAATGAGCGAACGACTCTACTACCGCTTTATAACCTGCAAGGTTTGCTTGTGAAGATAGTATATCCATTGATTGAGCTCTTGTTATTCTTGGAAGTAATTCAAGTGAAAAAATATTAATTTTTTTTTTAACTAAATCATTTATCTTCTCTTTATTATCATATGGGTTTAACACTCCAATAAATGTTTGATTTTCTTTTAATGAAGAACTTTTGTCATCATCGAATAAGCCTAATTGGACAATAATATCTGCACTAGATATGATTTCTTTTTCATCTTGTGAAATTGATACGCCTAATTCTTTATACTCTTCATCTTTAATTCCAAGATGGCTTCCATAATTTTCAGCTAATGAAACTCCAAGACCAAGAGATATATATTTTTTTGCAATCTCAGGGGTAATTGCAATTCTTTTTTCAATTTTTTGATTTTCTAAAATAGAAGCAATTTTCATACATTAATCTTATATTAAGAATATTGCCATTAAAACTAAAACACCAATAACTGCGACTGTTCCCCACAACACAAATTTTGTGAAATTATTCCAGGTATTTTTATGGTTTTCATTATCCATAAAAATTACTTCTGTCTTGCTTTAAATTTTGGATTAGTTTTATTGATAACGTACACACGACCTCTTCTTCTAACTAGTTTAGAATTAAGATCTCTTTTTTTAATCGACTTTAATGAGCTTTTTATTTTCATAATTTTTCACCTTTAATAAACGAAGTTACATAATCTTTCAAATCTATTTTTCCATATTTATTAATTATTTTACGATTATTTGACATTTTAGTTAATGCTGATGCATATCGTTCACCTAGTCTAGGATTTAGATAGATTACTTTTGACTTAAACATTTTAGCAAGACTTATAATGGAATACGATTTTTTATGACTAATACTATAATGATGACATTTATTTTTCTTCCAAGCATCAATACAAACATTAATAGTATCATCTATATGAGTGAATCTTCTGGTTTGAGTTCCAGGTTTTACAATTGTTAGAGGTTTATTATTTGAATATTGATTTTCAAAAATTCCAACAACTGTAGCCATGTTTCCTACTTTGATTTGACCTGGACCGTAAACATTGTAAAAATAAATAACTTCAAATTTAAAATTAAACCATTTTCTTAAATTTTCTAATAATTCTAAATTTTTAGACTTTGTAAAGGCATATGGAGATAAATTTTTATCGCCACCCTTATTTCCTAAAGATGCAGAAGTTGCTGAATAAATAAGTTTTATATTATTATCTAAACAAAATTTAAAAACTTCATTTGAACCAATAGAATTTGATTTAAAGCATTCATCAAATCTTTTAAAACTTTGATAAATTCTAGCAAATTCTCCAAAATGAAAAATTGAATGAATTTGACTCTTTATCTTGTTAAAAAGATTTGAAATATTAACAGTATTTCCTTTCACATACTTTACTCTGATATTTTTTAAATGATTATTTTTATTTCCTGAGGAATAATTATCTAAACTTATGATTTTTTTATTAGTTTTTTTTAATAATGATTTAATTAAATTCGAGCCAACAAATCCAGCACCACCAGTTACAATTATGAGATTTTTCATTTTAGAATATGCCTGGCAATGTCCTACTCTTCCGTGTCTTAAGACAAAGTACCATTGGCGCTGAAAGGCTTGACTTCCGAGTTCGGAATGGGATCGGGTATTACACTTTCGCAATAATTACCAGGCACTGTCTATTACTAAAATTAGTTAACAATGTAAAGATTTATTTATGTTTATTAAAATATTTAAAAAACCCAAAATATGACAATTGAAGTTTAGTTATAGGCTCTATTAATTTAGTTTTTTCTATTTAATTTATTTTGTCCTAATATATTTGAGAAAATAACATAAATTACTCCAAATATAATACCAATGAAAATCGAAAAGTATAAATACTTCTTTTCATCTTTTAATGAATTTACGGATATTAAAAATAAATTATAATCGACTAAATTAATTTTTTCAGTTTTTAATATTTCTATTCTTTCTTTTATCTTTTTAATATCCTTATACTCTCGATTTTCTATTAGCGAAATTTCTTTGTCTATTGCTTTATATCCTTGCAAATAGTATCCAATGTTGTTGGTGGTAACATTTACTGCGATTTTATCTTGTGGCAAATTAACAGTATCTACTTGATTTTCTGCTATATTTAGTTCTTTTGCAATTGCACTTTGTTCTGTTAAAAATAGTATTCTACTTTCATTTTCGCTAATTTTTATCTCCTTTTTAATTTTTAAAAAATAATCTAAATCTTTAAAAACTGATTTATGTAAATTAATCTTTGTGAGATTTAATGTTTCGCTTAGAATTTTTAGACCTTCCTCGCTATCTCCCCATATAAGTTTTATGACATATCCAAGATCTTTATTAGTTTCATCTAATCTTTGAAGAGAAAGTAATTTTGAATATTTCAGCATTTGTCTTTGTCTTTCAATTTCAGTTTGAAGAGTATTTTCATCTATATAAGAATTACTTTCTAAAACGTTTATAAATTCCTCAAAATCTAAAAATTCTTTAACAAATCGATCTATCATTGTTATTTCGTTTACTTGGAGTTCTTGGTTAATTTCCAATTGCTGGTTTGTAAAATGTTTTTGAGTTGAATTATTTAACAAACTTGAAATTAACATTTGATTTATAGGTATAAATTTAACAAAATTTGAATTCTTACTTGGTTGAATAGTAATTGAAAGCTTAAATGAATTTGGTATTTTACTAGTATAACCTACGCCAATTAATGTGAAGATAATTGTTATTAAAAAAATTTTTACTTTTCCATTCCAAATTATTTGCAAAATTTCAATAAATTCTATGTCATTATTGTATCTGTATAAAGGAATTTTTTTTTTCATTGAATTTAATCGTAAATTTTTAACATAATTTATAATTATGTTTTATTAAACTAATCAATCAAAATTACAAATAAATATTTCTTATAAAATTTCACTTGATTACAAGACATTAATTAACACTTTTTTTTTTAAAAATATTTTTTTTTGAATAAATAGATTGAAGATAAAAACCTACAGGTAGACTGTAAACTATTATTAGCCAATTATTGAAAAAATTGCCATTTGGAGAAAATGGCCATGTAGTTATTAATAATCCAGCTAACAAACATACTTGATAATCTGTAAAATATCTTTTTTGTTTAAATAAAATAGTCTTAATCTGTCTTAAAGCAGAATATAGAACATAACATATTGCGCTTAACAAAAAAATAAATCCTACAATTCCAGTTTCTGCTAATAATTGTACATAAAAATTATGAGGATGAGTACTACATGGTTGTTGTCCTGTTGAATATTTGGAGTCGGAACATTTTATTCTAAACATTTTGGGGCCATGACCAAAAATAGGTTTGTCTTGAAACATTTTATATGCTGTTTTTAAATGACTATCATGAACAGGAGTAAAAATTGTTTTTTGGTTTGAGCTTTTGATTAAACCCATGTTTTTAGCAGGCGACAAAAACATCCTATCAGTTAAATTAGATGAATTTAGACTTAAAATAACGACAAAAAACATTGCCACAATAAATGTGACTAATCTAAATTTTTGATATTTTTTGATCAAAAGAATTATAAATACAGTTGATAAATTTAAAAAAAAGAATGCAGTCCTTTCGCCAGACATAAATATTAAAACATCAACTAAAATAAATAAAATTCCTATAAAATAAATTTCAAATTTTTGTTTTGGTTTGATTAAAAATAAAGCAAATAATAAAGGAAACAATCTTGATAAATAAGAGCCCATGACAAGTTCATCACCAAATAAGGATGAAATCCTATTTCCTATTGTTTCCAATCCTAATAAATTTTTTCCCGTTAAATATTGAAAATAACCATCAATTACCAAAACTGAAAAACATAAAATTAAAGCATAATAAAAATAAATTAAAATACTTTTATCTTTATCTATCAAATACCAAATCAAACAGCTGAATATTCCTATTCTAAAATAAAATAAAGAACTTTTTACACTTAAAGATATATCTTCAGCCTCTAAGCTTAATAAAGTAGATATAATACAAAATGATAAAAATATAATAAATGGTATGTTATTAAAATAATAAAAATTATTATTTTGCAATACAAAATATAAAAAAAATAAAGATGAAACACTTACTATTAAATCTGGAAAAAAAGGCCCCGAAATTAAAAAGGGAATTACAGACACAACTATTAAATTAATTAAAATTTTATTCGAGTATTTAAATTTATTCATAAAAAATTTAGAATTAAATTTATAAAAAGTATTAAGTCTTGATCCTTACTACTTTATTTTCTTGATCCTTAACTTTAGTAGATTTTTTTAAATCATTTTTATTTTTTAGACTCTCTTCATAATAAAGATCAACAATTTTTGAATTTGATTTATAACTAGGGACCAATCTATGCAACATATCTTTAATTTCAGATGCCCTATTATCTTCAACTAAAACTGATAAATTATCCAATTCTATTTTAAGTTGATCAAATGGAATGAAGGGGTCTTGAGCTTTTTGAATTTTATCATGATAAGTTTTTTGAGGATTATCTCCTAACAATAGTTCTTCATATAATTTTTCTCCTGGTCTAAGTCCTATAATCTTGACTTCTATGTCTCCCCCTAAATTATTATTATCTTTGACAGATAAACCTGAAAGTTTAATCATTTTATTAATTAAATCTCTAATTTTTACACTTTTTCCCATATCAAGAACAAATACCTCACAAGCTTCAGACATCGCACCTGCTTGTATAACCAATTGTGATGCCTCAATTATCGTCATAAAATATCTTGTGACCTCTGGATGAGTTAAAGTTACTGGGCCTCCCTGTCTAATTTGTTTTTTAAATTTTGGAATTACAGAACCTGATGATTGTAAAACATTGCCAAAACGAACAATAGCAAATTTTGTGTTTTTATTTTCTTTATTATAAAGAGCTTGTATACAAATTTCAGCAAGTCGTTTACTCGCACCCATAACATTCGTTGATCTTACTGCTTTATCACTAGAGATCAGAACAAAATTTGAAACATTATTTTGAATCGCAGTTTGTGCAATTGAAAAAGTTCCAAAAACATTATTTTTAATGCTTTCACAAATATTTTCTTCAACTAAAGGTACATGTTTATAAGCTGCAGCATGATAAACCGTATCTACTTTAAAAGTTCTAAAAACTTCGTTCAACCTTGATATGCTTTGAACATTAAGCAGTAAAGGAACATAATTTAAATTTTGATTTAAATTTTTTAGCTCTTCATAAATATTATAAAGGGCAAACTCATTTAACTCTATGAGTAACAATTTTTTTGGTTTTAATCTTGTTATTTGACGACATAATTCAGAACCAATTGAGCCTCCTGCACCTGTTACTACCACAACTTTAGAGCTAACATTTTTAGATAACAATTCAATATCTGGTTTAACTTGTTCTCTGTTTAAAAGATCTTCAATAATTAAATCTTTAATATCAGAAACTGATATTTTTCCATCTACAATATCCTGAATACTTGGCAATGTTTTAACCGATATTTTATGTTTATTTAAATCATTAATAATTTCATTTCTCTTTTTTCGACTAATTGATGGAAGTGCAAGTAAAACTAGATCAATATTTTTTGAATTTATTAATTTACTTATATTAATTGGGTCAAAAACTGTTTGACCCAATACTGTTTGGTTGTGAAATTGTTTATTGTCATCTAAAAAACCTACCGCTTTCATTTCAGGATTATTTTCTAAACTAAGTAACAACTGTCTACCGGCATTACCAGCTCCATAAATTAATAATTTTTTTTTATTTTCTATATTTTTTATAGATGTGTTAATTGGAAACAAAAATTTAATTGCTATTCTTGAACTTGTAATTCCTAGAAATAATAATAATGGTTGAATAATTCCAATAGATCTAGGAATGCCTTGTATTCCAAAAATACTTATAATTGAAAAATAAATTATTCCATATACTAATACGGCAACTGATACAGTAAAAATTATAGATGTTCCTCCAAAACGTAGTATTGTTCTATATAAACCATGAAGCCAAAAAATTGGTATAGCTATAATTGTGGAAATTAATACTGCAAGAATAGTTATATCATTAATTTTTATAAATTGTTCTAATCTCAAATAAAAAGCTAGCCAAGTACATGAAATACATAAACCTAAATCAATAATAATGGTAATAATCCTCTTAGCAAAACGTGGTAAATTAATTATATTTTTTGAAGCTTCTGTTAAAAATGACATAGCGTTATAATTTTAAGATTGTTCTCAATATATAGTAAAAATAATAAAATAAATTCATATTCTTTATCATTTTAGAGTCTGTTTTTGCTAACTGTGTAGGCGTTTGCATATTGACACCTGATATTTGAGCAAGACCAGTAATTCCTGGTTTTACTTTAAATACTCCTCTTTTTTTTCGTTCAGCAATTAATTTTTCTTGATTTAATAAGCAGGGTCTGGGCCCAACTAAACTCATATCACCTAAAAGCACATTAAATAATTGTGGAATTTCATCTAATTTAGTTCTCCTTAGAAAATAACCAAAGGAGGTAAATTTTATATCCCTTATTAAATGTGTCCCAACTGATTTGGTTTTTTTTGGCATTGTTCTAAATTTTATTAATGTAAAAGATTTAAGATTTCGACCAACTCGTTTCTGTAAAAATATTGGAGAACCATTATCAAATGCACCTATCATCCATAGCAAAATTAAAAAAGGTGATAAAAAAATTATCCCTGTTAATGAAAAAAAAATATCAAAAATACGGATCATTTACCCTGAATCATTCTTCTTATACCTTCTACAACACTTAAAGGAGGTGTCCAATTTAATTCCTTTTGAGTATACCTGCTATCTATTTTTAAAGATCCAACTAATCGATTAATTTCTGCTTGTTTACCAAAAATTAAGCCTAGCAGTTTAAGTAAAAAAAAAGGAATAGGAAAAAATCGAGCTCTATGTCCCATTGAATTTGCAATATATCTTATAAAATCAGGTGTAGATAAATCTTCTCCATCTGAAACTAAAAAAGTTTTTCCAGCAGCGTTAGGATGATCAACACATGTAATTAATAGATCAACTAAATTATCTATTCCAATCATAGAGCGTTGATTTTTAACCATTCTCAATGGAAGGGGGATGCGGAATGCTACAAGTTTTAACAAATTTGCTAAGTTTCCTTTTGCGCCATAACCATACACTAATGGCAAGCGAAGTATTGAAACTTCTAATCCTGTTCTGGAAGAAATTTCCCACAAAGCATTTTCAGCTTCAAATTTAGATACTGCATAAGAGTCTTGTGGATTTGGTAAGTCATTATAACTAAATATTTTCTTTCTCTGATGATAAGAAATATCTTTATTATCAATATTATAAGTACACTCTCCATTAACCTTTACTGAACTTAAAAATATAAATCTTTTAACTTCTGCTTTAGACGCTTGTTCAGCAAGTTGTTTGGTGCCTTCGACATTTACTGATTGAAAAATTTTAGATGTATCATTTTTCTTTTCATTCATTATATGCGCTCTTCCAGCACAATGAATAATGCAATCAACATCAACTAAAATATCTTTCCAGTTTGTTTTAAGACTAATATCTTCTACTAATACATATTCAATATCAGTATTTTTTGAAAATGAATTAATAGTTCTTACTGTGCCACGAATATGTTTGCCTGATTTTGACAATTTCTCGCTTAGAGATTTTCCAATAAATCCCGATGTTCCTGTAATTAAAATTTTTTTCACTAAAATTACCTTTTTAAAAATTGATTAAATCGAGAAATTAACTTATTAATAAAAAAACTTATTGGGTTTACTGATAAGCCATTTTTTTTAAATGAATTAAAAACTTCCATATTTTGAGTCCAAATATTTCGTATACTTTTATTTGTGGTACCGCCGATTCGCATCTTAATCCAAACTTTAGGTACGTATCTAGACTTAATTTTATGAACTTCAAGAAATCTCATCATAAGCTCGACATCTGAAGCTATATTATAATTGATATCAAAATTACCCAAATCTTCATATACGGAACGACGAACAAAAAAAGTTGGGTGCGGCGGGCACCATCCTTTTGAAAATAAACCTTCTTTAAATTCACAGGATTTTACATAACGAATAATCTTTGAGGTATCAGATTTTCCAACATATATTAAATCTGCATAACAAGCATCTATTGAAGAGTCTTTCTTAAATTCTTTCACAACTTCAGAAATTACATTATTGTTTATATAAAAATCATCAGAATTTAAAAAACCAATAATATCACCTGATGCAATACCAATTCCCTTATTCATAGCATGATAAATGCCTCCGTCTTTCTCGCTAATTAATGATGCAAATTGATGACGTTTTGACTCTAAAATTGATAAAGTTCCATCAGTACTAGCTCCATCAATTATGATATGTTCAATATCAGAATATTTTTGTAATTTAACTGAAGCTAAACAATCATTAATAACGGAAAAACTATTAAATGCTACTGTAATGATAGATACTTTCATTTAAAACTGAAAATATATAAATTGATTTATTGATCTGAAGAAAATCACAACTGTTGAAAAAATAATTGTTATTAAAACAATATCAAGCGAAATAGTTATTAATTTTTTTGAATTTAATTTCGGAATAATTTTTTCTTTAAATAAATAAACTAAATAAAAATTTAGTAAGATTAGAAAAGTAATTAAATAAACATTTTCTCGCATACCAAGCCACAAATATGCAAATGGGTTAATAACTTTTAGCCACATCTCTATACTATCAGATAAAGAATTAGCTCGAAACGGAATCCATGATAACATTATTAGTGGAATGGTTATTATAATTCCTAAAAATGATCTTAACCTATGTGAAAGATTTCGTTTAGATGGTTCTATAAATCTATAAATACTTATTAAAATTGCATGATAAATTCCCCATATTACAAATGTCCAATTTGCACCGTGCCAAAGCCCCATAATTCCCCATGTTATAAACAAAGATTTGTTGCTTCCTGAACTTTTTAAACTTTTTTTAAATCCACCTACTGATCGATTTTCAACTTTTTTTTTATTTAAAGGTAAATAAAGATAATCACGTATCCAACTTGATAAAGAGATATGCCATCTTTGCCAAAATTCCTTTGGAGAGCTTGAAATGTAAGGAAAATTGAAATTATTAGGAAATACTATTCCCATCATTCTTGCGCTACCTATTGCTATATAAGAATATCCGCTAAAATCAAAGTAAATCTGGAAACCAAACAAAAATGCTAAGGTCCAAACATCTATAGCTGACAAATCAGCAACGTTTATTATAAAGCCCCTGTCAACAAGAATTGAAATATTATCTGCTAGAACAACCTTTAAAAATAAACCAAATAATATAAATCGCAATCCAATCATAAGGTGATCAAGTGAAAATGATGATCGATTAACAAATTGAGGAATTACTTCTTTTGCACGCAATATTGGACCAGCAACTAATTGAGGAAAAAAGGTTACATAACATGCAAATAGAATAAAATCTTTTTCTGGTTTAATGAAGCCCCTGTAAACATCTACTGTGTAACTTATTGTTTGAAATGTATAAAAACTAATACCCAAAGGAAGAATAATCTTTAGAGCAATAGGATCTATTTCAGCACCTAAAAGATTAGCAAAACCAAGTGCATTGTTCGCAAAGAAAATTAAATATTTAAAATAAACTAAAAGTCCAAGATTGGTTGTTAAACTAATCAGTAATAAGGAAAACCTATGTTTTTTTTGACATTTATATATTTTTTGAGCAACCCACCAATCAACAATTACCGAAATTAATAAGATTGGAATAAATGAAATTTTCCAAAATCCATAAAATACTAAACTTGAAATAAAAATAAGAATTAGACGAGCCTTGTAAGGTAGCGACCAATACAAAGCGACAACTAAAAATAGCAATAATATATAAGTTAATGAATTAAAAATCATAACCAAACAATTATTCTATAATTTTTAGAATCTCGACATATAAAGCTTCAGCTAACAAACTATGTCCTTCACCTTTAAAGTGCATAAAATCTAATTCTTGTTTTTTTTTTAAATTAGTTGAACCTTTAAATCCCCATAGTTTACTTGGGATAATCTTTTCTAAAGAAACAAAATTAACATAATATTTATCAGCGATATTTTTAGTTTCTATTTTAAAATTAGAATACTCATTAATATTATAAGGGATCTTCACATCATTTCTTAATGGTGGAATATAAACTAATACTTTTATTTTATTTTTGATGGCTAAATTTAGAATATCTTCATACGCTTTTTGATTTTTTATATAAGGTCCTTTAATCATTCTACGAGTCGAGGTTGCATTAATACCAAATATTGAATTTCTAAGTTGATATAATAATCCAAAAAATTTTCCTCTTAAAACCTCTCTATCTTTCCATAACGACCAAATTTCACCAAGTTCTTTATTTAAGAAATTTTCCCAATTATTTTGTTTAGTGTTTTTTTCAATTTTTGACTCATTTCCAACTATATCTTTTGCATCATTGAGAAAAATTAGATTTTTGCCTGTAAACGTTTTTTTAATACTTTCTAAAGTTTGTTGATCTTCTAAGGCGCTTATAATGTTTGATCTTAATACATCTTCGCGCATATCATCAAAAACTAAAGGTAATATCAAAGTTTCGATTGGAAATTTTTTTATTAAATGTGCAAAAAGCAAAAAATGCTCTTGTAAATTTGCATTTGGTTGAGAAAAAGTCAAAGTATATATTCCAAATTTTTTCAGTTTTTTATGTAATTTTAATGGTGAAACTTCATCATCAGGTTGAGGTTGATTTATTGCGTGCAGTTGAGAATTGCCTAGCCATAAAATTACTGGCATTTTATCATTAGTGTTTTTATAACTATCAATACAACTATCTAAATCGCTTAAGTCACCACAATGAACTCTTTCACCATCTTCTATCCCCATTGATTTTTTATTATCATCACCTAGAGCTAATTCCTCAAATTTAATATCTTTTTTGCTATTATGTGTAACAAAAGTAAGGAAAAAAAAACCAAAAATTAATCCTATTAAAATTGATATTTTACTTTGATATAAATTGTCTTTTTTAATTAATAAAAAAAATTTATTCATATTTTGATACTCTTTTAATTATTTCTTTTTATTATCCAGTCTCCTATCACCAAGATATCCATTTTAGTGCGTAAAAAAGTTTCGAGTGCTTCTTCAGGTTTACAAACAACTGGCTCATTTTCATTAAACGAAGTATTTAAAACCATTGGAACTCCTGTTAGATTTTTAAATTCATTTATTAATGAATAATATCTTGGGTTATTTTTTTTATCTACAGTTTGTAATCGCCCAGACCCATCTACATGTGTAACTGCAGGAATTATTGATCTTTTATTTTTTTTAATTTGATAAACCTGCATCATAAATGGCACATCATCGTTTTGCTCAAACCATTCAGATACTTCTTTACTAAGAATTGAGGGTGCAAAAGGTCTGAAAGACTCTCTTCTTTTTATCTTAAGATTTAATATATCTTTCATATCAGATCTGCGAGGGTCGCAGACAATGCTGCGATTTCCTAAAGCTCTTGGTCCCCATTCCATTTTTCCCTGAAACCATCCAATTACTTTTCCTTCTGCAATCTCTGAAGCTATATGTTTTGTCAGTTGTGTGATCTCAGAAAAATTTTCTATAAGACAATTTTCTTTTTTTATTTTATTTTTTTGTAATTTTAATAAATCGCTAATATAATCGTCTGTAAAAGAGGGTCCCCAGTAAGCATGATCATGTGGTAAAACTCTTTCTTTTGATTTTTTACCGCCAATTTTATGCCATGTCATCAATGCTGCTCCAATTGCACCACCCGCATCACCTGCTGCAGCTTGAATATAAATTTTCTTAAACGGAGTTTTTAAAGATACTTTTCCATTTGCAACTGAATTCATTCCACAGCCACCAGAAATCGAGAGATTATCTATTTTATATCTTTTATATAATTTGTTTAATAAATGAAAGAATGCTTCTTCGTACATTAACTGCACAGAGTGTGCTATATCTTTATGTTTTTGAGTTAATTCTTGATTATTACCTCGAGCTGAACCTAAAAGTTTTTCAAGATCAGGCGAGAATAAAGTTCCAATATGAGGTGATCCTTTTTCCCATTCATAATCAATTTTTTCACGATGATGTCTAAAATATTTAAGATTTAATTCAAATGTGCCATCTGATTTTAATTTTACTATATCTCTTAATTGTTTGATATAAACTGGTTTACCATATGGGGCTAAACCCATGACCTTATATTCATCTCCATAATTATGAAATCCAATATACTGCGTTAATGCTTGATAAAAAATACCCAACGAATGAGGAAAATAAACACGATCTGCTAAGTTAATTTTTGTACCCTTTCCAATACCAAAAGCAGTACTTGCAAAGTCTCCGAAACCATCTACTGAAACTACTACTGCCTCATTAAAATTAGATGTATGAAAGGCAGACGATAAGTGTGCAGCATGGTGTTCGACTGCATGAATAGAGCCATTAAATTTTGAATTTGAAAATACTTTTAAAATTTGGTCATTAATATTAAGACGCTTCCGCTTATTTTTAAGACGGTCTAAAAGCATTTTCAAATTTGGGCGATTTTTAAATGTAAATATAATTTTTCTTAGAAGGTTAGCTTTTACATCTTGATTTAATGCAATGTGTTCCACATTTTCTAAACCAATCCCTGCTTCAGATAAGCACCATTTAATCGCCTCTGATGGAAATCCAGCCCAATGCTTAATTCGTCTAAAACGTTCCTCCTCCGCTGCTGCAATTAAACGACCATCCTTTAAAATGCAAGCTGAGGAATCTCCATGAAATGCATTGATGCCAATTATGTACATAAGTTTTCTACCCTCTTAATTTTTATTTATAATTAGATATGTATTTATAAGCTAGTGAATGAAGTTCCCCACATCTCTTTAAATTAAGTTTATTTTCAGCTATTTGTCTTGATTTTTTACCAAATCTTTGTCTTAGTTTAGATCTATCAATAAGCTTTTTTATACCTTTTGCCAAATTTTTATCATTTCCTACTCTAACAACCAAACCATTATTGCCATTATTAATAAATTTTTTAATGTCACCAACATCAGTGGAAACTATTGCCTTCTCCATTGACATAGCTTCCCATACAGATAAGGGTGAAGATTCATTTCTAGAAGTACAAACATATATATTAATTAGCTTAAGCAAAGGCCTAACATCTTCTCTATAATTCAGAAAAAAAAAATTTTTTATTGACAGTTCTTTTATTAAACTATTTAATTTCTTAAAATATTCATTTTGACTAGCGTAAATATTACCTATTACAATAAAAACTATTTTATCTGAGTAAAAAGATAGTTTTTTTGCAGCCTTTATAAACATTTCAAGGTTTTTAACTGGATTTATATTTGAAACTGTACCAATAATAATTTTTTTTTTTTCAATTTTTTTATTTATAAATTTCTCTTTTGGATATTTCAAATAAGGATTAAAAAAATTTGTATCAACAGGTGACTGAATTATAAAACTTTTACGATTAGGTATTAATTTCTTATAATAATCTTTTGTCTTCTCCGAAGCAAAAATAAACCCATTTGCTAAATGACTTAAAAAAAAAAATATATTTCTAATTAAAGTAGGAGAATATGTATCATTTAATTCCCAAATAACCTTGATAGAAGCTAATTTTGCAGCAAAAATTCCTTTACTTTGCCAACAGCCACCACTTACGTGTACAAGGTCAAAGTTATATTTTTTCAATATTTTAGCTAGCATAATAACCTCAAATGGAAAAAAAATTATATAAAGTAAAATATCAATCAAATTACGTTTTATTGTAGTTAAAGATAACGATAAATAATTAACACCAAGTAATTTACATTGTTTTTTTATAGCTCTTGAATTTTGATTTGGGAAAATTAATGTTACATCAACCTGTCCTCTTAAAACTTTTGCAACTTTTAAATTTCGAATCTGTGGACCACCTATTCTTGCTTCTTCTATAATGTTAGCAACACGTATCAACTGATAAGATCCTTAATTGTGTTTTTGTTTTTTAAATTACTTACGTTAACAGGTCTTTTGTAATTATAATGATTTAAACCACACAAGATAATTGCATACCAACAAAAATAATATCTATACCAAGGGATAGCCAGAAGATAAATCATACTTATTAATAAGAGAGTACGATTTGTATTTGAAAAAGATATGGACATAAATAGCACTAAGCAAGAAATTAAAATTCCAAATTCAAAGAAAAGATATAAAAAACCTGAAGATAATCCTCTACCTAGTTCATCATCAGAATATTTGATAAAATTATTTATTCCATGACCAAATAAAAGTTTGGAAATAGAGGCATCCTTTAAAACTTCAATAGCAAAGAAATTTCGTTCCATTCGATCTAGAAATGAGGTTTCAGAAAAATGTAAATTGAATGACTCAAAATTTACATTAAACAAATAAGAAACAATTAAAATTAATAATGATGACATTAATACAGTAAGTACAACATTAATTTGTTTAAATTTTAAATCTAGAATAAGAATAATTATTAAAACCAAATAAAATGTAAGTGAAAAAGTCAACAAACCAGCTAACAAACTTGTAAGATAATATTTTATTGGAAATAAATTTCTATTCTTTGAGATAATCAATAAATTAAATGCAAAAAACATACCTGCATATTGTGGTTCAGTAAAAAAACTACTAACTCTCTCTAATCCAATAAAAGCAAATTGTTTAAAGACTGTAAAACCAAAAATACTAATTTTATAATCGTAAGCTGGGTTAAATAAAGACTCAGATGAATTGAAACTTACTAAAGAAGTATTAAAATTTGTGAACTGATTAACAAAAAAAGAAATAATTGCTAAAATTGAAATTATGAATGAAAAACGTATCCATAATCGAAGAAAAGTTTCATTACTAAAATTATTTGTTCTTAAAACTCTAAATATTGAATAAGCAACAAAAATTACCGCATATGCAGATAGAACATTATTTAAGCTACTCCTCTGAGAGAAAATCTCCAGAATTAAAATAATCATCAAAAGAATAAAAAAATTAATTTCTAAAAATTTAAATTTTGTATTCTCAAGATAAAGTAATAATATAATTACTACACCAATCAACCCTCTTATTTCTTTTCCAAAAAATGGAAGTTGAGAGAATACAAATGGTGGGCTAATTAATGCTAAAGCAATTAGTAAAATAGAAATAATTTTTATTCGAGTATGCATTTATTCAACAAAGATTTATTATATATAATTTTTTAAATTGAATCATCTATTGGAACTAATCATTATATGAGTAATCATAATTAATGATTTCAATCTCAATTTAAAAGAACTATATCTTAATACAAATACTAAATCTTTTTTTGCTTGTTTATAGTTAAAATTTAAATAATTAAATCGACCTGATATATACTTAATATTTGCTTCTAATTTTTTTTTTTGCTTATTATTTAAAATACACAAAAAGTCTTGTGTTGCTTTTTGAGTTGGCATAGACATATTTCTTCGAGATACTCCTTCGTGATGTATATAATAATATCCAAGTTTTTTGGGAATGTATAAAAATTGGTCGGTAAATTTTGAAATTTTTAACCAAGTGTTATAATCCTCAGCTGCAATTAAATCTTTATTTTCCTCAATTAAACCAATTTTTGTAAGTACTTTTTTTCTAACAATCACAGAGGAATTACTGATCACATTACCATTTACTAATAAATCTATTAATATTGGTTTTTTTAATTGACGAGATTTATTTATTTTGCCTTTAAAAAATATTTGTCTATCAGACGTAACTTCCAAATCATGATAAATTAAATCTATTTGATTATTAATATTCTCTATGCAGGTTTTAAGTTTATCACTTGTCCAAGAATCATCAGAGTCCAAAAAAGCTACCCAATCCCCTTTTGCTGATTTAATACCTATATTCCTAGATTTAGCAATTACTCCATAATTTTGGATTTTTAAGTACTTGATTCTATGATCATTGAATCTAGCAATTACCTTACCTGTATCATCTGTTGAATGATTATCGATTACGATTGCTTCCCAATTTGTGTATGTTTGATGAAGAACTGATTGTAATGCCTTGTTGAGATAATCCGCATGATTAAAAGTTGGAATTATAATGGATACAAGTGGTTTAAATTTATACATTAATTTAATAGTATTAGTATTTTATAGAAATTTATTTCATAATAAGTTTATATTTTTTAATTATTTTATTTATATTTTTCAAAATTTGATCAATTTCAAAATAAATTTTTTTATTATCTGGAGAAAATTTTAAATTTTGATTGCTATGTATTAAAATTTTCTTTTTTTGTCTAGATTTTTTTATTATTGTGTCAATATTTAAATTAAATATAAATTTACATCTTTTCTGAATTAATTTTGCTGTATCTCTAAGATTTAAATTTTTATATGAAATATTTATAATTGAATTCTTGAAAAATTTTTTGGTTATTATAAAGTTTAGTACTTGCATAAATATTTTTGATGGAACAAATGTCCTCTGTACAGAACCATTATTAATTATAATCTTATTTTTTTTTAAAGCCGAAACACATAAACTATGAATTATGTTATTATTAATTTCTCTTAAATTTTCATACTTTTTAAATCCAAAAACATTACCAATCCTTAAAATTGTAAACATATTTTTATGATTTAAAAATTTTTTAATAATAATTCTTTCAGATTCATAGTGCGCTTTTGAATAAGAATTTTTAAGATTAATTTTAGAATTTAAAGAAATATTATTTTTTCCGTAATCTTTATAAACTTGCATAGAAGATATATAAATTAATTTGATATTATTTATTAAACATAGATCACAGATATTTGAAGTGATTTGATTTTTTTTTTTTATTAAATTGATATTTTTTAATAATTGATTTTGATTAGGCCCTATAAGATGAACAATATATTCAAATTTTTTGAATATTTTTAAATTTTTTTTAGTAAATTTATAATTAAAAAAATTTTTAGCATTCTTTTTTCTAGAAAAAAAAAAATATTTATTTTTTTTAAAACTATTTTGATTTTTTATTAACGATGCTAGATAACCAGTGCCACCAAAGACAGCTATTTTTGCCATTATTTAAGCCATGGAGATTTTTTATTTCTTATCATCTTATCTAATACTTTTTTATCCCTTAAAGTATCCATACAAAACCAAAAACCTTTATGTTTATAAGCAGCTAAATTTTTTGAAATTACTGCTTTTGTTAAAGGAGATCTTTCAAGCATTTCATTTTTTTTTCCTATAAATTTTAAAAATTCAGGTTCGACCACAAAAAAACCTCCATTAATCCAACCTTTTTGTAATTGAGGTTTTTCCTCAAATTTTGTCACTACTCGACCAGATATAGTCAACTCACCAAACCTTGCAGGTGGATGAACAGCGGTTAAAGTAATTTTTTTTTTACTTTTTTTATGAAAATATAATAATTTTTTTAAATTAACATTTGATAAACCATCACCATAAGTTAGCATAAATGTTCTTTTTAACTTATCCTCAAGTTTTTTTAGTCTAGTTCCTGTTAAAGTTTCAACGCCTGTGTTTATAACTTCTATTTTTGCAGATATTTTTTTGTTTCTAAAATAATTATTTATGATTGAATGTTTATATCCGCTAGCTATTATAAAATCATTAAAACCAAATTTCATATAATATTTAATTATATGATCTAAAATAGGTTTAGATCCAACTGGCACCATTGGTTTTGGTATTGATCTTGTAAATTCTGCTAATCTTGTTCCTTTTCCACCAGCTAATATTACAACTTTCATCCTAGTTTTATATTCCAATTATAATTAAAATATGGATCATCAAAAGGTTTCCTGGACATTTCTTCAGCTTCATGAGGTATATCTGAGCAATTAGCAATTATTGAAAACTTATTTTCCACTGATTTAAAACCATTCCAAACTCTTGCGGGCACAGTTACTAAACTGTAATTTTCTGTTGTCAGAAAAATTTCTTGTAATTCACCTTTGGTAGAACTTTCAGGTCTATCATCAAACAATACTAATTTTATTTTACCTATAACGCAGACATAATTAACGGTCATTCTTTTATGTAAATGCCAAGCTTTTACTGTATTTGGATGAGAATATGAAAAATATATTTCACCAAACTTAGTAAAATTTGGATCATCATTTCTCATCATGTGCATGATTTTTCCTCTTTCATCAATAATTTGTTTTTTAGGGATAATTTTGACACCTTCAATCATAGAAAAAACTTGTAAATTGTTTTTTGCTTAACTTATCAATATTCTTTTTATCATATATATAACATTGGTACCAATGCGCTGTCATTTTAAGAGTTTTGATAAAAGAGAGTTTTGGCTTCCACTTGAGATATTTTTTTGATTTATTTATTTTTAAACTTAATAATCCAGTTTCTTCTAAATTCATATCTTTTTTTACAAAAATTCTCTTTTTTACTCCCATAATTTCTACTAATCTCAAAACTACTTCTTTTACTGTTACGTTGCCTTTGGCTGGCCCAAAATTCCAAGACCCATTGTAATTACTTCTTCCATATATCTTCTTACTTAAAATCAAATAACCATTTAAGAGATCAAAAATATGTTGCCATGGTCGAGTAGCCTTAGGACTTCTTAAAGTAAATTTTTGATTATGAATAATAGATTTAATGAAATCAGGAATAATTCTATCTTTTGACCAATCACCGCCCCCTATAACATTCCCAGCTCTCACAGATACAAGACCTAATTTTTTTTTTTTCTGAAAGAAAGATTCTTTATATGAGTAAAATATATTTTCAGCAGCAGCTTTTGAAGCACTATAAGGATCTTTGCCTCCCAATTCATCATTTTCTGAATAACCAGATCTTTTTTCATAATTTTTATAACATTTGTCTGATGTAATTATTACTGCTGATTTTATACTTTTAGTATTTTTTATAGCTTCTAAAATATTTAGAGTTCCAATTATATTTGTAGTAAATGTAAATTTTGAATCTAAATAAGAATCTTTTACTAAAGGTTGTGCTGCTAAATGAAAAATAATATCAGGTTTAAATTTTTTAATTTTTTTAGATAAATTTTTTTCATCTCTAACATCACCAAAAATATTTTCGATTTTATTTTCTAATTTTAACAAATAAAAATTATCAAATTTATATTTTGGTTTTAAGCTATACCCTGCTATTTTTGCTCCGCTTAAATATAAAATATATGTCAACCATGAACCTTTGAAACCCGTATGACCTGTAATGAAAATTTTTTTTCCTCTAAAAAATTTTAAATCTAGCATTTAGTTAATAGAATATGACATGCTGTTAAAATTGGATCTTAAATATTTTTTATAATTATTTTTATCAACAACATGAAATATAGGTAGATGAAATATCAGTTTACCTCCTTTTTTAATATAGTTCATTTCCTGTTTAATAACTTCTGATCTAAAAGACCAAATCAAAACTAAAAGATATTTAGGGTTTCGTTTCCTCATTATTTCCTTTGAAACTATTTTAATATTAGTACCTGGAGTATACCTATTATACTTAAATGGATTAGTGTCACATATTAATGGAATATCTTTATTTGTAATTCCCAAATGATTTAAGACGATATTTCCTTTAGTTGAAGCGCCATATCCCATTATATCTTTTGCAGAAATGTTTTTTAAAAATTCTAAAACTGTTTTCTTTACATTATCCACTCTGTCTTGAAAAAGGTTAAAGATGTTTTTTGAAATTTTAGACTCTTCTTCAAAAATTTTTTGCACAATTGGCTTTGGTTTTATTTTAGAGACTCTTTTTGCGCAAACAACTTCTATACTTCCACCATTAATTTCATTAAAACTTAGGTCAATAACTTTCATTTGATTATTTTCTAAAATTTTATCAAATGTGGTTAGTGAGTAATAAGTAACATGCTCATGGCATATTTGATCATAAGTTAGATTTTTGAATAAAAGTGGTAAATATGAAAACTCAACTATCCAAATACCATCTTTATTTAAAAGTTCACTAATATCTTTACAAAAACTATTGGGATCTTCAATGTCATAAAACATTGCAAATGAGGTGATAATATTAAATTTTTTTCTTATTTGATCTTTTGTCATATTTCCTAATAATTTTTTTTTTGAAAAATAATCTGTAATAACTGAGATATTTTTTTTATAATTATCTAAAAATTTCTTTGATGATGGGTCCATACCAAAAAGCTCTACCCTTCTCAAACTAGACATAAAATTTAAAAAAGTTCCATCGTTTGACCCTATATCTAAGATTTGACCTTCAAGTAATTTTTTATAACTTTTTTTTATAGAATAAAATTTTTTTCTCATATGATTTACCATCAAAGGACTCAGAGAAGTATTATAACCATAAGTTAATCCATACATATCATCTAAAGGTGGTAATGAACTAAATTGAACCAATCCACACTTGGGGCAAGTATATAAGTCTAAAGAATAATTTTTAAGCTTGTATTTAGGTTTATCATGAAAAACGCTACTGATTGGTTGTTTGCCAATTTTAAATACTTTTTTTAAATTTGGATTTTTACAATTTTTACACTTCATTACTGTGCTTATAATTTAAATTCTCTTAGTTTGCTATTAATAAAGCTTATCTCTTTATTTTTTAAATGAGGATGCAAAGGCAAAGTAACTAATTCTTTCCAAACTTTAAGAGCGATTGGTATTTTAGATTTAAACTTTTTATACAATGGATGCAAAGGTAATGGCATCAAATGAACACTAGTTGAGATATTATGTTTTTTTAGATAAGAAATTAATTTGTCTCTATTTTTTGATCTTATTGAAAACATCCAGTATGATGATTTATTTAGATCATAGGGAAATGTTGGAATTAAATTTTTACATTTTTTTAAATTTTTTAAATATTTTTTTAAAAACTTTATTCTTGAATTATTAAGAAATGATAATTTTTTTAATTGTACTCTACCAATAGAAGCTTCAAGATCATTCATATTGTATTTAAAACCAAGTTGATTTATTTCGTAATACCAATGAAGATTTTGTTTGTTTTTTTTTTTATTATTTGAAAATCTTTGCTTATGTCTTAATAAAGGGTCTTTATCCCATCCATGAAAACTTAATGATTTTAATTTTTTTGCAATATGAGTATTATTTGTAACGATCATTCCACCATCACCCGTTGTCATCATTTTTTTTTCCTCAAAACTAAAGCAACCAAAGTGACCCCAAGTACCAATTTTTTTTCCTTTATAGTAGCCTCCACAAGTTTCGGCACAATCTTCTATTACAATTAATTTTTTTTGATTAGCAAATTTCATAATCCTATCCATTTCACAGGGATGTCCCCCAAAATGAACTGGCATGATAGCTACACAATCTTTAGTAAATTTTTTTTTCAAATCATCTAGGCTCATATTTAAATCATTTTTGTTTATGTCCACAAAAACTGGGATTAAACCACAATATAAAACTACTGCTGCAGTTGCGCTAAAAGTTATCGCTGGAACTAAAACTTTTTTTCCTTTTTTAAAATTGTTGCATAAAAGAGCAAGGTGCAAAGCTGCTGTACATGAATTTACTGCTATACTGTGTTTAACCCCAAAATGTTTATTCCATTCTGCTTCAAATTTTTGTACTTCGGTTCCATAACCTATCCATGATCTTTTAAAAACTTTTTTTACTGAATTTAGTTCTTTAGAACCTAACGAAGGTTGAAACAGCCTAATATTATTCATAACTTATTTTTTCTTAAATATATAAGTTTGTATCTGAGAAAAATCTTTAGTGTGTTGATTTTCTGACATTGAATTTGCAATTTTTTCTAATGGATGATCATAATTTGTTTTTTCTTTCAAAAATTCTTTTGCATATCGCGCGTATACTAATCTTGTAATATAATAGAAATCGCTTGCAAATGGAGAAATTTCAACAAGTTTTATACTTTTAAATTCATGATTTCTTAATCTTTCATCATCAAAAAAAAGATTATGAAACGGAGGAATTATTTCATGAAGATCGTATTTTTTTCTTGCTAAATTAAGTCTTTTTTGGGCATCAGCAGAACTTTCAACTAATACCATTAATCCGTCATCTTTTAAAAAACTACCTAAATTTTCTATTGTTTGAATTTGTAGATCTTGCTCTAAAACATTTTGTATAGCCCTTTTTGAAATTATGAAATCATATTTTTTTTCAAAAGAGGAGCTAGTAATGTCAGTCATATCCTGTTGAATAAAATTATGTTTATCTGAATTAGATTTTTTAGAACAAACATCAATTAAGTCTTTTACAAAATCAGTTCCAAGATAATCAAAGCTTTTTAGCTTTTGAGCAATTTTAGAATACAATACTCCATTCCCACATCCAATTTCTAAAATACTTTTATTATCTTCTATTCTTTTTAAAATTTCGCTGTCTTCAACATCGTCAAAAGCTATATCATTAGTGCAAACTTGTCTTTCTTTATTTTTTTTTAACCTTTCAACCCAGAAATCGTGGTTTTCTTTTTTTAATTTATATTCCATATTATAGCTTAATCCTTTCAAACATATTTAAAGTCTTTTTATATATAAAGTATAAAGGTGAGAAATATACAGCAGGATAAACTAAATTGTAAACAAAATGTTTTTTAAAATTAAAATATTTTTTTATTCTATGATCATTTACTAAAAAAAGTTTTAGCATTTCTACCGCAAAGTTTCTTAGCGCATAGTTTTTACAATAAAAATATCTCCAAAAACCCATTCCTCTTGATCTATAATAATCTAATATTTCAGGCACCCTCACTATTACGACAAAACCGTAAAGTTTTGTCCATTCTCTTACTCCTTGTAAACAAACACATAATGGCTCACCATGAATAATTGCCTTTGAGTTTTTAAAAGCGTTAGCAAATATCATAGTATTAAAAAAGGTATTATCCTCATTTGACATCCAATTTTTATCCATAATATTTTTATGATTTAAACATGATAAATTTTCTACCCAGCCTTTTCTTCTAAACATGTTTAAAAACATTCCTAACAAAAAATCAAAAGAAACATTGGGGTTGATTACTTCCCAAAAACTAACTTTTCTATTTTTTTTTTGAATTGAAAATGTTTTAAGTTTATTTGGGATCTTATAAGTTGAAAAGGGATGTTTAAAATTATTTAAAAAACTTTTATTCAATAAATAAGCATTCATATAAAAATAATCCACATCTTTATGTTTATTAAGTAGATTTTTTATTTTTTTTAAACTTTTTGGCAAAAGTAGATCATCATTTCCAATCGTCCAAACAAATTCTCCACTTGCCATACTCACAGATTTTAAAAAATTACGTGTTATTCCAAGATTACGATTAAATTTATTAAATTTAATGTTTATTTTTTTTTTGTATTTTTTAATAATTGAATTTATATCATGCTTAGAACCATTATCTGAGACACAGACTTCAAAATTAAATCCTTTGCAATTTTTTTTACTAATAAATATGGCTTCAAGACAATTTTCCAAATATTGTGGACGATTATAAGTGGGTATACAAATACTTAATTTTAATTTTTTTTTCACTATGATTAAATTGTGTTATTATAGTATTAAGTTTATTTTTTCTGAAAATAATATGGTCTACCATTTTTTGATACTTTGTAAACTTTAAGCTTATTTTTTTTTATGAACTCATCTATGGCTAAGGTTGCACCTTTTATATGTGTGTAATCATCAATAAGAACTATTCCGTTTTTTGAAACATATTTATACAAAGTATTTAATACAAACCTTGTAGGTTCATATACATCTAAATCTAAATGTAATAATGATATTTTTAGTTTTTTATTTTTAGTTAAATAATTAGGTAAAGTTTTTAAAACATCTCCTTTAACAAGATCATAGTTTGTTAAATCTTTTTTTTTCAAATATTTTTTTAAAAGTTTTACACTTATACCAAGACCAATATTATTATCATGTCTCTTAGCAAAAACTTTGTCTGCTTTATTATTTCTATACTCTTTCTTGGGATGAGGAAATTTTCCGAATGCATCAAAACCTATTACTTTCCTTTTATTTTTTTTTTCAATTAAATCTCTAAAAGTTAAAAACCTTATCAAGCTTGCACCTTTGAAAACACCACATTCAATTATATCTCCTTTAATATTCAAAATTTTTTTATAAATTTCATAATGATCTAGTAATTTCAGTATTCTTTTTTTATCTGAAGTTAAGTAAAATAAATTTTCGTATTGCCATGTATTCATAGTCTATTTTCAATTATTCTTTTAAATTTTAAGTTAAAATTTTTATCAGGCAATTGAGTATAAAGATTAACAAACTTTTTCAAGTTATTTTGAACATTATCATTATTCCACCATTTTAAAGGATCATTCCATATGTCTAATAAATGTTGATATAATTTTTCCTGGTCATCAAAAAATATTTTAGAGTTTTTTAACAATTCATAATCTTGAACAACAAATTTATTTTGATGTTGATAACCCTTTTCCCAGAGACATAAAGTTGGTTTATTTAAAGCAAACATCTCTAATATACCAGTTGAATCATGGTTAAATAATATTAATTTTGCACTGTTTATTGCATCGAAATAATTCTGTTCGGAGTAATCGATTTTAAATCGATCTAAATCTTTTAACTGATCTTCAATTCTATTTTTTGAAGCGTAATGAGCTCTTATTACAGTTTTTTTAACCAGATCTGATGAAAATTTTTTACAAAGTTTTACAGTTAAATCTAATTGATTAAGTCCTTCGCTATATCTATCATATGGAACTGCATTATATCCACTAGATCTCATTAAGATAAGAAATTTATCTACTTTTTTATTTTTAAAGTATTTTTTATTCAACAACTTAAAATTTACAAATTTTAAATTATTTTTTTTTGTGGTATCAGTTTTGTCACCCCAAGTTATAAAATAATCACAAGTGTTACATTCATTATTATAACTGTTATCCAACCTAGTGATATATGATCCACCATGTTGATAAACAAAATATTTTATTTTGGGATTATAAAATTTTCTCAAAGCAACATAATATTTAAATGGCTCAATACTTTCAAATGCATAACTAGTACAAATTGCTTTAGGATTTTTTGGAAAATTTAATTTTTCTGAATATTCTATTAAATTTTTAAAATCCTCCACAATTGTTATGGGCAAAGACTTATTTAAAATTCTTATTATTAAGTTAAAAATTTTGACAAAATGCTTGTCATAATTTTGATTATCTAATTTTACAAATTTTTCAAAATTCAAATTTTTTCTTAATTTACAATCAAAATTAGAGTAATTAAAATTAAAATTTAAAGGATATACTCTTGGTAATTGCCCGAAAGATAAATCAATTTTTTTTTCATTAAAAAATTCAAATCCCATATTATATAAAAAAATATTTGAATTATTGGGTATTAAATTTGTTAAATAAAACCAAAGATTAATTATATTTTGTTTAAAATTCTTTTTATTATCAGAGGATTTTCTATTGCTTAATAATTCTGTATCATCAAATTTTTTTTCTGATAATTTAATTATATTTAATTCAATATCTAAAAAACAATTTTTTAAAATATAAGAATAAATACATGTGTTCCATAAGTTGTTTATAGTGGCGTGTTGTATTGTATGTGTCTCTGTTGTGAAAAAATTAAAATTTGTAGTGTCATAAATAGTTGTATAATTAATATTAAATTTTTTTTTACTTTCGATTATATTTTTATATTTAAGTATAAATTGTTGAATAAATTTTCTTAGCCAGGCTCCAATAACAATTTCAAAAAACTTTTGATTTAAGTTTTTTTCGAAAATTGAATTTAATTCAAGTTTAATACATTCTAATATTTCATAAAATAATTTATTTGATAAATTAAAATTTTCAATTCGATAACTATAATCTAATCTACTTGAAAAATATTTATCAGTTGATTTTTTTAGTTTACATTGATCATAAATAAAGCGATCAACAAATATATTTTCAAAATCATCATTTTTATTGATAAATTGATCAGATGGATTTATGATAAGCTTATTTTTCAATAGAATTTTTAAGTACTTTGTAATCTTTTATATTATCTATCTCAAACCAATTTTTTTGGTAGTTCTCAACATAAATATTACAAATTTTTTTTTTTATAATTAATTGAAATAATGCAGTTATATCTATCTTTGATAAATTTTTTGTTTCTTTAAAAAGTTTTTGTTTTATCTTATTCCAAGAAAATGGATCTATTTTAAAAACTCCCATATACTGACCTTTAATTTTTTTATAAGAATTCGTTCTATTTCCAATTTCTATAAGTTCATTTTTATTATTTGATACAAATGTCTCTAAATCCGACAAAGGGTTAGTAAATCTTTTTTTCCAATATTTTTTCCAATGCTTATAACTTAATATAACTATTCCTTTTTTTTTTTTACTTTTATTTAATATTTCAATTGCTTCTTTTTCATAGAATATATCCGCATAAGAAATAATGCATTGATATTTAGATAATATTCTATCAGCACATATCAAGCTGCCAAAAATATTTGTTGTTTTCCATTTTTTATTTTTAATTTTTTTAATTTTTCTAAATTGTTTAAATTGATCACTTTTATACCCTGTAATAATAATTATTTTTTTAAATCCAAGCTTTTCAAAATTTTCTAAAACCTTATCAATAAGTTTTTTTTTACCAATATTTACAAAAGATTTAGGTTTATTTTTTGTCAATACTCCCATTCTAGAACCTCGCCCAGCAGCAAGAATGATTGGAATAATTTTGTTTGAATGAGATTTTAAATTCATTATAAGAATTTAGTATATTATTATATCATAAATTTCTATGAATTACTGTAAGCGTTGTATAATGCCAAATACCCGACCTGACCAATATCTTAATAATGAAGGTGTTTGTAATGGTTGCCTAAGTTATGATTATCAAAAAAAGATAGATTGGGATAAAAGAAAAAAAGATTTATTGAGAATTATAAGTGAAAAAAAATTAAATAAAGATAAATGGAATTGTGTTGTTCCTGGCAGTGGTGGAAAAGATAGTACTTATCAAATTATAAAAGCAAAAGAATTAGGATTAAATCCAATATTTGTGACAGCTTCCACATGTGATTTATCAGAAATTGGAAGAAAAAATTTAGAAAATATTAAGAAAATTGGTTTTGATGTTATAGAAATCTCCAATAACGCTAAAGTAAGATCTAAAATAAACAAAATAGGTTTAGAATTACTTGGTGATATATCTTGGCCAGAGCATGTTTCGATCTTCACAGCCCCAGTAAAGTTTGCTCTAGCTTATGATATACCTTTAATTTTATGGGGAGAAAATCCTCAATTAGAGTACGGTGGACCTGATGGTTCACTAAATAATAGTATTCTAGATCAGAAATGGATGGAAGAATTTGGTGGACTTATAGGATTTAGAGTCTCAGACCTAATTGAAAACCATGGATTTAAAAAAAATGAATTAGAAATTTATGATTATCCTGCTCAAAATATTTTGAAAAAAAAATCAATTTTAGGAATATTTCTTGGCTATTATGAAAGATGGGACTCTTTGAGAAATTATGAAGTTTCAAAAGATAATGGCTTTTTAGCATATGAACCAGAATTAGAAGGTTGTTATTTTAATTTTGAAAAAATTGACAACCATCAACATGGTATTCATGACTACTTTAAATTCCTTAAATTTGGATTTGCTAGAGCAACTGATCAATTGTGTTATATGATTAGAAGGAACAAAATTACTAGGGAAAATGCTATAAACTTAGTAAAAAAATTAGAGGGTAAATATCCTAAGTCATACATGGGAAAATCTTTAGATCAAATTTTGTCTAAGATAGATATGACTGAAAAAGAATTTATTAAAATTTGTGATAATTTTACTAATAAAAAAATTTTTAAAACTGATCAAGGTGGAAAATTAATTAAAGATGAATATGGTTCATTGGTAAAATTGAAATATGACAATTAAGGTGGCCATAATTAATTATGGAATAGGAAATATAAGATCCCTTTACAATAGTTTAAAAAGAATAGAAGTTGAAGCTGAAATAATTACAGATCCAGATACTATTGATCAATTTGATAAAGTTTTTTTACCAGGAGTTGGATCATATAAGGATGCAATAAAAAAAATAAAATATATTGGTTGGGATAAAGCTATTAAAAATTTTTCATCCAATCAAAATAAAAGCTTATTTGGAATATGTGTAGGAATGCAAATCTTGAGCACATGTGGATATGAATATGGAAAATCAAATGGATTAAATATTATAAAAGGAGAAGTTTTAAGAATGAATAAGCATGGCTGTGATTTAAAGCTTCCTCATATTGGCTGGAATAATATTAAAATCATAAATCAAAATTTAATTACAGAAAACTTAAATAATGAGGCTAATTTTTACTTTGTAAATAGTTATTCTTTAAGAATTGTTAATTCTAACGAATTAATCGCTACAACATCATATGGCATTGAATTTCCATCGATTATTAATAAACAAAATGTATTTGGAACACAGTTTCATCCAGAAAAAAGTTCAAAAGCTGGAATGCAAATTCTTAAAAACTTTTTAAATGCTTAAAGCTAGAATAATTACTACAATGCTTTGGAATGGTTCTACCCTCGTAAAAGGTAATAAATTTGAAAATGAAAAAAGATCTGCTGGATCACCTCTCACGACTGTGAAAATTTACAATTCAAGAGATGTTGATGAAATTTTATTTTTTGACATATCTCGAAATAATAAAATAATCGATAAAGATTTTATTTTAAGTATTACTGATTGTGTGAGTGTTCCTATCACAATAGGAGGAGGTATTGAAAAAATATCTCAGATGAATGATCTTTTTGAATATGGTGCTGATAAAGTTGCCATAAATAGTATTATTTATAAAAACCCAAATATCATTGACGAAGCTTCTAAAAGGTTTGGCTCCCAGGCAATTACGGTTTCAATTGACGTGAGAAAAAATAATCAGAATTATGAATGTTATTACGATTTGGGAAAAATTAAATCAGATAGAAAATTAAACGATTTATTAGTTGAATGTGTTAATAGGGGTGCAGGTGAAATAGTAATAAATTGTATCAATAATGACGGACTAATGAAAGGTTATGATAATGAGTTAATTCAACAAACATCATCATTGGCAAATATTCCTATTGTTGCATCTGGTGGAGCTGGAAGTTATGAACATTTTTATGAGGCTTATAAAAATGGAGCTGACGCTTTTGCAGCAGCAAGTATTTATCACTTTACAGAACACACTCCAGCAAAAGCAAAAAAATATCTTTTAAAAAAAAAAGTACCCATACGAGAAAATTTTATTATAGAATAAACTATGTTAAATATTAAAATAAAAAAAACAGTCAAAGAAGATTCTAAATTTTTTTATCAATTAAGAAATAATACTACCAATAGAAAGTTTTTTTTTAATTCAAAAAATATTAAATTTGATGATCATAAAATATGGTTTGACAGAAATTTTAAAAAAAAATTTTATTACACTTGTTTTTATAATAAAAAAAAAATTGGTTATATTAGAGGAGATAAATTAAATGATATAATATTTATTTCTATTGCAATAGATAAAAAATTCAGAAAAAAAAATATTGCAACCAAATGTTTTGAATTATTTGAAGAAAAAATTAAAGTTAACTCAATCTTATTCGCTAAAATAAAAAAAAAAAATACAGGTTCAATTAAATTTTTTGAAAAAAATAAATTTAGTTTATTAAAAAAAGATAAGAACATTTTTACATATTACAAAATTCATCATAAAGATTATGAAAAATACTTAAGTGCGATTAGTAAAATAGAAAATATTAGAAAAGGAAATAATATCAATTGGATGAATATTTTAAGAGTAGCATTTACCAATTCTCCTGTAGAAGCATCAAAAATTTTTAAAAAAATTTATAGTGACGATAAGACTATTAATTTTTTATCAAAAAAACTTTTTTAAGTTATAAGTGTTTTTTTTCTAACGGTGTTCCAAATTTTAAATTTTGTTTGCTTTTTTTTCCTATAACACGCTTAAAATAAATTGGGTCTAAGCCAAAAGAAGGTCGAACTATTTTGAGATTATTTTTAGTAAATTTTTCATTTTTTTTTATATTTTTTGCTACAAAGATTGATCTTTTGAACATTTTATGTCGTTGTTCATCTTTTGATAATTCATAAGAGATTTTACCAAGACTCAACCAAGCATTTTTAGTTTCATTTACTAACAATCTAAACTCATCAGGATCCATAGAAAAGATATCATCAAAACCTCCACCTTTTTTATCTAAAGTAAAATGTTTTTCAATTATTGTTGCTCCGTAAGAAATCGATGCAACAGCTGCACCAATTCCTGGTGTGTGATCACTTAGACCAATTTCGACTTTATATTTTTTTTTTAAATCTAATATGGTCTTTATATTACTATCTTCAATCTTTGCAGGATATGAACTCGTACATTGCAGAAACGCAAAATTATAAAATTTTTTTTTAACTAGGAAATTATAGAGATATTTTATTTCTTTTTCTGTTGTTGCACCTAACGATATTATTATTGGTTTTTTTTTCTTTATTACCTTTTCTATTAAAGGAATGTGATTGTTTTCAAATGAAGCAATTTTATATGCTGGTACATCAAAACTATCTAAATAATCTACAGAATTTTCATCAAAAGGGGTGCTAAAGCAAATAATGCCACATCTTTTTGCCTCTGCAAAAATCTCTTTATACCAGCTGTAGGGCAATGCAGCTTTTTTGTAAAGATCGTATAAATTTTTTTTGTACCATAAGCTTTTTTTATCTTTGATTAAAAAAAATTTATTATCACAGTTTAAGGTCATTGAGTCTGCATTATAAGATTGTAATTTTATTGCATGTGCTCCCACTTTTTTTGCTTCTCTTATTATTTTTAAAGTTCTGGTCATACTATTATTATGGTTTGCTGAAATTTCAGCAATTATAAATGGCTGCTTCCTTATTGTGATTTCTCTGTCAAAAATTTTCATTACTTTTTCTTTATTATAAACTTACCTTTAACAAATTGATTGTTTAATGACACATCAGTTAATTCAATTTTTTTATTCCCAAGCTTATAGAAAGCTTTAGGATAATTACTTGCATCTAACATTCTAATAAAATCAAAAATATCAACTAACTTTTTATTGATAACATAAGATAAGTTACTTTGATATGAATTTCTTCTATAATAAAATGAGGATTTACCAGTTTGTTTTTTGAATGAAATTTTTTTTTTTTTAGAGAGTTTTAGAATCATTCCAAGAGATTTTTTTTCAATATTTTTATAAATATTTTCTGCTTTTCCAGTTAATGAAATATTTGATTTCATACAGATATCTCCACTATCAATTTTATTATTTATTTTAAATGCTGAAATTTTTGTTTTGTATATTTTTTTTAAAATTTGATTTTGAATTGGAGAGCCCCCTTTAAATTTTGGTAAATCTGATGAATGAAATTGGATACATAAAAAATTTGAAAAAACTTTTTTTGGTATAATTTTAGACCAAAATATAAAAAAAATTATTCTAGGATTAACTTGATTAATCTTTTTCAAATTAATATTATCTAATAAAATAAACTCTTTATTATTCTTTAAGAGATTATAATTAGAATTATCCCATTTTTTTTTAGAAATTATAATAATTTGACTCATTAAATATATCTTAAGACAATTTTTTAAAAATAAAAAATGACTCACACATTTTTAGACCTACTGAATTTCCTCTAAATTTATAAAATGTTTTCAATGAATTTAAATCTCTACTTGTTTTTTGATCTTTTATTTCACTGCCATATGCTAGTAATGCTCTTTTTTTTATCTCCCAATATTTAGATATTTCAATGAAATAGTTAGGTGAAAACTGGTGTGGAGAATAATCTGTTGATGAGGGCACTTCAAAAAATAGAATTTCTTTACATTTTTCATTTTTTAGTGGTCTAAAGGCAGTAATTGTTGCCATAGAAACTGCATTATGATCAACATTTAAATCTTTAAAATAGTGAGTGTATACAATGTCTGGTTTAATTTTGGATTTGGCTTTTTCAATAACTTTAATTAAATCAAGCAGAGGATACTTATCTAATTTATTATCTTCAAATATTTGATTATTTTCTACCCACTTAAAGTTAAGAATTTTTGAAGCTTTAATTGAGGAATTTTGTCTTATTTTCAAATTTTTTTTATTCATAAATCCTCTAGCTGAAACACCATCCGTGAAAGATAAACAAAATACTTGATCACCTTTAAGATAATGTTGATAAATTGTACCACCACAACCGATCGTCTCATCATCTTGATGTGCAACAATAACTAAAACTTTTTTTTTACTCATTGGTTTAGATTAAACATTTTTCTTGCAATTTGTATCAGTTTTTTGTCAAATTTTTTTTCTCTTTCTGGATGCCACATCCATCCAAGCCAATTATATTTTTTATGCTTTATTGCTTCAATTTGATTATCTTCAGAGTAAGCTATTATTTCAAAATTTCTTCCTAATTTTTTTATGCCATATTCGTGAAAACTATTAACTTTTAACGGGTAATCAAAATTACTTTTTATTTTATGATATACTCTTACATGATTATTTATTTTTTTTAAAGATCCTCCCTCAACATAATTAATAAACTGTAAACCATGGCATATCCCAAGAAGAGGTATTTTTTTCTTTTTAGAAATATTTGTAAGTCGTTTTTCAACTTTATATCTCAATGAATTTTTATTAATATCATTACCGCCGCTTATTATTATTCCATTAATTCTAAGTGATCTTTGGCGTAAAAAAAAATTTAAAGTTTTTAAATCTGAAATTAAAAGTGGTTTAAAGCCCAAGGATAAAACCCAATCAATTAGTTTAGTATCTATACAAATTCTTAACTCTTTTTTATTGTAAAAATAATCTTCACGCATTGATACCAAGAGAAAATTATTTTTCATATTTTAGAGTTCTTTAATTAATAAATTTTTACAATTAAGATTAATCTTTTTTGATCTTTTAATCTTTTCAAAAATAGCTTCCCCACATCCTATAGCTGCTGGGATATTTAATTCATTACATCTAATGGTCATGTGTGAATTTGCTCCTCCATATTTAGTTATTAAACCATTGATTTTAAAACTAAAAATAAAATCAAAACCTGGATCAGCATTTTCCAATAGTATTATTTTATTATCTAAATTATTTTCTATTTTATTGTCTAAAAATAATATTTTTCCAGTTATATTTTTTTCAGTAACAAAATTAGGTATACTTACAACAGATGCACCCACATAAGCATTTTTATCTTCCACAATGATTTCAGGTAATTTAATTATTTTATTTAATTCTGACTCTTTTGTGTTCTTTTCTATCTTATCTTTAATAATTGTTTTTGGAGAATTAGATAAATTCATCAATTGATCTATTGTAAGGTTTTCGATTTCTTTAGTTTTAACTTTTTGATATTTTGCAAAATTGGTTATTTTTTCTAAAATTATATTAATACTCTTCGTAAAAATAAATTTTGCATATTCTCTGGATTTGATAGAGGCCTCGATATATTCAAATAACTGAGCTACATTCAAATTGATCATTTTTTTATTTAGCAATTTCTGAATTTTTTTTTTTTTATTATTTGATAAATTAAATTTTGCATGTTTTATGATATGAGTGACATCATCATTAATTAAAATTTTTTTACTCATTTTAGAGTAATTATTAGATTTAATATCGTAAGTTCCAGCTCGTAAATGACCATATTTATTTAAAAAACCTTTATATGATAGTTGTTTATTCTTTAACAAAACTTGATCATTTAAAAAGTCTGTAGTCACTGTTGAGAAAGACCTTAAAAAATTTTCAACATCTATCTCGCTTAAGATTTTAATTTCTTTCAAAGAAATTAATATATCTTTGGCAACAAAACCATGTCTTGCTAAAATTGAAAAAGGTATAATTCCATATTTTTTAAGATCTTTAATAATTCCTTTAATCGATAAAACATTAAATTTTTTATCATAATTTTTTTCTTTTTGTTTTTTATTTAAAATTTCAATTTTTTTTAGATTATATTTTATACTACCATGATTTTTATTTTTTAAATTGATTAGAAATATTTTAAGTAATTTATTCTCTATATCATGATGATTTTTTTTATACCCCAAATTTTTTAACTTTTTTTTTATTTGAAATGAAAAACATGTTGGAAAAAGATCAAATTCAATTTTATCATGTGACGAAGGATGAACTTTTAATTTTAATATACTTTTATCAATTAGTTCTTGAGAAATATTTTTATTCAAATCTTTTGGCAATAAAGAATTTAAACTTTTACGAATATCAATATAAGGCCTACCAGCAAAACTTTTCATTAAAGAACTATCTTTAAAAAACTTATAGCCCATTTTTTTTCTTGCAATTAACCAGCATCTATCTGTAATTAATTTAGAATAAAGGCTATAACTTAATTTGGAAGGAAATTGTCCAATCATTTCAGCAGGATTCCAATCTGACATTTGGCTGAACATAGTTGTTTTGCCATTTAACACAGGCACATTTTTTTTTTTAAAAAATTTCTTAATTTTATAATATTCAAGTTCTAATTTTTTATTAATATCTTTTTTTGTAAATCTTTTTGATAAATTTTTTTTTAAAACTATTGGTCTAACCTGAAACAAATATAATTGATTTTTTTTTGTCATACAAAATTCTATGTCCAGAGGAGTATTAAAACAATTTTCAACTTCTTTAGTTGCGCTTATCAATTCTTTAAATCTAGGTGATCTTAAAAAATTTTTTTTATCTTTATATATATAAAGTGTCTTATTTGAGTAAGCTGTATTTCCCGAGGTTACTGTATCTGTTCTACCAGTTACATCATCATAATTTATTGTATAATAATTCTCATAGCCAAGGTTATTTCCTGTAAAAATTACACCACTCATTTTAATGTTTTGAATCATTTCTTGTACTAAAATTTGTTGTTCAGAAATTTTTTTAATTTTTTTTTTATAACTTTTGATAACTTTATTTATAGATTTTGTTATTTCCTGATCATTTTTTGCATTAATATTTAATACAGAGTCAAAAGCCCCAGCAGCTGACTGTTTATTTGTGTCTTCAAAAGTAGTTGATGATCTAAATATTATTTTTTTTTTAAATTTTGTTTTAATAGTATTTATTATATTTTGTTTGTGATCAATCCATTCAGAGATATTAAAAATTACAGACTTAGGTGTTAAAAATAATTCAATTTTATTTTCTAGTGTTTTTAGTGTATTGCCTTTTGTTTCAAGCATAATTTAATTCTTCTTGTATTTTTTTTGTTACCACTCTATTTCCATAAGCTGTCAAATGACCTCCATGTTCTTCATCGAGATAAATTTTTTTTATATTTTTTTTAGATAAAAAATTTGTCAAATCTATTATCTTTATATCTTTAATTGAATTGAAAAAACTGCAATAATAATTTTTTTTTTTTCTATAAAGCTCAATATCTCTTCTTTGAGGAAATATTATAATTATAGGAACTGAATTCTTTTTTCTTGAAATATTTTTAAATCTTTTAATTAACAAACTAAATAACTTTATACTTTTTTTATCTGTATAAAGTCTGTTTGCGCTCTCAATATTATTTGAATAATAAAGGGGAAAAAGATATTTTTTCTTATCTTTATGTTTACTAAACAAAAATAAAAAAAAATTTATAAATAATTTACAATTAAAATTAAAATTTCTAAAAAAAGATAAAAGGTATGGCTTACGAAACTGAAATTTTTTAAACTTTTTTTTATAAAAAATATCATTCTTTGATACAGTCTCTATTATTTTAATAATCTTATTTTTATGAAAATCTTTTTTTTTTGATATTGGATTTTTCCTTAATTTTAATTTTTCACCATTTAGAAAAAAACTAGGTTTAAAACCATAAATATTACCAAATTCTAAGTAATTTTTCCAAGTTGAATGTATTCTGTTAATAGTTTCTGGAACCACCCCAATAATAGTAAAAATTGAATTTCTATGTTTATTTTTTTCATATCTTAGAAGAGCTTGGTCAAATCCAAAGTTTCCAACTCCATAATTTATAATATGAGAATTCATTTTTTTTGATAAAATTTCTGTCCACACTTGATCATCTTTAACATAACGACCAAAAACGAAGGAGTCCCCATAAGCTTCTATTTTTTTTTTTAAATGAGTAAATTTAGATTTTCTAGCTCCCGATGTATCAATTGAAAATTTTGTCTTTTTTTTTAGTTTATCGTGATAATCAGTAATATTAGGTCTTTTTAGCCAGCCAAAACTTTTATTATAACTTGATTTAAAAAAATTATTTACATTCTCTTTTTTAAAATCTGGATATTCTTCATTTTCAGTTATTAGCCACTGAAAGTTTTTTTTATTATGATGAACTATAAAAATTAAAAATATTTCTAAAAATAGAATAAAAAAAACGCAATATAATATATTAATCATTTTTTTTTATTAATTCTTTAATCAGTTTTAGATTATTATTTAAAGAATTTTCATCAAAACTGTTTACAATTTTTAAGTCTGAATTTTTTGGCCGTATAAACTCAATATCAACTCCAACAACACTTTTGTTCTCTATGCCATCTTTAAAATATACATTCTTGTTGTTTCTCTCTTTTAAAATAGATATTGGTACATCTATATAAATTTCATAATATTCTTTTATGTTTTTTCTATTCCATTCAAGCCAATCAGGAAATAAAGATAGCACTGAAACAATTACATTTACCTTATTTTGACTTAAGAAATGTGCTAACTTTGAAATTCTTGATGCATTAATATTTCTGTCTTTAATTGAAAAGCCTAAATCATTATCAAAGACTTTTCTTATCACATCTCCATCTAAAATTATAAATTCTCCATAATCATTGTTAAGTTCTTTTTTAAGTTTTGTGCTCAAAAAACTTTTTCCAGCACCAGATAAACCTAAAATCCAAATTACCATAATAAAACTAATTGTTGTTATAAAATTTTTCTAATTTTAATAGTTTCTCAAATTTATTTTGACTAACTTTACTTTTAATTTTTTTTAATTTATCTACCCTTTCAAACCTATCTATAATTCGAGGTAAATTTTCTTTTTTCATAATTTTTTTTGTAAAAATCGTTTTATTTAAATCTAAAAATTTACATAATTTATTAATATGA